>CBDCVG010000095.1:0-35844 GCA_965222765.1 Caldora sp.
ATGGGGAATGCTGGGAGCAGCAATAGCAACAGGCATCAGTATTTTAGGAGTAAATTTGCTGCGGATTGTGCAAGTTTACCTAGTTTTGCAGGTTCAGGGTTTTAACTGGAGCTATTTAAGAACCATACTGGCAGGAAGTCTCACGATTGTCATTGGTTTCTTTCTACGCTCTTGGCTGGCATTTATGCCTTACTTACTGGCATTCTTGGTTACTGCCGGAACCATGTTTTTGGTTTATGGGGTGCTGTTATGGGACAATCGGTTTAGAGGAAGCAGATCTAGTTATCTTGAGAAAGATAGGTAAACGTTTAGGGCTAAGGAAAAATTAACACAAGAAATAATGGTCTTCATGGGAAATTCATTAATATAAAGATTTGTAACAAAAACTGACATATTGCGTAAAATCTTCCCTCTCAGCCAGAGTGATCGGATGAACGGTGAAGCTATTACTAATCACTATTACTGATCAATAGATGTATGTCTAATGAACTGTTGAAGAAAATTTCTGAGGTACAACAAACTGAACCAGGAGGTATAGACAGAGACGAAAGCCTTACTGAACTGGTTGAGCTGATCCTGCGATCTCGTCCTATTTGCCGTCCGCTCAAAGATCAATCCCTATCCCCTGCTTGTCAAGATATTTACCAAGCAGCACGGCAGCAACTTTTCTGTATTCTCTACTCGAATATTGACAACTACAACCAAAAAAATCAGCCCTCAAGACAATGGGCAACTCAACGGATGCGGGAAGCATTTAAAGAAATACTCACCGACAATCGTCTCAAACAACTAGCCCTAGAAGTAAAACAATATTCAGCTCAAACACAACAACGCCAATATCTCTTAACTGAACTCGTTAATGCGATTCAACTTTCGGCTAGACTTATCCGTCCCCATCGAGGCGAACTTGCTAATGATTTTTATAAGGTAATTTATGATGATGCTGTCAATCGAACATTACTTTATGTTTTCCAGAAAATTGACTTATATGACCCTGAACGAGGAAAGGGTAAGTTTATGAACTGGGTCAACTTTAGACTGAGTAAAATATTCATAGAAATCATCGCCTCTTACCAAATTACCCAAGATAAACCAATTGCTATCGAGCAAATAGATAATCTGGGAACAATAGAAACTGCTCCCACGACATTTGAAATAATCATGCACTATATAGAACGTGACCCTGATGAAATATTTAAACAAGAGGTGATCAATAAAAATCCTAACGCCAGCTTCCAAAAAATCTTTTTAGCGAAACGTATTCAGGGTAAAAGCTGGAAACAAATTTCTCAAGACTTGGGAATTCCGATGACAACCTTGAGTAGTTTTTATTGGCGTTCTATTCAACGGCTGGCTCCAAAAATTAGACAGTATGTTCAAAACTGCGCGTAAGTATAAATAAAGATAAAAAGCGATGATTCAGATCAATAAACTCTCAATGGACAAAATTAAGCTAGGTTGGCAAGTTCATCAAACAGCCAAACAGTTTCGTCAAAATCAATCCACCCCATTCAATTTTGTCAATGCCCAACAGGTTTATTTAAATACCCTAGCCGTTTATGCAGTTAACGACTATCTCAAGCGCCACGGAATAGAGACAGACTTAACAGCAAGTGATAGCTGGGATCCATTAATGCAGTCTTTAGCCAATATTGCCGATTTAAAGGTTAAAAGCCAAGGTCAATGGGTTAAATTAGAGTGCCGTCCTGTATTCTCGGATACAAACTTTGTTTACATTCCAGCAGAAGTTTGGGAAGAGCGAATTGGCTATGTTGCGGTAGGGATTAATGAATCCCTCACAGAAGCCACGTTACTCGGTTTTACTCCAACAGTAACCACCGAAGAGTTATCCCTCAGCCAACTCCAATCTCTGAGTAATTTGCTCAAGTGTCTGCAACCGGAAGGTGAATCACTATCTCTGGTTAACTTAAATCGATGGTTTGATAATATTGTGGCAGAGGGTTGGCAAACTGTTGAAGCTTTACTGGGTACACCCGAAGTCAGTCTAGCATTCAGAAATGCTAATCCGATGACGGTTAAGCAGGGGAAGAAAATCCAACTGCAAGACCACAGTCTAGGACTTATACTTGACCTGAATAAAAACGATCAACAAAACATTCGCATTCGTGTCAAAGTTTGTTCCTTAACCAGTAATGCCCCATTACCTGAAAGAGTTACGTTAATTGTACTGGATGAAACAGGAGAAGCTTTTCTAGAAACTCAAGCCGGAAACAGGGATAATTGTATTCAAACTAAACTCTTTCAGTTTATTGATCAACCGGTCGAAAGATTTACCGTTAAAGTGGTGTTAGGTGACGAGAGTGTCACAGAGGAGTTTGTAATTCAAACTGAGTTTTCTGTAACATAACTATGGGTAAGGTCGTTAAGCTTAATTTAGAACATGGAGATTTTAGCCAAGGGTTTCAGATTACCCTAGAAATTGATAACGATGGTTCTCCCCATCGTCAAATCCGAACTCGTGGCAGTTTACCCACCAATGTGCACATTTCTGCAAACTATAATAATTGGCAAAAAACCTATCGCTGTTTAGAAACTGCCTTCAGACGTCCGGTTATTCTTGAGGATGAAACAGAATCACCGGCTCCTGTTTCTGCTGACGAATGCCAAGTCTTATTTGAAACCCTAAAAGGCAGTATTAATCATTGGCTTAATGCTAAAGAGTTTCGTCCTATCGAATACCAATTACTCAGAGAGTTAGACGAAGACGAAGAAATTCGTGTCATTATCCGCACCAATGAACATGATTTGCGGAAATTACCCTGGGAGACATGGGACTTTTTTGATAATTTTCCCAATGCAGCTGTGGCAATTAGTCCCACAGAACACGATATAGGAACTAAAGTTAAACCGAAAAATCAAGTCAGAATTTTGGCGATTTTAGGTAATAGCCAGGGAATTAATATTGCTCAAGACAGGGGTTTACTGGAAAAGTTACCTCAGGCTGATGTCCGCTTTCTTGTTGAACCGCAACGTCAAGAATTTGAAACTCTGTGGAGTGAAGAGTGGGATCTTCTTTTCTTTGCAGGACATAGTTATAGCCAAGGTGATGGGGATTGCGGTTATATTTATATCAATCAAACTGAAAAGCTAGCCATTAGCGAGTTGAAGCACACCCTAAAGCGTGCTATCCGCAAGGGCTTACAACTGGCAATTTTTAATTCCTGTGATGGTTTAGGATTAGCTAGTGAGTTGCAGCGACTGAATATCCCACAGATGATTGTCATGCGGGAACCAGTACCGGATCAGTTTGCTCAGGAATTTTTGAGATACTTTCTCACATCCTTTGCCAGTGGTAAATCCCTCTATACTTCAGTGCGAGAAGCCAGGGAAAAGCTACATGACTTATCGGATATTGAGAGAAGGTTTCCCGGTGCCAGTTTATTACCTGTAATTTGCCAAAATCCGACCATTCTACCGATAAAGTGGAACGATTTTTTGGCAGAGCCTGATGTTAAATCAGTTGAGTCGGTTAAATCTCCTGTTTTAGCTGAAGCTCAAGAAATTTTACCTCAGCAGGTTGCTCCACAACAGTTGACGAATGAGGATAAAACCCTCAATGCTTCACCCCCAGGGAAAAAGCCAATCAGTAAACTAATGCTAATGGGACTTTTGGGAGGGGCGATTTGCTTCTCAGCCATCGGCGGTTGGTTATGGTGGAAACATCCCATCTGTTCCTTGGGGGATAGTCGGACAAAATTAAAGATTAAAACTCCTCCAGGACAACTGTTTAATTATGGAGGAAGTACAACTTGGGTTCCTATTGCTCAACCCTTTCACGAAACAATCAAGACGGCTTTGCCCAATTTTCAGGTTAATCCACCTAAATATAGTGGTTCAGTCGAAGGAATTGAACAAGTATTGGGTGGCTATTTTGCTTTCAGCTTGTCCTCTACCCATCTGCAAGACAAGAACTTAGCAGAAGCTAGACAGCAGGGCTATGAACTGATTCAGAAGTCAGTAGCAATTGATGCGATCGCAGTTGGGGTAAATCCTCAACTAAAGGTTCCAAGCTTAACCTTGACCCAGCTTAAAGATATCTATACTGGAAAAATTCGTAACTGGCAAGAAGTAGGAGGTCCTGATTTGCCGATTACTCCCTACTCCCGGGAACCTGCTCAAGGCGGAACGGTGCGATTTTTTACCGATGCTGTGTTAGCGGGACAACCACTCAATACCGAAATTGTCCAACTGGTTAATTCGACAACTACAGGAGTTAGTAAAGTTAGCCAGGATCCAGGTGGGATTTACTACGCTTCAGCACCAGCACTTGTCCCTCAATGTGGTATTCGTCCCTTACCTTTGGGACTTCCAGGAAAAGCTCCAATTGCGCCCTATCAAGGGGACTTAGTTCCCCTAGAGTCTTGTCCCCAGCAGCGCAATGAGATTAATTTCGCCGCGTTTAAAAGTGGAGAGTATCCCTTAACTCGAAACTTATTTGTAATTATCAAGGATTTTCCAGGGGAGAATGATGCTCAAGAACAAGCTGGGAGAGCTTACATGAATTTGCTCTTAACAGGTAAGGGTCAAGCGATGGTAAAAGAATCGGGATTTGTTCCCGTTGCTCAAGCTTGTCCATTGCTCTAGAGCATAGAATAAAAACGCCTCAAACCCGTGTTTTTAGTCCCTCATTCCTTGATCATCAATAGGGGACTTGAACAACCAGACGAGCATACTACCTCTGATAGCACTAACGATGAGAGTAATTAAAATCATCAGTGTTATCCACATCTCTTGAGTTAGATCGTAGTCGTAGCCATAAGGTTTTCTCCAGTTATCCAATCCTCTATTCAAAAAATGTACAGTTACCTCAATGATCCAACTAGAGGATGCCGCCCAGACTATACTATTGAGAGCAATCCACCAGCCTATCCGAGTGTTATACCTACAGAGAACTAACGATTGGAAGAGAGCTAACACTACACCACCGACTAGAGTTGCAATAATAGATGCTTCCCACGTCATGGGTAATTGGGTATTTGGACTCGGCGTATATGCAGCTCGATTATACGATATCCAGGTTGTGGCAAAATAGACAATAACTATGGTTGGTATGGCAGCGCAGACTCCCAATATAGTCGCCATAATCCATGAGCAAGCGTTAGAGATGTAACGTCGCAGAACAACCCCTTGTGCGATCGCTAGCCAAAACGGCATAATCATGAACAAGAATAACCTTACTTTAGGAGCATCATTTTCAGTTACTACGAACAATGACGCAAGAGCAATTAGCACACCTGTTGTTGTTGCTATTGTCCACTCAATTATAAGCCTGTGATTAGGTGAACGTTTAAGCATCAGACATCTCCAAAGATTAGGTTTTCACCTAGACAGGATCTCGTTCTACCCCAAGTCCCATTATGCAGAGGCAAGTTCAATTACAAGTATTTTTATTATTGATATTTTCTAGTTTTCTAAACTGGGGATGTGTAGGGCAATCCCAGGCAAAAAAAGCTAATACTATTGAACTCAAACCTGCCCCTAGCGATCGCCGCCTTGGTGGATTGATGGCAGCAGACATTAATGATGATACTCTTAAAGACTTTATCATTACGAAGCCAGGTTATATTGCAGCTTACAGTCATTCTGGTGAAGAACTGTGGAGCAAGCAAATCAACATCCAGCTGAGTGAGAAGTCAGAAAATCAGGGATTGCCAGGAAACCAGGCTCCCGGTGTCCAAGCAGCTGACGTGGATGGGGATCTCAAAACGGAGGTTCTGTTTTTAACCCAAGACAATACTCTCCATATTGTTCAAGGAGACACCGGACAGAGCAAGCAGAGTATTACTATAGAGTCTCCACCAGGTACAGAGCGTTGGGAACACCTCGTAGTTGCTAATTTCCGCAGTCAAGGGGACCGAGATTTACTGCTTCAGGCGACTAACGCTGAAGGATATCGTAAGGGTCGTTATTTGGCAGCCTATTCTATCGAAAACTTGCTTAAAGGAGAAATCAAACCTTTATGGACACGAGATGATTTCCTTGCTAATGCTCATAATGGAGCCAGGGTAGCGGATTTGGATGGAGATGGCAAAGAAGAGGTTTTGGGAGGGACAATCATTGCACCCGACGGAGAAATGTTGTTCAAAATTCCCCTCAAGGGTCATATCGATTCCCTCTTGGTTGCTGATGTACGTCCAGACATTCCAGGATTAGAAGTAGTAGCCTTAGAAGAAAGTGGTGACAATCGCATTTTCCTCTATAATCGCGATCGCTTAATCTGGTCAACCCACTACGAACATCAAGAACCCCAAAATGCTGCTGTTGGCGACTTTGACCCCAATCTACCGGGATTGGAGATTTGGTGTCGCAGCCGTTACAAAAAACACCAGAAACCCTTTGTGTTTGATGCTAAGGGTCAGCTTATCGCTGATTATGAAATGGATAAGGTTGCACCCCTTGGTTGGACTGCCAGCGGTGTGGAAGTTATCTTTACTATTGATTGGACAGGGAAATCGAAACAATTAGCTGCTGCAAAAGAGCGTCACACATCGGGGGATGTAGCTATTTTTGATCCAGTGAGTGGAAAATTTCTCCACCGCTTTCGGGAAAAAGCGGATCGGCTCTACGTAGCTGATGTATCTGGGGATTGGCGGGAGGAATTAATTGTTCTCAATGGCAATCAGCTACATAGGGCTTGCTGAATAAGTCGTAATTTTCGGGTTTGAATAGGTGGTAGGTGGTAGGTGGCAGGTGGTAGGTAAGGGAAAGAGGTGGTAGGTATTAGGGATTTTTGACTTACGGTGCAAGGTTTTTGAGCCAAAAGATACAAAAACCTTGCACCTGGCAAGGTATAAAATGCTTGAAAGTTTTGTTTGGTATAGTTTCCACACTTTTGCAGCAAGCCCTACATATTTACTCCAATCCTGAACCTAATCCTAATCCCAACCAACCACGACTATGGGAGCAAAACCACTACCGTCGCAGTAAGATGACTTGGAATTATTACAGCCCCTGACTGAAGCAGGGCTGTTTCATTCCTCACATAAAATCAAGTTATGGGGAGATAGGGAATTAGGGAAGTGGGGAATTAGGACAACATTTTTTCTCTGTGTTTCTCTGTGTCTGGAGTGGTGAGTTTCCTAAATGTCCTAACCAAAATGCGTAGTGCTATAAATAAGGTTCTTAGAGCTTTAACCAACTAAAAACCTGTTCAACTGTTAACTCTAACGCAATCCCCCTAAGGATAGGTAACTGAGCCGTTCCCCTGAGTAATTTTACTCGTTGCTCTGGGAATACAACCAAAATACTCTCATCTTTTGGCTCAATTAACCACCCTAACTCTGTACCATGCTCAGAACAGTACAGCAATCTCTCCAATACTTTGGTTTGACTTTGATCTGGAGATAAGATTTCAATAGACCAATCGGGATGAATCTCAAAGCGATTGGCAATTCTCCCTGAAGGACTAACCGGAATTCTTTCCCACCGAAACACTGAAATATCCGGGATAACCGAGTCTCCTCCAAACGAGCAGCGTAGCTCTGGAAATGCCATTGCAATTTTCTGTGGTTCGGCTACTTCGTTAACAACCGCGCAGAATTTAAACTGCAATCGGCTATGCTTTCCTTGTGGCATGGGTTTTTGAACAATCTTTGTCTTAATAAACTCTGAGGCGGGTTTGGTTTCTGGGAGTTTTAAGAACTGCTCCAGAGTTAGGGGTTGTGTGGCTATAGTCATTTTTTTACTTAGATAACTCTATTCGGTTTTAGGGTTTAGGGTTTAGCTGCGATGCGATCGCAACCTATGATAGGAGTTGATACCAATAACCAGTGCCCAATCTGCAATCTCACCTTAACCTTTACCCGGAAAGACTTTGTGTTCTCCGTATATTGATAGATAGACTTGCCGTCACTACCAGGGAAATCGAAAAAACGATGGCTGACAAGAAGCGATTGATTTTCACAGCAATTAAATGCTGCTTTTCCATAATGCTACTTTGTTGGGCATTGCGGAAAACAAATCTGCCTGAAATTTTCCTGGCTCTGCGCTCCGCCAACATCCCTCTGCTAATAGCAGCATGGTTGATCTATTCAATAAGTTACTACATTAGGTCTCATCGCTGGCGAGTACTCCTCAAAGCTCAGGGAGTAGATGCTACGATCCCTTTTTTGTTTAAGTCTTATCTGGTAAGCATTTTCTTCAGTAATTTTTTGCCCTCAACCATTGGTGGAGATGCTATTAGAGCTTTCGATGTCTGGCGGTTAGAGAGAAACAAATCAATCGCTGTAGCTACAGTGTTTGTAGATCGTTTTCTTGGTTTACTGGGTTTGATACTGTTTGCCGTTGGAGCACTGTTGCTTTCCCAGAAACTAATTGCACCCCTGCCGTTACTTTATCCATCAGTGCTGCTAGCTGCTGCAATTGTGTTTCTACTCACTGGAATGATCTTCATTCCTTCTGAGAAGCTTGCCCAGCTCAAACCTAAAATCAAACTACCCTTGTGGCAAAAGTTACAGCAAAAGCTTATTAATATCATCAAAGCTTTCCTAGCTTTTGGGAACCGTAAAGATGCTTTAGCGATCGCGTTAGGATTATCACTAATGGTGCAAATCAGTGTAATTGCTCATTATTATCTCATTGCCAAGGCCTTGGATTTATCAGTTCCCTTACAAAATTTATTTTTAATCATCCCCTTAGTCACCTTAATCATGGTACTACCTGTGTCGATCAATGCGATCGGTATCCGTGAGAATGCTTTTGTGTTCTTTTTTGGGATTTACGGGTATGGTACTTCCAGACCCGAAACTGTTGCATTCGCTTGGCTAGCTTACGGAATTGTGATTATTCAGGGGTTGCTAGGGGGAATTGTTTATGGACTGCGGAAGTAGATTTTAAGAATTAATAATTTTGCCTTCACTCATTACTTTGGTGATTCATGAAATCCAAAATACAGGGATTAGCTGAAACTCCAACTAGAGCAGGTTGGTTCAAGCAATGGATTCCTATTACCTTAATCTTACTCTTAGCTAGTGGATTGTATCTCTACCAACTCGGTACAGAAAGTCTCTGGGTAGATGAACTACTTAGTATTCATCGTGCTAAGAGCCTAGATGAAGATCTATCTGGTTTGTTGGGTTCTCGGATCCTCTATCACGCTCTTCTACGTGTCTGGATAATATTTGGCAATGGTGATGCCTGGTTGAGGGGATTGGGTGTACTTTTTGGCTTAGGTACTGTCTTTCTCACCTATCAACTTGGTCGTCGTCTGCTAGGAGAATCAACAGGCTTGATTGCTGCCCTAATAGTAGCACTCTCGCCCCTATTTATTCATCATGCACAAGAAGTGCGGATGTACACCTTGAGTACTTTTATCGGTGTCGGTGGAAGCCTTATCCTTACCTACGCACTGGAATCTCCCACCACCCCCTTAATATTTGGATGGGCTGGTATGAGATTCTTAGCAATCATCACGACTCCGCTAAATTTGCTCCTGTTACTGCCAGATATGGTGTTGTTTGGTTGGAAATTTCGTCAGCAACGCCGTGTATTACTAACTTTTGGCATGGGACTATTGCTAATCGGTATTTTATGGCTGCCGTGGGTAATTGGTGTGGCACTCAGCTCAGCAAAATTTATGGGAGGAGTTAAAGTACCTGGTACATCAGCACCTGATATTGGTGGAGCCAAAAACCCTGGTATCTTCGATGTGATCTTACAGCCAAGTCGCTTTACTGCTTGGTCATTTGGTCGAGCTAACTCCAACGCCATTTACTGGTTTTACAATGCCTATTCTGTCATGTTGGCATACCTAATGGGTGTTGCCCTTCTCAATCTCAGACGCTCACCAAAGCTTGGTTGGGTTGCTGCCTGGGCGTTATTACCTTTAGTCCCACTCTTTCTAGTTTCCCAAGTTTCTCGCTCCCTCTGGGTAAATCGTTATCTGTTGTTTATTGCTCCATACATTTGCCTGCTGTTAGCAGCAGGGTGGATGGGAATATGGAAGCGATTACGTTTTGGAGCGCTTGTGGTTGCACTCATTTATGCCATTGCAGTCAGTGGGGGCATTAAGCGTTACTACACAGTGTTGGATCGTGAGAATTGGCGCGGTTTAGTGCAAACAATCACCATGAATGAACAACCAGGGGATGTGATCGTTTGGTCTATTGGTCAGAGGATTCCTGTAGCATTAAATCATTACTATCATGGTTCTGCAACCATTGAGATTAAGGATACACTAGCGGGGTCTGATGAGAAGCCAGAAGTAGAAGATTGGCTTAGCAGCTTACCATCAACAAAATCCCGTTTATGGCTGGTTCACTTAAAGTCATCTCCTATGTTTCAGTCTATTGTTCAAGAAAAGTTTGATATCCAAACAAGTAAGAAAATAGATGAATTAGGGATAGAAATCCTGCTGCTGACACCACGTTCTGCTGAAGCAAAGACTAGGGAGTAGGGGTGCAGGGGTACAGGGGAAAGGAAAAGCACTACGAAATCTAGGATGGCAAACAGATAAGTTGTTCAGGTATTACAGAATTTAAAGTTATGTAGCCTTTTGCTTAAGAGAATGAAAGCCCTGCGGTAAACTAGGCCTTGATCATAAAAGTCTCACTTAATAGTGGACAACTCTAGTTTGGAGTCGTTATTCAATGTCTCATAGCGTCAAAATTTATGACACCTGCATTGGCTGCACACAATGCGTTCGAGCTTGCCCTCTAGACGTACTGGAGATGGTACCCTGGGATGGCTGCAAAGCACAACAGATTGCTGCATCACCTCGCACAGAAGACTGTATCGGTTGCAAGCGTTGCGAAACTGCCTGTCCCTACAGATTTCTTGAGTGTCCGAGTTTATTTAGGAGGTGAAACTACTCGCAGTATGGGTCTAGCTTACTAGAACACCTATACTAATTATTAGGTGTGTTCAAAGTTAGCACATTGAGCAATGCCTTTAGAGGTAGCCAAAAGAGGGAGCAAATGGCCCCCTCTTTTTTAATCAAGGCGTAAAGAAACTTTTTAGGACTTACGCACTGTAACGGAATTCTGTCATCCTGAGCGATAGCGAAGGATCTCCCAGACGGCTCAGATGCTTAACTATCACCTGAGCATGGCAGTTGAGTGCGTAAAGTCCTACTTTTTTCTTTTCCTCTTACCTTCTGCCTTCTACCTCCTGCTTTGTTTTTTGAAAGTTTATAGTTGTCTACCCCCACCTCTTCACCATGAAGTTAAGATGTTGAACATCGTGTCAACAAGAGGAGTGAGCGATTAAATGTGTGGAATTGTTGGCTATATTGGTCCCCAAGTGGCTACAGAGATCTTGATCGGAGGGTTGGAGAAACTAGAGTACCGGGGTTATGATTCTGCTGGAGTCGCTACTGTTTGGGAAGGAGAACTCCACTGTGTTCGAGCCAAGGGCAAACTCCACAATTTACGAGAAAAGCTCGATGGCATTGAAAACCCAGCACCAATTGGCATTGGACATACTCGGTGGGCAACCCATGGTAAGCCAGAAGAATACAAACGCTCACCCCCACCTAGACTCAGCACAACGAGTGGCAGTGGTGCAGAATGGGATTATTGAAAACTACCGAGAGTTACGAGAGGAGTTGAAGCAGCAAGGACACAAATTCCTCTCTGAGACAGATACAGAAGTAATTCCTAACCTAATTGCTGAATATTTGCCAAACTCTCCTACTCCCTACTTCCAGCACGAAACTCCTCTATTAGAGGCAGTGCTCAAGGCGGTAAATCGGCTAGAGGGAGCATTTGCTCTGGCAGTTATTTGTGCTGACTATACTGATGAACTAATTGTAGTCAGACAACAGGCTCCCTTAACCATAGGCTTTGGTCAAGGGGAATTTTTCTGTGCCTCTGATACCCCAGCTCTAGTACCCCATACCAGTGCAGTGTTGTCCCTGGAAAATGGAGAACTGGCACGACTGACACCTCTAGGTGTTGAAATCTACAACTTTGAAGGGGCTCGCCTCAAAAAGATGCCCCGCACTCTCAGCTTAACTCCTGGGCAAGTTGAAAAACAGGGATTCCGACATTTCATGCTCAAGGAAATTTACGAGCAACCAGGGGTGGTGAGGACTTGTTTAGATACTTATTTCAACAGTAATTGGTATCCTGTTAGTACAGAAGAGGAGCGAGAAGTTGCCGGTTCCCAGCATCCAATTTCCCATCACCAATCACCAATTCAGTTGGGAATACCAGACTCCCTCTACGAAAACCTAGAACATATTCAGATTCTTGCCTGCGGTACTAGTTGGCACGCTAGCTTGATAGGAAAATATCTATTAGAGCAATTAGCGGGCATTCCCACAATGGTGCAGTATGCTTCAGAGTTTCGCTATGCACCTACACCCTTAACCAAAAACACCCTAACGATTGGGGTAACTCAATCTGGGGAAACAGCTGATACTCTAGCAGCATTGGATATGGAAAAACGTCGTCGTGAAGGCTTGGAGCCGGAATATCAGCCACGACTCCTAGGGATTACCAATCGACCAGAAAGCACTCTTGGTCAAATGATATCTCAAGTTATTGAAACTCATGCAGGTATTGAAGTCGGTGTTGCTGCTACTAAAACTTTTGTCACCCAGCTGGTAGTATTTTACTGCTTGGCGTTAGATTTGGCAGCTCGGCGTCAAACTTTGACAATGTCACGTATTCAGGAAATTATCGCTGGCTTGCGGCAACTACCAGCAGAAATTGAGCAGTTACTAGAAAAGCAGGATCACCATATTGAGGAATTAGCTCATGAGTTTGCTGAAACTCAAGATTTTATCTTTTTAGGCAGGGGAATTAACTTTCCCATTGCCCTAGAGGGAGCACTAAAGCTCAAGGAAATCAGCTATATTCATGCTGAAGGCTACCCAGCAGGAGAAATGAAACACGGGCCAATTGCCCTATTAGATGCTAAAGTACCGGTGGTAGCGATCGCAATGCCTGGTAGTGTCTATGAAAAGGTATTGTCCAATGCCCAGGAAGCAAAAGCGAGGGATGCCCGTTTGATTGGGGTAACGCCGATGAATGAGCAAGAGGTGGCGGAAACTTTTGATGATTTGTTATCAGTTCCCAAAGTGGAGGAGTTACTTTCACCAATTCTTGCAGTAATTCCCCTACAGATTTTGGCTTATCACATTGCCGCAAGGCGAGGCTTAGATGTTGATCAGCCGAGGAATTTGGCTAAGTCTGTGACAGTGGAATAATACCAAATCCGGGTTAGGGAACCCCATTTTGGGGAAACCACGAAACCCTATAGAGACGTTGCATACAACGTCTCTACAATGTTTCATACCAAATCCGCCTTTCAAACACCCGGTTTCGCTTAAGCCTTCTTTTACTGAATGAATGGGCTAAAAGCACGATAGCTAAGCACTTCAGCCCGCTTGTCACCCCCTGAGCTTCTTTTCCTTCTGCCATCTGCCTTATCGCCAACCCTCCCAATCTTCATTAAAAATTGAGGTATTAGGAAAAGCAGTAGGATTACCATTTTCTTCCAACCGCCGTCGCAGTAGTTGCAGTTTCGGGTTTTGGGGTGGAATTTCATTGATTAGTTGGTGAGGTGCAATCCCTGTTTCTAGAGCAAAAGCAGCTGCTGTACCAGCGGCTGCACCCGATGACCATTCAAAGGAATGTACTCTATAGGCAGCTGCAGCAATGTGACTCGTGGCAATACTTTTACCAGCGACTAACATATTATCAACTTTCTGGGGAATCATTGCCCGGAGTGGGATTTGGAAGGGATAAGCTGCTCCTTGTCCCCGGCGTTCCCCTTGCCGCTCAGTATTACCAGGAGCTTCTGGAGGAGTCAGGTTCATACAAGGGTGGAAGTCAATGGCATAATGACCAATACCTACAGAATCAGGATAGATTGTGGAGCGAGTGCGCCTAGAGACTTCTTCTGGTGGTAGTTTACCACTCAATACAGAAACAGCTTCTCGTCCAGCTAATACTGCCCAAAGACGGCGATAGGTATCTGGGGAGAGGGTTTGTTGATAATATTCATCCCGGTAGTCCCGGCGAGAAATATCCACTTCTGATACAGTAAAGCCTTGGGAATAACCATAGCTAGGTCTGCCAATAATCCGTCTTCCTTCCCGCATGTAGGGATACTTGGACAATCCATGTACTGTTCCCATGGGAGAATCTAAACCGGAGAGGTAGCGATAATTGGGATGCTGCTGTTTAACTCCATCTCCCAGTTGGGAGTCGGTAGTTCCCTCCACCAACCAGTAGAAGTAACCTTGGGAGATTTCCTCTGCCTTCCGGAGACTTTCTGTTCGCAAGCCTCCCAGCCAGCCGCCGGGGGATAGTTGCCCAGAGGCTTGCAATTGGTCACGAGTGTAGACTAGGTTATCTTGGGCAGTTCCTGGACGAAAGTCATTACCCCAAGTCCAGTTCTGCATGGAGATGTCCCCTGGTGTGGGAGTCGTGTAACCGATACCGCCAAACTTAGTGGGTTCACCGGACTCTGGACTCCAAATCCTTCTATAGGTAAACACTAGTCCAAAATCTGCCAGTCGCTCCAATTCGTAACTGTAGTAAGGTTCATACTGAGGATAAAATGAGGGCATCTCGTGGTTTTGAGATTCCTCTGTTGCTTCCATCGCAAACGTGTAGGTAAAGCCTTGGGTGCAGTAAGGATCGGGAGTGCTACTAGAAGCCGAAGGATTGAGGTAGGATATCGGATCAACACCCAGGTTGTACGGGACATCAGCCAAAGCAATTAGTTCCCCAGTTTCAGTGGCATCAACCACGTACCAATTAGCCGTATTTCCCTGTTTAGGTACGAAGCGCAGAATAGTTTTCTCAAAGCGAGGGGAATCTTCGTAGCGATACCAATCTTCAATAGTTTGAGAGAGGGGGAAGGTGTTGAGAGGAGGTGTGCCGGGAGCTGGTTGGTGTTCAATTGCGATCGCACTTTGAATATTTTCTCCTGAGTTGCTTCCTACTACATCCAGTTCCTTAACTACAGTGGAAGGATACCATCTGAGGGTTCCTTCACCCTCCTCAGCAGCCTCCTGTAAAATAGCAAACAAAATAGCATGAGCATCACGAGGCAGAAAACAGGATTCACTCACCCAGCATTCTCCAGGGTTGAGTTGATCGTAGTACTCTTCAATGCGTTCTCGTAATTCTAGGTAACCGCGAGGATAAAATAGTAGCTCTCGCTGGGTAGCTCGTTCATCAAGTGCAGAGGTTCCTTGAGCAGAAATTTGTCCTCCTACCCAATCGGTAATCTCCGTCAGACAAACAGTTCGTCCTGCCAGTAAGCCTTCATAAGCAGCAGCAGAACCAGCAAGTCCACCCCCAACTACTAAGATTTCACATTCTACTGTTTTGTCTGGAGTTCTTGGTGGTGCAGCAAAAACAGGTTGAGGTATCAAGGATGAGAGGAAAGCAGAGCAGAGAGTGAGACCAATTAGCGATCGCTTCATATTGTGAACTAAGTCAGTTTAGAACCAGATACTAGACTTGTTGACTGACAAACTTTCTTGTCCCCCTTGTCCTTCTTATCTCTGTTGAGCAAGTAGGTCGGCACAATTAAAGTTAACTGTTGAGGAGTGTCATTTGTCATTCTTCATTAGCTAAAATTTTAACAAATGTTCACATTTTCAAACTAGTTCACTTTATTTCTGTCTACCTACTTACTTACCTTAAGTTTGAGGTTTAACAATGTATAGTAATGATACTGTCAGTCCAAAGATAATGAGAGCGTTAATGAAAAAAACCCCATCAGCTTCACTCATTGTGATTAATCCTCCTAATTTTTGTTAAACATTATACAACTTAGCGTCAAGGTTTTGAGTAAAAAAGTTTCCCAACTATACCGACGGTAGCCCAATTTTAGGATTTAGCACTTTATTTTTAACAGAAACAATCTTGTGAATATTCCTGAAGCAGCAACATTTGAAGACGCGATCGCTCTTACCCAATCCCTGATCAGTCAAATGGCAGCAGGAGAACTCTCACCACCAGACATAGAGCAAGCGATCGCACAATTAGTTAACACTGAAAACGGTGCTAGAGGTTTTTTTGTCACTTACCTGACCTCTGAAGGAACTTTAGCAGATAATCCCTCCCCTGAAGTCATTCAGGCTCTCCAATCATCACCCGATACTGTGGCAGAACTTTTGGTGAAAAACTTAGTCATGTCAGCTGCTATGGCACTCACCCATCGTCGTAATGAGGATGATGACATGGCTCAAAGTTCTGAGCAAGTGCGATCGCGTACTACTCATCTTATTGAACAAGTGGAGATGGAGCAGATACAGAAAATTGCTTCTGAGTTAAGAGAAAGTGCTTTAACCGGAGAAGGTAACTACAAAGCCTTTCTCAAACGTTGGGAATATGATGCTGAACAAAGGCAAATAATTTCTCAGGTACTCGAAGAGATACTTCCCACTATCGAAGATGATAATGACATCGAAGATGATAATGACATCGAAGATGATGATGAGCTTAATTCATCCCCCGGCTAAAGTGAATAGATGTGCTCTTACTCTTGCCAGAAAGCAGGTTCTCGAATTATGAAGGAAGATCAAGAGTTTTCAACCCTTCAAGAAATCGAATCAGGACTGCATTGTAATTTTGCTTATCCACTTCCTGCCCCTGAAGTTTTAGCTCAATATAATCATCTGGTTGGAGATGCTGGTGACAGGATAGTTGCTATTGTGGAGAAAGAACAAGAACATCGGCATAAAATCCAAGAAAAACTTGTGGATGCTCGACTTTTTGCTCAGAAACAAGCAAGAAATGAAAGAAGGTTATGGCAAGTGTTTGCATTTTCTCTAGCTGTTGTTTCCGTTATCTCTGGTGCAATTACTGCTATGCTGGGACAGCCAATTGCTGGTGAAGTTATTGGTTCTGTCGGTGTTGCTGGGTTAGTGATTGTATTTGTTTTAGGTTTGAGGGAAGAGAAAAATTCTCTGTTTAAAAGGCAAGAGTAGGGACAATGCTTATTTTTGGTCACCTATAGATACCAAAATAGCGATCGCATTCTACCTAATAATCTTGGCATCATAGTAAAGAAGAGTTACAACAAGGCACAGAAAAAATGGTAGTCTCTACAGTTATCCCCAATCAAACAGAAGCCTCTTGTTTAGAAGAGTTTCTGCAAAATCCCCCTGCTCGCATGGAATGGGTGGATGGGGAGCTGATAGAGAAAAATGGTATGACACTTAAGCATGGTCGAATTCAAGCAGAATTAGCAGCTTATTGGAGGAATTACAAGAACGAGCGCGAATTGGGGGGAGTCGTTTATACAGAAGCTCCCTGTCGCACGAATAAACAGGTACGCCGTCCAGATGTAGCCTATCTCACACCAGAATTGCTGACCCAATTAGGTGAACCTAAGGTATTGCCTCAGAGTTTCCCCCTAATTGCTGAGATTATCTCACCTACCGATTTAGCTGAAGACGTATTTGCCAAAGCCAATGAATACTTAGAATCCGGCTGTGAGGAAGTTTGGTTAGTCTTGCCGGAGAGTCAGTGGATTGTCATCTTAACTCAAAAGCAAAGATTTTTATTCACCACGGGTGAAGAGCTTAGCACTCAGGTGATGCTCTCAGGTTTCAGTATGACTGCTGATCAGGTATTAGCTTGATAACGGCAAAAAATGCGATCGCGATTGCCTACAATTGACTAAATTGAGAATTGAAAATTGAGAATTGAGAATTGAAAATTGAGAGATGCCTTCTTATCTCCCCAGCTCCCCACACCTTTTTTCACTTATCCCATCAAAATTACTGTGTCAATAACGTGGATAACACCGTTATCAGCTTCAATATCTGCGGCTAGAACGCTGGCATTTTTTACCTCAAAACCATCAGAGGTATCAATCCGTATCGGTGAACCTTCAACTGAGGTAACTGAATCCACTTTTTCTAAATCAGCTTTTGTTAACTTGCCAGAGACGACATGATACTTCAAAATTCTGCTTAACTGGGGAATGTTCTGTACTAGAGTTTGTATTGTTCCCGGCGGGAGTTTGGCAAAAGCATCTTCATTGGGTGCAAACACAGTAAAAGGACCGGGACTTTTCAGGGTCTCCACTAATCCGGCTGCCTTAACAGCGGTTACTAGAGTCTCGAAAGAACCGGCACTAACTGCAATATCAACAATATCAGGCATTTATTTATCCTCAGATAAGTTCGGAAAAATCCTTTTGATGATTACTGACTCAACCAAGCAATCGCACTTCTAATCCAATCTTCAGCGTTAGTACTCTTCACCACCAGAGCATCTTGACTGATGGCGTTTAGTGCTTGGGCAATCTCATTATTTTCATATCCTAGAGCAAGTAAGGTAATCTCCACATCTTCTTGCAGTGCAGTTGTTGGCATAGTTGAGGAAGCTGGTGTTTCCACCTCAGCTAGCTGACGCCATTCAGCTAGTTTTGTTTTCAGTTCTAGGGCAATGCGTTCAGCAGTTTTATTACCAACACCGGGAGTTTTGGATAAGGTGCGGATATTACCTGTAACAATAGCTTGTACTAAAGTTGGTAATCCCAGGGTATCAATAAGTGCGATCGCTAGTTGAGTACCAATACCACTGACACTAATTAACTGACGAAACAAATCCCGCTCGGCAGCTGAAGCAAAGCCATATAGCACCTGTTGCTCTTCTCTAATTTGCAGATGGGAGAAGATTTGTACCACTTCTTCTGAAGCAGTTGGCAACTCTTGTAACAGACGCCGAGGAATTTGCAACTCATAGCCAATTTGGTTAACTTCTAGAATTAGAGTAACCCGATTGCCAGAGTTTTTGTTGATGCTTGCTACTGTCCCCTTGAGATAGCTAATCATAAGCTGTTGTCTATTATCATAGTTGGTGAAAGTATAGTCAAATATAGACAGACTGAATTTCATTTCAGAAATTCCTTTCACTTTCACTTTGAGAGATTAATTCTCCTGGGGTGAACTACGCACCTCTCTATCCCATAGCGAGTAAACGCATTTGGGAATGCTTTTCGTAAAATATTGTAGGAACCCATTACATCGGATTGACAGAGAAATCCTCCATCTGTACGATATAAACCTCGCTTTATTCTTTTTCCTGAAAAAACTGGTTTTTCAGTTATCTGTCCATAAACTGGGAGCGGATCATTATTGAAAAAGTTAGAAGCACTAGTATAGGATTCTTCTTGAATAATCACATGTATTCCTACTAATTGACATTTGTAAGTTTTGACGGATTATATAATTAGCTGAGTTGTAAAGATTTTTGGACTGCCAAGATAAATTATCTATCTGGGTCCAAAATCGATGTCCTTTCTTAATAATGTGTCTTTCTGCTAGTAACATTACTGTCCATTAGATGTTAATTCAGCTATGCTCTTCTCCGTTGATAACCTTAGTTAGTCCCTTGTTTCCACCACCTCCAGGCGGTTCTATAACTCACTCCTACTTTTTTGGCATATTCTGAAAGCTTCATGTCCACATTATGACATGAATGACTATGAATGACTATATGTTTATTAAAACTTTACGATACCTGAAGTTATTGTCAATAGACCTGTCAATAACCAATAACCAATTAAGTCGATTCCTGTACCATTTCCATTAAGAGTTTCTGGGCATTTTGTTCTTGAGTATCTTCAGTTGGCTCGCGTTGGATATATTGACCATCTGGCTGTAAATCCCAAGCTTGCCGATTATCTGCCAGCATCACTCCCAAAATTTCTTGCAGGTCTTTGATAACTCCTAGATCTTCCAATGGTACGATCGCTTCTACTCGCCGATCCAAGTTACGAGGCATCCAATCTGCACTACCGAAATACACCTCTTCTTCACCTTGGTTATGGAAGTAGTAAATTCGGGAATGTTCTAAAAAGCGACCGACAATACTGATAACACGAATATTTTCGCTGACCCCAGTAATACCAGGACGCAGACAGCAAATTCCTCGCACAATCAAGTCAATTTGCACTCCTGCTTGGGAAGCTTCGTAAAGGGCAGCAATAATTTTTTGGTCTACCAAAGCATTCATTTTAGCAACGATACGACCAGTTGCACCTTGGCGGCAATGTTCAATTTCCCGTCGAATCATCTCTGTCATGCGATCGCGCAAATTTACTGGTGCTACCAATAACTTACGATAAGACCGCTGCCGTGAGTAACCGGTCAAAAAATTAAACAAATCGGTCAAATCTGCTCCCAAATCTTCACGGCAGCTCAAAACTCCCAAATCAGTGTAAATTCTAGCTGTTTTAGGATTATAGTTACCAGTACCGATGTGGAAATACCGACGAATACGGCTTTCTTCTCGACGCACTACGAGCAAAATTTTTGTGTGAGTTTTCAACCCTACTAAACCGTAGACTACATGTACTCCAGAGTTTTCTAGCTTCCGTGCCCAGATAATATTGTTTTCTTCATCAAAACGGGCTTTAAGTTCCACCAATACCGATACCTGCTTACCATTTTCTGCTGCTGAGATCAAAGCTTTAATGATCGGTGAATCACCAGAGGTTCGGTAGAGGGTCATTTTAATAGCTAGGACATCAGGATCACTTGCTGCTTGGGTAATAAAGCGTTGTACTGTTGCTCCAAAAGATTGATAAGGATGATGAAGTAACAAATCATGGTTGCGAATCACACTAAAGATATCTTCTACTTCCTCAGAACCTGAAGATAACAACAAGCGTGAAGGTACTACAGGTGTCCACGCTGAATCTTTGAGTTCTGGTAGATTTAATCCCATAAATGACATTAAATCTATCAGTGAGAGCAAACCATCTATCTCGTAGACATCACTTTCTTGAAGCCTTAGCTCCCGCATCAACATTTCCCGTATTGGATTTGGTGTTGATGAATGAACTTCCAACCGTACTACCGAACCACCAAGCCTACGTTTACGCAGTTCCTGCTCAATCGCCAGCAATAGATCATCAGCTTCATCCTCCTCCACTGCCAAATCAGCATTCCTAGTAATCCGGAACAGATGATACTCTTGAATATTCATCCCTGGAAACAGAGATTCCAAATTATGGGCAATTACCTGTTCGAGGGGCACACCTGTCCAGATAGCTGTTTGTTCCTTATATCGCTGTCTCAACTCTTCAGGTAAAGGTGCAAACCGAGGCAAAACTTTAGGCACTTTCAACCGTGCAAATAACTCTTCTCCGTTTTCTGGATCTTTTACCACCACTGCCAGATTTAGGCTGAGGTTGGAAATATAGGGAAAGGGATGGCTAGGATCAATTGCCAGGGGAGTTAGAACTGGAAAAATTTGTTCCTCAAAGTACTTTCTTAGGTAAGTCCGCTGCTCCTGGTTCAAGTCCATGTAATCCAGAATATGGATACCATTTTCTACTAGTTGAGGACGCAACACCTGTTCAAAATGTTGATGTTGTTCCTTTACCATTGGCAGCAGCCGTTGGTTAATGCCATCTAGTTGTTGAGTAGGGGTTAGTCCATCTGGTGGTAGTTTACTCACCTGAGCCTCTACCTGTTGCTTCAAACCAGCAACACGAACCATGAAAAATTCATCAAGGTTGGAGCTAAAAATGGCTAAGAATTTCAGACGTTCTAATAGAGGTGTTCGAGAGTCAGTAGCTTCACGCAATACCCGGTAGTTAAACTCCAACCAACTCAGTTCTCGGTTGAAGTAATATTGCGGGTCACTCAGATTCATTTGGGTGACTTTGCTTTCTACAACAGTTTTTTTTGATTTGGGCATGATGATTCTCGAAACCCCGCACTCTTAGCTTTCTCTCTTATTAATAAAGAGGAGTCATTCAAATCGTATCGTCAAACTGGTCTTGGGTTCCAAAAACCTCTGCTTCTCTACCTACCCACCATTTACCCAATTTCATCAAATCTTCACAAAGCTCTGCTATAGCTTGGGTATATGCTTCTGGTGACATGTTTGCTCTTCGCTCTTTAAGTTTTTGTAAGCGTAGTTGTAATAACAGCCAGGGTTGGGAAATGCTGTCTGTCGCTTCGATGTATTGGGCTAAGTCCTTACTATCCATATATCCTCTGTGAGACTACCTTTGTTAAAACTTAACATGGCGTAACATTTTATGAATCCAACAAATTGCCCAAAATGTAGAAGCAGCTTAGAGCAACTCAGTTGTGCAGGGATTGAAGTAGACCGCTGTATTGAATGCAAAGGTATTTGGTTTGATTCCCTCGAGGCAGAAACTCTCAAAGCTGTTAAAGGTTCTGAAAGTCTGGATATTGGAGATCCAGAAATTGGTAGTCAACTGGATCAAATAACTAAAGAAGTTGATTGTCCCCGTTGTGGTACAAGAATGTTTCGCATGGTTGACATGGACCAATACAGTATCTGGTATGAAAAATGTCCAGCCTGCCACGGCGTTTGGTTAGATGCCGGTGAATTTAAAAAGTTTAAGGATAATTTCCAGGGTCAAGGTATTTTAGCTCAAGCCAGAAAAATTTTTAGGCGCAGAAAGTAATAAAGTAATCTCAAGAAAGGAGAGTTAGAATGCCTTTGCAGATTGTTAGACTAATGCATGATGGAACAATATAGGTAGGTATACCCTTGCTAGACGAACAAGCCAAGAAGACAATGCTGCGTAAAATTCCCCACGGTCTTTATATTTGTGGGGTCAAAGATGGTGAAGAACTCAATGGCTTTACCATGAGTTGGTTGATGCAGTCTTCTTTTAAGCCGCCACTAATAGTTAATTGCGTGAAGCGAGATTCTGGCTCCCACACCATGATTAAAAACAGTGGCGTATTTGCCATCAGTTTCCTGGGCAGTGAACAAAAAGACCTAGCAGCAAAGTTTTTCAAGCCAAAGCGTCGCGTTGGCAATAAATTCGAGGACGTGGAATTTTACGAGGGAGAAGCAACCGGCTGTCCCATTATTTCTGATTCCCTTGGTTATGTGGAGTGCAAGTTAGTCAGTACTGTAGAAGAAGGAGATCACACAGTTTTTGTTGGAGAAGTAATTGGTTCAGGTATCCATCGGGAAGGTAGCCAGCTTGTACTCGAAAGTACTGGCTGGAATTACGGTGGTTAGAGATTTCTGGGAGCAGGGGGAGTAAAACAAGCAAGTTGAGTCTTTTATCTTGGATGGAAATCCCCATGCCTAACCAAAGCCATTTCCATCCTGTCCATAGGCTTGCCAAGCTAAGTCTACTAGCCCGTTGATAATTGCTGCTGCTACCACAGCACTACCCTTACGACCTGCAATGCGAATATGAGGAATTAAAGAGTCTTTTAGCCGATCTTTAGCAACATCTACTTCAACAAATCCTGAAGGCGTACCAATTACTAATGCTGGTCTAATTTCTTCAGTCTCGATTAATTCAACCAGAGTAGTCAAAGCAGTTTGGGATTGACCGACAACAAAAATACCTTCTGGATAGCGTTTAGCCAAGGTTTGGATACCCCAAGCTGCTCGTGTCTTTTCTTTTTGGGGTCGTGTTAGAGCATCCATACTGCAATAGACTGGATTCGCAAAGGTTTCTTGAATGCGATGAGTAATACCCACTTGTACCATGGGAACATCCACCACAATTGTGGTGCGAGCTGCTAGAGCTGCCGCTCCAGCCTGTAAGGAACGTTCAGAAAAACGAATCAGAGACTTATATTCAAAGTCGGCAGTCACATAAATCACTCGGCGAACAATCTCGTATTCCGCCGCTGAAAAGACGTGCTTACCTATTTCGCGGTCAATAATTGCCAAACTTTGGGCATCCGTTACATGCCATTCCATAAGATCTTTTGATCCAAGAAGTTATTTGCTGATTTTATGCTATGTAGGCTCTCTTACGGTAACTCTAATTAGTATGCAACGACCCAAGAGGCTAGCCTCTTGGGTCGCAAGTTAGCTTTATCCATCCAGGCTAAAGGATTTCTCAATTAAATTTTAGTGAATTCATTCCCAAGATCTAGTATTGCCTTTTCCATCTTGCCTTTTTAACTTTCAATCGTGAGAAGTCCTACAGCTACCACGAAGTGGAGGTGTTAGGATGAATCACGAACCGGGTCCGTGACTGCCCATTGATGTATTTCTGCAACGTAGAAACAGCGAAGGTATATACTCATATAGTAACACTGAATAAACAAGGAGGTGATAAACAACTGAAGATTGCATATCAATATCGAATTAAACCGACCAAGCAACAACGCGAAATTATTGATAACACGTTGGATATGTTGCGTTGCCAGTACAACTATGAACTAGCGCAAAGATTTGAATGGTACGAACAGAATCGGTGTTCTATTGATAGATGTCCTCTTGTTTGTCATGTTCCAGAATTAAAAGAAAAGCCGACTCGGTTTAGCCAACAAGCTAGCCTCAAACAGCTTAAAGTAGACCGCCCTTGGTACAAAAACATTCACTCGCAAGTACTGCAAGAAGTACCGAAGCGAGTAGAAATAGCTTTTGCTAAATGGTTGGCTGGTGATTCTAAGGTCAAGAAATCTGGTCGTCCAAGATTCAAAGGAGTAGGACAATATAAAACTTTCACTTATCCGCAATTCAAGCAACATGATTTTGTTGGCAATAAAATAAGGTTGTCTAAAATAGGTGAGGTGAAAGTAATCGTTCATCGTCAGCTCCCTGATGGTTGGGCAATCAAAACGGTATCTGTCACAAAGAAAGCTAAGGGATATTATGTAACTTTGAGCTTGGATGCGAAAACAGTACCGACAACAAAACCAGATTTCAACCCGGATAATATTGTTGGAATTGATGTGGGCTTAATTGACTTCTATGTGGATTCAGATAATAACCGGATTGCTGCACCAAAACATCTACGCCAAGCTGAAGGAAAATTAAAGTCAGCGCAACGAAAAGTTTCTCGTAGAAAGAAGGGTTCTAAGAGACGGAAAAAAGCAATTAGCAAGCTAGGTATACAACATAAAAAGGTTGCTGATACCCGAAAAGATTTCCATTTCAAAACAGTTACAGCAGATTGCAGGTATATGAGGTACAGTAACACTCTTATGAGGTAAGCATATTGTCCTACATGAGTGTACCTCACCAAGATGAAATGTGCTGTATTTAAAAGCTAAAGGCATTTCTCTGGAAAATGGTATTCAAGATCCTCATGCGATGAGGTTTGGTTCAACGGAGCTACCTCGCTTCTTGGCTAATTCTGGTGGATATGTGGAAACTGATGATTTTGGGGTTCAGGTGCTGCTCAATTTTCGGAGTGGTCAAGAACGGTTTCGCACTCTATCACTTAACGATATCAAAACCGAGAATTTTAATCCCAGTTGGATTCGCGATCGCATTAGACCTCTCCGAAAAATAAATAATTTGTGTTTTAATAATATTAATTGTGTTTTTTATAAGATTGTATGAGTTCTCTATTCGAGCATATTCAAAATCATCCGCAAGATGCACAGCGTTTACTTGGTCTGAAATATGAGCAGCTAGAAAAATTGCTAGAAAAAGCCAGAGAGCTACATTATAAAAAGCTAGCCTCATCTGAGGCTAAAAAAGTCAGAATTATTGCGGCTGGAGGGGGTCGAAAGACCCTACTTTCTCTCGAAGAACAAGTCCTCCTTACTTTAACATATCTGCGACATTTGACAACATTCCAATTACTGGGAATTCAATTTGGAGTCAGCGAAACAACCGCCAATGATACCTTCAATTATTGGTGTCCTATTTTGGCAGAGTTATTACCGGCTAGCTTACTTGAACAAGTAAAAAAAAACTCAAGTGACAGTGAAATCATCAAAGAAATACTACAGGAATATCAATTAATAGTGGATAGCTGTGAGCAGCCAATAGAAAGACCTGGAGCCTATGAAGAACAAAAAAAATACTATTCAGGCAAGAAGAAAAATCATACTCGAAAAAATCAATTAATTGTTTTGCCTAATGGCAAGGATATTGTTGATGTAATAGCAGGTCAACCTGGTCCTAAAAGTGACGTTAAATTATTTCGTGAAACTCAAAACAATTTTGACGAAAATCAAAAGTTTACTGGAGATAAAGCTTACGAGGGAGAAGCATCGATTAGAACTCCTAAGAAAAAACCGAAAAAGCGAGAATTAACTGCAGAGCAAAAAAAGAAAAATCAAGAACTAGCAGTTGAAAGAGTGATAGTAGAACATGTAATTCGTCTAGTTAAGATATTTAGAGTAGCTCAAGAGAGATTTCGATTAAATACCAGAAAGTATGAACAGATAATTGGCATAATTTGCGGGTTAGTGAGATTAAGGATTGGTGCATTAATACTACCAACATAATTAATTGAATGTCTATTATTGATGAATAAAAATAATAAAAATAGATAATAAAATGAGAAATTATTAACAGTAATTGGCTCAAGTACCTATTTTAGCGTAGAAATTGGCTCTAATTGAAATTGGCGATTATAAGACTGAAAGCCAGTTACATAGGCGTATTGAGTATTTTCGGAGAGGTCTATTAGATTAACAGGGGTCTCCCAAGAGTGCGATCAGCTACGCTGGTGCCGTAGGCAATCGCTAAATTCAGCTCAGAGCGATCGCCACTGGGAAGCGCTGCGCTAGATTGGGCGGGTTGAAGCACTCCCCAGCAAGAGTACTCTACAAGGTGGTCAGACACCGTAGGGGAGCGCTTCAACCTCCGCTGCGCCGCCCAATCTTTCCCAGTTGTAGTATCAACTTAACAAGAGCTCCCCTCAATCAACCGGAAAAATGGTGTTCGCACTTCGTGGACAGCTTGGCGTATGTTGTGAGAGTATCAGAAGAAAAAGTCAATCAGGGGATGAAGAAGAACAAATGAAAGATTGGATAAGCCAGGAAATAAACCCAAAATTTTTCAGGACATACGCCATGCCAAAAGATTGAGAAAGACACTGTTGCTCTTAAGCGAACATCCAGGAGAAACAGTACCGAAAGCAAGTGGTAATGCGAACAAAAGCCAAAGTATCTATAGATTTTGGTCAAATGAGAAAGTGAAAAAAACACAAATATTGGCTTCACACAGGGAAGGTGTAGTCAGGAGGTCTGTAGAAGCAGGAGTAGTACTGGCTATACAAGATACGACAGACTTGGAGTATACAACACATGAAGCAACCAAAGGTTTAGGATATATCAATCAGACTTCTCAACAAGGAATCAAAGTTCATAGTTGTATCGCAGTAAGTAGCACTGGAGAACCATTGGGACTGCTACATCAGCAGAGTTGGACAAGAAAGGACAGGAGTGGAAAGAAAAAAGAACGCAAGAAAAAACCGATTCAAGAAAAAGAAAGCTATCGATGGTTAAAGACTGTTAAAGGAGCTGAAGAAGGACTAGCCGAAAAAGTCAAGCTTATACATGTTGCAGATCGTGAGGCTGATATCTTTGAGTTATTTGCCCAAAAGCGCTGTGGCAATAGTGAATTATTGATTAGGGCTACTTATAATATTATTGCTTGGCGACTAATGTGGTTGACTTATCAAGCTCGACTTAATCCAGATGCTTCTTGCCAAGTTGTTTTCTCTCCGCAAGAATGGAAACTCTTGCGACGTAAATTTCAACCCAAAAACCGCTCGAAAAAATCTCCTACTCTTCATCAAGCTTTGATTTGGATTGCACGCTTGGGTGGATTTTTGGCTCGTAGTGGAGATGGCGAACCTGGCTTGAAAACCCTCTGGCGAGGGCTTTCGACCTTCTACCATTTGCTTGAAGGTTCACAACTTGTTTCTACATCGTAGTCTCTATAACTGTTTCGGCTACTTTTGCCTAATGGATAGATAACAAGTGAGGGCGTATTCCATAATGCCGATAACGCCAGTAATCCTGTAGAATCTTCTCATGATCGAAACAGAGATTAGCTGGGACATCCCAAGGGTGAAAAATTCCCAGATTTTTGGCATCATCGGCAGCCTGAGGTTCTCCTTTTGCCGTTGCCAAAAACACTACACTGATGGTATGTTGCCGTGGGTCGCGGTTGGGTTCAGAATACATCTGAAATTGTTCTATCAAATCAACCGACAAGCTAATCTCTTCTTTGGCTTCCCGCACAGCTGCCGTTTCCACTGACTCACCGTAATCCACAAAACCACCAGGAATTGCCCAGCCGAAGGGAGGATTTTGGCGTTCAATCAAAACAATGGGTCGATGAGGGCGGTCTACTAATTCAACGATGATATCAACGGTGGGAACAGGATTTCGGTATGTCACAAGTTCAATCAGTGCAATAAACAGTTGCAAGTTATAGGTTAACAGGTTTCAGTGCCAGCTAATTGGGCAATAACTGTCTTCTCATAGCCCTTGATCATAAACCAATTGATTTGTAGTAGGATTTTCTGAAATTGATATAACAATAAGCACAGGAGCTTAACTATGTCTGACCCCTTTTCTCCAGAAGTGAGCGATCGCATTTGTAAGCATATGAATGAAGATCATGCTGAAGCAGTGGCTCTTTACGCCCAAACTTTTGGTAAAGCTCCCGATACTGAGTCAGCTCAAATGCTCTCAATTGATCCTCAAGGCATGAATCTCATCACCCAAGTTAATGGAGCATCTATACCAGTGCGTATTGAGTTTGAGCATACTCTTAAAGATTCTGAAGATGCCCACCACACATTAATTGATATGCTGAAACAGGCAAAAGCATCAGGGACTTCCACATAAAAAAATATTCCATTGCTCTATGAAGGCAGGGTAACTGGGGTAGATAGGGGAGACATGGGAATGTTGGTAGTGTGGGGAGATAAGGAAGACATTCCCAATTCTAAATTCTAAATTCTAAATTCCCAAAAATATGAACCTACCCCTAGAGCCCATTCTCAATAACTGGGTAGCAGGAAAAACTCCAAAAATAGTGGAGTATCAACAGCTAGCAACTGAAGCTTTGGCAGACAAGTCTAGGGCAAAAGCATTTGGTCTTACACCGCTCAATGTTGAAAAAATCATTCAAGAGCGAACCAGTCTTTTCCAAGCTATTGTTTCTGAAGTTCTCTCCCTACAACCTTTTCACTCTTCTACAACTAAACAGCAAGCAATTTTATCCCTTTGGAAGCTCTGGCTTCCCCTAGCAATGCAGTTGGCATCATCTAGGCAAAAGTTGCGTCGTCCTCTGATCCAGGGGATATTAGGGGGACAGGGAACAGGTAAAACGACCCTAGGAACTGTCCTCAGTGTCATTCTCACTCACCTAGGCTACTGCACTCTCAGTCTTTCGATAGATGACATTTACAAAACCTATGAAGAGCGGCAACGCCTCCAAAAAGAAGACCCCCGCCTCATCTGGCGAGGGCCACCAGGAACCCATGATATTGAGCTGGGTTTACAACTTTTAGAGCAACTGCGTCAGCCAAAGCAACAAGCGCCAATTCTAGTACCTCGCTTTGATAAATCTGCTTGGGGAGGTATTGGTGACCGCAGTGGAACTGAATTGGTAGAAAATGTTGATATTGTGCTACTTGAAGGTTGGTTTGTTGGGGTTCGACCAATAAATGCAACAGTGT
The DNA here is from genome assembly GCA_965222765.1 of Caldora sp. Classification (GTDB taxonomy): domain Bacteria; phylum Cyanobacteriota; class Cyanobacteriia; order Cyanobacteriales; family Coleofasciculaceae; genus Caldora. Next base: position 29,344 of record CBDCVG010000095.1, read on the forward strand.
TTGATGGGAATACACCAGCACCGATTCAAACTCCCGCTGACAAGTTGTTTGCACGGGATATGAATGAGCAGCTACGGGACTATTTACCTTTGTGGGAATATTTGGATCGGCTAATAGTACTCTATCCAATTGACTACCGCCTTAGTAAACAGTGGCGACTTCAGGCGGAACGAGAAATGATTGCTACAGGGAAATCCGGCATGAGTGATGCCCAAATTAGTGAGTTTGTTGAGTATTTTTGGAAATCTCTTCACCCAGAGTTATTCATCACGCCTCTAACTAGAAATCCTAGTTTGGTAGATTTGGTAGTGGAAATTAATCAAGATCATACCCCTGGTGCTGTTTATCAATAGATAATGGATAATGGATAATTGGTTAATTTGGTCTTCCCTCCTGCCTCGGAGCCCTCTGCCTCCTGCCTTATTTCTTAAAAGGTTCAATCAACAGATAATGTATGCTTAGGTGATCGTTTCAATTCCAACCAAGAGAGGAAGAGAGGCACGGGAATAGCCAAAACAAAATATAACTTCGACAATGATTGAAAGAATACCCGTTGCCCATCATTGTTGAGTAGATCGAGTATTGGATGTCCCAGAGCAGTGGATAGTCCAATTACCACATATAAAAATGTAACCGTAAATAATAGGATAAGATATCCAATGGCAAGTGGTCGGTTGTTTTTGAAGGGCAGTGCCTTCATCGCATAAAAATAGAGGACATTCTCGAAAGCCACCAAAAATAAAAGAATCTGAAAGCCCACATAAGGAAGATAATGATTTAAGAAGTTGACTTCCGGGCTCCAGACAAACACAATTCTGAACCAAGCTGTCAGTAACATTTCAATGGGTAAGAGAATTGCGGCGATAAAAAAGGTATACCCTGGAGCTTTCTGTTCGCGATAGGCATCTTGGATTCTTAAAAAATTGAACACGACATAGAGGAGAAAAGGAATCTCCCAAAATGGCAAAAGCATGGCCGAAATAGTTCTACTTGGCTCATGATCTAACACATTGCAGGTATGATTAAATCCAAATAGTTTATAGATTGCTGTGGTGTGGGGATCAACCTCAACCAATGTTGCGGTCACAATATATCCCACAGACAGCATAATGATTAGCGCGATATACGCAATAATCCTGAGGATTTCTGGATTAAACGTCAAAGTAAAAGCATAGTTTAGCGTTTTATTATGAGTGGAATTTTCGACATTCATATTTGTTTGGTCTCTATAACTTTTAAGAAACAAGGCAGGAGGCAGAGGGCTCCGAGGCAGGAGGGAAGAGGATTTTATCTTGTTTTTTCATGGGTTGCGGATGCAATCACGTCCGTGGGACGCTCAGATCTTACACCAGTACATAAATACTTAATAACGCAAGTCAGAATAATCAATTTTAGTACGGAAACAGTCAAATATTATCCTACGTTACAGGTAGAGCGTGGGATTTCTCTCGTGCCTGTTAGAATAGGAAGGTTGTCAAAAATTTAGAACTTACCCCATGGCTGTACCTAAGAAGAAAACTTCAAAATCCAAACGAAACAAACGTAAAGCTACCTGGAAGCGCAAGGCAACACTAGAAGCACAAAAGGCTCTTTCTCTGGGTAAAGCTGTCTTAAGTGGACGTTCTACTTTTGTCTATCCCACTTCTGATGATGAGGACGAAGATAGCTGAAACTCAAGTCTAGACTAAAAAACTTTCTCTACGGAAACCATGATAGGAAAATTTTTCCGTAAACCAAAAGCAGAAGAAAGCGATCGCGTTCCTCCTGGTCAATATTTGGCAAAAGGCTTTCCCGTACTCACCTACGGCGATACTCCCCAAATTACCATAGATGACTGGGAATTGCGCGTCTGGGGCTTAGCTAAACAAAAGACCTTTAGCTGGTCAGATTTTATGGCAATGCCCCAACATGATTTTACTAAGGATTTCCATTGTGTGACGCGCTGGACTAAACTGGATGTCCAATGGACTGGTATTAAAGTCACTGACTTGATGAGCCAGCTGAAGCTTGACCCCAAAGCTAGCCACGTTATGGCACACTGCTATGGCGGCTACACTACTAATCTGCCTCTAGAAGAATTTGTGCAGGAAGAAAACTTCTTTGCTCATACCTTGTTTGGAGAACCATTACCCGAAAAACATGGTGGTCCGATGCGATTACATTCCGCCCCACCTTTATGCTTGGAAAAGTGCTAAGTGGATCAACGGTTTAGAATTCGTGACGTTCTCCCACCGTTAACCCTTGCGGGTATAACGGGGGCTTCTAAAATAGAGACAGTTGAACCCCCGACTCTATTTGTAGCTTCGCGCTTCAATAGCTGACTATTGTCTAAGCCTCCACGCGCAGGCAAGATGAGTCCCACCTCGCTTAATGCTCGGTCTAAAATATTCCGAGCTGCGTTTTTATCTCTGTCTAGCGTAACGCCACACTTATGGCACTCATGTAACCGAACAGACAAAGTTTTCGGCACTTTCACTCCACAGTTTGAGCAATTTTGCGATGTACCATGAGGGTTCACTGCAACCACTCGGACGCCGCGTTTTACCGCCACTGCCTCCAAGATGTTGATGAATCTTCCCCAAGCTGCATCCAAAATTGACTTACTCAACCTGGTACGAGCTAAGCCTTTGATGTTTAAGTCTTCTACAGCAATCAAATCATAGTTTTTAACTAGCTTGTGAGCTGTGTTGTAGTGGAAATTTTCCCTAATTCTTCCTATGCGCTGATGAATTCTAGCGATGAAGTTCTTCTGTTTTTCGGCTCGTTTTGAACCTGCTTTTTTACGCGCCAGTTTTCTTTGCTGACGAGCTAGATGAGATTGAGTTTTGCGGTAGGTTTGCTGAATCGGAACTGTCTCGCCATTCGAGGTAGTCAGAAACTCTTTTAACCCAACATCAACACCAACAGCGCTTTTTACCTCATTTAATGGCATGGATTCAGGCACTGTATTATCTTGAATAGCAAGACAACAGTACCAACCATCAGCTTTGTGAACTATGGTGCAAGTCTTGAGAGTAAAACCATCCGGGATAGGACGATGCATGATTACAGGCATCTGTCCTATTTTTGATAGTTTCAGTATCCCATTATTGATGTGCGCCCCAGCTCGTTTACAGTTAACTCTGGGGTAAACAAATGAGCGAAGTGTACCTGCTTTTTTGAACCGTGGGCGTCCACCGCGTTTGCCAGATTTATCAGGAATTAGCCAGCGCTCCCAAGCTTTGTTTAATCGTTGTAGATTTACTTGGCTTAATTCTGACCAGATGTTTTTGTAGTCAGGAAAAAGTTTCTTTGTTTGTTTAAGAGCTGACTGTTGAGTGTAGTAGTTAACTCTTTCTGATATTTCTCCAATCGGTTCAGAAATCAGACTACAACGGTCAATTTTGCAGCGGGTTCTTCTCAGCCAATCTAACCTCTGACCGAGTGCGTAATTCCAATGCCGACGAAGCAGCTCTAAGGTATGGAGCATAGTTGCTTCTTGTTCAGTACTGGGTTTAATTCGGTAACAGTAGGTTAGAATCATAGTTATAATTTTACAACTTATAGCTAACCTAAAAACGGTTTCTAGTCGTCTAATTCGCAAAGAGTTCGAGGATTATCTAAGCAACGTTTACCACAAACCTGTATTCTGGACTGGCTCTTATTTTGTTGCCAGTTGTGGGGGTGTAACGGTTGAACAACTCAAAAAGTATGTTGAGCAACAAACAACTCCAGATTAAGGATGTGCTATGCACGTTTTTCTTCGTCGGCATTCCCCGCCCGTTAAGCCTATGCGGCTATAACGGGTGACCCCTGCCGACATTAAGTTGGACTATGACGAATTAGGTTTCTGGGAGTGTAACGGTTATCATCATCGAGGCGAGCCTTGGGCAGAAGAACGTTACAGTTAGAAATGAAGATTTAACAACTTTTCAATCTGTAGACATTTTGGGTCACGGTGGAAGACCTGAGCTATCAGCTACACTAATACGGATGGAAGCAACATCATTGACTCACCAATTCTCGCGATTGTTGCTTGACTTGACCTGACTTAGTAGCTTGTTGCAGTTGAATCAAAGCATCTATGTCTTCTATATCATAGCGAACTGCAAACAGTTCTTTGAGTTGTTCTTCTGTTTCTAAGGTTAGGTAACCGTTTTGGATAACCTGATTAACAATCTCGCTAATCATAGACATAACCTCTCCTTTGCTTCTTATATTCCTTATTTTCAGTATCTAATTTTTCCTTTGAAGTTTCTGTGAGAGTTACCATTACAAGCTGTGATAACTTATTAGACCTTACGTGAGCAGGCATAAAGACGTTGTGTGATATGTGTCACTGGTAGAATAGTTATTCCAGCTTGATGAAGTAGAATGTCGTCTTTGATACAAAGGAACAGGGGAAAGTTAAAGAAAAGATTACAAAAACAAGGTTTTCAATGAGTTATGACAAATCAATTGGGAAGATTAAAGACAGAAGATAGCGTTTTCAAGAAGAAGCACTGCTTTTTCTAAGTCATCGTTGACAATTTGCAAATCGAATTCATCTGCTGCCTCAAGTTCGGCTTTGGCAGTCTGTAGACGTTGAAAAATTGCTTCCTCTCCATCTTTTCCACGACTGCGAATCCGCCGCTCTAATTCCTCAAAACTTGGAGGTTCAATGAAAATCCGCAGAGCATTAGGGAAGGTTTTGTTGATTTGCCTTGCTCCAAGGACTTCAATTTCTAAAATCACTGAGTGACCACATTGAATTTGCTGCTTGACTGGTAAGGTAGGGGTCCCATAATAATTACCAGCATACTCAGCCCACTCCAGCAACTCCTGTGCCGCCACCATTTGTTCAAACTTGTCACTACTGACAAAATAATAGTCCTTACTGTCAACTTCCCCAGGACGGGGTTGACGTGTAGTCGCGGAGACAGAAAGGTAAAGTTCTGGATGCTGCTTGAGCAGCAATCGTAGTAAAGTTCCTTTACCCACACCACTAGGGTCCGGTCAATACAATGAGTCTACCTGTTTGCATATGAATGAACGTAAGGCTCAATTAATTATTACTGTGAGTATCTTTACTGATTACGAAACGATGAGCAACAGTTTCTGGCTGAATTGCAGAAAGAATGACATGACTTGAATCAGTAATAATCACCGCTCTAGTACGACGCCCATAGGTAGCATCAATTAACTGCCCGCGATCGCGGGCCTCAGTGATGATACGCTTGATAGGGGCAGACTCTGGAGAAACAATTGCAACGACTCGGTTAGCCGAGACAATGTTACCAAAACCGATATTGATCAGCTGAATATCCATAAAAAACTGGTGGCAATAGGCGAATTAAGAGGGATTTGAGAAATTCAGATTTATCCTCATGTTATCTACTAGCCATACTTTTTGAACATTTCGATAGATTCGGTAGCGATAGTTTCGTCTCAGTATTTGAGCATTATAAAAGTTTACTGGAAACAAGGAGGACCAGGAGGATGGGCATGAAGAGGGGGCTTTTCTATGCAAACAGTTGACTTTACTACCCTAACAGCTGCTTGCTGTGAGCTGCGTGCTGATTGGATACCAGCACGTACTGAACAAGTTTATCAACTAGATCGCTACACAATTGCTCTGAGCTTGCGTACCCTCAAAAGTAGGGGTTGGCTGACAATTTCCTGGCATCCTCAATTCGCCAGAATTTGCATTGGTGATCCCCCTCCCCGTTTACCGGATACCTTTACCTTCAGTGATCAACTACGGCATCAATTAGGTGGTTTTGCTTTAGTAGCAATTGAAGCGATTGCACCTTGGGAGCGGGTACTAGACTTACAGTTTGCTCAACGTCCAGGAGAAGCAGCTATCTGGCATTTATATGTGGAAATTATGGGCAAATACAGTAATGTCATCCTCACTAGTGCTGACAATCAGATTGTTACTGCTGCTCATCAGGTTGGTTCTCAGCAATCTAGCATCCGTTCGATTCAAACTGGCCAACCCTATGAACCCCCACCATCTCTTACTGGTACATTCCCCAAATTAAGCGAATCCCAACAGCGCTGGCAAGAACGAGTCACTTTAGTGCCAGGAGCCCTGCAACGTCAACTAGTCAAAAGTTACCGAGGTTTGAGTCCAGCCTTAGTGCGTTCAATGGTGCAAGCTGCTGGTCTCAATCCTAACCAATCCACCGAAGACCTCACAACCTCCGACTGGCAACAATTATTTTTGTGCTGGCAACAATGGCTACAAACTTTGGTAACGGAGATGGGAGAGATGGGGAAATGGAGTGATTGGGGAGACAAGGAAAACGAGGAGTACAGAGAAAAAATCCCGATTCCCAAACAACAAACAACAAAAGACAATCAATTTCAACCGGGCTGGACAGATAAGGGATACACTGTAATCGGCTGGGGCATGGTTAAGCCAGCTGATAACGTCCAAATTTTACTCAATGAGTATTACACCGCTGAGCTGAATCACCAAGAGTTTGCTCGTTTGCATCACCAACTAAGTCAAAAGTTAAGCAATCTGCTCGATAAATT
>CBDCVG010000096.1:0-135877 GCA_965222765.1 Caldora sp.
CTAAGGGAATTAGTAGGAATAACATACCAGAGACTAGAGGATGTTCTCGTACAGTTGAACTGAAAATCATCAGAGCTACTCCTAAGCCACAATAAACCAGTCCACCAAGTGGTAGTCCGATTACCAGCAAAGCGAATTTACTATCACTATCCATTAGACCTCTCCGAAAAATAAATAATTTGTGTTTTAATAATATTAATTGTGTTTTTTATAAGATTGTATGAGTTCTCTATTCGAGCATATTCAAAATCATCCGCAAGATGCACAGCGTTTACTTGGTCTGAAATATGAGCAGCTAGAAAAATTGCTAGAAAAAGCCAGAGAGCTACATTATAAAAAGCTAGCCTCATCTGAGGCTAAAAAAGTCAGAATTATTGCGGCTGGAGGGGGTCGAAAGACCCTACTTTCTCTCGAAGAACAAGTCCTCCTTACTTTAACATATCTGCGACATTTGACAACATTCCAATTACTGGGAATTCAATTTGGAGTCAGCGAAACAACCGCCAATGATACCTTCAATTATTGGTGTCCTATTTTGGCAGAGTTATTACCGGCTAGCTTACTTGAACAAGTAAAAAAAAACTCAAGTGACAGTGAAATCATCAAAGAAATACTACAGGAATATCAATTAATAGTGGATAGCTGTGAGCAGCCAATAGAAAGACCTGGAGCCTATGAAGAACAAAAAAAATACTATTCAGGTAAGAAGAAAAATCATACTCGAAAAAATCAATTAATTGTTTTGCCTAATGGCAAGGATATTGTTGATGTAATAGCAGGTCAACCTGGTCCTAAAAGTGACGTTAAATTATTTCGTGAAACTCAAAACAATTTTGACGAAAATCAAAAGTTTACTGGAGATAAAGCTTACGAGGGAGAAGCATCGATTAGAACTCCTAAGAAAAAACCGAAAAAGCGAGAATTAACTGCAGAGCAAAAAAAGAAAAATCAAGAACTAGCAGTTGAAAGAGTGATAGTAGAACATGTAATTCGTCTAGTTAAGATATTTAGAGTAGCTCAAGAGAGATTTCGATTAAATACCAGAAAGTATGAACAGATAATTGGCATAATTTGCGGGTTAGTGAGATTAAGGATTGGTGCATTAATACTACCAACATAATTAATTGAATGTCTATTATTGATGAATAAAAATAATAAAAATAGATAATAAAATGAGAAATTATTAACAGTAATTGGCTCAAGTACCTATTTTAGCGTAGAAATTGGCTCTAATTGAAATTGTCCTTATAGTGAAGCGATCAATGCCTGGTTAGCATCCAATCGTCAAGATGAATCTCGTCTGTTGCGGGGTCAGGCATTGCAAGATGCATGGGATTGGAAAGCTCACAAAATGTTGAGCGTTGATGACGATGATTTCTTAGCCGCTAGCCTAGAAATAGACAGGCTTGAGATGCAAAGCAAGTTCAATGTCCAACAGCAACGAGTTTTTTTGGTTACAGTCAGTACAGCATTGCTAGTTGCCATTCTGTTGGGATTGGGAACTTTCTTTCAGTATCGGAAAGCAGTAATCAGCGAGATCCTGGCACTCACTAAATCTGCTGAAGTACTCTTTACCTCCAATCAAAGGTTGGAGGCACTGCTAGAAGCAATTAGAGCGAAGCGACAATTACAAAAGTTGCAAAAGCTTGGTACTGCGGTAGATGTAGACAGCAAGCGAGATCTAGAACGTGATGTAGAAAGAGTTCTAGGACAGGCAGTTTATGGGGTAGTTGAATACAACCACTTGCTAGGGCATAAGAGGGTTTTCGATGTAGCTTTCAGTCCCAAGGGTGACATGCTCGCCTCTGCCTCTGACGACAACACCATCAAACTTTGGAACCAGGAAGGCAAATTACTCCAAACTCTAAAAGGGCATGAAGGTTGGGTTTACGGAGTTGCCATCAGCCCTGACGGTAAGACCATTGTCTCGGTAGGTGAAGACCAAACTGTCAAACTCTGGAACATCGACGGCACTCTTAAAACTACCTTACAGGGTCATCAAGGAGAGGTTATCGCAGTTGCCATCAGCTCCAATGGTCAAATTATTGCCTCAGCGAGTCAGGACAAAACTGTCAAATTATGGAATAGTAACGGTACTTTACTCAAAACTCTGGCAGGGCACACGGCTCCAGTTTACGGAGTTGCTATTAGCCCTGACAGTAAGACTATCGCCTCAGCGAGTGCGGATAATACTGTCAAACTCTGGAACCTTGACGGTGAGGAGCTGAAAACTTTCAGAGGACATACTGATGAAGTTTGGGGAGTTTCCTTCAGTCCTGACGGTAAAACAATCATCTCAGGAAGTGGAGACAAAACCGTCAAACTTTGGAACATCGACGGCAGCCTGCGACAAAACCTAACAGAGCATACCGAAAAAGTTTGGGGAGTTGCCATCAGTTCTGATAGTCAAATAATTGCTTCTGCTAGTGAGGACAAGACTGTTAAACTCTGGAGCCAGGAAGGTACTTTGCTCAAAACCCTTGAAGGGCATACGGATGCAGTTAATTATGTTGCAATCAACTCTGCCAGTAATGTAATTGTCTCAGGAAGTTCTGATAGTACTGCTAAACTCTGGAGTAGTGAAGGTAACTTGGTACATACCCTCCAAGATCATCAACAGGCAGTTAAAGGAGTTTCCATCAGCCCTGACGGTGAGATGATTGCTACTGCTAGTGCTGACAAAACCGTCAAAATTTGGGGTAGGGACGGCAAATTGTTGAAAACTTTATCTGGCCATAGTGGCGGAGTTTGGGGAGTTTCTTTTAGCCATGATGGGCAAATGCTTGCTTCTGCTAGTGAGGATAAGACGGTGATTCTTTGGAAACTAGAGGACATTCTCAACCTGAATGAGCTGAACTATGGTTGCAATTGGGTTCAGGATTATTTGAAGTACAATGCAAAGGAAGAAGATCGCCATCTCTGTGACTAACTCTGAAGAAACACGCTCAAAGCTAATGGCTAATGGCTAATAGTGGATTAGGTAGGTTGGGTGAAGCGGTAGCGTAACCCCACACTCCTTGAATATTCCGTTGGGTTTCACTTCGTTCCACCCAACCTACAGTTTGAGGCTGCAAAAAAATGCCCCTAGCATCGGTGCTAGGGGGAACAGATGAGCCTTTGTAGCAAGATTTAGTCGCTAGGCAACAAACGGCTGAAGTAGCTGTCTATGGGATAAGCAGGAACACGGGTGCTGTAGTCCATCTCAGTGCCAGTAATAGATTTAGCCAATTTCTCAAAAGAGCCTGAACGCCAATTACGCTCATGGATGGGCTTGGACTGTTCACCTCGAAAGTAGGCTTGAGTACCAATGACAGAAGCAGCTATCCAGCCCACAACAAAAAGTAAAATCACAATCGTCATAATCTTTACTCCAAGGTAATTTCAATAAAGAAAGCCACAATCGGAACTAGCTCACAGCCAGTGCGATTAACACTAAAGAAGTAACAAACAAAGTAGCGAACGCACCTTGTAAGGCATAACGGCGTTGCTGTTCAGGAAAAGGGTAGGAAGCATAGTACATTTGAGGCTCTGTAGGATAGTTGTTGAGGACGCCTAAATCATTGGATGTGTACATAATCAATAGCTACTGTGTAACGTTTCGTTAAGTTAAATATAACGAATTGTTACAAATACTCTCTGTGACTTGACACAACTAATTATGTGATCATCATCACTCAAGTCGGGAATGGTGCATAAAGACTCAAGCCTCGTCGGAAGTTAATCACGCAAGCAAGTATTTTCCCTGCCTCATAAATAACAAAAAAAAATTATGCCTACTTGGACTCAAGGGGTATTGGCTCTGAGCAAAGACAAGAGCTTGCCAAGAGCTGAACAAATGCCTGATTGCTTACGCCGCATCAAACAGCAGCCGAGGGAGATATGGATGGTAAAAATGGCAGATCGAATCTCCAATCTGCAAGCACCACCATCCTATTGGAATCAAGATAAAATCAAACGATACCAGACAGAAGCCGAGAGCATCTTAGGAGCTCTACAAGATGCAAGCCCTTATCTGCAAGTACGATTACGCCACAAGATTGATGAGTATGGTTCGTTCATCTCCTCAACCCATTAGATAGAAGTAATGACATCAATGAACGATACCAGAGTCTAAAGTATTATATCCACCAAACACAAATAACCAGATTATAACCACCATCCAATGCACAAAAACTGAAGGATAGATTGAGCCAGACTTTAAGTAGAGCCAACTACAAATAATACCCAAATATGTTGTCAGCAACAAAAAGGTTGGATTAAAAAAAATTGGAGAGGCTGCTTTATATAGTGTTAAAGCATTCAAAGGATGCCAAACAACGTATGCTGTGAGGCTCAAAATGATTAAAAGCCATTTTTTTTGTATTGAGGATTTCTCTGACTTATGATTTAGCATCATGACGCGAAAAACACATTCCTCTGCCAGTGAAGGTATTACTAATAAAACAATTGCCTTAATGATTAAGTTTGGCAAAGGTGCTTCTGCAAGCTCAACAAATAAGAAATTGCTCAAAAAGCCAAGAGGTAGAGATATTAATGCAAAGGCAAATAATAGTAATAGTGTAAATACCCAATCACTGATTCTCGGAACAGTTGTCAAAGCTGCTTTGAGGCGATAGAGCATTGTTTGAGCTATTTTTACCAACATGATTGATTTTCTATTCAAGAAGGCGAACCCACTTTAAATGTGTTGCCAATCTTTGGGTTGACCATCTACCGAATTCATATCCTCATTCTTGAGGCTCTTTATTGTATTAAGGACTATATTTTATGCTCATTTATCACAACCCTCTGACTGGGCAATCAAAAGCGGGTCTTGATATAGAGGCATACTGAAGGTAACTGTTGAACCGCAGCCTTCACCAATACTGTAAAAATTCAAATCACCACCCATAGTTTCTATCGACTTTTGGGAAATAGTCAGTCCTAAACTAGTTCCATCATATTTTTTAAATAGCTCATCTTGTTGGCAGAGATCACATCCAATACCAGTATCTACTACTCTGACTTTGACGATACCAGAAAATTCTTGGTCTTTAAATTTGACTTTAGTTTTCTGTACCTCAGCACTAACCATCACTCCACCTTCATGAGTAAATTTGATGGCGTTGCCTACTAAGTTTAAAAGTACTGACAACAACCGTTGGTAGTTTCCAAATACTACTATTTCCTTACGAGTGGCAGGTAGTTCAAAATTGAGACTTAGGTTCTTTTGTTGAGCCTGATTCCGAGTTAATTTATCGACATCCTTCATCAACCCCTCAAGCTTGACTTGATCTAACTCCAACTCCATCTTGCCTGCATCCATTTTGGCAATATCCAAGATATCGTTGATAATTTCCAGCAGATGTCGGGCTGACTTGTGGGCAACATCAATGAATTCAGTCTGTTCTTCTGGATCATCAACCAGTTCGTCAAGGATCAGCTCTAGACTGCCGATAATACCATTGAGAGGAGTGCGTAGCTCATGGGTTGTACTAGCGAGAAACTCACTTTTGTAGCGGGAAGCTGCTTCTGCCTGTTTCACGAGCTACTTCCGACTCTTTGTACAAAGTAGCATGACCGATCGCAGTGCCAACTTCTGAAGCCAACTCTCGCACTAATTCGATTTCTGCCTCACTCCATTGACGGCGGCGGTCGCACTGTTGTAGGCTAATCACTCCATTGGGTTCATCTTGATAAGAGGTTGAAATCACCAGTACTGACTGTTGCTGGAAATGGTTGCTGGTGAGTTGCTCTACAACCACGGGTTCAGTGCTCAGTAGAGCTTGCTGTAAGTCTTGCTCTGTTGCCAATTCTAGTTGCCTCCCCAGAATTGATTGAAAAGGCTCTTGGCAATACTCTGCCTCTACCTTAACTTTGGAGTCCCCTGGTTTGTAGGAGCAAATGATGCAGCGACTAACCTGGAGCGCCTCTCCTAGACTACTGACAGTTTCCAGCCAGATAGTGTCAAGATCCAGAGTAAGACGAATCTTCCTGGCAATCTTGGTTAGTAGTTTTTGGTTAGGCTCCATGCTTCCTTTCATCTCTCTTTTTATCATTACATGGATTACAGATTAGAAAAAATTCAACTTAAAGTGACAGTTTTATTTAAGCAAAAATTTCATTATTTAAAAATTAACAAGAGGTTTAAGCCGGTACACAAAATTAATTACACATTGTCCGAAGCTCAAATTTTGACATTATAGGGGTCACAGCGATCGAGAATAGGAAAATAATTCTGTGTAGGTGCTTAGTAGTAACATTAAAGCACAGTCTCAAGAACTTACAATAAATCAAACATCCTAGAGAGAATAATAAATTACTAAAGATGAGGTTGAGAAAACGATTCAATGTGCCGATGGCTTGCTTATTTGGGTAACCCAATTTATCTAGAAGACTTAATCTACAAGCCAGAACATTCCTTGATAGATCAAAGTTTAGCTGCCCGTACCTCCGTTACAACTACAAATGGTGATGGGTTTGGCGTGGGATGGTATGGTAGTCGAGATACCCCTGGAGTGTATCGAAGTATCCAACCAGCTTGGAACGATCGTAACTTGAGGGACTTAGCTGCACAAATAGCATCTCCATTGTTTCTCGCTCACGTTCGAGCGGCGACTGAGACAGGGGTGCAGCAATCCAACTGTCATCCTTTCCGATATGGCAAGTGGTTATTTGTACACAATGGTGTGATTGATAATTTCCAGCAGATTAAGCGAGAGCTAGTATTAGCGATTGCTCCTGAACTTTATCCAGCAATTGAAGGTACTACTGACTCGGAAATTATGTTCTATCTGGCGTTGACTTTTGGATTAACTAACAAGCCAGTGCAAGCGCTTGAGCAGATGGTTAGCTTTATTGAACAGATTAGCCAAGATAACGGGGTGAGTGCATCCGTACAAATGACCCTTGGTATCAGTGAAGGTGAAAATCTCATTGCTGTTCGCTATTCAACAGCACAGCGATCGCGTACTCTCTATTACAGTAAAAGTTGGCGTAGTTGCCAGTTATTGAATCCTTGGTGTAAGCAGTTGTCTGAAAAGGCTCGTGTTGTAGTTTCTGAACCCTTAACAGCTCTGACAGATGATTGGGAAGAAGTACCAGAATCAACCGCGATCATTATGCAAGCTCAGCAAGTAGAAATGCAACCTTTCCAACCTTAAGGATACTGCTGACCAATGGTAGATTGGTAATTCTAAATTCTAAATTCTAAATTCTAAATTCTATTAATATGGAGACTGAAACTGAGGAAACTAAGACATCAGCATTTGTGCATGTCTCAGTGTTGAGTCGGGAGTTAGTTGAATACCTACAAATCCGTCCTGGTGGACATTACCTAGATGCTACAGTAGGTGGAGGTGGACACAGCCAGTCAATTTTAGCTGCAGCACCGGATGTTCAAATAACAGCAATTGACCAAGATGGAGAAGCGATCGCAGCTGCCAAAGCTAAGTTAGCACCCTATGGCGATGCCGTGCAATTTTGGCATGGTAATTTTGCTCAATATCAGCCAACAGAGGTTTTATTCGATGGCATCATTGCTGATTTGGGGGTTAGTTCTGCTCAACTCGACTTACCAGAACGAGGCTTTAGTTTTCGTCATCCTGCTAAGTTAGATCTGCGCATGGATCAACGTCAGCCCCTTACCGGAGCAGATGTCATCAATCACTGGGATGAAGTACAACTAGCTGATGCTTTTTACCAATATGGGGAAGAACGACTATCGCGGCGGATTGCACGGCGGATTGTAGAGCGACGTCCGTTACAAACGACAACAGAACTAGCAGACGCGATCGCTTCTTGTGTGCCACGTAAGTATCGCTATGGTAGAATTCACCCAGCAACCCGTGTCTTCCAAGCCTTACGAATTGTTGTCAACCAGGAGATAGAATCTCTGGAAATTTTCCTCAATCAAGCACCCCATTGGCTCAAACCAGAAGGAAGAATCGGTATTATTAGCTTTCATAGTTTAGAAGACCGCCTTGTTAAGCATAGCTTGCGGGACTCATGCCTATTGCAAGTGCTAACAAAAAAGCCAGTAACACCGCAAGCTGATGAACTCCAGAAAAACCGCCGTTCACGCTCTGCCAAGCTGAGATTTGCGCAGAGAATTGAGAATTGAGAATATGGGCTAAAAAGTATATGATGATATTACTTTACTGCTTTTCTAGACAGTAAGAGATAGCCTGAGTCAATTTAGTAACCATGACCCAGACCTTTGGGGAATATAGGGAAAACCTGCCTGACGATCATGAATTTTTAATCCTTGGCTTTTCCCCTAACTCTATCTCCATCCAACAGCGCTGGCGAAACAATGGTTTGTCCGCTGATTTTATCGCCGATTACTTGACAACATTTTTTCCTATCAATGAAGATTATCCCAATACTCAAGCAAGGCAAGCAGAGGTAAAAAGTGCAGTAAGTTATATTGCCAATGAGTTGTTAGAGAATGCGATGAAGTTTCATGATGAAAGTTCATCACATCCTATCAAATTTGGCATTTACTTGCTGGAGGATGCAGCATTGACAGTGGTATTACAAACAACTAACAGTGTCTCTTCCTCAACCTTAGATAAGTTTCAAGCTTTTGTCCAGGAGTTAACTACCTCCGACCCTGAAGAGCTAGTTGTTCGTCAGTTAGAAAAAAATGCTGAAGATGAGCACTCCCATGCTTCTGGGTTAGGTTTGTTAACCATGATCAATGACTGGAATACTAAGTTAGGCTGGAAGATTGAGACTGTTCAACAAGACCCGGAGGTAGTCACCGTGACTACAGTTGTACAACTGGTAATCTAAAGTTCAGTACCTGACACAATTGAAAAAATCTCGGAGCTAATCGACGGATAAATTCACTCATTACTCTCGAGAAACTAAAATCCTATATTTGGGGATGAATCCCTTGATATGAGTAGTTTCTGACTTCTTTTTCGGCGATTCCATCAATGAATTCTTAATTCTTAATTCTTAATTCTTCATTCGCCGTTAGGCGCTCATTACTCATTACTCATTACTCATTACTCCAAGTAGTGTATGATGACATTATTTTGTTGGTGCTGAAACGGAAATAAGTAGCTGCTTCTGATTTTGATAACCATGACTCAGATCTTTGGGGAATTTAGAGAAAACCTGCCCGACAATCATGAATTTTTAATCCTTGGCTTCTCGCCTAGTTCTATCCCCATCCAACAGCGCTGGCGAAATAATGGTTTGTCGGCTGACTTTATTGCCGATTACTTGACTACTTTCTTTCCTGTAAGTGAGGAAGAGCCTAGTACTCATGAAAGGCAAGTCGAGGTGAAGAGTGCAGTTAATTACATCGCTAATGAGTTGCTAGAGAATGCAATGAAATTTAATGACGAAGCCTCGAAGTATCCTATCAAATTTGGGATTCACTTAGTTGAGGAGACAGGGGTAATAGTAGTGTTGCAAGCAACTAACAGTGTTGCTTCTCAAGCCTTGGATAAATTTCAATCTTTCATTAAAGACTTAATCAACTCTGATCCATATGATTTCTATCTACAACGGTTAGAAGATACAGAAGGATCTGGCTTAGGTCTAGTAACTATGATGAATGATTATGAGGCAAAATTAGGTTGGAAGATTGAGATTGTTCAAAAAGACCCTGAAGTAGTTACTGTAACGACAATGGTACAACTAACAGTATAAAATTAAATATTTTCCAAGGTTGATCACAATAGCAGTTTAGGAGTTTTACCAGATATGGCAAATCAAGAAATTAAGGGTGAAAACTATAGTATAGATTACGAGCCAGAGACGACAACTGTAAATTTCAATGGTTCACTGCGGCTAAGTGGGATAGCGGAGTATGAACCAATTGTGAATTTACTTGAAGATTTAACTGCACAACAACCAGCAACGATTACCCTGAACCTGCAAAATTTGGAATTTCTCAATAGTTCAGGAATCAGCATGTTATCTAAGTTCGTGATTGGTGCGCGAAAAAAGAAGACCATTCAGATAGTAGTCAAAGGTTCTAAGGGTATACCTTGGCAAGGAAAATCATTGAAGAACTTGCAACGGTTAATGCCTAGTCTAAAGCTGGAATTGTTGGAATTAGAATCATAAATATCAGGTGATCCAAGCAGACAGCAATGTTCTAATTGTCGGAGCAAGTCAAGGAATTGGTTTAGGCTTTGTGAAAAAGTTATTAAATCAGAGCGGCAATACACAAGTTTATGCGACGTATCGCCGTCAAAAATCCGTAGGTGATTTGATGGAACTAGCATCGGCATATCCTGAGCGCTTAAACTGTTTAGCGATGGATATTACTGAGGAAGGACAGATTGAGGGGGTAATTGAAAAAATTCAGGCGCAAACAGATAAATTGCATTATGCACTTAATTGCGTGGGGATTTTGCATGAAGAAAGCCTGCAACCAGAAAAAAGTTTGCGCCAAATTAATGCTGAGCAGTTGACACGTTATTTTCAAGTAAATAGTATAGGATCAGTATTACTAGCAAAGCATTTACTACCGCTATTTCGTCACAATGATCGCAGTATTTTTGCTAGTATTTCAGCAAAGATTGGTAGTATTGGCGACAATCGATTGGGGGGTTGGTACGGATATCGTGCCTCCAAAGCTGCACTGAATATGTTAATGCGAACGGTATCGATTGAATACAAACGAAAAGCCCGAGGACAATTGTAGTGACGTTACATCCGGGAACAACGGATACGCGGCTTTCTAAGCCCTTCCAAAAGAACGTTCCTGCTGAAAAGTTATTTCCAGTCGAACGGACTGTAAATCAACTCTTTAGTGTCTTAGAAAAACTCGAAGAAAAAGATAGCGGTCAATTTTTTTCTTGGGATGGCAGTCTCTTACCTTGGTAATCAATTATCAATAGAGTATTTCTAACAGTAATACAAGAATTTAAAGATCTGGTCTAGCTTTCTTTTCTCTTAAGAAACGATGCAGAAGGCAGTCCCTATGAAAAAAATTGTTTCACCACCAGGTGATGCAAGTAGGGGCGAATGGCCATTCATTGGTGTCAACTTAAGCTAGAGATAGGTAATAGTGAAGCATCTGGGGCGTTTGGAGATCCTTCGCTATCGCTCAGGATGACATAATTCCCTTACGGTGCATAAGTCCTAGATTTTTGAGCAGATTGAGTCATCTTTAGATGACTTGAGCTATTAGCAAGGAACTTAAGTTGACACCCATGATGACCATTCGCCCCTACTGCTCACTACTCCCTACTTTCAAGTCAGAGAGGAATAGGATTGGCTTGTTTCTTCCCTTCATAGCAGCTGGTGTAAGCCCTGTCAGCCGCTTTTAAGCAATTGTTCTTAACCGAAAGCAGCGGGAAGCTCATTCTTTAAGGGATGGGAAGGATCGCCGCCCGCCGCTTGGTTGGCAAGTTTTTTGTTTTTTACAAACAACTAACAACTAACAACTAACAACAAATAACACTTGCATCCCCAAAATATCTGCTTTGTTTTACTGAAATAAATTCCTTGAAAATGTAACTAAATATACGGTTATCACCAAGTATTGTCCTTGAAAAAAAAATATTGCTTTTTTGCATACAGCTTTTTTGTATAAAAAATAACCAAACAATTAATAAAAATCAGTGAAATATCTTATTGTTACAGTACAAAATGTATATTATAAGATAATCAATATAGTTAATTACTACTCAAATGTAACTATGACTAAATACGATCAGCAGCGACCAAAATATGATGAACTTCAACAAATCTTCTGCTTGAATCGTGCCTCTAATATGGCTGATTATTTTCAGACTGGTACAGTTGATACTGGAACAGAAAACGAACTACAAGACCTTGTCAGGAAGAGGCTTAAAAAGCTTTTGTCAAAGAAGAAGATCAAGAAATTAATTGGAGAATGGCAGGTTGTCTGGGGTCCAGTTGTTTATCAACATGACAAAGCTTCCAACGTTGCTGATAATTGCATCTACATCGCTAAATATAATGGTATTAGTGACAAAGACCGCTATATCATTGCTCTTAATGAGACGAATGCTTTCTCCTGGTACGGTTGGCTTGTGGCAAATTCATATAGGGACAGTATACCTTGGAATGATGGTAGACCATGGCTTGGGAATAATGGTAAATCATCGCTTGATAACCGTGACGATTCACAAGAAGTAGAGAAGCTAATTGCTGAGGGTTCTAGCGAAGTACTCCGTATTCTTTACACAGAGATGAAATATGATAATAAGTTACTACTTGACTATCTCAAAGAACTGATGAAGGGTTACAAAAAGGGAGAAGTCTTGATTACTATCTCTGGTCATAGCCAAGGAGCTGTAATTTCACCCCTCCTTGGCTTGTCATTGATAGAACAGCCACAGCGCTCGCAGTGGGATCCTGAAGAGAAAGCAGATTTATTTATCGTACCTACAGCATTTTCTACCCTTGGTAATCAGGAATTTGCTGACTATTATGAGCAGAAGGGGTTTATAGATAAAACCTATGCCAAACTGAATGATCTTGACATTTTAACTAATATGTGGAATCAAAAAGATCTTGATAAAAATAAAACGATTTATTCAGGATACATCCAAGACAATCAATTAGTTAATCTTTTCGTTGACTTCATGAAGCTTCAGGTTAAGGGGGAAGACTATCAGCGTATCTCCTGGGATAACAGAACTGATCATTTTCAAATCAGATTTGATCTTGGGATTGAAAAGAATATTGATAATATCGAAGATATTTTATTATCTACAGATTTCACCAAGTTTACTTCAAAAATGCTAGCTTACTTGATATTATTTTTGCTAGAAATTGAAGAGTATGACTCAAGTGTGCTTAATTTATTGGCAAGTACAATTCAATTTTATTTGGATACACGAAATTATCTAATTTATCTCTATGATGAAGTACTATTTGGAGATTATTTATTATGGTGGAGTCTACCAATATCATTCTCGTGGAATCTACCAATATTCAGAGGTATGAAATCAGTTATGGAAGCAACGTATGAATCAGCATCAAGTCGCTTGGAAAAATTGACATCAGTATTTTTGAAGGCGATTGTTGAGCAAGCGCTAGATAGCGTCGATTTACCATCAGATACGGAAGACAAGCTCGAGGAATTTATTGAGGAGCTGCCGGAATTGCTTGACTATCTGTCACAAGCCTTATACCAGCATGAGATCGCTTTCATTAAACATTTGGAAGTTAGTGAGTTCTTCGAAATTCTTCGGAAGATCTCTGACAAAGATAAGAGTAAGTGCAAGAAATTTTGCAAAGCAGCCCGCGAGCCTTGCCTAGCTCTGTACAGTATGGGTTATGAAAGCGTAAAATTTTCGTATAATCATTGTTCTAAATAGTGCTTGCTGAATAAGTTTATAAGCTATGCCAGACAATGGTTTAAATCCTTGTCTGGCAAAACTTATTCCAAGGTTTTTGAGTCTATGGATACAAAAACCTTGTACTTTAACTAGGAAATCCCTTTAATCTTCAAAGATTTGAATCAAGGTTTCGGAGCTAGAATCACTTGCTAAGGTAGATTCTCTAGCTGCTGTAGTAGTTTGCTCAAAGGGGATATTGCCACCCCTCTTAAACTTCTTAAACTTCTTAAACTTCTTATATTTCTTAAACCTTTTGCATCTTTTACCACCCTTGGCGTCAGAAATCACAATATAAGCCCTGTCATCATCATCAGGTATACCAATTATGGTAAATTCACCAGTTTGACGAGTAACCACATCAGTATAGTCAGAGTCACTATAAGAGAGGTACTGGAAGGTTAATTCTCTAGTCTGATAATCTTTGATGGTCAGGCTACCCAGTTGATCGCCCACAGAGATAGACTGAAAAGATGAGGTTGAATACTCAATGGTTTGGAGAACATATCCACCAGACTGGTATTCGGCTTCGTCATCGAAAATTTGAATCAAGGTTGCAGAGCTAAAGTCCCCCACTGCTTTGAATTCTGCACCTTGAGTAATGGTTCCCTGGAAGAAGACATGGCAGTATCCCTTACCCTTCTTGGCTCTCTTGAACTTCTTGTATTTTTTCGCCCTCTTCCTCTTACCACGCTTGCCATGAGCAACGACATCATAAACCTCATCGCCATCATCGGGTATAGCAAGAGAAGAAGTGTTACTGCTAACTTCGTCAGGAACTACATCAGTGGGAAGAGAGTTTTCACCAGAGAGATACTGGAAGGTTAGTTGCCTCGGCTTAGCAATACCAAGGCTCTCACGGATCTCTTGCTTACTGCTCTCACCAGCAGGGATGCCATCAATCTCGGCCAACTTCTCACCCGCATCTTCAACTAAATTTGCATCTGGAGTGTCATTCAACTTACTAGACTCCAGGGTGACAACTTGAGCCATGACATTACCAGGACCAGTTGCAAACCCTAAACACAAAACTAGACATCGGAGAAATTTGAACCTTGAAGATGTATTTGGCATATGATTTTAACCCATTTGATGAGTCCAGAGAATACGATTACAATTTAGCAGTGCTAAACACAGAAAGCAACTTACTCAAGAAGTACAAATTTATCAATTCTCCTCAGTGGAAGTAAAGTAATTGGCATTTAGAAATGAAGACCAACCAACAACAAAATGAGGCAATTCAAGCCAACATTTTGATTGTAGATGATGCTGCAACTAACTTGCGTCTGTTGTCAAAGATGCTGAGACAACAAGGCTATGAGGTACAAACGGCACTTAATGGTAAACAAGCGATCGCTTCGATCCAAGCATCCGACTCTGCTATCCCTACAACCGATTTAGCAAAACCAGACTTGATTTTGCTGGACATCATGATGCCGGAAATGGATGGTTATGAAATATGCCAACAGTTGAAAGCAGATGTCCGAACTTCAGATATACCAGTGATTTTTATCAGCGTTTCGGATGAAGTTGCCGATAAGGTAAAAGCTTTTGAGGTAGGAGGTGTAGACTATATCACCAAACCTTTACATCGGGAAGAAGTTTTAGTGAGGATTCAGCATCAACTGAAGCTCCAGAACTTACAAAAACAACTAATCGAAAAAAATGAGCGGCTACAAAAAGAAATTGCTGTACGACAGGAGGTTGAGCTTGAGTTAAGCAATCGCAATAAACTCAAACAATCAATTTTTAGTTATGCTCAAGTGGGAATTTGCTTAACGGATGAGAATGGCTGTTTTGTGGAGGTCAATTTCGTCTACTGTCAAATTTATGGATTTACTGCAGCAGAAATGCTGGGCAAAAACCTTTGACAGTACTCTTCCCTCATTTAACCTCTCAAGAGCAAGTAAAGCTAATTCAGGAATATCAAGATTTCATCCAAGATATTAATAATTATGACCAAGGAGAATTGACTGTTTGGCGCAAAGATGGTTCTAAGTTAATTGTTGATCTGAGGCGGTGCTGTTTCCAGCAAGATGACGGTAAGCGTTTCGTGATTACCACGATTATGGATATCACGGCTCGCCAACAAACCCAAGAAAAACTCTGTAAGAGTGAAGCTAATTTGGTAGCCGCTCAGAGAGTTGCTCATGTTGGTAATTGGGAATATGATGTCAAAACTCAGAAAATGACTTGGTCTAGTGAACTATTCCGGATTTTGGGTTTAGAGCCTACTGAGCCAGAACCAACTTATAGGGGAACTGTTGGAGCGGATTTATCCTGATGATAAAGCTTTATTTCAACAAACTGTTGAACAATCACTGGAGACCACTGGAGCCTCCTATGAAATAGACCATCGAATTTTACGACGTGACGGTTTTATTCGTTACCTTGTTGCTAGAGGAGAAGCTGTACTCAATGAACAAGCAGAGGTAATTCGACTCTTTGGTACAGCAGTAGATATCACTGAACGTAAACTAGCTCAAACAGAGCTATGGGAAAAATCTGAAGCCTTAGCCGAGTTCAGTGCTCATCTCAAACAGTTACATCGCTTAAATACAACCAATTATTATAGCTTTGAGGCACTATTCGCAGATTATTTGCAAACTGGCTGTGCAATTTTCAATTGTTCTATTGGTATGATTACTCGTATAGAAGACCAAGTTTGTAGAATCACTGCGATCAAGACTAATGGTAAAGTAACGGACAACAACAATAAACTAAAATACTTAACACCCAACCAAGAATTTAATTTAGCAGATACTTATTGCACTGCAGTTGCCAGCACGAAAAAGACGGTTGCCTACAATCATAGAGATCAAATAGTTGTCGAGCAAACCCACTTATCTTGTATGGAGAATAGAGAGTTAGCAACAGCTGTAGCGAATCAACAGCCTTGGCAAGATAACCCTCTATATCAGAAGTTAGGGCTTGAGTCTTATCTTGGTACTCCCATTTTCGTGAAGGGGGAAATATATGGTACCCTCAACTTTTCATCAACCCAGAGCAGGAGCAAAAGGTTTGACACCCAGCAACAGGAAATCATTGAGTTGATGGCTCAAAGCTTGGGTAGGTTTATCGCTGCTCATCAAATTCAAATGCAGCGCCAACAAGTAGAAGAGGCACTCCGAGAAAGTGAACATCGTTACCGAGAACTGGTAGAATCCCAAGACCAGGTGCTAGTCTGTCGCTGGCATCCAGATACTACCTTAACCTTTGTTAACCAGTCTTACTGTCAGTTTTTCGGTAAATCCCGAGCAGAACTTCTGGGCAAAAAATACCTGATATTGTTGCCAGAGACAAAAACTCAAGATGACTTGATGGCTCATGTTCAACTGCTCTTACAAAACCAGCATCCGGCAACTTATGAATATCAAGCTCTCTCTGGCAAGGGAGAGTTGCGCTGGTTGAGTTGGACAAATCAACCTCTGTTGGATGCCGAGGGACGTTTGGTTGAATTTCAGTCCTGTGACGTTCTCCCACCGTTAACCCTTGCGGGTATAACGGGGGCTTCTAGAATAGAGAGAGTTGAACCCACTCTCTACTTGTAGCTTCGCGCTTCGCAGGCTGTCCACCGACTAAGCCTCCACGCGCAGGCAAGATGAGCCCCACCTCGCTTAATGCCCGGTCTAAAATATTCCGAGCTGCGTTTTCATCTCTGTCTAGGGTAACGCCACACTTATGGCACTCATGTAACCGAACAGACAAAGTTTTCGGCACTTTCACTCCACAGTTTGAGCAATTTTGCGATGTACCATGAGGGTTCACTGCAACCACTCGGACGCCGCGTTTTACCGCCACTGCCTCCAAGATGGTGATGAATTTACCCCAAGCTGCATCCAAAATTGATTTGCTCAATCTTGTACGAGCTAGTCCTTTAATGTTCAAATCTTCCACAGCAATCAAATCATAGTTCTTAACCAGTTTGTGAGCTGTGTTGTAGTGGAAGTTTTCTCTGATTCTTCCTATACGCTGATGAATTCTAGCGATGAAGTTATTCTGTTTTTCAGCTCGTTTTGAACCACCTTTTTTACGTGCTAACTTACGTTGCTGACGAGCTATATGAGACTGAGTTTTGCGATAGGTTTGCTGAATTGGAACTGTTTCGCCATCCGAGGTTGTCAGAAATTCTTTTAGTCCGACATCAACACCAACTGCGCTTTTTACTTCACCTAATTGCATGGCTTCAGGCACAGTTTCATCCTGCATAGAAATGCAACAGTACCAGCCATCAGCTTTGTGAACTATAGTGCAAGTCTTGAGAGTAAAACCATCTGGAATAGGACGATGCATAATTACGGTCATATCTCCTATCTTTGATAGTTTCAGTATCCCATTGTTGATGTGCGCACCAGCTCGTTTACAGTTAACTCTAGGGTAAAAAAATGAGCGAAGTGTACCTGCTTTTTTGAACCGTGGGCGTCCACCACGTTTGCCAGACTTATCCGGAATTAGCCAGTGCTCCCAAGCTTTGTTTAATCGTTGTAGATTAACTTGTTGAGATTCTGACCAGATGTTTTTGTAGTCTGGAAAAAGTTTCTTTGTGTGTTTAAGAGCCGACTGTTGAGTGTAGTAGTTAACTTTTTCTGATATTTCCCCAATCGGCTCAGAAATCAGACTACAACGGTCAATTTGACAGCGGTTTCTTTTCAACGAATCTAACCTCTGACCGAGTGCGTAATTCCAATGCCTCCGAAGTAGCTCCAATGTGTAGAACATGGATAGTTCTTGTTCGGCGCTGGGTTTAATTCGGTAGCAGTAGGTTAGAATCATAGTTATAATTGTACAGTTTATCGCCTGATATAACAACAGCTTATGACAAGGGATTTAGGTCTGTATACTTACTTACCGCTCACATAGTATTTGTCACCAAGTACCGCAAGAAGGTGATCAACAAAGACATCCATCAACGACTTGCTACTATCTTTGATGAAGCTTGCTCAAAATGGGAATCTTTCTTGCTAGAGTTTAATGGAGAAAAAGACCATGTACACTTAATAATTCGTTATCATCCGCAAATCCAACTAAGCAAGTTTATCGCTAACCTAAAAACGGTTTATAGTCGTCTAATTCGCAAAGAGTTCGAGGATTATCTAAGCAACGTTTACCATAAACCTGTATTCTGGACTGGTTCTTATTTTGTTGCCAGTTGTGGGGGTGTAACGGTTGAACAACTCAAAAAGTATGTTGAGCAACAAACAACTCCAGATTAAGGATGTGCTATGCACGTTTTTCTTCGTCGGCATTCCCCGCCCGTTAAGCCTATACAGCTATAACGGGTGACCCCTGCCGACATTAAGTTGGAGTAGACATTACTGAGCAAAAACACCGAGCAGAAGCGCTACGCTTAATTTTTCAGGGAACAGCCTCAAAAACTGGTAATCCATTTTTTCGCTCTTGTGTCCGCTATCTAGCTGAAGTACTACAGGTTCGTTACGCTTTAGTTACTAAGCTGGTAAACCAAGAGCAAGGTATTGTTCAGACTTTAGCATTTTGGCATCGAGAAGAGTTTCGTGATAATTTCAAGTATGCTTTAGATGGTACTCCCTGTGGTAACGTTTTTTGTGGGGAAACCTGCTACTATCCTCAGGGTTTACAAGAATGTTTTCCTCAAGATGAATTTCTCGTGGAATTAAATGCTCAAAGTTTTTTGGGTATCCCTCTCAATGACTCAAATAGCAACCTCTTAGGTCATTTAGCAGTGTTGGATGTCAAGCCAATGGCTAATAAGCCAGACTTAGAGTTGATTTTAAGAATTTTCGCTGCCCGAGCGGGTGCTGAACTAGAGAGACAATTAGCAGAAGAAGCCTTACGTACTAAAAATGAGGACTTGGCAAACACCCTAACACAACTTCAAACAACGCAACAAGAACTGATTCAATCAGAAAAAATGGCGGCTCTCGGACAACTAACTGCTGGAGTTGCCCACGAAATCAACACACCCTTGGGAGCCATTAAAGCTGCTAGTAGCAATAATGCCAAAGCTTTTGAGGAATCTTTGGCTCAACTTCCCCAACTCCTCCAACAACTCTCAACTCAACAACAAACTTATTTCTTAGCATTACTAGAGCGGTCACTCCACAATAACCCACCAGCTACTACCAAAAAACAACGACAATTTAAGCGAGCCTTAACTCATCAGCTCCAAGAGAACCAGATTGATAATGCCAGACGCCTTGCCGACATTTTAGCTGATATGGGGATTGATGAGGATATTGAAGCCTTTTTGCCTCTCTTAAGAATCCCCAATGCCCATTGGATTTTGCAATTACCCTATAACCGAATGGCGCTAAGTTAAGGCTCAAATCCTGAACTGAAGAGAAGTGTGGGGGGTGTGGGGAGTGTGGGAGGTGTGGGGGGAAAGAATCAAACCATACTTGAGACACACAATGTTGTGTAACTCTCTCCACATACTCTTTTTTCTCCCCACACTCCCCTCTCTTCCCCCTCTCCCCACACCCCTCTTCACCGAAGCCTTTCGGCTTATCTTAGTGCCATTCCCCTATAACCTTTCTCGCTTACACTATAACAATCAGAACATACTCACTGCGGTCAGACAAGCTTCTAAAATTGTCTTTGCTCTGAGGAACTATACCCACTATGATCACAGTGGAGAAAAAACCAAAGTGTCGATTACTGAAACTCTGGAAACAGTCTTAGAACTGTATCATAATCAACTCAAACAGGGCATAAATGTGAGGCGATATTACCAATCTGTACCTCCTATATGGTGTTATCCGGATGAGCTCAACCAAGTATGGATAAATCTGATTCAGAATGCAGTACAAGCAATGGCAGGCAAAGGTAACCTAGAGCTAAAAGTTTTCCTACAGGATAATCAGATAGTAGTAGAAGTAACTGATTCTGGTTGTGGCATACCAGCAGAAATCAAAGACAGAATTTTTGAACCATTCTTTACTACCAAGCAAGCAGGGGAAGGGAGTGGCTTGGGTTTAGATATCGTCAAAAAAATAATTGACAAACACCAGGGTCGAATTGAAGTAGAAACCGCTCCTAGACGAACAAGGTTCCAGATATGGTTACCGATTGAGAGCAAGTATAATTACTAATAAAGAACGACCAATGACCAATGACTAATAACCAATGACCAATGATAAAGGCAATATTTTAATTGTAGATGACAGTTTAGACAGTCTACAACTATTATCCAATAACTTATCTGAAAAAGGGTATAAAATCCGGGGTGTAACCAAAGCAAAATTAGCAATCAGAACTGCACAACTATCCCCTCCAGATTTGGTATTACTCGATATCAAAATGCCAGAAATGAATGGCTATGAAGTCTGTGAGCAACTGAAATCTGATCAACAAACTTGTGACATACCGATAATTTTTATCAGTGCTATAGATGAAGTCATAGATAAAGTAAAAGCTTTTCAATTTGGAGCTGTAGATTACATCACCAAGCCATTCCAAGTTGAAGAGGTTTTGGCTAGGGTTGAACATCAACTAATGATTCAGTGTCTACAAAAGCAACTTCAACAGCAAAATCAGCAACTGCAACAGGAAATTCAAGAAAGACAAAAGGCAGAAGAAGCCTTGCGTACTAAAAATGAGGACTTGGCAAATACCCTAAAACAACTTCAAACAACCCAACAAGAACTGATTCAATCAGAAAAAATGGCAGCACTCGGACAACTAACTGCTGGAGTTGCCCACGAAATCAACACACCCTTGGGAGCCATTAAAGCTGCTAGTAGCAATAATGCCAAAGCTTTTGAGGAATCTTTAGCCCAACTTCCCCAACTCCTCCAACAACTCTCAACTCAACAACAAACTTATTTTTTAGCATTACTAGAGCGATCACTCCACAATAACCCACCAGCTACTACCAAAAAACAACGACAATTTAAGCGAGCCTTAACTCGTCAGCTCCAAGAGAACCAGATTGACAATGCTAGACGCCTTGCAGACATTTTAGCTGATATGGGGATTGATGAAGATATTGAAGCTTTTTTGCCTCTCTTAAGAATCCCCAATGCCCATTGGATTTTGCAATTACCCTATAACCTTTCTCGCTTACACTATAACAATCAGAACATACTCACTGCGGTCAGACAAGCTTCTAAAATTGTCTTTGCTCTGAGGAACTATACCCACTATGATCACAGTGGAGAAAAAACCAAAGTGTCGATTACTGAAACTCTGGAAACAGTCTTAGAACTGTATCATAATCAACTCAAACAGGGCATAAATGTGAGGCGAGATTATCAATCTGTGACTCCTATATGGTGTTATCCCGATGAGCTCAACCAAGTATGGACAAATCTGATTCAGAATGCAGTGCAAGCAATGGCAGGCAAAGGTAACCTAGAGCTAAAAGTTTTCCTACAGGATAATCAGATAGTGGTAGGAGTAACTGATTCTGGTTGTGGCATACCGGCAGAAATCAAAAACAGAATTTTTGAACCATTCTTTACCACCAAGCAAGCAGGGGAAGGGAGTGGCTTGGGTTTAGATATCGTCAAAAAAATAATTGACAAACATCAGGGTAGAATTGAGGTAAAAACTGCTCCTGGACGAACAACTTTTCAGATATGGTTACCGATTGAGAGCAAGTATCATTACTAATAATCAATAACTTCAAAAAAGGTAATCAAAAATGACAAAAACAGCAATTATATGTGTCGATGATGAACGAGTAATTTTAGATAGCCTTCAAGAACAATTAAGGCAAAGTTTTGGCGACAATCATCATATTGAAGTTGCTGAAACTGGGGAAGAAACACTAGAATTAATTGAAGAATTACAAACAGAAGAAATTGAAATTGCTCTGGTTATTTCTGACCACATTATGCCAGGAATTAAAGGAGATGAACTATTAAGTAGGATTCATAAACAAAATCCCAAAATCTTGAAAATTCTCTTAACAGGACAAGCTGATACTCAAGCTTTAGCGAATGCAGTCAATACTGCTAGTTTATATCGTTATATAGCCAAACCTTGGCAAACAACAGACTTGATATTAACGGTTAAAGAAGCCCTACGCAGTTATAATCAGCAGCAACAATTAGCCTATCAAAATCAGACTTTACGCAAATCAAATGCTTCTCTCAAACAAAAAGTTACTGAGCACACAACAGAACTAACTACAACTAATGTCCAACTACAACAAGAAATTGCCGAGCGCCAACTACTAGAGCAAAAATTTAGGACATCTGAAGCTAAACTTCGTGCCGTCTTTGAAGCAATGACTGACATTGTATTAGTCATTAGTCAACAAAGAGAAATAGAAGTTGCACCAACCAATCCAATACCTTTTCCTAAATCAGATATTGACCCCATCAGCGCTACTATCAAGCAATTTTTGCTAGAGGAGAGAGGTGAAGTTTGGTTTAGCATAATTCAGCAGGTGTTAGATACCCAACAAACACTCAATTTTGATTACAGTCTACCTCTTGGCGATAGCGAAGTTTGGTTTACTGCTAGCATCGCACCAATGCCGAATCATTCAGTCATCTGGGTTGCTCGCAACATCAATGAGCGTAAACTTTCAGAAGCAGCCATGCAAGCAGCCAAAGAAGCCGCTGAAGCTGCTAACCTGGCAAAAAGTACCTTCTTGGCAAATATGAGCCACGAACTCCGCTCCCCCCTCAATGCTATTCTCGGCTTTTCTCAATTGCTAACCCGTAGCCACCGTCTAACTCCTGAACAACAGGAAAATGTTGCTATCATCAACCGCAGTGGCAAAAATCTACTCACCCTTATCAATAACATCTTAGATTTGTCGAAAGTTGAAGCTGGAAGAATTACCCTTAACCCCATCAACTTTGATTTTTATTACTTACTAGATGAATTGGAACAAATTTTACAACTCAATGCTGAAGATAAAGGCTTGCAGTTGTCTTTTCACCGTACTCCCAATCTTCCCCAGTACATCTGTACAGATCAAGCTAAATTACGCCAAGTCTTAATCAACCTGCTCAATAATGCTGTTAAATTCACCAAAGAGGGTTCTATATCCGTGCGAATTAGAATTGCCAATGAACAATTAGCAATTAGCAATGAACAATTAGCAATTCTCTTTGAAATTGAAGACACTGGACCTGGTATTGCTCCTTATGAACTAGAGGGTCTTTTTGAAGCTTTTGTGCAAACAAAAGTTGGCAAAGAAGCTCAAGAAGGAACAGGTTTAGGCTTGCCCATAGCTCGCAAATTTGTGCAACTAATGGGAGGTGATATGACCGTTAGCAGTGAAGTAGGACAAGGTACAGTTTTTCAATTTTATATCCAAATTATTGCAGTTGATACTACGGAGATAGAAGATAAACAACCAATGCGCCGAGTTGTTGCTCTAGAACCCAATCAACCACAATATCGAATCCTGATTGTAGATGATAAAAGTTACAACCGCCAACTACTTACTAAGATGCTTGTTCCCCTTGGTTTTGAAGTTAAAGAAGGTTGTAATGGTCACGAAGCAATTGAAATTTGGAAAACCTTTGAACCTCACTTAATTTGGATGGATATGCGGATGCCAGTTATGAATGGTTATGAAGCCACTACCCAGATTAAAACTCATCTTAAAGGTCAAGCAACAGCAATTATTGCTCTTACTGCTAGTATCTTAGAAGAAGAACAAGCTGTTATCTTATCCACCGGTTGCGATGATTTTGTACGCAAGCCTTTTCACGAGCATGATATCTTTGAGAAGATGGCTCAGTACTTGGGGATACGTTACGTTTATGAAGAATTAACCCCATCTACGCCACAAGCAACACCAACTGATTTATCCTTCCAGGAATCCCTAGCAGCAATGTCCAAAGAATGGATTGATCAATTATATCAAGCAGCTGAATTGATTGATAATGAGCAAGTTTTGCAACTAATCGAACAAATACCACCAGAATATGCTTTTTTAATCCAAGCGATCAAAGATTGGGTTAACGGCTTCCGCTGTGATAAAATTATAGATTTAGTTGAACAAGTTAGGCAATAAAAATCTGTTGAGGCAACCAATGACCAATGACCAAAGACAAAGGCAATATTTTAATTGTAGATGACAGCTTAGAGAGCCTACAACTATTATCCAATAACTTATCTGAACAAGGATATCAAATCCGGGGTGTAGCAAAAGGAAAACTGGCAATCAGAACAGCACAGCTATCTCCTCCTGATTTGATATTGCTTGATATCAAAATGCCAGAAATGAATGGCTATGAAGTCTGTGAAAAACTGAAATCTAATGAGCAAACTTGTAGCATACCAGTTATTTTTATCAGCGCTTTAGATGAAGTCATAGATAAAGTAAAGGCTTTTCAACTTGGAGCTGTAGATTATATTACCAAGCCATTCCAAGTTGAAGAGGTTTTGGCTAGAATTGAGCATCAACTAACGATTCAACGATTGCAACGACAATTACAACTGCAACAACAGCAACTGCAACAACAAAATCAACAACTGCAACAGGAAATTCAAGAGCGAAAAAAGGCAGAAGAAGAAGCAGCGGCAGCTTCTAAAGCAAAAAGCCAATTTCTTGCCAATATGAGTCACGAACTCCGTACTCCCCTCAATGCCATTTTGGGTTTTACCCAAGTCATGAGGCGTGATTCGGCATTAAATATAGAACAGCAGGAATATCTAAACATTATTCATCGTAGTGGCGAACATTTACTAGAATTAATCAATGATGTTCTAGATTTATCTAAAATTGAAGCTGGCTTAATAGTTCTCAATGAAAAAAGTTTTGACTTCTATCGTCTCCTCGATAATCTAGAGCAGATGTTTCAGTTCAAAGCAGAACAAAAGCAATTGGAACTAGTCTTTTGTGTCTCCCCTGATGTTCCTCAATATATCAAAACTGATGAACAGAAGTTACGAGGCTGCTTAATTAATCTCTTAGTCAATGCTATTAAATTTACTAATCGAGGTCAAGTTACACTTACTGTAAAAATAGACAAGGGTACTACTCAAAGTCAATCAACTCTATTTCTAAATCGGTCGGATATGGAATCAGAAGATAAGCTCAAATCTTATCTTTTATTTTCTGTCAGTGATACCGGTCCTGGGATTGCATCAGAAGAAATGGACAATTTGTTTGATGCCTTTGTGCAAACTTCACTGGGGATGAAGTTTGCTGAAGGTACAGGATTAGGTTTATCGATTACCAACAAATTTGTGCAATTGATGGGAGGAGAGATTAGCGTTAACAGTGTTGTAGGAGAAGGAACTACTTTTGAATTTAATATCAAAATTAATGCAGCAGACTCTTTGGAAATTGTAACAACCATTCCACAGCGAGTGATTGGCTTAGAGCCTGAGCAAGAGATATACCGAATTCTCGTAGTTGATGATACGGAAGAAAACCGAATTCTACTAGTAAAATTACTTGAACCAATCGGTTTTGAAGTGCGGGAAGCTAATAATGGTGTCGAAGGAATTGCTATCTGGGAAAGTTGGCAACCTCACCTCATTTTCATGGATACCAGGATGCCTGTCATGGATGGTTTAAAGGCTACTAAACAGATTAGAGACAAGGTAAATCAGGAGATGGGGAGATCGGGAGACACGGAGACAATTCTCAATTATCAAACAATAATTCCCAAAATTATTGCTTTAACTGCTAGTGCCTTTGAAGACAGACGAGGGGAAATTTTGGCAGCAGGTTCAGATGATTTTGTGCGTAAGCCTTTTACTGAAGAAATAATTTTTGAAAAAATTAGTGAACATCTGAAAGTATCATATCTTTATCAAGACTTAACCCCACCCTTACGTAATAACAGTCAAAGGAAGCAAGCAACTGCTCAACTACCGGATTCATTCTGGCAAAAACAATTGGGAGCAATGTCCCCAGCTTGGTTAACTCGACTTGATCAAGCGGCAACTCAAGTAAACGAAGATTTGATTATCGAGCTCATTGAAGAAATTCCCAACACTCAGTCATCTCTAGCTGAAGCTTTGAGAGATTTAGTTGATGATTTTCGCCTAGATATCATTCTATACTTGACACAATTGATCACCGACAATTGAGTAATGAGCGTCTGACGGCGAATTAAGAATTAAGAATTGATTGAATCGCCGAAAAAAAGTTAGAAACTAAAAATATCAGTCGGGATGACAGGATTTGAACCTGCGACCCCTTCGTCCCGAACGAAGTGCGCTACCAAACTGCGCTACATCCCGATGATTCTATTAAGCAATAACTCATCTATGCTATCACGTTACCTCGGCAATTGAGCTCCTACTTGGTACGATAATCACTGTCTAACCTCAGTGGGAGCAAGCAAAGAGTGGTAGTTAAGCCAGAATGGTTGCGTGTCAAAGCCCCTCAGTGGGAGCGCGTCGGCAATGTTAAAGAAACTTTACGGGATTTGGCGCTCAATACCGTCTGCGAGGAAGCCTCATGTCCCAATATCGGTGAATGCTTCAATGCTGGAACCGCTACCTTTTTAATTATGGGACCAGCTTGCACACGAGCTTGCCCCTACTGTGACATTGATTTTGAGAAAAAGCCCAAAGCTCTTGATCCCACAGAACCAACACGCTTAGCAGAAGCAGTAAAACGTCTCAGACTTAATCATGTCGTAATCACTTCTGTAAACCGGGATGATTTACCTGATGAGGGAGCTTCTCAGTTTGTACGCTGTATTGAAGCTGTACGGACTATCTCACCTCAGACAACAATTGAGGTGTTGATTCCTGATCTGTGCGGTAATTGGGAAGCCCTAGCCATGATTTTAGAGGCCAAAGCAGAGGTACTCAACCATAACACAGAAACTGTACCCCGACTCTACCGGCGAGTACGTCCTCAAGGAGATTATCAAAGATCCCTCGAATTACTGAAGCGATCGCAAGAATTAGCCCCCTCAGTGTACAGAAAATCCGGCTTAATGGTGGGATTGGGAGAAACCGATACTGAAATCAGAGCAGTCATGGGGGATTTGCGAAAAGTGGGTTGCGACATTCTAACTATTGGACAATATCTCCAACCTACTCAAAAGCACTTAAGCGTAGATAATTTCATTTCTCCTACCCAGTTTGATATGTGGAGAGAACTAGGTGAGTCCTTAGGTTTCCTACAAGTAGTTTCCTCACCCCTCACCCGTAGCTCCTACCATGCTGAACAAGTTAGGGAGTTGATGAAGCGTTACCCTCGATAGATCCCCAGGGGTGAGCGAAAAAAAGGGTGGGGAGATGGGGAGATGGGGAGATAGGGAAACAAAGGAGAACTAATGATTTGAGAGGATACTTCACTAGAAATTCAAACCCAAATTTCGCTCACCTGCTCCCCAGGAGCGCGAAGCGCTCCCAATTGAAATTGAGAAACAATTCTAGTTTCTTGTAACTGGCAAGATGCCAGTTCCACAATTGATACCACCCTCACTTCCTCCTAACTTGAAGCCTTAGAGCCTTAGAACCTTCTTTCCTTCTGCCTCGGAGCCTCGGAGCCTCGGAGCCTCGTGTTTCTTCAGAGTGAAACGGAGCAAAAAAACTACCCATAGTAGGATGCCACTGACAAATTATAAGAAGTCCCTATTTGCAGGTGCTTTGCTGCCCTATACCAATTTCGGGAGAAGGAAAAAGTGGATCAATTTAAAAATCTTTCAGGAATCTGCCTTATTGGTGATGTAGATTAATACAGCCCTTGACCAAAGTCACTGTTTTTCCATAGTGAAGCGCTTACATTAGCTGTTATAGGAGAACCCCAATCCTACCCTATCCATCTTACATACACCTTTATTCATTAACCTCTTAAATAAATCTATAGTAAAGAATTTGACCAATTTATGAATAAAGGCGTATATTAGTAAGAATAGGAACATCCAGCTAAAGGTAGATCTTAGCCTCGGTGTTTACATTAATAGGTATCATTAGAGACTAAACCTACGCATTAACAGGAAAAATCAACGAGGGAAACCAGAGCTAAGAGGTATTCCTTAACGGTTCAGCAAAAAGATAAATGCTGTTCTCCGGTCATCAAGGGTGGGAATTCTAAAAATAAGTCCTAACGCACTCTTAACTAAGGGTGTTGTTAACCGGTCGTAACAAAGAGATGATTATGCGAGCCACTCCTTTCTATGCCGATACAGAATTAGACAAAGACTCCTCTAACTACGAATTTGAATTCAACAGTATAAGGGAAGATGTCGAAGGGGCGGAAAATGATTTGGTTGATACAGAGCTTGAAAGTACGGATTTTAATAGTTTCCGTACTACCAACCGTCGCACTACCGATCTGGTTCGGTTGTACCTTCAGGAAATAGGTCGGGTTCGCTTACTCCGACGAGATGAAGAAGTTTCAGAAGCCCAAAAAGTACAACGCTACATGCGACTACAAGAAAAGCGCAGTGAGCTTGCCCAGGAAGGAGATGAAGTAATTGAGCAGTTTGTTAAGCTGATTGATGTCCATGATCGTCTAGTGTGTCAGTTAGGCCATCGCCCTTCTCGGCAACGGTGGGCTGCTGCCAGTGGTGTGGAAGTTTCTGATCTCAAGTCAAAGGTTGCTACAGGTAAACAGCGTTGGGCTGAGTTGGTGGGACTTTCACTCCAGGAGTTGGAGCAAATTCAAGCTGAGGGTATCCAGGCAAAGACTCATATGATCAACGCCAACCTCCGCTTAGTGGTGTCGGTGGCGAAAAAGTACCAAAATCGTGGTCTAGAACTTCTAGATCTGATCCAAGAAGGTACTTTGGGATTGGAGCGAGCCGTAGAAAAATTTGACCCTACCAAAGGTTACCGCTTTAGCACCTACGCCTATTGGTGGATTCGTCAAGGGATTACCCGCGCGATCGCTACCCAAAGTCGTACCATCCGTTTACCAGTTCATATTACTGAAAAGCTCAATAAAATTAAAAAAGCCCAACGTAAAATCTCCCAGAAAAAAGGTCGTACCCCAACGATTGAAGATATTGCTGTGGAGCTAGAAATGACTCCTCCTCAGGTAAGGGAAGTCTTACTGCGAGTACCTCGCTCTGTGTCTTTAGAAATAAAAGTAGGTAAAGAAAAAGACACTGAACTAGGAGACTTACTGGAAACAGAGGAAGCTTCTCCAGAAGATGCCCTAATGCGAGAAGCATTACAACGAGATTTGCAGCAATTGCTGGCGGACTTAACAACACGGGAACAAGATGTTATCAGGATGCGGTTCGGATTGAGAGATGGTCAATCCTACTCTTTAGCAGAAATTGGTCGTGCTCTGGAACTATCTCGCGAACGAGTGCGTCAAATTGAAGCTAAGGCTCTGCAAAAGTTACGCCAACCGAAACGCCGTAATCGTGTGCGGGATTATCTGGAAGCTTTTGCCTAACTAGTACAAAAAGGCAGAGGGCAGGAGGCAGGAGGCAGGAGGAGCTAAGGGAATCTGACTTGTTCCTCCTGCCTCTGAGCCCCCTGCCTCCTGACTTAAAAGTAGGGAGTAGGGAGCTTCGGAAGAGTCTACTTTCATCACCTGATGGTGAAAAAAAAATTTTCATTTCGACTGCCTTCTAACGCTCATTAATCATTGAGGCAAGCCCGATTCAGGAGTTACCAATGAAAGTGGTTGTTCTAAACCATGTGCCTCCATTAAGCGTTTGTCCTTCATTACTTCTCTAGGATTGCCATCAGCAAAGAGCTTTCCTTGATCAAGAAGCAAAACGCGATCGCATACTTCGATGATTAATTCTAAGTCGTGAGAAGAAATAAGTCTTGTTTCCTGAGAAGTTTGGAGGAAATTGATCAAACGACGTCGGGAACGCATATCTAGGTTAGCACTGGGCTCGTCGTATAGTATCAGTTTGGGGCGCATGGCTAGAACTCCTGCGATCGCAACCATACATTTTTCACCCCCAGAGAGATGGTGAGGGACTCGCTCAGCGAGTTTCTGGATACCAGTAACCGCAAGTGCTTCCTGAACTTGATGCTCAATTTCTGTTTCCGATAGTCCCATATTTTCTGGACCAAATGCCACATCATCCCATACCGAGGGACAAAACAACTGATCATTGGGATTCTGAAACACTAATCCAATTTCTGGACGAAATTCTCCCATCACTACTGGTTTACCAAATAGTAGTATTTCTCCAGCAGTTGGCTTTAAGATCCCACAGATAGAGAGAAACAAAGTAGATTTACCTGCGCCATTAGGACCAATTAAGCCTACTCTTTCTCCTGAGTTGATAGTAAGGTTTATATCTTGTAAAACCTCCAGTTGGTTTGGGTAAGAGAAACCAAGCTGAGAAACTTTGATCGCTATTGTGGTGTAATTTTTATGATTCAATATAGCCATTCACTTACCACAAATCCCACTGCAATTAGCAAACTTATCCCCAACGCGATCGCATCTGGTGTAGAGATGGAATTAATCTTACTTCTACAATGTCGGCGACTTGGAGTCAGATGACCATACCCTCGTAAAATCATAGCCTTATAGACTTGCTCCGACTGCTCATAACTCCGCACCAAGAGTGTGCCAGCAAGAGATGCTAAAACAGTCAAGTTACGGTGACTCAACTTAGTTACTCGAAACCCCCGCAGCTGCATTGCTCGCTTCATCTTCGTCAACTCGTCTGCAAACTGTTCAAGATAGCGGTAAGACAGCAGAATCATGTCAGCCAAGGTAGGAGGGAGCCCCAACGAGCGCATAGCTTTGATGTTGGTTAAAAATGGTGTAGTACCAAACCAAATCAGACTTACTGTTAAAATACAGAGAAACCGGGTTGCCACCAGCACTAGCAGCAACAGTCCCTCCTGCCTGAGTTCTAGGTAACCAAGCTGGAAAATTATTGTACTACCAACACTAAAAGGTAACAAAAGTGCGATCGCTGCTAGAAAAAAGCCAGGATAGCGTAAGCGACTCAGCAAAAAAGATACTGGCAACCGAGACAGACGATACAAAACTACGGTTACTAGAACCATTGCTGGTAGGAAAACTAACTGCCGCACAAAAGCAAAGGCAAAAATTAAAGCCAATAGAGCAACTAGCTTACATCTGGGCTCCCAATTGTGAATTCGGGAGTCCAGATGGGTATAACTATCAAGTCCATCTTTCATTCAAGGGGCATAGGTAAGTAGGTAGATGGAAATAAGCTCAAATATATTAATAAATGTAAATATTTGTCAAACTCTTACAAATGACTAATGATCAATAACCAATGACCAATAAAGAAAATGATGCAATTTACAACCTCAATTCTACGCAAGCTGGGTGTCCTACTATCCACAATCCTGCTTTTAGTGACTAGCTTCGCTTTATCAGCGTCCCCGGCAGCTGCAGAAACTTATACAGTAAAAATGGGAGCAGACAACGGTAGGCTAAAGTTTGTCCCTAGTACTTTGACTGTCAAGCCAGGAGATACAATCCAATGGGTGATGAACAAACTAGGTCCCCATAACGTTGTCTTTGATCATACCCCAGGCGAAAATACTGATTTAGCTAAATCCCTGTCTAAAGAAAAGCTACTGTTTACTTCAGGAGAATCTGTTGAAACTACCTTCCCTGCTGATGCACCATCTGGAAACTACTCATTCTACTGCCAACCCCACCAGGGTGTTCTTATGGTAGGTAAAATCACTGTGGAGTAATATTTCCAAAAATTAGGACTGAATCATCACAGAACAAAGCTTTCAGGCTGACTTGCCGCAAGATATTTTTGACTTAGAAAACCATTCTATTGAATAATACACAACAGTACTATGGCTTATTGCCTGTGTTGAGAAAGAGGAGAACACAATTGAAAAAGATCCTGTCGGTTATTTTGGCGATCGCTTTGTTCAGCTTTGCTTTCGCTACTCCTGCCCTAGCAGGTGATGCGGCAAACGGAGCCGCACTCTTTACTGCCAACTGCGCTCAGTGTCATGCAGGTGGTAAGAACCTCGTTAATCCTGCTAAAACTTTGAAGAAAGAAGACCTAGAAAAGTATGGTAAGTACTCCCTTGAGGCAATTGTCACACAGATAACTAATGGTGCAGGTGCTATGCCTCGTTTTCAGGGACGCCTGCAACCACCTCAGATTGAAGATATTGCTACCTACGTGCTAGAACAAGCAGAGAATGGCTGGTAAGCTTACTGCAGTAACTTGGCCTGAATGTTGATTGCAACTCAACATTTTTGCCGGTGTCACTCAAGAGGAGAACATTCTTGAAAAAATTACTGTCGGTTATTTGGATTGCGATCGCTTTGTTGTGCTTTAGTTTAGCAACTCCTGCTCTAGCAGGTGATGCGGCCAAGGGTAAACAAATCTTTGTGAGTGAGTGTTTTGCTTGTCATAGAGGTGGCAAGAACCTCGTTCTGGCTCCTAAAACCTTGAATAAGGAAGACCTGCAAAAATATGATAGGTACTCCCTTGAGGCGATCATCACACAGATAACTAATGGTAAAGATCCCATGCCTGGTTTTAAGGGAAGCCTGAGCGCTCAGAAGATCGAAGATGTTGCGACCTATGTGTTAGAACAAGCAGAGGCTGGCTGGTAAGACTAATGCACAAGCCAGCCTAACGGTTGATTTCAGCTTTTATTAAATGGCTAGTTACTGGTTCCTAGTTGATTTTTTCTACTAGCGACAAGTAACTAGCCATTACTATTGAGGTCAATAACCCATCGCTAAAAGCGAGGGAGGAATGCCGCGAAGACAGATGAGTTAATGAGTTATTGAACAAATTACCGATGCCAAGGTGTACCCAGTCATTGCAGAATAGAAGCAGTTCTTTGCTGTTACTACCTCCAATGCCAACTGTATTTGCTGATGTCAAAAATTTACTCTCTGAACTGGTTACCAACTATCGCTCCCGCGTTGATTACTTGGCAATTCGCCTAGAAAAATCAGAGGGAACCAGTATTATGTTACGGGGCGAGAAGGTAGAAACCCTTAGTGAAGGTCTCTCGATTGGGGGACAGGTCAGGGCATGTTATAAGGGAGGCTGGGGTATAAGCAGTTTCAATGAGCTTTCTACCCTATCAGAGCGAGTGGAAGAAGCCATCACTGCAGCGCGAATCGTTGGTGATGAAGAAACTATCCTCGCTCCCATTAAACCACTTCAGGATGTATGTAAGCTACCATTGACTGGTACGGATCCTCGCCAAGTTCCCCTAGCTCAAAAAAAAGCACTGTGCGATCGCTACAATCAGCTTCTCAAAGATTTTGCTCCCTGTATCACCACGTCTTCTGTTCGTTATGGTGATGCTACCCAGTGCGTAATTATTGCTACTTCTGAAGGAACCCTGATTGAGCAATCCTGGGTAGATATGGAAATGCGCTTTGCTGCTACAGCTCGTAATGGTGAAATTATGCAAACCGGCAGGGAAACCACCGGCTCCCGCAAAGCCTACGAAGATCTTACTCAGCTAGATCAACAGGTATGCAGTGCTGCTCAACGAGCTGTTGATGCACTTTCCTTACCACCGGTGAAAGGGTGGTATCTACACTGTAGTGATTGATCCCATTCTCACCGGTTTATTCGTCCATGAAGCCTTCGGACATCTTTCCGAAGCTGACATGGCATACGAAAACCCCGATTTGCTAGAAACCATGAGTATGGGACGTCGTTTTGGTCCCAAAGAACTGCAAATTTTTGACGGTGCAGCACCGGTAGGACATCGGGGTAGTTACTTCTACGACGATGAAGGTACCCCAGCCACCACTACTCAGCTTATTAAAGATGGAGTTTTAGTTGGACGTCTCCACTCCCGGGAAACTGCTGGGAAATTAGGAGAGGAAGCCACAGGTAATGCCCGTTGTCTGAGCTATCACTATCCTCCTATCGTGCGGATGACAAATACTTGGATTGAACGAGGAACTACACCAGTAGCAGACTTATTCAAAGATATCAAAGAAGGAGTCTATGCCCGGAACTGGTTGGGAGGTATGACTAATGGCGAAATGTTTACCTTCAGTGCTGGTGAAGCTTGGATGATTCGGGATGGTAAACTGGCTGAGCCGGTGCGAGATGTAACCTTATCGGGTAACGTCTTCAAAACCTTGGCAGATATTGAAGGCATTGGCGATGACTTCTATTGGGATGAATCCGGCGGTTGTGGTAAAGCAGGACAAAGTGGCTTACCAGTTGGCTGTGGTGGTCCGAGTTTGCGGATTAAGGATGTAGTTATTGGTGGGGAAACTTAAAAAGGTGTTAGGTGTTAGGTGTTAGGTAATGAGATTTTTAAATTATGCATCAAGGTTGAAACCCTAATTAATAGTATTGTTGGGATAATAACTCTTTCTTTACTGTTTTTCTCAACCTAAAACCTAAAACCTAAAACCTGTTGCAAGTAATAGTAAAGGGATCCAGTGAATCATTTAGATCCAACTCAAATAGAGAAACTGAAGGAAATAGGTACGCATCTCAAACAACACAGACAAAGTCTGTCAATACCTATTGAGGAAGTAGCCAAGCAAACCTTTATTCCGTTGCATATCTTACAAGCTCTAGAGGCAGGGGAATCCGATAGATTGCCTGAGCCAGTTTATATTCAAGGATTTATTCGTCGCTATGCCAATGTCCTGAAACTAGATAGTGCGATTTTAGCTAATAGTTTTCCTACTAGTATATCCCTAGTCAAATCTGATACTTCTAATTCAGAAAAATCCGAGACTCTATCTGGTGTATTACCAGTCCAATATTATGATTCTTCTAATGAAGAAGAACCTAAAACTTTATCTAGTAAATCTCTTATAAAATCACGTATAACTAATCTGGGAAAAATTCAAAGTGGCTTCAAGAATATTTATATTTATCTCATCTATATTGTTTTAGTAATAGCTGCCTGTGGTACATTATTTCATTTACTGAGCAAACAACAAACACCATCACCTAGTCCTCCAACACAAGAATCACCATCACCTAATCCTCAAATACAAGAATCACCATCACCTAGTCCTCCAACACAAGAATCACCATCACTTAGTCCTCAAATACAAGAATCACCATCACCTAGTCCTCCAACACAAGAATCACCATCACCTAGTCCTCAAATACAAGAATCACCATCACCTAGTCCTCAAATACAAGAATCACCATCACCTAGTCCTCAAATACAAGAATCACCATCACCTAGTCCTCAAATACAAGAATCACCATCACCTCAACCCCAAACAACGGTAGCTAGTCCTCCTGAGCCTGTTGAATCTGTCGAGTTAACTGTGAGCCTCAATGATGAGTCTTGGGTACGAGTCATAGTTGATGGTAAAACTGAGTTTGAAGGCATATTAACCAAGGGAGATAAGGAAACTTGGACTGCCAAAGAACAATTATCTATTAGGGCTGGTAATGCTGGTGCTGTAATGATTTCGTTGAATCAACAGGAGCCTAAATCTTTGGGAGCTCCTGGTGCTGTGGAAGAAGTTACTTTTAGTAAAAGCTCCAGTCCCTAATTGGAGTAGATATAGCCCAGGCTTCTCGCTAACTCCCAGTAACCCGGTAGAGCATCAAGAATGCAGAATGCAAGAAAAATAATTCTAAATTCTAAATTCTAAATTCCTAACTCTACCTATTGGGAAGTCCTTTATCTCCTTATCCCATCATCCTCTCATCCCATCACCCTATCTCCACAGTTCGGGAACCCGTACAAGAGAATTTGTTGCCATAGCCTGCTGAGTTTGAGTAAATTAGCACTCAAGAGCAGAGAGTGCTAAAGTAGCTCGAACAAGTAGATAGTGAGGAATTTGTATGGCAGCTGTAACACTGAGTGTAACTGAAGTTAAGCCTTTAGGCGATCGCGTTTTTGTTAAAATCAGCGCTGGTGAAGAGAAAACTGCCGGTGGCATTCTCTTACCTGATACCGCCAAAGAGAAGCCCCAAATTGGCGAAATTGTTAATGTTGGTCCTGGTAAGCGCAAAGATGATGGTTCTTATGTCGCCATAGAAGTCAAAGTTGGTGACAAAGTTCTTTATTCCAAGTATGCCGGTACTGATATCAAGCTGGGCTCAGAGGAGTACGTTCTGCTCTCAGAAAAAGACATCCTGGCTGTGGTTAGCTAGTACCTCAAGGCAAACAACAAATAACCAACAACTAACAACCAAAAACGGACAAATCTATGGCTAAGCGTATTATCTACAACGAAAATGCTCGCAGAGCCCTGGAAAAGGGCATGGATACTCTGGCAGAATCCGTAGCAGTTACCCTTGGGCCCAAAGGTCGTAATGTGGTTCTGGAGAAAAAGTTTGGAGCACCTCAAATCGTCAATGACGGTGTGACTATTGCCAAAGAAATTGAGCTAGAAGACAACATCGAGAATACCGGTGTTTCTTTGATTAGGCAAGCAGCCTCTAAAACCAATGATGCTGCTGGTGACGGAACTACCACAGCAACTGTGTTGGCTCATGCCATGGTAAAAGAAGGTTTGCGCAATGTTGCTGCTGGTTCCAACGCCATTGCTCTGAAGCGCGGCATTGAAAAAGCTACCGGCTTCTTGGTAGAAAAGATTGCCGAACACGCTCGTCAGATTGAAGATTCTAAAGCTATTGCTCAAGTCGGCGCTATTTCTGCCGGTAATGACGAGGAAGTTGGTAAGATGATTGCTGACGCGATGGATAAGGTGGGCAAAGAAGGGGTTATTTCTCTCGAAGAAGGGAAGTCAATGACTACTGAACTGGAAATAACTGAAGGGATGCGCTTTGACAAAGGCTACATCTCTCCCTACTTCGCCACAGATATGGAGCGAATGGAAGCAGTTCTTGATGAGCCTTATATCCTAATCACTGATAAGAAAATTACTCTGGTACAAGATTTAGTACCAGTGCTCGAGCAAGTTGCTCGTTCTGGCAAACCCCTCATTATTATTGCTGAGGATATCGAGAAAGAAGCTCTGGCAACGTTGGTAGTCAACCGTCTGCGGGGTGTACTGAACGTAGCGGCAATTAAAGCTCCTGGCTTTGGCGATCGCCGTAAGGCTATGTTAGAAGACATTGCTGTTCTTACTGGTGGTCAAGTAATTACCGAAGACGCAGGTCTGAAGTTAGAAAACGCCAAGTTGGAAATGTTGGGCACAGCCCGTCGTCTCACCATCACCAAGGACAACACTACCATTGTTGCCGAAGGTAATGAAGAAAGTGTTAAGAGTCGTTGTGAGCTGATTCGTCGTCAAATCGATGAAAGTGATTCTTCCTACGACAAGGAAAAACTGCAAGAGCGTCTGGCTAAACTTGCTGGTGGCGTTGCTGTAGTCAAAGTAGGTGCTGCTACTGAAACCGAAATGAAAGACCGCAAGCTGCGCTTAGAAGATGCCATTAATGCAACTAAAGCAGCTGTAGAAGAAGGAATTGTTCCTGGTGGTGGTACAACCCTTGCTCACCTAGCTCCCCATCTAGATACTTTCGCTCAGGATAAGCTAACTGGTGAAGAACTTCTAGGAGCTCAGATTGTTTCCCGTGCTCTTGCATCGCCTCTGAAGCGCATTGCTGAGAACGCTGGCCAAAATGGTGCTGTGATTGCTGAGCGACTCAAGGAGAAGGAATTCGACACAGGCTTCAATGCGGCGATTAATGAGTTCGTCAATATGTTTGATGCTGGTATTGTTGATCCGGCTAAGGTAACTCGTTCTGCTCTACAAAACGCAGCTTCCATCGCTGGTATGGTGCTAACTACTGAGTGTATTGTAGTTGAAAAACCTGAACAGAAGGAGGGCGCTGCTGGCGCTGGTGCTGGTATGGGTGGCGATTTCGATTACTAATCACACATTGGTCATTAGTTATTGGTCATTGGTCATTGGTAGTTAATCGATTACTACTCAGGATTGGAGTTACCAAGCGATCGCATAAGCTGTTATGCATTTAAATGACCGGTTAGTAATGACGCGGAGACGCGGAGATTGGGATTAAGTGGTTTAAATACGTCTTAGCTTAACCCAACTTGCCTTTGGTGGATTTA
This sequence comes from Caldora sp., assembly GCA_965222765.1. Classification (GTDB taxonomy): domain Bacteria; phylum Cyanobacteriota; class Cyanobacteriia; order Cyanobacteriales; family Coleofasciculaceae; genus Caldora. Next base: position 38,118 of record CBDCVG010000096.1, read on the forward strand.
CTATCCACCAAAGGTATTACATACAACCAACAAATAAGTGTGGAACTGGCATCTTGCAAGTATAGAGCTGGAAACAGGCTAGAAGCCTGTTTCACACAATCAATCCTCAATTCTCAATTTTCAATTCTCAATGTAACCAATTTTCTACCCTTAAAGTAGGAACGCGCTGAAACTCACGGATATTTGCTGTAACAAGTGTCAGGTTAAGGGATAATGCATGAGCAGCAATTAGTAAATCGTTGGGACTGATAGGTGTCCCAGCTTGCTCCAAGTGTCTACGAATTACTCCATAGTGCTGTTCTACAGGAGGTTCTAGGGGCAAAATGGGTAACACATTAAAGATATACCCTAGTTGGTCAACCAGACGAGGAGAGCCACTTTTAGCTGCGCCAAATCGCAGTTCACATGCCACAATGATGCTAGTACAAATGTTATTTTCTCCTACGGTTACTATTTTCTGGAATACCAAACCTTGAGGATGTTTAACCAAGTCAGAAATGATGTTGGTATCCAGTAGGTATTGATAGCTCATCGGGCAGTGATGCTAAAGTATAATGTCATCTAGTGGCAGTAACTCCTCATCTACGTCAGGAAAATTATCTGTAATTTCTGGCAATGTGGAAAGTAGTGATAGGAGAGAATCGTGACGAATGGGTTCGATAATTAATCGATTACCAACTTTTCGCAACAAAACCTCTTGACCAGGTAAAGCAAATTCCTGGGGAATAGTTAGGACTTGATTTTGTCCGTTGCGATATAGGTGAAGATGACATGAGTTTGGCATAGAGAATTTAGAATACAGTTAATAGATATATAGTAAATGAAATCTCACTACAACCAATAACTTTTGCGATCGCTTACTGCGAGCTCTCAAGATCCCCGACTTCTCGATTCCAACTGTTATTAATAAAGGCAAATCGATAGAAGAAGTCAGGGAGCTAAGTACACATTGTAAATATTGTATTTGCTGTGATTTTTTGTTAAGATTATGAGTAATGGTTAAGCTGTGCACCTATAGATAAAGCACAACTTCTAATATCTTGAAAGCATAGGCATAAAAAAACTCCTGTGGAACTGGCATCTTGCCAGTATAGAGCCTGATACAGGCTAGAAGCCTGTTCCACAAATTAATTCTCAATTCTAAATTTTCAACTGCCGTTTGCATCATGTCGAAGCTGTTGAAGGTTTTTGCGAAAGATTTTAGTGTGGGGATGCTCATTGCCTAAGAGCTTTTTCCTCAATGCAAGTGCTTGGATAAAGAGAGACTCTACCTTAGCTTAGAAAAAATGTGATTGCCATTAATTAGATAAGCGATGTGACTGTTTTTATAACCTGGGGTAGCGATCGCTAGCAAAATTGACATAATTAACGAAAGAATGGGGTTTTTAGGTCATGCGATCGCTAATTCATTGTCAATAATCCTGTCAAAAAAGACTAATCTTTTTTGAAGACATGGCTCTCAAATGCTTGCACATTGTTCCGTTTTGCGACGCTGGCAAAAATGGTGCTGTGATTGCTGAGCGACTCAAGGAGAAGGAATTCGACACCGGCTTCAATGCGGCGATTAATGAGTTCGTCAATATGTTTGATGCTGGTATTGTTGATCCGGCTAAAGTAACTCGTTCTGCTCTACAAAACGCAGCTTCCATCGCTGGTATGGTGCTAACTACTGAGTGCATTGTAGTTGAAAAACCTGAACAGAAGGAGGGCGCTGCTGGCGCTGGTGCTGGTATGGGTGGCGATTTCGACTACTAATCACACATTGGTCATTGGTAGTTAATCGATTACTAGTGACATACTCCCACACTTACCCTATCGGGTAAGTGTGGGTTTCTCAGAGACTCCCAGTATCCCGTCGGACATTAACTAAGCTTTTAGATTTGCTCCAAGATTGTGACTCTAACCAATTGCAACTAATTCACCACAATTTTCATTGGCCGGAACTGCCTCCATCATTTTTTTAGGATTGGGTAGCTTAAGGTTGTTCATAAATTCGATAAACTCTTGGAGATCGCGTCCTACAAACCTAGGATTCCAGCGCTTTTCTTCTCCAATCGTGGAAACTGTATGTCCTCGGTAATCATGTCCTGGATAAACTAGCGTCTCATCAGGAAGAGTAAACAACTTCTGCATCACCGAATTGTAGAGAACTCCAGCATCCCCACTCTGAAAATCTGTACGTCCGCAACCCCTGATCAATAAAGCATCTCCAGTGAGAATGCGATCATTATTAATCAGATAAGCCATGTGGCTGTCAGTATGACCTGGAGTAGCGATCGCTTCAATGGCAATCAATCCCAAGGAGAATATTTCCTTGTCTTTAATATACCGATCTGCACAGGTAACCTGCGCTCCTTCTGGAATAACTCCCAAACAGCCAGTCACCTGCCGTAACTTATCCGTACCTGTAATGTGATCGGCATGGATGTGAGTTTCCATGCAATAACGCAGAGTTAACCCCAGTTCTTTGAGTAGCTTGAGGTCACGCTCAACTTGTTCTAAGACTGGATCAACTAGAATTGCCTCCTGCAAATTCAGATCAACAATCAAATAAGTGTAACTACTAGATTCTCGATCAAAGAGTTGGCGGAATAGCATAAAACTGCCTCCAAAGTTGGGAAAGCGAAGTATAAGACGCAATTCCTATGATTACAACACCTAGAAAATTTACTTTAGCTGAATATTTTATTCCAACTTTTCAAACGTCCTCTTAGAGAATAAAACTATTGTTTTGACTTAAATTTAGTGTGTACGAAAGCTGCACCTGCTAACCCTAGCCAAATTAGAAGGGATGGTGAAGACTCAGGAATTTTCTCTGCTGTTGGTTCAGAAGCTAATGATGTGGAGGTTTTAGTTAGTAAGCTTTTGTCTATCAGTTCAGAAGATAAGGATGCTGAATTTTCCAGCAAACTACTTTCTGTACCCTCGATAGGTGAAGATGTTGAGGTTTCAGAATTATTTTGTTCTTGTTGCTCAGTAACTGAGGATGCCGAAGCACCAAGAGATTCTCCTTCTTCAAGGTTGTCCAATACATCTTCGAGATTATTCGATATATCTGCCGTAGATGAGGTAGCCGTGGTTTCTTCATTGCTAGCTCCAACTGTAGAGCTAAAACTTTTAGGGTTTTTACCTCTATTCCCAGTATCACTAAGATTAGACGAAGAGTTAGCATCTGCACCAGATTGGGAATTACCTCCAGCTTCAGAAGCAGATTGAGATATTGTAGGCTCAAGCTCAAGATTCGCTTCAAGACTTTGTCCATGAGCCCGGTTGACTGAAATCACCGTTGATGCAACTAAACTCACCCCTAGGAAAAAGCTAAAACGCTTATAAGAGAACATTTATGGTTACCTCCCGATTGTTGCTCTTGTGTAACATCGTTGATGCTGAGTGCAAAAACTTTGCCGAAAGAAAAAAAATCAGACATCAATCCATAAAAAAATGTCCAAAATTATCTAGGTATACCATCTCAATAAATGCCTCCTACTTATTTGGGTTTTTCAACCTTTAAATTTCCTAGATACACCAGTGGGAAACAATCTATTTCTATGCTACAAGCATATTGGCTCAGTGACAACTATCTCTGTGAATTTAATATGAATTTTTGATGAAGTTTCCTGAGTACATATGATGTTTTAAGCATTCTTAATTCTGAATTCTTAATTCTTAATTCCGCGCAGCGGCACTAGGGTTCTAATTGTTCCTGTGCCTGTTGACGTAGCTTTTTTGCATGTTCGTAGTCAGGCTGGATTTCAAGAGCTTTATCAAAAGAAGCGATCGCTTCTTCTGGGCGTTCGAGTCTCCAGAGAGCTGCACCCCGGTTAGCCCAAGCTTCTACATAATCTTCTTTGATAGTAGTCGCTTCCTCAAAGGCAGCAAGAGCTTCCTCGGGGCGGCTTTGCTCTAGAAGTTCCACTCCTCGGTTATTGGAGGCTTCAGCCAAATTTGGCTGGAGTTCTAGAGCTTCGTTAAAGCTGTCTAGAGCTTCTTGGTGACGCCGCAGTTGATTAAGAGCGAAACCTTTACTAGATAGTGCTTCTGGGTATTCTGGATTAATATCGAGCGCTTGCTCACAGGCGGAAACTGCGTCCTGGTATAGCTCCAATTTGTTTAAGCTGTAGCAGCGTCCCCAGTGAGCTTCAGCTACCTGAGAGTTACCTTCTAGTAATTGGTTGTAGATTTCGAGAGCCTCCTGATAGTTTCCTACTTTTCGCAGACTATCGGCTTGGCTCAGGAATTCTACTACCTGGGGTTTTAATTCGGTAGTAGTTGAATTGGTAGGGGAAAGCAATGAAGATTCCCTAGAAACAGAAGATGAAGCTGGCTCCTCAGGAGGATTATCATCAGGTTCTTGATCTTTATAGATAGTTCTGTAGATGTTATTAGTAATAACCTCAGTAGGTAGGAACGTCTTGGTAATGATGAAAGTTACTACTACAGATGCTATGACAGAAAAAATCGACCAAGGATTGAAGAACTGACTTTTAGTATGATGCTTTCTTTTGTTTCGTAATTGTTTTTTGGTTGAAGGTGGTGGGGTAAGTTTTGAGACTGATTTGGGAGTTTTTTTACTAGTCGGTGTTTTTGGATTGACTGAAGGCAAAGGACTAGGGGGTGGTAAATCCAGCCCTGGTACTCCTATACTTTGTAGAGTTTGGAGAGCTTCTGCCGCTGTCGGATAACGCTCACGGAAATCATAGAGTACCATGCGATCAAGAATTGCTCCTAGTTCCGGGCTAACTTGCCTGGGAGGATGATTACCTTGGGAAATTTCTAGGGCATCACGCCACTCGATTTCACTTGTTCGGGGGTCTATGCTGATATTTTTGGGATGCACCCCAGTTAAAGCTTGAATACCGATGATACCAACGGCATAGACATCGCTACTAAATTGGGGATTTCCTGCCAATTGTTCGTTGGGCATATAGCCCTTAGTACCAATGGCAATCGTCAATTCTGTCTGTCCTTTCTTTCCCTGAGGAGACTGGCTACTCACTTCCTTGACTGCACCAAAGTCAATCAGTACTATTCTGTTGTCACTGCGGCGGCGCATCAAGTTGGAGGGTTTGATATCACGGTGGATGACTTGCTGTTGATGGACAAAGACCAGCACCTGTAGAATCTCTATCAACAAGGTAATTACCTGAGATTCTGACCAAGGCTGACCTTTAACTAATTCTTTGCTTAAGGGCTCCCCTTCAATAAATTCCTGGGTGAGATAAAACTCTTGATTATCTTCAAAGTGTCCGAGCAGGCGGGGAATTTGATCGTGGTTCCCCAGCTGATAGAGGACTTTTGCTTCAGTGTCGAAGAGTCGTCTTGCTGTTTGCATACTCTCAGCATCATCGCTCGACTTCGGCTTGAGTTGTTTGACTACACATTGGGGGCTTCCCGGCAAATGTGTATCCCCAGCCAGAAAAGTTTGACCGAACCCTCCTACTCCCAATTTGCTGATGATTTTATACCGTCCCCCCAAAGGTTTCTCCGGTTTTGTTTTTTGAAATCGATGTAAGAGGTTCAATGCCCTATTCCCTGGTATTAGAGGATTTACCGACGATATTTACCTATCTTGCCATTATTTTAACAAGGGAAAAATGTCTATCTAAGAGATATACATTTCGTATTACTTACTCAATTAAGTACCATCAATTTGTCGATTATTTTTTGAAAAAGATTGAGATTATTAATATTTCTCCAGAGAAAAAAATTAAACATTAACCAGAATTATTTTTGCTGCGCTTACCAATTATCAGCTATTGATTTTTCGGTCATGAATCCAGGATCATTGTTTTCTCATTAAGCTCTATCTCCGTAATTTCCCCTAAAGTTTTGATGAAGCAACTGCCAAATATATAAATTTATTGTAAATTTTTAAGGACAATTACATAATTTGGTTAGTTCAGCTTAATCATAATAGTTGGAACTTTTGCTATAAATTAGTTGTCAGGCTTGTTAAATCATTGAGCTAGATTTTGTCAAGTTACCAGGGTGACGAATAATAAAGGCTCGCCAAATTGCCGAATCATGGGTTGAGTCAAGCCTAGTTCTTTTCAAGCCAACTCCACCTCACACTTAAGCGTGTTTTATCGATATGTTTAGCTTTTTCCGGCACTTGCTTTACTACGTCACCCGGACTATCTCAGCCATCCTGTTGAAGTTACTCCAACCTTGGAAACTATTTCCTCTATCTCTGGGTCAAAAAAAATCTCAGCCCCGTCTAACAACTGTGAAGAAGAAGTCGTGTGTAACACAAATGTCTCACAGAAAACGACGGACTCCCTTGAGGTCTTATGCAAAAATTAGTTGGTTTGTTCTAGCCTTAGTATTGACCTATGTAATGGGATTAGCTTTGCCTTCTCAAAGTCTTGTGGGTGCTGCTAACTATGAAATAACAATTCAGCTACCTCTGTCCACTCAAGGCTCAGCAATTATTGATGCTGCTAATAAGCCGGTGTTGCTCAGAGGAGTGAACTGGTTTGGCATCGAGACAGACAAACATGCTCCCCACGGCTTATGGAAACGGGACTACAAAGAGATGCTCTCACAGATCAAAAGCTTGGGGTACAACATGATTCGACTGCCCTATTCTGTACAATCTTTGAGAGTCTCAGAAGTTAGTGGTATTGACTTTAGCATTGGCACTAACCAAGAACTCTATGATAAATCGCCGTTGGAGGTAATGGACGAGATTATCAAAGAAGCCGAACGACAGGAACTATTGATTTTACTAGACTCTCACCGTCTCAACGACCAGCGCATTCCCGAATTATGGTATGACGATGAGTTTACAGAAGAAGACTGGCTCGACACCTGGAAAATGTTAGCCCAACGCTACCAAAATCAAGCTAATGTTATTGGAGCAGACTTGAAAAATGAACCTCATGGTCGAGCTAGCTGGGGTACAGATGACCAAGAAACGGACTGGAGACTGGCAGCTGAGCGAGCTGGTAATGCGATTCTCGACATCAACCCGAATTGGCTAATTGTAGTCGAAGGAGTAGAGAATAATGTTCCTGGTCAAAAGCTAAAGAAGCATTGGATGGGTGCTAATCTGGAGGGAGTTAGGAAGTTCGGAGTACGTTTATCTCATCCTCAGCAATTAGTTTATTCTATTCACGAGTACGGTCCTGGAGTTTTTGCTCAGCCTTGGTTTTCTGAACCTAGTTTTCCTAACAATCTCAACTATCGCTGGGAAACAGGTTGGCATTATATTGCGACAGAAGGAATTGCTCCCGTTTGGATTGGAGAGTTTGGTGGCCGTCAGACAGACGGGGATTCTCCTGAAGGAATTTGGCAGCAGCAATTTACAGATTATATCCGCCAAAAAGATTTGGGCTTTGCCTACTGGAGTTGGAATCCGAATAGTACTGATACCGGAGGCTTGTTGCAAGATGACTGGCTAAGTGTCGAGGAACCTAAGCAAGAATTGCTCCAAGAAGTAGTTGTTGCTACTCGTTTTGCCCAAAACTATGCCAAGTCTTCTACTATTGATCAAACAGCTCAACCTCAACCTACTCCTCTAGTGGCAGTAAAACCTACTCCTAATGAGCAACCTCGCTCTCCAGTGGCAGTAAAACCTACTCCCAATGAGCAACCTCCTTCTCCAGTGGCAGTAAAACCTACTCCTAATGAGCAACCTCGCTCTCCAGTGGCAGTAAAACCTACTCCCAATGAACAACCTCCTTCTCCAGTGGCAGTAAAACCTACTCCCAATAAGCTACCTCGTTCTCCAGTGGCAGTAAAACCTACTCCCAATGAGCAACCAAATCCTAGTATCCCTAAAACTAATAAAGCTCAGCTGAAAGTAGCCTCTAATCTACAATCCGATTGGGATAAAGGATTTTGTATGAGTATACAGGTTAGTAATCAGGGCAAAACTAAAGTTAATGACTGGCAGCTAACCTTCGAGATGAATCAAGCTACCATCAACAACAGTTGGAACGGTAATTTCCAATCCCAAGGTTCCCAATATCAGGTTAGTCCCCTAGATTGGGGACGGGTAATTAAGCCAGGAGAAAGTAGAGAGTTGGGATTTTGTACCAACAAGTTGGGTTCAGACTATCAGCCTCGGCAATTATTTGCTGCTGTCATTGGTAAAACTTCCAACACGCAACCGACTGTGAGTTTTGCGAAAAGTGCTCATTCTCAGCTGCAGGTGACATCTAACCTGCAATCGGATTGGCAGACAGGATTTTGTGTAGATTTACAGGTTACCAATCAAGGTAAAACTAAGGTTCGTGATTGGCAAGTGAAATTTCAGATGAATCAGGCTGCCATCAATAACAGTTGGAATGGTAATTTTCAATCCCATGGTTCTCATTATGTAGTCACTCCCTTAGATTGGGGGCGAGTAATTGAGCCAAGAGAAAGTCGAGAGTTAGGATTTTGTGCCAACAAGTTGGGTTCAGATTATCAACCTCGGCAATTATCGGTTTTGGGTAGTTGATACTAAATCTGGTTGAATACTTACACTTTGGTGGCAATAAGGCAGAAGGCAGAAGGCAGAGGGCAGAAGGGAAGAGGATTTGACATTTCTTCACTCTTGAGAAACTAGAAATGAATACAGGATGGCTAAATCCCTTGATATAACTAGTTTCTGACTTCTTTTTAGGCAAGAAAAACTCTTGTTCCTCCTGCCTCCTGCCTCCTGCCCCCTGCCTTCTAATGCTCATTACTCAAAAAAGCTCTCCCACACCTTTTTTAACCTTACCCCTTCTGGCTAGTTTCTCCTCTTTTATTGGCGGCACAGAGCGCTTCTCAGGAGCTCTTCATCTAAGTTGGGCGACTGACTGATTATCCAATAAAGTTTGATTTGTTAGTAAATCTTCAACACTAACCCTGAGGGCACGCTGAGCATCAACCCAAAACTGGATTTTAATACGATCGCTTCCTGGATTACCAGGGGGGTCTAGTTGGGCAAGGCTTCGGGCTCCATCCCTGTCGTTGAGGGGTTGGACAGAAGTTTTCCCTCTACCTATCTGGCGAGTAATTAAGCGATCGCCCTCGAAGTATACTTCAGTAGTACTAGTATCTGCACCTAACTCTCCCACTACTAGTTCGATCCGGGGTTGGTTCTCTATAGATGCTCCCAAAACCAGCTCTACTGGTTGATTCATTGGGTAAGCTTGTCCAGCTTTAATGAGCGAATGCCAGTTGTGGCAGTTATTGCGCCTATCCCAATAGCGGATGCCATAATTGTGGTAGAGGAAATCTTGAATTTCGATCCCTTGACTGAGTTGGAGTGCTCCTTGAGCGATCGCTTCAAAGGGTTTTTTGCAACGAATTTTGTCTGAGTCGAAGTATTGTTGCACCCAGCTTTGCACTGCTGGGATTTTTACTGTGCCGCCTACCAGCAAGACTGCATTAATATCTGAGACTTCTATGCCACTACGCCGTCCTTGTTGCAGGAGCTGTGCCATCATCTCATCTAGAATCTCAAAAAACTGGCGTTCTTTCAAGATAGTTTCAAAGCTATTGCGGTCTAGTTTTAGCTCGTAACTCTCGAAGGTTTCGTCATTGAAATACACTTCAGTTGCCGATTCCTGTTCAGATAGCTGAATTTTCAAGCGTTCTGCTAGTCTGGTAGTCAAAGGGGATTTCGTCAACCCTTGAGTTTCAGCAAAGTAATCTACCAGCCAGTTATCCAGATCTGAACCCCCCAAATTTTGCCCAGCTTTTGCCAATACACGGGCAATTTTCACCTTTTGTCCGGAGCTTTCTCCCAAAGACTTTTCACCCCACTTGAGGATAAAACCTAAAGGTTTTTTATTAGTTTGAGGATTCTGATTGAGCTGCACCAGGGATAAATCCACAGTACCACCACCAAAATCAATCACTAGGAGGATATCTCCATCAGCAATTCCATAACCCAAAGCTGCAGCAGTGGGTTCATCTAAGATCCTTACCTGTTCTACAGGCAAAGTTTGACAAACACCTGTCAGCCAATGTCGATAGGTTTCAAAGCTATCCACAGGTACAGTCAAAGTTAGGGATTCAATGACAGCTTGTTCCCCTTCTTGGTAGAGGGAAGAGGATAGTTGACTAATAATCTGGTTGAGGAACAATCCCCCAACTTCCTCAAAGGAGATAGTTTTGGCATCTAGTTCTGGTAGAAACCCTTGAATGTTTGCACCAATCCCTCGTTTAAAGCTTTGGAAGAAGCGGTTATCAGAACTCAGATCAAGACCGCGATCGCGCACTGCTTGTCCTACTACCACCTTACCTTGATTGGCATCTTCTAAGTAGAGCAAACTGGGAATTAAGGGGGGATTCTGACTCAATTGCTGTGAGATACCAGGTAAACTTAAAGTTTCCGCCTGCTGGGTTGCCGAGTTCCAGCGAGTGATTACAGTATTACTAGTGCCAAAATCAATAGCGTAGGATGCAGACATTGAGAATTTTTGTTTGTTGTTTGTTGTTCGTTATTTGAGAATTGAGAGTCTCTTCCCCACTTAGCTAATAGCTAAACCTTCGCAGCACTAGAAAACCCAATCTTTAGATAATCTTCCTCCATCTTGGCTCCTGATGGTTGGAGAGCTGCTAAGGCTTGGGGTAGTACTAAGTTGCGACGATGGTTACCAATCCGCACATTGAGTTCATCGCCAGTTTTGGTTAGTTGAATCTGTTCTTTGGGAATTCCTGGTAAGTACAACTCTAGGCTGTAATTATCTTTTTCTTGTACCACCCTAATCGTATTTTCCTTGTAGTAAACCTGAGTAGGGTCTTCTGCATCATACAAGGTTTCCTTAAGTCGTTCTAGAGCCTCCATACCACACATTTCTTGGGAGTAGAGAGGGACTTCTTTAATGGGTAGGGGGTGGAAATTTTCATGAATTTCCTGTCGGTATTGCTCTTGATTTTCCTTCCAGCGTTGAAAGAAGGGATCAGTTACTTCAGCAGGAATAATCCGATTGGCAACCACTAAATCGGTAGCAACATTATACAGACTCAAGTAGGCATGGGCACGCAAGGACTCTTTAATCACCATTTTTTCAGGATTGGTGACCAAACGCACTGATGTTTTAGTATTATCGGTTAGTACCTTCTCCAGTGCTTCAATCTGCTCATAAAATTCATAAGGAGCATCCATCACTTCTTTATCTGGTAAAGAAAAACCTGCAATTGGTTTGAATAAGGGTTCGACTAAAGGTCTTAGAGCAGCGGATACATTTTGTAGAGGTTTATAAAAGCGGCGCATATACCAACCACCGACTTCTGGTAAGCTCAATAACCGTAGCGCTGTTCCTGTGGGAGCAGAGTCAATAATCAGGACTTCGTACTCAGCTTCATCATAGTGACGCTTCATGCGCACTAAACCAAAAATCTCATCCATTCCTGGCAGAATTGCTAATTCTTCTGCCTGAACTCCATCTAATCCCCGTGCTTGCAGCACCTGGGTAATGTAGCGTTTCACAGCTCCCCAGTTACCTTCTAATTCCCTGAGAGCATCTAGTTCTGCTCCCCAGAGGTTAGGACGAACTAATCGGGGATCGTGACTCAGTTCCAAGTCGAAACTGTCTGCTAGGGAGTGAGCCGGATCGGTACTCAGAACAAGCGTTTTGTAGCCTAACTCAGCACAACGCAAGCCAGTAGCTGCTGCCACGGAAGTTTTGCCGACTCCCCCTTTGCCAGTCAGTAAAATTACGCGCATTTACCTTGAAAGTCCTGTAGTGTGATTGCCCAGCTCTAGTTTGACTAGAATCTATACTGCACACGGTCACAAATTGAATTTTTGTCATGCTGAGGGTAACCCTTCACTTTGTTCGAGGGCAGGCTCCGTGAAGCAAAGCATCTGGAGAGATTCTTCACTCCGCTATCGCTCCGTTCAGAATGACAGATTACGACCGTGCAAAGTATATCTATTCGGAGTATACACCACCTAAAATTTGGGTGGTGTTTAACCTGCTTGTCTTACTTGATTCATCGCCTGCCTAATATCATCAATTAAGTCATCGCTATCTTCACAACCAACACTGAAGCGAATAAAACCTTCGGGGACTGTATCACCACCCCAACGAGCCCTTCGTTCTGCTGTGGTGCGTATACCACCAAAACTAGTAGCTTCTATTACGAGATTGCAAGCACTTAAGAATTGTTCGGCATGGTCTCGGCTAGCTAACACAAAACTAATTACTGGTCCATAAAATTGCATTTGTTGAGCAGCAATCTCATGTGCTGGGTCAGACTTTAAACCAGGATAGCGTAAACCTCTCACATCAGGACGAGTTGCTAAATACTCGGAAATAATTAGAGCATTACGACATTGTCTTTCTAATCGTATTTCTAGTGTACCGAGAGAGCGATGGGCTAACCAGACTTCCATCGGACCGGGCACTGCACCCATCTGAGTACGCCAAGAGCGAATTTTGTCTGCCCAAGTTGGATCTCGCACGGCTACGTGACCTAGAATTAAATCAGAATGACCTGTAAGTGCTTTTGTGTCTGATGCTACGGAGAAATCTGCACTCAGAGCCAGAGGATTTTGACCAAGTACCGTTGGAGTTGTGTTATCAACAGCAACTAGCACCCCTTTCTCATGGGCTGCATCCGCAAGTAGTGCAATGTCACAAACATCTAATCCTGGATTGCTCGGAGTTTCTAGCCAAAGTAGTTTAGCTCCATCTAAATGCTGAAGCTGTCCGTTGCCAGCAGTTGGTGTTTTTTTTACCTGGACTCCCATTTTTTGGCAGAATTCTTCGACTAGTAGCCGAGCAGCATAGTAACTATCAGAGGGCATAACGAGGATGTCTCCGGCTTGTAAAGTTGTGCCGAAGACAGCTGCTACTGCTGCCATGCCAGAGGCAAACGATACAGCAGTACCACCTTCTAACTCAGTCAGTGCTTGCTCAAACTGTGTCCAGGTTGGATTGTGATAACGTCCATAGGTATAGGGGCTAGTAGATGGATCACCAGCAGTGTGATAGGGACCAGCAAAAGTTACGCTAGCTAGAAATGGTTCGCCTTGGGTTGTTGGAGAAAGACCAGCACGAATGACTTTTGTTCCGATTCTCATTCCTTTATTCTTGGGTAGTTCCACCTTCTGACACTATGGTTCAAGTTCCTACCAGAGTATTAACACTATAAAAAGAAAATAACAATCTATCCGGATTTAAGAGGAAATGATACTGAAGATAGAATCATCCACCTTTAAATCAGGGAAATGCGATGAGCCAGACACCAGATTCTCACGCACAGTTCTTTTTTCAGCGAGGATTGCGCCATCAAGAAGTTGGGGAATGTCAAGCAGCAGTTGCTAACTTTGACGAAGCCTTAGCAATCCAACCTGACTTTTACGAAGCCTGGTATCACCGAGGTATTGCTTTAGGGTTGGACTGTAAATATTTAAATCGCCAAGAGGAAGCACTCGATAGTTTTAATAAAGCCATAACATGTAAACCTGATGACTACTTAGCCTGGTATAAGCGGGGAGAAGTGGAGTTAGAGGTTTTTGGAAGACTATGAAGCCTCCCTACTCAGCTTTGAGAAAGCCCTAAAGTTAAAACCAGATGATTTCGATACTTGGTGGGACCGTAGCTTTGCCCTATACCAACTAGAGCGTTATGATGAAGCACTAGCAAGTTACCAAAAAACTCTGGAGATTCGACCTGATAGCTTTTATGTCTGGAAAGAACAGAGCAGTTTGCTTTGGGAGATGGGACACTACGAAGAAGCACTGAGCAGTTTTGACCAAGTTTTGGCAATTAAACCCGACGATGATGTTGCTTGGTCTGATAGAGGTGAACTACTCGAAGATTTAGGCCGCTATCAGGAAGCTCTAGCAGATTTTGACAAAGCATTAGTAATTAACCCAAACAACTGCCTTACTTGGTCTAACCGAGCTAAGTTACTAGAGAAGTTAGGCTGTTACCAGGAGGCCCTACTCAGCCAGAGAAATTCCCTTTATTCCCATCCTACAGCAGATTGGGCTTGGTATAACTAGTACCGCTGCGCGGAATTAAGAATTAAGAATTAAGAATTAAGAATGCTTATAGAGTAAGGATTCTATCAATTCCCAATTCCCAATTCCCAATTCCCAATTCCCAATTAGCCATTAGCCATTAACTAAACTCAACAATCTATCTCCACAGATATATTACTTACCCACACAACCGTATAGAATAAGTCCTTTACTATTTTTGGGGTGAGATATTCAATGAGTCGTGCAGAAAAAGTTGTTTTGGCATATTCCGGTGGAGTAGATACTTCTGTCTGTATCCCTTATCTTAAGGAAGAGTGGGGAGTTAAGGAAGTAATTACTCTGGCTGCAGATTTAGGTCAGGGAGATGAACTCGGACCAATTAAGGAAAAAGCTCTGAAAGCAGGTGCAGCAGTATCTCTAGTTGCTGATGCTACTGAGACCTTTGTCAAAGATTATGCCTTTCCGGCAATTCAGGCAAATACTCTGTATGAAAATCGCTATCCCCTCTCTACTGCTCTTGCCCGTCCGCTGATTGCTAAGTTATTGGTAGAAGCAGCAGTAGAATATGGTGCAGATGCTGTAGCTCACGGTTGCACTGGTAAGGGAAATGATCAGGTGCGCTTTGATGTCTCAATTATGGCTCTTAACCCTAAGTTGAAGGTGCTAGCACCAGCAAGGGAATGGGGTTTTAGTCGTGAAGATGCGATCGCTTATGGTGAGCGTTTTGGTATTCCTTCCCCGGTGAAAAAATCTTCCCCCTATAGCATAGACCGTAATCTGCTAGGTCGCAGTATTGAGGCGGGGATTTTGGAAGATCCGATGACTGAGCCCCCCGAAGAAATTTATGTGATGACAAAAGCGATCGCGGATACTCCTGATGAGGCAGAATATGTGGATATTGGTTTTGAGCGAGGTATTCCTACTTCCCTTAATGGTAATACCCTTGACCCGGTAGCATTGATTAGTCAACTCAATCAGTTGGTAGGAAATCACGGTATTGGACGGGTTGATATGATGGAAAACCGTCTGGTAGGTATTAAATCAAGGGAAATCTATGAAGCACCCGCTTTGTTAGTCTTGATTAATGCCCATCGTGATTTAGAAAGTCTGACTTTAACTGCTGATGTTACCCAATACAAGCGAGGTATTGAGCAAACCTACAGTCAGGTGGTTTACCAAGGATTGTGGTACAGTCCCCTCAAAGAAGCCTTGGATGCCTTCATCCAAAAAACCCAGGAGCGAGTATCAGGTATGGTACGGGTAAAACTCTTTAAAGGCAATGCGACAATTGTTGGACGTAAATCTGATAATTCTCTCTATACCCCTGATTTAGCAACCTACACTTCCGAAGATCAATTTGACCACAAAGCAGCGGAAGGTTTCATCTATATTTGGGGTTTAGGTACTCGCATTTGGTCACAAAAAACGAGCGTTTAGTTATAGTTTTTGGTCATTAGTCTTTTGTCCTTTGTACTTTTATACTAATGACCAATTAGATTCATTTAAAACTGTAGGTTGGGTGCAACGAAGTGAAACCCAACGGAATATGCCAAGAGTGTTGGGTTACGCTATCGCTAACCCAACCTACCTAGAACTCTTTGTCACAATAAATTGATTGAATTTATGCCGACATTTGACTCAAACAGGAGGACAACGCCTGATCCCACGCCAGAGCCATTTTACGAAATCCTTCCTGATTAGGATGTACCCCATCCGGTAAATCTTCTAAGCTGATGGTTGAGTAAAGATCCACGAAAAATATCTGAGTTCCCTGAGCCTGTTGTTGTTCAACCAGAGAGGCAATTGCTTGATTATATTCCATGACTTGCCGGTTTAAAGATGGCTCACCAATGGGAGGAATCGATGCCACAAAGAGTTGAACTTGGGGTAATTGTTGGAAGATATAATTAACTAACTGACTCAGACGTTCCGAAGCCTTTTGGAATCCGTAACCTTGAGCTATATCATTAGTGCCAATCATCAACAAAATGATATCTGGCTGAAATTGAGCTAACCAGATTCTGCTCATCTGATGAATTTGATCAATTCGCCAACCAGAATGTCCTTCATGCTCTTTATCTGGTAATGAATTCGGTCCATTACTTTGGGAACCAACAAAATTAAAATGATAGTTGCGGTTAGTTAGATGATGCCACAGCTCAATACGATATCCACCGGGAACAAAGTAACCATCAGTAATTGAGTCCCCGAGAGGCATAATCTTAATCGCACGTTTATCGATGTTCAAATTAGCAGAAGTTTCCGAATTATTTTTCATATTATCTATTACTATTGCTGAAAAAAGGCAGAAGGCAGAGAGCAGAAGGCAGAAGGCTCCAAGGAAAGCTGACTTGTTTCTCATCTTCTTTTTCGACGTCGAATTGTTCTCTATTCCCTACTCCCTACTCCCTGCGTCGTCAGACGCTCATTACTCATTACTCATTACTCATTACTCATTACTCATTACTCATTACTCATTACTCATTACTCATTACTCATTACTCATTACTCATTACTCATTACTCATTACAGGTGTGGCAAAATTTCTGGTAATAGCTTAGCTGGAACTTTCGACAAAACCTCGTTTTGTCCAGTAATACCACTTTCGCGGTAAAAGGCACGAATAGTTTTGATGATGTAATTCAAGGCATTTTGGTAAGCATCAGATTCTGTAGTAGTAGTTGCTATAGTTTGTAAATGTTGCTGTAAAGCTGCTTCCAAATGAGCTAATTTAGTTTCTTTGGTTAAGGAAAACTGCGGCTGTGTTGCTAGCTGGTAGTGAGCTAGTCCCAGATTTTTGTGAGTAATGCTTAAATCAAAGTTGATCGGAATTGCTGGAGTTGCTTGCTGAAGTTTTTGGGCAAGAGCGATCGCAGTCTCGTAAACTGTAATACATTGCTCTAAATATTCTACCTTTGCCTCAGATTCGTCTGGCAATTGGTCGGCTAAGTGCCAATAGGCAGTACCCAAGTTATTCTGTGTCGCAGCGCAAGCAGCGGGAGTTACTTCCGGTTTCCGGTACTTTAGTGCTGCTTGATAAGCAACAATTGCCTGATTGAGGAAAGTTTCAGGTTGTTCATATTGAGCCAGATTCCAATAAGCTGTACCCAGGTTATTTTGAATCATTGCCCAATTGAGGGATAATGTCCCTTGCTTGGAAGCTGTTTGGTTCTGATCTACTGTAGAGTTAAGATCCAGTTTTTCTAATTGAAGATCATAGGTGGAGAAGGCTTCAGTATAAGCTGCGATCGCAGCGTGTAAATTTGGTACAGGTGATTGTTGTTGAGCGAGATTCCAGTAAGCTGTACCTAAATTGTTCTGGGTGGAAGCATATTTAATCGAATCGCTTTCTTCATGGCGATAGTTCAGAGCTTCTTGATAAGCTAGGATGGATTGTTCCAAGTTCTCTGTTGGCTCTTGATGACGAGCTAAATCTCCATATGCTGCTCCCAAATTATTCTGAATCATGGCATAGGTGTTGGGAGTCTCTTCAGCAATCAGTTTTGTTAATGCCAACTGGTAGGTTTGAATACTTTGTTCTAGGTAAGTTATGGTGAAGGCAGATTCTGGTATGTCTAATGTTTTATTATGGCTTCTGTTGGGACAACGGGAGAGCATCCAGTAGAGATTGCCTACATCATTGAGGATGTCTGAGAGGGGAGTATTTGCTGCTGACGAATCAGCAAGGGGTGTATCCTGCTCAGCTAATTTCACAGAATCATTAGCTGTTGGCGAATCCTCTTCTAAGTATTGCAAAGCCTGTTCATAAGCTTGGAGTGCGAACATGAGGTTTTTCTCTGAAGCGTCTCCTTGTTCAATTACATGGCGATAGTAATTACCTAGTTCTAGATAAGTATCAGCTAAGGATGCATCCTGAGTTACAGGTTTGAGGTTGGAAAGCTCTTCTTCAAAGGGTACGTTAGAGTCTTCTGTTTTGCCTTGGTACTTTTGTAATAATTCACTGAGTTGAGCATTATCAACAGGTTCTTCAGATTTCAAATCCCCTAATTCTTGACTGGTATTACCAGGTAATTGAACATCTGTCTGAAGTTTGGGTGGTGGTGTTTGTGGAGTATGTTCCTTTGCCTGGGGAAATACCAAAGGTAAAGCATTACCGTGATAAGTTGTTTGTTGCTCATCATCCTGTAGGAAAAGCGGTAAAGCTTTTTTTGTCAGTTTGACTGATTTATCAGTCCAACAGCTTCCGCAAGTCTTCCTGAAAGGAAACAGTTGTTGTTTTAGGGATTGATAACGGAGCAGTAGAGACGTTAGCTTTGTTTGAAGTATGGGAAGTCTCTGGTTTGAGGGAGCCAACAGGAGGCAGTGGTGTTGGCTCTCCTTCAAACTCAAACAATCCAGTGTGGGATTGCCAAAATTTTGGTACGGATTGTTGAATATTATAGAACCAAGGTCGCGGTAGCCAGAGTAACAGTGTCGATTCTAGGCTCAGCAGATGACGCTCACTTGCCTGTAAATGCCTGAGGAACAATTGCTGTATTCCTGGAGGTTGTTCCGTCAAACGCTCCACACCCAAAATCTGAAATCCCGGTTTTAAGCAGCGATTGTCTGATTTTTTTTGCCGCGCTAACCATTGAGCAATTTGCCTCAAAGGATGGGGTTCCCTCAAGTTTAAATTCAGGCTCACTAATTTTGGGTAGTCTTGAGCTTCTATTGGTACTTTTGCTGAACTTGTGCCTAATTCAGCGTGCAATTTTGCTGCTAGACGATTGCGCAAGTTTAAGTCATCACACACAGCCAAAAAAAGTTGGCGGCGTAAACCGAGACTCAAGGCACGTTTCAAGCGTTGATAGGTTTGACTATTCCAGCTTGAAACCTTATGCGAAGTAGTGTCTTCTACACTCATGCTGGTAGATGGGGGAGCAAAAGGATTATGGTGGCATTTCATCGCCGAGAAAAGAATATAGGGGAGTTACCAGAGTAGCTATCTATCAATCTTTTCTTACTATTTGTGCCTGAGTCAGGATTTAGTTGGTGGATGCCAGCCAGCAGATACCCAAGCTTGTCTGACTGTGACGGCATAAGGATTGTTTAATTGCAAAGCCAAAACAGTCGCACGACCAACAGCAGTCAGTCCTACAATGTGAGTACCGTTATCTGTCCAAGCAAAATGATGTAACCATTTCTGTTGACGAGGATTAAATAATTTTACCTTGTGATTCGTTATTGAATCTTTGGCATGAGTTTGTGTGCCTTTGTAAGAATTACACAGACGACAGGCAAGCCAGAGATTTTCTTCTTCGTCAGATCCACCTGCTGCTTTGGGAATGATGTGTTCAATCTCTAAAATTCCTAAGACATACTTCTGAAGGCTACGGCAGTAACCACACTGATCATTTGCCTGTATCCTAACTCGCACCCGGACTTCTTCAGAAATTGTACTCACTAGTTCAAAGGCTCAATTAATCCACGCTTGACAGCCTCACTAAGGGCAGTAGCTTTTCGCAGTAGTCCCTCCTGATAAATTTCCATTAGAGTTTGTAGCTCTAGCCGCTCATCTTTAACTAGAAGAGCTGCTTGGTGATGATCAAGTAATTCACTCAATCGAGCATCTTGCTCTGGCTCCATTTGTAATTCTGTCAAGGCTAGAACTTGTTCATCAGAAAGGTTAGGGATAGGCTCAAGAGCAAGAGTATTTGTTCTGATATCTGGAATAGAAAGTTGAATCGTATCTGCTAAAATACTGGCAACATCTCGATTTGCCAACCGCGCAAAGCGCTCAGCACGTTGATAAACTTCGTCTGGCAAACTAATTGTGATTTGGGTACTCATCGTTATATTTAACTGCTATTTACCTCGATTACGTGACGTTCTCCCGCCGTTAACCCTTGCGGGTATAACGGGGGCTTCTAAAATAGAGACAGTTGAACCAACTCTCTATTTGTAGCTTCGCGCTTCTCTGGCTGACTATTGTCTAAGCCTCCACGCGCAGGCTTTTCGGAGTCCCACCTCGCTTAATGCCCGATTTTTAATGTTAATTGCGGCATTTTCATCTCTGTCCAATGTGATGCCGCACTTATGACATTTATGCAACCGAACAGACAAAGTTTTCGGCACTTTCACTCCACATTTTGAGCAATTTTGTGATGTGCCGTGAGGATTTACTGCAACAACTCGGACGCCGCGTTTGACCGCCACTGCCTCCAAGATGGTGATGAATTTTCCCCAAGCTGCATCCAAAATTGATTTGCTCAATCTGGTACGAGCTAAGCCCTTGATGTTTAAGTCTTCTACAGCAATCAAGTCATATTTTTTAACTAGTTTGTGAGCTGTGTTGTAGTGGAAATATTTCCTGATTCTTCCTATACGCTGATAAATTCTGGCGATAAAGTTTTTCTGTTTTTCTGCTCGTTTTGAGTCCTTCTGTTTCCTTGCCAATTTGCGTTGCTGACGAGCTAGGTGTGACTGAGTTTTGCGATAGGTTTGCTGAATCGTAACTGTCTCACCATCTGAGGTTGTCAGAAAATATTTCAACCCAACATCAACACCAACAGCGCTTTTTACCTCATTTAATGGCATGGATTCAGGCAAAGTTTCATCTTGTATAACAAGACAACAGTACCAGCCATCAGCTTTGTGAACTATAGTGCAAGTCTTGAGAGTAAAACTATCAGGAATAGGGCGATGCATAATTACGGGCATCTGTCCTATCTTTGATAGTTTCAGTATCCCATTATTTATGTGCGCTCCAGCTCGTTTACAGTTAACTCTGGGATAAACAAATGAGCGAAGTGTACCTGCTTTTTTGAACCGTGGGCGTCCACCACGTTTGCCAGACTTATCGGGAATTAGCCAGCGCTCCCATGCTTTGTTTAATCTTTGCAAATTAACTTGGTTTAATTCTGACCAGATGTTTTTGTAGTCCGGAAAAAGTTTCTTTGTTTCTTTGAGAGCCGATTGTTGAGTGTAATAGTTAACTTTCCCTGGTATTTCTCCAATCGGTTCAGAAATTAGACTACAACGGTCAATTTGACAGCGGGTTCTTCTCAACCAATCTAACCTCTGACCGAGTGCGTAATTCCAATGCCTCCGAAGCAATTCTAGTGTATGAAGCATGATTGCTTCTTGTTCGGCACTAGGCTTAATTCGGTAACAGTAAGTTAGAATCATAGTTATAATTTTACAACTTACCGCCTGATATGACAACAGCTTTTGAAAAGGGATTTAGGTCTGTATACTTGCTTACCGCCCAGATAGTATTTGTAACCAAGTACCGTAAGAAGGTGATCAACAAAGACATCCATCAACGACTTGCTACTATCTTTGATGAAGCTTGCTCAAAATGGCAATCTTCCTTGCTAGAGTTTAATGGAGAAACAGACCATGTACACTTATTAATTCGTTATCACCCACAAGTTCAACTAAGCAAGTTTATCGCTAACCTAAAAACGGTTTCCAGCCGCTTAATTCGTAAAGAGTTCGATGATTATTTGAGCAAGGTTTACCAAAAGCCAGTATTCTGGACTGGCTCGTACTTTGTTGCTAGTTGTGGGGGCGTAACAGTCGAGCAGCTTAAAAAGTATGTCGAGCAACAAGCAACCCCCAAATGATGATTCGCTCCGCTCAATTTCTTTGTCGGTTAGCATTCCCCGCCCGTTAAGCCTATGCGGCTATAACGGGTGACCCCTGCCGACATTAAGTTGGGCTTCCCTAAGGACATGTTCTAAACCCTCATCTGATTGAATCTCTTCAATATTTTTTCTTGACTTGCTAGCAATTATACATACTTAATTCACTGTAGTGCAAGTATCACAGACTAATCAATAAATTTTCCTGTCTTGTCGATAGTGCGTGATTTTTTACCCATCGGTATTAATCCGAGCAACTTATTTTTAATCTTAACCCTTGCTTTACCTTGGTAAAAACTTTTAGCCTCCTCAAACTTAGGTGGGATAACCATTTGTCCAGTTCTGTCAATATAACCCCACTTATTATTAATTTTGACTGCTGCCAGCCCTTCAGAAAAGTTTTCAACATCATCAAATATTTGGCTGATGAGCTGCCCGTTTGTATTAATATAGCCGTACTTTGAGTCAAATTTGACCAATGCTAACCCTTCATCAAAGCTATTGGCAAAATCAAACTGGGGCTGGCTGACTAACTGCCCAGTTGTATCAATATAGCCATACTTCGAGTCAATCTTAACCAATGCTAGCCCTTCAGAAAAGTTTTCAACATCATCAAATATTTGGCTGATGAGCTGCCCGCTTGTATTAATATAGCCGTACTTTGAGTTAAATTTAACCAATGCCAACCCTTTAGAAAAGCTATTGGCAAAATCAAACTTGGGCTGGCTGACTAACTGCCCAGTTGTATCGATATAGCCATACTTGGAACCAATCTTAACTAATGCGAAGCCTTCAGAAAAACTCCAAACATCATCAAACATTTGGCTTACTACCTGCCCGGTTGTATTAATATAGCAGTACTTGAAGCCAATTTTAACCAATGCTAGCCCTTCATCAAAGTTATCAGCATCATCAAACTGCGGCTGGATAACTACTTGCCCAGATGTATCAATATAGCCATACTTCGAGTCAATCTTGACCAATGCTAGCCCTTCATCAAAGCTATAAGCATGATCAAACTGTGGCAGAATAAGTACTTGCCCCATCTGGTTTTTATAACCATACTTCATGCCAATCCTGAATGGCTTCAATTGAGAAACAGCAGTCTTTGAAGTCGGAGTAGTTAATACTGTTGCAACTTGGTTCAGTTCTTGCAACACCTCACCAGCAGACTGATAACGCCGCCTGATTCCCATCTGCACCATCTTGTCCAAGATTTGCTCCAAAGAATCACTAACCGAAGTCGTTAGGTAATTTCCCCACGCCCAGTCATTTTCAGTAATATCAAACAAATCAAGGGGTTCAATCTGAGTCAACAGATGTAGACAACTTACTCCCAAACTGTACAAATCACTAGCAAAACTAGCTTTACCTTTGAGTTGCTCCGGTGCTGTGTATTGAGGGGTACCGATTACTGTTCCAGTTCCGAGTAAAGCTGTTCCTGTCACAAATTTAGCTGCACCAAAATCTACTAAAACTAATTCCCCATCCCCACGCCGTCGAATGATGTTTTCTGGTTTGATATCCCGGTGAATTACCTGATGCTCATGTACAAATTGCAGTACAGGTAATAAGCTACTCAACAATTGTCGAATTTTCCTCTCACTAAATGCCCCCTCCTCAGCCAGTTCCTCAGCCAAGTTTTCTCCATCAATGAACTCTTGTATCAAATACAACTGATCATTTTGCTCAAAATAAGCCAACAATTCCGGAATTTGGGAATGTTCACCCAACTCATCCAACCTGACTGCTTCTTGCTCAAACAACTGAGCTGCATACTGAATATTCTTGATCCCTTGTACTTGCGGTAGAAATTGCTTAATTACACATCTGGGTTCGGAGGGCTTGTCCTCATCTACTGCTAAGAAGGTTTTGCCAAATCCACCTTGACCAATTATTCTTAAGGCTCGGTAACGCTCCCTGAGCAGTAATGTTGAGCCACAACTCTGACAAAAGTTGTTTTCCTGGGGGTTCTGTTGTTTTCGGCAATTGGGGTTGAGGCAATAGCTCATACTCGCACAAGAAAGGTTTAGCTTCTTAAGAACAGCTCCATGGGAGTATCCTAATTGAGGATAATGCAAGTATCACAGACTAATCAATAAATTCTCCTTTCTTATCGATAGTGCATAACTTTTCACCCATCGGTATTAGTCCGAGCAACTTATTTTTAATCTTGACTATTGCTGTACCTCGGTAAAAACTGTTAGCCTCCTTAAACTTAGCTGGGATAACTAATTGTCCAGTTTTGTTAATATAACCCCACTTATTATCAATCCTGACTGATGCCAGCTCTCCAGAAAACTTTTTAACATCATCAAATATTTGGCTAATTAGCTTCCCGGTTGTATTAATATAGGCGTACTTGGAGCCAAGTTTGACCAATGCCAGCCCTTTAGAAAAGCTATGAGCTTCATCAAACTTGGGTCGGCTAACTAACTTCCCAGTTGTATCAATATAGCTATACTTGGAGCCAATTTTGACTAATGCTAGCCCTTCAGAAAAACTCCAAACATCATCAAACATTTTGCTGACTAGCTGCCCAGTTGTATCAATATAGCCGTACTTCGAGCCAATTTTGACTAATGCTAGCCCTTCACAAAAGCTACCAACATCATCAAACATTGGGCTGACTAGCTGCCCAGTTGTATCAATATAGCCGTACTTCGAGCCAATTTTGATCCGTGCTAGTCCTTCACAAAAGTTACCAACATCATCAAACATTGGGCTGACTAGCTGCCCAGTTGTATCAATATAGCCGTACTTCGAGCCAATTTTGATCCGTGCTAGTCCTTCACAAAAGTTACCAACATCATCAAACATTGGGCTGACTAGCTGCCCAGTTGTATCAATATAGCCGTACTTCGAGCCAATTTTGATCCGTGCTAGTCCTTCACAAAAGTTACCAACATCATCAAACATTGGGCTGACTAGCTGCCCAGTTGTATCAATATAGCCGTACTTCGAGCCAATTTTGATCCGTGCTAGCCCTTCACAAAAGCTATGAGCTTCATCAAACTTGGGCTGGATGACTAGCTGCCTAGTTGTATCAATGTAGCCATACTTGGAGCCAACTTTGACCAATGCCAGCCCTTCACAAGAGCTCCCAACATCATCAAACATTTCGCTGACTAGCTGCCCAGTTGTATCAATATAGCCGTACTTCGAGCCAATTTTGACCAATACCAGATCTTCAGAAGAGCTAGTTTTATAAATATAGCCAGACTCAGAGCTAACCCTGATCCAGGCTTGCCCTTTGTAAAAGTTATTAGCAAAATCAAACTGGGGCTGAATCACGATTTTTCCGGTTGTATCAATATAGCCATACTCGGAATCAATCTTGATCCGCGCTAACCCTTCAGAAAAACTATCAGCAAAATCAAACTGGGGCTGAATCACAACTTTTCCGGTTGTATCAATATAGCCATACTCGGAGTCAATTTTTATTAATGCTAGTCCTTCAGAAAAGCTTCTAGCATAATTAAACTGGGGCTGAATTACAACTTTTTCAGTTGTATCAATATAGCCATAGTTGGAGCCAATCTTAATCCGTGCTAGCCCTTCAGAAAAGCTATCAGCTTCATCAAACTGAGGCTGAATCAATATTTGCCCCATCTGGTTTTGATAACCATACTTCTTGCCAATCTTGACTGGTTCTAGTTGAACAATCGCAGCTTGTGAAGTTCTAGTAGTTAATACTGTTACAACTTGGTTCAGTTCTTGTAACACCTCAGTAGCAGACTGGTAACGCCACCTAGTCCCCATTTGCACCATCTTGTCCAAGATTTGCTTTAAAGAATCACTAACCGAAGTAGTTAGGTAATCTCGCCACACCCAATCATTTTCACTGTTATCAAACAAATAAAGGGGTTCAACCTCAGTCAGCAGATGCAGACAACTTACTCCCAAACTGTACAAATCACTAGCAAAATTAGCTTGACCTTTGAGTTGCTCGGGTGCTGCGTATTGAGGAGTACCGATTACTGTTCCAGTTCCGAGCAAAGCTGTGCCTGTAACAAACTTAGCTGCACCAAAATCCACTAAAACTAATTGCCCATCCCTACGCCGTCGAATGATGTTTTCTGGTTTGATGTCCCGGTGAATCACCTGATGCTCATGTACAAATTGCAGTACAGGTAACAAGCTACTCAACAATTGTCGAATCTGAGTCTCATTAAATCTACCCTTCTCTGCCAGTTCCTCAGCTAAGTTTTCCCCATCAATAAACTCTTGCACTAAATACAACTGACTATTTTGCTCAAAATAAGCCAACAATTCCGGAATTTGGCAGTGTTTACCCAACTCATCCAACCTTACTGCTTCTTGCTCAAACAACTTAGCTGCATATTGAATATTCTTGGCTCTTTGTAGTTGTGGTAGAAACTGCTTAATTACACATCCGGGTTTCGAGGGTTTGTCCTCATCTACTGCCAAGAAAGTTTTACCAAATCCACCTTGACCAATTATTTCTATGGCTCGATAACGCTCCCGGAGCAGTAACCTTGAGCCACAACTCCGACAAAAGTTGTTTTTTTGGGAGTTTTCTTGTTTTCGGCAGTTAGGGTTGAGGCAATAGCTCATACTCGCACAAGAGAGCTTCAAGGGAGTTGTACTGAAAGCAGGGTAGCAAAAGCTGGGGAAGAGAAGTCTACTATTATAGTTTATTTCTTAGAGTGCCCTTATTCAGTGCCTCAGCAGATTTGATATCATAATTAGGACTTTATATATGGGCGCACACTTTACCCATTATGATGTAATCATAGCAAAAAAATAATAAATAACGCAACCAATCTGAATATTATTTACAGCAAATTTCATATAAGTAGGGTAGACAAGGACAGGCAAGATGCCTATCCCACAAAAGGAAAGATTATTGATATCTATACTTCAGTTACCTGCAATCTATCCCCTTATCATTACAAAATCGTCAAATATGTATCCATTGATTCTTCTGGCAATAGTTTTAATTGCTGATGACGTAAATCTACTTCAACTCCCAGAACCTTCTTTAGCTTTTGCTTGATCTATACGATTGGTAATCCTTAAGGTAGTAATAACTTTTCCTATTGATTCTTCTGTTGGATTTGGCATGATTTTACTCTTTGGTTACTCTACCTTAAATATGACAAATTTTGAGTCTGACTCAAGTAACTAAGATGAAATTGTTAGAGTTTAATTGTCGCCTAATAGCTGAAAGTTGAATTCTAAATTAATTATGCACAAAATTAAGCGCCGCCAGTTTTTGCAATTTGCTGGCTCAACCTTGGCAACCTTAGGTTTAAGTCAACTCGATATTTTCCAAGCAGGCGATCGCTATGCTAAAGTCCTCGCACAAGACACCCCTCGGAAACTAGCATTGTTGATTGGTATTAATACTTATAAACAAGCTCCGCTACAAGGGTGTGTCAATGATGTCTACTTGCAGCAGCAATTACTAATTCACCGCTTTGGTTTCAATCCCCAGGACATTCTTATCGTCACCGATGAGCAAGCAACCCGCCAGGGAATGCTAATCGCTTTCGAGGAACACTTAATCAAGCAAGCAAAACCTGGCGATGTCGTAGTCTATCACTTCTCCGGTCACGGTTCCCGCATTAGTGACCCTGACTGTGATTTTGACGATTGTCTTAACAGTACTTTTGTTCCAGTAGATGGTAGTTTACCAACTGGATTTCCCAATCAAGGGGGTGCTGTACAAGATATTATGGGACACACCTTGTTCCTACTGATGGATGCACTGCTAACGGAAAACGTTTCCGTCATCCTCGACAGCTGCCATTCTGGCGGTGGCACTAGAGGTAACTTTACCGTGCGTTCTCGCAATGGCGGCTCTCTACTACAACCAACGGAGGCGGAACTAGCATATCAGCAACAGTGGCTGCAAAGACTGAATCTTTCCCCATCAGAATTTAAGCGCAGAAGGCGGGAAGGAGTTGCCAAAGGGGTAGTAATTGCCTCTGCCCAACGGGAGCAGGAGGCAGCTGATGCTCCTTTCAGTGACTTTTTTGCTGGTGCTTTTACCTACTTTCTCACCCAGTATCTCTGGCAGCAAACTAGTACCCAGTCTTTTAGCACTGCCATACCAAATATTTCCCGCAGTACTACCAAGCAGTCTTTCACAGGACAAATACCCCAAATAGAAGCTAAACCTGGTACTAACCATCTCCAAAACCCAGTCTACTTCATCAGCCAACAAACTCCTCCAGCCGAAGCAGTAATTACCAAAATTGAAGGTAATCAAGCTCAATTGTGGTTAGGTGGACTCAATCCCCAAAGTATCGCTGGCTTTGAGCCTGGTTCGATTCTCTCGATTGTAGACCCTCAAAGCCAAGAAAAAGGTAGAGTACAGTTACTATCCCGGAAGGTTTAGTTGGTAAAGCTAAGCTGCTGGATAGAGCACAACCAGGAGCTTTCTTACAAGAGAGAGCTAGAAGTATTCCTAGTAACCTAACCTTAAAAATCGGACTTGACCCTTCCTTGGGTAATAATACCAGCCAAGCTAGACAAGCTCTACAAGCTATCCAGCGTATCGAAGCTTTGCCTTTACAGCAACAAGAAGTACATTACATCTTCGGAGTCCTGACAGATGATTACCGTCAGCAATTGCTTTCAATAAACAAGGCAGAAGGCAGAGGGCAGGAGGCAGGAGGGAAGAGGATTAGACCCTTGTTTGTGACCTTCGTAGCCGGCGGTGCGTCACCAGTTGGAGGGCTTTCTATAAGTTCCTCCCAGCTCCCGGAAGTTGGTAGTTTTGGTTTATTTTCACCAGCACTAGAGTTGGTTCCTGATTCCTTTGGTAGCAAAGGTGAAACCGTCAGTGATGCCATCACTCGTCTGTCACCTAAATTGCGATCGCTACTAGCTGCTCGTATTGTTAAAACTATCCTAAACAGTAACTCGTCACGGCTAAATGTGCTCGCCTCAATACATCGGGAAGGAGCTGAAAAGATAATTGCTAATTCCTTTACTGTGAGAGGTACCTCTCCTACTAATCAACCTTCAACTATTTTCCCCAGCTCTCAACAATTGCCCCTGGGAAGTGCAGTGCAACTACAAGTTACCAACAACGAAACCAGTAACCTTTATCTGAGTGTCCTCGTGATTGATCCTACCGGGGAAATTGCTGTGATTTTTCCCAATCAATGGGCAGCAGGGGAAGAGGTAACCTTAGTAAAAGCGGGTCAAACCCTAAAAATTCCTGACCCCTCTCAAGATAGCTTCCGTCTAGTTATCCAAGAACCGAAAGGAATTGTTGAAGTACTAGTGCTTGCCAGTCGCACACCTTTACGCCAAGCCATGCTAGCATTACAAGCATTAGCAGCCGAATCAAAGCAGCGTAGTGGACCGGTGACTCTAAATCAACCGGCTGAGGTGATTGACAATTTGCTCAATGATATTAATAATGGCAGTCGGGGTAATGGAAGCAATATTGTTTCTAGCAATCCCACTAATCGTAGCATTGATACAACCCAACTAGCAGCTCTATCAATTACCTTTGAGGTAGTTTAGAGCGTTGGTAATACGGGATGTAGGAGTGCAACACTTGACATGGATCGTCCCTTACTTCGTACTAACTAGTCATTTGCATGAAATGGATTATTGCCAGCTAGCAAAAGGTGGAAATTTTTCTGCCCCACTAGCTTGCTTACTAAACTTCGTGTTAAGTTATGAAAAGTGTAAACATTCTGTAATAATACAGAAGTAAGTTAAGAAGAAAACCATTAGCTTCAATCCTGCCGATTGCCAACTAGAGGTCAAAATATGGTTTGCGATCGTCAAGGATGGATGGTATTGAGTAGTTTGATTTTACTGTATCAGTTTGTGTTTTTGAGCTTGGTAAAGGTCGTCGGAGGATTGTCTGAACGTCGGAGTCGTTTGTCAATCAAATCGACTCTCAGCCAGGACAAATTCCTAATGCCCACAAGTTTGTTTGAATCTATGTCTGGAGGTAGTCTCTAATGTCCATTCGTCTTTATGTAGGCAATTTGCCAAAAGAACAGGTAAACCGCGATGAACTGCACGCACTTTTTGCGGAAATGGATCAATCCATCACCACAAAAGTGATTAAAGAGCGTAAAACTGGTAAATGTAGGGGCTTTGCCTTTGTCACTGTTCCCACAGATGAGATGGCTGAACAAATCATTGAGAAGTTCAATGGCCATACTTTCAAAGATGTTGCTCTGAAAATTGAAAAAGCCCAGCCCAAGGCAAAAACTCAGGATGATGAATCCAAAGCATCAGGTAGTGGCAGCAATAATTCCTCTGGGCGTCGTGGAGGCGGCAAAAAGCCCCCGAAACGCGGTTCCTCAAACACAACATCATCTAATTCAGGTCAAATTCAACCAGATCCCCGTTGGGCTGAACAGTTGGCAATTCTGAAGGAGCGTTTATCGGCTCAATCTACTAATTCCTAGTTCATGTGTAGATAAGAGCAACAGTGTCTTTCTTATCCTATGAACCCTAGTAGAAGAAGGCAGAAGGCAGAAGGGAAGAAAGCTTGTACGGTAAACTTTTTCACCTTTTTTTACTGGTGGGTTATTTGCGCCGTACTGCACTAGTTCATCATAGATCAGCAGTAGATACTTCATAGTAAACTTCCAGGCACTTCCTCTCCACCCTCTTGTAGAGACATAAGAGTAAGTAAATAATTTGCTCGGGGTATCTTCTGTTAGTTTTTATCTATCAGCTTAATGAAACCAGTTCATTAAGCTAAATTTATGCAAATATCTTGATGTATATCTCTTTGATGAATTCTAGTTTTCAATAACTTGTTTGGGTCAATGAAATTGATTATTGATCAACAAAAATCGTGATTCAATAGTTCTATTAGCAAGCGTAGCTAATTATTAATCGATTAAAAGGAAATTTGTCATGAGTGCAGAAATTGACCCAGTTAAGTTAATGAAACAAGAAGTTGGGAAAGCTGCTGCTGAGCGTGTTCAATCCGGAGCGATTGTCGGGCTAGGTACCGGTTCAACTACCGCCTACGCAATTCAATATATAGGAGAGCGCCTCAAGTCTGGTGAAATTAAAGATATCCAGGGTATTCCCACCTCCTTTCAGTCAGAAGTACTAGCAAAAAAATACAGTATTCCTTTAACCAGCTTAGATGCAGTTGACCGTATTGATATCGCTATTGATGGTGCTGACGAAGTTGATCCCAAGCTTAATTTAATTAAAGGTGGCGGTGCTGCTCATACCCGGGAAAAAGTGGTTGATTCCCTAGCAGCACAATTTATTGTAGTAGTGGATAGTGGTAAATTAGTTGATCAACTTGGTTCTACTTTCCTGCTACCAGTAGAAGTAATACCGATGGCTCTGACACCAGTAATGGCTGCGATTACCAAACTAGGAGGCAAACCAGAACTCCGCATGGGTATCAAAAAAGCTGGACCAGTAATTACAGATCAAGGCAATATGGTAATTGATGTCAAATTTGATTCTATCGATAACCCTGCTGAACTAGAAAAGAACCTGAATAATATTCCTGGTGTGTTAGAGAATGGCTTATTTGTTGGAGTTGCCGATGTAGTTCTGGTTGGTGAAGTCAAGGATGGCAAGCCAGTGATTCGGGAAATCTAATTAGGTGGTAGGTGTTAGGTAGTAGGTATTAGGGAAATTGTCTGTTGCCTGACTATTTATCTAAGCTCAGCAATAGTTCCTACTCCCTACTGCTCTAGCCTTTGATTGAGAAATCCCCTAGCGCGACAAATCCGTGTAAACGATTTGCAGAAATTGCTCGGGAGAGAGGAATCCTTTACCCCAACTTGAATCTATGTCAGCTGTTGGTTTTGAGGCAATGAAGTCCTCCATAGAGATTCCATTTGCGATCGCAATTTTTACTCGATCGCGAACTAATACTAACATAGCCTGGTAGGCTACCAGTTCAGCGCGATTTGACAGGGGACCATGACCAGGAATAATTTTAGTTTGTGCACCTGCCATTCCCAGCACTCTGTCTACCGCTGCAATCATCCCCTCAATAGAACCACCACTAGCAACATCAATGAAGGGATAAATACCGTTGAAGTAGACGTCTCCTGTATGAATTACGTCTGCATCCTGAAAGTAGATAATCGAATCCCCATCAGTATGGGCAGTTTCCAGATGAAACGTCTGAATTTCCCCGCCATTGAGGTGAAATGTTACTCTGTCATTAAAAGTAATTACAGGAAGTGCTGCTGGTGGAGATGCGGGTATCTCCATGTTGAAAGCTTCGATAAACTGATCCACACTCATCCGTTTGCGCACATTATCATGGGCAACGATAACGACTCCTGCACGCCCCAGATTTTCGTTACCACCAGTATGATCAAAGTGCCAATGGGTATTGAGGAGAAAACGAATAGGTTGGTTACTGATGGCACTAATAGCAGCACGAATCTTTTCAGTCAGGGGCGCAAATTGATCATCTATGAGGAATACCCCATCTTCGCCTGCGGAAACACCAATGTTTCCCCCTTCCCCCGTTAACATATAAATGCCTTCAGCAACTGGGATTGTCTGTATCTGCACATTTTCCAAATCTTGAGCCTGAACTCGATTTGTTGTAGCGAGGAAAGCTATGCCTAGACTGACGAAGAACCCACAGCATTGGTTAATTGAGTAAGCGTAAGTTTTCACAACAGATGTACCTCTAAATGCTTGCCATAATAACTGATTTTTGAGAATTTATAGACCTGAAGAAACAAGGTAGGAGGTAGGAGGCAGGAGGCAGGAGGCGAGGGAGGGTGTAGGGTTTAGGGTATCAATTGTGGAACTGGCATCTTGCCAGTTACAAGAAACAAGACAGAAGGCAAAGGACTCCAAGGCAGAAGGAAAGACGGTTTCTGAGTTTCTGAGCATACTGGAGTTTTCAAACTTCCCCATCAGATTCGGCTTCCCCTGAAGGATGAAAATAATTGTAGATTTGTTGGGCTAAACTTGGACCAATTCCAGAAACCTCAGTTAGTTGTTTTAGGGAAGCTGCACGAATATAGTCAATGGAGCGAAAATGCGCTAGTAGCTGTTTTTGTCGGTGAAAGCCTAACCCTGGAATTTCATCTAACCTAGAGCGACGTAGTTTATTACTCCGTTGTTGTCGGTGAAAACTCACAGCAAACCGATGAGCCTCATCTCGCAAACGCCGTAGCAGTTGTACTCCTGGTTGCTCAGGGTTAGTTTCTAGGGATGAAGACTCACCTGGTAAAAAGATTTCCTCTCGCTGCTTAGCTAAACTCACCACGCGCACATCTTCAAGTAAGTTCAGCTCCTCCAAAACCGCGACAACTGCTGACAATTGTCCCTTGCCACCATCAATCATTACTAAATCTGGCCAATTGTTGTTGGTTGTTGGTTGTTGGTTGTTGGTTGTTGGTTGTTTGGGAATTTCTCTGTTGCTTCCTTCATCTCCCCCTTCCCCTGTCTCTTTCTCATACTTCCGGAAGCGACGGCGGATTACTTCAGCGAGACTGGCAAAGTCATCGGAGTGACCGATGGTTACACTGGGATTCTTAATCTTGTAGTGGCGATAGTGTTGTTTTGCTGGTGTACCATCAATAAATACTACCTGAGAACCAACGGCATTGGCTCCTTGGATATGGGAGATATCGTAACCTTCAATACGGCGTGGTAAATCAGGTAAGTCGAGAATGTTAGCTAAGTCCTGCATTGCTTGGCTATTGCGGTTTGCCAGTCGCTGGGTGCGCTCTAATTCATAGTTAGCATTGCGCTCCACCATCTCAATCAGTTCCGCTTTGGCTTGCCGCATAGGTGTGATGATGTTAACTTTGCGATTTTTGCGATCGCTCAGATATGCTGCCAATATCTCTTCATCTGGCAATGGGTGCTGCACCAAAATCTCCGCCGGAATTTCCACTGCCTCAGCTGTTTGGTAATGCTCTTCTAGTACCCGTTGTAAAATTGCTCCTGCTATCCCTTCGGTATCCCTTCCTGAGGAAGGCTGCTGTGTAGATACCAGTTTATTTGATTGTTGAACCCCCTCTAACTCCCCTTGTTAAGGGGGAGAACCGGAGTTTGCTCAGGTTTTTGAGTTTCAAAACGCGCCCTAACCGAAGTTTCCCCCCTTACTAAGGGGGGACTAAGGGGGGTAGAGGAAGGAGAGGAAGCAAGGGGTATCTCCGCGAAAAATCCCAAACGTCCTACGAGGCGACCGGCACGAATCTGAAATAATTGGATACAGGCATGTTGGTCATCAGCAGCCAGAGCGATCGCGTCCCGTGAGACAGTATCATCGGGTAATGATACTTTTTGGTCAGCATTCAGGAACTGAAGTCCAGCAATCTGATCTCGAATGCGAGCGGCTAATTCAAAGTTTAGCTCCTCGGCTGCCTGCTCCATATTGCCTGTAAGCAGATCAATTAATTCCTTAGTACGCCCCTGAAAGACCATGGCAATTTTTTGGAAAGTCTGGCGGTACTCTTCCGGAGTAATCAGCTGCTGGCAGACTCCTGGACAACGACCTAAGTCATAATTGAGACAGGGACGGTCCTTAAATAGGGGTCGAGGACGTTGCCGCACGGGGAACAGGCACTTTACTAGGTTCAAGGTGCTACGTAGGGCTCCCGTATCCACAAAAGGTCCGTAATATTTGTCCTTGGCTTTCCCTAGCTGCCGCTTACGAGTAATTAAAATCCGGGGATATGCTTCTGACCAGGTAATGAGAACATAGGGATATTTCTTATCGTCTTTGAGCAGTACGTTGAAGTAAGGTTGGTGCTTCTTGACAAGATTGGCTTCTAATGCTAATGCTTCTGCTTCCGTATCGGTGACAATAAACTCAATCTCTACCACCTGCCGCACCATCCGAGTAATGCGTTCACTTAACTGCTGAGACTCACGGAAATAGGAGCGCACCCGCGATCGCAGTTTTTTAGACTTACCAATATAGAGAATGCGATCGCTTTTGTCTCGCATCAGATAAACTCCCGGTTCAGTGGGAATCTCTTTGAGGCAGCTTTCCAAGCGTTCCGGGTTTTGAACTAGAGGCAGTGTCTGAGCAGAAGTTACCACGGCAAATTAGTAGTTCTTGTTTTCACCTACTAGTAATTAATGATAGTCGGACTCTTTCCCTCTTTCCTACACTCCATACCCTGTATAAGGGCGTTTATAAGGGGGATGCAACCCCAAGACAATGTCTTCTTTCGGAATACCCATTTCCACCAGTTCTTGACCCACATCAATATCAGTGGTATTTTGCTGAAGCCAAATCTTGTCCTCTTTAATATCAAAGTGCAGAATAGTATAATAAACACGCTTTAAACCTTTCCAACCGACTCGCATGAGTTGGTAATGGTCTCGCACTAAGTCAAAAAATAGCTCACTTTCTACATCTTGCTGACCGGATTTATAATGGCTATGTTTTTCTAAAATAGTTTGAATACAGGAGCGATAATGTTCTAGCTTCTCCATTGCACAATTTCCTCACTTATCGGTTCATAAACAATTAGTTTGAGTTGATAGCGCTCTACTGCTACCTGAGAAAATTGACTTTGAAAAAAGGTTTCATAAGTTTCTAGGGGAACTGCCAGGTAGAGTAGCCTATCAGGTTCATTTACTTCCAGCATAATTCTATAATTCAAGAATTGTCCCAAAGCCGTGTGGAAATTACTAATGGCTGAAGTTCCAATAAAGCTTTTAATCTCAACAGCAATTTTTTCTTCACCTCGCTTGGCTGCAATCAATCGCTCGGCTGCTAAATCAAT
This sequence comes from Caldora sp., assembly GCA_965222765.1. Taxonomy (GTDB): domain Bacteria; phylum Cyanobacteriota; class Cyanobacteriia; order Cyanobacteriales; family Coleofasciculaceae; genus Caldora. Next base: position 73,322 of record CBDCVG010000096.1, read on the forward strand.
TTTAACCTTAACCTCTTCCCATTCCAATTCGAGTGGATCGTCAGTAATTATCCATTGTTCTTTCTCTAATCCACGTCTGACTGCTTGGTGAAAAAGGTCTTTTGCTGCCATATTTTCGTTAAGTTTATCAATTAATCTAGTTTTCTCTATTTCTATAAACTACCCCACAAATTGCTGATAACAGCAGCCAACTTAAGGAATTAACTCGCAAATCAAATAGGGTTACATCTACTAAGTTGAAGAGGGTACAGCAGCCAAAAGCTAGTAGATAGGTGAAGAGTATTAACCTGTCTTGAGGCTCTTGATGACTACCGGAAGTAGACCAAACTCTCAACAACTGTACTCCTTGAACCATGATCCAGCCAACTAAACCACACAATAGCAGCATGGCTGGGATGCCAGTTTCAGCAGTTAACATCAATAGTAAATTGTGAGGATGACCGAGCCAAATACCCATTTTGGCCTCATACAAGGGTGTAAAATTGCGTAATCCCCAACCAAACCAGGGACGCTCTTGAGTCATTGATAAGGTAAACTGCCATTGGGTAGTTCGGAGTAGGGCTACAGGTCGATCGGGATGCAGTTGATCTGAAAGTCGCGCCCAAAAGTAAGCTGGCACAATCCGACGGAACCATTGACGCCCGAGAAATTCAGAACCAAAAGATGCCCAGAGAATAGCACCTGCTGCTGTAGCCACACTAACCACCAGCCAATGCCAACCCAGGTAAAGGGCAAAAGCCAGACAAGCCACAACAGAGATTCCCCAAGCATTGCGAGAACTAGTTAGTAAAAGAGCGATCGCATTACCAATAACTAATACTGTCAAAAACCATAGCACCCAATCAGGGGACTTACTCAAACCTACTCGCCAAGCTTGAAACCTCTCAATCCATAATCCTAGGCTCAGAATCAAGACCATCTGCAGATAAGCTGCCAGGATATTAGCATAGATGAATACTGAAGCCATACGACCAGGAGGATTACCATTGGCTTCCAGTACCCAACCAAATAAAGCTGGCAACTGCTCTGGATGAGCCCAACCCAGAAACATTTGCCCTAAGCCAAGAATTACTACTAGTACTGAAGGGATAACCAGAACCCAAGCTAAACGCCGCAGTTGCCCTGGTGTTTGAATTAAGACGTTATAGGTGGCAAATATGAGGAAGAAGGGGAGCAAATTTGCCAAACCCAGGAAAGCTTCAGTTGGATTCAAGGCAAAGCAAGAAGTAATTATTAGCCACAAGCTGAGGATGGCTAATCCCCAATTGAGAGGACGACGAATAATTGTGCGGTACTCTTGGCGCCAAACATCCAATAATGCTAAAACTGCCCCTACTACTCCCAAAATGGGAAACAAGGGAAAGATGAGAAATCCCATCTGAAGCCATTCCCAAGCCTTCTGTAAGCGGGGTTCAGGATGACGACTATCAGAATGGACAATTAACAATTTAACAATTTAACTGATGGTGGGGGTTTGGGGGAGGCTATAAGTCCCGCACTATACCTGATAAGGTTAGCGTCGGGTAGTTCACGCTGGCTCCCAGCAATCAGAACGAGTAAGACGAATTTGTGCTAGGGCAAAAATTGTGGGGATAATACGACCATAATTAGTTGCGATCGCTCGCCAGCCTAAATCAACCAAGAAATAACCCCAGAGTATTGAGCCAACACAGGCAAACACGGTGCGGGTAGCAGCATAACGAGCGGTGTTCAGAGCCATTCCCTGTCTTGCAGTTTGTAGTGCCAAGTAGTTTTGAAACTGTGCAGCGGCAGCGGCACCGCCTCGCACAATGGTTTGTTTGGCAACTTGATACTTCGCAAAATGAACAGCAAACTGATAGGCTATTTTTTGCAGCAGTATTGGTTTGAGAATCGAGCTAACGGCTAAGGCACTACCACCTTTGAGTAGCATTTCCACTGGGTTGTGCTGGAGCTGTACAGGTAATGGTTCAGAGAATTTTGACTTAGCAAGCGATCGCTGCACCTGTAAAGTTAAGGAGTGTTGTTCTGAAGTGGGTAATTTTTTCCAGGCTTGACCTATCAAATAGAGGAATATCTCTGCCTCTATATCGGTAGTTGTCAGCTGTTGGGAGTAGGGTATTTTCAAGTAACGACAAACTCTAATTAATGCTTCTCGGTAGGTAACCCTCCTACTTCTACCCTTGAGTACTGTCATCCCATCTGCTGCCAAAAAGCGAAATCTCTCTTCTAGAGCATCCAACCAAGCCTCACGGTTTTGGCTTTGGATTTCGATCAAGTCATTGCTGTGTAGGTAATCTAACGGGTTAAACTTGCGGCGGAACAGAATTACCGTTAGCTGTTGTAATTCCTCTTCTGTAGCTAAATCTAAAGCAGTTCTTAGCTCATCCAATGTTTTTCCCCCTCCAGCACCAGATTTTAGTATTGTTCACTATTCTACATAGTTCTACTGCATTACAACAAGTATGAGAAGCTGGAGTAGTGAAGCTAATTGTCCTGTAATGTTACTGTTTGTTGCGTCCAATTTGCTGAGGGAAATCTGGAACTAACAAAGATGTCTCTAACTCACCTTGTCGATTATAAAATATCAGCGAATTTAATAAATCAGAAATTAATCCTTGAAATATGGAATGTTTGGGTTTGGCTGGACTCATAACAATTTGTCCCCATTTGTTTAATTCGATTTTGAATGGGAAGTCTTTTAAATATTTGTTTTCGCAAACTTCTTGCCATTTCATGCTTAACTCCTTTTACTTTGGTATTATTTTTGTTGGGATGCACTAGTGCAGCACGGCGTAAATAACTCACCAGTTAAAAAAGGTGACAAAGCTTACTATCCAAGCTTTCTTCCCTCCTGCCTTCTGCCTCCTGCCTCCTGCCTTCTTTCAATGTATTAGATAGATTAAGGAGTACCCACAAAATGTTGGCATACGTCCTGGCGTTAGTGATTGGCTTTGGTAGTTTTGGCTTTTACATGACAGCCTTCTTTTTTCCAGAAGTTCATCGCAAAAGTGACTTTTACTTGAGTGGAGGTGGACTATTTTATGCCCTAGTCTTATGGGTGTGTGCTGGGCGCATTACCGGTTGGGTTCTGCTGAGCCAAATTGCTAGTGTATCGCTGTTGTGCGGGTTAGCTTGGCAAACTTTGACTTTACGGCGGGTGCTGACTTCGCCAGAGCAACAAACCCCCATCCCTAGTCAAGAGCAACTTACATCCAACTTACCAGGAGCACTCCAACCAGTTAGTAATTTTTTGGGCAATCTCTTGGGTAAGAAAAAACCAACAATTCCCACTCCTAAGCCACCAGTAGGAAACAAGTCAAAGTACAACCACTGCTGAGAAAGAAGCAGTACCAGAAGAGATACAGGAGACTGCTATAGAATCATCCCCTGAGGTGGTAGCAGAAGCAGAGCCGGAGTTAGATATTCCTCAAGAGCAAGAGGAGACTGCTATAGAATCATCCCCTGAGGTAGTAGTAGAAGCAGAGCCGGAGTTAGAGCTTCCTCAAGAGGAAGAAGAGACTACCGTAGAATCATCTCCTGAGGTAGTAGTAGAAGTAGCTCAGCAGCCAGAGGTTCCCGCAGAGGAAGAGAAGACTACCGTAGAATCATCCCCTGAGGCAGTTATGGAGGTTCCTGAACCCCCTATTGCACCAACCACTTACCAAGAGGAACCAGAAAAAAATCTCTCATCAAAGAAAAAAACAGGGCTTGTTCAACAAGTTACTGGTTTGTTTACAGGTTTCTTTGGGAAAAGCAAACCAGTGACTACAATCCCTCGAATACCAGTAGATAAACCTGTTAGAGCGACTCCTCAAATTAGTATGGAGGCGGAGCTAGAGCCAAAGTCAACTATCGAAGATGCATTTACAGAAGAAATTACAGAAGCACCAGAGACTACTGCATCGGAAATTAAGTCAGAAACACCAGTAGTAGACGATACTGAAATCTCAGAAACGGCGGAGCCAATTGCTACTGAATCCTCTGATACTGAAATCTCAGAAACGGCGGAGCCAATTGCTACTGAATCCTCTGATACTGAAATCTCAGAAACGGCGGAGCCAATTGCTACTGAATCCTCTGATGTTGAAATCTCAGAAACGGTGGAACCAATTGCTACTGAATCCTCTGATGTTGAAATCTCAGAAACGGTGGAACCAATTGCTACTGAATCCTCCGAAGCCGATACCTTAGAATCTCTTAAAGCCATTCCTCCTAAACCACCATTACCAGAACTGTTAGAAAATCAGGAAAAGTCAGCTGACTCTGATGCTTCAGAGTCAGAGAAAAAGACAATAACTAAAATAGAAGAAATAGCGCCAGAAGCAGAACTAGCAACACCGGCAGAGCCAGTGGGTGATGGAGATCCCGAAGTCAGGAAGTTGGGTAAAGAGACACTCTAGTGGCGCGACTAAAAATGTAGGTTGGGTGTAACGAAGTGAAACCCAACAGAATATACGCCGGTGTTGGGTTACGCTATCGCTCCACCCAACCTACTTATTCCACTATTTTAGGGCTTGCTGCAAAAGTGTGTAAACTATACCAGACAAAGCTTTCAAGCATTTTATTCCTAGCAACCGTGCAAGGTTTTTGTATCTTTTGGCTCAAAAACCTTGCACCGTAAGTCGAAAATCCCTAACACCTACCACCTCTTTCCCTTACCTAACACCTAACACCTAACACCTATGGCAACCCGAAAATCACGACTTATTCAGCAAGCCCTATTTTAGGTTTTGGGGAGTGCGAGCGTCTCGCTCGCTAGAGGTTAAACGTGAGCATCTTGCTCGCGTTTGACTTTCAGACAGCGAACGGAGAACAATTAATAAGATAAAACGCATTTAAAATCTGTTTAGCCAAAGCAATAAATAATAAACAAAAAGCAATCAGCGAATAGAATATATCTTGATTATTTAATTTGATAAAAATCCAATTTAAATGCACAAAGACTTAACTAATTACCATAAAAATATTAGTTTACTGGCACAAAAGTGCAATGAGTAATTGCAGAAAAGAGCAATTTTTATACTCAATTAATGTATCTAAATATTGGTTTTGTCAACCCTGATAAACACTGATTTGATAAAACTTATGTAAAGATTATCTGATGATTTTGAAGAATTAGTACATTATCCGGATTTTTAATGAATTTAATGTGATTAGCGAATAAGGTTAATTATTGGCGAAAAAAATGTAGCCCAAAAACAGACCAAACAGTGTTTCTTGTGTGGCTACTCAAAAATTCAATTCAATACAATCATAACTGAATGCATTTCAGGAGAGCATCTGATGACAATTTACGGTTTTGAAAGCGGCAATTTCAGCAATTGGACTACTATTGGCAATACCAATGTTCAGGGAACAACCTCACTAAGCGCTCCCACCCAAGGAAACTTCCAAGCCAGAATTACTAATAGCTTCGGTTCAGTAACTGACAATGCCCTTGAGCAATTTCTTGGGCTGAATTCTGGTTCCCTCGATAATCTTGGTAACGGGAATGCCACAGTAGGCTCAGCAATCAAATTAGTTCCGATAACAGTAGAAGCTGGGCAAGTTTTAACCTTTGATTGGAATTTTCAAAGCAATGACTATATTCCCTATAACGATTTTAGTTTCGTTTCAATTGCCTCAGGTAATTCCTCCGTTTTATTGTCTGAACTAGCTGATGTAAATAGTGACACAGGAGTTTATCAAACCTTTGAATACGAGTTTACAACAGCTGGTACTTATGAAATAGCAATGGGAGTAGTAGATGTAATAGATACTGTAGTTGATTCCCAACTGTTAATAGACAACCTGAGAGTATTTGACGAAATTTTAGGTACTTCTGGCAATAATCAACTAAATGGTACTAATGATGACGAAAGGATCAAAGGTTTTGCTGGCAATGACCAAATCAACGGCAATGGTGGTAATGATATTCTCCTCGGTGGTGGCGGTAACGATACCATTGCAGGTGCTTCTCAGAGCGATGATATCGATGGCGGTTCAGGTAACGATGTTATCTACGGTAACGGTGGTGAGGATACCCTCATTGGTGGCACTGGTGCTGACACGATTTACGGTGGTGCTCAAGCTGACAAAATCCTCGGTGGCGATGGTAATGATTTAATTTACACTAATGGCGGCAATGATCTCGTTGACGGTGGTAATGGCATCGATGAAATCTGGCTCGCGGGTAGTCAAACTGTTGTCCTTGATTCTAACGATAGCGGATATGATATCATCAGGAACTTCCAATTAGGTCAGACTACTTTTGTCGTTAATAATATTAATGCTCTGAATTTCGCCGATGGTGCCAATGGTGCGGAAATCTATCAAGGTGGTAACCTGTTAGCTACTGTTAGTTGGCAGTCTGCCAGTACCTTTGCCAATAACGTCAACGATATCTTCGTCACTGGCTAGAGCGTCGGTTCAGAAACGCGGTTTCTTGGGAAAAAATGCTGATATTTCCTTATGTCGGTTAGTTGGGTTGAATGGGGGGCAATATTACTCGGATAAGCTCATCTCCCCATCTCCCCTTAACCGAGCAGTATTGGAATGGGGGGTATCACCCCTCATTCGCCAGCGGTATCCTTTAACAAGTCGGGGATCTTTCACAAATTTATCAATTATCAATTATCAATTATCCATTATCCATTATCCATTATCCATTATCCATTATCAATTATCCATTATCCATTGATAAAAGTAGTAGCAAGTGCATAAAAATACCAACGCAGATACAAAGGTAACCATTTGAATACTTGAAAACGACTACTACCTTTGGTTCTTTCAAACCACAAGGCAGGAACCTCACCTATTTTCCACCCCCGTCGATGACATTTTACCAACAGCTCTAAACTAAAAGCCCAACCTTCAGCAGACTCTATCTCGATTTGCTCTAGTACTCTGCGAGAAAATAGCCTAAAGCCACTAGTAGGATCACGAGTTGGCAAGCGAGCGATGTAATAGAGGGTGAAAGCTGCTGCTCTAACTAAGGTAGCTTTTAACCAAGGACATCCTTCCATACAACCACCGGGTATAAATCGGCTAGCGGCGACAATGTCACACCCTTCTTTACATTTCTGGAACATTTGGTCAATAATGCCAGCATTGTAAGTATCGTCTGCTGGCATGACAATCACCGCTGGTGCTGTAGTTTTCTCAATCCCTGATATTACTGCGCCAAAAACACCACTTCCATGATTTTTGACTAACAAAATATTGACTAAAGGAGCATTTTTATACTCCTTTAAGGCTATCAAAGTATTGTCTTCGTCGTGGTCATAACAAATCAGGATGCGGAAGGGAGTTTTAACGAAACAACGCAGAGGTTCAATCACGTTGATGATATTTTCCCCTTCATTGTACACAGGGATAATAATGTCTAATTGACTCACCATGCACCTTAGTTTAGGTAACTGCAAAAAATTTTGGGAATTGGGAATTGGGAATTGGGAATTGGGAATTGGGAATTGTCTCCCCCAGCTCCCCTAAAGTCCCTTATTGCTGGATCTCTACTATTCTGGGAACTGGTAAGGGAACGATATATTTGCCCTTGAAGCCTTTTTGTGTCAACTTGGGCATCAGCTCTTCGGCAATATGCCATGACAATAGCAGAGCATACTCGGGCTGATTTTCAAATAGAGCTGTTTCTTCAATTACTGGAATTAAAGTACCGGGCATATATTTGCCAGTTTTGTAAGAACCTTTAACTTCGACGACACAATCCAAAATCCCGTCATCAATTCCCACATAGTTAATCAATGTGCTAGCTCTAGAAGGAGCACCAATACCATAGATGCGATGCCCTTGTTTTTTAATATCTAGCAACAATGAATGTAACTGGAGCTTGGAGAGTACTACTTGATTTTTAAACTCTTCTAACTTTTGGTTATTAAGATCAACTGCTATTTCTTCTTCTAGGATCTTACTGACAGATGGCTGCACGGGATAAGCTCCTTTCCTGGCAGCATAAACCCGGATGGAACCGCCGTGGGTAGGAATCCGCTTAGCATGAATTACTTCCAATCCATGCATATTGAACAGATATTCCAGACTTTGAAGAGAGTAGTAACGCAGATGTTCGTGATAGATAGTGTCGTATTGTAGAGTCTCTACTAAACTGAGTAGATAGTGAGATTCTGAGATAAACACACCCTTGTCATCTAATAACAAGAGGATGCTTTCGACAATTTCGTGGATATCCTCTATGTGAGCAAAGACATTAGTTGCGGTAATAATCTTGGCTGGTCCTTGCTCAGATTTAACCTTGGTAGCAATCTCTCTACCAAAGAACTCTATAGCAGTAGAAATTCCCTTTTCATTAGCAATTTCCCCTCTTTGGGTGGGTTCAATACCCTGAACACGATGACCACCATTTTGGAAATTGCTCAGTAAAGTGCCATCATTGGAACCAATATCGACAATTAAATCTTCTGCCGTTAGGGGGATAATTGTTTGACAATCCTGGTAAAGTTCGGCGAAATTGTCCCGCAGGATTTTAGTTGTACCACTAGTGTAAGGATATTCTGGTGGAAACAAAATATTGGGGTCTACGATTAAACCAATTTGCACTAGTTTACTCTCAGGACAGTAGAGCAATTGGGCAGGATAAGCTGGTTGTTCCTTCGGAGATTCTCCAATGGGACGCATCTGATTTACTGGTGGTAGATAACCTAAGAAAAGTATTGGTTGCAAATCAGTACTACCAGAAATTTGGCAGCTGTCCACTACCACGCTCGATCCGCTTCCTGCGGCAAGTTGAATGCTTTCTGTCATTTTGTCATTAGTCATTGGTCATTGGTCATTAGTTATTAGTCATTAGTTATTAGTCATTAGTCATTGGTACAAACAACAAATAACAAACAACTAAGAACAAATAGATGGCGCTTTGTGAGCGTTATCATCGTACCACTTGGCAATAATCGGCAAACCATCTCGAAAAGCATACTTCGGTTGATATCCTAGTGCCTGGAGCTTGCCGATATCTGGACAACGCCGAGGAGTACCGCCTTTAGCTAGTTCACCTGTGACTATCTCAATTTGCCGCCCAAAGTATTCTCCAACTAAATGAGCCACTTGTGCGATCGCAATTTCTTCCATTGTGCCGATATGATAAATCCCTAGATGTTCACCCTTCTCTAGGACAACCATTAAACCATCAATGAAATCATCAATAAACACAAAGGAGCGGGTTTCTTCTCCTGTTCCCTGAATCTTAAACTGAATCGGGTTAGTCTCTTCTTTGCACAAGGCTTTCATCCTTAGAACAAATTGAGGGATGACATGTTCCCAACCCATATCCGGACCATACACATTATGGGGGCGGAAAATCAACACTCGTTCAAAGTGCTTTCTACCATAATTCAACGCCATAATCTCGCTAATGATCTTACCACCACCGTAGGAATAGCGAGGATTCCAAGGGTCAGGGATATACAGGGGCACAGTTTCGTCAGTGGGAACAGTAGGAGGAGTTTGATAAACTTCGGAACTAGAGGCTAAAACTAATTCACCGATGTCATGTTTTAAACAAGCATCGATGACATTAACCATACCTTTGACGCCAACATCAAGAACCAACTCCGGCTTACTATAGAAAAACTCTGTGCCATTGACGAAAGCTAGATGGCAGACACTATCTACTCCTTTAGCCGCTTTTTGTACGGCTTCGGGATCTCTAATATCCGCAGAGACAAACTCCAATTCCTCAGTAATATCTGCCAAACGAGCAGCAGAACCCCTTGATTGGTTATCCAACACACGAACTTGATAACCCTCTTTTACTAAGCGACGTACCAGTGCTGAGCCGATGAAACCAGTACCACCGGTTACTAAATATGATTTTGTCATTTGTTATAAATTGCTAATTGTTAATTGCTAATTGTTAATTGCTAATTGTTAATTGTTAATTAGCATTCAGCGCTCAGTGTTCAGCTGTCAGCTTTTGGGCTGATAGCTGAATGCTTAACAGTTTAGAATAACCCAACTGCCTGATTCGTGAGATTTTTGTGCAGCTTCTAGCAACTGCTGAACTCGTAACCCTTCTGTGAAGCTTGGCTTGTCGGGAACTCCAGTTTCTTGCCAGGTAACAAAGCGCTTCACTAAACTGCCAACTACGGTAATTCGCCCATCTTGGTGAATTTTGGGGGAATTATCACCTAAATCAATCATTTCCAAAGACTTTGATTCACGGGTTCCTTTCAGTAACCGAAAGCCACCCACATAATCAGATGTGGGGTTATCCAGTATCATTGTCCCTGCATCTCCATAGAATTCTAGGCGATGGCCATTTCCTAAAAATGCATGGCTACTGACAGAAAGGGAAACTGCGATACCAGATTCTAACTCTAAGCAAAGGGTAGCTAAGGTATCTCCTGTACGTTTGTCTCCTGGAACACGAAACAGACTACAGAAGAGCTTGGTGATTGGTGCTAAAAGCCACTCCAGATAGTAAAAAGAGTGGGAAACAAAAGAATTTAGCACTCCTCCTCCAGCTTCTATCCGGGTTTTCCAGGAATCGAGACCCATTCTATTAGCATAAGTCTCAACATTCCAAGATACTGCTACATGCCTTAAGTTACCAAGCTCACCCCGCTCTAGGATTTGTTTGGCTTGTTGCCATGCCTCAATTTCCGGGAATTCCAAGTCCACCATATTAGCCACACCTTGCTGTTGAGCCGCAGCTGCCATTTTTTTTGCTGCTGCGGCTGAGGTAGCTAGCGGCTTTTCACAAAACACAGCCTTGCCTTGAGAAAGAGCTGCGATCGCAATTTCTGCTTGAATATTGGGAGGAGTAGCAATGGAGATCACATCAATATTTGGCTGAGCAATCAGTTCTTGCCAATCTCCAAAAGCTTGAGAGATATCCAATTTACCTGCTACTTGGGAGGCTCTCGCGAGATTACTAGCACAGATAGCAACCACCTCGCACCGCCCATCTGCTCGAAAAGCAGGAACATGAACCTGTTGAGCAAAGCCGATGCCCACTACTCCTACCCTGATTTTACTTTTGCTCATCAGCACCAACACATGCTTCTGGTCTGAAATATGGTAGCCGAAATAGAGCATCGTTGGTCAAAATGATGCAACAATCTCTTGTGGAACAGGCTTCTAGCCTGTTTGAATATCAGAACTGGCAAGATGCCAGTACCACAATGGGGATGTGAAGTTCCAAGTAGGTTGGGTGAAACCTAGTGAAACCGAACACTGACTTAGGGTTTGTTACACATACTGTTGGCTTGGAGCTTTGCTTCACCCAACCTACAAGATTGAAAACTTATAGTCATTTCACATAAGAATGAAACACTTCTTTCCGTCGAAAACCTTTTACAGCAAGATTTACACCAAAAAGTTTGTATCAGTCTAAACTGGAATGACTATACCTTGAGAAAGAGCTGCGATCGCAATTTCTGGTTGAATATTGGGAGGAGTAGCAATGGAGATCACATCAATATTTGGCTGAGCAATCAGTTCCTGCCAATCTCCAAAAGCTTGAGGGATATCCAATTTACCTGGTACTTGGGGGGCTCTCGCAAAATTACTAGCACAGATAGCAACCACCTCGCACCGCCCATCTGCCCGAAAAGCAGGAACATGAACCTGTTGAGCAAAGCCGATGCCCACTACTCCTACCCTGATTTTACTTTTGCTCATCAGCACCAACACATGCTTCTGGTCTGAAATATGGTAGCCGAAATAGAGCAGAGTTGGTCAAAATGATGCAACAATCTCTTGTGGAACAGGCTTCGGTGCCTGTTTGAATATCAGAACTGGCAAGATGCCAGTACCACAATGGGGATGTGAAGTTCCAAGCAAAGACACGATCTCTACCAGATCCCCGACTTCTCAATTAAACCTGCGATTAACTCGACAAACTGGTATAAGAAGTCGGGGATCTAGTGCAGCGCGGCTTATCTTGCGATCACCTGTCGGGAATATAGAATATACAGCGTATTGCAGGTTTATGAGGTACAGTAACAACAGTTAGTAAACCAGTTTTTTAAATGCAAGGGATTGACTAAATCGAGTGCAGTTGCTATTAAGACATCAACCATTTTTGAGTTAGTTGGAGAAAACTGACGTAAAAAAGCTTTGAGTTGTGACCACCAGTGTTCAATGGGATTAAAGTCAGGAGAGTAGGGTGATTGGTATAGAACACTTGCGCCAACAGATTGAATCAATGGTTCGATTTCTACAACTTTATGAGCTGGAAGATTATCCATGACAACAACAGCACCCTTCCATAGTTGAGGAAGCAGACACTTCTCTATAAAGACTTTAAATGCGTTTGAGTTCATCGAACCGTTTAAAGTCATAACAGCCAAAACTTGTTTGATGCTTATCGCCCCAATTACTGTCACCTTTGCTCCTCGATAAAATGGTTTAAAATCGTATACCCTCGTACCGTGAGGACTTCGACCACGGGTTCGTGTCAAACCGAGTAACACACCCATTTCATCAATAAATACCAAGTTGGCTGGCTCTATCTGTTTGACTTGCTGCCAATACTCACTTCTCAAGTTTTGGACTCTTTCGGTTTTCCCTTGGCTGCTGCGTAGCGTCTTTTTTTTAGTGTCAATCCTAGTTTTTGCAAGGCACGACACATCGTACTCGTACTTACCCAATGATTTGAAATTGCTGCCCAATACTCGCAATATTCTAATAAAGTTGCGTCCGGGTATTTCTCAACCAATTCAGTTAGTTGAACTTCATATCCATCTAACTCACCCTTGATTGCTCCCCCTTGTGGTTGAGGTTTTAAATCTCCTTGAGTCTTCTTGAGCCAGAGCAGTTTTTGTACAAAGCTTTTGGCTACGCCAAATCGAGAGGCTACTTTTCTGATGGAAGTATTACCTTCAGTGTAAGAAGTTACTATTTTTTCTCGGAAGTCGATGGAGTAAGCTTTCATCTTGCCTGTTGATGTACCGGCATCAGTGTACCTCATTTACCTGCAATCTGCTGTATGTAAAAAACCTACCCTTGTGAGCCTCTGTCCCCCCTAAGAGCTATCCATTAGGCAAAAGTAGTCGAAACAGTGATAGAGACTACGATGTAGAAGCAAGTTGTGAACCTTCAAACAAATAGTAGAAGGTCGAAAGCCCTCGCCAGAGGGTTTTCAAGCCAGGTTCGCCATCTCCACTACGAGCCAAAAATCCACCCAAGCGTGCAATCCAAATCAAAGCTTGATGAAGAGTAGGAGGTTTTTTCGAGCGGTTTTTGGGTTGAAATTTACGTCGTAAGAGTTTCCATTCTTGCGGAGAGAAAACCACTTGGCAAGAAGCATCGGGATTCAGTCGAGCTTGATAAGTCAACCACATTAGTCGCCAAGCAACAATGTTATAAGTCGCCAGTGCTCTTTCTAAACGCTCTCGAGTTTGAAGTTGAAGTTTTTCCACACCACAGCCACTTTTTAGGGTAAAGTGAAAACGTTCGATGAGCCATCGATAGCTATACCACTGCACACATTGCCAAGCTTGTTGAGAAGTCTGATTGATATATCCTAAACCTTTGGTTGCTTCATGTGTTGTATACTCCAAGTCTGTCGTATCCTGTATAGCCAGTACTAGTCCTGCTTCTACAGACCTCCTGACTACACCTTCCCTGTGTGAAGCCAATATTTGTGTTTTTTTCACTTTCTCATTTGACCAAAATCTATAGATACTTTGGCTTTTGTTCGCATTACCACTTGCTTTCGGTACTGTTTCTCCTGGATGTTCGCTTAAGAGCAACAGTGTCTTTCTCAATCTTTTGGCATGGCGTATGTCCTGAAAAATTTTGGGTTTATTTCCTGGCTTATCCAATCTTTCATTTGTTCTTCTTCATCCCCTGATTGACTTTTTCTTCTGATACTCTCACAACATACGCCAAGCTGTCCACGAAGTGCGAACACCATTTTTCCGGTTGATTGAGGGGAGCTCTTGTTAAGTTGATACTACAACTGGGAAAGATTGGGCGGCGCAGCGGAGGTTGAAGCGCTCCCCTACGGTGTCTCACCACCTTGTAGAGTACTCTTGCTGGGGAGTGCTTCAACCCGCCCAATCTAGCGCAGCGCTTCCCAGTGGCGATCGCTCTGAGCTGAATTTAGCGATTGCCTACGGCACCAGCGTAGCTGATCGCACTCTTGGGAGACCCCTGTTAATCTAATAATGGCTCTCACCACTCCCTTCCCAATCCTTAACTGAATCATCGTCTCTATCACTGTTTCGGCTACTTTTGCCTAATGGATAGTGCAGTGGAGATATATTACGAAATATTTCGCCACCAGCGTCGCGATAGCGTAACGCACCATCCCTTGGATTTGCTAACTCCTAACCCCTAACACTTAACACTATGGATTTAGGATTGAGTGGTAAAATTGCATTAGTTACTGCCTCTAGTAAGGGTATCGGTAAAGCGATCGCCCAGGGACTGGCAACGGAGGGTTGTCAGGTAATTATTTGTAGTCGAGATCAGGATAACTTACTTAAGGCTGCCCAAGAAATAGCAGCCAAGACTGGGCAAGCAATTACACCCATCCCAGTTGATCTTGGTAACAAAGATAGTATCGAGCAATTGCTAGAGCAGATTACCAAGCAATTTTCCACCATTGACATTGTTGTCAATAATGTGGGTGGTATGCCCTACCAACGCCACTATGAATTAAACCAAGAGGATTGGCAGCAATCATTCGAGCTGACTTTTCTGAGTCAGGTGCAGATAACCGAAGCCCTACTCCCCTGCATGAAACAACAAACTTGGGGGAGAATTATTTTTGTCACTTCAGTGGCAGCCAAACAACCTGGTATGTTGATTGCCCATGCCCAGAGAGCCAGTGTGGTGGCTTATGCCAAAACTCTTGCCAATGAATTGGGGGAAGATAACATCCTGGTTAATAGCATCTGCCCTTCCTTTGCCCTCACCGATAAGTATTATGAGGTTGCCGATGAGGTAGCCAGGAGACAGGGAAGCTCCCGTGAAGCAGTTATCCAGCAATGGATGAAATCTGTTCCCCTCCGTCGCCCTGCCACAGCAGAAGAAGTAGCCAATGTAGCGGTGTTTTTAGCTTCAGAAAAAGCCAGTTATCTCACTGGAACTTGTATTCAAGTTGATGGTGGATTCGTAAAAAGCTTGTTTTAACTAGGCTTTGCTGCATAAGTGTGGAAGCCATGCGGTGACGAGGCTTTCAATCCTATGGTAAGCCAAACAAGTGCAAGGTTTTTGCATCTATGGGCTCAAAAACCTTGCACTTTCGTCCCAATGAAAAAAATTTTTTCACCACCATGCATGAAAATCCCTCTCTCCGCGTCTCCGCGTCTCTTTCAAGTCAGAAGGTAAGAAAGCCTGTACGATAAGCTTTTTAAACTTTTTTTCACTGGCGGGTTATTTCCGCCGCCCTGCACTAGGGAACCAGGGATTGCGAAGCACGTAATAAAAGGTGGCTCTTATCTTTGTGCTCCTAACTATTGTAGTCGCTATCGTCCTGCTGCGAGGGAATCTCAATCACCGGATACGGGAACCACACATATTGGCTTTCGCTTAGTAACCAATCCACTCAGTTACTAAACACTACTCATTTAAGGTGATTTTTGAAAATGATTGTACTAAAGAAGGGATTACAATGAAAAGATTAATCTGAAACTTGATCTAAACTCACCCCAGAACAATCTAATTTTTGCACAAGTTCAGAAATAGCTAATCTGGAAACCGGCTCTATCCAATCAGGAGCAATTTCTACTAATGGCACGAGGACAAAAGCTCTCTGTGTCATCCGTGGGTGAGGGATTTGGAGATCAGGTGTCTCTAAAATCAAATCATCAAATAACAATAAATCTAGGTCTAGGGTTCTTGGTCCCCAATGTTCTTTTCGTACTCTACCAAACTTTTGTTCAATTCCTAATAGAGTTTTGAGCAATTCTTGAGGACTTTGCTCAACCTCCAAAAGGGCACAACCATTGAGATAATCAGGTTGTGATGGTCCTACTGGTGCAGTTTTATACCAACTAGAGCGGGACTTGACAGCAATACCTAAAATTTGGTCAAGTGTTATGAGAGCAGCATCCAGGATAGCACGAGAGTCACCAAGATTACTGCCGAGAGCGATCGCGCTCAGTGTACCTTTGGTGATTATCAATTTTTGAGAGTTATAAGCCATCCATCAACCTTAGTGTGGTGATATAGCTGTATGTTATTCTCTCAATAAGTTTGACAAAAAATTAATGAGCTTAAAGATCTGTTCTATTGTCTAGGAGTTTGCCAAAAAACTAATTTTTTGGTTGGTTAAATTATGGTATCATTTAGGTAACACAATGGATTTAAATGGAAAAGTAGCCCTAGTAACTGGTGGTGGAATTAGGGTAGGGCGTGCTCTAGTTATTGCTCTTGCCCAAGCTGGCTGCAATGTCTTTATTCATTATGGGAACTCTGCTGGTGCTGCAGCTGAAGTTAAAGCAGAGGTAGAATCATTAGGAGTGCAAGCTTTCACCTATTCTGCTGATCTTGAAGACCCCACTGCTACGGATACAGTTATTCCTAAAGCTGTTGAAACTTTTGACAAAGTTGACATCTTAATTAATAGTGCTTCTATCTTTCCAAGAGAAGATAAGTTCGACCAACTTGATGTTGCTTTGTGGGATAAAATTTTTGCGATTAACCTTCGCGCTCCTTTCCAACTTTCTCAAGCCTTTGCTAGGCAAATTTCCCCCGATGGGAAGGGAAAAATTATTAATATCAACGATGCTTGCATTCCCCATCCTAAGCCCAATACATTTGCCTATCGCTTGACCAAACGAGGATTGTGGGACATGACACAAATGCTAGCATTAGAATTAGCCCCTTGCATTACAGTAAATGCTGTAGCACTAGGACAAATTCTCGAACCTCCTGATGCTCCAGATCCCCAAAAGTTTATGGAAGATTATGCGAATCAGAACATCCCTTTGAAAATTCCTGGTAACACTAAGGTTGTTACAGAAAGTGTTTTGTTTTTGCTCAAACAAGATTTTCTTACGGGGAGTACGATTACCCTGGATGGGGGTCAATATATTTAGGGCTTGCCTCATTGAGTCGATTGATTCGGGTTTTGAAGTAATAAGCGCCTAACGGCGAATTAAGAATTCATTCAATGAAACAAAGAGTAATTTCAAATAACTATCCTAGATAACAACAGATGCCAATTCTGGTTTTAGCCAATCAGCATGTCCATTCTCAGTCATATCTAGAAATTCCTCAAGATTTTGACAGCGTCCCGACTGCATATACTGGTAGAATAGGCGATTGAGGCGGAGGTTTTGGGAGAACTCATCTATCGCTGCTGTGCGAATTTCTGGAGTGAGATCTAGTTTTCCTGCTTCTAAAAGTGCCAGAATTTGCTTATAGGCGTGTTCAGCTGTTTCAAATGCTTTAGCTGACTGGGTGACTGAGTTTTCGCGCTTGTAGTATTTGTAAAGGGGCTGAGGATGAATTGCAACTGTCCCAACCCGGCTTAATAGTTCCAGATTGAGGAGAACATCAGTGGCAAAAGGTACTTTAGTCCAACCGCTGCCCAGAAATTCCCGGCGGAACACTGGAGCAAACGGAATGCGGGGTTTAAGAATGTCGTCGGGTGTGGCAAAGGTAACCGCTGTGCGATCGCGAAAGGGGCGCTTGTATAGAATTAGATCTATGTTGTATACACCAGTATTGTCGATCGCAGCACCATAAGTGATTGCCAAAGGAACCAATTCTGCTAGACGGTTGGGTTCGTAGGCATCGTCAGCATCAAGGTTAGCAATCACCTCCCCAGTAGAAATCGCTACTGCAGCATTGCGGGCAGGAACCTCTCCAATACCATACCCTCCTGTAAAAGTTTGTTTTAATCGTGGATCATTAATACCTTGACTAGATAGAACGGATAAATAGTCTACCCTATCGTCTGAACAGATCACTGCCTCCCAGTTTTCATAGGTTTGCGCTTGGAGGCTTTTGATTGTTGCGACAATGGTATTTTCGGCTTGATATGCAGGAATAATAATGCTGACTAGGGTTTTGGAGCTCTGGACCATAAGTTAGCTAGACCTTGTGCACAAATCAGGGAGCAGAGAACAATTATAGGGGAAGACTTTCACAAAATATAGAGGAGCATCCCGTTTGGGAAAATAGCCCATCTACGACCTCAGATCTTGAAAATGAGTATAGCAAATCAGCAAAAATTTTCCTGATTGATGCTACTATTTAGCAGTTAATAATTGAGAACTCTTATTATGTCTTCTTTCAAGGAGATTGCTAACCAAATTAAAACCTGGTTCCCAGCTCCCATTGTCCATGCTCACTGCGATGGTCCTTGTGGAGTATATGATCCTGCTTCAGCCAGAATTGCAGCGGAAGCAGTTCTGTCGATGACTAAAAAGATCCTGGACTTAGAACCTCCATCTGCAGGTGATGCTAAAGCGATGGCAGCCTATGAAAATACCATTACTCGGTATATCCAAATTAAAGAAGAACAAGCGCAACTTGCTAAAAAAGAACTCCTGGTTTTGTGGACAGATTATTTCAAACCTGTGCATCTAGAGCAATTTCCAGATTTGCATACCAAATTTTGGAATGTAGGTAAGCTATGTTCTGCCTGTAAGGTGGAAGTTAGCTTACAACATGCACAAGAGTTGATGGACGCCATCAAAGAGATCCAGGAAATGTTCTGGGCTACAAAAAAACGAACAGATGTTCCCTGGTACACAGCCAGTTGAACTTGACGGGTTCTCAAGTTTAACAAAGTCCCAAATCCGAAACAGTAATTTTTGGGATATATTGCTCTGGTTGTTGAGGCAACGGCAGCGCTTTCGAGTCGTTGGAATCTCAATGTTGCCTCTACTACTGCCAGGAGATGAAGTTTTGGTGGATAGATGTGCTTATCGGCGAGCGCTCCCTGCCTCAGATGATGTAGTTGTAATTATATCTCCTGATCGACCAGATATTCGGTTAATCAAACGAGTGGTTGCAGTTCATCAAAATGGAGCTTGTTTTGTCCAAGGAGACAATCCTTCACAGAGCACCGATAGCCGAGTTTTTGGATGGGTTGAGCCACATTTTATACTGGGTCGTGTAACCAGTCGATTTTTTTGAGACTCCCTATGGCTAGAAGCCAGGGGATTCTTTGTTTTATGATTAGACTTGCTCAAATAAGTTTGTACCTAAAACACTAGAGATTGAAGTTATCGATTGCGCAGGTTTGTTTGAACTATAAGGAAAAAAGTGAATGATGAATCCACCAAAAATTATAGCCTTTGCCGGCAGTGCACGGATTGAATCCTTCAATAAAAAGCTGGTAAAAATTGCCGCCGAAGGAGCCAAAAATGCAGGAGCAACTATTACCTATATTGATTTACTCGATTATCCTATGCCTCTGTTCAATGAGGACTTGGAAGCAGAAAGTGGGCTACCTGAATCGGTCCGGCAATTCAAGGTGCTTTTGAAAAGTCATCAGGGATTTCTGCTGGCTTGTCCCGAATATAACGGCTCCATCACACCACTCTTGAAAAATGCCATTGACTGGGCATCCCGCCCAGAACCAGAAGAGCCATCAATGGCTCTCAATTGCTTCAAAGGTAAAGTCGCTGCGCTCTTGGCAACTTCACCGGGTGGACTTGGAGGAATCCGAGGACTTGTCCATGTTCGAGCCATATTGGAAGGCATTGGAGTGATTGTTATTCCTGAGCAAAAAGCCATTTCAGGAGCTTATCAAGCTTTTGATGAGCAAGGACAGCTCAAAGATGAAAAGCAGATACAATCTGTGCAGGCTGTTGCTCAAAAACTCGCTGAAGTTACGGCTAAATTATCCCCATAATTCAGTAGAGTACAAAGTTCTCTCACAAGGGCGATCTCTAAAAAATAAATAAACCTATCTTTAATTTTTTGTTCATCACAATACCCTCTAATTCAACTCTATATCAAATGCATTATTTGAGGTAAGTCTCGTTCAATTGCTTCGCGGATGCTCATATAATATTCACCGGCTTAATATGAAGTTTCGGTGAAGCAAGTCAAGATATTTAAAAATTTGATGAAGATTGGCATATATCAACAACTTTTTTACGTCACATTTATCACTATTTAATAAAGTAATACAAGTTAATAACACAAAATAATATATTTTGACATTATGGAAGTTGCAGTGCCTGATTGTGAAACGGCAAGGCTAGAGGCTCTAAGTCAATATAAAATTCTCGACACTGCTCCAGAAGAGGGGCTTGACGAACTTACAGATTTAGTGGCAAAGGTTTGTGAAACGCCAATCGCTCTAATAACCTTGATAGACAGCCATCGTCAGTGGTTTAAGTCAACAGTAGGTTTTACTATCAGGGAAACTCCCCGAGAAATTTCCTTTTGTACCTATACCATTGTGCAGAGTGGGATATTCATTATCCCAGATACTTTGGCTGATGAACGGTTTGCCACTAACCTGTTAGTAATATCCGAACCCCACCTTCGATTTTACGCAGGCGCACCCTTGATTTCACCTCAGGGATATCCATTAGGAACAATCTGCGTAATGGACTATATACCAAGGAAACTTAGTTCTATCCAGTTGGAGGTATTACAAACACTAAGCCACCAAGTAATCAGCCAACTTGAGCTAAGAAGGAATTTGGTAGATTTAGCTGAAGTTAAACAACAGAGCCAGCAGTTAAAATCAAAGCTCCATCTGAAGGAACAAGAAATAGTAGATTTTACTGAGTGCAAGCGAGTAGAAAAGGAACTTGAGCGCTTTTTTAAGTTTTCCCTCGATATGTTCTGTATCGCAGGTTTAGATGGCTATTTCAAGCGAGTGAATCCGGCATTTGAAAAAACTCTCTTGTATACTGCAGAGGAACTCTTATCAAAACCTTTCCTCGATTTTGTACATCCTGAAGACCAAGCAACAACTTTAGCTGAATTGGAAAAACTTAGTAACAAAGTACCAACTATAGAGTTTGAGAACCGCTATCGATGTAAAGATGGTTCCTATAAGTGGTTGTCATGGGATGCCTTTCCCTTAGTAGAGGAAGGTTTAGTTTATGCCATCGCTCGCGACATTACTGAGAGCAAGCAAACCCAAGAGCAGTTATACATGGCTCAGGAACAGCTGCGCCATTTAGTAGTTTCTAGTCCTGCTGTAATCTACTCCTGTAGGACTTCAGGCAATTACGGCGCTACCTTCATCAGCGACAATGTTAACTTGATGCTCGGTTATGAAAGTAGAAAATTTCTAGAGGATTCTCAATTCTGGATTCAACATATCCATCCAGAAGATGCACCTCGCGTCTTTGCTGAAATAAACAATTTGTTTGAGCACGGACATCACACCCATCAATACCGCTTTCTGCACAAGGATGGTACTTATCGGTGGGTAAGAGATGAATTGAAGTTGGTACGAGATGCTAATAGTGAACCCCTAGAGATTGTTGGCTATTGGATTGACATCACTGAACAAAAGCAAGCAGAGGAAGCACTGCAAAAGAGTGAGTCTCGTTATCGTGCCATTGTTGAGGATCAAACGGAACTAATTTGTCGTTTTTCTCCAAACGGCAAGCTAACTTTCGTTAACCATACCTACTGTCGCTATTTTGGCAAGCCTGATAAGGAACTAATCGGAGAACCATTTTTCCACATGATTCCAGACGAAGAACTCGAAAGGGTAGCAAAGCATCTAGCTTCTCTGACTTGGGAAAATCCTGTGGGAATAATTGAGCACTGCGCCATTATACTCAATGGCGAGTTCCGTATTCAGCAGTGGAGCGATCGCGCTATCTTTGATGAACAAGGTAAAATAGTTGAGTTCCAGTCAGTGGGAAGGGACATTACTGCTAAAAAACAGGCAGATGAATCACTACGTCAACAGTCTAGGACACTCGAAAGTTTCAGTACCAACCTGAAACATCTGCATCGAATTAATACTACCAATTACCAAGATTTTGAGGCTCTGTTTAATGATTGTCTGAAGACGGGATGTGAAATTTTTGGACTATCGACTGGGATCATCAGTCAAGTTATTGAAGGGGAAACAGTAGAAGGAATCAAGGGAGTTCAACAGTCCTATATTATCCGTTCCGTTAAGTCAGAGCTAGAATTTTTAGTAGCTGGATTAGAGTTTGACTTAAAAGATACTTACTGCGCTGCAGTTGTCCAAACGAAAAAGACCATAACTTACCCTCATGTGGGTAAGATAGCTGCAATGTCTGCTCACCCAGTTTACCAAAATCTGAAACTAGAGTCTTATATCGGTACTCCCATATTTGTTCACGGAGAAGTTTACGGAACCCTCAATTTTTCTTCAACCAAGGTAAAAAATACCAATTTTGAGCCTCATGAACAGGAAATTATCGAGCTAATGGCTCAAAGTATCGGCAGGTTTATTGCTGCCCATCAAATGGAGATGGAGCGTCAGCGAGTGGAAAAGGAATTAAGGCTTCAGAATCAGCGATCGCAATTGTTTGCTGAAGTGACGCTCAAGATTCGCCAATCTTTACAATTGGAGGAAATTCTCCGCACTACTGTAACAGAAGTGCAAAAATTGCTCCAAGCAGATCGAGTGGTAATCTTCCAGTTAGGGTGTGATGGTTCAGGGAAAGTAGTAGAAGAGGCAGTGGTTTCCCCCTTTCCCATTATCCAAGGAAAGGAAATTATTGATCCTTGCTTTCTGGAAGAGTATATGGAGCAATATCTTCAGGGAAGGGTTGCTGTGATTGCTGATATCGAGCAGATTAATGTGGAACTTTGCTATGTCAAAATGTTGCAACAGTTCGGCGTTAGAGCTAACCTCGTAGTACCCATTCTCCAGAAGCAAGAACTCTGGGGTTTGTTGATTGCCCATCAATGTTCTGCTCCCAGGCAGTGGACTAGTTTTGAAACTGAACTTTTGCGACAAATAGCAGATCAAATTAGTATCGCTTTGGCTCAAGCCCAACTTCTGGAGCGAGAAACCCGTCAGCGTCAAGAACTAGCTCGCTCTAATGTTGAGTTGCAACAGTTTGCTTATATTGCCTCCCATGACTTACAAGAGCCTCTACGTAAAATTCAGGCATTTGGCGATCGCCTCAAATTTAAGTTTGGTGAAGTACTCACAGATCAAGGACTTGACTATCTAGAACGGATGCAGAGTGCTGCAGGACGGATGCAGGTGCTGATTAATGACTTACTTACTCTATCTCGAGTAACTACCAAGGCCCAACCTTTCATGCCAGTAAATCTTACTTTGGTAGTGCAAGATGTCTTATCTGATTTAGAAATTCGCATCCAAGAAACAGGAGCTCAGATAGAAATAGAGGATTTGCCTACTGTGGAGGCAGATCCAGTACAAATGCGTCAGTTACTACAGAACCTCATCGGCAATGCGCTAAAATTTCACAATGCAGAGGAGCAACCAGTTGTCAAGATTTCTGGTCAACTGCTAATGACACTGGAGCATCCAATGCTTCCTTTTCACAATCAGGAACAATTGCCAAGTGATGCTACAAATAATGCAGAGTTTTGTCAAATCTTGGTTAAGGATAATGGCATTGGTTTTGAGGAAAAGTATCTTGACCGAATCTTCAATGCCTTTCAACGGTTGCATGGCCGCAGTGAATATCCAGGAACAGGCATTGGTTTGGCCATCTGTCGTAAGATTGTAGAACGGCACGACGGCAAAATTACGGCAACGAGCGCGCCAACAGAGGGAGCGACCTTTATGATCACCCTACCGCTCAAACAACATCAAGGAGACAGTTCAGAGTGAAAGGACGCCGACACCCTGTCACGATTTTGATGGCAGATGACGATCCAGATGATTGTATGTTAGCAAGGGAAGCCTTAGCTGAGAGTCGCTTAGCCAATGACCTGCGCTTTGTTAGTGATGGCGAGGAGTTGCTGGATTATCTCCATCATCGTGGCAAATATGCCCAGCCGAGTAGTTCTCCTCGTCCTGGTTTGATCCTGTTGGATCTAAATATGCCCAAAAAAGATGGCCGTGAGGCTCTCAAAGAAATCAAGGCTAACCCCAACCTGCGCTATATCCCCATTGTCGTGCTGACTACTTCCAAAGCAGAGGAAGACATCCATCGCAGCTACGATTTAGGAGCCAATTCCTTCATTGTCAAACCGGTAACTTTTAGCTCCCTAGTCGAGGTTATGAAAACTTTGAGAAAATATTGGTTTGAGATTGTTGAACTACCGCTGCTATAGAGCGGAGACTTCCATGGACAACCGCCCTGTGAGAGTCCTACTAGTTGATGATGATGAGGATGATTATACCCTAACCCGTGATTTGCTAGCTGAGAGTGCAACAACGTTTGAGTTGGAATGGGTGGCAACCTATAATGCCGCCTTGGAGCGGATTGAGCACAGTCAGTATGATGTCTACCTGTTTGACTATCGTCTCGGTGAGCGTAATGGACTTGAACTATTACGGGAGGCAGTTGCCTGTGGCTGTCAAGGACCAATCATTCTTCTTACTGGCCAAGGAGATCAGGAAGTGGACATGGAAGCAATGAAAGCTGGAGCAGCGGATTACCTGGACAAAAGTCAAATCAGTTCTCCTTGGCTGGAGCGTTCCATCCGCTATGCCATTGAGCGTAAGCAGGCCCAACAAAAAATTAGTGAACAAGCGGCACTGCTGGATGTAGCAACTGATGGGATTTTAGTAATCAATCTGCACAACCAAATCTTATTTTGGAATAAAGGTGCTCAGCGAATTTATGGTTGGCGCTCAGAAGAAGTCCTTGACAAAAATGCCCATGAGTTGTTATCTAAAGGAGAAAATCTATCTCGACTTCAAGAAATTCACCAAATTGTTGCGGTAGAGGGTAATTGGTATGGAGAGTTACAGCAAGTAACTAAACAGGCTAAAGGAATTACTGTCCAAAGTCGGTGGACACTGGTGCAAAATTATCGGCAGCAACCCCAATCAATTCTTATAGTTAATACTGATATCACTGAGAGGAAACAACTGGAAGCTCAGTTTCTCCGCGCTCAGCGCATGGAGAGTATCGGTACTCTAGCAGGAGGTATTGCCCACGATCTGAACAATGTGCTAGCTCCCATTTTAATGTCTGTTCAGCTGTTAGCCCTCAGCATCCCAGATGATGACCGCTCTCAGCAATGGTTGGAGATCTTAGAAAACAATACCAAACGAGGGGCAGATTTAGTCAAACAAGTAGTGTCATTTGCCCGAGGGATTAAAGGCGATCGCACTATTGTACAAGTAAGACATCTGCTTGGTGAAATCAAGCAGATTGCCCAAGAAACTTTTCCCAAATCGATCACAATTCAGACGGATATACCCCCGGACTTGTGGACTGTCTGTGGAGATGCTACCCAACTGCATCAGGTATTTATGAATCTTTGTGTCAATGCTCGCGATGCCCTGACTGACGGTGGAATCTTGAGCATTTCAGGGCAAAATCTGACTATTGATCAACATTATGCCAGGATGAATCTTGATGCCCAAGTTGGTCTTTATATTATGATCACCGTAGCAGATACTGGCATGGGTATCCCACCGGAAATCTTAGACCGAATTTTTGAGCCGTTTTTCACTACTAAAGAACTGGGACAAGGTACTGGACTTGGTCTTTCTACAGTAATGGCAATTATCAAAAGTCACGGCGGTTTTGTCAATGTGTATAGCGAACTCGGACAAGGCACAAAATTTAAAGTCTACCTGCCAGCGTTAGAAGCAGAAGATACCCAACCAGTAGAAGAACTGGAGTTACCTGTAGGACAAAAAGAATTGGTGTTGGTGGTGGATGACGAAGCAGCAATCCGCGAGATTACGAAAACCTCCTTGGAAACCTACAAATACCGGGTGATGATTGCTAGTGATGGTATTGAAGCGATCGCTTTGTATACTGAACACAAAGACGAAATCAGCATTGTCTTGATTGATATGATGATGCCTGAGATGAATGGGCCAAATACCATCCGCACTTTGCAAACAATCAATCCTCAAGTCAAGGTTATTGCTGTTAGCGGACTAGCTGCCAGTGATAAGCTCAATGAAGTTGCCATGATGGGTATCAACACATTTTTGTACAAGCCCTACACTGCTAAGGAATTACTCACAACTATTAAAGAAGTATTGCAAGGCAAGTGAACGACACTTTAGCCAACTTTGACTACTGATTGCTCAAACTAATACAGAAAATGCAGTGTTGATTAGTTGTGATTCAATCAGCCTTTACGTCTAGCTTTTGTTGATTTACTTTAAGCTAATAATTCATCTACTGATATGCTGAAACCGAGTAAAACTTTTTGAGTGCTAGCTACTTCACCAGAAATAAATATTGTCCTAGATTCGTTTGTCGCTACAATAATCCAGCGATTCTCTGGATAAACTAGCCAAACTTCCTCACCACCAGAGTTTAAATATTCCTCGGCTTTGGAGATAACATCTTCAGCTAAATCTGTTGGTGAAACAATCTCGGCACTGAGGGGAAAACTTTGGGGAAGCACTTTAGCATCACCATATTGGGCAACTAATTCTGGGGTGAGATAGGCAACATCAGGAAAACGTCCTTGTTGGTTCGTGCGGCAGGGAACATCGGTATAAACTTCTCCTCCCTGCCCACTAGAGTCTTTATAACTTCTCCAGTAGAAACTCAAATTACTCTGTACCTTACTATGCTTAAGGGTCATGCCAGTTTTCTCCATTAATTCCCCATCTACCCATTCGGTATTATTTGGGGGATTTTGTATCCAATCTTCTAAGGATAGGATGATTTGACTTTTTGAGATAACTGGGGATGTTACCATTGCAATTGATTCTCCTTGGCAGTTCTGATTTAACGAAGAGTGGGAATCGCGTCTTCTCTCTACGATAAGTGAAACTCTCACTAACTGTAAGTATAGCGATCGCATCCAGATGCCCGACTTTTTGAGTCGGGCATCTTTTCGGTAAAACTGGCATCTCCTGTGTTGGCGACATCGAAGATATAGCCATCCATTAGTTATATAATCTCAGAGAGTGAGCGATCGCACCACTGCTTAGAATTCACAATCAAGCACAGATAAATTTAGCCAACTACTTTATGTCCAAAGTAATTGAGATTCCCCTTGAACTGACTCGATTTCAACTGCCCCAGGCAGTTCAAGCCCGTTTGCAATTTTTGTTGGATCGTCAGGATGAAGGTCATACGCTGTCGCAGGCAGAACGACAGGAAGCAGAGGGACTTGTTGAACTAGCAGAATTCTTATCCTTGCTGCGTTTGCGCTCAACACAGGTGATGAAGCAAGTATAGATGGCAACGATCCCAGCTTCTCTCCGTCGATTGGTGATTCAAAGAGCTGACAACCGTTGTGAGTATTGCGGAATATCTCAGCTTGGGCAAGTCGCTACTTTTCATATCGACCATATTGTCCCTGTGGTGGCAGGTGGCGAAACGGTTGCTGAAAATCTGGCTCTTGCTTGCGTGTCCTGTTCTCTTCGTAAGGGCGCACGGCAAGAACTTGAAGATATGGAGACAGGTGAAATTGTCTCCATTTTCAATCCTCGTCAACAGTTATGGAAAAAACACTTTGCTTGGAAGGGTCTACAAATCGTTGGATTGACGGCTACAGGTCGAGCAACGGTGCAAGCACTTGATTTGAATCGGCTAACAATGTTGGCAATTCGGTCAGAAGAGGAATTACTAGGTCGTCATCCACCGCCATAAACTTGTTGTATTGGCTAAGTGCGATAGCGCAAGCGCTGCTGCAAACAGATCAGCTCCGCTCGTGCTGGAGGCAATCGCATTCAGAAGCCCGACTTTTGAAAAAGTCGGGCTTCTTTTCGGGAGAAGTCTAGCTTTTACCTTCTAAAACGGTAAGCCAGGGATGTTAATGCGACCGGGAACAGGAATGCGATCACGAATTTCTTCTTCCACCCGCTCCTTGATAATATTGGTGAGGGCGTCAGCTGCAACTTTGGCATAATCAGCATTTCCAGTGACACCGACATCAAAGAGGCAACCTTCTAACCTCTCTGAAGGTACTCCAGCTTCTCGGCAAGCAGCTTCGGCAGCTTGTACTTGAGCTGGTAATAACATTCTCAGTATTTGGAAGCCATTGGGAAAAGCACGATTCGTGTAGCTCTCTGTGTTTTTACCTGGCGCGTAGTCAAATAGAGATTCCTGTTGGCTAATCCTCCAACTATCGCCAAATTGTTTGTGCAACTGCTCTAGAAACAGGGTTTCCACTTTGTTGAGCGGTATAGGTATCCAATTGGTGAGATTGTCAGTAATTTGGCTAACCTGATTAATTGATGACTGTGGAGGCAAAACTGTCCCATCACGGCTCTTTAAGTCGTCATCTGGGTTTCCGTTGAAGTTACCAAGTAATCCTATCAGCTCTCCCTGCCGTGTTTGGGGTAGGGCGGGATTGACGTTTAATAAAGCAGAAGCAGGATTTCCAAAATTGTTTATTTTGATTCCTACCCGTTCACCTGTAGGCCATTCAACTATGTAACTAGCTTGATTGGCTTGAGAAATAGAACCGCCTCCTGGTAAAGATAGAGAGCCGTTCTGTATTACTGTTGGTTTTCCATCAATTCGTAGAGGATTGGTAGTGTCTGAGTCAGGGAAATCTTTGGCATAGAAAGCTACCCGAGTGTTACCAACCCTCATCGCTGTTGCGCTATTCAATGAGACTTGTGCTGCACCAGAAAGAGCTGCTTCACGGACTTGTACTTCAAAATCACCATCGGTGGATTTAGCAAGGATGAACTCTCCAACTCCCTGGTGGTCATACTTTAAACCATCGAAGGTTTCTAGATGAGGCTCACCCCAACTTGTACCTTTTGTGAGTTGTCCAACTTGTTGAGGTGGTGTAGAGTTATCATCCTTGTCGTTAACAACAATTGTTTTTATATCCTCTACGATACCTGCTTTTTTTTATGTCAGGATCCCATGTTTCACAAGCCCCTTTGATGGAACCAAATTTGGGAGAGATAACCAAATATGAATTCCCTTTGTGTACTGATTGATAAACATTTTGTGTTCCCAAAGTAACAGCTGATTGCTGCATTTGAGTCGAAATGTATTTCATGCTGGGATTTTCTTCGCTGTATAAAGTTACTTGAGAGTAATAGAAAGGAAGTAGTGGTATTATCTTTGGATTGAGTTCACTACCACCTATGTAACTGTTCGCACCGTTAAGGATTGAATTAATATCATCTACAAAATCAAAAAGAGTTGACGCAGTATTGAGAAATTCCTTTTTGAGTCCTATAGCAATCAGAACAGCATCGATAATATCAGATAAATCTACTGATCCACCCTTACTACGAGTCTGAATTATGACATTATTCCAGCGTCCGGTTCTATTGTCTGCTAAATCTAGTGATGGTTTATCTATATCAAAAGTAAAGTTTGTTACATAGAAAGGTATCTTTGCTTCCATTACTTTGAGCGCCATGTTGACTGCGAACATACCAATTGAAGCTCCAAGAGAAATACCCAAACCAACTCCACTCATACTAATTACTGTTGTAATTAGACCAGCTATGAAGGTTACTGACTGATATAAAGGATCATCCTTTATCGCTCCATAATCATAAAATTTACAGTAACTGGCTAACCTATCAGGATTTTTTGTATCCAGTACGTTCGGAACCTCAAAAGCCTGTTTTAGTTGTGTGTTTTTTGGTGAGTGTTCTTTCCGAAAAATATCTTTGACTGTAAAAGCTTTTAAAGCGGTAAATGCTACTGATGAATTTTCATTGAGGGAATCACTAGATACTGTCAGAAGTTCAGAGACTCTTTTTAGCAAAGCATCAAGTTTATCAATCATTCCGCTGTTTGCTACTATTCCATCTAAAATCGAAATATCGGGTTTCTGTCCATTCAAAATTGGAGCAGTCCCCCGCTAAGATTGCCTTGAGGGAATTCGGGTTACGAGGATGATCTAATAAATACTGGACTGTAGCAAGTGGCAAGACTTCCTCTGGCAAACTTTTTGGATCTCCAAGGAGTTCAGCACGACTAACACCAAAAGCTTTATACATCTGGTCTGCAAACTCCTGTTGTTTGGCAAACATACGTTGTGTAGTGCCTGGTGCGGGAGTTAGCGGATCGATCTTAAAGCTCAAGACTGAACAGGTTGTATTGCCACTAGATATAGATAGTTGTGCCTTCCCTCCTACTACGCCCTTAGTTGGATGTATTGGAACGGTTACGCCAAAGTTGCCGTTTTCGAGACGTCTGGCTACTGTTGGGAAAAGCTCGCTGCTCTCCTCAGAGTTAATCCTGGCAACCAACTCTTTGAAGCTAGTTGGCACACCTTGAACAATTACCTCTTTTGCTGGCTCGGCAGAAGCAGTCAACAGGGTAGGATTACAAGGCACATTACTCGTACTTCCACCGGGGTTAAGTTGCTCAGGTTCAGGGTTGGGATTATTAGGATTAGGAGTATTTATAGGTGTAGAAGGTGATGGCTGAAGAGGACTAGAATTACTAGGTGGACTAAAAGGTTCTGGCTTGACAGGAATGTCAGCTCCATCAAATTCTGGTCGAGTTGACTGAAAATAAGGAGAAAAATCAAGTATCGGATTCGTTTTTTCTGTTTGCTCTTGGGGAGGAAAAGCCGCAACTGCACGTTCCCCAGAGTTTCTAGCTAGATTCACATAGCAAAGATTGGAACTAAGACCGAGAACCGAGCAAAGTATAAAGGAGAGAGTGCGGTGGAAAAAAGTACCTGGGTTGATCAAAGAGCTTGCGATCGCAATCATAAAGCTAGCAAAAGCGATCGCTGCGAAGCGAATTTTGCGCATAATTTATCCAATAGGTTGATTAATGTTTGCAGCGTTTACCTAATACCTGGTATGTTCACGAGTTATTGGCCGCAGTTAAACAGAAACAGTTGAGTACTTCTACAATTGCAAAGGAGATACTCCTTTAACTCCCTCTCGCAAAGCTAGAAGCTGACTCATCACTGGAACCACTTCTTCCTGTCGCTTAAGGGTAAATAGCATGACATCACATTCACCCCTGAGTTGTAGCCGTACAGACAACAGGTAAACCTCCCTGCATACTTGAAGTGATGTACTTTAGCCTTCCCTCACGGCGTTGGGTTTCGAGTCGTTCAGTCACATCCCGACAGCGAGTTAGCGGATCGTACCCACTCTGGCTAAAAACACTAGAACTCCATTCAATCCAATGCTCCACACTACCCGCAGCATTTTGGTACATTGTCATTGGCATACCCTTTGAAGTATCACACCAAAATCCTCTTTGATTTGGAGCAGGACTACTTTGTGCTTGACTGGGTTCAGTGCTAATCGTCAAACTTGGAGTTATCGCCACTGCCATTAAAACTGGAGTTTAGACTATGACAAAATAACTCAGTCTTCCTTTAAGTCTGAGTTCTGAGTAAATTAATACAAAATGCGGTTTAATTCTTCTTGTTTTTGGCTTTTTTGTTGGCGGTTTTTCCTTTTTTGACCACGGGATAACGAGTACGTTTGTTTCTTTTTTTCCCTTTTAACCATCCAGTCGATTTTCCACGGGGTTTGGGAACTTGTGCGGGAGTTCCAATCTCAACTAAAAGCCCTAACATTGATTGTGCAACTCTTCCAGGCGTTAGATTTTTTTGAGTTTTTTGCCAGGGAAGATGGTGTTCTTGTACTATATCTTTAGCCAACCATAGCTGCCAAGTCATCAATGGCATTAAATTGCTCCATCTTTCACATTGATGTGGAGTACTTAAAGCTGGCAATGTCCAATGTAATCTTTGTTTAATCAATCGATACCAATGGTCAACGGCAAAGCGCCTCAAATATTTTGACCATATCTTTTCTATTGATGGCATTTTTTTGCCAATAAAGATTAACCATAAAGGTTTTTGTAATGAACCTTTTTTGTTGGAGTCAATGCGCTCAACTAAAATCAGGTTCATACTTATAGATGGAGAGTTACGAAAGTGTAGTTGTGACCATTGTCGCAGTTTTATTTCTCCTAATTTTGGGTCTTGTACCTGAACCGTTTCACAAGCTGACCACCAAGTTGATTCCTCGTTAAGCTTAAATTTAGCTCCATGTTTTCTTGGTCTCCCCCGACCACTATATTCTCCAGGTTCTCCCCATAAGCAGCAATTTGAGCGAACTCTGATTAGGCAATCGGCTTCAATATCTACTGTTTGATTTACCCAAGAAGCATTACCATATTCGCTATCTAGTAAAGCGAGAACTGGTTTATTAAAACTTTTTGTTACTTGCCTTAATTGCCAAACACCTTTACTAATAGGTGTTTCAAAACTGGTAATTCTTTCATGTCTTAGCGGCAGTGCCCAACTACCTTTTTCTTCTGGTATCCAAGCAATAGTACTATAGCCTTGTCCTATCGTTACTTTTCGGTGGGCTGATGGTTGATGATGATAACCACGATCTTGAAGAGTCGGAGAATGGGGTCTTGGACTAGAAGTATGATCTATTCCTAGAGTAATATATTCAGCCTCATCGCCAGGTATTTGTTGAAGATATAACTCCATTAACTTGTTGCGATTTGGGCGACAATCCTGGAGACACTCATAGACTGAATGCCATTGGCGTCTAAACAAAGGAGAAAGAGAGAAATCGGCTAAAGAATGGGCATTTCTTGTGGTTAGAATTGCATCCAATAAATCAAAAGTGGCATCCTTGGCAAATCCTAGACAATGGTAAGCATTAATTCTGAATTTTTGGAGTTGACTTATGCTACTATTCATCTGAGGGAGTTACTTAAATTTTGTGATTTTTGAAATTTTCTCCCTTTTTACTATTCTGTTTTTATTAATATTTGTAACGGATAAGACTCTGAGCATCGTGATTCACTCCAGCCTACCACTGGGAAAGATTGGGCGGCGCAGCGTTTCCCAGTGGCTATAGCGTCGAATGCAGGATTAGCGATCTCACGCACTCTTGGGACACCATCGTTCGTTAAATTGATTGATTTTTTATCTTACGGACTCTCAGACTTTGGAGTTTTGCACCGGGAACTAGTCTAAACTCCAGAAATCAATCAAAAGTTTATCAAAAAGCATTAAAATATGTCAGAAAAAAAACTGGTATGATGATTGACTTTCCTGAAGAATGTCCCTATGATATCGAACAATTATTGGCTCAAGATTGGCTTCCTTATTCTTAATTCTTAATTCCGCGTAGCGGTACTAGTCCTGCAAAAGTCCTTTCGACTCCAACCATTCCCGATTGAATAGTCGGGATTGATAACGGGCACCACCATCACAAAGAACAGTAACAATAGTGTGACCTGGTCCCATTTTTTTAGCAAGGGCAACCGCTGCTCCTACATTAATACCGACAGAACCCCCCATAAATAGTCCATCCTTCCGGAGTAGTTGGTAAATTACTCGCACACATTCAGGATCATCAACTTGAATGGCGTCATCAATAGGAGCCCCATCCATATTAGCTGTAACGCGACTGATACCAATCCCTTCCGTAATTGATCTACCTTCTGCTTTAATGTCCCCAGTTTTTACATAACTATAGAGACCGCTACCCATGGGATCAGCCAAGATGGATGTAATATTAGGATTTTTTTCCTTCAAGTACATTGATGTACCGGCGAAAGTCCCTCCAGTACCGGTAGCAGATACCCAGGCATCAATCTTCCCTTCAGTCTGTTGCCAAATTTCTGGGCCAGTGGTTTCGTAATGAGCTTGTCTGTTGGCTAGATTATCAAACTGATTTGCCCAAATAGCATTTTCCATCTCGCTGGCAGTACGTCCAGAAAGCTTGACATAATTATTGGGGTCTTTGTAAGGTACGGCAGGGACAGTACGAACTTCAGCTCCCAATGTCCTCAAAGTATCTATCTTTTCTTGGGATTGAGTTTCTGGAATAATAATCAGGCATTTGTAACCTTTGGCATTACAGATATGAGTCAAACCAATGCCAGTGTTACCAGCTGTACCCTCAACTACAGTACCTCCAGGTTTGAGTAATCCTTTTTTTTCGGCATCATTAATAATGTAAAGTGCCGCTCGGTCTTTTACGGAGCCGCCAGGATTGAGAAACTCAGCTTTACCAAGGATTTCACAACCAGTTTCTTCACTAAAACTGTTGAGGCGGATGAGTGGTGTGTTGCCAACTGTTCCAACGAAGCCTGCTTTGATATCCATTGATATTGGGAAATTGTTGAGTGTTCCAATGCAGGGGTATGTAGGGGCGAAGCATTTGGGGGACAACTTTTCGCACATAGACGTAGGCATACCTATCCAAATGCTTCGTCCAACCCCTGCGGCTGAATGTGTTTCTTAGGAATTAGAGGAATAATGAAGTATGAGCATTGCAAATAGCTTTGCCTAACATCCTTCCCTCCTTCATCCCTTGGGGAATAAACGGTGGGTTGTGACTCTACTTGTTGGGTTGGGGAGTCATCCGCAAGTAGGGCTTGACTTCCTCATAACCTTTGGGAAATTTCGCTTTCAATTCTTCAGGATCCTTGATAGATGGGACAATGACGCAATCACCTCCATCTTTCCAGTTAACTGGGGTTGCTACCTGGTAGTTATCCGTCAGTTGTAAAGAATCAATTACTCGCAAGATTTCATCGAAATTGCGCCCAGTGCTAGCAGGGTAGGTGAAACTAAGGCGCAGTTTCTTTTTAGGATCGATAATGAAGACAGTACGTATCGTTAAGGTATTGTCAGCGTTGGGATGGATCATATCATAGAGGTCAGAGACCTTTTTATCGGGATCCGCCAAAATCGGATAGTTAACCGTTGTCTTTTGGGTTTCGTTGATATCTCCCAGCCAACCTTTGTGAGAATCAACATCATCAACACTCAACGCTAGCGTTTTGACGCCGCGCTTATCAAATTCAGGCTTGAGCTTGGCAACTTCACCTAACTCAGTGGTGCAAACTGGCGTGAAGTCAGCTGGGTGAGAGAACAAGACAACCCAGCTGTCTCCTGCCCAGTCGTAAAAGCTAATTTCGCCTTCCGTAGAATTCTGTTTAAAATCCGGTACGGTATCACCTAATCGCAGAGTCATAGTTAAATTTATTTGTCTTTAGCTATTGAGCAACTTCTTATCTTGCCATAAAACACTGATTTCTCAGTCGGCTTTTAGATCAATTTCAACAATGACCAAAAATAATGGATCACAATCGGTTTTTTTACTGTTACGCTAATGTCCTCCGAGGATGGAGAGATGTCAATAACCTTTGAGGGTAGAGTATTAGAGGCTTTATTCACATAAGATGAGATAATAGAAACAAAAATTAAACTAACTGAACAGTTGTATAACTTCTGTTCATCGTTAATGCTGTGTTGTATAAGCTAAGGAGTTAATTTGATGAAAAGATTGCTTCATCTAATCGCAGTCTTGACCATTGCAATAGGCTGCTTGGGATTACCCCAGAAAGCAATGGCTTCGCCGATGCCGTTGACGTACCTGGATTCATTGAGTAGTGTTACTCTGCAATCATTCCCTGTTTTGCTGGCAGAGGCTCCTCGAGTTAATCCAGCTGATGCCAAACTTGCTACTGAGTTTGGTAACAAAGAAAAAATTGATTTGAACAATACCCATGTTCGATATTTTCGTGGCTATCCAGGGTTCTACCCCACTCTGGCTGGAAAAATTGTTCAGAATGCTCCCTATAAATCAGTAGAAGACGTTTTGAAAATTGAGGGACTTAGTGAAAGACAGAAACAACGGCTGCAAGCGAATCTTGACAGTTTTACTATAACGACTCCAGCAGATGTTTACAACGAAGGTGACGATCGCTACAATCCTGGTGTCTACTAACGACGTTGCTGTGGGTTAAAAATTGAGCTAAACAGCCAGAAGCCCCGCTCCATACCTGTAAGGTTGGAGTAGGGAGCTCTCACCGAAAGTGGCGGGAAGCCCATCCCTAGAAGGAATGGGAGGGATAGCCGCCCGCCGCTTAGTTGGCAAGTTATTTGTTATTTGTCTTTCTGAACAAACAACCAACAACCAACAACAAATAACGCGAAATCCCACGTACTTTAGTCGTGGGATGAGCTTAAGAATGTCCATAACGAGGAAAACTCGGTAAATCAATTGCGGCTAATGACTTGAGCTTTTTGGGCCGACGTAGGGGATATAGTACTGGTGAAGGCCAACTGGATTGGGGTAAGAGTACTTCATCTGGAGGAGATGATTCCTTGTTCTCCGTATCTTCCCCTAATTCCTCCCTCGGAATTTGAGCCTCATTATCTAACTCCCCAGTATCTTCCGACAAAGGAAACTCCTCTGTGTCAATTAGGTATAAATCTAACTCATCAGCCTCATCTGGGTTAGTGTCTGATTTTGGACTCAAATCCCCTTCAGGTTCAGGTAAATTAGAGAGAGACTCCGACAAACCAAATGCTTCCGCTAGAGAGTTCATCTGATCTAGTATTTCCTTCTCCACTTCCAGCTCTTGGGCTACACTTTCTTCAACAGCAGCAAATGTGGCGTCAACTGAGTCAGAAGGATCCGTTTGTGAGAATTGCTCAGGTTTGGCAATCGGTATAACATCAGTTAATTCTGTTTTTGCAGCATCCATTTTCAAAGGGAGAGCAAACCGTATTGGTTGTTGCCACAGGGGATCTACATTGGATGGAGCTTCTTGGATTAAGTCTTCGCTTGACCAAGGTTGAATTGGTTGTGTTTTCGGAAGAGAATATGGATCAGCAATCTTCCTTCTCAAAGGAGGTTGTGACCCTTCAGCCATCACCGGTGGGGTCATTTCTAGAGACTTTTCTAGAGCTGCTTTGAACTGCAAGGTTTGGCGTTGCTGTCGGTAAAGACGTGTTCTAAGTTCTCGACAAGTATTTGCTGCTTGTAACAACTGGTGGGACTGTTCATTATAGCGCTGCTGGGTAAGAGCACATTCCCTTTCTAGTTGAGCTACCCGTTCTTGAGAAGATTCTAACTGTTCTGATAAGGTTTCAATTAAAATTTGCTGGCGCTGGGCAGCTTGATGAGAGGATTCGAGGGTATGGAACAAACGGGTTAATTGTTCTTTGACTGTATTGAGTTCGTCAGTTTTTTGAGTTAGTAAATTTTCGTGCTCGTAGTCTTGTTGTCGTTGTGAGAATAACTCTTCCTGTTTTTCCCTTAGTGCTTGCTGGAGCTGATTCACTTGCTCAAGTAAACGACGGTTGCGCTGGCGCATTTTTTGAGCTAGCACAAACAAATCAGAGTCGTTAGCTTGTTCTTGCTTTGCTTCAGGTAGTTCGCTGACACTGTCGTTTGTTTCTAAGACAGCTAATGATTCCGTTGTCTCAGGTTCTGAGTCTATTATCTGCTGGTAGCTCGATTCTGGGATAATATCCTGCGACTCAGGCAAAGCAGAGATATTGACTATCTGAGAATTTTCTGGAGCTTCTGTCTCATCTCGCACATCAGCTTCACTGCTATCGATTGATGCAGTTGATTCAAAGGGAGTTTGGTTATTCTGGGTGTCAGCTTCACTCATGGATCTTCTTCGAGAAGGTCACAAATTGACGACTTGGGTAAATAGGGTTCAAGCCAATGTGCTACCAAAAATCTGGAGTTAAAAATTTTGGGGCACATACTTGGTCGGATAGACTGTCCCTGTAGAAAATTCAACTAATATGCTTTGCTTGAGTCAAAGCAAGGATGCAGTTGTCGCCATTATCTCACCCCTGACCCATTATTGAGCAATACATAAAAATCGCTAGACTACAAATTTTAGACTATATCCCTCCCCACTCGCTAGAGCGTCGATTCAGTAACCATAAATTCTGGGCAGGGAGCAGAGAGAGGAAATTGGATATCCAAAACTTTTACACTGTAATTGCTAAAACCAGGAAATAGTGTCAGCATTTATCCCCAAAAAACAGTGGGTTATAAAATATCGGCTATCCTGTTTTGAATGATTAAGGTCTACTGATACTAATGGAAACTTCACAAGTATGTGAAAAAGCTAGTTCTCAGGAATGGTTAATCCTTCTTGCTGTTGGTTTGGGAACATTCCTGTTTTCCTTGGATGTGAATATTGTTAATATAGCACTGCCTACTCTTGCAGAGGAACTTGGCAGTAATTTTGCCACAATTAAGTGGGTGCTTCTAAGCTATTCACTTGTGCTATCAGCTCTAGGTCTTTGCATTGCTCAATTAGGAGATATTTGGAGTAAGAAGCGGCTTTTTTTTCCCGAACCTTGGGTTCAGTTATTGCTCTCCCTGTTATCAGTATTCTTCTATCTTACTTCACCGCTAGTCAGATCTCAGACAACAGTTTTACTTCCCTAGCTTCAGCTCCTATAGAAGCTTTGGTTTTTGTTGAGCAGGCAAGTTTTCGCACTATCCTCGTAATTTTGATAGCTGCTCTAGTACTCTCTGCATTTTTGTGGCAACGGGAGCGTGGTACTGTTCGTCATTTAAATAACCTGAGTTAGTAGAAGCTGAAAGTATGATTCTACGGTTATGTCCCTACTATCCCAACTCTTCCCTAATTAACATCTCTGTTAACAAATCCCGATGCATTAATGCTCGGTCTACCAAAGACTGAATTTGGTCACCACTGAGTGGATCACCATTAACATAGTATTCTAGCCAGGTTTTGCTGATGAAATTTGGGTCGTCTGGCAACTGCTTCAAATCCCATCCAGGTAAATTTAGTTCTGCCATCAGATAGTTGACTTTGGGGTCATAACTGATAGCAAAACATCGGCATTCTTCTGCTGCTCCCATAATCAAACTGTGGTAGCGCATACCAATGACCATTTCCACTCCTCTACATAATCCCTTTAATTCTCTAGGGTCTTCTAAGCAAAAAATCTGATGCTCACCCTTGAGCTGAGAAGAAATTAATTTGGCAATGTTTAGATCTTGAGATGCTTGGAAAGGCACTAGCAAGATACAGGTTTGAGTCGCTTCTTGAAAGCTAACCAGGGCATGAGTAAGATTCTTAAGGCGTTGGGATGTTAGCTCAGGGTGCGATCGCAATGTTACAGCTACTCTTGGTGCTGGTAAATCCCACAACCGGGGGTACTGGGGAAGATACTAATGCCCAAACTGGATCTGGAGCCTGGAGACAAGGAATTTGCCAATTGGCTAACAGGTTAGCAGAACCATAATCTCGCACACTGACGGCTCCACAACCGGTAAATGAGCGCCTTGCTACCCAACGAGTTAACTGACGCTTTAGAGGGCCAATTCCCTGAGCCCAAGCAATGGTTTTTAATCCTAACTGCTGTGCCAACCCCATCAAGCCAGCATAGTAGAGATGACTTCTCGCACTAGTGACATCCTGAATGAGACTACCACCACCCCAGATGAAGACATCTGAGTGGCGCATTGCCTTAAGTATTTGGAAAGCAGAAGTGCGATCGCAACTTTCTACACCATACTGCTTGCGAGTCAAACTAGGGTTGCCAGACAGTACTAAGGGGGTCACTGATGCTGGTAGCATTTGCAATAAGGTTGCTAGCAATGCCTCATCGCCACCATTGCCCTTCCCGTAATATCCGCATAAAATTGCTCGTGTCTGTACCATCCCAAAACTCTACCGAAAATACCTGAAAACTGAGAGCCACAGTAAACTCTATTTAGATCCCCCTTTACCAATTATAGGTTGACTAAACAGAGCGTACAGGCTAAATATTTTCAGATACACAGGCAACAACAGACAAATTTCATGGAATTGGCTACAACCCTAACCAGTCATACTGTTTGGAACGCTGTCCGAGAAGTAGGGATTAACCCAAATTATTGGTATCCAGTTAGTTGGGCAAACGAACTTAAACCAGGGGAAATCATACCCGTGGTAATTTGGCAACAAGCGATCGCAATTTACCGAGACGAGACTGGTAACCTCCACGCTCTAGAGGATGCTTGTCCCCATAAGGGGATAGCCCTACACAAAGGCGAAGTCCAAGGTGCTAACTTAGTATGTGCTTATCACGGCTGGGCATTGAACGGCCATGGCAAATTGGTGGATATTCCCTACCTACCCCCCAAACAAAAGCTTCCCTGCGCTCAAGCCCGCAGCTATCCTATTCAAGAAAAATATAGTATCATCTGGATTTTCCCTGGTGATCCTAGCTTGGCAGAAAACTGCCATCTCCCGGATGTCCCAGAATCTACTGATCCTGACTGGTTAATGGTGCCCATACCTGGTCATTTTCAGGCTCACTTCTCAATCTGCAATGAAAACACTATGGATGTGTTCCACGGGTTTCTGCACAAAGAATTACAGGGTTGGTTCGACCCACTCTTGATTAGTTTACGGGAAGGAGAAGGAAAAGTTTGTGCTGACTACCAGGTTTCCTATCGAGGTTTGCTGACGAAATTTCTGGGACTAAGTGAACAAGGTAACCAGGTAACTACCAAAACTGTTTCCATCCAATATCGTTACCCTCACTATCACAGCTCCCTCGAAGGAATTTCCTCTTTGTACCTAATGAGACTACCTGTGGGACCTTCCCTAACCCGCTCTTTCTCCCTACTGTTTCTCAAAATCCGCCTACCACAATGGTTCCTCAACATCTTTAGACCACTGCTAGCTCAGGTAATCTGGAACTGGTTTTTAAAGAAATTTCTTGACCAAGATAAAGAAATGATTGAGAGTGAGCAGCGTACCTATCTTGCCCATCCCCAGCGGCGCTATGTGGAAATTAACCCAGCAATTATTGCCCTCCAACGAGTGATTGTCAAGCAATATGAACAATATATGCAACAATCAAACCAGCCGGGAAACAATGGACACCCAGACTCGTCAGCAATCGCAACTGACCAAAGCCAGCCAATTCAAGAGAACTCAATTATCGGATGAAAACAGCGGTAAACAGGACTGGGGAGCAATTGCTTAACTCCCTGTCCCCTGGGATAAAAATCAATGTTGCCTCAGTACCAGAGTTAATTAACATCTATCTAGGAGTAAGGTGAGAGGGGTAAATTTGTGCAAGTAGTTAAAGAGTATGTTCAAAGCTGGTATGAAAGTGGGCTAGATCCCGATGAATACATATGTCATCAGAAACGGGGCAATTTAGCCGAGATTGAATCAACTGCCACAGGCAAGCGTCAGAATGTTCTGAACTTCTGTAGCAATGATGTCTTAGGCTTAGTCCAGGAAGAAGCGATTAAGCAAGCGGCGATTGATGCCATCCTCAAATATGGTACCTCCAACAGTTCCTGTTCTGTCTTAAGCGGTCGCATTGAACTGCACCGTCAGCTGGAAGATGAAATTTCTGAGTTTAAGCATTTGCCTCATACCCAGCTGTTCATTAATGCCTGGATGGCAATGCAGGGTTTAATGGATGCTTTCTGTCATTTGGCAATTCCCGTGCCAGGTTTTCAGCATACCAAGGAGACATTAATTCTTACGGATGTCCTCAACCACGGTTGTATTGTCTCTGCCGTTGTCAATGCTGGCACCCGTTCTGGTAAAGTTTTTGGTCATAGTCCCCGCGTTCGCGTCAAAGCCTACCGCCATTGTGATATGGAGGATTTATCCCGCAAGCTCCACCGGTATGCTCGTCCAGATGACCGAATTATGGTGGTGTCTGATGCTGTATTCTCTATGGATGGTGACATTGCTCCCCTGCCAGACATGCTGACAGTGCTGCAAAATTACCCAGGCAGCGTTTTGCTCATGGATGAGGCTCATGCAAGCGGTGCAATTGGTGCTACTGGTAGAGGCATCTACGAACATTTTGGCATCCTGCCTCAGCAAGTAATTGAACGGGGTATTGTCCCCTTGATTATGACTACCTTCTCGAAGTTTGCTGCCTCCGCTGGTGCAGCAATTAGCTCTCATGTAGCCGAACTAATTCCTTTGTTAAACGTTTCTCCTACATCCATAGGAACAATTTCTTTGTCACCACCCCTTACCGCAGCAGCATTAGAGAGTATTCGTCAGGTTCGCCATCGTCCAGAACTGGTTACAAAACTTCAAGAAAACACTCGCTACTTGCGATCGCGCTTAACAGAACAGGGTTTTGCTGCCATTGGTGAAACTAATGTAGTACCAGTCATTTTACCTTCCGAGATTAATCCCAAGGTCTTTGGCAGACATCTGCTAGAAAAACACGGAATTTGGGTATCTCCCATCTGGTTTATCGCCAAACCACGCCTGAGAATTACTGTGAATGCTCTACATACTCAAGAAGAAATGGAGCAGTTAGTGGCAGCGATGATAGCAACACGGGATTTGTTGTATAAACCGATGATTAGTGCTTAGTTGTTAGTTATTGGTTGTTTGTTGTTTGTTGTTTGTTATTTGTTCTTTGTCTTTTGTTATTTGTAGTCATGACCAATAACCAATGACCAATGACCAATGACCAATAACTAATGGCTAATAACCAATAACCAATATAACCAATGACAAATATTCAAATTCAGGCTGTAACGACCTCACAAGACAAGGAGATGTTTCTGGATGTACCAAAACTGGTATATGCAGATGATCCTAACTGGGTATCCCCTTTACGTAGTGATATTGCCAAAAAGTTTGACTCTAGTAATCCCTTCTTTAACTATGGAAAAATGCAGCAGTTCATTGCTGTTAATCAAGGATTAAAAAAAACTCAGGCAATAGGGCGAATTGTTGCGGCAATTAATCAAAGATTGATTGAGCGGGAAGGAAAAAATATTGGTCTGTTTGGTTTTTTTGAATGCGTTCCAGATTTGGCGATCGCTCAATCTCTATTCAATGCCGCCTGCCAATGGCTGCAAGAGCAAGGCATGACTAGGGGGCGAGGACCAATTGACTTCTCAACCCATAACAATTGTTTCTTCTTAGTTGATGGCTTTGATTCACCACCGATGGTGATGATGCCTTACAATCCTCCTTATTATCCAGAATTTATGGAGCAGGATGGTTGGGAAAAAGCGAAGGATGCTTATGCTTATGATTTCCCTGTAAATCAATCTTTAGCTGCTAAATTTGAGAAAGCTTATCGGATTGCCTGTAAATCTGGTATCACCTTCCGTCCCTTGAGGACTAAAGGGGAAGGATTTGAGCAAGATGTTAACAGTCTCTATAACTTGTTTAATCGTGCCTTTGCTGATAATTGGAGCTCTACACCACGTAGTCAGAAAGAATTTTTGGAGGAAGCTAAATCTTTACAAAGTTTAGTTGATCCAGATGTTTTTCCTGTTGCAGAAGACAACGGCGAAATGGTGGGATTTTGGATGGGTTTACCAGACTACAACATCCCGTTGAAACACGTTAATGGTCAACTCAACTGGTTGGGAATACTCAAATTTCTTTGGTATCGTCGTCAGATTAATCAAGGAAGGGTTATCGCTATGTGTTCTCTGCCAGAATATCGTAAAAAAATGGTTCCTCTCGCTTTAATTTATTTGGGAATGCAAGGAGGAATGAAAAAGGGTAAACCTTATAAAAGAGCAGAATTATCTTGGGTTTTTGAAGATAATTTTCCCTCCCGCAAGCTAATTGAAGCAGCAGGGGGAAGGATTTATAAAACGTACCGAATTTATGAAAAATCTCTAACCTGAAAATTGGGAATTGGAAACGACTGATACTCCTCACCCTAGCTACATATGGATTATAGTTGACTTATTGATACTGTAGCTCAACCGGATTTGCTATCAAATATTGAAAAAATAGATGTGAGTGTGTCTAAAATATAGCAGTCCTAAATAGGTTGTGGAAATTTTCCGAAACAAGATCCTTGTTATACCTGGATTTCAATCCACTAACTTGTTATATCCTATTTAGGGTTGCTATAGTTTAGAGCAAACATGAGTAGTACTAATGATGATTAATTTTAAGCAGTTCATATTAGGAAGTCCGATCGGCAGAATGTTGATGTCATTGCGCTCTTCCATAAATTTATTGCAAGTGGCTTACAGATCACCTGAAAAGCTAGGAATGGTTGCCAATGATGAACTGGCTACGGTGCTCGTAACTAAGATATGCCAACCTAACAAAATATTTATTGATGTTGGAGCACATATCGGATCAATTATCTCTTCTGTAGCATATAATGAACCATCAATAAACATAGTTGCAATTGAGGCAATACCAGAAAAAGCAGCCAAACTTCGGAAAAAGTTTCCATTTGTCGAAATTCATGCGTGCGCTGTCGGTGATCAAGAAGGTGAGATATCTTTTTTCATAAACACCAAGCAGTCAGGTTATAGTTCGCTTGTAAAGCCTACTGATTCGACTACTTCATCTATAAAACAAGTCCA
This sequence comes from Caldora sp., assembly GCA_965222765.1. Taxonomy (GTDB): domain Bacteria; phylum Cyanobacteriota; class Cyanobacteriia; order Cyanobacteriales; family Coleofasciculaceae; genus Caldora. Next base: position 117,357 of record CBDCVG010000096.1, read on the forward strand.
GGTTCCGATAAAGAAACTAGATGAATTAGTGGTACAAAATGACATTGATGTTATAAAAATTGATGTTGAAGGAGCGGAACTTGGAGTGCTTCTTGGTAGCAAGAACATCATTAGAGCAAACCATCCAATAATCATGTTTGAAAGTGGTCCTGGAAATATAAATGATTTAGGGTTTACAAAAGAAGCACTTTGGCAGTTTTTTACTGAACTAAACTATGGAGTGCATATCCCTAACCGTGTTGCACATAATGATAGCGGTCTTAGTCAAGAAGGATTTGTAGAGAGTCACATGTATCCAAGGCGAACAACAAATTACTTCGCAATACCAAGGGAACGACGTGTGGAAGTCCGAGACCGAGCCCGCAAAGTACTCGAAATAGCAGGGTGATGTTGAGCTAGGGATTTTGGCTGGGTAAGCTTCTTGCCTTGCCCAAGGGGATTTTTCATGCAGACACCTATTAACGACTGTTTGAGAGCATTGAGCCAAAAAGACATCTCCGAACAAGAATCTGAAGCCCTTATCCTGTCTAGATGAAAACTTCATTTCCGGAGAGGTCTAAAGCAAAGGAATTACCGAATAGCTGTTACTAGAGTTTATCTCAGACAAACGGATTATTTCACTTGAGCTTCACTACCAACACAGAGCAGGGAGCATCGGTAACTACTTGGCTACTAACAGACCCTTGCAAAATGCGATTGAGACCAGTAAGACCACGAGTGCCAATCACAATTAAGTCAGCTTTGTAGATATGAGCTAGGCGAACAATTTCAACTGCTGCCTCACCACTAACAATTTCTAATTCTGAGTCGCAGGGAAGTTCTGTCTGATAGGATTGTAGCTGCTTTTCAATGTTGCGATAAAGTAGCTCATCGGAAATATGCGGTCGGTCAACTACCATTTCCGTGTCAGGTTCCGCATCAGGAATGACATGAGAAAGGATAATTTTAGTGGATGGTTCTATTTGAAGTTCGTCTAGGCTCTGAATCACACGGTGGGACAGTTCAGAACTGTCGAGGGCGACAATAATCGTTTTTAGCACCAAAATCGTTAAAAGGTATTAGGTATTAGGTATTAGGTATTAGGTGTTAGGTTACCACTAGAAGGAGTAAAGTCGGATGACTCTACCCTATAGATAGGAAGAATGCAAGAACAGTATAATCAAAACAAAAGCTTTGAGAAGAAGAAAAACTATTAACTATTAACCTCATCTCAACTAGCATGTCCCGCTTCAAGTTGAGAGCCAAGTCCCTAATCATTAAGATTTCCTTGGGTTCTTAAGCGTACAGAGTCAGCGTGAGAAGGTAAGCCTTCTGCTTGTGCTAGTATCTGAATCGCACCACCAACTTTATGGAGGGCACTGGAAGAATATTGAATTAGACTAGAGTGCTTCATAAAGGTCTCGACCCCCAAGGCAGATGCATAGCGAGCAGCACCTGAAGTGGGCAGAGTGTGATTTGGACCTGCTAGATAATCTCCTACTGCTTCTGGGGTTGAGCTACCCAGAAAAATTGCACCAGCGTGGCGAATTTTTTCTAAGAAATCCCAAGGCTGAGCAACTTCTAATTCTAAGTGTTCGGGGGCAAACTCATTAGAAAGTTCTGCTGCTGTCTCAAGGGAATCAACAACAACAATGAGACCATAATGAGCGATCGCTTTTTCTGTAAGTAGTCGTCGGGGATGGTTCACAAGTTGTTGCTCTACTTGAGTCTGTACTTGTTGTGCCAGTTGGTAATCGGTAGTCAGGAGAATTGCTGCTGCCATCGGGTCATGTTCTGCCTGAGCTAAAAGATCAGCGGCAACGTATACTGGGTTAGCAGCTGGATCAGCAATTACCAGAACTTCAGATGGTCCGGCAAGAGAGTCAATTCCCACTATTCCGTAGACTAATTTCTTCGCTAGGGTAACGTAAATGTTGCCTGGACCAGTAATCACGTCCACTTTAGGAATAGTTTGAGTGCCGTAAGCCAAAGCCGCGATCGCTTGAGCACCACCTACTCGGTATATTTCCTGAACACCAGCTTCCTGGGCTGCTACAAGGACAGCAGGATTAATCTTTTGCTCCCAACCAGGTGGAGTCACCATAACAATCCTAGGAACCTTAGCCACTTTGGCTGGAATAGCATTCATTAAAACCGTACTAGGATAGGAAGCCCTGCCACCGGGAACGTAAATTCCTGCTCGGTCTACTGGAGTGTAGCGCTTGCCTAAAACAACATCATCATCGCCAAATTGCACCCAGGATTTGGGTAAGCGCTGTCGATGAAATGCCTCAATTTGTTTACTAGCTAATTGAATGGCATCAACTAACTCCTTAGACACCTGTTGGTAGGCAGCATCCAGTTCTGATGTACTAACCGGTAGTTGTTCAGGACTAAGAGAAAGTTGATCAAATTCTTCTGTGTAGTGCAGGAGAGCTTTATCTCCTTGGCGCTTAACGGCCTGCAAGACTTCCCTGACCGTCCCTTCCTTGTGAACAATTTGGTCTTGGGAGGTACGTTCGCAGATACGTCGCAGTTCTGTTTGTGCCTCAGCCTGCTGAGTAATGATTCGCAGCATGGAGTACGGAGTGCCTAAATGCGATATTATCTTTAATGTGAGACCAGCTAAACTAACCCCTTTTGGTTAGAGGAGCCTCTGTTAATCTGGACTCTCTCCTCTAGCTTAACGTGGATTTTTATGGGGTTGTGATTCTTTTGGGAATAAAAATATGTTATATTGGTCATTCTGCTATTTTGTTATTGAGAGCCAATCCCTCTAAAAATTGCTATGGCTAACAGCAAGTCAGCGCTCAAGCGTGTACAAATTAACGAGCGCAATCGAGTCCATAATCAGAGCTATAAGTCAGCAGTAAGGACGTTAATGAAAAAATACTTCGCTGCTGTAGAAGATTATTCTCAAAAACCGAGCAAAGAATCATTAGAAGAAGCCCAAAGCCGAATGTCGGCAGCTTACAGCAAAATTGACAAGGCTGTAAAGCGTGGCGTACTCCATGCTAACAATGGTGCTCGTAAAAAATCTCGTCTAGCTAAAGCCTTAAAACGTGTGAGTGCCCAACTCACTCCTCCCTCAGAGGAAGTCACTGCCTCTTAATACAAGAACACTTTAAGCCTAGTAGGTAAGTTTGCCCTTTAAATTTACTTTAGTAGATGATTGAGGCTGATACTTGGATATCAGAATGAGGGAAGAGGGAATGGTATTCGCAAATAGGCAGGCTTACCAGATTAGCCTGAACAAATCATTAAAGCTCAATAATAGATGCTGATCATGCAGTTGATTGACACTCATGTCCATATCAACTTTGATGCCTTCCAGTCAGATCGTGAAGCATTGTGCAATCGCTGGCGTGAAGTAGGTGTTGTAAAACTAGTACATTCCTGTGTCGAGCCTTCTGAATATGCTGGGATCAAAGCCCTAGCTGACCAGTTTCCTGAACTATCATTTGCAGTAGGCTTGCATCCCCTAGATGCCAACAAATGGACTAAGGAGATGTCAAGCCAGATTGCATTGTTAGCTTTTTCTGACGCAAGGGTAGTAGCAATTGGGGAAACGGGGTTGGATTTCTTCAAGGCAGAAAACCAACAGCTACAAAAAACAGTGTTTGCAGCTCAATTAGCGATCGCTCAGCAATTAGACTTGCCAGTGATTATTCACTGTCGTGATGCTGCTGCTACGATGCGAGAACTGTTGCAGGAGTTTTGGGAAAATAATGGCTGGTTAAGAGGAGTAATGCATTGTTGGGGAGGTACGCCAGAGGAAACACAGTGGTTTTTGGATTTAGGCTTCTACATTAGTTTTAGTGGCATTGTAACCTTCAAAAACGCTAAGCAGGTACAAGCTTCTGCTGTTATGGTACCAAGCGATCGCCTCCTGATTGAAACTGATTGTCCTTTCTTAGCACCAGTGCCTAAGCGAGGCAAACGGAATGAACCAGCCTATGTCCGCTATGTAGCAGAGCACATTGCTGATCTCAGAGATGTTTCCCTTGAAACCATTGCAGTTCAAACAACACAAAATGCTTGTAAACTCTTTGGTCTTGCTCTACCAAATGATCACAAACGGGTAGCTATAGCGCAGTAACAGCAGGGAACAAGCATGTCTAAGAGGTCAAAAACAGTCGAAAAGTCTCTGTTTGGCAAATATAGCTAAGAGGAACTAGAAGTACTCTTGTGCATCACCTGCGAAGCTACCGGTGATTTACAACCCAATATATCCTTAGGAGCTTGGGCACAGGTGAGCGAAAAAAGATGTAGGGAGTATGGGAGGTGTGGGGAGATAGACAGACAAGGGAGAACGTGCTCTCTTTAATCAAGTTTCTATTGCGTCATAATAGTCCTAAGAAGAGTTATTATGGATAAGATTTACCCTGGATCTACCCAATTGCTAGCAATATATCCTCTTAATAAACTACCGAAGCTCACTAGTCACTTTCATAGAGGCTTACCGAGTTTTAACCTTCTATCGACAAAAAAAGCTTTTTCTGCTACCAGAAAAGCCTTAAACCTTGCAGTTGCAACCCTTAGATTTTGAGGTAGTAGTCATTGCCCCAAACTATCCTGGTGCTGAGATAAGTAAAAAAACTGTATTTTTCCCTTGCTAGAAAGTAATTAGTTTTGATAGCTAACTATCTAGTGATAACTTCTTTATTTTCACACAATCAAATCTTCCAAGGATTCTAATCCAGTATTTTGAGCAGGGCGACACCAATGAAACTGTGCAGTAACCTAAAGAAGTATGAAGTAAATCTCAGAGCTTTAACTCATAGACTTTCCTTCATCATAGCCTACCTACAACAATCCCTACATTGGGAGACTAATCCCTATTAAGCGTTTGCTTTATTTAGGGGAGTAAAAATCCTAGAGCATAGATCCTTCTAGAGAATCTTGGGACATGTGGGAAGAGAAGGTAAGTTTTTGAGCAGAGTTTGGCAACTCAATCCGAAGTGTTGAGAGTTTGACGCCGACAGAGAAATCAAACTACGGCTCCAGGCTTAGGTAAGGTTAACCCTTAACAAGAAAACGACCCAAAGCTTCTAGGTCCTCTACATTCTAAACTTCTTCTTCCAACGCTGACTTAACCTTTAAGAAAAGAGCCATGACAAATCCAACCTACACTGTCCCCACTCCAAGTGATACAGTCCCCACTTATCTGCTACCAGATTTAGTAGAAATTCAGCGTTCCAGCTTCCGTTGGTTTTTGGAAGCAGGACTAATCGAAGAACTTAACAGCTTTTCTCCTATTACTGACTACACTGGTAAACTGGAATTGCACTTTTTGGGGAAGGACTACAAACTCAAGCGACCTAAATATGAGGTTGATGAAGCCAAACGGCGAGATAGTACTTACGCCGTTCAAATGTACGTTCCCACCCGCCTAATTAACAAAGAAACAGGCGAAATTAAGGAACAAGAAGTGTTTATTGGCGATCTCCCTCTGATGACCGACCGAGGTACTTTTATTATCAACGGGGCAGAGCGCGTAATTGTCAACCAAATTGTTCGCTCTCCCGGTGTCTACTACAAGTCGGAAACGGATAAGAACGGACGTCGCACTTACTCTGCTTCCTTAATTCCCAACCGGGGAGCTTGGTTAAAGTTTGAAACAGATAAAAATGATCTAGTTTGGGTGCGGATTGATAAAACTCGCAAGCTCTCAGCCCAGGTATTACTGAAAGCTCTGGGACTAGGGGATAATGAAATTATAGATGCTCTGCGACACCCAGACTATTATCAAAAGACTCTAGAAAAGGAGGGTAATCCTTCGGAAGAAGAAGCCCTGATGGAGCTGTATCGCAAGTTACGCCCAGGAGAACCCCCCACCGTGAGCGGCGGTCAGCAATTGCTCGACTCCCGCTTCTTTGACCCCAAACGCTACGACTTGGGACGGGTAGGTCGCCATAAAATTAATAAAAAGCTGCGGTTGAATGTGCCGGATACCATCCGAGTATTAACTCCCCAGGACATTCTGGCAGCGATTGACTATCTGATCAATCTAGAATTTGATGTGGGTAACAGTGATGATATTGACCATTTGGGCAATCGCCGAGTGCGTTCAGTGGGAGAATTGCTACAAAATCAAGTAAGGGTGGGACTCAACCGCTTGGAAAGGATTATTCGGGAGCGGATGACAGTTTCAGACTCTGAGACCCTAACGCCAGCTTCTCTGGTGAACCCAAAACCTTTGGTAGCAGCCATTAAAGAGTTCTTTGGTTCCTCCCAACTCTCTCAGTTTATGGATCAGACAAATCCTTTGGCAGAGTTGACCCATAAACGACGACTTTCTGCTCTAGGACCAGGGGGGCTGACGAGAGAAAGAGCTGGGTTTGCAGTACGAGACATTCACCCCTCTCACCATGGTCGGATTTGCCCAATTGAAACTCCCGAAGGTCCTAACGCAGGACTGATAGGCTCTTTGGCAACTCACGCCCGCGTCAACTCCTTCGGCTTCATTGAAACACCTTTCTATCCAGTGGAAAATGGGCGGGTTATCAAAGACAGTCCCCCAGTATACATGACTGCTGATGAAGAGGACGACCTGCGGGTAGCACCAGGAGATGTGCCAGTGGATGAAAATGGTTACATCCAAGGAGAAAATGTGGCAGTGCGCTATCGCCAAGAATTCACAACCACAACTCCGGATCAAGTAGACTTTTTATCTGTCTCCCCAGTGCAGATTATTTCGGTTGCTACTTCCTTGATTCCTTTCCTAGAACACGATGATGCTAACCGAGCGTTGATGGGTTCCAACATGCAGCGGCAGGCAGTACCTCTGTTACGCCCTGAGCGACCTTTGGTTGGAACTGGTTTGGAAGCTCAGGCTGCCAGGGACTCAGGTATGGTGATTGTATCCCGCATTGATGGGGAAATAAGCTATGTGGATGCCCAAGGGATTCGGGTAAAAGATGCTGAAGGAAAGGAATATGAATACGAGTTGCAGAAGTATCAGCGTTCTAACCAAGACACCTGCTTAAATCAGCGTCCCTTAGTCTATGAAGGCGATGATGTACAAGCTGGTCAAGTAATTGCAGATGGTTCAGCAACAGAAGGGGGTGAACTGGCACTAGGGCAAAATATTCTAGTGGCTTATATGCCCTGGGAGGGCTATAACTACGAGGATGCGATCCTGATTAGTGAACGGCTAGTGTTTGATGATGTCTACACCAGCATTCACATTGAGAAGTATGAGATTGAGGCACGGCAAACCAAACTAGGTCCAGAGGAAATTACCCGTGAAATTCCCAATGTTGGGGAAGATGCCCTACGGCAGTTAGATGAAACGGGGATTATCCGGATTGGAGCCTGGGTCGAGGCTGGTGACATTCTAGTAGGGAAAGTGACCCCAAAAGGTGAATCTGACCAACCCCCAGAGGAGAAGCTGCTGCGGGCTATCTTTGGTGAAAAAGCAAGGGATGTACGAGACAATTCCCTGCGGGTACCCAACGGAGAAAAAGGTCGTGTTGTCGATGTGCGGCTGTTTACCAGGGAACAAGGGGATGAACTACCACCCGGAGCTAATATGGTAGTGAGGGTATATGTAGCCCAGAAGCGGAAAATCCAAGTGGGAGACAAAATGGCAGGCCGTCACGGCAACAAGGGAATTATTTCCCGAATTTTGCCCATAGAAGATATGCCCTACCTACCGGATGGGACACCCTTGGATATTATCCTCAATCCGCTGGGAGTTCCAAGTCGGATGAACGTAGGGCAAGTGTTCGAGTGCCTCTTGGGTTGGGCTGGTCAATGTCTAGATGTGCGGTTTAAGCTAACTCCTTTTGATGAAATGTATGGGCAAGAAGCTTCCCGGACGACGGTGCATGGCAAGCTGGAACAGGCAAAACAGACCAAAGGACAGGAATGGGTGTTTAACCCAGATGAGCCAGGAAAAATTACGGTGTTTGACGGTCGCACTGGTGAGCCGTTTGACCGACCAGTAACAGTGGGCAAAGCTTACATGCTTAAGCTGGTGCACCTAGTGGATGATAAGATTCACGCTCGCTCTACTGGTCCTTACTCGTTAGTCACGCAACAACCTTTGGGAGGAAAAGCACAACAAGGCGGTCAGCGATTCGGAGAAATGGAGGTTTGGGCATTGGAAGCTTTTGGTGCAGCTTACACTCTCCAGGAATTGCTGACAGTGAAATCTGACGATATGCAGGGAAGGAATGAGGCCTTGAATGCGATTGTTAAAGGCAAAGCAATTCCTCATCCCGGCACTCCAGAATCTTTCAAAGTATTGATGCGAGAACTACAGTCCCTAGGTCTAGATATTGCAGTTCACAAAGTAGAAACTGCAGAAGACGGTAGTAGTCGTGATTTGGAAGTCGATTTGATGGCAGATGTTGACCGTCGTCGTACACCGAGCCGACCAACCTATGAGTCTTTGAGTCGGGAAGAATTTGAAGAGGAAGTTTAGTTATTGGTTGTTTGTTATTAGTTATTGGTCATTAGTCGTACAAAGAACAAAGGACAAACAACAAGCAACAAACAACAAAAAACAAACAACAAAAAACAAACACATGAAACAGCAAGAACAGCGGTTTGACTACGTAAAAATTGGCATTGCCTCACCAGAGCGAGTTCGTCAATGGGGAGAAAGAACCTTACCCAATGGTCAGGTAGTCGGTGAAGTAACCAAACCAGAAACTATCAACTACCGCACCCTCAAGCCAGAAATGGATGGACTATTCTGCGAGCGGATTTTTGGTCCAGCTAAGGATTGGGAATGCCACTGTGGTAAGTACAAGCGAGTACGTCACCGGGGTATTGTCTGCGAACGTTGTGGTGTAGAGGTGACTGAGTCACGAGTGCGCCGTCACCGGATGGGTTATATCAAACTTGCTGCTCCTGTGGCTCACGTTTGGTATCTCAAAGGTATTCCTAGCTATATGAGTATCCTACTAGACATGCCGTTGCGGGATGTAGAACAGATAGTTTACTTCAATGCCTACGTAGTTCTTAATCCTGGTAATGCCGAGAACCTAAGCTACAAGCAACTGCTCACCGAGGATCAGTGGCTGGAAATTGAAGAGCAGCTCTATAGTGAAGACACCGAACTAACTGATGTAGAGGTAGGTATTGGAGCAGAAGCACTACAAAGATTACTCCAAGATTTGGATTTAGAAGCAGCAGCTGAAAGCTTGCGGGATGAAATTATTAATGCTAAGGGTCAGAAACGGGCAAAGCTCATAAAACGCCTACGGGTAATTGACAATTTCATCGGCACTGGCTCTCAAGCTGAATGGATGGTTCTAGAAGTAATTCCTGTAATTCCCCCAGATCTGCGCCCAATGGTCCAGCTAGATGGGGGTCGTTTTGCGACTTCTGACCTCAATGATCTCTATCGGCGCGTGATCAACCGCAACAATCGCCTCGCAAGGCTCCAGGAAATCCTTGCCCCCGAAATCATTGTCCGTAATGAGAAGCGAATGCTCCAGGAGGCAGTAGATGCCTTGATTGATAATGGACGGCGGGGACGTACAGTAGTGGGAGCAAATAATCGCCCCCTTAAATCTCTTTCAGACATTATTGAGGGTAAGCAGGGGCGCTTCCGGCAAAACTTGCTGGGAAAAAGGGTAGATTACTCCGGACGCTCAGTAATTGTTGTCGGTCCTAACCTAAAAATCCATCAATGCGGTTTGCCACGGGAGATGGCAATTGAACTATTCCAACCCTTTGTGATTCACCGGCTAATTCGTCAGGGTTTAGTAAACAACATCAAAGCAGCCAAGAAATTGATTCAGCGGGGAGACCCAAGCGTTTGGGATGTACTAGAGGAAGTGATTGCTGGTCACCCAGTACTGCTTAACCGGGCTCCAACTCTGCACCGCCTGGGGATACAATCCTTTGAACCAATTTTAGTCGAAGGTCGCGCCATTCAACTGCACCCGCTAGTGTGTCCTGCCTTCAACGCTGACTTTGATGGTGATCAGATGGCGGTGCATGTTCCTCTGTCTATCGAAGCTCAAGCAGAAGCGCGACTATTAATGCTTGCTTCCCACAACATTCTATCGCCAGCAACAGGGCGTCCGATTGTCGCTCCCAGCCAAGATATGGTTTTAGGATGTTACTACCTGACAGCGGAAAACCCTGCAGCTACCAAAGGAGCCGACAAGTATTTTGCCAACTTGGATGATGCCATCAGAGCCTATGAGCAAAAGCAGGTAGATTTGCATGCCAAGGTCTGGGTAAGGCATGAAGGCATCGTGCAAACTGAAGAGCCAGACGACAAAGTCATCTCCAGAGAAAACCTGAGTGATGGCACTATAACCAAACATTACCGAGAACGACGAGTACGGGAAACAGCTGATGGAGAAGTAATTTCTCAATACATCCGCACTACTCCTGGTCGGATTATTTACAACAAAGCGATTCAAGAAGCGCTAATGAATTAGTGATTGATTATTGGTTATTAGTTTTTTGTTATCCGGAGCTCAATCAGCAAGGAATTAACAGCTAACAACTTGCTAACCAACAACTTGCTAACCAACAACTTGCCAACCAACAACTTGCCAAAAAATGACCAAAGACATGATCTTTTACAACCGAATTGTAGATAAAGGTCAGCTCAAAAAGTTGATCTCCTGGTCTTTTACCAAATATGGCAGTGCCCGCAGTGCTCAGATGGCTGACCAGCTCAAAGATTTGGGGTTCCGCTATGCTACCCGCGCTGGTGTTTCCATCAGTGTTGATGATCTGCAAGTGCCCCCTGTGAAACGCCAGATGCTTGACACGGCAGAGGCACAAATTCGTGCGACAGAAACTCGTTACACTCGGGGAGAAATTACAGAAGTCGAACGATTTCAAAAAGTAATAGATACCTGGAATAGCACTTCTGAAGCCCTCAAAGATGAAGTAGTCCGGAACTTTAAAGCGACGGATCCCCTGAATTCTGTATACATGATGGCTTTTTCTGGAGCCAGGGGTAATTTGTCCCAGGTACGGCAACTGGTTGGTATGCGGGGTCTAATGGCTGATCCCCAAGGGGAAATTATTGACATACCAATTAAGACTAACTTTCGGGAAGGTTTAACAGTAACGGAATACATTATTTCCTCCTATGGTGCAAGGAAAGGCTTAGTTGATACTGCGTTGAGGACAGCTGACTCTGGTTATCTCACTCGCCGTTTGGTGGATGTCTCCCAGGATGTGATTGTGCGGGAGGTGGATTGCGGTACTGATCGAGGGATAGTTGTCAGGTCAATGACCGATGGCGATCGCGTTCTAATTCCCCTACAGGAGCGCCTACTGGGTCGAGTGCTGGGTAAAGACGTACTACATCCAAAAACAGGGGAAGTTGTGGCCCAGCGCAATCAAGATATCTCTGATGAGTTGGCTATCCAGATTGCCAAAGCTGGTGTGGAAGAAGTATTTGTGCGATCACCTCTGACTTGTGAAGCTCCCCGCTCAGTTTGCCAGAAGTGCTACGGTTGGAGCTTGGCTCACGGACATATGGTAGATCTGGGAGAAGCAGTAGGAATTATTGCTGCTCAATCTATTGGAGAGCCAGGAACCCAGTTGACAATGCGAACTTTCCATACGGGTGGTGTCTTTACTGGGGAAGTAGCGCGGCAGGTAATTGCTCCCATTGATGGTATAGTCCGCTTTGGCAAACGCTTGCGCACCAGAAATGTTCGCACCCGCCATGGAGAAGAACGGGAGCAGGTGGAAGTAGCTGGTGACTTAATTTTAGAACCCAGCAGTGGGAAGTCATCTCAAACCTTTCCCCTAACTGCGGGTTCCCTGCTATTGACCAAGGATGGTCAACAGGTGCAGAAAAAACAGCTATTAGCGGAAGTTAGTTTAAGTAAATCTCGCCTATCTACAGAAAAGGTAACTAAAGATGTAACGACAGACCTGGCTGGAGAAGTCCTATTCGCCGATTTGATACCTGAAGAAAAGACAGATCGGCAAGGAAATACTACCAGAATTGCTCAACGAGGCGGTTTACTGTGGGTCTTGTCTGGGGAAGTCTATAATCTACCCCCTGGTGCAGAACCAGTGGTAAAAAATGGGGATGCAGTACAGGCTGATTCAGTAATGGCTGAAACCAAGTTAGTAACTGCTAATGGAGGGGTGGTACGATTGACCCCAGGCAAACGAGAAATTGAAATCATTACTGCTTCGGTACTGTTAGATCAGGCGACAGTGCGGATGGAAAGCGCGAGTGGTCGTGAACAGTATGTGATTCAAACTGCTAATAATCAACGCTTTTCCCTCAAGGTAGCTCCAGGTACTAAAGTACTCAACAACCATGTAGTGGCAGAGCTAATTGACAACAAATATCGTACCCAGACTGGAGGCATCATTAAATATGCTGGGGTAGAGACTGCAAAACGCAAGAGTAAAGCTGATAAAGGCTACGAAGTTACTAAAGGGGGCGCAATCCTCTGGATTCCAGAAGAATGTCACGAGGTGAACAAAGATATCTCCCTATTGCTAGTGGAGGATGGTCAATATGTGGAAGCGGCAACTGAAGTTGTGAAGGATATCTTCTGCCAATCTGCAGGGATTGTGGAAGTAATTCAGAAAAATGACATCCTTCGAGAGATTGTAATTAAGCCAGGGGAGTTACATCTGTTGGATGAACCTCCCGTCAACATGGCAATAGAAGGTGAGCTCATCTATCCTGGTGCAGAAACCATAGAGGGGTTAGTAGTAGAGGAGCTGCGTTATGGAGAAGTAGTAGAAACTCCAGAAGGCATGGCTTTATTGTTGAGACCAGTGGTAGAGTTTACGGTGCCCGACGATCCAGATGTGCCCTCCCAAGCTTCAATAGCGCAGCAGCAGCGTAGCGAGTCGATTAACACCCAAGGTAATGGTAAAGGCACTTCTCAATCTCCAATTGCCATTGAATTGCGGGCAATTCAGCGGTTGCCTTATAAGGATGGAGAACGGGTTAAGTCAGTAGAAGGTCTTGAGTTGCTGCGCACTCAACTGGTTTTGGAAATGACCCGAACATTAGATAATCTTAGCGAAGTAGAACGCAGTTCAGCCGGACGCATGACCGATGAACATGACAGTACCTCACAGCTGAGTGCCGATATTGAGTTAGTTGGCGGTGATTCCCCTGAAGAAATGCGCTTGCAGTTGGTCATCTTGGAATCTCTGGTGATTCGTCGTGACACGGCAGCAGATCCTTTAGGAGGTAGTACTCTTACTAAGGTAATGGTGTCAGATGGAGATCAAATAGCACCAGGAGCAGTAGTAGCACGCACAGAAATTCAGTGTAAGGAAGCAGGATTAGTCCGAGGTATACGAGAAGGAGCAGAGGCCATTCGTCGGGTGCTGGTGGTAAGAGATGCAGACCGGGTCAAGATTCCTGTCAGTATTACTCCCCAGGTAAAACTAGGAAACTTGGTAGTGGCAGGAGCTCCTCTTGCTGAAGGTGTAGCTGCTCCTGAATCTGGTCAGGTGGTTCAAGTAGATAGTGACTCCGTTACTCTGCGATTGGCTCGTCCTTACCGGGTGTCTGCTGGTGCAATATTACAAATAGATAATGGAGACTTGGTACAGCGGGGTGACAACCTGGTACTGCTAGTGTTTGAGCGAGCCAAGACTGGGGATATTATCCAAGGTTTGCCAAGAATTGAGGAACTGCTGGAGGCTCGGAAACCCAAAGAAGGTTCTGTTTTAGCGCGGCGTCCGGGAGAAACTCAGGTGGTTTATGAGGAAGACGAGACAGTAGATATCAAAGTGATTGAAGCTGATGGAGTGGTGGCAGATTATCCAATTAGACCTGGACAAAATGCTATAGTTTCTGATAGTCAGCAAGCAGAGGTAGCTCAACCTCTGACTGATGGACAAGCTAATCCCCATGAAATTCTGGAGATTTTCTTTGACTATTTCAAAGAAGAAAAGGGAGTGTATGAAGCAGCACTTATTGGGCTGCAAAAGGCTCAATCTTTCTTAGTGAATGAAGTGCAGTCTGTGTATCAATCTCAAGGAATTGATATTTCTGACAAGCATATCGAAGTAATTGTCCGACAGATGACCTCAAAAGTAAGGGTAGATGATGGTGGTGATACCACTATGTTGCCAGGAGAATTAGTGGAGTTGCGTCAGATTGAGATGGTAAATCAAGCGATGGCAATCACTGGTGGTGCTCCAGCTCAATATACACCCGTATTACTAGGGATTACTAAGGCTTCCCTGAATACTGATAGCTTCATCTCTGCTGCTAGTTTCCAGGAAACTACCAGGGTTTTGACAGAAGCTGCCATTGAAGGTAAATCTGACTGGCTGAGGGGTCTAAAAGAAAACGTGATTATTGGACGCTTGATTCCAGCAGGAACTGGGTACAATGCTTATGAAGACCCCAATCTCAATGGTCTTGATTATGAGTCAGCCAGCGGAAGTTCTGGAGTCTATGGCTATGGAGATTCATCCAGCGGCGATAGCTATGCCTTACGCACCGTTACTGAAATGGGACATAGTCCAACGGGACGGGATAGTTTAAATAGTGGTGAGTTAGACCAGGATGACCCTATGGACGTAGTACTGGATGACCGTACCGCTCGTAGTTACAGTTTGGAAGAGCAAACCGGTTTTGGTACTGGTGGTAGTAACCGAGCATCACTGTTCGAGGACGAAGAACTGTAGGACTTCTAGAGTAGCGATACTACCTACGTGTCATTAAGGCACTTCCATTCCAAATAAAACGAATATAGGACTTACGCACTCAACTGTCATGCTGAACGATAGTGAAGCATCTCAGCCGCCTGGAGATCCTTCGCGACCGCTCACGATGACATAATTCTGTGAAGGTGCTTAAGTCCTATAGTGTCGATTGGTGAAACCGGGTTTCTTAGGCAATAATGCTGATATCAAAGTTATTGTCCTCACGAGAAACCCGGTTTCTGTGAATACTGAATCAGTGTTCTAGCATCGATGAGCATTGTCAAGCTGCATTCTGTAATTCGCCAGTACGCACAGGTATTGTCTTAGTCTCGTTACTACGCCTTACCTTAATCTTGATTACCTTATCCACACCACTACCTTCAACGATACGCTGCAACTGCTCAGCAGTAGTAACCTGTTGTCCATCGATCGCGATTACTATATCCCCACGACGAATTCCCGCAGCTGCAGCCGGGGTGTCCGGGAACACCTTAATTACTAAAACACCATTAATTTCCGGTACTAGGAAGTTAGAGTTGGGATCGCTATTGTTCTCTTTAGCAATCTCAGGCGTTAGGGTTACCATTTGAACACCAACATAGGGATGGACAACTTTTTCCCCTCGTGCTAACTGAGTTGAAATGTCCTTGGCAGTGTTGACGGGAATTGCAAAACCAATACCCATTGCACCAGCACGAATGGCGGTGTTGATTCCAATCACTTCTCCTCGCTCATTCAACAGGGGACCACCGGAGTTCCCTGGATTAATTGCTGCATCAGTTTGGATAAAGTCGAGTCTTTTGTCAGGAATGCCTGCTTGAGCGCTAGAGCGTTTGAGGGTGCTGACAATTCCTAGAGTAACTGTATTATCTAGTCCCAAAGGGTTACCGACTGCGATCGCCCAATCCCCTACTTCAACTTGGTTGGAATCTCCTAGAGGGACAACTGGCAAATTGCTACCTTTAACTTTAACAACAGCCAAGTCTGTTACTTTATCCACTCCCTGGACTTTCCCTTCAAATTGGCGTCCATCTTTAAGGCTGACAGTGACCTTATCTGCTCGATCTACTACATGAGCATTGGTCAGAATAATACCGCCGCTATCAATGATAAAGCCTGAGCCTTGGCCCGTTAGACGTTGTTGTTGAGGCATTTCGGAGAAAAAGTCTTCGCCGAAAAAACGCCGGAAGAAGGGGTCGTCAAAAAATGGATCAACACGGCGGGTGACAGTGCGTTCAGTATCAATCCTAACTACTGCTGGTCCCACTTTTTTGACTGCTGTTGTCACAAAACTGCCACGGGTAGAAACATTGGTGGACAGGTTTTGTGCTAACAGGGTTGGTGTTGTTGACTCGGTTGCTGGTGCTGGAGATGCTTGGGACGGCGATACGTGATAAACACCAACTGTTAGCAAGGAGCCAAGAAAGATAGCAAATAGATAAGTACTTATTTGGCGTAGGGAGATAGAAAGTTGTTTTTTCCGTCGCATGGTATCAATTTCTTTTTTCTGTTTAGTCTGTGCTAGAGGCTGACGCTAATTTCCGCAGCATGGCTACAGGATGCAGCAAAGTAACCACTTTCCTATTGGTTTGACCGCAAGCTGAAGGTAGAGGTTCCCTTCCAGAATTTAATCAGAGTGTTGCCGATAACTTACCACTAACTGTAAGTAGTGGCTTTATTATGCTTTTATTGTAGTTCATCCTATTTTGCTAAAAAGCGGCATCCAATACTGTTTCTTCTAGACTAGGATCAAGAGAATAATAAACCACTTTCGCGACCCCTAATTGGAGCTGAGCCATTGACTAATAATAGCTTTGCCATGTCTGGTGAGGATCAATATTCCCTTAATCAAGATTTGAATCATCATTACACCGAGCATGAGCATAGTGAGAGACTATCTGGACATAGTCATGTTCATGACGAAGAATCTCTGCGACGAATCATTAATCGGCTTTCTCGCATTGAGGGACATATCCGAGGTATAAAGACGATGGTGCAGGAAAGTCGCCCCTGTCCTGATGTTTTGGTGCAAATTGCTGCTGTTCGGGGTGCTTTGGATCGAGTGGCAAGGATTATTCTAGATGAACATTTGACTGAGTGTATTGGTCGTGCTGCTCAACAGGGAAATATTGAGGTGGAAATTGAGGAATTGAAAGCTGCTTTAGATCGCTTTTTGCCTTAGTTGTTGTCGGGCGTGTGTTTGAGGAATAATTGCGATGGAACCTACATTCAGTTTGATTACTGTTACTGTCGAAAAAAGGTTTATAACATCTCTTCTTCTAAAATTATGCGATAAAGTGTTGAGACAAAATTTGTTAACTTAGGGACTATAAAGGAGATGCTTCAGAAAAGGAGATGCCTAAGATGACCGATGAACTATCCCCTCCTAACCTACAGGAGGCGGACGCTTTATTATGTGACTTGTTTCAAGAGGTTCAAGAATGGGAAGAGCCTCTAGCCGGTGGAACAAAAATGGCTGTAGGAGCAAAAACTATTGACAGTCTGCATCAATCAAAAGTTAGTTTTGGTAATCCCAGAGACAGGTTGATTAGCTCACAGAAAAGACATTCAAAAATAGCGGTACTGAACTCACTTTAACTCTTCCGAAAGTAGTGGCGTGACACGACTAAAAATGTAGGTTGGGTGGAACGAAGTGAAACCCAACGCAGCACACTCCGATGTTGGGTTACGCTATCGCTTCACCCAACCTACCTATTCTGTTGCCTGTTCCCTCTTACAGAAAGTAGGTTAGTTTGGAACAGAAGCAGTAGTTTCAGTGACTGAGCAGCAAAATCTGTGGCTAAGACCTACTATACCTTTCGCATTCGGCTGGCTAATGATCAACTGGTTCGGGTAGAGAAGTGGAATGAGCAGCATCTATCTCAAGGGGAACCTGCTCGACCCTTTCGCTATCAGGAAAAACTAGAACAGATTACTCCCCTACTTCAACCCGCTCTCACCAATGAACTCAACAATTCTCAGCAGGTACGAAAACTGGGAGAAGCTTTATTTGAAGCAATCTTTGATGATGTATTGCGTCAAGAATTGATCAACTTCTACCAAGAGGTTGTGGGGGACAAAAAACAGCTGTTGCGGATTGAGCTAGATATTGATGAGCAAACGATGCCGGAAGTAGCGGCATTGCCTTGGGAGTTTATGTGCTTGCCTGCTAATGCTAATTTAGGCAATCGCTGGTTGGCAACAGATCCCAATCTTGTTTTCTCCCGTCGTCGTGCCCTGTGGCATCCTGCTCCCCCAATTCAGCTCAAAGAAGATGAAAAGTTAAAGATTGCTCTTGCGATCGCGGCTCCTCAAGATCTAGGCACAGTTAAGTATAAAGAAGTGCAGGAAGCATTGGCAAGCTTGGTGCAGGAGCAAGCAGAGCGCATTGAACTCTTACCGATTGTCAATCCCGCTACTCCCACTGCGATCGATAACTTGCTAGAACAGAAACCTCATATTTTCCATTTTATCGGTCATGGGCGAATGGATAATGAAGCAGGGGAAGAGGTAGGACAAATTGCCCTGACGAGGAAGCTATTCAACACAGCTTTGTGGATAGATGCCGGTTCCTTCAGTGAGCTATTCAATCGCTGGAATCCAGGAGTTGTGCTACTGCAAGCTTGTGAAAGTGGGATGCTATCTGCTTCTGAGGCTTTTACTGGGACTGCATCAAAGATAGTGCAAATGAATATTCCCGTTGTGGTGGCGATGCAGTATGAGGTTTCCAATCTGACAGCAAGCCAGTTTGCCTATGAATTTTATCAGCGTTTAGCGAAAGGGGAACCGGTTGATATTGCGGCTCAGAATGGGCGGCGTAAAATTGGCTTGGAGACTCTGCATCGCAAGCGTGATTTTGCCACTCCTGTTATTTTTATCCGTGTGCAAGATGGTTATCTATTCAAGCG
>CBDCVG010000097.1:0-55414 GCA_965222765.1 Caldora sp.
ATCCAAGCCAGTTGAGTCTCCTTCTCCTGAACCAGAAAACAAAAACCCTAATCAGTCTCAGAAAATTCCCGCATTTCCCCCAGGAACTCAACGCAAGGCTATAGAATTTGCTTTGGGTAAACCGACTAGAACATCGGGTGGTTTGTGGAATACTCGTGCAGTGCTTTATGAAGAATATATTCCCAATCAGATAAGCCTGGGATATTTGTTTGATCCTAGCTCTGGGCGTCTGCGCCAAACAGAAGTGTCTTTCTATCAATCTGTAGGGTTAGAGAGGATGTCAGAAACCGTGAATAAGATGCTCAATAATAACGCCTCAGATGAGGTTAAGCAGGGACTAGCATCAGTATATCAGCGTCAAACCAGTCGCTATCAGTTTGTTAGTGGTCGAGGCAATAGCCTCAAAGGAGTGATTGAACGTAATAAGTACGATCGCATTTATGTTGGTATTTGGGAAGCAGATTTACACTAAATTAAGCTCATCCCACGACTAAAGTACGTGGGATGCAAGCGTTATTTGTTGTTGGTTGTTAGTTGTTTGTCAAGAAAAACTTTCTAACAAATAACTTGCCAACCAAGCGGCGGGCGGCTATCCCTCCCATACCTAGAAGGAATGGGCTTCCCGCCGCTTTCGGTGACCACAGCGGCGAGCCATTCGGGACGGTTAGCAGCGGGGATTCTAAGTTCACTGTAGCCACTTGCTCGCTTCTGGCTTCCACACTTATTCAGCAAGCCCCAATTATAGTGTACTAGTGCGATCGCAAATCTTGTAGGTTGGGTGAAGCAAAGCGAAACCCAACAAACACCCTTCACGTTAAATTATAGAATTCTCGGATGAGATTACAGCCTGAGGAAAACTTAGACATCAAAAAGTAAAACTATCTGTTACTACCCCCATCCAGTCTCCATCTTCAGTTTGTCCTAAAGCGTAGTGAATTATAAAAGATTCGCCACTTATATTGTAGTCGAGATTATAAACCCTGGAATTAATCAGCTGAGATTGAAAGTATTCTCTAAGCTCTATTTTTTGCTGTAAATCTGTGGGCAATTCTTCATCTTCTTCAAATTCTTCTAGTTCATCCTCAATACTACGCAAAAATTTATTGATTTCTTCGATACTTAGGAACCCAGCCTGTGATAATAACTTTTCGATGATTGAGGTGCGGTTAGTAGTAAGCACCACTTCCCAAGCATTTTTCAGTTTCCAACTTGTGGTGCTTAGTTTATGCTCGATTTGACAGGTGAGGGATTGAATTTGCTCGATTAGGGCGGTGGTTGTTTCTCCAACAGATTCTAAATCCCCAATCGCAAATCTCGCTGCTGATTTACATCCCAGCTTCTGTTTAGGAGCTAAGCCAATCCATTCTCCTGCTGGAGATAAACCGATTAATAGAGGAATTAACAAGGGTTCAAGTTCATCAGCGTCAATGGGTAAATCTCCATTGAACAAATCCTCTGGTAGTTCAGGAAAGCTATAGCTATAAATTGTCAATTCTGACAAGTTAGCTTGGAGTAAGGCAAGGAGATTTTGGTAACGCTCGATCACAGATTGGGATTGAGTTTGTTGAATCTGATGGAGAAAATCTTGGGGTTCAAAGGGAGTAAGAGCTTTTTTGTCAAGCAGCAAGTTTTCTACAGAAAATTCACCTTTTTCTTCAACTTCCCAAGAAACAGTTACATAAGGTTCATCTCCAACTAAGCTGTAATATAAGTCATTTGTTATATTGGCTAAGGTGGCAACAATTTGCTGAGTTTGTGGTTTCATGATATCAGATTAGATAAATTTTTATTATGGGCAGTTATGCCGAAAAAATATTACCACAAAGTCACAAAGAACACAAAGTAAATATAGACTTAATAATTTGTGATTTTAATGCTATGAGGTTTCAATATACGTCGCAACGTTTATTCTTAGAAAGATTACAGTCTGGGCAGGTAATTTGCATATTTTGGGTATTGAGAGCCAAATTGGGATAAGTTGAAATTGGCTTGATATGATCAATATGGGAACCTTTTAATTGAATTGGTTGCTGACAAATAGCACAGCGCTGCTTTTGTTTCCGATATCGCTTACACTTCCAGGTTTGTCCTTCCTGAGAATCACGCCAACGTTGGAATTCTTGACGGGGTTCATATTTAGTATGAATTTCTTTAGCAATTGACTTTAACTCTGATAGTTTACCCTCAAGTTGGCTTTTAGTCTTTAATAAGTTTCTGACAAGCTCTTCGTAGGGTGAATAAGACATTCTTTATCTTGGTTTTTTTATTGTGAGAACTTACGCACCCAACTGTCATGTTGAGGTAATAGTGAAGCATCTAGGCCGTTTGGAGATCCTTCGCTACCGCTCAGGATGACATAATTCGGTGACAGTGCGTAAGTCCTGATTATTTTTATCAAGTGATTAGATATTGTATTTACCTTTAATGGTTGCAGCAGTAGCTCTAAGTTCAGCCAAAGCACTATCAGTATCAGACATAGTTTTGGCTAGCTGTTTTGCTAATTTATTAATTTCTGGATTAGTTGCGCTTCCAAAAGGAACCTCAACCACGTTATTCAAGCGCTTTAGTAGTTCTGCTAAAACAGCTTCAAGGGAATGTTTGGTTGTTAGCTTAATTCTACGGTTTTGCAAATAGTATTTAATTGAAGCAATGACATCGGTTAGAGTATAAGCATATGCTCTACCATGCTTGCCTACTGGAGTAAGATTTTTAGTTACAACCCTGGTTTGATATGGAGACAAGCCATAGCCTTGTAACTGAAGGCGAGTAGTTAAGTTGTGATTATTTAATTGATTTTTTCTAGGCTGCCTTTTGGTATTCTTCATATTGCTCTAGCAATGTTTCAATCCAAGGGTCTTTCAGTCCAAATGGTTGAGCAAATTTATAGATTCCAGCTATGATTTTGACAAATGTACTGCGCTCTTGTATCAGCTTTGCTTCAAATTCTTCAATTTTTTGAGCAAAATCAGTTTCAATCTGCTTAATATATTTTACTTTTTTCGTAACTTGTGCCTTCTGCGCTCCTTGCAGTCTCTGTCGTTCTGCTAGTTCAGAACCGGCAAAATTGACTAAAGCTAGTAATAGAGTTTGTTCATCTGCTTCTTGGAAATTTACATTAACAAAAGCCCTCTCGGCATCTTTATTAGTCCATTTGTACTGTTTAGCAAATTCGATGGCTTGTTTTTTTGTTTTCATATCGTTCAGTTGATTGGCAGTATGGGGGTGGTAATTTGTGCTTCTTTATCTAGTCTGCCATTCCTGTAACGAAATAATTTTTCTTTACAAAGTCTTTGTGGGATTTTATCCTCACCCCCAGATGTAGAGATGCGCGATGGCACGTCTCTACAAATTCACGAACTGCTAGGTAAAGATGAACGTTCTGAAAACAGAGCTTTGGATTCAGACTCACCAGCTTTTTGCAGTTTCTTAGTCAGCTGTAGACTTAAAAATCCTACAACGCCTAACTGAGCTAGTAAACCGAAGAACACTGTAGTAATTGAGCCATTAACTAGAGCAAGTACCGGAAAAGGAGAAAACATTAGGAAAAAAGGCATTTCCAGTGGTTCAATTCCCAGAATACCTCCCATGAAAAAGGGCAAGATAATCAGAGTAACCATGATGCCAGTTGTCCATAAATCCGGTTTCGAGCTTTTGAGGAACAGCATTAGTTGGTTGATTGCGCCATAGAGCAAAATTAAATTGATAGTCAAGAGTACACCGAAGAGGGCTTTGTGAGTTGTCAAATCTCCTTCATTCCATACTTTTTCAGGTAACAGTAAGATCCAAGGTACCCAGACAATAGTAGTAATCAGTAAATTGAGCCCAACTGCTACTAGTGCTGGACTTTTTTCACCCCAAATCAAATCCTGTATCAGGGGGCGATGCCAAAAGCTTTTACGATTGGAACTATTGTTGTATCGGCGGTAGCGAGCCCAATCTAGTAAGGCTTGACGCCGAGGCGACAAAGCTTTGATGAGAATGAGGAACCAGATAGGATTCAAAAAGAAGACAAAGAACAAACCGACAAATAGATGAGCATCTGAAGGAACCGAGTTGAGTTCTGCTACAGCAAAACCTAACAACCAAACTTCAAAGCAGGCAACTAACCAATAACTTTGTGTCTTGCTCAGCAGGGTAGCGTTGGGATTGCGGAAACGACGATTCACCGCTTGCCAAATCCAGTAACTGGCTACGCTCAAGGTAATCATTACCCAGGTATAAGCAAGAATCGCCTGATTTCCTAAGGGTAGGAAGAACCATTGCCAGCTTCCCAGCCCAGATTTTGCGCTGTACAATTTGAAGCTAAAATCAATAACGCTGATGTAAGGAGATGCGAGAAAAAAGGCAAGAAGCCCTCCTAATCCAGCGATAGATTTGGAGTCCCCTTGAGTGTTCCATAATAAAGTGTAGAAGAAGGCACTACTGTAGAACAGGAAGCAACCAGCTCCCCAAAGGGTATAAATTCCTAAGAGCCAAGGCAAAGGTATACCAGCAGCCAAAGCAGAAAAAATATGTAATGGGATTGTTAGAGCTATTCCCAGGTAAAGTAGGGCAGGAACTCCTAGTATTTTGCCTATCAAAATACTATGGCTAGATTGGGGACTTAAGCGAATGAAATTAAGGGTTCCTTTACGCTCCTCTTGAGCCAAATCTTGGCTTAGTTGATAAACGCCGCAGACTAGTAGTAGGAAGGGTAGCATCCAGTTAAGGGGCCTGAAAACAAACTCCCACTCAATACCCGACTGATAGTCGTATGCATGGAGGTATTGTTCATAGGCAACTGCTAGGAGTAGGAATTGAGTGATTAAGGAAGCTGCAACTATAATTAACAGGTTGCGGGGCTTCAGTTTACCTTTGAGTTCTCGATATAGCTGTGGGTTCCATTCACCCAGTTGATTTAAAAGTTTTGAATCCATTTTTGATTTTGCTCCAGATTATAGAGGATGGGGGATGGGAGATGGGGAAATAGGGAGATAGGGAGATGGGGAAATAGGGAGATAGGGAGATGGGAGATGGGGAGATGGGGAGATAGGGAGATGGGAGATGGGGAGATGGGGAAATAGGGAGATGGGAGATGGGAGATGGGGAGATGGGGAGATGGGGAGATAGGGAGATGGGGAGATGGGGGAGACATTATCAATTATCAATTATCAATTATCAATTATCAATTATCAATTCCCCAGCTTTTTGTAGTTTTCGTCTTAGCCGAAAGTTCAACACTGCTAGTACCAAAGACTGAGACATTAGTGCAAAGCCAACAGTTATACCAACACTATGCTCTACACTAGCCCAGGGAAAAGCGGATAGTAGCCACAGAGCAGTAGTTTTATTGGGGTACATCGACAGAAAACCGAGAATTATTGGGGGTAAGATAATTAATCCACCCACAGTAGTCGCAGCCCACACTGCTCTTTTTTGGGCTTTCATCAGTAGCATAAACTGAGCGACGGTAGCACAGACTAAGATGAAACCCATGTTTAACAACAATGCCCAAAGTGCTGGTATTTTGAATTCACTGTCAGACCAGAGTATGATCCAGGGCAGTAAGATGACTGAAGCGATCGCTAAATTCAGTACTATTGCTACTAGGGCTGGACTTTTCTCACCCCAAAGCAAATCTTTCAATAAACCTCTGTTGCGGGAATTACGGTGTTGGTGTCGGTAACGAGCCCAATCTTGCAAGGCTTGTCGGTGGGGACTCAAGGCGGCAATTAGTCCTAAAAATAGGACGAGGTTAAGTACCAGTAGCATCTGCAAATTCTCAAACACACCCTTGGCATAACTCATCCATTCATGCACTTGAGGATTTAGGGCAAATCCCAGAATCATCACTTCAAAACAAGCTGTTAGTCGGTAACTCTGTTGTTTGCTGAATAAGTTAGCACTGGGGTTGTGGAAACAGCGCTTGAGCCCTTGCCATGCCCAATAACTCCACAAACCATAGTTCAATACCATCAAGCCCATCAAATTCAAAGTTTTAGCACCGATGGGTAGATAGAACCACAGCCATTCTCTCAAGTAATCACCTTGATTATAAATATCGCCAGGATCTAGAGAATTGGCATTAATTAGGTAAGGTAACAAAATCCCTGGATGAAACAGCATCAGCCAGTCTGTTGGGTAGTGGTAGTGGTTGTAATCATTTTCTTGCAGGATAGTGGTGATAATGATCGAGAACATCAGTACTGCACCACTGCCTAACCAGGGTTGGAAACCACCCAGCCTTTTGCCGACTAAGCTAAATAGTAGTGCCAGACTGTAGAAACACAGGCAACTAGCAACCCAGAACTAAGTAGAAGCAGAATATTTTAATTAAGGAGATGTTACCCGCTACAGTAGACCATAGATGCAAAGGTAAGGCTAGAACTGCTGCCAGATAGAGCAAGACTGGCACTCCCAGGAGTTTGCCACCTAAAATACTTTGGCTGGATTGAGGAGTAAGGCGCAGGAAGTTCAGCGTACCACGACTTTCTTCTTTAGAAAGATCACTGAGCAGCAGATAAGTGCCTACCACCAACAAGGCAAAGATGCCAATCATACTTAGCCAGATGAAGACATCTTGCCACCAGAGCTGCCAGTTAATCTGAAAATCCCCTAAGCTGTCTGGTACACAGAGAGGATTATGATACTCCTTGGCATAACCATGACAATATCGATTATGTACTGGCTTAAGATCTTTAACAACCGGTAACTGACTAGCTAAACTCATCAGTAACAGTAATTGACCT
This sequence comes from Caldora sp., assembly GCA_965222765.1. Taxonomy (GTDB): domain Bacteria; phylum Cyanobacteriota; class Cyanobacteriia; order Cyanobacteriales; family Coleofasciculaceae; genus Caldora. Next base: position 6,729 of record CBDCVG010000097.1, read on the forward strand.
ACCAGGGAAATTGCTACTGTAATCAGGACATTACGGGGTTTAAGACGCCCTTTGAGTTCTCGAAAAACCTGGGGATTCAAGTCCCCAAGTTGATTTACTAGATTCAGTGCCATGGTAATTCCAGTTTTCGTATTGTTAACCAAGGAGTTCAGAAGTTCAGAAGTTCAGGAGTTCAGGAGTACTCTGAAGAAACAAGGCAGGAGGCAGGAGGCAGGAGGCAGGAGGCGAGGGAGGAGGTAGGAGGAAAGAGGGCCCCAAGGTAGGAACGGAGGTAGTGTTTCTTCCATTCGTCGCGGGTGGCAATCGCCGCCAGTGGGGTTGCTCTTGAGAAACTAGAAATGAATACAGGATGGCTAAATCCCTTGATATAACTAGTTTCTGACTTCTTTTTAGGCAAGAAAAACTCTTGTTCCTCCTGCCTCGGAGCCCCCTGCCTCCTGCCTTCTAATGCTCATAATTCCCAAATGACAAACGACAAACAACAAACGACAAACAACAAACGACAAACAACAAATGACAAACGACAAACAACAAACGACAAACAACAATTCTTAATTCCCAGATAGTAGGGCTTTAGTTGCTGATTCACCAGCTTTTTGTAACCTTCGTGTTAGCTGAAAGTTCAACACTGCCAGTACCACAGACTGAGCCATTAGTGCAAAGCCAACAGTTATACCAGTGGCGTATTCTACACTAGTCCAGGAAAAAGCAGAAAATAACCATACAGCAGGCTCATAACTGGGATTCATTGACAGAAAACCAAAAATTATTGGCGGTAAGATAATTAATCCACTCACAGTAGTCGCAGCCCAAACTAAGCGTTTTTGAGCTTTCATCAGTAGCATCAACTGGGCGACGGTGGCGCAGACTAAGATGAAACTGATATTCAACAACAGTGCCCAAAGTGCTGGTATTTTGAATTCACTCTCAGACCAGAGTATGATCCAGGGCAGTAAGATTACTGAAGCGATCGCTAAATTCACTGCTATTGCTACTAGGGCTGGACTTCTTTCACCCCAAAGCAAATCTTTCAATAAACCTCTGTTGCGGGAATTACGGTGTTGGTGTCGGTAACGAGCCCAATCTTGCAAAGCTTGTCGGTGGGGACTCAAGGCAGCTATTAGTCCTAAAAATAGTATTAGATTAAATACCAATAGCATCTGCAAATTCTCAAATATACCATCGGTATAATTCTTCCATTCCCGAACATGAGGGTTTAGGGCAAATCCGAGAATCATCAGTTCAAAACAAGCTGTCAGTAGGTAAGTCTGTCCTTTACTGAATAAGTTAGTAGTGGGGTTGTGGAAGCAGCGCTGGAGCCCTTGCCATGACCAATAAGTCCACAAACCGTAGTTCAATACTGTTAAACCAGCCAAACTCAAAAAATTAGCACCGATGGGTAGATAAAACCACAGCAATCCTCCCAAGTAATCACCTTTGTTATAGATATTGACAGGATCTAGAGAATTGGCATCAATCAAGTAAGGCAACAAAATCCCTGGATGAAACAGCATCAGCCAGTCTGTTGGGTAGTGCGCGGAGTGAGAGTAGTGAAGGACATTAGTCATAATGCTCAAGAACATTAGTACTGCACCACTGCCTAACCAAGGTTGGAAACCGCTCAGCCGTCTACCGACTAAGCCAAATAACAATGCCAGACTGTAGAAGCACAGGCAACTAGTACCCAGAACCAAGTAAAAGCAGAGCATTTTACTCAAAGGGACGTCACCCCCTAAACTAGAGCACAGATGCAAAGGGAAAGCGAGAAACGCTGCCAGATAGAGCAAGATTGGCACTCCCAGGAGTTTGCCACCTAAAATACTTTGGCTGGATTGAGGAGTAAGGCGTAGAAAGTTCAGCGTACCCCGACTTTCTTCTTTGGCAAGATCACTGAGCAGCATATAAGTGCCTACTACCAAGAGCGCAAAGATGCCAATCAGACTCAACCAGATGAAGACATCTTGCCACCACAGCTGCCAGTTAATCTCAAAACTTGAGCCATCCAACAGGCACTTGGGGCTAGAATATTGTTGCCTAGAACCAGTACAATAGCGGCTATACTGATCCGGATTAATGTCGCTAACAACCGGTAACTGACTCGCGAAACTCATCAGTAACAGTAGTTGACCTACCAAAGAAATTGCTACTGTAACTAGGACATTGCGGGGTTTGAGACGCCCTTTAAGTTCTCGAAAAACCTGAGGATTCCAGTCCCCAAGTTGGTTAACTACATTCAGTGCCATACTAATTCCAGTCTCCGTGTTTTTAACAAAGAAGTTCAGAAGTTCAGGAGTTATAATTCCCAATTCTTAATTCTTAATTCTTAATTCTTAATTCTTAATTCTTTAAGACGCTTGCTGATGCCCCATTTTGAGGAAAATCTTTTCTAAGTCTTCCTGAGTGCAGTGGAATTCCGTTAAAGGAATCCCAGCGGCAACAAGCGATCGCAACAACTCCGCTGCATCTTCTGGCCCTCCGGAAAAATGTACCCGCACCCGATTAGTTGCCGGGGAAACTTGCAAATCTGCCACTAGAGGATGATTTCTTAATTCAGCCTGTAGTGGTTCTAGACTACCCAGAGTAGCCAGAAAAATCTCCTGACGGCTCAGGCGTTGGTACAGTTCCTTGAGTGGGGCATTCTCTACCAGATAACCTAGTTCCATAATGCCCACAGAGGTACACAACTCCGCTAAATCACTCAGGACATGGGAAGAAATCAGAATCGTCATCCCTGCTTCTTGCAAAACTTTGATGATCTCCCTAAACTGCATTCTAGCAATTGGGTCTAAGCCAGATACTGGTTCATCTAACAGTAGTAATATAGGTTCATGAATAATGGTGCGGGCAAGGCTCAGACGTTGCTTCATCCCTCTAGAGAGGGTAGAAATGAGGCTATTGCGTTTATTGGTCAGTTGGATTAGTTCTAGGACTTCGTGGAGGCGTTGGCGGCGTCGCGGGTTCCGTAAGCGATACAGACGAGCAAAATAATCTAGGTAGTCCCAAACAGTCAAGTCATCATAGAGAGGGAAGTCATCTGGTAGATAACCTAAGCGCCGCTTTAGGGTAGGATTACTTTCATCCCGCAATAAGCGATCGCCATTAATATAAATTTCGCCCGTAGTCGGTTCCTCTGCCGCTGATAACATGCGGATGAGGGTGGTTTTACCAGCACCATTCGGTCCGATTAAGCCGTAGACTTCCCCTGCTGCTACTTCTAATTCGACATCATTGACGGCAATGTGTCGATCAAATTGTTTGGTAAGTCCTTGGGTAGAAATTGCTAATTCTCTTGCCATATTAATTAAAGAAGTTAAGGGAGATAAGGGAGCTTTAAGCTCATCCCACAACTAAAGTACGTGGGATTTCGCGTTATTTGTTGTTGGTTGTTAGTTGTTTGTCAAGAAAAACAAATAACAAACAACAAACAACAATTCCCAATTTACTTTTCAGGATAAGTTTCCCTTTTTACGCAGGATGTATGTTTTTTGACAATCCTTCATAGATATTGATGGAGAGCAGATGAACCTTAGATACTCAAGCTTCTAGTGCCGTGACACAGCTAAAATAGTGTAATGGGGTAGTGCGAGCATCTTGCTCGCGTTTGACCTCTAGTGGAATAGGTAGGTTGGGTGTAGCGATAGCGTAACCCAACATCGGAACATATTCCGTTGGGTTTCACTTCGTTCCACCCAACCTACAGTTTTAGTCGTGTCGCGCCACTAGAGTTAGCCTATCTTCTTTCTACAAGGTTCGTCAGGCTCGTTTCGGAAAGTGAAACAGACTTTTTTCAGACTTATTGAGCAAACCCTAACTAGGGCTTGCTGCAAAAGTGTGGAAACTATACCAGGCAAAGCTTTCAAACATTTTATACTTTGCCAAGTGCAAGGTTTTTGTATCTTTTGGCTCAATTTCCTTGCACCGTAAGTCGAAAATCCCTAACACCTACTACCTCCAACCTCACCTACCACCTACCACCTACCACCTAACACCTATTCAAACCCGAAAGTTACGACTTATTCAGCAAGCCCTAACTAACCGTGACGCTGCTGATGCCACTGCCAAGCATGGGAAAGGATATCTTCTAAAGATGGGTATTGAGGATTCCAACCTAGGATTCTTCTAACTTTTTCGCTACTACCAACCAACCAAGGGGGATCTCCAGGGCGGCGATCGCATTCTACTACTTTAATTGCCTTCCCGGTAACTGCTTTGGCGGTTTCAATCACTTGTTTGACGGAAAAGCCGTTACTATTGCCTAGATTAAAGACATCGGAATTACCATCGTTGAGTAAGTATTCCATGCCTAACACATGAGCAGTTGCTAAATCAGTAACATGAATAAAGTCTCGAATACAAGTTCCATCAGGTGTAGGATAATTTGTACCAAAAATAGAAATAGATTCTCGCTTACCTAAAGCTGTTAACAGTATTAAAGGAATTAAGTGAGTTTCTGGTAGATGATCTTCCCCCAGTAACCCACTAGGATCAGCTCCTGCCGCATTGAAGTAGCGAAAACAAACATGCTTCAATTGATGGGCTTTATCGAAATCTGAGAGAATTCGCTCCACCATTAGTTTGGTAGCACCGTAGGGATTAATGGGATTTTGGGGTTCCTCTTCCGTAATTGGCATAGTCTCTACAAAACCATAGGTAGCACAAGTAGAAGAAAATACAATTTTTTTGATAGATGCTGCAACCATTGCCTGCAAAAGCGTTAGAGTTCCTACAACATTATTGGAATAGTATTTTCCTGGATTCTTGACAGACTCCCCCACATAGGCATAGGCAGCAAAATGCATGACTGCTGCGATATTATGGGTTTTGAACACACGATCAAGCAGATTTCTATCAGTAATATCACCGACTATTAGTTCTACCTGTAAAACTTTCTCTACAAGGTCTTTATGTCCGTAAACTAAGTTATCTAGAATAACTACTTCATAACCGACACGTTTTAGTGCGAGGACTGCATGGGAGCCAATATAACCGGCTCCTCCAGTAACTAGAATGGTTGGCTTAGCTGATGACACTCTGAAAACCTCAGTCTTGTTAGTTATTGTTAAAGTTTATGTTTTTTTAGATATATCGCACCTGATCTTGCATCTCGTCTACTGTTACTTGATTCAGAAGCACCAACAACCGTCGTGCTATTTCTTGAGGTGAACGACGAACAGCAAAAATTACACCATAGTGCATTTGTTCTGATGCAAAGTAAGCCTGTACAAGTTTTTCAAAATCACTTCGATTGTGGGTAACTAAGGTTCTTTCTTGGTTCACTGCATAAGTAAGTTGCTCTGGATCACTAACCTGGAGTTGTCCTGCATCCCTTGCCGTGATTGCATCAAAACCTCTTGCTTTGATCAAGTCTGCGACTAAGACATTAACATCTTCATCTAGATATAAACGGATAAAAAAGCTATTCACAAATCTCTAACCAATGGATCAATTAACTCGTCAGGAATTCGATTACGTTCAATATAATCATTAATTTCTTCTTGATGATCGCTGTAATAGGTCAATGCACCAAATACTTGTGCCAAACTTAGATGAGGCATTCCTTTGGGTATTTCTTCAGGAGCAACACCCATACGCCAAGTTTCAACAATTGCTCTTACAGGTGTACGAGTTCCTTTGATAATCGGTTCACCACCTAGAATTTCCCCATCTCTAACAATGTAAAGATATTCTGTTATTTGAACCATTGCTACTCTCAAAAATTACTATAGTTTATTGTATCGATTGGTTAAAAGCAAATAAGAGATTACACAAGACGTTAGAGAGAAGCGATCGCTATTTAATTGACGATCTTCTACACCCTACTCCCTAAACCCTACACTCTTTACGAAAATTTCGATATGCAATTGACAGATGCACATCAATTCAGGGGACTTGTATTGAAGTTTTGTTGATTTTGCTGCTACTCTCATCTGGCTGAGGTGAAATATTAATATAACCTACACGATAACAGCTGATGCCTGATGGCTTTTTGCATAAGTTTTGTACTAATAGGTGATAAATATTACAGCTACCTGGCTGAAAAATAGACTTCGGCAACAGCTCTAGTGCAGCGCGGCAGAAATAACCCACCAGTTAAGAAAGGTGAAAAAGCTTACTGTACAACCTTTCTTCCCTTCTGCCCTCTGCCTCCTGCCTTCTGCCTCCTGCCTTCTGCCTCCTGCCTTCTGCCCTCTGCCTCCTGCCTTCTGCCTCCTGCCCTCTGCCTCCTGCCTTCTGCCTCCTGCCTTCTGCCTCCTGCCTTCTGCCTCCTGCCTTCTTGCACTAGTTAGATTATGTCATCCCAACCCAACCGCACCCTCCGGATTGAACTTATTGTCTCTACATCGCAACCAGAGTTACTCGAAGGTTTAGATGCTTTGTTGCGCCTTGGTTTGATTAGTGATGATAAAGTGAGGCAGTTATGTCAGAGGTATTTAGTTTCTCCCATACCACTGCCAGTAGTTGCTCCTACTGAGCCAGCTCCTTCAGTTATTGCATCACCTCCCACAGAAGTAGAGCAACCGCCAGTTAAAGCTCCCAAAAAATCCCTCTTTACTCGGATGTGGGAGTCTCTGATAGATGAGTTGAGTGTTCGGTGGTTATTGTTTTTGGGTGTTTTCCTGGTAGTAGTCTCTTCTGGGGTGCTGGCTGCTACTCAATGGCAAAATTTTCCCGCTGCTGCACAGTATGGGGTGTTGTGGAGCTATACAATTATTTTTTGGGTTGGGAGTTTGTGGGCTGGTAGGCAACGGAATTTGCAATTAACTGCTCACACATTGCAACTGGTGACTCTCCTGTTAGTACCAGTAAATTTTTGGGCAATGGATAGCTTTGGCTTGGTGCTTCCTCCTTCACTAGAATGGCTAGTGGTGGGAACTGCTGCCTTGACTTTGACTGGTATCACTATTATCCATCCCACTATGGGAAATGATACCTCACGCTTTGCTTCAAGGGGTTTTCTGCTGTTATGGCTGAGTTACTTACACTGGGGTTGGCAATGGCAAGGATTGGCTCTGGTGGCTGTCTATTTGGGTATGATAGCAGCAGCAATTCTTCTACCGAAGCATTCTAGGATTGCTCAGACTTCAGATAATTCAACAGCAGTATCAACAAATTCCCTAATAGATAGTCGTACTGGTAGCTCGATCGTTATCTATGCTCTAGCTGTACTCTTAGGAAGGGGAATTTTTGTTCAAGGATTGCCAATCACCCAATTAGGTTTAGCTATTGGTATTTGTGGTTGGCTATTAGCAAGATTAGGACAATTCCCAGAAAGTCCACCGGAGTCACGTCCGTCGTTTCAATCTCAAGTCTGGGAAACAGTTGGTGGTATTTTACTACTGATTGGTTGGCTAGTAACAGTAGAAGAACCGTTCCCTTGGCAGGCAACAGCTGTGAGTGGATTGGGTTTATGGTTTTTCGGGAATCGCTTGCAACGGTTTTGGCTACAGCGTGACTTACTGGGAATTTTTCTGGTTGGTTTGCAGGCACACTGGTTGCTGTGGCGATTGCTGCCGTTGGAGTTTCAGCAAGGAGTAGTTACTTTTTTCACCCAAGTCACTAATTCAGCAAACTATCCCTTTACTTTGCTCAGTTTGGCTCTATTTCCCTATCTAATTGGTATGGTGGCATTAACACAGGGGATTTATGCTGCACACCGAGCTAAGTTGGCTCGTTTTTCAGAAAGACTGACTTTTGGCTTTGGGTTGGTACTGACTGTGATTAGTTTAGCCAATCCTACTTTGCGATCGCTAAATTTGTTCCTATCAACTATCACTTTAGCAACTGTTACCCATTACTGGACTCCCACTAGAATCGGTTTGGTCTACTTGACCCATATTACCGGCTTGTTAACTCTAACTTCAGTCATTGACTGGAAATTACCTACTTTGACTCAACCTGTCTGGGCAGGTATTTTACTTGGGCTGATGGTAGTAGAGTGGGGTTTTACTGTTAGGGATAGGCGCAAATCTAGGAGATTAAGGGCACTGCGCATTTGGCAAAGTAGTGCTTGGTATCTTGGTTTTGCTTTATCGGGATTGAGTCATGTCTTGTTGTGGAATGAGACTTATAGCTATGGAAGTCTGCAACTTCTGGAAACTAATGAATGGCAATATTGGGGACTATTGTGGTTGCTAACTCCCCTAACCCTGACTTGGGTTGCTAGTCGCAGTATTCAACCCCGACGTAAATTGGTAGCTGGCTTGAGTATTTTCGCTTTGGGAATGGCGCAACTGCTGACGATTTTCTTACCAGGAGTCAGATTAGTCAGCTTGGGTGTTGCTACTGGATTGATGTTGTTTAATACCCGCTATTGGCGTCAACCAATAGCAGCGGGTGTTACTGTGGGATTTGCTTTGAGTTTCCTAGGAATGTCCCTTTGGGAAGGAGTTCCTGGATTACCTCCCCTTGCCGTTGCAGATTGGTTTTTAGTCAGTGCGATCGCAATTCTTAGTTTATGGCTGCTGCGTACCTTCTTACAACAACTTCCTGGTACTCTTGCCGCCTTGTATGCTCAAGCAGCTGATAGTTGGGCAGTTGGTTTATGCTGTTGGGAGTTACTGGTACTAACTTTTCACTTCTTAGGAGGTTATTTAGGAGGGTTTGCTACTAACTGGGAATACCTGATAGCATCTTTGGTCACTGGTATTGCAATTATCTACCGTTACTGGCGAATACCTAGTAATTTGACAGTGTATGCTGTTGCTTGGGCAGTAGAAATTAGCCTAGCAGAAGGGATTCTGTTGGCTGCTGGTTCTACCTTAGACTTAGCAGTTGCCAATATTATCCTGGCGCTGTTTACCTTACTCCTAACAGATTGGTTGCTAACAAGGCAATCTCCCCTAGCTCAACTAACTACCATTGCGGAATTACCCTTACTCTATGCCCTCCTCAGCATCAGCTTCCGTTTACCTGACTTCACTGCTTATACCGGCTTCCTTACCCTAGGTGCAGCTTTAACAGGAGTTCTTGTTGGTAGTCGCCGTACTTACTGGAAAGGTATTTCCTACCTTTCAATTGCTGGTATTTCCCTAGCTTGGTATGAACTAGTGATTTACCAAATGCTCCAGGCACCAGGGGAAAATCCTGCCGATGGTTTCATTATCCTAGCAGTTGTTGCTTTAGCGATCGCCTTAGCTTATCGTTCCCTTGCCTGGTTTTGGCACTTCCGTAGTGAGCAGCCTTTCTTCAACCTTAGTATTACAGAAATCAAAATCACAGCTCATCTCCACTGGGGGATTGGTAGTTTACTGATATTGCTGTCGGTTCCTAAGGCTTGGGAAATCATACCAAGTTTAGGACTAATTGCGATCGCAGCGAGTCTCATTTTTGCTAGTTATGCTTTACTACAAGGACGTTATCTAGAACGAGAAACTACTGAATCTCACTTGTGGGTGTATCTAGGATTAATGGAAGTTGCTGGAACCTTCTTCTATGCTCGTTTAATCTGGACTCAGTTAGCAGTATTAGATGAGTGGAGAGCTATTATTGCCTGTATTGTAGCTTACGGGATGTACCAGCTACCTTGGCGTAGTTGGGGATGGCACCAGATTCCCTGGAAGCGTTCGGCATTGGTACTGCCATTACTCACAGCTTTACTCACTATTGAGGCAGTATCTGACCTCAGTTTACTAGTAGTAGCTGGATTTTATGGTTGGATTGCCCTACGCCACACTAATATCCGCTTTACCTATATTAGTGTGGTGCTGATTGATTGGTTGCTCTGCCGTTGGTTTGCTAATCTCCAGCTGAGGGAGCCTTTATGGTATATAAGTGTTTTAGGATTATCAGTGCTGTATATTGCTCAATTTGATCAGTATTTGCAGCAATCTCAACAAAGGGAACTACGTCACTATCTTCGTATCTTGGGTAGTGGTGCTATTTCTTTTATTGCTTTTATCAATCATCAAGAAACTGGCATCATCCCCGGAATCATTAGTATTATTACCATTTTTGCTGGCTTAATTTTGCGAGTGCGAGCTTTCCTGTTTGTGGGGACTATCACTTTTCTGCTCACAACTTTCTATCAACTAGTAGTACTAATTTTCCGCTATCCCAGAACTAAGTGGATAGTGGGGATGATTGTTGGTATCTTTTTTATCGGCACAGCATTGAACTTTGAAGCTCGTCGTAGCCAAATTTCTTCCTTGTTACGCCATACTGGTGAGCAGTTGGCAAGTTGGGAGTGAGATGGATTATTTAGTAATTTTTTGGGATGAACCACAGAGGCACAGAGTTCACAGAGGATAGAATAAGTACCGCATCCATTTTCCACTAAAAGCTAAAATTTAAATGCCTTCTCAAACTTTCATTGTTCGTGCTCATAGTCGTACTATTTACACCAAGCCTCTCACCTTCGTCTGTGCCAAGTGCGAGCAGATGACTACTCGGGAGTGCTATCCAGGTAACCCTCCCAAATATTGCCTCAAATGTTCGCCCAAGAGAAAGAAAGGCTCGGCGACACAAAAGCCTGAGCGAGGCATGTTCCATGCCACTCATTACTTGATTGCTGGTAGTGGTACGAAAACGGAAATTTGTTTGGAAAAAGCACCACAGCCCGGTTGGTATTGGGTAAGAACTGCCCTTGACTGGTTTGCAGGGGAGTCGATTATTCAGTACCACAAGGAGAAAGGATTGCACAGCCAAGATAAACCACTCTCAGGTTACTCAATCGAACTACTCTCAGTTGAGGCAGTTCCAGAAACTACTCCCAGCCAAGCTTCAGAAACTCTTTCCGTACGCCCCTATACAGTCAAAGAAGTTTGTCGGCGATTTCGGTGTTCTGACAAAGTACTCAAAAGAATGCGAACGACTCCAGACATGACGCAGTGGAGTCAATCAAGAGATCCAGAGGGGATTGCCTGGGAATGGAAGGAAGGGAAATACTTCCCGGTAATTGGGTAGAATTAATCGCAGAGGAGCTTCAGAGCGGGGAGCTCTTGTGAATTTAAATTGTGAATTAAATTAATGCAGAAAAGTTGTAATTAGGACTAACTAGGGCTTGCTGAATAAGTCGTAACTTTCGGGTTTGAATAGGTGGTAGGTGGTAGGTGGCAGGTGGTAGGTAAGGTATTAGTTATTAGTTAGCCATTAGCAATTAGCAATTAACTATTAGCAATTAACTATTAACCATTAGCCATTAACCATTAACTATTAGCCATTAACCATTAACCATTAACCATTAACCATTAACCATTAACCATTAACCATTACCAAGGATTACCAATCATAGTAAAAGCACTCCAATAGTAAGGATGGGTAAGTTCTCGATCGCCGAACTTTTGTAGCTCAGGTGATAAGGGGAAACTACTATTACCAGTAATTAGTTGTCTTCCCTCTAATCGTACCTCACCCCTAATCATCGCCAGTTGCGCTTGCCGTACTGCTTCTGCTTTAATCGGGGCTGTTTTCAATTGTTCGTAGAAGCTAGTCATTAGTCCCATTGTGCCCTCATCACTGACGTACCAGAGACTACCTAGGGCTGACTTTACTCCAGCTTGCAATGCTAAGCCAGCAAAGCCTAACTCTGCTTCTTCATCTCCTAATGCTGTGCGACAGGCACTCAAAACCAATAATTCTACAGCCGGTTTGTTCAAACCTAATTCTCGCAATTTGTCAAGTCCCAGCTTAGTGTTACCAAACTGAATGTAAGAGTTGTTGGGTTTACCTGGTCGAAATTCTCCATGAGTGGCTAAGTGGACAATGCCAAAAGGTTTGCTAGAGCGGGTTTTTTTGAGATTGTCTATGGTAAAATCTTCATTGAGTAAAGACTTCCCAGACCAAAGTTGACTGGTAATGACATCTAACTCCAGAGGTACTGCTGGTAGCGGTTCTTGATCTGTAAAAGTATGAGCTCCCATCCCTAACACTTCTAGATCCCTCACATTCACATAGCGAGTATCGGTGAGACTGAGGCTAGGCATTAAACCAATACTATAGTTTTCGATAATAAACCCATTACCATCATGGAGTGCGGCTATCGGCAGGGAGCGTAAACCAGAATCCATGAGAAAGACGAGATTATTAATTTCCTGAGCTTGTAAATCTGTCTCAATGGGAGCGACTAGCCATTGATATAGCTTTTGAGCAGGAGCTAAGTTAAAGGGCTGGCTGACATTGGTGACATTACGGCGGAATAAGCCCGCCTGGTTCATGACTTGCCTCCGTGTGATTCCCGGTACTCGCCGCCGAATCGGTTTGCTATCGGCAGTTACTACTACTAACTCCAACTCATCGTCTGGTTGAGGCAAGATGTTTGATTGGGGGGCTTCTAAGCTGGCGGGGAAAAATGTTATGTAGAGCAGTGCTGGTTTTACTCCCGTTGCTTCTGCAATTTCTTGCAAAATCTCCCGCCCTTCATCCAGGCTTTTAATGGGAATATCAGTATCCTGTCCAAAATGTTGCTCAAACTGCGTGGTGAAACTCTCATCAATTTGAGCTACTACCGGATCTACTTCCACTGGAAGTACATTTTGTAGTTTGGGGGATTCAATCTCTTGAGAAAAGAGAAAATCTGGCAGCGAATTATCCAGCGTTGGTGTTGTCGGTGTGGTTGGTGTGGTTGGTGTGGTTGGTGTGGTTGGTGTAGTTGGTGTGGTTGGTGTGGTTGGTGTGGTTGGTGTGGTTGGTGTGGTTGGTGTTGTCGGTGTGGTTGGTGTGGTTGGTGTGGTTGGTGTAGTTGGTGTGGTTGGTGTGGTTGGTGTCGGTGTTACATTAAGAATTACTGGTTGCGGTGCTGAGAAAGAAACGCGATCGCTAGCACTAATGGCAAAAGCATCAACTTGGCCAGTAGCATCCACTGCTGGGGTGTAGACTAAGACATCACCAGAAACAATGATGTCTCCTGCTCCTAGGGTTATACCATCTCTGGTTAAAGTTCCTGCGGTAATTGCATCAATCTGAATTGAAGTGTTATCGCCGTTTACATCATCGACAAATGCACTCAAATCGGCAAAAGTGAAGGTCAAAGACTGATTTTGTTGAGTGTCAGATAGTTGGGTATTTGCTGTCAGAGTTGGTGCTTGGTTGATGAAAGTGATACTAATACCATTGGTATCTAGATCCCCCAACTCAAAAGTATTGTTATCGGGAATTAGGGTATCTATGTCAGGAATTGTTTGGTTAGGAAGAATTACCTCATCATCACCATCACCAGTTCTAATGGCTCCAGCAGTACCGTTGTTAGTCGCATCTCCGACAATAAATCGCCAATTATCCACTCCACCATTGTGTTGGATTTGAACAGAGCCTCCTTGAACAAAGGCAAAATCCGGTATGCCAATTGCCTGAGTCAGAATTGTACTATCGGTACCATCAATTACTCCTAAACCTCTAACAACTCCATCAGCAGTGATACTTACATCTCCACCAATAGTATCTCCAACATCTACATCCCTAGCTTCAGTTTTGATGGTTTGAAAGGTAATATCGCCACCAGAATCTAAGGTTACTGCACCACTGGTAATATCAAAACCTTCACTAAAAGCATTAATATTACCGGTGATAATATTACCTCCACCTTGTAAATTCACTTCACCGCTGTTACCAAAACTAGTCCAGGAATTAATATCATCAGTGGTGATATTGCCCCCAGCTTGCAAATCTACCCTTCCACCATCACCATCAAAAGAATTAAAAGTATTAATGTTACTGGTTGTGATGTCACCAGTAGCTTCTATAATGACTGGACCACCAGTGTTGGATGCACCATTAAAGCCAACAACAATATCCCCATCAACAGTGACATTGCCAGGGGCTGAAACTCCTCCAGCTGAGTTGAATGTAGTTCCAGAAAATGTAGGATTAGGGTCAGTAGGAACTTGACCAAAAACTGCACCAGGATAATCAAAAGCAGGCTCTATCAGTGTATCTAAACCTGCTCTGAAAATTAAAGCTGGTTCTTCAGCTAAAATTTGAGCATCAGCTGAACAATCATTTTGACGACAGAATTCAGCGAGAGTAAAATCTGCCTCAGTTATCGTAATATCTCCAGTAACAATAATACTCCCAAGAGTCTCTACTTTTAGAGATGGACCAGTATAATTGCCGAAGATGACATCTTCAGTGGAGCTAATAATCGGGTCAAAAAGACTAACAAAGTTACCTCCTCCTCCCGCTGTATTCAGAATCGAGAAGCTACCTCCACTAGCATAGTGGGCATCTCCAGAAATAATGCCATCACTCACTAATGTCAGGTTGCCACCACTAACAAAAGATGTTTGGTAAAGATGATTCAGCGCCAGGATATCAATACCTTGATTACCCCTAACTAGTAAGTTTCCCCCTGCGTGAGCCAGAAAAGGATTTGTCTGGCTATCTCGTACCAATACTGTATCTTCTGCCAGCAGGTTCATTTCCCCAGTTGTTTGCAACTGACTTTCTATCAAAGTGAGATTACTGTCAGCTGATAGGGTTGCTGTGCCTGCGCTCACTTGATTTGCCACCACATCACCAGTTGCTACTCCAATGCCAGAAGTAGTTAGTTGTACCTCTCCTTGATTGTTAACTGTCATTCCCGTCGCAAAATTAGCAGCACTACCGGTAAGTAATTCCGGTAACATCAGTGGCGTAATCGGGGACTGATTTCCTTGCCCATTAGTAGGTGGTGCAATCTCCAAGTTAAGAATCTGCCCTGTTTGGTTAATCCTTACCAGACTGGTTCCTGGCACTGATTTGACCGTAATATTACCGTTATTAGCGATTAGGGAACCAGTACTAGCTACGGTTCCCCCAACTAAAGAGAGATTCTGCCCTGCTGGCACTGTCAAGTTACCAGCATTAATAATTGCTCCTGGCTGCACAGTTTGAAACTGAAAGCTATTGGGGGAGCCAATAAGGGAATTATAGTTATTAGTACCAAAAGCGTTAAACCAGCCCCCATCCAAACCAATACTAGTAGCAGTGGTAGCAGTGAAGTCAGCGGGAACATTGAGCTGGGAATCTGAACCAAAAATAATCCCGGCTGGGTTCATTAAGAATAAGTTAGAATTGCCTCCACTAACTTGAATCAAGCCATTAATCACCGAAGGATCACCGCCAGTGATGCGCCCGAGAATGTTACCAATTGAAGGGTTAGAAAGGAAGTTAGCTATCTGGCTCTGGTTTAAACCAAACTGGTTAAAGCTATGAAAGAGGTTTGCACCGTCTCCCGATAGGGTTCCTCCATCAATATCCAATTGGTTACCGTTGCTGGTAATGATCGTACCAGTGCTGTTATCTGAGGTGATAGGTTGAGCAGATGCAACTGTAGGTAAAAGTAAGAAAGCACAAGGTAAAAGGGAAGCAGCAAGCTTGGAGAGAAGATGAGAGAATGGAGAAGAAGGATTGGCTTCTACTTGCTTATCTTGCTTAGTGTCGGTTTTAGCGATCGCAAAATCACCATCATCCCAATCTAAAAATTCTAAATCATCTCTAGTTGGCGTCGTGAGGTTCTCATTTCTCTTACTCAGATAAGATGCCCAGTTATAGGTGGTGATGACGATAGAAATTGGTATAGCCATGAGATTTACTAGGATTTTGAGTATAAAAAGTGATATTGAGGTGGTAGTTTTACCCTAGCTCTCAAAACAGAAGACCCACCCTTATAATGATAACGAATTGATTGTGATATCAGAGACTGACTAAGATAGCAGTGGTATGGTAAGGGAATGCGCATTTAAATTGTATATTATAAAGACAAGATAAAAACACTCAATTCCTCTCCACATCCCTGCGCCTCGGCGTTCCCTGTCAGCCAAAACTGGTAAATTTAGATGCCTAGAACGATAGTGAAACCTTTGAGGCATCTGGACTATAGCTTGGTTACTGCAAAAACCTAACTTGATAAGTCACAATAGATACAGGCTTTGAGGAACTCGAAGGTAATGACGAACAAAGACCAAATCCTAGAAATTTTCTTCAAGGAGTATGACAAGCTCAAATCAGAACAAGCTCAGCGGATTGGCTTCCGAGACAATCTGCTCTACGTCACCCTAGGCTTGTTTGCCACAGTTATTTCCTTTGCTCTCTCCAAAGAATCTCACAATTACGCTCTTTTAGTTATTCCCTGGATTTGTCTGATTTTGGGCTGGACTTATATCGTCAATGATGAGAAAATTTCCGCGATCGGTAGGTACATTCGCTACCAGTTAGTAGAGAAAGTCCAAGAACATACCAACTATACGGATGTAGAAACTATCTTTGGTTGGGAGATTACCCATCGTACCGATAAACACCGCAAGCGTCGTAAGGTTGAACAGTTGATTATAGATGAAATTACCTTTGTCTGTTCAGGCGCGATCGCTTTAGTAACTTTCTGGTTTCTCGTTTCCCAACCTCCTATCGCAGTGACTATTCTCTCCTGGGTAGAGCTTCTACTTCTGATTGTATTAGGAGTTGAGATATTTATTTATGCTGACTTGGCAAAGGGACGTTAACCGCTGCGCGGAATTAAGAATGAAGAATTAAGAATGCTTATAGAGTAAGGTTTTTAACCTTTTTTGAGGTATGGATGGTAGATTTCGCGATCGCTCTACCCAACTTACGGAATAATAGATGGTAGCTGCTAGAAACAAACATTAACTCAATTATCAATTATCAATTATCAATTATCAATTATCAATTATCAATTATCAATTATCAATTATCAATTATCAATTATCAATTATCAATTATCAATTATCAATTATCAATTTATTCTGCTGGTTGATAAACCAGATAACCACACTGATGTTCTCCATCATTGATCCAGTGGGTACGTTCTACATGACAATCATGAAGGGCAACAGCAAACATTTCCAACTCATGACCGCAAACACTGGGGAATGATTGAGCTACTTGGGAAATGGCACAGTTATGTTCAACAATGACATAATGAGTCCCAATTTTACCATTATTATCCTCTGGTTTGATGCTGTGCCACTCTGCCATGTAACCTTCCGCTTGCCGCATTTTCACTAACTTAGCTACCCTCTTCTCCAAAGAACCATTACCCAAGCGTTGGCGATATTCCTTTGCCTTGCGTTCCCACTGTTTTTGTAAAATGGTGCTGAATTGCTCCTTGTCTACCGTTTCCGATAGGGTATCGAGGAGGGAAACTGCAAACTCACCGTAACGATTAGGTAAGCGATCGCGCCCTTTCCGGCTAAGCTGATATACATGCTGGGGACGTCCCATTCCTTCTTGCACCTGCTGATGCTCAATTAGTCCTGCACCCTCTAAGTCTTTCAGGTGACGCCGAATTGCTTGGGTACTAATGTTTAGAGCTTCTGCTAACTCCTGAGCTGTCCTTCGCTCCTCTTTTATGAGGTGCTGCAAGATGTCTTGCTTGGTGGAAGGGTGCTGAGTGGTGGTCATTGATTTCGGGTGCATGTTGTGTTGCAAGGTGAGGGTCAAAATGCCACTTGACTTTGACAACATCTTTGTTGTTAATATACCCTACAATAGACTTAAACAACAAAAGTGTTGTTTTAATTATGTAGCAACCTACAATTGTACGTCTAAATATGTCAAATGTGCCATCGCACGTCTCTACTGTTCTATAACTTTTGCCTAGCTAGAGATTCAGCTTAGTTCACACTTAACCATATATAATCTATGACTGCCACTGTCAAAACCTTAGTTAATCAGCCTTATAAGTACGGCTTTGTTACAGATATTGAGTCTGATACCGTTCCTCGTGGTCTTAATGAAGATGTTATCCGTCTCATCTCTGCGAAAAAGAACGAACCAGAGTTCATGCTGGAGTTCCGACTTAAAGCTTATCGACAATGGCAGAAAATGAAAGAGCCGAGTTGGGCTCATATCAACTATGCACCAATTGATTATCAGAATATTATCTACTATTCTGCTCCCAAACAGAGTAAAGAAAAGCTCAACAGCTTAGAAGAGGTTGATCCGGCTTTGCTGGAAACCTTTGATAAATTAGGTATTTCCCTCTCTGAGCAGAAGCGGCTTAGTAATGTGGCAGTGGATGCGATTTTTGACAGTGTTTCGGTGGCAACGACTTTTAAAGAGAAGCTAGCGAAAGATGGGGTAATTTTCTGCTCTATTTCAGAGGCTCTGCAAGAGCATCCAGAACTAGTAAAAAAATACCTCGGTACTGTTGTACCTGTAGCAGATAACTACTTTGCGGCACTCAACTCTGCTGTATTTAGTGATGGTTCCTTTGTTTTCATTCCCAAAGGGGTGAAATGTCCTATGGAGCTGTCTACCTATTTCCGGATTAATGCTAATGACACCGGACAGTTTGAGCGTACTCTGATTGTTGCTGAAGAAGGTAGTTCCGTCAGCTACTTGGAAGGCTGCACTGCACCGATGTATGACAGTAATCAGTTGCACGCCGCGATCGTGGAACTAGTTGCCCTTGATAACGCTGAGATTAAATACTCTACAGTACAGAATTGGTACGCTGGGGACGAAAACGGTAAAGGTGGTATCTACAACTTTGTGACTAAGCGGGGTTTGTGTAAAGGTGTTAACTCTAAGATTTCTTGGACACAGGTAGAAACTGGTTCAGCTATTACCTGGAAGTATCCCAGTTGTGTGCTAGTGGGAGATAATTCTATTGGTGAGTTTTACTCTGTAGCTCTGACTAATAACTTACAGCAAGCTGATACCGGCACCAAAATGGTACATATCGGCAAAAATACCCGTAGTACGATTATTTCTAAGGGTATTTCTGCTCGTAAGTCCAAAAATAGCTACCGGGGTTTAGTAAAAATTGGACCTAAAGCTATTGGTGCAAGGAATTACTCCCAGTGTGATTCGATGCTAATTGGCGATACTGCTCAGGCAAATACTTTCCCCTACATTCAAGTAGAAAACAACACCGCTAAGGTAGAACATGAAGCATCTACCTCCAAGATTGGGGAAGACCAACTATTTTACTTCTCCCAAAGGGGTATTTCGGAAGAAGATGCTGTTTCGATGATGGTTAGTGGTTTTTGTCAGGATGTATTCAACGAATTGCCGATGGAATTTGCTGCGGAAGCAGATAAATTGTTGAGCTTGAAGTTGGAAGGAGCGGTTGGATAAGAGGAATTTAGAATTTAGAATTTAGAATTTAGAATGGGATGATGAGTGAGAACAGTAGTAATGTGATCCTGTCGGTTCGGGACTTGACGGCTGAGGTAGAAGGGAATCAGATTTTAAATCGACTAAATCTGGAAGTTAAGGCGGGAGAAATTCACGCTATTATGGGACCTAATGGTTCTGGAAAAAGTACCTTCTCTAAAGTTTTAGCGGGTCATCCCGCTTATGAAGTTACTGGCGGTGAAGTAACTTTTATGGGACAAAATCTCTTGGAAATGGAGCCGGAAGAACGCTCTTTGGCGGGGATTTTTCTGGCTTTCCAATACCCTCTGGAAATTCCTGGGGTGAGTAATTTGGACTTCTTGCGGGTTGCTTACAATGCTCGCCGCAAGCATCAGGGATTAGAGGAAATTGATACCTTTGATTTTGAGGATTTGGTAGAAGAGAAGCTGGATATTGTCAAGATGAATCCCAGTTTCTTGGAACGAAGTTTGAATGAAGGCTTTTCTGGAGGAGAAAAGAAGCGGAATGAGATTCTCCAGATGGCTCTGTTAGAACCAAAGTTGGGGATTTTGGATGAAACTGATTCTGGTTTAGATATTGATGCTCTGAAAATTGTTGCTGGTGGTGTCAATCAGCTGGCAACTTCAGAAAATGCCATGATTTTGATTACCCACTACCAACGCCTACTTAATTATATTGAGCCAGATTTTGTGCATGTGATGGCAGGGGGGCGTATTCTGAGAACTGGTGATAAGGAACTAGCACTAGAATTAGAATCCCGTGGTTATGACTGGGTGTTGGAAGAAGAGGCGGTGAATGCTTAATGAGTATCGAAGTTTCTGTAAAACCAGAAGTCTCCTATCTCGCGACATTGTTAGAACAATGTCACCAAGGGACTGTAGTTCAGGTAGATTGGTTAGAAGAGTTACGTAATAGTGCTACTGCGATCGTACAAGAGTTAGCTATTCCCACTAAACGGCAAGAAGAATGGCGCTTTACGGATTTGTCTTCTCTGTTACAGGTAAAATTCCAAGCAGTAGCTCCGCAATCTCTCCCATCTCTGCAACAGCTAGATATTTCCTCCCTCACTCTTCCTGAAACAGCCCAAAGCTGTTTAGTATTTATTAATGGTGTCTATGCACCCCAACTATCAGCAGTTACTGGGTTACCAGCAGGAGTCTTTGTTGGTAATTTGGCTGAGCTTCCCTCGGAATACACCTCCCGCCTCCAGGATTATTTAGGCAAACAGCAAGGAGCCTCAGAAGTATTCACCGCTCTAAATACTGCTGGATTAACAGATGTAGCAGTAGTCTGGGTAGCTAAGAATACGATAGTAGAACAGCCAATTCATCTACTATTTGTTGCTACGACTGAAGAAGTACCGGTAATTTGCCAACCTCGCATTCTTGTAGTAGCGGAAGCAGGTTCCCAATTGCATCTAATTGAAGATTACGGAGCCAATATCGAAGGTTGTCCCGATATTCCCCTTAATCAACCCTACTTTACCAACCAGGTGACGGAGATTTGGGTAGAAGAAAACGCTGCAGTTACCCATACCCGGAATCAGCGGGAAGCTGCTGATGGCTTTCACATCGGCAAAACTGCGATCGCTCAAGCTCGTTATAGCCGCTATACTGGCAATGCTATCAATTTAGGAGCCAAGCTCTCCCGCCATAACTTAGAAGTATGGCAGACAGGGGAAGGAACCCAAACCACCCTCAACGGTTTAACCATGATTAGTGGCGAACAGTTGGCAGATACCCACAGCACCGTTGCTCTTAATCATCCCCACGGTACGAGCAATCAGCTACATAAATGTATCGTACACGATCGCGGTCATGCTGTATTCAATGGCAAAGTTTTTGTCCCCCACGAAGCTCAGTTTACTAACGCCAGTCAACTTAACCGCAATCTTCTCCTCTCCCCCAAAGCCAGGGTTGATACTAAACCCCAACTAGAAATCACCGCTGACCAAGTAAAATGCTCTCACGGAGCTACTGTTAGCCAACTAGAAGCCGATGAAATCTTCTACTTGCAAAGCCGGGGACTCAATGAAGTAGATGCATGCAACCTCTTGATTGATGCCTTCGTCGCCGAAATCCTCGCTCAAATTCCCGTTACTTCCCTACGTAAAAGGCTTGCCTCCTGCACTAATGGAAGAAGGCAGGAGGCAGGAGGCAGAAGGCAGAAGGTTCCAAGGGAAGTTGACTAGTTTCTTTTTCGACGTGGAATTTTACCCAATTCCCAATTCTAAATTCTAAATTCTAAATTCTAAATTCCCAATGGTCATCGCTAAAGAAAGAACCCTTGCCGAAACCATCCGTGCTGAGTTTCCTATCTTGCATCAGGAAGTCCATGGTAAACCCCTAATTTACTTTGACAATGCTGCTACTTCCCAAAAGCCGGTAGCAGTACTCGATAGTTTGCAAAACTACTACCAACAGGATAATGCTAATGTCCACCGAGGGGTTCATTGCCTGAGTGCTAGAGCTACAGAAGCTTATGAAGGAGCTAGGGATAAAGTTGCAAGCTTTATCAATACAGCCTCGCGACAAGAAATTGTCTTCACCCGCAATGCTAGTGAAGCAATTAACTTAGTTGCCTACAGCTGGGGTTTGAACAACTTGCAGCCGCAAGATGAGATTATCCTCACAGTGATGGAACATCACAGCAACCTAGTACCTTGGCAAATCATTGCTCAGAAGACAGGAGCAGTAATTAAACATGTGGGATTGACGGCAACTGGGGAATTTGACTTTGAGCAGTTTCAACAACTACTTTCTGAGCGCACCAAATTAGTAAGTGTAGTTCACGTCTCCAATACCTTGGGTTGTATCAATCCAGTAGAAGCGATAATTCCCCTGGCTCACCAATACGGAGCCAAGGTACTAATCGATGCCTGCCAAAGCGTACCCCATATGCCCATCAATGTACAGGCAATGGATTGTGATTGGTTGGTGGCATCCGGACACAAAATGTGTGGTCCTACAGGAATTGGCTTTTTATATGGGAAACTGGAGCTACTGCAAGCGATGCCTCCTTTCCTCGGTGGTGGTGAGATGATTGCCGAAGTATTCCTCGAGCATTCCACCTATGCAGACTTACCCCACAAATTTGAAGCAGGAACACCAGCCATTGCTGAAGCGATCGCTCTTGGTGCTGCGGTAGACTATTTAATGGGAATAGGCATGGACAAAATTCATGCTTATGAAGAAGAATTAACTGGTTATCTCTTCGCTCTCCTTAGCCAAATTACTGACGTGAAAATTTATGGACCCCTGCCTCAAATAGGGGGTAAAGGTAGAGCAGCACTCGCAGCATTTACGGTAGAGGGACTGGATTCTAGTGATATTTCTACTCTACTAGATCAAGAAGGTGTTGCTATCCGTTCTGGTCATCATTGTACCCAACCTTTACATCGTCTATTAGGTGTAACTGGAACAGCAAGAGCGAGTTTGTCTTTTTATAACACCCAGGCAGAAATTGATGCTTTTATTGTGGCGTTGAAAGAAACTATCGATTTTTTTAGAAATATGATGGATTGATGCTGTAGGGTTTTGTTAGCGATCGCGTAACGCACCATAATCGGTTGGGATGTTAAGAGAAAAAACCACAGAGGCACAGAGGACACAGAGGACAATGCGATCGCATGAGCCTGTACTAAAATAGAGGAAGAGAAATGGCGCAGCCGTCTTTCAAGATTAGCGCAGAAACCATGTTATTAAAATATAATCCTCGACAATGTTTGCCCTCTGCTGAAGATTTACCTGATTCTGATGATACACCTGTGGATAATGAATTACAAGACTTAATTCCTGGACTCCTCAAAGCAATTCTCGCCTTAATTTGGTCCCAAAGAATGGATTGGTTTTTCGGTGTGGATATGGGTATATATTCTAACCCCGAGGAAGATGCGATTGTGCCTGATGGTTTTCTCAGTCTTGGAGTCCCCAGAATTATTGATTCAGATTTACGTTTATCCTATGTTCTCTGGGAAGAGAAAGAAGTTCCTAACTTTGTCTTAGAAGTTGTCTCTCAAACTAGAAGGGGAGAATATTCTCACAAGAAACAAAATTACGCCCAACTGGGAATTTTATATTATGCAATCTATAATCCTCTCAGAAAAAGGAAGCCTCGTTTAGAAGTATATCAACTGGAAGCAGGAGAATATCAATTATTAGAGGGTGAACCGGTATGGTTAGCCAAAATTAATTTAGGAATAGGCAAAGAACAAGGAACATATCAAGGAATTACTAGAGAATGGTTATATTGGTATGATCAAGAGGGGAAACGATATTTAACTCCAGAGGAAACGATTTCAGCTACACAGCGACAACTTGAACAGGAACGTCAACGAGCTAAACGTTTAGAGGAATTACTGCGAGAAGCAGGAATCGATCCTGATGAAAATTAGGAATTGGTTGGGGTTTTTAGGGAATTTACCACAAAGGCACAAAGAGCACAAAGAAGAGATGCGTTTATTCATAGCCAATATCGGGGTAATGTGAATATCTTCGTCCTCGCCCACTAGCAAAAGTACCATCCGTAGTCGTTATAATCTTTAGCATTAGAGAACAAATCTTTCTGATGCCAACAGCAAATAAACCACCCTATGCAAATCACCCTCAGTTCCCAGCAAAGCAAAATTCTTGAATCTCTCTCCCAGCAGGGTAGGTATGCCTCTATAGAAGATGCGATTGATACTGCTTTAGTTCTTCTCGCCGACGAAATCATCCAGCAAAACCCTGATGTAACCCCAGATTATATAGCCTGGGTGGAACAAACTCGCCTCAAAATTGATGCAGGAATACAAGCTGCAGAGCAAGGAGATGTCTTAGCAGCAGAGGAAGTAGTTGCTCAATTGCGCCATAAAGTTAACGCCGCCAAAGCTGCTTCTGCATGAAAACTCTACGGATTACCCTTCCCGCAAGTCAGGATCTAAACGCAATTTCCGACTATTTTCTAGAGCAAAGCATCGACGCTGGTGAACGTTTTGTAGAAACCTTCAACCAGAAGTGCAAATACTTAGTGCGTTATCCCTATATGGGTAAGTCCTATACTCACCTCAGACCAGGATTACGAGGATTGTCACTGATGGGGTACATTATCTTCTATCATGTTGTTGGGGATGATGTCGAAATTCTCAGGGTTGTCAGTGGTTATCGTAATTTGCAGGATATTTTTCCAAAGTAGATACACTCATTTACCACAGAGGCACAGAGGGCACGGAGAAAGTTGCGATTGCCTACGACACCAGCATAGCTGATCGCATTATTCTGTAGCGGTATTTTATCCAATTCCCCATTCTTAATTCTTAATTCTTAATTCCCAGATTTGGGATTAACCTACCAACTCTGCCAGCCGCTTCAGAATCTGCAACACCCGTTCAAGATCATTGTCTTGCCCTAACACAAACTGTCGCGAGCGTGCGTAGCGGGGAACATCTTGAAACAGGAGTTTCAGAAAGACAAAATCAGTGCCATTGGTAACAAGCCCGTAGAGGGGACAATCTTGATTGGGATTTGCCAGCATGTAAGATAATGCCTGGGGAATAGCAACTTTAACAGAAAACTCTGCCCGCTTTGACTCAATTACCAGTACCCAAAGTTGCTCTTTGAGCACGAGGACATCAATGCGCCCTCTTACTAGGATGCTCTTATCCGTAGCTTCAACTTCTACCGAGTCTTCGGTGGTGACGTAAAACGGTGGCAAGAACAGCCCTGATAAATCTAGTAGGGGAGCAATTACTGCTAGCTTAACTGTGTTTTCTAACACAGATCGCCGTTCTAGATTTGCAACTACCGCCCGAATCCGTTGCAATCGTTGTTGTTCAGTTTCTGAAAGTTCTAATAGATCTTGTTGCCACTCCAGGAAGAAAGATTCGTCTTTCGTCAGCTGTAGGTTAAATCGCTTCTCCAAGTCATAAAGTGTGACTTTATCTGCTGATATTGTTTGAACCATAACACTTCTTCACAGCCTTATACATTTTAGCTTGACCGCATCAGGGACTCGGTTTGTAGCTTCTATTACTAACCAATGATGGGGGATAGGGAAAAGCTATATATATGGGCGCACACTTTACCTATTATAAAAAAATAATAGCAAAAAATAATCAATAATGCAACCAACTTGCAGAACAGGAATAGAGTTAGTGGAAACGATACAATGATTGAACAAATCAAGAAAAGCTGCTAAAGATCAAGTTGTCACTATCTGCTTATCTATTGATATCTCATGGGAGTCGAGATCCACGTCCCCAGCTGGCAATGAAAGAACTCTCAGAGTTAGTTCATGATCAGTTGAGTAATCAAAACTATACTCAGACGCCAAAATTAAGTACAGCAACTTTAGAGTTAGCTTCCTCGACCCTCCATGAACAAATCCAGCAGTTTGCTAATTTAGCTCTGGGTGCTGGTTGCCAACAAGTGCAATTGTTGCCTGTATTTCTGTTACCGGGAGTACACGTAATGGAAGATATTCCAGCGGAGGTGGCACTAGCACAAGCTAATTTGGGGGATGCAATAGCGCTGAACCTGCAACCTCACTTGGGTACTCATCCAGGTTTAGGGAGAATGCTGGCAAAGCAGTTAAGTTTAGTAGACACTGATGCCAAGATTTTGTTAGCTCATGGTACTCGGCGTTCTCGAGGTAATGAGTCAGTGGAGATGGTTGCAGAGCAATTGCGAGCTGTGGTAGCTTACTGGTCGATGCAGCCGACTTTGGAGGATCAGGTAACAGCTTTAACTAGTGCTGGTAAGCAACAGATTACCATTGTTCCTTACTTTTTGTTTTCTGGAGGCATTACTGATGCGATCGCACAAATGGTTACTACTTTACAACAGCAGTTTCCTCAGTTAATACTCAGGCTTAGTGAACCTATTGGGGTGAGTGTCGAATTAGCAAAATTAGTTGTGGATTTGACAGGACAAAAGGAGAGGTCTTAAACCAAATTAATCAATTATCAATTATCAATTATCCATTATCAATTATCAATTATCCATTATCCATTATCAATTATCCATTATCCATTATCAATTATCAATTATCAATTATCAATAAAAACCATTGCCAATCAGAATAAATGGGGCCCAGTAGTAGGGATGACTAAGGTTCTGCTTCGCTGCTCGGGATAACTCCTCACCACTCTGCTCCAAGTGGATGGTACCTCGTTGTTGTGCATCTGCTGTTTGAGAGTTAGCTATCATAGTAATCTGGGCTTGTTGTAGTGCTTCAGCTTTGGTAATATTGCCCTGTTGTAGGAGATGATAGAAAGTATTCATCAGCACTTGTGTTCCCTGATCATTTACTGACCATAAAGATGCGATCGCACCTTTAGCTCCTGCTCGTTGAATTTGATAGCCTAGACCGAGTATTTCTTCTCCATTACCTAGTTTTCCCCCTAAACCGGTTTCGCAACCACTCAAAACTACCAAGTCAACCTGATTCAGGGACCAATTTTTCATTTCCCGCAGCGTCACGAAACTGCCATCACCAAAGAGGATGAAGGAATCCTCTGGTTTTCCTGGTACAAAAGCCGCATGGGTAGCTAGATGCACAACGGAGTAATCGTTCATGCGGGGTACTGTAGCCGGTGGACTAAATTCATGATCCAGTAGTTTAATAGTTCCTGGTACTGTTGCCGCTAAAGTTTCCACTTCTTCTCCAGCAAAAGGAAGTCCAGAAAATTCAAACTGCTGATTGCCTACTTGTACTGCATGATAGCCTTGGGTAAAAGCCGCAGCTAAGATACGGAGTTGGCTTTGGGGTTGAGAAGTAAAATCTGTCAGACTTTTGGCTGTAATATTATTGATGCGATAGCGTTCTATGAGCCATTGTTGACCATCGTATAAAGCTGCTAAAGGTAGATAACGTAGTTGTCCATCCGGTGCGTAGATTAGGGTTTCAACTTGAGCTTCCCTTAAAACTGCCTCTAAAGGTTGAATCAACAACTCATACAGTTGTTGTGCAGGAATAGTAGCATCAGCTTTGGGGTTAGTTATCCCTCTGCGTAATTCTACAATGATTCGGTTTAGTTCCTGCCGCTGGATAGCAATTGGCTGATGGGTAGGTGCTGCATTGGGAGTAGTGAGAATTAGTTCTAAGCGATCGTCTAAAATCAGTGGATAGAATAAGGCTGTATTGGCAGGTAAATTATCCCGCAGACTGTTGAGATCCGCCAAATCCAAGTTTTGTCGCCTTGCCGTTTGACTCAACTGCTCTACTAAAGTGATGATTTCTGAAGAGTCGAGGAAGTCGTTAAACTCCCTAAGAATTGCTTGCTCCCTCTGTCTCAATTCAACCAGTTGTTGTTGTTGGCTGGGAGTACGCTCAAGTTCGGGAATTTTTGCCAGTTGGCTGAGTTGTGTACCAATTTGAATGGCTTGAATTTGGATAGCGCTATACTTGGCAATAATTTGCTCTTCGGGAGGTAAACTGGCAATACCTTGAGCTGTTTGGTCATTACCTCTAACATTACGTAAATAATCTTCTAGTTCTTGAACTTTGAGCAAATCTAAGACTTGCTGTGCTTCCAATACTCGGTTTTTTGTTAAGAGTAAGTCAGCTAGCTGGCGATAGGTATCAGCAATAGTTTCTGTATAGGATTGCTGTTGCTCCTGGGATAGCACCTGTAAGTCTTGGCGAATGGCTTCGGTAACGTTAACCGATTGTTTGTAGAAGATAATCGCTAACTCTAGTTGATGCTGTTGCTCTAGTACCCCAGCAATATTACTCAGAGTCAGCCTTTCCCCTGTGCGATCGCCTACTTCCTTTTTAATTGCTAACCCTTGCTGATAAAATTGCAGTGCCTGGGCATATTCTCCCAAACTTTGATACATAGTACCCAGACTATCTAGGATACTACCAACTCCTGAGCGATCGCCAATTGCTTGGCTAATAGCTAAAGCTTGCTGTAAAGAAGACTTAGCTAGAGATTGCTTGCCTAACTGATTGTAAACCAACCCCAGATTATTGAGGGTTTTGGCTTTCCCAGCTTGATCACCAATACTAGTGCGTACTGCTAAGGCTTGCTGATAGAATAGCAATGCTTGGTCAATATCCTCCAAGCGATCGTAAGTCAAGCCTATGTTATGGAGAGTTGCACCAACCCCAGAGCGATCGCTAATAGCCTTCCGAATTACCAGACTCTGCTGATAGAATGCTAGTGCCTGCTCGTATTCTCCGAGTTGATGATGAACTAACCCCAGATTGTTGAGGGTTGCTCCCACACCTTTCTGGTTATTTAGTTCCTCAAAAATTGCTAAGGCTTGGTGATAAAGTTCCAAACTTTGGGCGTATTGTCCCTGATTGTAGTAAAGTGCGCCTAGATTAGTTAAGCTTTGTCCTTCCCCTACTCGATCGTTAATGTTTCTCCGTAGGGTTAGAGATTGTTGATAGTACTCTAGAGCTTGGTCATATTGACCCTGTTGCTGATAAACTGCACCAATACTATTTAAAATGCGAGCTTCACCTTCCTGGTAGAGGATTGCTCTGTAAATAGCTAGACTTTGCTGGTAAAACTTGAGTGCCTCAGAATAGTCATCCAATTGATTATAGACTGCCCCAATCAGGTGAAGCGTGACTGCTTCCCCTGTAGAGTCACCAATTTCTCGGTAAATTACCAAAACTTGTTGGTAGGTTTGCAGAGCCTGTTGATACTGATTATTGCGGTACTGCTGGTTACCTTGTTTAACTAGTTCAATGGCTTGAGCTTTCCTTTCCCTACTAATGGGAGTTTGTGCCAAAGTTGGAGTAATCAACAGAGAATTGTCGGAAGCATCCCATTTTTGTAATTTTGGAGTCGGAGCATCTTGCTCCCTTTGTGTAGCTCCAGGGAGCAAGATGCTCCCACTACTATTATTTTTGCAACTTTGGGATGCTCCCGGATTGTCAGCCAATATTATAGGCAAACTCAGAAATAACAGAAGAGTAGTGTTGATAAGGTATTGTTGTTTGTTATTTGTCATTGGTTGTTTGGGAATTGGGAATTGGGAATTGGGAATTGGGAATTGCTAATTGCTAATTTCTCCCTTGTCTCTTTGTCTCCTCCAGCTTCCCTAGCTCCCCTTTAATCTGGAAGTACCCTAACCTTTTCTTCCAACTTATTCAGCCGAGCTTGGTTATCCTTCACCAGCCCGATTACAATTACCAATACTAAGACAAATTCACCTCTGGTTAGAGTCTGGTTACCTCTAAAAGTACCATCAGGAAAAATTACATCAATGCCGTAGTACTCAACCAGGCTTTTGAGAGCATCGTAGTAAGGATCACCCACAGATACATCTGACACCTCTTCTAGGGAATTAAACTCAGATACTTGAGCTTGGTTATCCTTCACCAGCCCGATTACAATTACCAATACTAAGGCAATGAAAATAACCAAATTCTGAGTAAATTTTCTTGCCATAGCTTGCTCCTAATTCGGTAATTACAGCAGATTGGGTGGAACAGGCATCTTGCCTGTCTTTATCTACTAATGCTGCTAGCGAGATTTATTATATTCCTCAATCCTGCTTTCCAACTCATTTAGCTGAGCCTCTATTTGTTTGATTTGCGCCAACTTTTCAATAAAATCAAAATATTCATGAGTTGCCTGTGACAATAAATTATCAACACGAAGCTCCAGCTCAGGGTCTTCAGGAGGTGTGATTAACTCATTTAATCTAGCAATACCATCATTCAAGTAAATGATCACTTCACCTCTAGTTATGGCTTGATTTCCTTGAAAAGTGCCATCTGGCAGAGTGACATCCACCTTATAATTCTCAACTATCTCCCTCAAAGCTTCATAGTAAGAGTCGTCTGAAGATACATCTGGTATGTCCTGGATAGAAGTAAGCTGAGCTAGTAAATGATTTTTAGGCTGAGATTGATTAACTTGTTTCTGGGAAAATTGTTCTCTAGCAGTATTGAATTTTACTAAATTTTTTTTATCTCCATGAGCTTGTTTATTAGTTTGAGATAAAGCTGCAACTAGCTGGACTAAAAGAGACTGCTCTGATTGGTGAATTTTGCTCTCTAAAGCATTAAGCTTAGTCTTTATCTGTTCTATTCTTTGGAAAAGAACATCATGATCGTCATCTATGGAAAATATTAAATTTTGTATTTTACTTATTTCTTTTTCTATGTCATTAAAGTATATAGTTATATCTCCACGGGGTAGTATAAACTCCCGAATTAACTCAAGGGTATTACGCAAATAAATGACTAAATAACCTCTAGTTATAGGTTGATTTCCTCTAAAACTACCATCAGGCAAAGTTACATCTATCTGGTAGTCGTCAATTAGGGTTTTTAAAGCCTTAAAGTAAGGATCGCTAGGAGAAACATCTGATATTTGCTCAACTGAGGTAATCTTAGTAGGTATATCAGCTTCCTGAGTAGGTTGATTCACTTGCTCAAGGATACCGATTTCCTCAAGTGTGATGCTGTTTATTCTGTTTGAAGTTATTTTAGCTGTATGAGCTTGGTTACTTGTTGAAAATACAACTACAACTATCAATAATAAAACAGTTGCCGTAATTAAGATTTTCTGCAATACATTTGCCATGACTTGCTCTTACCTACTTAACCCTACTCTCCAATTCTTCTAGACGACCTTTTATTTGTGCTAATTCTTCTTCAAAAGAAAGTCCAAAAGCAAGACTATCTTCTATTATTACAGCAGTTATTTCTTCCAAATCGTCAACCAGAAGACTCGGATCATCGATGGATAAAATCTGCTCCTGTACTACATCAAGACCGTTAGCTAACCACTTGACAAATTGACCTCTAGTTGCGAATTGATTACCCCTAAAGGTGCCATCTGGTAAAATGACATCTAGTTTATAGTTCTCAACTATCTCTCTTAAAACCTCATAGTAATAATCTTCAGGAGATACATCTGGTATTTCTGTGATAGAAGTAAGCTGACTAATTTGTGGATTTTGACTAACATCTTGAGCTGTAGAGGTATGCAGCTTGTCTGAAGTTATGCCACTGGTATAAGCTTGGTTAGCTGTCAACAAAAGAGCAGCAGTTATCAGTACCAGAACAGCGACAGCAATTAAAATATTACGACTTATTTTTGCCATAAATATTTTCTAAAAATAATTGACCGAAAGCGGCAAGAAAGCCCCTCTCCTGGCAGGGGAGGGGTTTGGGGAGAGGTCTGACCCTCAACATGAGACAAGGGAGGAAAGTAGGAAAGTGGACAAGGAAGATTTTTCAGGAAAGCAGCTACACCACATAGAAAGTCAAAGGTGCGTTACGCTACGCTAACACACCCTACAAATAGAGTTTTTGCGTAAGTCCTGACCTAATACCTAACACCTAATACCTAATTAATGGGAAGAATCTTGATAAGTTAGCATTTCTCCCGAATTCAAACGCTGTAGATAATCATTGAGATCTGCTGTTACTTCTCCAGATAAGAAGTAGCAACCGAGTAGGTTGGGAAATGCCATAGCTAGAAGCATCATGTCGCTGAAATCAATTACTGCTTGGAGATTGACAACTGCACCAAGAAAGACGCAAGCTACAAACAGAATCTTGAAAACAATGACACTGCGATCGCTAAATAGATATCCCCAAGCTTTTTCTCCGTAGTAGCTCCAGGAAATCATTGTGGAAAAGGCAAATAGGGTAACTGCGATCGCTAAGATAATGGGAAACCAACCAATTACTTGGCCAAAGGCTTCTGAAGTTAGCTGTGCACCTTTGAGTTCAGATTGATAAACGCCAGTAATTACAATCACCAGAGCAGTCATATTACAGATGACAATGGTATCAATGAATGGTTCGAGTAAAGCAACAATTCCCTCCCGAACTGGTTCATCTGTGCGAGCTGCCGAATGAGCAATTGCTGCTGAGCCGATACCCGCTTCATTAGAGAAACCACTGCGTCGAATTCCTTGGACAATGACACCAACAATACCACCACCAACAGCTTGGGGAGAGAAGGCTTGGCTAAAAATAGTGCCGAAGGCACCTGGGAGTTCGGAAAGATTGGTAAGAATGATCCACAGGCAAGCAACAATATAAATAATTGCCATAGTTGGTACAAGTTTGCTCGTCACTGCCGCAATCCGGCTAATGCCACCAATAATCACCACTGCTACTACTGCAGCAACAATTATGCCGTAACCCCAACTTGGTAAAGCAGGAATAACTTCAGCAACAGCGGCATAGGATTGGTTGGCTTGGAACATATTGCCGCCACCTAGGCAGGCGAAAATGCAGAGAATAGAAAAAAGAACAGCAAGTCCCTGTCCTAGGGGACGCATTCCTCGGTCCGACAGACCCCGTGACAGGAAGTACATTGGACCACCGTCAACGTGGCCATCTTCTCTGATTCTCCGGTACTTCAGAGCAAGGGTACACTCGGTAAATTTGCTCGTCATGCCGAAGAAGCCACCAAGAGTCATCCACAAAACGGCTCCTGGTCCTCCTGTCTGGATAGCGACTGCCACACCAGCAATGTTACCTAACCCAACTGTGCCCGACAGAGCTGTTGCCAGAGCTTGGAAGTGAGAAACGTCTCCCTCATCATCGGGGTCATCGTATTTCCCTTGTACGACATCGAGAGCGTGTTTGAAGGAACGGATATTGACGAAGCCGAGGCGAATGGTAAAGAAAATACCTGCAACAATCAACCAGACAACGATGAAAGGAAAGCCAGCAATCTCAAAAAAGAAGATCTTTGCCAAGAAACTGACAATTGCGGAGAAGAGAGAATCGAGGAGAGCAAGAAAGCCTCCTGATGTGCCTTCTGCCTGAGCTAGGACTCTAGTAGGTATTGCGATCGCTAAGATAGTAAACAGCCCTAACAGATATCGGTGGGCTGTTGTCGTGGTGAACCACTTTAACAGGCACTGAAATCTTTGATTTTGTTGAACTTTGACGTGCTTGTGTTTTTTCATAAAGTACTATAACTAAAACCTTGTTTGACCTCTGGATGTCTTCAATAGGTAATTAGAAAGACATTAAAGCAGAATTACCTACTTTTTTCAGTATCTTGATGTCAAATCGTGGATTTTTCCAGAGTAAGGCCTGTTTGGCATATTCCCCTGGTGTGCAATGTTGAGGGTATACTATGCAATTAGTTTGCGATCGCACTCTCAATTTCTAACTCATCCAGATATGCTTTAATCTCTGAGGAGTTGTTGGCTCGTTTTCGGAAATCTAATTGAGATTTGAGTTTAGGGGCTATCGGCTTCCACTGGCAAGATGCCAGTGCCACTATGGATATGTAGACATTAACAGCAGAGTTCTTTTGTGTAGAATAATCTTTTGTGGGTTCTAGCCTGTCTCATGCTTCCTTCCCTTCTGCCTTCTGCCTCCTGCCTCCTGCCTTCTTTCCCTAGGAATTATTGACAAAAATTCTCCCTTATCAATCATTTTTGAAAAAAGATGAGGCCTTGGTTCTGGTTCCGATACTTGTACCCCACGATCCCAAAACTCCTTGACTTGCACCTTGAGAGCATCAGAAGCTTCTTTATAAGTGCATTTCCAGTAATCTGAGAAGAGCTCCTTACAGATATCCTTATAAGACCGATCGTGAGAGAATTCTGCCAAGAATAATTTTTGCTTGTGTGGCTCGGAATTGGCTATAGTAATAGATTGCTCTACTAAACCCTGAATCTGATCATCGCTATTTTCTGAGAGTTTCTCGATGACTCTAGAGATATTGTATAAGCTATCTGCTTCTGATCTTGGGGAACCATAACGTTTTGATTTGTCCCAGGCTGTAACAAAGTAGCACAGTATTAGTGGAATACTAACTGAGTCTCGGCACTTGACATTTAGATCTCCGGAGAATTTTGACCAGAGCATTTCCCCTTCAGCAATTAAAATATGATGGTTAGAATTATGGGAAGTAAATCTAAATCTGGGTTTAATTAAAAGTTTCTTGGCGGATTCAATCAAGTGTGCAGCGGTTTTATGGTTAGCTAAACGAGAGTAAATTCGACTAGCATAGCAAAGACAACGAGCTGCTCTTTGCAAACATCCAATTTGTGCTGAGTAGTGGCTGGATTTGATAAATTTATCTATAGCACTGTTGAGGAAATCAATCTCATCAGAGCCACCGATATAAAACTCTGCCAGTCCAACTATATGAAAGAATAGGCTTGCCGCGAGATAGACATCAAAATCGATAATTCCTGTATTATTTTTCTCGGCATACTCTGATAATTCTTTGATGGGATCCTGTAAAATCTCAATAGCTGGTAATGAACGCCATTTTCGATGCTGCAAAAGTTCATTTTTGTCAGTAATCATATCGAATAGCATTCGTGATGATTCATATAAAATAGTTGTGGGTATAAGGTGACGATCACCAGTCATTGAGAGTTCACCACGATATAATTTATTACGCAGGCTAACCAAGTTTTTATCTGCTTTTTTTAAGTATTTTAATTCTCCCTGATTAAGGTAGGCATAAGCCATAGCGGTTTGGGCTAGTAAATTTTTTGTATCTAGGCGTGCCCTATAATTATCAAGATACTTGAGGATTTTATTCGGTTGTGGTTGAGCTAAGACAATCTGTTTGATATCTTCAATATCATTTACGAGCTCTTTAGTCTTGTCTATGAGATTCTTAAGTTTTTCGATAACAGAACTAGTGGTTTCTCTATCCGTATCTAAGATTTTTCTCTTCTCACCTGGAATCTTTTCATGCTCTCCATAGTTATAGACGCTATCAATATAGTTATAAAGGTTTTGGTCAACCTCGGCACTCCTAGAGCAAATCTCGATAAATTTTGATAGAGTTTTACCATCATTGAGTTGTTCTGAGAACCAACTCAAGGCAGCAGCAGCATTAGCTTGAAGAAAGCCCAAAATCATATTCTGCTCAACCCAGAGTCCTTGATGGATTGTACCTTCTTCATCAATCAATGTGGCTGATATTCGGGTTAAGCTATCAGTTCTATCTCCTAAGGCTCGCATGAATAAGCCACCTAACTTTAGGGTTCTAGAACCATCTGCCAGTAAAGACTCAGAAAGGAAATAGCCTAATCCGTTAGATAAGGCAACTAAAATAGATTCAAGGTGGGTACAAGCAGAAGCATAGCTAAAGGTAACTCGCTTGCTTGTTTCTGGATTAGTATGATCTTTTGTCCCATCTCGGAGGTTAAACGTTACTGAGGCATTGATAACCGCAGGAAAAGTAGGCAATAATGTTTGGTTTGGCAGGGAATCTGATGATTGGTGCGCGTGAAGTTCTTGCTCAGCCTCTCTACATAATTGAGCGACATCTATTTCTATTATATTGGCATCGATTTTTGCTTCT
Source organism: Caldora sp. (assembly GCA_965222765.1). Classification (GTDB taxonomy): domain Bacteria; phylum Cyanobacteriota; class Cyanobacteriia; order Cyanobacteriales; family Coleofasciculaceae; genus Caldora. The sequence continues at coordinate 42,010 of CBDCVG010000097.1, forward strand.
TCTGGTAGGGAAAATGAGATAGTACGGAATTGGCAGTCAATCGCCTCAAAGTCTAGATTAAAAGCACGGAACCTTTGGTTTTCCAGAATTCCTTGGTACAGCTCGTAAAGCTCATCAGCGCAGAACTTAACCTTACCAAAGTAGACGAATTTATCAATTTGCTGAATGTATTGCTCTTGTGCTCTAAGATTAATCCCACCTTTCAAGTATTTTTCTGGCCACTTCTTAGCTTCAGCGATGCTACAGTAATTTGTCTGATCATCCTTACTCTCTAAGCAGGGACTGCTGCCTCGATCCAAAATCAGGTCGATAATATCATCTACGAGCCTACACAGAACAGTACTGTCCTGAATCCAAGGCCCTTCGAGGCGAGAGCGGATACGCTCAAAGCTAGGGTTTGTATTTAAGGTTGAGCGAAAACCAGCAGCTTCTAGTAGTTCATCGAGGATCTGGGTTTCTCCTAGACGAAATTGCTTTCCCTTATCTTTAGTTAAATAATCCCACAGCTCAAGGACATTGGCTCGATCAATTGGCAATCCAGAGCCAGGATCTTTAAGGAACTGGTAATACTTTTGTCGGCTGATACCAAGACCCGATGCCAAATCGTCATTATTACATCCTATCTGATCTTTGAGGTCTTTCAATTTCTCTGAAAAGCTCTTCCAATTTTCCTGCTGCTGATTGCGATGAATGCTAGGTTCACCAGCCTTAGCCATGACAAATCCTCCAGTTCCTACATCGTGATTCACAACCTATATATTTTGCATTAATGTATCAAAAATTACATATTTCACCATGGAAGTTCCAAAAATACTGATTGTACTAGTAGAAGAAGGCAGAGGGCAGGGGGCAGAAGACGGAAGGATGTAAAGTTTATGGTATCTGGTTTTTACTTTTTTTAGCTGGTGAGTTATTGCCGCTGTGCTGTACTAGTGGCGTGGTACGCTAATTTGATGTATTAGGTGTAGGTTGGGTGCAGCAATAGCGTAACCCAACAAGCCTGTACTAGGCATGTTGGGTTTCACTTCGTTCCACCCAACCTACAGTTTTAGTCGTACCACGCAACAAAGAGAGTAGTGCGAGCATCTTGCTCGCTTTTCACCTAAGCGCGAGCGAGACGCTCGCACTCGCCAAAACGGGTGAACAAAAAAAGGTGTGGGAGAGCTTTTTTGAGTAATGAGTAATGTTGGATATAACTTCTTACAGAAGTATGAGACGCAATCAGTACTAATATTGTTCTAGTTTTGGATGAATTTCCTCATAGTTAATTGTTAGCTACTATGACCTAGATGGGAATCCTAAGGATAGAAGCTCACTAACTGAGTAGTGTTGTGCTCATTTCTACTTTTATTAAGGGCTGTTCGATCAAGGGACAATCGTTACGTTTTGTAAAACAATACTTAGGATATCAGAATTTAAAGTTTTTGGCTTGTAGAACTTAAAAGTATACCCATCATAACTGTATATAGAGGTTTGACAGTCAATAAAATATACTCCACTGATTCCACTAATAGACATAGTGGCGCATATATTAGCACGAATCATACTAAATTTATTAAAATTCTCTCCATGAATTTGACATGGAGACCCATTTCAGCAGGTTTTTACAAGATTTTTGATGTTTGCGACAATCTTAGTGCTGACCTATCATCTAAAAATGGAACAATTATTAAAAATTCGCATCTAGTAAAAGGATGTTAGTTTTGAATAGGAGTGCTGATTAATGTTATCGCTATGTACGATATCAAAACCGTAAGCTAGTATTTATTATATGGGGATATATTAGATAATCTACCATTACTCCGAAGTCCCCATCCCTCCAACAACCTTGAGAGTTGCTTGTGCTTTGGAACTTGTGTAAAGGGGTTAATATCAATGTCAGAAGAGGAGAAGCATGTATTTTTAGAGGAACTTGCAGTCGGGACACCACTCCCGAATCTGGACAATGGTTTATACTATCTACCCAGATTAGAGGAAGATCTTCCAGAACTACCCCCTGATGAACCATTAGAGCGGGAAAGTTTAGAGGAGACTATTGAAGATGAAGAATCCATAGAACAACAATCACCCCAAACAAGCAACAATAACAACACCAAGAGCCAGAACAAACCCCGTAGATGGCTGCGTAAACTTCAGGAGATGCTGAAGTTTGTAGGGATAAATACTTATCATGACATCGATACTTCTCTGCTTTTTGCTCCAGTCATACCCAACCATCGCCAGTTCCACAATATTGACGGGAAGCTCGAAGTAAATCCAGATATATCTAAAGGATGTAAAAACCTAGAGATTGATTTATTCGAGACCTTAGTACCGAATGACTACCTAGACGGTACTATGATTAGCGATCGCACAGAGACTAATCCCTCAGTAGAAGTTGACACCATAGTTAATGTGCCAACATCTATGCCATATCTTGTGGAAGAAGGCATAGAAACAGAGATTTCATTGCCTCTGGAACCGAGTCCTGAATATGTTCCCAACGACGATGTCGAGATTGACTTCACAGAACCTGGTGAGTTTAACACACCTGCCGATGAGGCGATCGAGGAAATTTCTTTTGACATGGATCTGCTGAAGAAATTTAATATCGATGAGCCTAATAGTCTCGATGTGCCTGAGAATCCAGGAATTGTTATTGTTATCAACAGTAGTCAGCAGCAATCCAATGAAACCTCTGTTGAAGAAGAGGAGCTATTGGTTGAACCCGAAGAACCACTAGTTGAACCGGAGAATCCATTAGTTGAGCCGGAACCACCAATTGAACCGGAAGAACCACTAGTTGAGCCGGAGAATCCATTAGTTGAACCGGAAGAACCAATTGAACCGGAAGAACCACTAGTTGAGCCGGAAGAACCATTAGTTGAACCGGAAGAACCATTAGTTGAACCGGAAGAACCATTAGTTGAACCGGAACCACCAATTGAACCGGAAGAACCACTAGTTATAGATGCATCCGGTGGCAATCAAACCATTGTTGTCGAAGCAGGAGACAAGATAATTGTTACTAACTTCACTGGTGTGGGGCGTGGCACAAATCCATCACAAGCGATTCTAGAAGAGTTAGATACCCTTCAGTTTGTGGGAGAGGGTTTGGAAGCTCATTCCTTGCTGTTTTCCCAAGAGGGTGAGGATCTTGTCTTGTCATTTGAAGGTGATACTTCTGGTACAAGGGTTGTGCTTCAAGGTGTTCAACTTGAGGACATCGATAATATTCCCTCAAACCGAGAAGATAACTCTGGTTTTGTCGGCAACCTTATCTTTGATGGAGATGTATCCGTTGAAGACAGTATTGATGTGTTCAATGCTGAATGGAATAACCAGAGCATCTTTAATCGTGATACCCTTACCATTCTTAATGACTTAGATAATGACATCACAGGCTTCGATGATTCTGCTGATGTGATTAATGCTGCACAAGGTGATGACAACATCCAAGGATTGAGTGGTGACGATATCCTACGGGGAGAAGCAGGGAATGACACGTTACTAGGTGGTGCAGGGGATGATACCTTAGTCGGTGGCTTAGGTGATGATTTCCTCAATGGAGGCACCGGGAACAATCGCTATACTGGGGGAGCAGGTAGTGACAATTTTATTCTCTCTGAGCAAAACACTGCCTTAATTACGGACTTTACACTTGGCGAAGATCAGTTAATTCTAACTGAGAATTTCTCTATGAACGATATACAAATCACATTAGGGACTTCTACTGAAGATGGAAGCTCAGCAACCATTATCTCTGATGCTTCAGGGAACACTTTGGCTATACTCTCAGATATCCATCCAGATAGCATCAGTCAATCAGACTTTGGTTTCCTTGATTCTCTCAGCTAATTTTGTACTGTTCATTTGTCAAACAGAGTCTCCTCCAACTATCATGAACCAGAGGGAATCGAAGTTTAATGCTCCATGGCGTCGTTGGATGCTCTGGCACTCAGAGAAAATGAAAGCCTCAGAAGAGTTAATTAATCACATTCGCTCACTCAAACGTGAAGGTGTGTCCTCGAGAAAAAATGGGGATTACGCCTCAGCTCAGGCAACTCTGAATGATGCCTTGGATCAGGCATCCCAGTATCCAGAACTTGGTTCCCTGCAATCACGGATTTTCCACGAACTTGGTGTGCTTGAAGCGGCTCAAGGACACCCAAAACCAGCCAGAGAGTTCTTCCACAAAGCTCTCAACCTGGAAAACAAACTAGGTGAACAAGTTGCTCAATCAATTACCTTACTTCACTTAGCAAGTCTAGAAAAAAAACAGCAGCAGTTCAAAAAAGCGATCGCAACTTACAAGCAAGTCCTGAATTTGCAAAGGAAGAATAATGATGATCAAGGGTGTGCTTCCACCCTTCACCATTTAGCTGACTTGTATGTACGTACAGGAAACGTACAGTCAGCGATTGAGCTCTACCAGCAGATTCGAGTTTCTCCAGCCTATGCCAACAAACCCAGTGTCAAAGCGGCAGCTTTACACCAGTTTGCCATGCTCAGATATAAGCAGAATGAGTTTGATGAAGCTCTGGTTTTGTATGAAGAAGCTCTAGAGTCAGAGAATGGTATCGACAATCCCTCTGGTAAGGCTGCCACTTTATGCCAGATGGCAAAAATCTATGAACGGCAGAATTTCCTTGATAGAGCCTTAGCTTTATATCAAAATGCCTTGGATTTAAGGGAAGGAAATCCCCTTGAGCAAGCTTCCACTCTGCATCAGATGGGTGGCGTTAAGGCAAAGCAAGGTAATTTCAATGAAGCCATTGAGATTTATCAGAAAGCCGTGGAACTGAAGGCGGAACAAGGGAATTCTTCTAGTATGGCCATTACTTTGGCGAGGTTGGGTAAGCTGCAAGCTGAGTGGCAAGGAGAATTTAAAACGGCACTACAGAATCTACACCAAGCTGTTGACATACTTCAGCGGGCAGGATCATCTGAAGCACCAGCTGCCTGTAAAGTTCTTGCTACTGTTGAGGCATTGGCGAATACCAGTGCAGGCTGAAATCTTAAGCAACAAGGCAACAGGCAACTTGATTGTGGAACTGGCATCTTGCTAGTTAAGAAATTGTTGAATTTAGACAGGCTAGAAGCCTGTTCCACGAGAGATTATTCCTTCTTATTTTTACCTTTTTTAACGGCATGGAGGCTGAAATCTGAAACAACAATGCAATAGGCAACTTGATTGTGGAACTGGCATCTTGCCAGTTAAGAAATTGTTGGATTCAGACAGGCTGGAAGCCTGTTCCACAAGAGATGATTATTCCTTATCTTTAGTTTGTTTAACGGCATGGAGGCTGAAATCTTAACCAACAAGGCAATAGGCAACTTGATTGTGGAACTGGCATCTTGCCAGTTAAGAAATTGTTGGATTCAGACAGGCTGGAAGCCTGTTCCACAAGAGATGATTATTCCTTATCTTTAGTTTGTTTAACGGCATGGAGGCTGAAATCTTAACCAACAAAGCGGCAACAGGCAACTTGATTGTGGAACTGGCATCTTGCCAGTTACCAGATTGTTGGATTCAGACAGGCTGGAAGCCTGTTCCACGAGAGATGATTATTCCTTATCTTTAGCTTCATGATAATAATGTCCTTTCAGAAAAATAAACGACATCTGGTAATAGTTGGATTTATTATCATAGTTATATTGCCCATATTACAAGATGTCATAACTAATGTAATTTCAAGTATCATTTTTGAAAAATATATCCAAGGCTTTGTTGATAAATATTTTCCAGACAAGAATTGGCTTTTCTACTTGTTTTTAATTGGCAGCATGATTATTATTGCTGTTATATCTATATTAGTGCTTTGCCACACAAGTAAAGAAACCTCATCCACTGACCTCAAAAAACGCCCGCTTGAAATCCAAGACGTTCCTGTTGCAATAGATAGAAGTAAATTCAAGGGACGTAATCAGGATCTCGAAAGATTGCACCAGGGTCTTGAGAAACACAGAATATTTGCTATTTTAGGTATGCCAGGAGTCGGCAAAAGTGAGCTAGCTAAACAGTATGCCCATAATAAGGAATACAAAAAAAGATATGAATATATTATTTGGATCAGTTCAGAACTAGCCGATCAAACTGCTGTTAAAGAATATTGGTCAAGTTTATCAGAAATATCAAAACCAATACTCGTTATTTTTCATGATTGTTACAATTTCGAGGAATTAAAAAACTCCTTACCTAGCCAACCTTACATTAAAATACTTATCACTTCTCCTCAATCTATACCTGCTTCTTATGTCAATGATTATCACCCACTTCAACCCTTATCCGAAAAAGCTGCGATCGCACTGTTAAGATACAACCTTGAGCCTAGACTTCCTGGAAAAGTTGATACAGAAATACGGGCAGTTAAAGGTTTATGTAACGAGTTAGGGAACTTACCGATCCTTTTAAAAGCAGCAAGTGATTATCTTCAGCAACCTTGGCAAAGATTCAGTGATTTAAGAGATGTGCTTCAGGCTGATGCTGGAAATTTCTCTGACATCAATTACAATAATGATCTACAGATACAAGAGATAATTGATAAGAAGGCTCTTAAGATTTATGATCAGCTTTGGAGTTATTTATCAGAAAAAGAAAAAAAATTAGCTTACTGTATAAGTTTCTTTGCCTCAGCTCAAATTCCTGGATTTCTCATTGATGAGTTTGGCGATATTATCTCAAATTTAATTAATCTTAATGACTCAACCAGCATCAAATATGGCTATAACCAACTCCGGAGTATATATCTCAATACGCCTCCAAATAAAGAAAATCAATCTCTTAAAGATTTAAAACAGAAGATCACTATAGTACCATTACATCCTATTGTCAGGAGATTCTTCAAGGTTAAGCGAGAAGAGTTTATTAATGAGTTAGACAACGAGCAACTAGAGAATCCTGAAAGAGAATTTTGCTACATCATGGCAGCAATTGCCAAAGAGATCCCTCAAGATGCCAAGCGTAATGGTATTCCCTTAATGAAGGATTTAATGGTTCCCCATCTTGAAGCTAGCGCTACACTTATCCTCAATACCCCTGACTCAGCAACCTGGTTTGATGAAACCGACGATGATGACGAGGCAGTAACTTTACTTGAGCCCTTTATCGGACTAGCTAAATTCTATAATCGTATCGGTCAAACCGATAAAGCTAAACAGTGGCTAAAAAGATGTGGAAAATTTTTAAGCGATAATCTTGGTCAACAAGCTCCACTTTACACTCGTTACCTATATAATTTAGCTTGCCTTGATAATGAGGAAGAGCAGTACTATAGAGCACTTGAGTCAGCTACCAATAATCTAGAACCAAATCACAAAATTAAGGCTGGGATACATAAAGATTTTGGTCTATTTTACGATGATACCCAGAAAGATTATCAACGAGCAACAGAGCAATTTAAAGCAGCTATAAGAATTTACAGCTCCCACGCCACCTCATCGGAGCAGTATTATCGCCAGAAAATTATTTGCCAGTGCTATTTAGCTCAAGCAGAATGCTACTTACGTAACTTTAAAGCAGCAGACAAATTTTATGCCTCTTCAGAACTAGAGAGGTTTATAGAACAGCTTCAATCATCAGATAACAAACAGGATAAGATTGATTGCTCTAGAATTGAATATGAACGCGCAGAATGTTATCGCCTACGGAAAGATTTTTATCAAGGGGCTCACCATTCTCACAAGGCTCTGAAAATAAGAGAAAAATATCTTCAAGATGAAACTGCTGTTGCTCAAAGTCTCATTCAGCTAGCTCAAATTGTTAAAATACAAGATAAATTTCGGGAAGCTGAAGGATATTATGCAAGAGCTTTAACGATTTATAAAAAAGATCCACAAATATCGAATGAATCATTGTCTAAGATCCAACAGAAATATGATAAACTGCTGAGAGAACATCCGCATCTTCATCGGTTCAAGTGTATTCGTGATTTAATAGAGAAACAGTAAGGGTGACCATTTCCAGGGTTTGCGATCGCAATTCTCCATTGTGTACAAATCCAACAGGCAAGAGATTGATAGAATCCTTACTCTATAAGCATTCTTCATTCTTCATTCCCTGCAGCGTTACTAGTTAGGGTTTGCTGCAAAAGTGTGGAAGCCATGCCAGACGAGGCTTTCAATCCTATGGCAAGCCAAACAAGTCCAAGGTTTTTGCATCGATGGGCTTAATTTCCTTGCACTTTCGTGGAAAATTCCCTAACACCTAATACCTAATACCTTACCTACCACCTGCCACCTACCACCTATTCAAACCCGAAAATTACGACTTATTCAGCAAGCCCTAAGTATTCAACCGAACTTGATATAAGTGGGTTATCACCGATTGGTGCAAGATAGGCGATTAAGATAAAAAGACTGGAAGTATTATTAATTAGGCAGGGGAGCGTGGAGTGATTAAATCACAGAAGACTTACCAGTCGCAGTTAAAGCAATATTCAAGCATCCATCCTGGGGAATTTTCATGGCCTTTTTGGCCGGCTGTACCCCTTTACCCTTACGGTAAACGGCAAACTCTCTGCAAAGAAGTAGTTAAGAATACCATCTGGACTTTCGACCAACTGCAGGGGATCCTCTATGTCATTGTGCCGATTCGTATGACTGTCGTTAAGCTCGAAGCAGGGGGACTGTTAGTCTATGCCCCAGTTGCACCAACTTCTGAATGTATCAAACTTGTCAGAGAGTTAGAAGCAGAACATGGGGATGTAAAGTACATTATACTACCAACCATCTCTGGTATTGAGCACAAAGTCTTCGTTGGTCCATTTGCCAGACGCTTTCGGCAAGCACAAGTCTTCGTAGCTCCAAATCAGTGGAGTTTCCCTTTGAATCTGCCTCTTAGCTGGCTCGGCTTTCCCGGGGGACGTACTCAGATACTTCCAGAGGATAGCACCAAAGCTCCTTTTGCTGATCAGTTTGACTACAGCATACTCGGTCCTATTGATCTCGGACCAGGACAATTTGAGGAAGTTGTCTTTTTCCACAAGCGATCGCGTACACTGTTGGTAACAGATTCTATAGTTTCCGTACCCAATAAGCCACCTGCAATCATCCAACTGGATCCTTACCCTTTGTTATTCCACGCCAAAGAAAATGGGTTGGATGTAGTTGAAGACAGTGAGGCAAACCGCCGCAAGGGATGGCAGCGTATTTGTTTATTTGCCTTTTACTTTCGACCAAAAGTGCTGGAAACAATAGGATGGAGACAGGCTATACGTGATGCCTTCAAAGCGCCAGATTCCTCAAGAAAGGCTTATTTCGGTTTGTTTCCCTTCAAATGGCAGAAAAACTGGAAACAGTCATTTGATGCCCTGCGAGGGGACGGACGTTTGTTTGTTGCCCCAATTCTACAGACGCTCATTCTCAATCGAGCACCGAAAGAAACCCTCGACTGGGCAGATAAGGTAGCTAATTGGGATTTCCAACGGATTATCCCCTGCCACTTCGACTCGCCGATTAATACCAACCCACACCAGTTTCGGCAGGCATTCAACTTTCTGGAAAAGCAGCCTTTGGGAGAGAGAAGTCAAGCTTTACCCGAAGACGACTTTGAACTGCTCAAGAAAATTGATGAAAGTCTCAATAAAAGCCGCATCGTACCACCAGCTAAGGAAAAGGTGTAGAGAATTAAGAATGCAGAATGCAGAATGAAGAATGCAAGAAAAATAATTCTTAATTCTTCATTTCTTTTTCTACCTTACAGCTATGGAGCAGGGCTTCTGGCAGTTTAGCTAGGGCTTGCTGCACGAGTGTGGAAGCTATACCATACCGTGCTTTCAATAACTTGTTGACCAAGCATTGTGCAAGGTTTTTGTCTATAGAAGCTCATTTTCCTTGCACCGTAGTAGGGACATTCTCATTCCACCTACCACCTAACAGCTAACACCTAACACCTATGGCAACCCGAAAATTACGGCTTATTCAGCAAGCTTTAGCTAATGGTTGGCCATATTTTCCAAAGCATCTGGCTTATCGTGGGTTGCCAATTTATCCAGAAGGGTGGCACTAGCATCATTCAAACCGATCAACTCTACATTGACGCCCCGCTTACGAAAGCGCAACACCATCTTATCTACTGCATCTACTGCTGATTGATCCCAGAGGTGAGCATGGGTTAGATTGATGGTAACCTTCTCCAACTTTTCTCTAAAGTCAAAAGCATTGAGAAAGTTTTCCACAGACACGAAAAAGATTTGACCGTTGACGCTGTAGATACGCTCAGTTCCATCCTCTGTTAATAAAGAGTCTACAAAAACCAGAGCAGCAATCTTCCGGGTGAAGAAGATAGCACTAAGAGCTACCCCGACAATCACCCCAATCGCCAAGTTGTGAGTCAGTATAGTAATTATTACAGTAGTGAGGGTTACCGCTGTCTCACTCTTGGGAATATAGCGAACATTGCGGATGGAGCCCCAGCTGAAGGTGCTAATCGAAACCATAATCATGACTGCAACTAAAGCTGCCATGGGAATGCGAGCTACCCAATCCCCTAAAATTAGAATACAGGATAACAGAAGCACCCCTGCACTTAAGCTCGAAAGTCTGGTTCGCCCACCAGAACGAATATTAATGATAGATTGACCGATCATGGCACATCCAGCCATGCCACCAAAGCAGCCTGTGACGATGTTGGCAATGCCTTGTCCTAAGGATTCCTGATTCTTATCGCTAGAGGTGTCTGTTAAGTCATCAATCACATTAGCTGTGAGGAAGGACTCCAGCAATCCGACTAAAGATAGAGCTAAAGCATAGGGCAGAATAATTTCAAGAGTCTCAAAGTTGAGTGGTACGATAGGCAGGGCAAAAGTGGGTAGGCTTGTGGGGAGTGTTCCCATATCACCAACTGTCGGGATATCTAATCCCGTTGCGATCGCTACTGCTGTCAGTACGACAATTGCTACTAAAGGAGAAGGCACTGCCTTAGTCAATCGTGGCAAACCATAGATAATCCCTAAACCTACTGCTACCATCAGATATACTTGCCAGGGAACTCCTTCTAACTGAGGGAGTTGTGCATCAAAAATTAAAATTGCCAGGGCATTAACAAACCCTACCATGACTGCCCTAGGGACAAAGCGCATCTGGTTTCCTAGCTTGACCCAACCCCAAATAATCTGTAGGATGCCAGTCAGGACGGTAGTAGCAAAAAGATAGTTTAATCCGTGCTCCCTAACCAAGGGCGTCAACAGCAGTGCCATCGCACCAGTTGCTGCTGAAATCATACCAGGACGCCCCCCCAGAATGGCGGTGATTATGGCAATACAAAAAGAAGCATAAAGCCCTACTTTCGGGTCAACACCAGCGATAATGGAAAAAGCGATCGCTTCAGGAATCAAGGCTAATGCCACTACAGCACCTGCCAACAAATCGTTGCGAACGTTGGAAAACCAGGCTCGCCTACTCAAAATATCATTCATGCTATCTTAATTTTTCACACCAAACAAAGCCGCAATCAGAGATACGGCTTAAGGAAGCACCGAAAAAACCCTTGTATGTATTTAAGTATAAACTACTATTGATAAATTTTATGAAGGACGCGAAATCCCACGTACTTTAGTCGTGGGATAAGCTTAATTTTTCTTTTGTGGAAAAAGCTACACCAATCAGGCTTAACTATTCAAAAAGCTTAGGATTAATACCCATCATACCCAGAGGATAACTACTCCCATACAGCTTTGACATGGCTTTACTATAGTTTTTGGGAAAATCTTTAATCCATCCATCCTTCTTTTTTCGGTTAGATCTTTCATGTCTTTCAAGATATTCCGAAGTTGCCTTATTTGACCTTTCAGCCATAGTTCGGACATATTTCTCGAACGGTTTGAGTGCTGCTGACTGCTTCTTCTTCTTCTTCTTCGGTCTGCTTCCAGATAAAGTTCTAGGAAGGCTACTAAAATTTCCCTCACTTTGGAGGACAACAGCTTTTTTTATCGGTTGTGACGACATTTTTCTTCCTTTGGTTTGATTTTTTACTTTTCCTTAGAACCTACATTAACGTCACTTGAAGGAAGTATTGTTAATTTCCCCTACATGTATAGAACTCTACTATCCTAATCTAGAGTAGGAATTGCGGAAACGCTTGGCAGCAATTTCCATCTCCTTCTGAGCTAAATGGGCAGCAATTTCGTCGGCTAAATCTGAATTTCCTTCTTTGTCAACCCATTCAGTTTTAATCCATTCTAATAAAGATCTTTCACTTGCATCGACATTTCCGTCATCTGCAAGGAAGTAATAGTTTTCACAGTCTCGTAATAAAAATTCAGGTTCGTAGAATAACCACGCTAATATCAGGAATTTGTCATCAAAATCAGGGTTAACTTGTTGAAGTTCTGAAACCAATGCTTCAAAACTTAAAAGATTTGAGTTTGCTGCTTGAGATAACTCTTTTTCATATACTTTCAAACTCCTGTAAGTTTCCTCTTAAGTCCTGGAGGAATTTTGCGTATAGTTCCTGATTGCCATTACTTTTAACCCATACTTCATCAATCCAATCTAGCAAAAACTGTTCGGTTGAGTTTACTTGCTCATCATCTCTTTGAAAACCATGCTCACCTAAGTATTTTCTCAATCCTGCACTATCATAATTAAGTGCATCTAAAAAATCTTTAGACAAATACTGTAAATCCTCTTGAGGGTATTGATAAACTTCATTTAGTTCTTTAATGAGAAGGTTAAATAGTTGTTTGTGAGTAAGTTGCGGCATGAGTCAGAATATGATTTTAATTCACCGTAATTAGCATAAGTTTTTAATTTTAGCTTGCCATGTCTCTTTATGTTTTTTTTAGATTTAGGCATGGTAATGTAAAAAAAAATGTGATTTCTTTTACAATTCATTGGTAAATAAACCATCTTAGCTATCTCAGACTCTAATTAACAGCGATCCGCTTTTCTCATTTCGGAGATAATTGCCATTAAAATATTTGGCATTTAAACTGTGATATTAATATGATGAATCAAATATTTTCACCTCTACAGAAATTCCTGCTCACTTGGCTGTTAGTGTTAGTGACTGGTTGGGTGACCCTAATTGCTCTGAGCTATGTGGGTGAGCTAATCAGCATTTTGCTTACGGCAGCTCTAATTGCATTTTTACTCAATTATGCTGTTGCTGGAGTTAGACCATTTTTGCCCCGGACTGTGGCAGCAGTACTAGTTTATTTAGTTGCAGCGATTACAGTAGTATTTGTTGCCCTGACATTAGCGCCACCAATTTTTAACCAAGGGCGGCAATTGGTGAATAACTTACCATCTTTGTTAGCAGAAGGTCAGCAACAATTATCTAGCTTCCAAGCCTGGAGTACACAGCATAATCTGCCCTTTGACGTCCGAATTTTGGCTTCTCAATTATTAGCAAGAGTGCAAGCACAAGCAGAAGCGATCGCCTCAACTGGTTTTGGTTTAGTATTAGGAACATTCAACTGGTTTA
>CBDCVG010000098.1:0-58844 GCA_965222765.1 Caldora sp.
ATACCTTCCCACTAACTCCAGGATGCTCATCAATCACAACTCTCCCAACTGGCTTAGCTATGCAAGTGAGAATATACCCTTGTTCACATTCTGGTTCCTGTTCATAATTAACCTCTCCTGCTAAGAGCGGTAGCTTACATTTGCTACAAACTCCTCTTTGGCAACCGTGGGGAAGTCCAACTCCTGCTTTTTTAGCAACTTCTAAAATCGAATCCTCTCTATTGCACTGTACTTCTTTCCCAGATCCAGAAAAAACTACCATTGGCTCAGATGAAGGTTCTGTTGGAGAAGCTACTAAGGCAACTGTAGATGGTTCATCAGCCTTAGCAACTGGAGTAGCTGGGAAATCTGGCGTCTTTTCCGACTTCTGTGATGAATCCTTACCAGCAGTTATCTCCCCATCTCCCCATCTCCCCATCTCCCCATCTCCGCGTCTCCCTATCTCCGCGTCTCCCTTCTCCCTAATTCTCAGGGCAGTCTGCATCTCATTCTGAAGTTTAGCAGGTGTGGCAAACAGGGGATAATAAACCCCAATTTGGTAGGAGTAAAAGTTCTCTAGGGGAAATTCCAGCTCTTCTAGCATACCTTTAACCCTTTGCATAAAATGATTAGGGCCGCAGGCATAGATTGTGCGATCGCGTAAATCAGAAGCGATCGCTTGTAACATAGATTCATTCAGTCTACCTGTATAACCCAGCCAAGCTTGACCTGATTCCGGGCGACTAGTGGTAACTGCCAACTTAAAATTAGGATAGCGCCCATTCATTAACTCTAATTCCTGGCGGAAGATGATATCGCGGGGTTTCCTAGCACTATGGAAAAAGATAATATCTATATCAGCACCAGTATCACAGAACCAGCGAGACATAGACATCATTGGTCCTATGCCAATACCAGTAGAGATAAGTAGCACTTTCTGTGGGGGACTTGCCAAACTAGTGATTTTCCCCAGGGGACCACTTAATTTGATTTTACTACCTACCTTGATGTTGTCGTGGAGCCAATTAGAGACTAGACTCTGTAAAGTATCGGTATTCTCATAAGTCAATGGGATTCGCTTAACGGTAATTTCTAAAGTATGAGGACGCGAAGGTGTAGAAGAGATACTATAGGAACACCTGACTCGTTTGCCATTAACTTCCAAATGCAGTGTTACAAACTGTCCTGGCTGGTAGGTGAATAGCATTGGCGGTTCAGCGACGAAGCGGAAGGTTTTGACTTCATCGGTTTCATCAATCACTTGTAAGCAACGAACAGTCAGGTTATCCTTATGCCACAAGTTCGCCGAGGTTGCCTCTACATCTGTAACTTCCTCTTTGGCTATCTCTTCAACAATCAGAACAAATGTGCCAATGTGGATAACATCATCCATTTTCAAGAGGTAGTTCTGATTAACCAAAACTTCCTCATTATTCATACGAGAGCCATCTGTACTACCGAGATCAGTAAAATAATACTGTCCACTTTGACAAAAAATTCTGCCGTGTACGCGACTCACCTCAGGACTATTTAGAACTAGATCACAGCTAGGGTGTCTACCAATAAGACACTCACTTTGTCTTCCGATTTCTGGTGTTAGGACTTTTTCTTGAAATTCGTTGGTTTGATGATTAAGTACTTTGATTTTCATTAGGAAATAGAGAATTTAGAATTTAGAATTTAGAATTTAGAATTGGGATGCTCTCTGTTTTTCCCTAACTCCGAACTCCGAACTTTGAACTCTGAACTAAGATTTACTTGGCTTGGTTCGATGGCCTGCTATGCTTGTTTTTCGAGGGTTTCTTAGCTTGGTGCGAGCAATATATGGAAGTTGTTGATAACGAGGATCTAAGAGGTGAAGGTTCTCATTGTTACCACCAAGTTCTACCAAAACCTGATAATGTTGCTCATTAGTGATACCAAGTTTCTGGCGCATTTGCTGAAGAACCTCTAAACTACTGAGATAGTTCACATGTCCAGCTTGTATCGCTTCTTGCAATACTCCTTTGTAGATTTGTAAGCGATCTTGTTGGGTAACATCGGGTAGTGCTTTGGCAAGCAGGTATAATTCATCTGCTGGCAATTGTTGGAGAGAACGACCTTCAAGAAACTGCGACAAGTCAAAGGGGAGATGGTTCAATTGACGGCGCAATTTATCAACTAAACTTTCTTTGGTATACTGTTGAGCACTACGACCCCAAGTGCGGTAAAGCCAGAAAGTACTCACGAGAACTACCAACCCATTAAAGAGGAATTGTAGGGGGACAGGTAAGCGCAAAATTTCTGGACGACCGCCATAGATAAAGAAAGTATTAAAAGCGATAAAGGTGCAAATTGAGAAAACTCTGTGTAAGACTTGTTCTTGACTAATCGGTAAATTTTTTCTGATTGACGCAGCCTTGTAAGCTTTTTCTAGCTTGTGACAAATTAGGTAACTCATCCCTACAAAAAAAGCGATGGTTAAGGGAGCAGCAATCAGCTTAGGAATCGGAATCGGCTGACTCAAGAGGTAAAAACCTGGCTGGAAAAGGGTAGCTAATTGATTTGCTTCGTGACTCCAAGCACCAGAAAAGTAATAATCAAAGTTGCCTGCGTATAACCAGTAGTAGACAAAGTAACCGATGACTAGTCCTAAATAGCCGTATTGGAGTAATTTGCGTCCAGGTTTAGTGAGTTGCTCCCAATAGGCTTTTTCAGCATCTATATCCAGACAAGGAGATTTACAATTACTACAGGCAGTTTGTTCTTGACCAGTTGTTTGATCTATAATGCGGCACATGGATTGAGTAATACTCCCTGGTGGTGCTTTGTGAGCTTCACTCCCTAACAATCCTCGCGGACCGGTAAAAACTGTTTGGACTGTGCTAAAAGGACAGATATAATGACACCAACTTCTACCACCGTAGAGGAAAACTACGGTAATAGCTGAAAGAATAGTGAGGATTAAAAACAGACCAAAAAGAGGGCGAGTGGAGTTAAAAAAGAGAATCCGGCAATTTAAACCAATAAAGAGGAGAGCAAATTGCAGATACAGATGATTGCGCCCTAGCCAGCGATTTTTATCTATCTGGAGTAGTGGTTTTAACCCTAATGCTCGTGGAATTTGGGAGAGAAAGTAAAGAGGGCAAATACGCCGCCAAGCTTCATGACCAAAAACGAGGACAATCATAATAGCGCTAGGAATAACCATGCCCCAAAAAATTCTTGTCCCCAGAGGATAAGGCTGTTGCTGCAAACACTCTCCCTGTACCTTGATGCATTGCTCAGAACTGATACTTAGATCTCGAAAAGGGCTCAATAAATTGTTGGGATCTGTTAGATAATGAGAGATGGGGTCATAAAATAGGGAAAAAATTAATCCCAATAAACCAATTACTAATACCCAACGGACAAGATGAAGTTTTTTTTCAGATATCGTAGATAACATAAAGCTAACTTTGTTGATCTAGGTTTTTATCGGGTGTCGGCAAAGTTCCCTTGGCTCAGGCAAACCGTTGTATCAAACTAATAATTTGACTTTTCCGATAACCTCTGATAACACTTCTTTCTCGCTGCAAGTTCTCGATCCGGATCTCATACCCATTCTTGAGGCAGAAGGCAGGAGGCAGAAGGCAGGAGAATGACAACTAGATGTATCAGACACAGGGATGCGGGAACGCAGAGATGCGGAGAATTGACATCCCACTTCATATTTATTAATTCTTAATTCTTAATTCTTAATTCTTAATTCCTCATTCCTTCTCTTCTTCTATGAAACTAATTCCTTCGACTCAACTGCCTTTATACGGCAAAAGAATATTAGTAACAGCACCTCGCAACTACGCTTCTAGGCTGTCGCAACAAATCATTAATCGAGGTGGTTTGCCAATCCTCATGCCAACTATCGAAACCTGTTATCTGGAAGAGTATAGCCAGTTAGATATTGTACTCAAAAAAATAGATCAATTTGATTGGATTGCCTTCACTAGTAGAAATGGAATTGAGGCATTTTTTCAACGGATGCAATTTTTGGCTATTCCTACCTCTTCTCTCCAAAATTGTCAATTATGTGCTATAGGAAAAGACTCAGAAAGATTGTTTGCTTTTGATGTGAAAGTAGATTTAATTCCCACAGAATCTAGTCCTCAGGGAATAATTACTGAATTTTCTAAAATTGCAGATATTCAGGAAAAATCAGTCTTAGTACCCGTTCCCAAAGTTGTCGGTGTACCAGAACCCGATGTAGTCCCCAATTTTGTTGCAGGTTTGCAGGAATTGGGTATGCAAGTCACTCGTGTACCTACCTATACCACTCGGTGTTTGGATAAGGATCTCTATGAAGTTGAATTAGAACTGATTCGTCAAGGAAAGATAAATGCGATCGCTTTTAGTAGTACAGCAGAAGTAGAAGGATTTTTGCAAATGGTTAACTCACCAAGGGATTACGAACATTGTATTTTTGCCTGCTTTGGTCCTTATACAGCAGCCAATACCCAAAAATTGGGACTAAATGTCTCTATTATTGCCCAAGATTACGGTTCATTTGAGGGCTTTGCTAAAGCGATCGCAGAATTCTTAATTCTTAATTCTTAATTCCGCGCAGCGGTACTAAGACTCCCCCATAGTTCTTATGTACTATATAATATCCAAGTCGAATTCTATCAGTGAGTTTTGCACCAGTTTGTATAGTATTTTTAAGAAAAGGCAATCTTGAGATCAATTTAAGTTAAATGAGACAGCTCCTCAATCAACTAGACAAGGGACAAAAATATCTGCAAAGGCTGTTCCTACATTTGCTCGTAATCCTGCTAGCTAGCGGATTAGCGGCAGCACCAGTAAATGCTATCAGCCTCTATCAAATGCCCAATGTCAGCGCCGGAGGACCAACTTGGATTATTGATAAATCAGAAGTTCTTAGCCGCATCAATGAAGGCAAGTTGAGCAATAAACTCGAAAAGTTAGCCCAGGAAACTGGCAATGAGGTTAGGATTGTAACTATCCGCCGCTTAGACTACGGTGAGACAGCAGAAAGCTTTGCTCAAGCCCTGTTTGAAAAATGGTATCTAACACCAGAAGCTCAAGCTAATCAAACCTTAATACTTATTGATACCCTCACTAATAACACTGCCATTGTAACTGGTGAAGCTGTCAAGGAAATTATGCCTGACGAAATCGCTCAGAGCGTGGCTTCGGAAACAATGGCTGCACCACTCCGCAAAGGAGACAGATATAATCAAGCTTTCTTGGATGCCAGCGATCGCATTGTAGCCGTAATTTCCGGTGAACCTGACCCAGGTCCTCCGATAATTGAAGAAGTAGTTCAGATCGAAAGCACTTTTACCAGTGCAGAAGAAACTGACACCCAAAATGCCACAATCTGGGTAGTTGGTCTCTTGATTATCGCTACGGTGGTGCCGATGGCTACTTACTTCTTTTACCAGGGTTTTTCTTAATCCTGAACGTACTCTCGCCCACTAAGGAGAGCTAACTCAGCCCGTACAAATTCTCGTCCCAAATAAGCAGCATGGTCTAGCATCGTGACAGGAGGGGGCTGAGTTTCGTCAAAAATAGCAACACATAGTTCCTTGGCAGTTCTGCCAGTAAACAAGGTAGTGGAAGTTCTTTCAACTTTACCCCGAGCTGGTATAGGTTTACCAGTTTCTGGGTCAATAGCTAAACCACGCTCATCAATGACATTGGTGAAATGTTTGGCACAGATTAATCCGGCTTCCCTATCCAGGTAGATAATAAAATATCCCTCTGGATCGAGGTCAAGATGACGTAAGGATAGTTGGTTATCAATTTCACTTAGGATATCAGCTGTTTGGTTCATGTTTTGGATAGGAATTCTGTTTTTCTAGAGCCAACTTCATCCTAGTATCCCTCATTGCGCACCCAAAAAGTACCACAATAAGGATTTTAGGGAGCAGGGACGAAATAGTTATTATTATATATATTGAAGAAGAAACTACGCTGTATAGACAGCTATCCTCGACAGGAAAGAATATCAATGTCAATGTTCAAAAAATATTTTTTGCTGGCAATTTCTTTATGTTTCTGTTTAACTCTGTGGTCTAAACCAGCCTATGCATTGATCAAACTCAACGATCAATTTGTTGCTGGGGAAGCTTGCGAAGCCCTACAGTCAATTAGAAAGGGAACCAATCCAGGAAATATTCGACTAACTCCTGAACAAACCTATCCAGTCATTGGTAAAAACCGAGAGGAGGAATCCCATTATTTACTGAGGCTCGAAGGTGCTGAACCACCAGTGCGTTGGGTACCCTTACAGTGCGGACAACTTTTAGGTTCTTCACTAACTCCAGCAGATGCTCCAGTCAATCTCGATTATTTACTTGCTCTTAGCTGGCAACCGTCCTTTTGTGAAACCAGGCCAAGTAAACCGGAATGCCAAAGCCAAACGGCGGAACGATTTGATGCCACTAACTTAGTTTTACACGGTTTATGGCCTCAGCCGAGGAACAATATTTATTGCAATGTTAGTAAAGATATCATCAGTCTTGACAAAGATCGGCAGTGGTCAGAATTACCACCAATCAATTTATCCGAAGAAACCAGCAATGCATTAGTCATTAAGATGCCAGGATTTGCTTCGGATTTGCATCTACATGAATGGTACAAACATGGAACTTGTTACAGTGACTCACCAGAAGAATATTACCAAGAGTCGATCGCTTTGTTAGACCAAGTGAATAACTCTTTAGTCCGTGATCTGTTCGTGAGCAATATTGGAGATTTCCTTTCCTCTAACGAGATCCGTAATCAATTTGATGAAGCCTTCAGCGATGGAGCCGGAAGCAAAGTTCAAGTTCAGTGTAAAAAAGATATTGATGAAGATCGAGACAATATGGTGGTAGAGCTATGGGTTAACCTTAAAGGTAACATTGAGCCCGATACTCCGATTGAAGATCTCCTAGAAGCTGGTAAATCAGTTCGGGCAGGTTGCACTCTTGGAGAAATCGATCCTGCTGGTTTTAATTAGAGACTTCTAAATTAAAGGTAAGCTAAGCTAAAACGCATCTAATTGGCACCAAATTCAATGATCAGCTTCTTGTGGAACAGGCATCTTGCCTGTCCGAAACATGCAAGGTGAATGCGTCTAAGCTTAGCCCTCTTCTGTCAGACTCCGAAAAATGAGGTTCAAACCCGAATGGCGCTAAGTTAAGGCTCAAATCCTGAACTGAAGAGAAGTGTGGGGGGTGTGGGGAGTGTGGGAGGTGTGGGGGGAAAGAATCAAACCATACTTGAGACACACAATGTTGTGTAACTCTCTCCACATACTCTTTTTTCTCCCCACACTCCCCTCTCTTCCCCCTCTCCCCACACCCCTCTTCACCGAAGCCTTTCGGCTTATCTTAGTGCCATTCGGGTCAAACCCTTATTCTCTCGTTAGGTGTCGTTGGCTGTAATGACCTAATTTCGTCAGAATTTCGGAAAGTGACAGAAGAGGGTTAGGAGAGCTGACGGAGCTGACGGAGCTGGAGGAGAGAAGGGGAACATTCCCAATTCTCAATTCTCAATTCCCAATTCCCAATTCCCAAATATGCATGAGCCAGTTCTCTAATAAGATTCAGCCTATTAAGGTGACAGCGCATCGTGGTAGTTCAATGGATGCTCCAGAAAACACCATGAGTGCTATTAACCTGGCGATCCAAGACCAAGCTGATTATATAGAAATTGATGTTCAACAGACAAAGGATGGTAAGTTGGTGGTGCTTCATGACAGCAACCTCCAGCGAGTTGCCGGCGTGGATGAGAATATCTGGGAACTTGACTACGAAGAAGTACGCAAACTGGATGTAGGCAGTTGGTTTGACTCCAAATTTTCTGAAGAGAGAGTACCTTGCCTTGAGGAGGTAATTAAGGCTGTCAAGGGCAAGATTAAACTAAATATTGAACTCAAACTCAATGGTTATGACCAGGAACTTGCTGTAGAAGTTGTTAAGTTGGTTGATGAGCAAAAATTCGTAGAAGAATGTGTTACTAGCTCTGCTGACTATAATACTTTGTTAAAAGTACAGGAACTTAATCCAGAGATTGCCACGGGATTGATTATGACTACAGCAATTGAGCATGTGGATCAATTGAAGGTGGATTTCTATTCAGTCCAACCTCTGGTAGCAACCATCGACTTTATTCATCAGGCTCATGCTAATGGTAGGGAAGTTCATGTCTGGACTATTAACGAACTCACCCAGATGAAGACTTTCTTAAATCGCCAAGTTGATAACATTATCACCGACACACCGAAGACTTTGAGAGGATTATTGCAAAAATGATTGGGTGTATGTCAGTGCTCTGGTAAACTGTCGTGCATTTAAAATACGTTTTAGCGTAGCTGTTATGAGATACTATAAGTAAGATATTGACATTCTGTCTCAAATATATGGTTGTATCCGCCTGAAGTGTTCAAAGTGTAGAGTAAGGTAACACTATGGGTGTTTTAGACCAAAAACAAGGTCGTCGCCCTGTGGAAAGTAACAATAAAAACTGTCTACTTTCGGAAAGCGTAGCAGGGGTTTTCTCATGCATCGACGTAGTACTTAATCGATGGCAGGTAGGACAAGGGATAATTGTAGCGATCGCATTTTTCCTATTGCCGACTCTTGCTGGGGCACAACCAATTACAACCGATGGGACAACCAATACTCAGGTTAACCTCAATGGCAACACTTTTGTGATTGAACAAGGCACAAGAGCCGGAGAGAATTTGTTCCATAGCTTCTCTGAGTTTTCCTTACTCAACGGCAACGAAGCTTTCTTTAACAATCCAACAGATGTTACCAATATCCTTACTAGGGTTACAGGAGGTAATGTTTCTCAGCTTGATGGTTTAATTAGTGCCAATGGTACAGCTAACCTATTTTTGCTCAATCCCAGTGGGATTATTTTTGGTTCCAATGCACAACTGAATATAGGTGGCTCCTTTATCAGCTCTACAGCCGATAGCATCAAGTTAGCAGATGGGAGTGAATTCAGTGCCATTAATCCCCAAGCACCGCCCTTACTAACTATAAATGTACCCATTGGCTTGCAGTATGGCTCCAATCCGGCTCCCATTATTAATCAATCTCAAGTTGGTCTGCAAGTAGCACCAGGTAGAACCTTAGCACTGCTAGGTGGTGATCTAATTTTAGAAGGTGGCAATCTGACAGCTTTTCAAGGACAAATTGAACTAGGTAGTGTAGCTAGTACTGGACTAGTGAGCCTCACTCCTACTGCGACTGGCATTGATTTCGGATATCAAGGTATCCAGAATTTTGGCAACATTGAGTTATCAGGTGCAGCAGCAGTCAATGCCAGTGGCTTCGGTGGTGGTGCTATCGGAGTGCAGGGAGGGCAAGTGAGCCTAACTGGAGGTTCAAGACTGGTTGCTGAAACTTTTGACAATGTTGATGGTAGGGGTATCGAGATGCAGGCTAATGAGTTTAGACTACATGACAGATCATTTGTCTCTACTTCCACCTTTGGTTCTGGTGCAGCGGGAAATCTGAAGATTCTTGCTGATACAGTAGAAATAACTGGAAGTACCCCTTTTGCAGCAGCACAACAGCTCTTACTAGGAACTTTTGACATCTTTAACCTCAGCGACGGCTTGTATAGCTTCAGTGCTGGTATTGGCGCAGCAGGACACTTAACCATTGACGCTGGTAGGTTAATTGTCAAAGATGGTGCTAATCTATTTACCCCAACTTTTTTCCGAGGCTCTGGAGGAGACATGACTTTAAAAGTCTCCGAGTTGGCAGAACTCAGTAATGGCTCTCTGTTGTTTACAGGAACCGGAGAGATGGGAGATGCAGGCACTTTAACGATTGATGCTAAACAGTTACGGGTATTAGATGGTACATCTCTCGCCACCACTCCTAATATGAATAGCACGGGGAGGGGAGGAGATTTGAAGGTAACTGCTGAATTGATTGAATTGAGAGGCACTCCACCTGGAGCACCAGTTCCTGGTGGCTTATTCACTGTCACTCTTGGTACCAATGCTGCTGGTGACTTAACGGTAAACGCTGGTGAGCTGATAGTTGCTGACGGAGCTCAAATCTCAGCTACTACTTCTGGTAGGGGAGCAGGAGGTAATCTTACAGTGAATGCCGATGTGATAGAAATAAATGGTATCTCATCCGATGGTCAGTTTCTCAGTGGTTTGATCACTTCTGCCTCTCTGCTGATAGTTTCGGGACTGACGGGTAATGCTCCAGCGGGGGACTTAACCATTAATACTAGGCGATTGAGTGTACGGAACGGTGCTCAAGTCTCAGCAGCAACCGGTAGTGGAGGGATTGCAGGAAATTTGACAGTGAATGCTTCTGAGTCAGTAGAAGTAATCGGCTTTGCCACTGATGTTGTGCCGGCAGTTGAACTAGTTTCCTTTGGCATTGTCGGCGATGGTATTGTACCCAGCGCTATCGAATCTAATACTAGAGGTGCAGGAGATGCTGGGGATTTGACGATTCAAACTGGAAGTTTAATTGTTAGAGATGGAGCAGAAGTGGGAGTCAGGAGTACAGGAGATGGAGTAGCAGGTGATGTGGGAAAAGCAGGTGAACTAAAAGTAATAGCTAACTCGATCCTCTTAGATGAGCAGGGAACGCTTAGCGCTGCCACTATTGCTGGTGAAGGTGGAAATATCAGGCTCACAGCATCAGACATTCAGTTGCGGCGCAATAGCCGGATAACAACTAATGTGGGTAATAGTGATAGTGGTAATATCATTATTCATGCTGATGTCTTAGTAGCTCTAGAAAATAGCGATATTACTGCTAATGCGCAACAAGGTACAGGGGGTAGGGTAAATATTAACGCTCAAGGAATTTTTGGTACCCAGTTCCGCGAGCAACTAACTCCAGAAAGTGACATCACTGCTACCTCTGAACTTGGTCCTGAGTTTAGCGGTATGGTGGAAATTAACGAACTAGCTATTGATCCCAGCACTGGGTTAGTGGACTTACCAACTGAAGTAATAGATACCAAGGAACTAGTAGTAGCCAGCTGTGCAAGTTCTGCAGATAGTACTTTTGTTGTTACGGGACGAGGTGGCTTGCCTCCTAATCCCAATGAAGTAGTCAACTCAACAGCAGGTTGGATAGATTGGCGCGGTGGAGAATCGGAAATTGGCAATCGGGGATTGCAAGAGCCATCACCAGTGGCTAATTATCAATTTCCAGTAGTCAATAATTACTCTGAAGAAACAAGGCAGGAGGCAGAGGGCAGGAGTCAGGAGGGAAGAGAGTTTGGCTTGTTTGTTCCCGGTGGTGCGCCGCCCATCGGGCGCTCTCGAGAAACAAGAGAGGATTCCCAATCTTGGAAGCAAAACAATCCCCAATCACCAATTACCCAGATTATCGAAGCTCAAGGATGGGTAGTTTATCCTGATGGTCAAGTAGAACTCGTAGCTTATCCTACTAATGGTAAAGCCTACAGTGGTTGGCATCAACCTGCGAACTGTCAAGCTCAGACTAACGGGTGAGCGAAAAAAGGGTGGGGGAAATGACACGGAGACGCGGGGACACGGAGACGCGGAGAATGAAAATTACATCGAAATTTCGTTGAGATTTGCGAAGATTGCTTGAGAGGGGATCAGACTTTAAGTTGATTATGTTACTTTGAGTAGCGATCGCATTTCTTGTGGAGTAAATTATGAGTGACGCTGCAAGCTTTAATGGTGACATAGAAGTCGATGGAGTAGTTTCTGGTAAGAACGCCATCGGCGGTTCTGCTGCCAGTATTCAAGGTTTAGGAACAGGTGGTAACGAAGGCGTTTTCGCATTCAAGTTTGATCAAGAGAAATTCGGTAAAACAGAGGAAGCAATCCAGATTTGGAACTCTTCAGCTAACGTCTTTAAAACATTTATCGTTGAGCATCCATTAGATCAAGATAAGTACATCGTTCACGCCACTCTCGAAGGACCAGAGGGAGCAGTCTACTATCGTGGAACATCTCAGCTTTGTAATGGCAAGGTAACAATCTCTCTCCCTCCTTATTTCGAGGCATTTACTCGGAAGGAGCACAGAACGATTATTTTAACTAACATTGATGGTTTCGATCGCATCGCGGTTCAGTCCATCGAAGGTGAGAAAATCAAAGACGGCAAGTTTATCGTTATTTCTGATAACCCTGAATCTTCTCAACAATTTGACTGGGAAGTTAAAGCAGTCAGGGCTGATGGTCCTAAGTTACAGGCAGAACCCAGTAAACAAGATTTGCAAGTTGGAGGTTTTGGTCCATATACGTTTGAAATTAGGCAGCAGTCGAATGCAGATGGGTAGTATTTCGTGAATTTGCAATTGACGGGTAAAGGGGGGTAAAGGAAATATGAAGTGCCATTTCAATTCTCCGCTTCCCTCCTGACTCCTAACTCGGTGTTTCTTCAGAGATTAGCAATTAGCAATTAACAATTAACAATTAACAATTAGCAATTAACAATTAACAATTAGCAATTAGCAATTAACAATTAACAATTAGCAATTAGCAATTAACAATTAGCAATTAACAATTAGCAATTAGCAATTAACAATTAGCAATTAACAATTAACAATTAACAATTAACAATTAACAATTAACAATTAACAATTAACAATTAACAATTAACAATTAACAATTAACAATTAACAATTAGCCATTAGCATTTCTTCCGAGTTCTATACGTCTGTCAGCAGCTTTGCCTTTCTCAAAATAAAGGTAATCACTCGCTCCTTCCCGGAAATAATATCTGCTGTAATTTCCATACCAGGTGTGATGAAAGACTGTTGTGATGCAGACTCATCAGTTGGCGAGCCACCTTTGACAAGATAGGATCTTTCGGGCATAACTACTACCTCGTAGTAAGTAGTAGCTAAGCCTACACAATTGCCTTGGCAGGGAAATGCATCAGGAGTCTTTTCTATTACTTCCCCTTGGAGAGTGCCGTAGTCGGGATAGGGATAAGCCGATACCTGCATTTGTACCGTTTGCCCTATTTCTACTTTGGCAATATCCTTAGGATATACTTGGGTTTTAATGACCAAAGATGAGTTACTGGGAACAATTTGAGCGATCGCATCTCCAGAACTCACCCTCTGTCCAGGATTTTGTACATCCAATTTCAAGATTGTGCCAGCGCTAGGAGCACGCACCACACTTTTGTTAATTTCTGCTTCAATCCTTTGCAACTCCGCTTGCCGACGACTGAGACTACCACTGGTTTCATTCAACTTTCCCTTGAGACTCTGACGCTGATTTGCAAGCTGCTGTGCCTGTTTTGACTGGTTTTTAGCTATTTTCGCCAAGGCTCTTTCGAGCACAAAATCAATGTTATCTCCCGGTTGCCCTGAGGATGTTAATCCAGCCTGAGTTAAAATCTTTTTATCCAGGACTTCTAATTGAGCCTTAGTCTGAGCAAGCTTGGTTTCATCGGATTGAATGTTAGCTTCGCGGGAATTCTTTGCCGCTTCCAGGCGAGGGAGGTTTGGGTTCTCGATGTAAGCAATTACCCCTCCTGCTTCAACTACCTGGTTTTCCTTAACTTCAACACTTTTGAGTATTCCTTGGGTTTCAGCTTGAGTAATTTGTACCTCTCCAGCAGGACGAACATTCCCCATTGCTCTTACCTTGACGTTATACTCAATCGCCGAAGCAAGAACCACAGCTGCACCAAAAGTACCTACCAGAAACATGCCACCTAAAGTCATCCAGCGACTAATCGGCGGCAGAAATTCTTCATTCTGGAGCGGTTGGAGTGAATCCAATTCAGGCTTGCTAAACATGAGCTCTATAACAAGGGATTGGGAACTAGGAATTGGGAACTGGGAGTAGGGAACAGAGAATTTTCCTTACTTTTTTGCCAGCAACCTAAATTACACTTCACAGGCTGAGGGGCAAATCAGGATTTAACTTGTCTGCTTTTCCCTTTGGTGGTTAATTTTACCCTTCTTTCACCCAGCAAGCTTAATGTATTGATAGTTAGTAAAAGTATAGTCAAAGATAGGCAGACTGAATTTCATTTCAGAAATTCCTTTCACTTTCACTTTGAGAGATTAATTCTCCTGGGGTGAACTACGCACCTCTCTATCCCATAGCGAGTAAACGCATTTGGGAATGCTTTTCTTAAAATATTGTAGGAACCCATCACATCGGATTGACAGAGAAATCCTCCATCTGTACGATTGACTAAAGTGGTAATTTGTTCCTGGCTCAAGAGATTAACTAAATAACGACTAGCTTTGTGAAGATAATCATCTACTTTCTGATTTCGACAGCGAGTTAGACGGCCAATTCTTTGAGAAGTTTGACGATTACCTGGTAATCTAGATTGTAAGAAAGCACGACGTTGGTTATAAAATTGGTTCAGGCTTTTTAAGGGTCTGCCATTAATCAACAAAGGAGTAAAATCCGGTTGATTTGAAGTTACAGCCATCAAATTATCTACCCCCAAATCTATTGCCGCTATTTTCTCATTAGGGACTAAGAACTGTTCATTTTTCTCATAAATAACCTCGATTACATAACAATCACATTTGGGAACAATTCTCACTTCAGCGATCAAGTTTGCAACTCTAGTAGTCAACTCGATTGAAGTCCCCGATAGTTTAACAAAACCCTGTTTTAGGGCGACTTTAATCAGAGCTTGAATTGTATAAACTAAAAGATTTCTCCCCTTGTTTTTATCTTTATAACCGGGGATTTTCGGTTTTCCCAGAAACTTATTAGGATTAGTCTTAAATTCTGATGATGCTGCCAAAAATGATTTCCAGTTACGGTGTAATGCTCTTAATATTTGCTGTGAAACTTTAGCGGGTAAGGCTTGATATTGCTCCTTTGTTTTCATCAGTGAAGCCATCTGATTATAAGTCAAATAGCCATAGCCATAAATAAAATTTTGACGAATTATATAATTAGCTGAGTTGTAAAGATTCTTGGACTGCCAAGATAAATTATCTATCTGGGTCCAAAATCGATGTCCTTTCTTAATAATGTGTTTTTCTACTAGTAACATTATTGTCCGTTAGATGTTAATTCAGCTATGCTCTTCTCCGTTGATAACCTTCCTCAGTCCCTTGTTTCCACCACCTCCAGGCAGTTCTATAACTCACTCCTACTTTGTTTGCATATTCTGAAAGCTTCATGTCCACATTATGACATGAATGACTATATTTGACTATATGTTTATTAAAACTTTACGATACTTGCTCAAAACATCATAGGCTCATCTGTTTTTTCGGTAATATGGCGACTAATGAACTAGGGAAAACCTTATGAAAGGCAAATCTTTACTCGGTTGTATCATCAGCTTAAGCATCTTAGGTACAACTCCATTCCTAGGAATCCTCAGCAATCCTGCTCCTGCTATTGCTGACGATAGTTCTGTCATTCGGAAAGTAGTGCTATTCGACTTGTTCCAAAGAGGGGGATTTTCTGGTATTACTCCTGAGGTAACCAAAATCACTTTTTTTGACTCCTATGCTTTAGCTCACTGGCTTTGGGGACAAGGTGGAGGAGAAACCTTTCTTATCAAGGAAAATGAGAAGTGGCGAACAATTGTTTCTGGTAGTGGAGTCTTGCACCCTAGTACCCTTGTCAGCTATGGTATTCCCCGTGATACTGCTCGGACTCTGATTAATCTCGATCGCGGCGCACCAGAAGAATCTCTAGCAGTAGCGGAACCTTTTATTCCAGTATTGCCTCAGCTCCAGCAACAAACCGATGTGCTAATTCTCTTACCCAGTAAAATGCCCTTAAAGGGGGCGCCAATTTATGTAAGTTCCCAAATTGAGAATAACCAGTACCAGCTTAATCTAGAACTCAATAGTAAATGTAAGGGAGTAATCTCTTGTACTATTGGTTCTTTTTCAGCTCAACCTGTGGGTCAGTTATATTATGCCGATGATCCCTTCACGAAAGAAGTACATCTAGTCAAAGGTATTCGAGGCTACTTCGTGCCTAGCAGATGTGATGCCTCCCAAACTTCGCGCATTGGTGAAACTAATTTTTCTTGTAGACCATCTACAATTGAATGGGTATGGGAAGGCTCCGTTTACAGAATTTCCCTCAGAGGAGTTAGCAGGGATATTGGTGAAGAGGAAGCAATTATGAGTGCAATTGCTAATTCAGCGATAGAAGCAGGACCCCGTTGAGGAAGTTTGGGGAGCTGGGGAGATAGGTTAATGGTTAATGGTTAATGGTTAATGGTTAATGGTTAATGGCTAATGGCTAATCTAGTTTCCGGTAGCATTGGAATGATATATTTTTGGTGATGTCATTTGGAATCGTAATGACAGTTCGTTACCTCCTGCCTCCTGCCTCCTGCCCCCTGCCTCCTGCCTTCTAATGCTCATTACTCATGTGAATCTACCCAACTGGATTACCTTTTCTCGTTTACTAGGATTACCGTTGCTCTTATACGGTTTAAATAACCCAACGGAGCAGGCGCGATGGATTTGTTTAGTAATTTTTCTGGTAGCTGCAGGTACGGATTGGTTAGATGGCTATCTGGCCCGTAAACTTAACCAAGTTACTGATTTAGGTAAGTTTCTGGATCCGTTAGTTGATAAATTTCTAGTGCTCGGACCACTACTAGCCTTAATTCAACTAGGTCAAGTCCCAGCTTGGGGAGTATTTTTGATTTTAGCAAGGGAATTAGCGATCGCAGGTTGGCGAGTTAACCCTAAGTTATCTGGTAGTAGCGCTATTAGCGGAGCCAATATCTGGGGTAAGCTGAAAACTGTGAGTCAAATTGCCGCGATCGCACTGTTGATTGCTCCGACACCCGCAAGCTGGGAACTCCCCTCAATGATCGCTTTTTGGGTGTCGGTAGCTCTGACTTTAATTTCTGGTGCTATCTATTTGTGGCCTCAACTTGCTGCTAATATTTCTTCGTCTAAAGAAAAGTCTACTGCTGCTTGATGCCTTCCTGATGAGAGATAATCATGCTCATAGGCATCTTTCAATCCAGCAAGTAAGTCATATTCCGGTTGCCAGTTTAGTTGGTTCATCGCCTTATGAACATCAGCAAAGAAATGCTGTACTCGCATTGGGAAGGCTTTGCGTTTACCAAAATCAAACTGCTTGGGTTCATAATGGACAATTTCCAGCTCATCCGGTGACTTACCCACCGCCGCAGCACAGGTGCGTGCTAAACCATCAAAAGTAACGTAGCGATCGCCTGATACGTTGTAAATTTGTCCTATGGCTTGCTGATTACCCAATACCTGAGACATGGCACGAGCCAAGTCTTGACAATGACCTAGTTGTGTGATATGCGTACCATTACCAGGGATAGGGATAGGGCGATCGCGAACAATCCGGTCAAAAAACCAGGCTTCTAAGTCATTGTAGTTCTGGGGACCATAGATGTAAGTGGGACGAATTGCGGTAAAGGGTACACCCTGGGATGATAGGTAAGCTTCCGTCTCATGCTTACCTTTGTGACGGCTTTTCGGGTCAACCGGGTCACCTTCAATATGAGGTAGTTGGTCTGATTTGAGGTAAACTCCAGCAGAACTCATGTAGATGAAGTGCTCTACTCGGTCTTTAAAGATTTCTACTAGAGGTTGAGTATCGCTGAGTTCTCGACCATTGTTATCAAAGATCGCATCAAACTCTTGGGAGGATAACTTTTCTGTGAGTTGAGCAGGATCTTTGCGATCGCCATGAATTTGTTTTACCCCTGCTACCGGTGCTGGTTTATTACCACGATTGAACAGTACCACCTCGTGACCTTGTTCCACCAGAATTTTTGTTAAGTAGACCCCAATAAATCGGGTTCCACCCATAATTAAAATACGCATATTGATTCTCTAGCTTTCCTGTCAGAAACTGATCATGATGATTTTTTCGCCTTTAATAATTCACTCTTATCTTCCTTAGATGCTTTCAGGAATTTGGGTGCATTTTCACTGGGTGGAGCTAATTGTTCAATAAAAGTAAAAGAGTTTCTTTGAGGCACAAATTTAGCTTTGATTTGGACAAATGCTGGATGTCCTTGGTCTTTCCCTGCTTTGGGATTAAATCTAAATGGTCTGATGGGAGCATCTTTCCAGAAAACGGGTATATGAGATGCTTTGAGAAATCTTACCTTTTGGGCTAATTCAGATTTCTTAATATATTCAAGTCTCTCTTTACTAAAGTTTTTCATAACAGAAATGCAGGGAGTACGACAGACAGGAAGAAACTGCCAGAGTCCTCTGAGTTGGAACTCATTGTCTTTGAGCTCTTGCGAGACTCCCTTTGTGCTTTGTCCTTTATCGAAAGCAACTAGCTGAAAAGCTAGAAGATGGTCTTTGTCTTTCTTGGGGAAATGCATGACCTTTGGATAAACAACAAGTCGTTGTTGAGTTTTTCCAGTGGCGACAATTTCTTTTTTGAGAGCTTCAAAAGATAAGCGCTTGGAGTTGGCATAAAAGAGCTGGTACTCTTTGTTGTCAATAGTGAGAGTAGCCTTACCATCATCAGAGAAGTTCACATCTCCAGTTACAACCCCAACAGCTTGAAAGATTGTTATTGAATCCTCTGGGGTTGTTTCGTTAACTGTTTCTGGGGTTGCCTCAGGTTTTGGTTTAGGGGTTGTTTCAGTGACTGTTTCTGGGTTTGCCTCAGGTATCGGTTTGGGGGTTCTTTCAGTAACTGCTTTAGCGGTTGGCTCAGATGTCGGTTTGGGGTTACGAGGCTTGAGCTTGACAAAAGTTGGTTTTTTTTGTGGAGGAGTTGGTTTTTTTTGTGGAGGCATTGGGGATGATAATAGCGTTAAGGTGATTGTAGCAAGAGGTTGCTGTGTCAGAAGAGGGGTATATTGATGGACAAGGGAAACTACTAGTACCGCTGCACGGAATTAAAAATTAAGAATTAAGAATTAAGAATCCTTACTCTATAAGCATTCTATCGATCTCAAACTGGTGGGTTATTTCCGCCGTGCTGCACTAGTACAGCACTGCTTCAATAGTGTACCAGCTAAAAAAGGTTAAAAAGCTTACTGTACAAGCTTTTTAACCTTCTGCTTTCTCCCTGCTGTTTTCTTGCACTAGTAAATTCACCCCTACGAACTCAGTGATCTACAAAAATGAATCAAAAATTAGATTGTTAACAGAAATCCCGACAACGTCAGCATAACTAGAGTAATCTATAAGTCCTTTATTCTGACCATCTTGATATCCTTGCTGCCATTCTTCTTGCTCTGCTGGAGAAAGTCCTTGTGGGATAAGTGCATCTTTGTCCTCAGCCCATTTTTGAGACCACAGATCAGAATATCCAGCTCGGTATCCACTCTGGTAAGTTTCGCTGTGATTAGTTTCATCCATAGGAATTTACAACTCCATTATTAACTAGTTGTTTTGACATTTCCTTATTATCCTCAATCGGTCCCAATACGATTAGGGTAGAACACAATAGCTCTGCCTCAACTACCGTCCTTACCATCAAACTCACTTTTGTCTTTGTGCCAATTATAGGAATTAGACTGGATTTCCAACCACTTAGCAAGATTACTTGATAACTGGGTGAGGGACTCTGAGAGCTGGGGAGAAATTTCCACAGGCAAACTGCCAGAACGGATATGCAGATCTCTTTGAGGAAAAGGAATTTCCACATTATGATCACGCAGAATTTCTTCAATTCTAAAGTAGAGATCACTTTTTATCTGAAACTGTTGGGGGGGATAGGCAATCCAAACTAACAAATCAAAATCTAGGGAACTATCACCAAATCCCCTAAATAATACTTGTGGCTCGGGTTGACGCAGAACATCTTGATGTTCCTGCGCTGCTTGAATCAGAGACTCCTGAACTATAGTCAAATTTATGCCATAGGCAACACCCACTGGCAGTCTTAACCGCGAAACTGGGTTTTGGTGAGTCCAGTTGATTACTTCTGATTCGAGAAAGCGGGAATTGGGAACAATGACTGAAATTGCATCCATCGTTCGGATTTCTGTGCTACGGACACTAATGCGCTCTACTGTTCCCATTAAACCTTCGATATCGACAAAGTCTCCTACTTCGATGGGGACGCTCAAAAATTAAGACTAAACCGCTGATAAATTCCTTAGCAATTCCCTGCAATCCTAAACCAATACCGACACCGACAACACTGGCAAAAATGGTTAGGGAGCTCAAATCAAGTCCCGCTAATTGCAATAGAACAACCGTGCCCAGAAAAATTAGAGCATAGTTGGCAATTTGGGCTATAGTTTCCTGAGTACCTCGATTCAAGCCAGTCAAGTGCAACAAGCGCGATCGCAACAGCTTTTTGGCTGTTGTTGCTAAAATGACTAGACCAGTAAACAGCCCTAGGAAAATTAATATGCCTAGAACTGAGTAGGATTCGTCTCCTAGAGGAATTAGTTCTCCCGTTAGGCTACCGATGATAGTATTGGTAATTTTTTGGCTTAGTTCTCGCGTTTGGGGAAATAAATTGGTGATGTAAATGGCACATAACAGCCAGGGAGTTATTTTAATAATATTGGTAAGAATCTGTACTCCCATCTGTATACTGAAGCGTCTGTTGCTATTTTGTGAGTCTCTCGCCTCAGCAGGAAGTAAGGGTTTTAGCCAACGACGCCAAATTCGACCCAATGCGTAAGTACAAGCAATCGCTAGTATTATGTAGCCTAAAGACAAAAATATGGTGTTGCGGATATATCCCGCACTCCGCTGCCGTTGGGCTGTTTTAATTGCACTTTGCAGTTGTTTTTCCCAATCTTCAGCTTGACTCTCGATATCAGGAGCATCTGCACTCGTAACCGATAACAAATGTTTGCCATTGACTCGAATGACAAGAAAATCCTCACTATCATCTATTGTGACTTTTACAGGAGGATCAGCTTTAGTAATTTGCTGTTTGAGAATGCGATTGGCTCGGTTTGCCCGATCGTTAGCCGTATATTCTTCAGATGGATTAACTTCAAATAAGGTACGCCCATCCAGGATAATCGGTGCGGTGGCATTTTCCTGAGCCAAAACTGGGATAACTGAAAGCAAATGGCTGATTGCCAGAGCCACCAAGAGAATCCGGACAACTTGTCTCAGGAAAGATTGGCAGGGTAAGCGGGAATTCATAGATGACACCTAGACGTTATTCTCAGGGAAAGACGCGATCTCTGCTGCTTGTTTTTCCGCCAGCATTTTTGGTTGTAAGTAAAGGTTGTCTAGCATCAGTGAAGCACCAGCTACCCAAGGAGGAGCAATCAATGCGCCAATAATACCCAAAACCCAAGCACCTCCCAAAACTGCTAACAGCTGATACAAGGGGTGAACTTTCACATTAGCACCTACCAGCAGCGGGTCAAGCACATAAGTTTCCACATTTTGAATAATCACAAACAGCAGTAACACCCACAAGAATGTCCAACCTCCTTGAGCGATCGCTACAATTAAAGCCGGAATTGCTCCTAGTACTGGACCAAAAAAGGGAATTAAATTGGTTACCCCAGCAATGACTCCCAAACTGAGGGCAAACTCCGAGATTCCCAAAAAGATCAAACCGATGCTAATAACTACAGCTAAAATCCCAGAAACCAATATTCGTCCCTGGATATAACTTCCCATCCGTTGGCTAACTGGCTTTACCTGAGCTGCCAAGCGCTGATCCCAAGGCTGAGGAAATAATCTGACAATGCCTTGAATCAATTCCTCAGAGCCAGAGAGCATGTAACCGGAAAACAATAATGCCAGAATCAGGCTAAACACACCGCCCAGGATACCTCGTGTCACTCCATAAGAGCGTACTAATAGTTGTTGGCTGGAACGAAAACCCCAAGTTACTAGTGCTTGAATATCAAATAGTTGACTAATTTGATTTAATGTTTCTGGTTGAGTCAACCCAAAGCGCATTACCATCTCTTGTACTAGAGATTCTAGTACATCTAAATAACCTGGTAGTTTCCGCCATAAGCGCTGAATTTGCTCCACTACCGTCGGACCAATCAGTAAACCTACCCCAGTAAAAACTGCAAGCAAACCTAAGTACACCAGGATAACAGCTAACCAGCGAGGAATTCCCGACCGTTGGGCTGTATCAACTGTTGGTGCTAGGGTAGAAGCTAGTACGACTGCAATCATGAGGATTACTAGCAAACTCTTGAGTTGCCACAGTAGTACTAGTAGTAAGCCAGTAGCAACAATCAGCAATAGGTTAGATAAAGAGAAATTGATGCGCTGCTCAGGTATCTTGTTCAATGAGTTGCCTCCGAAGAGTCTATTGACTAATAACAAAAATTTAAAGTCTTGACAGAGATCCTACAAGAAGGATGTGTGGAAAGTATTGAGCTGAGTAACGCTGCGCGGAATTAAGAATTAAGAATGCTGATAGAGTTATGTCATCCTGAGCGGTAGCGAAGGATCTCCAAACGGCTCAGATGCTTTACTAGTGAAGCGCGGCGAAAATAACCCGCCACTGAAAAAAGGTACAAAAGCTTACTACAAAAGCTTTCTTCCCTCCTGCCTTCTGCCTTCTTGCACTAGCACCTCAGCATGGCAGTTGAGTGGGCAAATCCTATTTGTAAAGAAATGTTAAAGATGTTGAGGGCAGCTCCGGATGCAGCTACTCACTTTAGAAAACTGGATTGTTGGAGAAAACTAACAGGATAAACTCGGCAAACACATACAGCTAATCCTGAAACTTCAATCTCGTAAATTCACTCTCAACTCAATCATGAAAGATACACAAGAAAAGCAACTCTTTACCGAAATCACTACCGAAGAATCAGCTACAGTTAATGGTGGTTACTGCGGTTACTATCAATCCTGGCGTCCTCGTTATCCTCGCTACTACAACTCTGGATATCGTCGTCGTTACAATCAGACTGTTAATGTCTATTTCAACAATGGTATCTACTAATCCTGACTACTAAGTTTCTAGTGCAGTGCGGCGGAAATAACTCACCAGGAGAGAGAACGATAGAATCCTTACTCTATCAGCATTCTTAATTCTTCATTCTTAATTCTTCATTCTGCGCAGCGGTACTAGCACCTTAGTATCAGTTAGTTTCTAATCTAGCAAAACTCCAATCTAGCTGAAGCCTCCGTAGAAGTACGGGGGATTTTTGTTGCTGTTTGATTTTTATAAATAGTTACTGTCAATGATCAAAGACAACAAATATTACAATGATTTCCTGAATTTTTCCTTAGTATTTTATTAGAAAAAGCATTTGTAAACTAATGTTAATTATGGGGGGAGCAATTCCGGATAAAGTAATTGACCAGAGAAAGCTGTATTGTTGGAGAAAACTGACAGGATAAATTTGGTAACTAAATACAGCTAATCCTGAAACTTCAATCTTGTAAATTCACTCTCAACTCAATCATGAAAGATACACAAGAAAAGCAACTCTTTACCGAAATTACTACCGAAGAATCAGCTACCGTTAATGGTGGTTACTGCGGTTACTATCAATCCTGGCGTCCTCGTTATCCTCGCTACTACAACTCCGGATATCGTCGCCGTTACAATCAGACTGTTAATGTCTATTTCAACAATGGTGTCTACTAATCCTAAAACTTCAATCTCGTAAATTCACTCTCAACTCAATCATGAAAGATACACAAGAAAAGCAACTCTTTACCGAAATCACTACCGAAGAATCAGCTACAGTTAATGGTGGTTACTGCGGTTACTATCAATCCTGGCGTCCTCGTTATCCTCGCTACTACAACTCCGGATATCGTCGCCGTTACAATCAGACTGTTAATGTCTATTTCAACAATGGTGTCTACTAATCCTGAAACTTTAATCTCGTAAATTCACTCTCAACTCAATCATGAAAGATACACAAGAAAAGCAACTCTTTACCGAAATCACTACCGAAGAATCAGCTACCGTTAATGGCGGTTACTGCGGTTACTATCAATCCTGGCGTCCTCGTTACCCTCGCTACTACAACTCTGGATATCGTCGCCGTTACAATCAGACTGTTAATGTCTATTTCAATAATGGTGTCTACTAATCCTGACTAATACGGTTCTAGCACCTTAGTTTCAGTTAGTCTCTAATCTAGTAAAACTCCAATCTAGCTGAAGCCTCCGTAGAAGTACGGGGGATTTTTGTTGCTGTTTGATTTTGAGGTATAGTTGCTGCTAAGGATAAAAAAAGATATTAACTTAGGACTTACGCACCGTAAAGGCATTATGTCATCCTGAGCGATAGCGAAGGATCTCCAAACGGCCTAGATGCTTCACAAAAAGCGACGGGGAAGCCAACTCCTTCAATGGGTTGGAGGAAATGTCGCCCCGCCGCTTTGTCATTTGTCAAGTGTCATTGGTCATTAGTACAAGACAAAGGACAAATGACTAATGACTAATGACTAATGACGCGAAATCCCACGTACTTTAGTCGTGGGATGAGCTTAATAGCACCTCAGCATGACAGTTAAGTGTATAAGTCCTAAAGTGTACAATGACTTTTGCTGAATATTTGCTGAATATTTGCTGAGTAAATCTATTTACAAACAAATATTAATTATGGGGTTAACAGTTCCGGATAGAGGAATTTATTTGAGAAAAGTGAATTGCATAAAACAAACAGGATAGAACGAGCACCTTAGATAGCTCACACTACTTGTTTGAACAACAGAATTTAATGATGGAATTAACAATGAAAGACGCTCAGGAAAAAAACACGGAAGTTCTATTAACCGAAGTTAACGCTGAAGAATCAGCCACTGTCAATGGTGGTTACTGTGGTTATGGCTATGGCTACCGTCGTGTTAACTACTACAAGCCACGTTGTTATTACAACCGTCCTGTTTACTACGGTAACAGCTACGGCTATCCTTGCTACTAAGATTGTAGCGATAGTGCGTGCTTAAATATAATTGACTGCTCAATCTGATAAGGTTCTAGAACCTCCTGCTGAACCTATGATTACTCAATGTCCAGAAGAACTAAAGTGTTACTGAATCACCTGTAAATTTATAGGTGTTTTTTTTGAGCTATCAGCTGTCAGCTAATAGCTGCTCAATGATAAATTTGCAACTTTGTTATGAGGGTTTGTCAAGTGGGATAAAACACTTACTATTCTTGTAGAAAACCATTTACAGAATTCCTATATCCTGTCCTAAAAACCAACTTTGTAAAGAAATGTTAAAGATATTGAGGGCAGATCCGGATACCGCTATTCATGGGAGAAAACTGGATTGTTGGAGAAAACTGACAGGATAAATTCGGCAACTACATACAGCGAATCCTGCTACTTCAATGTTGTAAATCCACTCTCAAATAAACGATGAAAGATACACAAGAAAAGCAACTCTTTACCGAAATCACCACCGAAGAATCAGCTACTGTTAATGGTGGTTACTGCGGCTACTACAGATCTTACCGTCCTCGCTACCGCTATAACTATTCAAGTTATGGTCGTCCCCGTTACAATCAGACTGTTAATGTCTATTTCAACAATGGTCGCCGCTACTACTAAGGTTTCAGCACTTTAGCCTAAGTGAGTCTCTAATCTAGAAAACTAGAGTTTAGTTTAATCCGCCGTACTTCT
The DNA here is from genome assembly GCA_965222765.1 of Caldora sp. GTDB lineage: Bacteria > Cyanobacteriota > Cyanobacteriia > Cyanobacteriales > Coleofasciculaceae > Caldora. The sequence goes on from CBDCVG010000098.1 coordinate 25,436, forward strand.
ACGGCGGATTTTTATTGTTGTTATGACTTACACACAGTAAAGAAATTCTGTTATCCTGAGCGGTAGCGAAGGATCTCCAAGATGACCTAGATGCTTCACTTTCACTTCAGTATTACAGGTGAGTGCGTAAGTCCTAGTGCATCCCGGCAGAAGTAACTGACCAGTTTGAGAGCGATAGAATCCTTACTCTATAAGCATGCTTAATTCTTAATTCCGCGCAGCGGCACTAGCTACTTTATTTTGAGGTATAGTTGCTATTAAAGATTTGCAAAAAAGTAGTAATATTACAATTAGTTTATGAGTTTTCCCTTAGTATTTTATTAGAAAATTCATTTGCAAACAAATATTAATTATGGGGTTAACAGTTCCGGATATAAGAATTCATTTGAGAAAAGTGAATTGCATAAAACAAACAAGACAAAATGAGCAAAATAACTCATGCCACTTGTTTGAATAACACAGTTTGTGATGGAGTTAACAATGCAAGACACTCAAGAAAAAAACACGGAAGTTCTATTAACCGAAATCAACGCTGAAGAGTCAGCTACCGTCAATGGTGGTTACTGCGGCTACGGCTACCGCTCTAGCGGTTACGGCTATGGCTACCGTCGTGTCAACTACTATCAGCCACGACGTTATTACCGTCCTGTTTACAATGGCAACAGCTACGGTTATCCTTGCTACTAAGATTGTAGCGATAGTGGTCAACTATAATTGACCGATGAACCTGATAAGCTTCTAGAACCTTAGGATTACTAAGTTTCCAGAAAAACTAGGTTTTGACAAAAGCACCTGTAAAAATACAGGTGCTTTTGTCGTATCTGAGAAGATATTCTCTTTATCAATGGACAATTGATAATTGGTGAACTATCAATCGTCATAGCTAAAGCTTAAAGGAACAAAGTCATTACCAGAACCTGGTCCGCTGCACAATATTTCTTTCTTCTTTGAGCGCTCGTCTATCATACAAGTTACCTGTCGCTTAAATGCATCTAGGTTACCCTTGTATTGTCCTGGATCAATTTGGATTTTTTGTCGAAATTGTCCCCAGGTAACATCAATAATTTTGTCCCCACACACCATCTCAACTTCACCGCGTTCGATATCAACATCTCCTGCTTCCACTTCAAACTCTGCATCTTCAATTTCGATAAATTTGCAGGTTTCTAATTTGGGGCTATTGTCGCAAGCTCCCAAAGTTGTGAGAAGAATGCCGCATATAGTTAAACAAGTTAATCTTTTCACCAGAGCTTTCCTTATAAATGATATTGTTATACCTTATTTATCAATAATCATCAAATTAACGCCTAAATTGTTTTAATTGCTGCCATCTTCTGAGAGTCCAACGCAGGATCTCGGGTTGAGTTAAAATTCCTTGAGTTGGACTGAACAACAAGGCTAACAAAAAAAGCCAAAAATAATCAGTACAATTGCTGGTCCTGATGGCAAATCGAAGTAATAGCTCAAATACATACCACTGACACCAGAAATCATGCCAATCGCGGCGCCTAACCCCATCATCTGATGCAATTCTTTGACTAACAAATAGGCAGTGGTTGCCGGACCTACCAACAGGGAAAGAACCAGGAGTACCCCGACTATTTGCATACTAGCAACAATGGTTAGAGTAATTGCACAGATTAAAGCAAAATACATGGTCTTCACAGGTAAGCCACTAGCTTGGGCCCCCAGAGGGTCAAAGGTATAAAATAATAGTTCTTTATAAAAGAGTTTGGTTAGTAGTAAAATTATTGCTGTAATTACCAGAGTTTGCCAGACATCTCCAAACCTCACGCCTAAAATATCACCAAATAGAATATTGCTGAGGTCAAGTCTGTTAGTCTTGAGGATAGTAATCAGGATAACCCCCAATGCCAAAAAACTGCTGAGGGTTAATGCCATTGCTGCATCTACTTTAACTCGCGATCGCGTGTGAATTCCTGCTACAACTAAAGCACTGAAGATACCTGCAATAAACGCGCCAATTAAGAGATTAATTTCCCAAAAAAAAGCGATTGATAGCCCTGGTATGACAGCATGGGAAATCACAGCACCAATCATACTCATTTGTTGCAATATCAAATAGCTTCCCACAACTGCACTTAAAATACCCAGTAGGATAGCAATAGCGATCGCATTGCGCATAAATTCAAAACTCAGGGGCTCCAGTAACCAATTAGGGGTTACTGAAGAAGTCCATTGATTCGGCTTTTGAAGTAATAAGTAATAAGTAATAAGTAATAAGTGAAGAGTCATAAGGGATTCCCCGGTGAAGGTGACAGTTGATGGGAGTATGACTTGTAATATCATGTCCACCTAAACAGTTATCATATCCTTCTACCTTGCAACCTTCTTCCTTCCCTTCTGCCTTCTGCGCTCTGCCTTCTGCCTCCTGCCTTAAAACTATTCCCTCATGCGACCATTAAATTTAAACCTTTACCGTAAGCTTTACTAATATTTTGAGGTGTTAATACTTCTCTCCTCGAGCCAGCGGCAATTAGCTGCTTATTTAACAATAATAACTGGTCATAATGCTCCAGAGTTTCTCCCAAATCGTGGCTAATAACTAACAAGGCTTTGTTCTGTAATTTGAGTTCAGTAAAAACCTCAAAAATAATTTCTTCTGTCTTTTTATCTATGCCAGTAAACGGCTCATCAAAAAATAATAGCTCGGCTTCTTGAGCCAGTGCTCTAGCCAAAAACACCCGCTGTTGCTGTCCCCCAGACAGTTGACCAATCTGACGATGGCGGTACTCTAACATACCCACTCGTTCCAAGGCATCTTGAACAATTTCGCTAGATTGACGGCTAGGTTCTCGAAACCAACCAGTGTGTACGGTGCGTCCCATCATGACTACATTCCACACTGTAATTGGATAATCCCAGTCAATTTGCGATCGCTGAGGTACATAAGCCACCTGTCGCAATTGATGTTTCAAAGGACGGGAGCCAAGCATCACGACACCTTTAGCCATAGGAACCAATCCCAACATCGCTTTAACCATGGTGCTTTTACCAGCGCCATTTGGTCCTAATAAACTGGTGAGTTGTCCTAGCTTGAGGGAGAAAGAGACATCACTAATTGCCCAATTGTCCCGGTAACGTACTGCCAACTCTCGAACTTCGAGCATCACTAAATTTACGTGAGAATGACAATCATTAGCATAATCATATTTGAGCCGATATGACAATGATTATCGTTCATATTTGAGCAAACCTTAAAAACCTTATAGAGACGTGCCATGGCACGTCTCTACTTTGCAATTCTCAATTGTCCTCAGAGAAGTAGCAGCTTAGTAACCAGCTTCCTCTTCATATTCAGGAGTTTTAGTCTTCTCTGGAATATTAACCTTAGGAGCTCTGTAAGGCTCAGGCTCTACATCATCATCCCAAGCATCCCCTTCAACTCCGTAATTTGTGTATTCATCTGCATAGTCCTTTTTGTAAGGATCAGAGGAACTATACGCTGGTTGATCGTATCGAACTGGTCTACTAGGAGCATCTACCCATTGATCATCACCCCAGTTCCGATCTTCTTCCTCATAGTAAACTGGCTCTGCTGCTCGTCGGCGCTTAGGCTCTGGTGCTGGTTGCTGCCAGTCATCATCCCAAGATGCTTCTACCCGTTGGGGAGTGCGGATGGTTTGAGATACAGGAGTCTTAATCGGAATGCCGGTTCCCAGTTGATTTTCAGGTTTGGTTGCAGGAGTATAGTAAGCTTCTTCCTCCTCTCGCTCCCAAGGTGCTCTTCCAACTCCTAATCTCTCCAACACACCTACTGTCAACTGAACCAACCGCTCTTGAGCTCCTTCAAAGACAATCAAGCGATTGGGACCACTGCTGACAATTTCATCGATGGGAAGTTCATAGGTACTAACAACTTGGTCAGGTATTTGAGGATAACCGATAGAGGCGACAATTAGGGCAACAACTGTACCATCTTCGATATTAAACTTGAAGCCCCTTACTCGACCTAGCAGTTCCCCAACTTCGGTAATCACTTCGTTGTTGATTAGGTTACTGTAGGCATCTACATCAATGTCTTCAACTACATCTTCATCTTCGACTAAGATGACATCTCCAATTTGGCGAATACTGCTCAGGAGCATATAACGAGGCATTCCGGCAACGGAGATCAGGTTATCTCGCATACCTAAGGCTACAACCTCACGCCGGTCAATATCTACCAATAGCTCCTTGACAATTCCAAGACGCTTCCCGTCTTCACGGGTAATCACCTGAGTGTTTAAGATGTCGGAGCGCTGACGAATAAATTCACTTGTCATTATGTTTTGTAATCCTGATCTCTACTCCTGCTGGCATATTAAAATATATTGAACGCTAATATTAAAATTTAATCTACTAGTGCAGTGGGATGGAAACAACCCACCTTTTTAACAATAGACGAAAAAGGAGATATCATAAGCTTTACAGCTTCCTGCTTTCTGTCTTCTTGTACTAGCTAGCGTTTGCTGGACGGTAGTGTCAGTCCTAAGACTTGAGTATAAGCTCCCCTCGCTTGGGTGACACCAATGGTACGCTCAGAAGAGGCAATCATTGGTCGGCGTAGACTGACAACAATAAACTGGGCAAGTTTTGCCTGCTGTTTGATCATTCTAGCTAATCGCTCGACGTTTGCCCCGTCGAGAAACATATCTACCTCATCAAAGGCATAAAAGGGGGAAGGACGATAACGTTGTAGAGCAAAGATAAAGCTAAGAGCAGTCAAAGATTTTTCCCCTCCTGACATGGAAGCTAGTCGCTGTACTGGTTTGCCTTTGGGGTGAGCAACTAGGTTGAGTCCACCACTAAAGGGATCTTCGGGATTTTCCAGTTGTAGGTAACCATCGCCATCGGAAAGTTCAGCAAAAATATTCTGGAAGTTTTCGTTGATAGCATCAAAGGCTTCTTTGAAAGCGCGGAACCTCAGGGTGGTAAAATTCTCTACACGCAACAAAAGCTCAGTACGCTCGGCTTCAAGAGTCGCCAGTTTCTCAGAAAGTTCAGATAAACGAGTTTGAGTGTGGTCATATTCTTCTAATGCCAGCATATTAACTGGTTCCATCCCCTGAAGGCGTTTTTGTCCATTCCGTATTTCTTTTTGCACTTGCTCTAGTTGTGCGGTGAAGGAGTCAAAGGTGACTAATTCTGACTCACTTCCCTCCGATTCAGTAGCTGAAGACTGAACTAGTAAAGGCACTTCCGGTAAGGGATTAGGTAGCTCTGCTTGTTGGATTTGCAGCTGAGCTTGCAGAGTGGTAAGTTCTTCTCGTCGTCCTAACTGAGTTTCCTGGAGTTTTTGCAGTTGCCAGAATAACTGTTGCTCTTGCCGCTGCTGTTTTCGTAGATGCTGCTCTGCAAGATCGCGTTTTTGTTTGGTTTCTCCTAATCTCCGCTCTAGCTCCTTGAGGGATGCTTGAGTTTGAGTAATTTGCTCTGCTACTGCTACCAGCTGATTACTGAGCTCTTTAGAATATTGTTGTATGGACTGCTGTTGATTTTGATACTCTACTATCCGTTGGTTACCTGCGGCAATTTTCTCCGTAGCACGGGAGAGCTGATTTTCTAAGTCTTGCAGTCGCTTTTCTGCTGTGCGCAGAGCTTGTTCGCACTCCGCACATTTAGCTTCTTGAGCTTTGATGGTAATCTGAATTTGTTGCCATTCACTATGGGTTTGTGACTCTTCTAGTTGGTTGAGCTGTTGGCGCAAGTCCTGCAACTGAGCTTCTTGAGCTGGTAATTCACCCGCTAGAGTTTGCAATCGTTCGTTCGCAGCTGCTAATTCTTGGGTATTCTTAGTTAAAAGCGATCGCACTTGTTCTTGTTGAGTCTCAAGATTTTTGCTCTCTTTTTGTGACTGTTCTAAGCGCAACTGGGTTTCTGAGCGTTTTGTCTTTGCTTCGGTTAGCTTCTGAGTCAGTTGTTTGACTGATGCTGAGTCTCGCTCAATCAACTCACTACAGCGCTGTAAAATCTGCTCAATTTCCTGGAGGCGGTTTCTCAGAGCCCTAACCTCTGCTGATTCTCCAGCTTCACTTGTACCAAAATGCAATGCAGAGCGTTGATTCTGACTACCCCCAGTCATGGCACCACTGCTTTCGAGGATTTCCCCTGCTAAAGTCACTAAACGTTGTTTCCCAAGGAAAGGACGAGCATCATCAAGGGTTTCAAAAACTACCGTCGAGCCAAAAACGTAGGCGAAGATTTTCTGGTAGCGGGGTTCGCAATCAATAAGATTAACTGCGTAGTTAATGAATCCCTTGGCATAGTGCAGAGCCATAATTTCCGATAATGCTCGTGCCTGGATTTTGTTCAAGGGTAAAAACGTGGCTCTCCCAGCTCGTTTTTCCTTGAGTAGAGCGATGCCTGCTGCTGCCACTCCATCATCTTCTACTACCAAATTACCCAAACGTCCACCCGCTGCTGTCTCCAAAGCTAGTTGGTAGCGGGGTTCCACTCTACCGAGTTGTGCAACTAAGCCATAAACCCCCGGTATACCTGTTTCTAAGATAATTTTAGTAGCGTAAGTACCTTGGGCTTCTTGCTGAGCTTGAGCTTGAGCTTCTAGTTTATCTAACCGCCGCTGTTGCTCTCGTTGCTCTTTGAGGAGTCTAGTTTGGGTTTGCTGCTGAAGATGTAGTTCTTGTTCAACAGTGGTTAGGGATTGAGTTAAAGATTGGCTTTGCTGGTTATAGGTTTGTAATTGTTGATCTAATTGCCTTGTTTCAAGTTGTTTGGCAGCAATTTCTGGCCCTAAAGTTTGTAGCAGTTGAGTTTGCTCTTCGGTGAGGCGAGTGAGTTGATTCTGACGCTCTTGCAGCTGAGCTTGCTCGGTGCGTTGGGGATTAATGGTTTGCAGTAAGGTTTCGATTTGCTTAGTAAGAGCAGTTTGTTGCTGTACCCAGGCTTCAGAAGCCGAAGCAATGACACTTGCTTGTTCCCGGCTGCGGTTAAGAGCAGTTTGAGCTTCTTCTCTGGCAGCTTGTAAGGAAGTTAGTTGTAGGGTTTCTACTTGCTGTTTTTCTGAGGTGAGGGTTTGTTTAATTTGCTCGGTATTGTGGATTTCCTCCTTTGTCTTGTGGAGATTGGCGGCAATTTTTTCCAGTTGCTCTGCCAATTCCTGTTGCCGATTTTGTAACTGACGCTGCTCCGCTTCTTGGTGAGCCAGACTGGAGGCAACAGCTAGCTGTTCTTCTTCCCCCAGAGATTTTACTAGGGTGTTGAGTTGATCTAATACTGTAGTAGCTTGACTAACTTTACCTGCTATAGTCACAAGCTGGACATCTAACTGCTGTGCTTGAGTTTCACCCGTTTCAATCTGCTGTAGGAGTTGAAATTCTTGTTGTTGAAGTACTCGCCACTTGAGTACAACCTCCCACTGCTGCTTTTGCTGGAGTTCCCCTCGTAACTTTTGATATTTCTCAGCTTTAGTCCGGTCAGCCGCTAAGCGATCGCGTTGTACAATCAACTCTTTTTCAATAATACGACAACGGTCTTCCCGCTCTTTAACCTCCTCTAAGGTAGTTTTCGTCTGATTAATTTTGCGATCGAATGCTGCTACCCCAGCTAACTCGTCAATAATTTCCCGACGCTCCCGCGACTTCATGGAAATGATGCTCGTGACATCTCCTTGCAGCACCACATTGTAGCCTTCTGGATAAATCCGCAGATTGTTGAGCTGTTCGTGCAGTTCAGTCTGAGTGCAGGATTCCCCATTGATGTAATAATTCGAGGTGTAACTACCCTGCCGAGTTACCCTTAGTCGCCGAGTCACCCTCCATTCTTGCTCTGTTGTTAATTGGTAGTCAATACTACTTCCCTGTTCCCCCTGCTCGTCTAAGTGCGCTATCTCATCAGGGTATTGCCGATGTCCGTTTAATTCCTCATTGCTTGTCAGCTCTCCATCGCCACTGACAAGTGACAAGGGTTGCTCGAAATCTGATAAATCAAACGTAACAGTAACGTTAGCTTCTACCGTTCCCCGGCGCTCTTTATCGTGATTAACTAGATCAGGAAGTCGTTCTGCTCGCATGCCCCTAGAACTGGCAAGACCAAGACAAAACAGCAGAGCATCAAGGATATTCGATTTACCCGAGCCATTGGGACCAGAAACCACAGTAAACCCTGGCAGCAGAGGAATTTGGGTAGTGCCGCCAAAGGATTTGAAATTTGAGAGTTCAACGCGCTTGATATGAACCATAGGCGCTGGCTAATTGAACTTGATCAGGTAGCACAAGTGTATCAACTTATTTGTTATTTGTTGTTTGTTGTTTGTTGTTTGTTGTTTGGGAATTGGGAGTGTTCCCTTATCTCTTTATATACCCATCTTCCCCAGCTCCCCATCTCACGCTAGTGCAGCGCGGTGGAAATAACCCACCAGTTTGAGAGCGGTAGAATCCTTACTCTATAAGCATTCTTAATTCTTAATTCTTAATTCTTAATTCTTAATTCTTAATTCTTAATTCCGCGCAGCGGTACTAGGAGGTATCATTCCCCTCAACCCGTTATCACCAGTATTGAGGTATGAATTGCTCAAAGGGACATCTACCTCATGTTCCTTCTTTGATATCGCCCAGAGGGTAACTGCTGGGCGATTTTTTGCGAAGGAAACTATCTCAACTCAAGAAAAGCAAATAGCTACGACTTACACGTTGTAACGAAATTACGTCATCCAACAGCGATAGCGAAGGAGCTCCCAGATGCTTCAATATCACCTCAGCATGACACTTCGGTGTGTAAGTCCTAATGGCAATACTCACCCTGAGAAAGAGGAAAGTTCTCAAAAAATTCATCAAACCTTCACAGAAGCTAAATCAAAAGCATGTCATAAAACGACAGAATGAAAGTGGTAGATGCAACATATAAGAGCCCTCGACTAGCAGCGAGGGCTTTTTGTTACGTTTATAATTGTGATGTATAACTGATCAGCTAACAAGAAGGTTCTCACCCTCCAGAGCTTGGTTGAACAGCCAACTGGTTATCAAAGAGTAAGGAAGTTAAAAAACTTACTCTACTGGCGTGACACGCCTAAAACTGTAGGTTGGGTGGAACGAAGTGAAACCCAACAGAAGATACTCCGGTGTTGGGTTACGCTATCGCTCCACCCAACCTACTTATTCCCTCATTTTAGCTGTGTCACGGCAGTACTTATTTAAGCGCAGGGGACTTGCTCAAAGCTCCAACCAAATCTGCTTTCTTCATTTTAGAAGTACCTGATATACCACGTTTAGTTGCCATTTTGCGTAGTTCACTTACCGTAAAAGTATCTAGCAAATCAGGATCAGTGATCACATCTGGTATAGGTTCAGGAGTGACATAAAAAATTCCTTTGAGAGCATCAAGCTTTTTGCCTTATCATAACCTAACACCTAATACCTAACACCTATTCTTAAACAAGACCTAAACGCTCCAGTAGGGGTAGGCGTAAATCAGCAAATCGTTGTGCTTGTATTCTCAATTCAGCTTGATTTTCTTCAGGAGAATCTAAGACTTTGCCGTCTTTAATCAACTTTTCCCCTTGAACTTGTAGAATATTCCAGATAAATTGAACAGGATCTACCTGACGCATGTGAGCCAAGAGAAAGAGTTGCTCTGAACGGCTGATATCGATACCACCGCCGGTGATGGGTGAGGCGAGGATCTGAGTATCTTCACCAAATCGAGCTCGCTTGAGAATGGCTGCATTGAGTCCCGCTACTGCTTGCTTACGTTGCTCTTCTTCTGCCTCCGATAGAGCCGGAACCACACTGTAAGTAGTGATGAGAATCTTAAGTGCTTGGAGAATAGCAGCAAAATCCAACTTGGTTAAAGATGGTTGCCGCATCAACTCCCGGAGTGTTTGGGGACGATCTGCTAAGGCAGCAACTAGGGGTTGATAAATACTTTCATCAAGTTTAATTGGACGTCCAATAAGTTCAATTTCATACTCAATTTCTTCAGGAAGTACGACTAAGGCGAAGCGACAATTGCTGAGTAATTCTACTTGTTCTAAAGTGGTGAGTTTAATCGGTCCTTTAACAAATAGATCTCTACGAAATCGAGAGTTAAAGATGAAGTCACGGATTGTTTCTCGCAAGGTTGCATCAGTAATACCGGCGAGTAAGTCTAATTGCTCTTCATTCAACTTGAGATTATGGAATTGATCATCGATATCTGCTGAAGTGGTAAATGTCAGCTTAGCATCTACCAACTGCTGCACAACTTCAGAATGATACAAAGGTCGCCAATGACGACTAAAATACTCGTGGGCTAAGTAGTTGCGAGAATCTTCTTGCATGTCCTCAAGATCATATTTAACTGTAGGATTCTCCCGGAAATACCTTGCCTTAACCCCTTGAAGCTGTTTAGCAAATGCCAAACCTTTTTCTACCTTTTGAACGGTTGAATCCGCAGAGCCACTTGTATATTGCACCATGAGATCTCTGAGAGGCATGACGGCTGACCAACCTGGTAGTGTGTTATAGCTAAGATAAACAGCTCCCCCACACTTCAATTTGCGCCGCAGTAACTCGACAATCGTCCGTCTGTTTTCATCACCAATCCACGAATACACACCATGCAAGGTAATGTAGTCAAATTTCGGTGTATCTGCCTGGAGAAATTCGGCAAAACTTTGATCACAAAAGTGTATGTTTTTGAGTTGAGCCGCCTGAGCCAAGCGTTGAGCTTCCGCCGCGTGGGTGGGATTGAAATCTACACCCCAAAATTCTGCTTGGGGATGAGTTGCAGCCAGTATATTAGTTGTGAAGCCTTGACCACAGCCTAGCTCACAGTAGGTGAATTTTTCCAGAGAAGGGGGGAAAAAGCTTTTGTCGAGAAGATTGAAAACGATGTTGATGGGTGCTAATTCAGGAAAGAAACTATAGTCGTAGCTGACATCTGCAACGTAACCATGTGTCCAATCTTTCATATGCTGGAAAATTTTCTTAATAATCTAAAAATAAAACCCGATTATCAATTGATAATTGATAATTGATAATTGATAATTGTCAATTTTTGCACTACCCCGACACCCTAGTTTGACTTTTGTTTACTTGGGCCAACAACTGCTCAGTAGTACGTGCTGGTGGCTTACAATTGAGTCCCTGGCAAACTAAACCTACTGTATCTTCTGGCAGCTTGGTTTCTAATTTATAGACACTAGCAGGAAAGTATTGGCTAATTAAGGCAGTTATTTGATCGGCAGTAGAACGAATTAGAGTAGAGTTGCGATACCAATCTAGAGCAGTAAATAAACTGGGACAAGCTTGGGGTGATTGGTTCATCACACTGCTGAAAGCTTGTAAGGCTTGCTCTGCTCGATCAAGATATTGTAAGTCTTCAGTGAGTAAAGCCAACCTTACCAAATTTGCGATCGCAACTCCATTGGCAGAGGGTGTAGCATTATCAATATAGCTACGCTCCCTCACTAATAAGTCATCACTACTATCACTAGCAGTGTTATAGTATCCTCCTAATTCCAAACTCCAGAGAAATTCATCAAACTCTGCTTGTACTTTAATTGCCTTTTCTATCCAAAAGTTGCTAGTTAGGACTGGTTTTGATTCTTCGGGAGTCTCTACTTGCAAAACAGCTTGATGCAAATCTAGCAAAGCTTTAATAAATAGAGCATAATCTTCCGATTGAGCCAGTACTGAGGGTTTACTATTATAGTTAAGACGGTGGAAGCGCTCCTCTACCCATTGATGTTCTAGGATAAAGTTCGCAGCACCTGTTGCTAATTGCCAATATTCCGGCTGAGTGAATATCGTGTAAGCTTTGGCTAGACCGGAAATCATCAAGCTATTCCAAGCTACAATCATTTTGGTATCCGTTACTGGTGGAATACGACCAGACCAATTACCAGTTTTTGCTTCCTGATTATTCCGCGCTGGAGGAAAGGTTGCTAATGTGTCAGGCGGGGAACCATAACGAACCTCAAACAGTTTAGCCAAAGCTGTTTCTAAAGTGTCACTTAACTCCTCAGAGTAGCGGCGCTGCAAAACGTTGTGACTTTCAAAGTTACCTTCGGCAGTAACGGTAAATTGCTCTTGGAACTCTGCTAACTCTGAAGGAGTGAGGAGTTGTTCTAATTGGCTATAATCCCAGACATAAAACTCCCCTTCCTCCGGTTCAACAGCAGTAGGAGTAGCGAAGTTATCTGCATCCTGAGCAGCGTAGAAGAAGCCTTGGGGGGAAGTCATTTCCCGCTTCAGCCATTGGCAAGTACCTGCTATCGCTTTTTCAAAAACTGGCTTCTGAATCCCTGTACTCCACAAGTCTGCCAAGTACTCAACAATCTGCCCATTATCATAGAGCATTTTTTCAAAATGAGGTACTGTCCAGGTAGCGTCTACAGTGTAGCGGTGAAAGCCACCAGCAACATGATCGTATATGCCACCCATTGCTAAGTCTAGTCCCCGCTGGGTGCAAGCCTGGTGAGCCTGATATTCCGTAGCAAAATCAAAGCGAGTACCCCGCAATGCTAGGGAACTATAGGGAATCATCGGAAAGCTCGGACCAGGAGTTACACTACTAATTACACGAGTATTCTTCTCTAGACCAAGCTTTAGTAAATCATCGCTCAGCTGCTGTGCTCCCGATAAGACTGCTGCTTGCTGAAGATGACCTAGAATTTCTTCTTTGAAGGTTTGTAGCTTGCCTTTTTCTAAATCATAGAAACGGCGAATCGATTGCAGTAATTGCAAAAAACCTGGACGTCCGTAGCGGGGTTCTACAGGGAAGTAAGTGCCACCATAAAATGGTATCCTGTCATCAGGAGAAAGGAAGATATTGAGAGGCCAACCTCCTTGACCAGTCATCATTTGCAATGCTTGCATATAAATACTATCAATATCTGGTCGCTCTTCCCGGTCTACCTTAATAGGTAAAAAGTTGGTATTCATGAACTGAGCGATCGTTTCATTGGAAAAGGCTTCCCCTTCCATTACTGTGCACCAATGGCAGCTAGAGTAACCAATCGAGAGGAAAATCGGCTTATTTTCTGTCTTCGCCGTTTCCAATGCTTCATCACACCAAGGCCACCAATCGATAGGATTGTCAGCGTGCTTATACAGATAAAGGCTTTGGGATTGAGCAAGGCGATTAGTCATTACAGGGGTTGTAGTATGGAGGCTTACTGGCTTTTAGTTATAGATAGCGAGCAAGATGCTCGCACTACAATCTTTACATTTAATGGGATACTCTCAAATAGGGCGCACGTCGGAATAGGGTGCACAGACATTGCTCATCGTTAACCCGGATTTGGTATGATACAGGAACAGTCTGATTAACGCTAAGGTATGCTTATAAGATGACACAAGTTGAACACATTCAGGCTGAAATTGAAGCTCTTGCTCCAGAAGATTTTGTTCGCTTGCGAAAGTGGTTCGCTGACAAAGATTGGCAAAGTTGGGATAAACAACTTGAGGCTGATATTGCGAATGGAAAACTTGATTTCTTACTGGAAGAGGCAATGGCGGCAAAGCATCAGGGTAAACTACAGGATTTGTAAGTAAGTGCATCGAACAACTCCCCAATTTTGGCAACGCTTTAATGCACTACCTGAATCAGTTCAGCGCCTAGCTAGGAAAAATTATGACTTACTCAAGGCAAATCCAGCTCATCCTTCACTCAATTTTAAAAAGGTAGGTCAATACTGGTCAGTACGTGTTGGATTAAGTCACAGAGCACTGGCAGTAGAGGATGGTTCTGATTTCATCTGGGTATGGATAGGCGAACATGACACCTATGACAGGCTGATTCAGATGAGTTAAGTATATCTGTTTCAGTGCGATTGCGATCGCACTTACCCATTATTAGCGATCGCACTGTGAGAGCATTCAGGAATGATCGCCTCTTTAGTTATGCTGTACAGAAAAATCATCTAGCGGGCAACCTCTCAATAATAGCTTCCTGAGTTAGGTGATTTGTGTAAAATAAAAGTACCCGTGAACGGTGTTAGCGATCGCGATACCTTGGATAACACAAAAAATCTCTTCTTTATCGCTCTGTTGCCGCCTGCGGCATTTCAGAACCATGCTAATGAGATTAAACAGTACTTCGCTCAAACCTACAATAGTCAAGGTGCTCAGAAGTCACCACCCCACATTACCCTACAACCCCCCTTTGAATGGAACCGGGATACTTTACCAGTTCTAGAGCAATCCCTGAGAACCTTTGGGGAGATGCGTCAACCAATCCCAGTAACTATGAAGGGGTTTGGTGCTTTTGCGCCTAAGGTAATCTATATCAATGTTCTCAAAACTCCAGAACTAATCAGTTTACAAACTGAGTTGATGGCATACCTAGAGAAATCCTTAGGAATTGTTCACGAACTTTCTAAAAGGCGTCCCTTTACTCCTCATCTAACTGTTGCCTTTCGAGATTTGACGAAGGAAAACTTCCAACTTGCTTGGCCAGAATTCGAGCATCGACAGTTGGAATATCAGTTTACTGCATCGGAGTTGACGCTACTAATCCATAATGGTAGACAGTGGAACGTTAGTAAGTCGTTTCCCTTACTAGGAAGAATTTGATGAAACTAGAAAATTTATCAATATATCTATGCAAAACCTAGTTTCGATAATTTATCATCAAGGAATAGTACATACACTTGAATTATTGGGGGCAGTACTATGGGCAATGTAGATCAACGAAAGCTTTTATCAGTGCTATGTCATGGATCAATATTTTTTAGCTATACGATTTTGTCTATCGGAGTACCCATTGTGGTTTTACTCACAACTGATGATTCAGTAGTCAAAGAAAATGCTAAAGAATCTCTCAACTTTCACATTAATATTTTCATTTATGTTGTAATTTCCGTATTGTTAATTCCTGTATTGATTGGTATTCCTCTACTATTTATATTTGGCATCGTCAGCATAATCATGCCAATTATTGCCATTGTCAAGGTTCTGGATAATCCTGACATATCCTACCAGTATCCCTTTATTTTTCGATTTTTTTAGCTGTTGGTGAAATATTTTGTAATTGGTAGGGGCAAATTGCATTTGCCCAATTTAGCAGTTATCGGTATCGAAATATATGGCAATGAGCGTATTCAATACACCCCTACAGTACTGTAGTGTAAGAATCGAAGATGCAGAATATGGGTTGAGATGAAATGTAGATGAAATTTCTATGAGAAAAGTCTCATGACCAGATGGCAATGAATCTGTCATAGTGGCTCTTGGTGAAATTGCGCAAAAACAGGGGACTAAAGTTTAACTGCTTGTACCCACAAAAGTTTTTGCACCCCAAAGCAAAAAACCGAGTTTGGTAGTGCCTAACTTTTTCTCAGTGAGTTAGGCACTATATTTACATATACCGGTTTGATGCAGTTTACCAGTGACCAAACTTTACTATGATGGGCTATGATTCAGGGAAATTTAATCTCATTATTAGATAACCAGCTGATTCAAACAGCCTTGGAAAAAACAATTTCTGTCTTCTTTGTTTTGGTATTTATCGCTGTTGCTATAGTAGCTTTTCCCATTTCAGTAGTATTGGTGGCTGTAGTCTTTCCAGTTTTTAAACTCTTTAAAGCCTCAAAACCCAGATTTATGACAATCCCATCTGAATCAACCCATGGAATTTGCTTTGATGAGTAAAATGAGATAATTTTTGTATATTTACCTCTAAGTCTAGATCGTGTACAATAAAGGGTTAGCAAAAAAAAACAACATGCAAGAATATCCCTCTTCTGTTGCTCTCTGAAAAGGCAATCTTCAGAAGCCTTATCAGTCAATCAATACAAGCTATCTTATGATAAAAAATTGGTGGCTCTATTTGTTATTAGGAAAAAATATTGCGATCGCAAGATATACAAAAGCTCTAGAATGCACAAATAGCAAATGTTTTCGGAGAATGACAGAAGAGGGATATGGTAAGAGAGCTTGAGCGAGAGCGTCTCAAAGGTGATAACGCGACAGGACAACTAGAGGGAGTCGATTTTCCAGAAACAGCACCCGCTGCAAACCCGGTATTTTTCAGAACCTACAGCCGTCGGACAAAAAACGAGCGTGAAACTTGGAAGCAAGTTTGCGATCGCACTATGGGAGGCTTGAGTATATTAGGTAAACTAACCCCTCAAGAAACAAGCCTCTTGGAACGAATGATGCGCCAGATGAAGAGTCTTCCTTCAGGGCGTTGGCTTTGGGTTGGTGGCACCGAATGGCTCAGTAATCCTCAAAATTTCTCCGGTGCTTACAATTGCACCAGCACCAATGTGGTAGATTGGCACTCCTTTGGTTTGATGATGGAGTTAGCCATGATGGGCTGTGGTACCGGTGCTGTTCTAGAATCAAAATATCTCAATCAGCTTCCTAGTATTCGCAATCAGCTCAATGTAACCTTACAGGGTGGAATTGGCTCTACAACTCTCAAGCAACGCCGAGAGGAAACTGAAGTCCACGTAGAAGGTAACCAAGCCACAATTTATGTAGGAGATTCCCGTCAAGGTTGGGTTAAGTCTTATCAAGCCTTATTAGAACTATCCACTAATGAGCAGTTTGCAGGAGAAGTTAACGTCTCAATTGATTTGAGCAATGTTCGTCCGGCAGGAGAACCCCTCAAAGGATTTGGTGGCGTTGCTAATCCAGTTAAGTTGCCAGAACTTTATCAACGTTGTGCGTCTATTCTTAACCGAGCGTTAGGACGACAGTTAAATTCAGTAGAGTGCTGTTTACTAATTGATGAAGCCGCAGTAGTTGTTGTTGCCGGAAACGTCAGGCGCAGTGCTGGAATGAGGCAATTTGCCTATGATGACGAGCGAGGATCTACTGCCAAAGATAATTTGTGGCAACAAGGTGAAGACGGTAACTGGCGGATTGATCCAGAGCGTGATGCTTTAAGGATGGCCAATCACACCAGAATTTTTCATCACAAACCCTCAGAACAAGAGTGTATCGCAGCTGTTCGCAAGCAATACTACTCTGGAGAAGGGGCAATCATGTGGGCTGGTGAAGCCGTAGCTCGAGCCAACTGTGATTTGCTATCAACTTCAGAATTGAGAGTTGAATTTTTGCAATCTTACGAACAAGGAGAAGCAAAGCAGTGGTTACAAGCAAACTATCCTCAGATGGCTGCTGATGAGATAGAACATCGCTTGGCTCGTTTAGGCTTGAATCCGTGTGGTGAAATCATTGGTTCTAACTTCCATTGCAATTTAGCGGAGATTCACCTGAATCAAATTGACCCGCATAATGAGAAAGAACAGGAAGAAGCTTTTACTGCTGGAGCCCTCTCGGTTGCCATTCTACTCAACCACCAATTTGTTGAAGAACGCTACCAAAAATCACGGGAATTAGACCCAATTGTTGGTGTTTCTTTTACAGGTTTATTCGACTTTTTTGTTCAAGCTTTTGGCGTCGATTGGTTGCACTGGTGGACTCAAGGACGCCCAGAAACAGTTACAGGCTTGAAGTTTAAGCAAAAAGAACAAGAATATTTGACTCGTTGGCGACAGATAGTTGAACGAGTAGTTTGGGAATATTGCGATCGCCATGGACTTAAACGCCCAAATCGCTGTACTACTGTGCAACCTTCTGGCACAAAATCCCTACTCACCGGTGCATCCCCTGGTTGGCATCCACCAAAATCAGTACGTTTTTTGCGGCGGGTAACCTTCCGGAAAAATGATCCGGTGGCTTTAGCTTGTATCGACTACGGCTATAATGTGATTCCCTCTCAGTCTGACAAAGATGAAAAGGGCAATCTATTAGATGATGCCTTTGATGAGCGCTGCTCAGAATGGCTGGTGGAAATCCCTGTAGCTGTATCTTGGGCTGATTTACCAGGAGCAGATAAAATTGATATTTCTCAGTTCTCAGCCTTAGCACAAATGGATTTTTGTCTACAAGTTCAAAAGTATTATGTTGCCCATAATACTTCCGCTACTGTTGAACTGCGGGAACCAGAGATTGAAGGATTAGGTACTCGAATTTATGAAGCTATTCGAGATGATGAAGGCTACATCTCCGCAGCTCTGTTAGCTCGATTCGACTCCTATCAAACTTTCCCGCGCTTACCATTCGAGCCAATATCGAAACAGCAGTATGAGCAACTGATGGAAGAAGTCAAAATCCGGCGCAAGACGGATAATTTTTATACTGCTTTAGGACAATATGATTTAGGTAACTTAGAACAAGCTGGCCCAGCGGGTTGCGATTCCGACAAGTGCTTGTTACCAGAAGTAACTCCAAAGTCCTAATTTGAATCGATTGGATCAAATCCCCAAGGCAGAGACTTGGGGATTTTATAGATGAATTAATCATCAATACTTCTGTCTTTTGCTATAAATATCTGTAACAGAACCTAGGAATCAACTAATCGAGCAAAAAGGTTACACTGAAACTGAGTTATCGTTAGCATAGTCATTTGCCACACTCAATGCACCAATATACGGAAATTAAAGTAAGTGATTTATGTCTCTCAACATTAGTCCAACATTTGCTTCACTCCAAGTAGCAGCACAAGATCAACAAGCTCTAAAAGAAGTCTGGGAGAATATCCAACCAGATAGTTGCCCTTATGTCTACAACTTTCATATGCACACGAGATGCTCTGATGGTCAACTTCAGCCAGAAGAGTTGATACAGCAAGCAATCTCTATTGGTCTTAAAGGTCTGGCAATTACCGACCATCACAGTGTAGCAGGCTACTTTGCAGCACAAAATTTTCTAGATACGTGGCAGCAATCGTCCAAACCTACCACAATTCCTCACCTGTGGACTGGTGTTGAAATAACCTCTGACCTTTTGGGGACTGATGTTCACATATTGGGTTATGCTTTTGATCCCAAGCATCCTAAGTTACAGCCCTATTTGCATAACCAGGTAAGCTCACCAAAAATTCCTGAGGCGGCTAAAGTGATTAGTGCGATTCAACAAGCAGGGGGTTTAGCTGTCTTGGCTCACCCGGCTCGCTACCGACGCTCACTAGAACATTTAATTCCGGGGGCTGCTGATTTGGGTATTGATGGAGTTGAAACTTACTACGCCTACAGCAACCCTAAACCCTGGCAACCTAGTCCCAAACAAACCAAGAAAGTAAAAGAGCTGAGTGCTATTTACAATTTGTTTAATACCTGCGGTACAGATACCCACGGTTTAAACTTGCTATGGCGTGTGTAAGTTAGTTGAAGGCATGAGGCAGGAGGCAGAAGGCAGGAGGCAGAAGGCAGAAGGCAGGAGGTTTTAATCCGACATGATGTCAAATTTAGAATTTAGAAAAAAATGACTCTTACAGATTAAGTGTAGTAAATTCTCCGAAAATAAATTATAAAATCTTTGCTGTGCAAAGATTTTAGATCAAAAATTGATTTCTTATTGATTCCTTGTTTAACAATTCTAAATTCTAAATTCTAAATTCTAAATTCCACTATGCCTTATATAGCCCAAATTCTAATTTATCCCATTAAATCCCTAGACGGTATTGCTGTAACTGAAGCAAAGGTTCTTAAAAGTGGTGCCCTAGAGCATGACAGACAGTTTGCCATTGTTGATGAGCAAGGTAAGTTTGTTAATGGTAAGCGTAATCCAAAAGTTCACTGGTTGCGTACTTCATTCAACTTAGAAGCTCAAACTGTTTCCCTGCAAGTTAACCAAACAGAGCAAAAAGCAGTTTTTCACCTTGAGCAGGAGCGGAGGGAGCTAGAAACTTGGTTAAGCAACTATTTTGGTAAAAAAGTACAACTGCAAGAGAACTTAGTGCAAGGTTTTCCTGATGATACCAATGCTAATGGTCCAACTCTGATTAGTACCGCTAGCATCGCTACTGCTGCCGACTGGTTTACTGACATCAGCAGTGAGCAGATGCGACAAAGGCTGCGAGCTAATGTGGAAATTGCTGATGTTCCCTCATTTTGGGAGGATAGGCTGTTTGGGGAAACTGGCAATATCCTTGAGTTTTACATCGGCTCAATTCGCTTTGAGGGGATCAATCCTTGTGCTCGTTGTATAGTACCAACTAGGGATGCTCTCAGTGGGCAAGCTTATCCAAACTTTCAGAAAATATTTGCTGCCAAACGGAAAGAAACTTTGCCCTCTTGGGTGTCTTCATCTCGCTTTAATCATTTTTATCGCTTAAGTGTTAATACCCGCATCCCAGAATCGGAAGTAGGTAAAATCTTACAAGTAGGAGATGAGGTGAGAATTTAGAATTTAGAATTTAGAATTTAGAATTAAAGAGTTAATTGTCCAGATAATTTCAGGATATTTACTGCAATATTATTGCTAGATTTACTATTTAGTTATATTACCTAAAACCTAATACATAAAACCTAATACCTAACACCTAACACCTAACATGCCTTCAGCTACAGAAAATAAAGACCAACAGCATCCCCAAGAAAAACGCGATCGCGAAATTGTTGAGCGCCTCTTACGGGAAGCACCTAATGATTATAACCGAGCTGAACTAGCTAGATTGCGGATTCGTTATGCGGGCTTTCCTGGTGCTAGAGAGATTCAACGCAACTTAGATCTAATTCTACATAAGTGGCAGTTAACTGAAGAGGAACTATTTGAGGTAACTCGTCAACTTCATGCTGAGGGTAGAGCTTACCAGCGTGGGGGCAGCTCACCAAACCAAGAAGATTGGACTTAGGGAACTCCAAGAAAGAAATTATCCAATTTTTGGACTTGATGTGTTTGGGAATTTAGAATTTAGAATTTAGAATTTAGAATTGGGAATATTTCCATTTTACATTGCTATCCCCTTCTACTCTTCCGTTATCACCTCACCAGCTCAGACATTTACCCCAATTGTTGGAAATCATTATAAATCATATATCCTGAACTTTTCTGTAACTTTCCTGAGCTAACTGTAATTAACCTTAATTTATCAGTTTTGTTAGGTAGCAAATATCCTATAACTTAACTGAGGTTTTCGGTATTTTATTTTTCTATCTCAGGAGTAAAGTTATAAATATAAGCTAATTCATGTCTATTTGATATCAAAAAAAAAAGATATCTAGACTCATTTAAGTAGATTTCAATAATGAACTTTAAGCATTTACCAGTATTAAATCTAATCATTTTGACTATGGGAGTCAGCCTATTTATCACACCAGCTATTATTTACCAGTTCGTAGAACCTTGTTCTTTGAAAGTTAGCCAGGAACTCAACTCCCAGTTACAGGAAAAAAAAACCGCTAGTTACAGGAACACCTAGCGATAGCAAACCTGCAGGAACCTATGCTACACAGTAAATTTCCTCTCTAGTACTCTGTCAATTGTGAATTGACGGGTTGAGGTAGACGCGGAGACACGGAGACACGGAGAGAGAGTTTATCCATCATTTATTGATTGACAGAGTACTAGTATGACAGTTTGAGGAACCTTTGTTCCTACTTTTTTTGGTAAGCTTAAATACTCACTAATCTTGGTGTTTTTTTGTGCTACATTTTGTCGTGCGGAATGTGGGCTACAAACCACTAAGGCAATATCTCCTCTGGATTATAGCTAAAGGGCGATCGCTCATCTCACCGATCTCTAAGCCAACAATTTCAACAAGTGTGGGGCGGCGTTAACCATCGAACCAATAGCTGGAGCGACATCTCCATCTTTGAGATAGGTAAGAGCATCAACAAAGTCATCTTTGAGATAGGTAAGAGCATCAACAAAGTCATCGAGTCCATCTACGAGAGAAACTCCTTCGGTAAAGGCTTTGAAGTAGTCGCCTTTTTCGATCGCTAAACCAGCATTAATCAGGTGTTTTCCATCATCAAATCCGGCTACATCAAAGCCAATGCGGAGCGCTTCTAGATACTTACCTTCTTGGATATTCCAAGCCATATCAACCCAGCGTCCATCGACCTCAACATCGGGTAGATTGAAGCTAGTGCGTAGAGCGTCGAGATACTTGCCTTCTTGCACATCCTCGACCATCTCTATCCAGGGTGTAGCTTGGGTAAAACCAGCAGCTTTGAAACCTTTGGATAGGGCATCTAAATATTCCCCACCTTCAATATCTTCGGCGATATCAATCCAAGTATTCGCTTGCGTAAAGTCGGCTAAGTCTAGGCCAGTGGAGAGAGCATCGAGATACTCGCCTTCTCGGATATCTTGAATCAGATCTAACCAGTCATCGCCATTGGTGAATTTCGTGCTGGTTAAGGCTTGCGAGAGGGCTTCGATATAGTTGCGCTGCGCAATCGCCTCGAGCATATTTCCCCATTCTGTGACAGGGGAGAATGAAGAGAGATCTAAGCTTTGAATGAGGGCATCTAAGTAGTCTTCCGGTTTAATAGATTTAGCGACAGATTCAGCCACATCGATCCAGTTTTCGACCGTATCAATAGCTCCGTGAATGACGGTACCAATGGCTTGACGGCTGGCTTCGGTGGTGCCTCTAGTTTTGAGAGCGGTGGCGATCGCGGGAGAAACCTGAGATAGGGCAGCCAGAAATAGGGTGTAGTCGCGATCGCTATACCCAAAGTTCGGACTGTTCAACTCGTCCACCGAAAGCGCCGTTAATTTCACGTCTGAGGCTTTGTTTGCTGGCTTAATGGCGTTTGAACCCAAAACCGATAAACTATGCTTCTCAAAGACATTTAGGTTGGGATAGGAGGCTAAAACTGCCCGACCCGGTAGGTACTCTTCTCCTGACATTTGCACGATATCGCCGGAGATGATGTAGTGGGTGGCGCTGTTGGGGTTGCCACCGTTGGTAATAAAGGATTCGGCCATATTACTGTCAATTCCAGGCGAGTTGAAGGTAACAATTTCTCCAACTTCCGTGGGGAAATGGGCCGCGATGGTTTGCGCCAAAGCACCGCCAAGACTGTGACCGACGATATCTACCGGTTGGGTTTGGGTGGCTAACCAAGCTTGGATTTCGGCTTGATTGGCGCTAAATTGACTGTAGCCGATACTGATGGGGTTCGTGTCTTCGAGAACATCAATCAGGGTTCCATATTTTTCATCTGTGGGACTGCCTCCGGTTCCTCTTACCGACAGCACAGGAGGTTGACTCGGATCGTCTGGACGTAACCCAACAGCGTAGAATCCAGTGGAGGGATCGTCAATAACGTAATCTACGGTATAACCGCCGTTCACTCGCTCGCCAACCGTGAGTCTATCTCCTCCAGGACTGCTATCGTCTAAGGCACTTTCGGAAGTCGCAGAAATCGAACTATCTTCATAGGCAGTGCTGCGCGCCAAGTATTCGTAAGCTTGATGATGGCTGGGGATGGCTCCCAGGGAAATTTCTGGTTCTGAGGGGTAGGAATAGTCATTAAACAGAGCTTGACCTAATGCGGTAGCATTTTCTAGTCCGGCGGCGTTTAAGGCTTGAATAAATGCGTTTTTGTAGTTCCCTTCTTTCAGCTCCCAAGCGGTATCGATAAAGTCTTGATATTGGGAGAAACCAGCGGTTTTCAGTCCTGTTTCTAAGGCAGATTTATAGTCACCATCTTTGAAGTCAAAGGCGATATCTACCCATTGTTTGCCTTGACTCAATCCGGTGGCATCAAATGCGGTATCTAAGGCTTGTTCGTAGTCGCCATCTTTCAGGTCGAAGGCAAGATCGACTAGGGGAGCGCTATGGGAAAATCCGGCATAGTTTAATCCCGTTGCGATCGCTTCTTCATAGCGTTTGCCGGCCATATCCCAGGCAATGTCAATGAGAGTATCGGCTTCTTTCTTTTCTAAGCCAGCAAAGGTTAATCCAGTACCTAATGCTCCTTGATAGTCTCCGTCGATAACATCCCATGCCATATCGATAAATTTATCGCTATTATCGAATCCAACTCCCTCTAAACCGGTTGCAAAGATCGATTTCCAATTCCCATCTTTCATTGCCCATGCCACGTTGACAAAAGTATTGGCAACCGTATCATCGACATTGAAATTGGACAAAGCAGCTGCGATCGCACCTTTATAGTCTTTGTCTTTCAGCTCCCACGCCACATCGACGAACAGAGAGATCAAGTCCCCGTTGATAATAGACCCACCAGGTGTTAGATCCAGTGCTCCATCAATTGCCGCTTTTAAGACTTCTTTCCAGTCTCCTTTAGCGAGGTAATAGAGTCCTTCTAAGGCACTAACTGCTGTACCCACCAGGGGAATTCGCTTTAAGACATCTAGGACAGTTTCAACATCAATCGCATCTAGAGTACTCTTAATTCCTTCTCCAATATCTTCGATAAAACCAGCAACACTATCAACTAAGCCTCCCAGAAATCCTTCTTGTGCTTCCTTCAGCATTCGTTGCTGATTTTCCAGTTCTGCTTGATGGGCAATTTCATGCAATTTTACAGCCTCACTATATTCTTGATTGGCTGCTTGGAAATCAGACTGTGCCTCAGTCAAGGTTTTATTGAGTTCCTGGAGTTTCTGAGTATAACGTTCGTGCGCTTGTGTGCGTTGAGTTTCCAGTTCTTTCCGTTTCTCTAAGAGCGCTGCAATTTCTGAGGAGATAGTACCTCCAGATTCTTGGAGTTCAGCCTCAATTTGATCGTCAATTTTGTCGAGCTTGTTGTCAAGATCGTTAATCTCACTCTGTGTTTTCTTGTCAAGATTTTGAATCTCTTTGGAAACCTCAACTACTTTTTTCTCTGCTTTCTCTTTCTTCTCAAGAGCAGCTTTTAAGCCGAGGTCAGTAACCAATTCAACAATGACTGTTCCACCCCACCAATCGCCTTGGGATCTACTATGATAGAGTTGATATTCAGGAAGCTGATTTTTTCTCGCATTAATCCAATTTTTGGCATCCTTAACTTCATCACCATCTCCATACTCGTATTTCTTATCCCAAGCTCTTTGTATTGTAATTTTCCTCCTCAAATAGACTTCCCATTTAACAATGCTAATCAATGAGAAAATCGGGATTATTTTATAGTCTGAATAACGAGAAGGTGTCCCCAAAGATTGCACATACTTCTGTGCTTCTGATTGTGAATCAAACTCACTTCGGAAATAGTAATAGCCAGGATTATTCCCTCTAACAAATTCTCCATCTGCATACCGTTGAGTCTCCCGCTCTGAAGCAATATCACCTCCTTCTCCGATCCAAGCATCTCCAGTGAGTTTCGCTTCTAAATCGTAATAGTGATACAGATTATAGAACTGTGGCCAGTAAACTTCTGGGATGTTATTAACCTTTAGAGTATGGTCAACTAACTCGACATAATCCGGTTGATAAGCTTCGGCTGCTGCTGCCTTAGCTAAATAAACCGCAGAAGCAATATTTAATAATCCCGAACCCGTTTGAACATCCCATCCTGGGGTTTCCAGATCGGTGGCTGATCGCTTCAGCAGTTCAATCACTTGGGTATAATTGAGATCGGGATTCGCCGACCAGACCAAGGAAGCAGCACCGGTGACTTTGGCCGCAGCAACCGAGGTTCCAGAAGCTCCATTATCTGCTGTCCCTTGAGCTAGGATATCGACCCCTTTACCGTAGTAGTTATAATCAACAGAATCGTAACTGGAATAGTCTGCGGCTTCCCAGTCCTCAGCCGCACCGACAACAATGATATTATCAAAGTCTTGAACTGCTTTGCCTAAAGCTGATAAATCGCTGCCTTCATTCCCAGCAGAGGTGACAACCAACACTTGATTTTGCTCAGCATAGGTTAAGGCTGCTTTTTCCAGTGGCGTGAGTTCGTAGCGAGTGGTAACATTACCCTCAGAGTCTGTTTCAGTTAAATCAAAACTAAGATTAGCCACCGCATTGGGTTGTTCCGATTCTTTGACGCTATCGACAAATTCAATTAAAGATTGGGCCCAATCGTCTGAACCAACGGCTCGTCCCAACCATACGGGAGCATCTGGGTTAATGCCATCAATGCCAATCTCATTATTGCGGGTAGCAGAAATAACTTCTAAAATCTGAGTTCCATGAGCTGCATCCCTGTGTCCTCCCTCTAGCAATGGATTATCGTCGCCATCAATCCTATCCTGTCCCAACAAAATTTGAGGCGGGTTAATGTCGGGATGGTTTGCAACAAATCCGGTATCGATAATCCCGATTAAAGGCGGCCCGGATTTAGGAGTGGGTTCGGTTTCGGCGTACCAGCGGTTGTCATCCCCTAGAATAGTTTCCCAAAGGTTCAGTTGAGTATCGGTATCGTCAACCCAATCTTGCCAAGAGGCTTCTAGGCGATTGTAATCTTGAATAAATTGTGCGCTAGCTGAATCAGTGGCATAAAATTGAGTTTGGGCTTCATATAAAATTTGCTCTTGTAACTGGTAAATATCATACAAGTCTCCCTTGGCTTCATTCAGGTCTGCTCCAGCAGCATAATAGTCAGTGAGTGCATTCTCTATCGCTTCGTTCCTAGCATTTCGCAGCTCTTGGTATTCGCTCCAAGCATCATTAAATACGGCATCCTTGGTATCTAAAACTTCCTGATAGTCTTGAACAGATTCGTTGTGGTAGTCAAATAAGTCTTCGACTTGCTCCCAAACTTCTGGATAGCTGCCGCGATCGCTGTACAATTCATTCCAGGTGTCAAGATAGAGATCGTACATCTCAGAATTGGCATCTCGAATCGAGTCATGGAGGGGATCGGCATTAAAATCATCTTCAGCCGTGCTAATCTCACTGGACAGACTATTCAGCTCATCATACATTTCTCGATTGCTATCGGCTAGAGTTGTCCAGAGTTCATCGATATTGTCTTCAATCCGGTCTTCTGCGTCTTGAATTTCTGACAATAATTGTCCAGTTTCTGTCTGCACTTGCTCAATGCGATCTGAGATGTCATTTCCCATTTGGCTGAGCAGTTCCACCCGTTGTCTAGTGGACTCTGCAAACTCATTTAAGTTGTGCTCTCCTTCCGCTTTGGCTTCCTCAAAGTCTGCACGAGCCTGTTCGATAAATTCGGCTAACTTAGATTCTGGAACAAGGTCTTGTGTCAGTTCAGAAGGTTCTGGAGTTGTGTCTTCTCCTTCCAACTCTAACGCTTCTTCAGCGCGAACTTCGGCGATCGCCTCATACACATCTTCTGGGATAATTTCCCCAAGTCCTGGAGTCTCTGGAGTTACATAGGGTTTCGCATAAGCTAATAATCCCTTACCCAGATCCGACTCGCGCCAATCCAACTCTGGATTAATCACCTCATCCAAGTTAGTCGCTTTTGCCGTTGCGCCGCGCACTTGGAAGATAAAATCGTTATAATCTGCGTCCGAACCTTGGTCAACTCGCCAATCTTCCATGACAAAGGTATTGCCATCTCCGGTTACATCTGCCAGTTGTCCCAAGTGATAGGCATCTTCTGGGTTTAAGCTAGACATGGAAAATAGAGGCGCACCCAGTCCTCCCAAGGCTGGGTTATCGGCGAGTTTGCTCACGGAATGTTTGGGCAGTAACATGAGTCCAAAGCGATCGCCTGGATTCATCTCAAACGTCTTCACCCCGCGATAGTCGCCAGCATTCCAGTCTTGGGGCTCGCTGCCCAAAATTCCGTCAAACCTCGCTCCTTCCGCGCGATCGGATATAATCACATGACCCAATTCTGAATTGGATAAGGCGCGAGAAGCAGCTTCCTCAATAAACGCCCCGGAATTGGGATTAATTTCTTCCAATCCCTCTAAACTGAATAGAGCTAACTCTCCTTTCCACTTCCCGCCGTCATAGAGGAAATCAATCCCCACTTCGCCACTATCGCCGACGGTAAATACTCCAGAATCAAATTCTACCGGAGCAATATAGTCCAGTACCTGCTCTCCCACCTCAGTATCGCGCCAATCTTCCGCCTCGGGATCGATAACGTCATCTAACGCCAGCGCTTCTCCCCGCGCACCATTCACCTGGAAGACGACATCGTTGTAATCGTTATCCGTCCAGTCTTCCACCGTAAAGGTATGACCCTCTCCCGTCACGTCGGCAAAGCTCTCATAGGTGCTATCGTTGGAGAAAAATAGGGGTTTTCCGGACTCAAAGGCTTGTTCGATGGAAGTTTTGGGGGCGATCACCAAGGCAAATTTATCCCCGGGGTTCATGGAGAAACTATCCACAAACTGATAGTCACCTCGGTTCGAGTCTTCCAACTCTCCGTCTAAAATTCCGCTAAACTTCGCCCCTTCCTCAACATCAGAAATCCCTAAATTCCCTAGAGTAGAATTACTAAGAGCGCGCCCCACTGCCGCCCTTTCCCAAGCTTCGGTATCTCCCTCATAGTCTTCCATTCCCTCCAAACTGAAGATACCAATCTCGCCCTTACTGTATTTTCCAGCATCGATCAAATAATCGAGATTAACCTTACCCGTCTCTCCTACCGTAAATACACCGTTGCTGGAATTATAAGTAAACGGTGCTGGCTCTGGAATGTTCTCTTCCTCCGATTCTGCATGAAAGAATTCCAGAGGTTCTGTCTCTACATCTGTCTCCGATTCTGCATGAAAGAATTCTAGAGGTTCCAACTCCGACTCATCAAATTCTTCAGCCATATCCAGAGGTTCTTCGGGTTGGCCGATCTCCTCAGATTCTACTTCTTCCAGAGCTTCTAACGGCTCCAACGGGTCATACAAGTCCAGAGCCGCATTATCCGACTCCACATCTAAGTCGATCAAACCACTCGGCGTGAGAATGGGTTCCAAAATAAACGTACCGCTGGAAACGGAGGTAGACGCGGAAGTTTGCCAGATGTTGCGGAATCTGTTCAGCCACTTCATAACCCTGACCCTATTGAATCTTCAGTGAATTTTCTAGGAGTTACGCATTGACAAAAATCATTAGATATGAAGCTATGTCTATTCGACGTTTTGGTGTAATTTTTCTAATGCAGATTAGCGATCGCTATATCCAAAAACTGCAATCAAACGGCTGAAACAACGCAAATGCAATAGTACTTTTGTACAGTGTGTAACTCCAATTTTATTACATAATAACCTAAAGAAAATCTTTAGTTTTGTATTAACACAAAACTTCACGAAATTGAGAGACAAAAGCCAGATATAGATTAGTTAAAATACTTAAAGTATCATCAC
Source organism: Caldora sp. (assembly GCA_965222765.1). Classification (GTDB taxonomy): domain Bacteria; phylum Cyanobacteriota; class Cyanobacteriia; order Cyanobacteriales; family Coleofasciculaceae; genus Caldora. Next base: position 54,355 of record CBDCVG010000098.1, read on the forward strand.
TTATGCGCTTGGCTCGAGATTGAGTTGAATGGTCATCGCCTTCAGTTTCGCTTTAATCCATTCCTCAAATAAGTGATTTTGCAAGTCTCGCTTCAGCGCACCTTCGAGACGCGCCGGTAACACTTCCTCCACTCTCAGCAAGCAATAGCGGCCTTCAATCCGAACTGGCCCCAAAATCGCCCCAGGTTCCGCCGAGAGTGTGGCTTCGCGAATTTCTGGCGGCATTTGGCCGCGAATCATGGGAGCCATTGCACCCCCAACTTTGCCATCATCGACGATAGAATGCTGCTTGGCCAGTTGATTGAAGTCTACCTCTGTCCCTTGCAATTGCTGATGCAGGTTTCGAGCGGTTTCCAGAGTTTCGACCACAATCCGGGAAAAGACGATACGGTCTAAGTTGGTTTGATTTTGGGCAAAATAATCTTGCACCTTCTCGCGTACAATCTGCTCTTTCAGTTCATCCTGCTTCATCCGCGTCTGAATTTGGTGCTTAAAGGTGGCGTAGGTTAAGCCATGTTCCGATAGCCACTGCTGGAAGGCTTCTGGAGTGGTCAGTTTTTGTTGCACCCGAAACTCAATCATGAATTGTTCGATCTGTTCTGCGAGGGGTTCTCGGATACCTGCTGCGGCAATTTCTTGTTCTAAGAAATACTGCTTGGCAATTTCGACTAAAGCCGGTTGCAGTTTACCGGCGCTGTTGAGATAGTACAGGCTTTGCTCTAGTGACAGAGCGGTATCATCTATGGTAATAAAGTTATCGAGAGTCATAAGTCGAGCGCTATCATTCTACTTCTGCATTAAACCGCCAGATGGCTATATTGTGGCGTAGCTCGAGCGGATATTGTTTTAGCTGTCTTCCGGGAGAAGCCCCACGTCCTACCCCGTAGGGGAGGCGTGGGATGAATCCCGGCCAGGCTCTAGACACTTGGGACAACTATTCGTGCTACAAGATAAGATAAGCAAAGGTAACAAAGCCTAAAATGCTGGTTACCAATAACTGAACCTAGACAACTTGAAATATCGGGTTCCATCCAGTAACTGTTCTTTTACTGAACTATCTGTGGGTGGGTAAAATTTCAACAGTACATAGATTGAACTAGTATGTGTGTATTGAAAAGGGGCGGTGGGGCATCCCGTCTCGTTAATAAAGCTCAGTTAATGTCCGACGGGATACCGGGAGTCGCTGAGAAGCCCACACTGACCCGATAGGGTCAGTGTGGGAGTATGTCACCATTCTATCATCCGGAACACCGAAAACTTACTGATTTGGCGATCGCCATCAGTCTCACCCAAAAAGCGATAAAATGCTTGAAAAATTAGAAGAATGGAAAGCCAAAAACTTAGAGATATTTTGGTTGCCAACTTAATCAACTATCAATTGATAATACCAAATCCAGCATACATAACCTCGTTATCTTCAGACTGTAGAGACGCGCCATGGCGCGTCTCTACAAGGTTTTTGCTTTGTCCTTTGGTTACCCAAGGACAAAGTTATTTGCACTCAAGTTAGCAACCTCAAAGTTTTCTAAGGTTACAAAATCATTGCCACCAAAGTCGATTACTGTGTTGTCACCGACTTGAGTTGCTGCACCACCGGCACCAAAAATTTGAGCGATATCATCAAAGATGGCACTAACATCAAGGGTATCAATGACCTCGAAGTCAGTGATAATATCCTGTCCAGAATTGGTACCAAAGCGGAAAGTATCGGCTCCTAAGCCACCGGTAAACAAATCGTTACCTCGGCCACTAGCGAGAAGATCATCACCGTCAAAACCATTAACATTGACACCTTGGCGAGAGTTTTGAATAAAGGTATCATTCCCGTCACCTAAACTGACATCACCTAGGAGAGTGCCATTGTTGATGACATTAATATCACCCAAAGCTCCAGCAGCATCAATTGCTAAGCCATTACCACCTTCGATCGTACCATCGTTAACAATTTCGCCGTCAAAAACAACGCCTGACTCAATGAGAATACCAGCTTCCTCTTCAGATGCAATTAAACCCCGCCTTTCATTAATAATATCGCCAGTAAAGGTTGCTTCAGTAAGGCCAGAACCAAGGAAAAGGCGTACACCAGCAGGAACGTTGCCATCTCCACGTCCTTGAATAATACCTTGGTTGGTGATATCCGCTGAGGTTTCCAAATCGTCAATGCCAGCATCTAAGCCATTAGCTGTACCAACTTGAACCGAGACACCACTACCTGAATTACCTTCCCCAGCATCGATTACACCACGACGTTGGTTATTAATAGTAATGTCATCCCCTGTGCCATCAATATAAACTGTACCGTTTCGCTGATTACCTGTACCTAAGACATCACCACGATTATTGAAGGTAACGTTATCACCATCTAAGTTGACTGCACGACTACCAGATTCAATCAAACCAGCATTATTAATGGTTAAATCATGGTTAGCATTACCGATGTATAAGCCGTTACGTGGAGCACTAATCACACCCTGCCTTTGATTATTAATCGTGCCTTGGAAACTAACACCATCTTCGACTAATACTGCACCTAAGAAACCGACATCCACTTCTGCGGTGATAGAACCAGAGTTAATAAAAGAACCGGTTACAGTTGCCTCAGGTTCCCCAGAACCATTGAAGAAACGCACACCACTAGAGCCATTGGGAGTCAATCGTCCTCCAGCAAAGTCAGCTTGACCTCGGCCAGCAATATTTCCACGGTTGATAAGATTAATATTATCGTTGAGTGCGTCTTCGCTACCAGAACCAACTTGAACAGAAATACCATCACCCAAATTACCTTCCCCGGCGTCAATGACACCACGACGTTGGTTATTAATAGTAATGTCATCCCCTGTGCCATCAATATAAACTGTACCGTTTCGCTGATTACCTGTACCTAAGACATCACCACGATTATTGAAGGTAACGTTATCACCATCTAAGTTGACTGCACGACTACCAGATTCAATCAAACCATCATTATTAATAGTTAAATCATGGTTAGCATTACCGATATATAAGCCGTTACGTGGAGCACTAATCACACCTTGGCGTTGATTAGTAATCGTGCCTTGGAAACTAACACCATCTTCGACTAATACTGCACCCAAGAAACCTGCATCTACTTCTGCAGTGATGGAACCAGAGTTAGTGAAAGAACCGGTTACAGTTGCCTCAGGTTCCCCAGAACCATTGAAGAAACGTACACCACTAGAGCCATTGGGAGTCAATCGTCCTCCAGCAAAGTCAGCTTGACCCCGACCAGCAATATTACCACGGTTGATAAGATTAATATTATCGTTGAGTGCATCTTCGCTACCAGAACCAACTTGGATGGCAATACCATCACCCAAATTACCTTCCCCGGCGTCAATGACACCACGACGTTGGTTATTAATAGTAATGTCATCCCCTGTGCCATCAATATAGACAGTTCCGTTTCGCTGATTACCTGTACCTAAGACATCACCACGATTATTAAAGGTAACGTTATCACCATCTAAGTTGACTGCACGACTACCAGATTCAATCAAACCATCATTATTAATAGTTAAATCATGGTTAGCATTACCGATATATAAGCCGTTACGTGGAGCACTAATCACACCTTGGCGTTGATTAGTAATCGTGCCTTGGAAACTAACACCATCTTCGACTAATACTGCACCCAAGAAACCTGCATCTACTTCTGCAGTGATGGAACCAGAGTTAGTGAAAGAACCGGTTACAGTTGCCTCAGGTTCCCCAGAACCATTGAAGAAACGTACACCACTAGAGCCATTGGGAGTCAATCGTCCTCCAGCAAAGTCAGCTTGACCCCGACCAGCAATATTACCACGGTTGATAAGATTAATATTATCGTTGAGTGCATCTTCGCTACCAGAACCAACTTGGATGGCAATACCATCACCCAAATTACCTTCCCCGGCGTCAATGACACCACGACGTTGGTTATTAATAGTAATGTCATCCCCTGTGCCATCAATATAGACAGTTCCGTTTCGCTGATTACCTGTACCTAAGACATCACCACGATTATTAAAGGTAACGTTATCACCATCTAAGTTGACTGCACGACTACCAGATTCAATCAAACCATCATTATTAATAGTTAAATCATGGTTAGCATTACCGATATATAAGCCGTTACGTGGAGCACTAATGACACCTTGGCGTTGATTATTAATCGTGCCTTGGAAGCTAACACCATCTTCGACTAATACTGCACCTAAGAAACCGACATCTACTTCTGCAGTGATGGAACCAGAGTTAATGAAAGAACCGGTTACAGTTGCTTCAGGTTCCCCAGAACCATTGAAGAAACGTACACCACTAGAGCCATTGGGAGTTAATCGTCCTCCAGCAAACTCAGCTTGACCCCGACCAGCAATATTACCACGGTTGATAAGATTAATATTATCGTTGAGTGCATCTTCGCTACTAGCACCAACTTGAATGGAAATACCGTCACCAGAATTACCTTCCCCGGCATCAATGACACCACT
>CBDCVG010000099.1:0-98356 GCA_965222765.1 Caldora sp.
TTTCTCTCGAAGAAAAGTCCTCCTTACTTTAACATATCTGCGACATTTGACAACATTACAATTACTGGGAATTCAATTTGGAGTCAGCGAAACAACCGCCAATGATACCTTCAATTATTGGTGTCCTATTTTGGCAGAGTTATTACCGGCTAGCTTACTTGAACAAGTAAAAAAAACTCAAGTGACAGTGAAATCATCAAAGAAATACTACAGGAATATCAATTAATAGTGGATAGCTGTGAGCAGCCAATAGAAAGACCTGGAGCCTATGAAGAACAAAAAAAATACTATTCAGGCAAGAAGAAAAATCATACTCGAAAAAATCAATTAATTGTTTTGCCTAATGGCAAGGATATTGTTGATGTAATAGCAGGTCAACCTGGTCCTAAAGTGACGTTAAATTATTTCGTGAAACTCAAAACAATTTTGACGAAAATCAAAAGTTTACTGGAGATAAAGCTTACGAGGGAGAAGCATCGATTAGAACTCCTAAGAAAAAACCGAAAAAGCGAGAATTAACTGCAGAGCAAAAAAAGAAAAATCAAGAACTAGCAGTTGAAAGAGTGATAGTAGAACATGTAATTCGTCTAGTTAAGATATTTAGAGTAGCTCAAGAGAGATTTCGATTAAATACCAGAAAGTATGAACAGATAATTGGCATAACTTGCGGGTTAGTGAGATTAAGGATTGGTGCATTAATACTACCAACATAATTAATTGAATGTCTATTATTGATGAATAAAAATAATAAAAATAGATAATAAAATGAGAAATTATTAATAGTAATTGGCTCAAGTACCTATTTTAGCGTAGAAATTGGCTCTAATTGAAATTGGCGATTATAAGACTGAAAGCCAGTTACATAGGCGTATTGAGTATTTTCGGAGAGGTCTAATTAATTGACAATATGCACTGTAACTAAATTATGTCATCCTGAGCGATAGCGAAGGATCTCCCAGACGGCCGGTGATGCTTTACTATCACCGAAAGCGGCGGGAAGCCCATTCCTTCTAGGGATGGGAGGGATAGCCGCCCGCCGCTTGGTTGGCAAGTTATTTGTTAGAAAGTTTTTCTTGACAAACAACTAACAACCAACAACAAATAACGCTTGCATCCCACGTACTTTAGTCGTGGGATGAGCTTAACTCAGCATGACAGTTGGGTGCCTAAATCCTACACCTGATAATTCGTAAGTATTGAATATGCCCCATAGCCTGATCCTCAACCTCCTACCTCAATCACCGATTCCCCGGCAATACCTAACAGGGAGGCACTTACACGCTCTGTTTCTCGCCCTCGTTAGTTCTGTAGATCCCCAACTGGGTGAGTACCTCCATGATGTCAAAGCGGATAAACCCTTTACCCTTAGCCCCTTACAATCTAAGAGGAGTCAGGATCACACTTTACAATGGCAACACAGTAAATCTATAGCGGTAGGTACTCCTTGCTGGTGGCGTATTTCCTTACTTGATGACACCTTATTCGGGAAACTGACTCAACTTTGGCTGAACCTTAACCCTAATCATCCCTGGCATCTGGGGCCTGCTGATTTGCAGATTACTAGCATTCTCGGTACTCCCCAATCTACTCAACCTTGGGTGAATGCGATTAGTTATGCTCAATTGTACGAGCAATCTTCAGATAGCGATCGCCAAATCAACTTTTCTTTCTGTACTCCTACTGCCTTCCGCCAAAGCCAACATGACTGTGCTTTGCCGACGCGAGAGTTGGTATTTAATAGCTTAATTAAGCGCTGGAATCAGTATAGTGGCATTGAACTACCCAAAAGTCTTGTTGAACAAATCTTTCCGAGTTTCTTCGACATTCATACTGAAATGGTTCGCGACTCTCGCAGTAAGTTTATTGGCTGTGTCGGAGCTATGAATTTTCGCCTTCTGGGAGAGGTTGATTCTTTGACAATTAAGCAAATTAATGCGTTGGCTAATTTGGCCCTCTATAGTGGCGTCGGACGTAAAACGCCGATGGGTATGGGGATGGTAAGAAGAATTCAAAGCTCCCCTCAGGGACTTAACCCCCTCTAGCTCCCCCTTAGTAAGGGGGAAGACAGGATTTCCCCCCTTACCAAGTTGAGGATACTGGCTGACTTCGGTTTCTTTGCTCACTTAGTAAGGAGGAAGATAGGAGTTTCCCCCCTTACCAAGGGGGGATTAAGGGGGGTTCAGACAGAATCTTTACCTAGGGCTTGCTGAATAAGTGTGGAAGCTATGCCATACAAGGCTTTCAATCATTTTCTGCCTAGCAAGCGTGCAAGGAAATTGTATCGATGGGCTCAATTTCCTTGCACTTTCGTGGAAAATTCCCTAACACCTAATACCTTACCTACCACCTGCCACCTACCACCTACCACCTATTCAAACCCGAAACTTACGACTTATTCTCCCAAGCCCTATTTACCGACAAAGCCTGATTTCAAAAACTTTTGGAGAGTTTGTCACCCCTTCAGATTCAAAGTTCAAAATAGTTGTATTCAAAATTATGAACGAAACAGATTACATTCCTATTGCAGCACTCAACCAATATGCCTACTGCCCCCATCGTTGCTGGCGGATGTTTTGTGCGGGGGAGTTCGTTGATAACCAATATACGATCGAAGGTACGATGCTACACGCTCGTGTCCACACCCCTGGAGAGGGACATCGAGAAGAGCGAGAGCAAATTCGAGCGATTTGGCTCAAATCAGAACGCTATCAGCTGATTGGCAAATCTGACTTGATTGAATTAGAGTCTGGTCAATTGTACCCCGTGGAATATAAACGGGGTCACAAGGGTGAGTGGGATAACGACGAGATGCAAGTTTGTGCTCAAGCGTTGTGCCTTGAGGAGATGACAGGAAAAAGCATTACCACTGGCTATATCTACTACGCTAATTCCTACCAACGGCAACTTGTGGACATTTCAACGGAGTTGCGACAAGAGATGCTCACAACATTGGCAGCTGTAACAAGGACGAAGAATATCTTTGTGCGTCAAGCGCAGTGGCAAGCAATTGGAGAGTCGGAAAAGGCGATTCATGTAGTGAAGGGTTTTGTTCGAGGTAAGCTAAAAAATTATCGAGTGATGCTCCATCGCAGCCAACGGAAACATCCAGAACTTCAGTTGAGTGAAGCGATTAGTGGCTTGGATCGTGCGATCGCTCCGATTAACCAAACCAATAGTATTAACTCTTTGCGAGGTTTAGAAGGTGCTGGCAGTGCTGCCTATTTTGGTGCATTTAATCAGCTTCTACGCATTACTAGTTTCACCTTTGAAGCCTCTCACCCCCATCAAGAGGTAGTCGCAACTTCTGAAAGGCTTGCTACCAAAGGCTTTTTGCCATTTCTTTCACTGAGGTTTTGCTAACTCTGAGTTCTGGAATGCTATAATTGAAGTAGGTAGTCGCAAATGAACCTTGAAAACTAAATACAGTAAGCTTTCCAAATGCCTGCGGTTCCAATCAACTTGAATCCCTATCAGGGATTGAAACAGGAACTTGGGGACTATTGCCTATGCGAAGCATTTGGGTTCCAATCAACTTGAATCCCTATCAGGGATTGAAACGCAATGATGTGAGCTTTGCACCCGATCATCGCATCGTTCCAATCAACTTGAATCCCTATCAGGGATTGAAACAAACAGAGTTCAGCTGCTTCAAGGGCTGATGGACAGTTCCAATCAACTTGAATCCCTATATATCCCAACTGCTGAATGCCCCCTAAATCCCCCAATTCTGGGGGACTTTGAGTCCGGGCTCCCCCAGAATTGGGGGCTGGGGGGCTCTTAACTAACACATTTTGCTTGAAAATCTCAAGTCCTTGCCAGGTAAGGATTTCCATAGTCACAAAACACCAAGATAATTATTACAATTTATCAAATTCACTAGACTAGCCCTGGTTGAAAGTGCATCCTTGATAAGGCAAAAATAAGATTTACATTTATCATGCCTAGTCCAGTAACTGGTCCACAGCAAATTAGTATTGATCCAAGCGGCAAGTTAGTAACAGTTGCTGCCTTTGCCCAATCAGGTGCTATTCAAACAGTAAACATTGTCGATTCTAGTGGTAATGAAGTCTTCTCTGCTTCTGGCAGCAGCAGGAGCGGTGGAGATTTCTCTTATGTCGGTAGTGGCAGCTTCACTTCAGAAGGAGACGGAACCTACACAGTTAACCTCACAGAGGGGGCTGGCATACTAGTGGGTGAAGACACTATCGTGGAAAAAGGCGAAGTCTTCTTGCACCGCTACTCTTTTATCACCAATGATGGTGGAGCAGATGCAGGCGATCGCGATTTCAATGATCTTTTTGTCACTCTATCCGTATTTGGTTACACAGGCTAGTACCGCTGCGCGGAATTAAGAATTAAGAATTAAGAATTAAGAATGCTTAGAGAGTAAGGGTTCTATCGATCTCAAACTGGTCACTTATTTCCGCAGTCCTGCACTAGTAGTATTTTGTAGGTTGGGCCATTGGAACAAAACCCAACGATGTCGGGGTTTGTTGGGTGTCGCTAGCGCTCTACCCAACCTACAGATTTAGCATAGATAAAAATAAATAGTTACTATTATGCTTCAGGTGTATAAGCAGATTTTACTAAGATCATTATCTAATTCATTAATTAAATCTTTCTTTTTGTACCAACTAACCATTAAACTTAATTATAAAGCTTAATAAAACTTAACCCAGTGCTTTTGCCAGTCCTGGAAACCATATAACAAACTCAGTATTGCTTTCAGCTACTTGAGAATTTTCCCATCCTACAAAGTTAATGCCGATGGCTCAATTTTTCCTGCAAACAGCTTGGTTAATACCTTGCTACGCACTAATTGGTTCAATTTTAGCAATACCTTGGTCTCCTAGCATTATTCATCGCACAGGACCAAGACCAGCAGGTTACATCAATGCGGTGATGACCTTGGTTGCTTTTGTACACGGTTTAATTGCGTTATCTGCAACTTGGAATCAGCCGACACAAGAAATACTAATTCCTTGGCTGCAAACTGTCGATTTAGACCTCACTATTCCCTTAGAATTTTCTTCCCTTACCATTGCTGCAACCCTTGTCATCACGGGTATAAATCTCCTGGCACAGATTTACGCCATTGGTTACATGGAGACCGATTGGGGTTGGGCCCGTTTCTATTCTTTGCTGGCATTCTTTGAAGCGGGAATGTGTGCGTTGGTTCTTTGTAATTCCTTATTTTTCAGCTACATTATCCTGGAAATTCTTACTCTGGGAACTTATCTGTTAGTTGGGTTTTGGTTCAATCAGTCTTTGGTGGTTTCCGGGGCTAGAGATGCTTTCTTAACTAAACGAGTAGGGGATTTGTTTCTGTTAATGGGAGTGATTGCTATCTATCCTCTGGCAGGAACCTGGAATTTTACCGAACTGGCTGCCTGGGCAAGTACTGCTCAGATCGATCCCAAGGTTGCAACATTATTAGGCTTAGCTTTAATTGCAGGACCGATGGGCAAATGTGCGCAATTTCCTTTGCATTTGTGGCTTGATTTAGCAATGGAAGGTCCCGTTCCTAGCACAATTTTACGCAACGCAGTAGTTGTTTGTACCGGTGCTTGGGTACTAATTGAAGTGCAACCCGTGATTGAGCTGTCCCCCTTAGCTGCCTTAGTTACGTTATTGATTGGTGCGGTGACAGCATTGGGCGGTACGATGGTAGCGATCGCACAAGTTGATGTTAAGCGTACTCTTTCTTTCCTCGTCAGTGCTTACATGGGTTTGGTGTTTATTGCTGTCGGTACAGACCAAACCCAAACCGCTTTAACCTTAATGTTAATCTATGCCGTAGCCATGGCCTTGTTGGTCATGAGTACCGGTACAATTATTTGGAACAGCGTCACCCAAGACTTAACTCAATTAGGAGGATTGTGGGGTAAAAGACCAGCTTCCGGCATTTCTTACTTAGTTGGTGCCGCTGCCTTAGTAGCAATTCCTCCCTTCGGTGGTTTTTGGGTGCTATTACAGTTAAGTGACTATCTTTCTACCACTCGCCCTTGGCTGTTTGGTGTCTTGCTAGTGGTAAATGGACTGGCTAGCTTAAGCGTTATTCGCGTGTTTGGCTTAGTATTTGGCGGCAAACCCAAGCAAATGAGTGAGCGCTCGCCGGAAGTTCACTGGCCAATGATTTTACCCATGGTAGTGTTAACTGGTTTCGTCCTACACGTACCCCTGATCTTAATGCAATGGCAACTGATACCGGCATGGTCTGCTGTTAATACTACGGTAGCTGGTTTGTTAGTCTTATCGAGTGCAGTAGGTTGTGGTATCGGAGCATTTCTCTATCTCAATGATAGCTATGCCAAACCCGTGCGTTTTGGCCCTGAGTCCCTACAAAACTTGTTTGCCTACGATTTTTACACCCAACAACTGTATCGCCTCACTGTTGTCTTTTTTGTTGACTTAGTCTCCAAAGCTATTTCTTGGTCCGATCGCTATATTGTCGATGGGTTAGTCAATTTAGTGGGGATGCTGACTATGTTTGGTGGACAAGGTTTGAAATACAATGTTTCTGGTCAAACGCAATTTTATGCTTTAACGATTCTTTTCGTAGTAGCTCTGTTGGGATTGCTATTGAGTTGGCCATTATTAGCTGACTTTTCAAGTGTGATTGGTGGCTGATAAAATTCCCAATTCTTCATTCTTAATTCTTCATTCTTAATTCTCAAAAATGCTTAGTGCCTTAATTTGGTTACCTGTATTAGGTGCTTTCATAGTCGGGTTTATACCTGCCAACCTAACAGGTTCACGCATACGTTCCGTTGCTCTAGCAATTGCAACAGCTATCTTACTCATTACTCTCTGGCTTGGTTTTCAGTTTGACTTAACCAATCCAGGAATGCAGTTTCCAGAATCTTTACCCTGGATTCCTCAAATCGGCTTAACCTATAAACTCGGAGTTGATGGGTTATCCTTTCCCTTACTAGCTCTGAGTAACTTCTTGACTGTTATTGTTATCTTTAGCGGTAGAGATGATGTGGAGCGTCCCCGACTAAAGTATGCTCTCATTCTACTAGTTAATGCTGGTGTTACTGGAGCTTTTGTTGCTCAAAATTTATTGCTCTTCGTCATCTTCTATGAAGTAATCTTGATTCCCCTGTATCTGTTAATTGCCATTTGGGGAGGGGAAAAGCGGGAATATGCAGCAATGAAGTTTCTCCTCTATACAGCAGTATCGGGGATTCTGATTCTAGGTGCATTCTTGGGGATGGCTGGGCTTTCCCATGCCAGTAGCTTCGACTACGGAGCCATCAATACTCAAAGCTTATCCTTAATTACTCAACTGCTTCTGTTGACAGCCATATTAGTCGGGTTTGGCATCAAAATCCCACTAGTTCCGGTTCATACCTGGATGCCAGATGCTTATGTTGCGGCGTCTCCAGTGGTAGCAATTATTTTAGGTGGCATGGTTGCTAAGTTGGGAACCTATGGTTTAGTAAGGTTTGGCTTGCAGCTGTTCCCGGAAACTTGGGCACTTGTGGCTCCGGGACTATCTATTATCGGTGTAGTGAGTGTGATGTATGGGGCATTAAGTGCGATCGCGCAAAAAGACATTAAGCGTATGGTAGCTTATAGTTCCATCGGTCATATGGGTTATATCGTAGTTGCCGCTGCTGCACTGACTCCCTTAAGCCTCCTGGGGTGCTGTTTCCCAGATGGTGAGTCACGGTTTAATCCTGGCAATTCTGTTTTATTTAGTAGGTATTATTGAAGCTAAGGTAGGGACTCGGGATTTAGATGTTCTCAATGGCTTGATGAATCCTCTGCGAGGTTTACCCTTAGTCAGCGCTCTACTCATTTTAAGTGGCATGGCAAGTGCTGGAATTCCTGGTTTAGTCGGTTTCATTGCAGAATTCCTAGTATTCCAAGGTAGTTATGCCGTGTTCCCCTGGCAAACTCTCCTCTGTATCTTTGCCTCCGGCTTAACCGCTGTTTACTTCGTGATTCTCCTCAACCGCACCTGTTTTGGCAAACTCGACAGCAATCGGGCATATTATCCCAAAGTTGTCTTCTCTGAAAAAATTCCGGCTTTCGTTTTAACTGTCCTCATCTTGTTTTTGGGCATACAACCTACCTACTTAGTGCGGTGGATGGAGCCAACTACCACAGCGATGGTGGCGACTCTTCCTGCTGCTAATCATCAGGAAGTTGCTATAGATGTTAGGTATTAGGTGGTAGGTATTAGGTGTTAGGTGGTAGGTGGTAGGTGGTAGGTGTTAGGTTTTAGGTTTTAGGTTTTAGGTAATTTACCACTTGCTGAGTCCAATTGTTAAAAATCTTCATTAACAAAGGGAGAAGGAGAAAAATGACTGAGGATCAGGTATTTGAAGACTTGGGATTCGAGGTGGAAGAAGCCATAAATCTTAGGGTAAGAGCTGATCTGATGTTAGGTTTGCGTTCTTATATTCAGAAGCAAGGGTGGACTCAAAAAGAAGCAGCAGAGTTTTTCGGAGAAACGCAACCGAGAATTAGTAATTTAATGAACGGTGAAATTAGTCGATTCAGTGTGGATAAGTTAATTAATCTCCTAGGGAAAGCAGGGATGGATGTAAAGGTAGAAGTTATCTCAAAGTGACATAATTCTCAGCAAGATAAATTAAAACCATGAATACAACTATAGATCAAGCTCCAGAAACTCAACCATTACAACCCAAATTACCCCCTTCTCAGCATGAATTTGCTGAGATTGTGCATCGCCTCGAAGCCGGAGGCGCAATGATACCCGATACGCCGGAAAATCTGATGCAAATTGTCGGCATTTGGAAAGCTTACGCCGTGCCGATGGATTTCTACTGGCGTGACTTACTTTATATTGCCGAGCGGGTATTTTTAAATCCTTTACCTTTCTTTAAATACTTCCTACCTCAAGAATATTTAGAACGGCACAATCATTATGCTGGAGATGATGCCGATTTACGGATTTGGCGTGGTGAAGCCACTGCTCATCCAGAGCTTGTAGCCTTTATCGAGAAAGGTGAAACCAAAAACATGCCCAAGTTGCTTCATCACTTGTGGCATGACCGGATTAATATGGAGTTTGCTGAAGCTTGTATGCGAGCCATGCTCTGGCATCGTCATATGTGTGCGCCAATAAATCAGTTTGATGCTTATTTGGATTCCGAGGAATATAAAGCCAATGCAGATAGAGCTATTAAAGCTTACTTTAAAAACAACCCTTTAATGCTCGCACTGCATAAGATGTTCCCAGAAATGTTTCTTGAGCAGTGTCGTCAGGCATCTTATTACAGTAATTTGGGGCTATTTTGGGAAGTGATGGCTCCGGTTTTCTTTGAAGTCTCTGATCTATATGATGAAGGGAAAATCACTACTGTACCAGAGGCAATGAACTTTTTGGTAAATGGGATATTTGCGATCGCAGGACGTCCCATCTATCATCATGTTTATGTGGGGGATGAATGCTACGAGGTTATCCCCAAATCCAAAGGCTTCACCTGGCTGTATGAAGCAGCACTACCTTATGTAGAAGCCGTTTTCTATCGCACATCTCCCTTTCGGGGAACCAAATCTTATAATGCTCAAGCTGGGGAAGTTCCCAGGGATCAGAAAGATTTCCACTATGGGGTACTCTATGCGGATAAATTCCCTGTGGGTTCAGCAGGGATTCCACCCACATTACTAATGCAGGATATGTATCACTTCCTGCCAGCTTATCTTCAGGAGTTTTATAGCCAGCGTTCTCGAGGGGAGGATGATATCTTAAATCAAATTGGGGTAACCTTCCAGCGATCGATGTATTGTGTTACTTCTGCGGTATTTCAAGCATTAAGGACTGCTCTTTATTATCCCTTAGATGACCCCAATCCGAAGCATTTGCAGGCAAATCGGGCATTTTTTGAAGCACAATTAGATAGATTCTGTCGTGCTGAATATGGGATGCGGGATGCAGCGCGTTTGCGGAATATTCAGACAGCTGATTATCGGTAGTTAGACTCCCCAGATCCCCGACTTCTTGCTTGAAAAAGTGATTAACAAAGGCAAACCGGAAGAAGAAGTCGGGGATCTACCGAAGTTTATCAAACTGCACTAAATGCAAATCCTCTTGAGGGCGCAGGCAGTGCGCCCCTAATCCAAATTTAAGACATCTATATATGATTGCTATAATTGGAGAAACATCCTAATCTTGTAGGGGCAGGTAAGTGTGATAATCTGGGGCAATGCAAAATAACTTTAGTACAAAAGAGGGCTTAATGCTTATCTACTAAACTTGCCATCACAAGATTTTTCTATTAGACTGATTTTTAGAGTCTATTTTTATTGATATGCTATTGACTCTTAATTTTTATTTAAGTCCTGGTTAGGCAAAGTATTCCAACTGGCAAAATTTTTATAGTTGCATCTTTATCCCATATCCGAAGAACATAATCAGGGTAGAAGATTATTCTTCAGCAATGACACAGGATTTCCAGGATTATTCTGAATAGCTCTAGTTTTTGCTTATCTACACATAGGATAGTGTCAGCGATGGTACAGGAATTTTCCTTGTATCAATATTACTCACTATAGAAATAATAACTGAACTATGGCGAACAATCAATCTAACAATTCCCCAAACCAAGAGGCGACTGCTGGAAGAGATGCCCAGCAGATAAATGGAAACTATACAAACACCAGTACAAACAACATTAATCTTTTGGTTCCCGTTCTATTGGTTGGTGTTTTGGCTCTAGCTGGATTATCTTGGGCGCTAGTTTTTGGTCAAAATAATGGAGGACAGACTCCCCAGGTAGAGCAACAGAAATCACCGCCTAATCCAGTTACAGAAACAAGTCCATAAATTATTTTTATACAAACCAAAAAGAAGGAAAATTAATCGTGGCTCAATACGGGAAGGCAGGCAAAAATTTAATCCAAGTTACTGGAGACTATATTCGACATATCAACATCAATATTGCTAGTGGTAATTGGTTAGTAGTTGCCATCAGCTTAATTCCTCTTCTTGTGGCTATATCTGTAATTGGCATTGGAGTGAAGTCAACTGTAGAAGTTGTTAAAACTAAAGTCATTGAACCTGTTTCAGGTATTAGTCCTCAACCTCCGAGCGAACCAGCTGATCCTCAACAGGTAGCTAAGCAAGTTGAAAAACTGCTAGGGACAAAAAAATGTCGAAACTGTGATCTGCGTGGTGCTGATTTTAGTGATAAAGATTTGAGTGGGGTTGATATGAGTGGTGCTTACTTAAATCGGGCGAAGTTCATAAACACGATCTTAAATGATGCTAAATTGAGTGGTGCCAACCTGGAGAGAGCGAATTTCTCCAATGCCGAATTACTTAATATTGACTTGATTAATGCTAAGTTGTATAATGCTTCTTTCTTTAACGCAGAGATGAGTTATGCCAATTTAAGTGGCGCTAATTTACGTCAATCTGGTTTGATAGAGGCAAATTTGAAGCAGGCAAACTTGACAAACGTTGACTTAAGAAGTGCCGATCTGTTTTGGAGTTCTCTAAAAAATGCAAATTTGAGTGACTCAAAGTTAAGTAATGCTCGTCTTACTCACAACTTAGAAGGAGCTAATTTCACCAATGTTGATTTGAGGGGCATATCAGGAATAAAAACTGAGGATCTTCAGAAAGTCGAAGGCATTAATTTATGCAATGCAACTCTGCCCGATAATACAAAATCTAAGCAGGGATGCTAAACTGCGTCCACATTGAAACTTTTAGCCGTAGCGTTAGGCCTCAGGCGTCCACCAATATTATTTCAGAACGACTATCGTAGACTAACTGAAGACACTCCTCAAAGTCTTCACCTACCCAAGTACCTGCATGTCTCAAAAGGGAATGTCCAGAGGAAGGACGGAAAGAGGGTACTCTTTGAGAGGACGAAGATTTTGGTTTATCTGGTAGAACAATAACACGTACTCTGCGCCCAGTGAATTCAGCCGCGTGAGCAACAATCTCTTCCCAAGTACCTTCTAGTTCTATCGGTTGTGAGTTCATCTTACATTCATAAGGACTGAACTTAAGAGTAACTGATGCGATCGCCTCTGACAATTACGACTTATTCTGCCAAACCTTGAAGTTACTGTATAATTTACGGAAAAATTTTGAATGGGAACGAAGTGATTGACTCGATTTATCCATGATCAATTTGCCAAAGATTATTTAGAAGAACTGCTAGAGCCTTACGGTGAAGTCAAAGCACCACGACGAGTTTCAGGGGAAGTGCGAGAAATCGATATCTGGTTTGACCCCAACTTCGATACTGCACCGAGCAATCTTCGCAGTCTTGGATTGTTAGGACGCATGGCTCAAGCTCCTGCACTGATAGAACCCTTCCGTAATGCCGCCACCGCTGACGAAATCTGCGACTGTCTACTAAAATTATTCGTAGTTCGGGGTGAGTTGCAGCGGGAAGCTCATCGCCATCAGCTCAAACTATCTAAAGCCAAACTACCCAAGTTGTGGATACTCACTCCAACTGCTTCAGCAACCCTATTAGGAGACTTGGGTGCCAAAGTAGATGAGCAGTGGTTGCCAGGGGTATACTTTATGGCAAAGACTCTCAGGACAGTTATTGTTGTCATCCATAGGTTACCCCGTAGCCAAGAAACCCTCTGGTTAAGAGTGTTGGGTAGGGGAAGAGTACAACAGCAGGCAATTGATGAGTTAGAGGTACTGCCAGCAAATAATCCCCTACGTTCCCAGACTCTGAAGTTGTTGTATAACTTGCGGAAAAATTTGGAATTCAGGCAAGATCTAGATAAAGGAGATAGGAAATTAATTATGCGTTTAGCACCACTGTATCAACAAGAAACAGAACAAGTACTCCAACAGGGAATTCAACAGGGAATTCAACAGGGAGTTCAACAGGGAGTTCAACAGGGAGAGCGCTTGGTGGTACACAACTTGCTGCAAGTGCGCTTTGGTGATGTGGATGAGGAACTAGGGGCAATTATTGAGTCGATATTGGCACTACCGCCGAAGGAATTTACCCCCATGCTCTTACAATTATCCCGTGAGGAGTTGTTGGCTCGTTTTCGGAAGTCTAATTGAGATTTTTCAACAACTCCGACTTGGGTGTATCTCATTTTTTTAGCTTTGTTGTCACCCCTTGAGCTCCCCCAGTTTTACCGACTCCCCACTCCTGACTACCCATCTAATAATCATGACTCAAACCATCACTAAACCAAACGAATTGATTCCTCCTTTAGAAAATGGGGATAAATTAACCCGTCTTGAATTTGAGACTCGTTATAAAAGGATGCCTCATCTGAAAAAGGCAGAATTAATCGAAGGAGTTGTCTATATGGGATCGCCTTTACGAATTAATCAACATGGAGAACCTCATGCTGATATTATCGGATGGCTTAGTGTTTATAAAGCCTTGACTCCTAATTTACAGTTAGGGGACAATTGTACGGTAATTCTTGATGAAGAAAATGAACCTCAACCCGATGCTTTACTCAGAATAAAAGAAGGTGGACAATCAACGATTAGCGAAAAAGGTTATGTGAAGGGTGCACCAGAATTAATCGTTGAAATTGCAGCTTCTACAGTGTCTATCGATCTACATGATAAGCAAAGAGCTTACCGACGCAATCGAGTCCAAGAATATTTAGTTTGGCGAGTTTATGACAGGAAATTCGATTGGTTTCGACTCAGATCAGGAAAATATATCAAACTACAACCTGACGAAAAAGGAATTATCAAAAGTGAAATTTATCCTGGTTTGTGGTTAGATGTGCCTGCATTATTATCGGGTAATTTAGCCAAAGTTTTGGAGGTTTTACAACAGGGAATCGGGAGTCGGGAATAACTCTCCCTAAAAGTATGACAAGCAACCAAGAGCCCCGACTTCTTTGTTGTGTAAAAGTGATTAACAAAGGCAAACCGGAAGAAGAAGTCGGAGATCTACCAGAAATTTCTTGGGTTCCGCGCTTCGCTTCACCCAACCTACACTCTAACTGCCGACGATGACTGTTTTACTTGGCTGAGTCTTCATCAAATTCTTCTCTAATCTCTTGAATCACCTCTTCTAGCGCTTTTAAATCAAGCCAGCCAACATACCCACCAAAATGACAGATATTTTTCCTATCAAAGATATAAACATGGGGTATTTTAAAGCTATTTATAAATAATCTAAGATTACCGCTACCATCTTTGAATCGTACATAAACTGAAGCTTTATCGAGATATCGACGATTTTCATCATTCGTCATTCCAGGCACTTCATAAAGACGTTTAATCACCTTTTCTACTATGCTTACATTTGAAGGTGGTGATGGTGGTTTAGGGTTATCTTTAGAGGGAAACGGGTTAAATGAAAACATTACTTAATAAGTCTGATAATGTCAGGGAAAAATAATATGATCTCCAACCAAATTTTTCTGAACAAATCGCAGCTATCAGGAAAGCTGGAAACAGAATTTTCTAACTTTAACAAAACTTAATAAAGCACTGTAATAGTGAGTAATATATAAAAAAGATTCATCAAAAATACGTAAAAATACTGAAGTTATCGCTTACCGGGCTAAGTCAGAATAAAAATCTATACTCTTACGAAATTAGGGTAAAAGTTAAGTCAAATGGATGAAGCTGTCAGAAAAATTGCTGCACTAGGATTACCGGGAGTTGTTCTACTGATTGCAATGGCTACCACAGGCTTTACAGGAGCAGCAGCAATCACCGCTGCTTTAGCGATGCTAGGACCAGGAGGGATGATTGGAGGTATTCTTTTTCTTGGAGTAATAGGTATAGCTACAGATGCGTTATCCAAGTTTGGACTTGAAGCTTTACTTGTGGGTGTATATGGTGAAGTCAAAGCACCGCGACGAGTTTCAGGGGAAGAGTACAACAGCAGGCAATTGATGAGTTCATTGATCGCACCATCAGCTTGGATATCCGTGACAACCCGCCAAACTTGTTCAGCTAGTTCTGTGGATCGATCGCTTTTTGTTGTCGAAGAGGGAGGAGAGCTGACCATAATATGGATTAATAATTGATGATTAATTATGAGGGTTCAGCTTACTTGTCAGTCCTTAAGGAAATTAGCTTTACTGAAACTTCATATAATTTGCACAATACTTCATCAAAGCTTTACACATATTATCCGGATTTATATTTAAGATAATTTCACGAGAAAAATTACTCACTTTGTTCTACAGGTTACTCAAGGAGTAGCCATAGTAACGAAACCTATTTGACTGTATCAAACAGATACAATTTTTTTTAAAACTTAACATACTAAAAATCAAAGAGGCAAGGAGCAAGAAACGCAACAAACTGTATGCAGGTGTTGAACTCTGGTGAGACAGAGCCTCACAAAACACTGGAAAGTTGCTATTTCAGGTTCCGTTGGAAGTATAATTTGCCTTCTCTTGTACCAGTATAAATACTAGAAGATGTGAGGCAAATTAAATTCAGTTAAATCATGTTTTATAAATTTTTACATAGATATACTCATTTTCTCATTTTTTCTGCTGGGCTTATAGTTTTTCTCTACACTATAGCAATCACAACCAGTACTAACTCAGAAATTGAGGCAAGAACTATAGAACTTGAAAGAGCAAAAACTATAGCAATTGAAGTTATTGGTCAAAATGAAAATACCCCTGAGACTGTGAGTTGGATTTCTTTTCCAGAACCTGTCCGTAAGCTTTTACCCAATATTCTTTTGATTTCTTTGCCCCATAATTCAGATCCTCTTAGTTGGAGCCGGGTTGCAGTAGACAATTGTGGCAAAGCCTATGTCATTGAAAGATTAGGTTCCTATTCAACACAGTGGGAAGAAAACTTAAGTAATATCCTGTGGTCACAAGGTCTTTCAGGAACAGATTCTATGAACATTGCTCAGGCAACTGTAGCTGTAACCTTTATAACTCATTCTCAACCGGGTTTGATATCTTGGACAACCCTAGAAGAAGTTAAAACACAGGATGAATTCACCAAAATGGTAGAGGATGTGGTTGTGCAAAATCTTGAAGACAATACCTATATAACTACCATTAATCTTGTTGGTACGCAAGATGCTAAAACAACACTTATATATAGGTTCAATGAAGTCGGAAAGCTTGTTGATATAGAGGAGGAATATGATGGTCCGTATTTTGAATAACAGTTCTTAGCTGAATATCTAAGACATCAACGACATCTACTTGATCTAATTAGCGATTAGTTACCAGGGAGAAATTAATGAAAGTTAAACAAACAAGTAACAGTTTAGTCAATACACTGACCCTTGCTAGCCTTGGGTCACTGACTGCCCTTTCTGTGGCTATACCACAAGCTGAAGCTTTCACTATTGTTCGCAACTTCATTGAACCAACAGAACCATTTCCCGGATTAACTGGCATAAATGCTGGGAATGCTCCGTCGAATACAGCAGGAGGTGGCAACTTGGTTGACATCTTCAATACTGCCGCAGATATTTGGGAAGATTTGATCGAAGATGACCATACCTTGACAGTCAACTTTGGCTGGGCTCCTCTAAATGGTAAAGCAATCCACGATCTTGTAAATCAAGGCGGCACACCTAATCGGGAAACCGAAGCAACTATCCGCTTCGACAATGACGAAAGCTTTTCTTGGTTTCTAGACTCAACTCCTCACCTGAGTGAAGAATTCCAAGACCTGATGGCACGTACTGAAAACTTAGGTGGAGGTGCAATTAATGTCGAGCGTCGCTACTCGAGTCCTGTTTCTGGTAGCGCCGCTGTTGGCCGACGTGATCTACTACAGACGGCAATGCACGAAATTGGTCACGCTTTGGGAATGAGCAATGCAAATAGTTCTTACGGAACGGAAATAGGAGATGGTGACGTTGATATTACCTTACCACTGCCTTTTGATGGTTCTAGTATACCTGTCGATGGTTCACACTTCCCTGATCAATTAGGGAAAACATTAATGTGGGGAGGTGGACTTCCTGGAAACGAGCGGCGATATCCTTCAGCTGTTGATATTTTAGCTAACGCCCAAGTTAGCCAGTTCACCCAAATTAACCTTGAACCTGGAGTAGAGGGAACAGCCAATGCTACCTTCTCCAATCCAGATCCAAATTGTCCCCCTGCAACTTGTACTGGTATTGGTACTAACAGCATTACTTGGGGTATTCCCACTGCTACTGCTCCTGGTGGACTTCCTAACAGCTTATCTATTGGTGGAGGTGAATTTACGGGTGAATTAGGCACACCCTTTGTTGCTGGGACGATAAGTTATTTTAACGGTAGTGTATTAGCGGGATCTGAAATATCTGGGGTGGATTTAGCCCTGGAAACTTTGATTGATATACCTACTCTGGGAATTGAAGATCTGGCTCTGAGTGATCTGCGTCAAGTGACTATCAACAATACCCTCAACATTGTTGGCGATCCGGAGGCTAGTGCCGATTTCTTGTCTATAGTACCTCCATCGGGAGCAGGTGCTAGTTTTGGCAATAATTTTCATGTACTTGAAGGAAATATGGCAACCGCCGAGTTATTTGGTCGAATTATCCTACAAGACATAATAGACGACGGAGATGTTGTGCCATTTGGTAGTCCGATGCCACAAGAGGGGGAAGGCGATGGTGACCCAGTAGGATTGAATGATCCTCCGAGTAGTCAAACACCACCCCAAAAGTTTGCTTTTGAAGTATTAGGCTTTGGTAAAGTGATTGATGGAGAAGGATTTATTACATCATCTACTAGTATTCCTGAACCTTCAACTGTCTTAGGTACAGGCTTAGCGTGGGCACTTGGAATCTTGTCTCTAAGAAGGAAGAAGAAAACCTAAAGCTCTTACTGCCTCAGGCTTTTGAAAGGATATCTAGGGTTTGCTGTATAAGTGTGGAAGCTATGCTAGAAAAGGCTTGCAATCATTTTTTTCGAGCCTAAGTGCAAGGAAATGGTATCTTTTAGTTCAAAAACCTTGCACCGCAAGTGGAAAATCCCTAAAACCTAAAACCTAGCACCTATGGAACCCGAAAATTAAGACTTATTCAGCAAGCCCTAAATAATTCTGTGTAGGTGCTTAACAAATTTTTGATGGCAGATTCCTGTAACAAGGGTATCTTTAAAATCAGAGTGGAAGAAAATTCATGTCCTCTGTTCCTGAACCCTCCCTTGATACTGGTAAACAAGCCCTGAAGCAGGGAAACTACTCAGTTGCGATTGCTCATTTTGAAGGTGTCCGCGAGACGGAGCTGGATGATACTCTAGTCACTAAGGCTTCACTAAAACTGGTGCAAGCTTACCGTAAAGCTGGAAATACCGAAAAAGCGATCGCTCTTTGCCAAGAACTTACCCAACACCATAGTTCTAAAGTTAAGCAATGGGCAATTGATATCCTTCCGAAACTTGTCTCTGAACAGCCAGTAGGGTCAGATCCCACGGGGTTTGTCCCATTGGAGGAAGGAGGTAGGGAAGCGGAGACACGGAGATGGGGAGATGGGGAGATGGGGAAATGGGGAGATGGGGAGAAAAAGAAACAATTCCCAAGCAACAAACAACCAACAACCAACAACCAACAACCAACAACAAATTTACTACCGGTTCCTTACTCTGCTCCTTCGGCTCCTGCTTTATTTACCCAGCGCCCTAGATGGCGTAACAGTGGACGTGCTGAGCAATGGCGCCCTCTAAAACCACCTAAGTTTATGCGCCTGTGGTTAATACAAATTGGTAGTGCGATCGCTTTATTTTGGTTGCTGCACTTTTTGATAAGCTTCCTAATGGAGACAACTAATCTCCTTTTGGTCAAGCTGCCTATTGTTAGACCCTTTCAACCATTCTACAGAGATCCAACTCTTGGTCTTGGGGTTGTGCTGGCAATCCTGTTGCTTTCATCTCCTTGGTTAATCGATCTGTTATTGAAGTGGTTTCATGGTTTGGAGCCCCTATCCCTGAGCGAACTAGCATCCCGCAACCCAGAAGCTGCAAGGGTAGTGCAGCGTTTTTGTCGCCAAAAACGCCTCCCGATAACTAAGTTAGGCATTTTACCAACTGATGCGACTGTAGCCATGACTTATGGTAATCTACCTCGTACTGCCCGCTTGGTAGTCAGTGAGGGTTTATTGGAGCAGTTGGCAGATGATGAAGTTGCTACCATTTGTGCTGGTGAATTGGGGCATATTTTCCACTGGGATTTTGTTTTGATGTCTTTGGGTATCTTAATCCTTCAGCTACCTTATCTGATTTATTGGCAAGTAGCTGAATGGGGCAAGAGATTACCACCTCTGCTCGAGAGGAAATTACCTGCTTATGAGCAATGGCTAACACCAATTCTTTTAAGCCTTACTGGAGCAGTTACTTCCTTAAGTTACGGCTGCTACTGGTTACTGCGCTTACCCCTACTGTGGTTTTCTCGGGTTAGGGTTTACTATAGCGATCGCATTGCAGTAGAAACAACTGGTAATCCCAATGGGCTAACCCGTGCTTTACTGAAAATTGGTCTAGGGATTAGCGAAAGTATCCAAGATGACTGCCAAACTAGCTCACTGTTGGAAAGCTTTGATTTATTATTGCCAGTAGGGTATCAGCAGTCAATCATCTTCAGTAGTTGTTCTCCTCAAACCTCCTTTGAAGCAGTTTTAGACTGGGATTGCAAAAATCCTTACAGAGACTGGTTAATCATCAACGCTTCCCACCCTCTTTTAGGAGAGCGCTTGTATCTATGTTCCCGCTATGTTCGCTTCTGGATGCTCAATCCTGAATTAGATATGCCGACTCCCACACCTCCTATCCGTGATAATGGCAAACGGCTATCTAAATTAAAAAACAGCTATAAGGCTTTACCTCTACTGCAAAGTTCCCTGCTAGCAGGGTTAGTATTGGGCATAATGCTGAGGGTAATGTTTTGGTTAATTGGGAGAATTGCTGATTGGCTCAACATTTGGCGGCTGATTTGGATGCACAATGCTCAACCGTTTCTCGATGCTTGCGTATTAGTGGTTTTTAGCGTCAGTATCTTTATTTGGCTCAATAGTTACTTTCCCGATATCAAGGCTTCAACTTTACATAACGAACCCGACTTAGGAGACTATTTATCCACAACCAATCTCTTGCCTCCAGATAGTCAGCCAGTTAGATTAGCTGGCAAACTTTTGGGACGTTCTGGTTTACTCAACTGGCTAGAACAGGACTTAATTTTGCAAACTTCCACAGGTTTGATTAAACTCCATTCCTTTTCTTATCTCGGAGTATTGGGTAATCTTTTACCTTTCTTCAAACTGTGTAGTTTAGTTTACTTCGTAATTTATTTAGGACAATTAGCTAGTACAGCTATATCCAGGAATCAGCTAGGAAGTATCTTCTCCTGGAATTTACTGTTTGTGGCTGTAGCTATACTAATCATCTTTTTCCTACCTCACCCCAATAGTTCCAAAAACTTTGTAAATCAGGAAGTTACAGTCACCGGTTGGTTTCGCCGTGGTGTCACTCCTTGGATTGATGTAGAAACCCTCCGCACTTCAGATGGAGAAGTTATTAGTGCCAACTATCCCATTTGGGTAACGATACTTGCTGTAGTTGCTGTACTTTGGGGAGCTTATCTAATTTCGCAAGTGGGAGCTTGAAGTTAGGTAGGGCTTGCTGTAAAAGTGTGGAAACTATACCATACTTTGCTTTCAAGCATTTTATGCCTTGCCAGGTGCAAGGTTTTTGTATCTTTTGGCTCAATTTCCTTGCACCGTAAGTGGAAAATCCCTAACACCTAACACCTCCAACCTCACCTACCACCTACCACCTACCACCTAACACCTATTCAAACCAGAAAGTTACGACTTATTCAGCAAGCCCTAGTTAGTTACTATTTTTTCTACTAGTTTCACTGTACTAAATTGCAGAGACTGTCTAAAATAGTTAGTCACGACGAACAATAAAAATCCCAAAGATAAAATTAGTTCTGCAAATTCTTGGTCTTTGGGTATAAAAAACACTAAAGTATCTTGAAACTTCAGCAGTATCGAAACAATCAAGCTGACTAGAAAGAAACTAGACAAAAACCAATCAGGAAATATAAATTTACTGAATTGATTCAATTTTGTGTTTTGTTTGCCAAATGAAACCAACCAACCAATTGACCCTAGCAAACTTACCAAAATAATAGCATCACGGGAATGGTAATGGAACCATACTAAGTTATGGATAGTTGTTTCTTCTTGAACATTATAGCTTTGAAAAAAATCTGGAAGTCCCCAACCAATAATTCCTTGACCCCAACTTATTTCTTCTAAACCAATAAAAATCAAAAAAATGCTGAGTAAGTAGTAAAAAATACTTATTTTTTTGTGTGATCGCTTCAAAAAATAATTGGCAATCGGAACAGAAAAGCTAAAAGCCAGAATATAAGCTATGGCAGTACCATATTCTACAAATCCTCCTTCTCCCATGATCTTGATATAAGAAGGATTATCTTTTCCCAAAATTAATTTAACAATAACAATGACTAATAATGTTGCTGAGATCGGCAGAGAGAAAAGGAAACGTTTCATTGTTTCTTTTCCAGAAAACAAGGAGTAATAAACAGATTTTGTTACTCTAGTTCCTTTACCCAGAATAAATAATACTATCCCCAATATTAAAGCAAGGATATTACTCAAATTCCAATCCCACCCTGGATAAGATTCTAATAAGGGAGATATTTTTAATATTTGAGCTACAGCCGCTCCTAACCCAAAAATCATGAAAATTAGGCTAATGGTTTTGCTAAAAGTAGCTATACGCTTTTCGAGGATTGTTGGTAGAACAGAAGAAGTCATCTTGGACGCGGAATATGAGTTTGTACTATTCCCTAAGCAGGATCTAGTATAGTTGCCAATTGAGCTAAATGCTTTAATATGCGCAGAACTTTATATAAATCATTCTGTGGATTGAAGAGATCAAAGATTCTAGATACAGCATAGTGGGATGTTTCTCTTTGCACCAATTTGAAAAACCGAAAACTGCTGCCATTGAGAATCAAGCCATAAGTTGGTCTATGAGGATGAGGATTTGCTAGCATATAGGTCAGTAATTGCGCTCTGCCGACTTCCAGGGAAAAAGCAGCTTGTTTAGATTCAATGACTACTGCCCAAAATTGGTCATATACAGCTAAAACATCAATCTGTCCTCTAATAATTGTCTCTTCGTCTTCTAGAGAAATTTCGATGGATTTTTCAGATCTGATCCGAAAGGGTGGCAGGTAGAAGCCAGCTAAATCTAATAGGGGAGATAGTACTACCATTTTGACAGTATTTTCTAATAGAGGCGGATCTGCCAATAAATTAGAATAGCTTGCCTTAACCCGATCTAGTCTTTGTTTTTCTGCTTGAGTAATTTCAGGTAGTGCATCTTGCCATTCTCGGAAAAATTGTTCATCTTCAATTAACTGAAGACCAAATTTATCGGTTAATTCCTGTAAAGTAATTTCTTTAGCTGGGAGAGTTTGAACCATGATTAGGCTTAGGTGTTAGGTAGGTTGGGTGAAGCGATAGCGTAACCCAACACTCTTCGCATATTCCGTTGGGTTTCACTTCGTTCCACCCAACCTACAGTTTTAGTCGTGTCGCGCCACTAGATTGATCTTCCTTTTGTCCATGTCAGTCGTTATTTCGAGTCCTTAGTTCATTCGAGCCCAACATAGTCTCAATCTGAGAGAACTTGACAGGCTCACGCTCGGGCAGGTTGATAGTTATATCTATTGATCCCCCTAATGCTTTTACCACAGCAAGTATCGTGTTGATGGTGACATTACTCCTACGCTCAAGTCGGGATACGTACGACTGACTCAACTCAAGCCGATCCGCTAGCTCTTCTTGTGATATGCCTGTAGCTTCACGCACCGCTTTTAAGATGAGGACTTCTTTCTTGATTTCTTCAGCACGAGTATATATCTGTTCTCGCTCTTCAGGAGTAAACTGTTTGAGTTTTGCTTCAAGAGTGATCATTTCTTGTCCTCCTCTAGTTGTGCAAGATGCTCGGCAAACCGCTCTTCAGCTATCTTGATATTCTTCTCATACCATCGTTGATCACTCGCCTTATTCCCTCCAACTAGAACAATAGCCTGCCGCTGAGGATCGAAAGCGAAGAGAAGACGATAGGGATCTCCTCTGTGCTGAACTCGAAGTTCTACTAGCACCTCATCATATATCCTTGTGGGTAAAAGGCTTCGCATCCTTACCAGCATAAGTATCAACGATATGACCCTTACCAGTCATCTTATATTTATAAGTTACCAGCCCTTCTAGCCCCACTGGCCCACGAGGAGGCATTTGTTGGGTGCTGATGCCGACTTCTGCTCCAAAGCCGTAGCGGAAACCATCGGCAAAGCGGGTGGAGCAGTTGTGGAAGACGTTAGCAGCGTCAACTTGATTGAGGAAGGTGTCGGCAACTGTTTGCTCTTCAGTCACAATAGCTTCAGTATGACCGGAACCGTAATTATTGATGTGGTTAATTGCCTCTTCTAGGGAGTCTACTACTTTGATCGAGAGAACTAAATCATTGTACTCCGTAGACCAATCTGCTGCTGTTGCTGCGGAGATATCAATAATTTTCCTGGTTGCCTCATCTCCTAGGAGTTGTACTTGGCGCTTCTGTAAAGCAGCAGCAATAAGAGGCAGGATACTCGATGCGATCGCACTGTGAACTAATAGTGTTTCAATAGCATTACAGACGGCAGCGTATTGAGTTTTCGCATCAATGGTAATATCTACCGCTTTCTGCAACTCAGCAGCTTGATCTATGTAAAGATGACAAATACCATCAGCATGACCTAGTACTGGGATACGGGTATTTTCCTGTACATACCGCACAAAAGAGTTGGAACCTCTAGGAATAATCAAATCGACGTACTCATCTAGCCTTAACAGAGCCTTGATTTCCTCTCTAGTAGTTAACAGCTGTACAGCTGCAGTATCAACTGCTGTGGTGGATAATCCTTGATGAATCGCTTTTACCAGGGTTTCACAGGAGCGAATGGCTTCCTTGCCTCCTTTGAGGATGACGCCGTTACCGGATTTGATTGCTAAGGAGGTAATTTGAATTAAGGCATCGGGACGAGCTTCAAAAATTATACCGAGTACACCCAAAGGACAGGTAACTCGCTTCAGGATTAAACCTTCATCTAGTTCTCGATGAATTTGTACACTACCAACCGGGTCTTCTAACTTACCAACATCTCGTACTCCCTCAATTGCCCCCTTCAGCTTTGTCTCGTCCAACTTCAGTCTCTTATACAAAGGCTTAGGAATCCCATCCTGCTCAGCTGCTTGGCAATCTGCCTCATTTGCCGCTAGGATTTCTGGAGCTGCAGCTTCTAAGGCTTGTGCAATAGCTTCAATTGCTTCGTTCTTCGCATCCGTTGACAACACTGCTAACTGCCGTGCTGCTTTACGAGTCGCTTGAGCAATATGCTGTAAATCTCCACCAGAAGCGATCGCATTGAGAGAAAAGGGAGCATTTTTAGAAGCTGTCATCAAAACCTCACCGGAGGGAACAGGGAACAAGGAGCAATGAGCTCAACCTTTTAGTATACATCATGTAAGAATTAAGAATTAAGAATTAAGAATTAAGCAACCATTCAATCTACTTAAGCCGGTTATTTTCGGTAAAACTAATCTTAAATGTTGTACCGTTATCTCTATCAACTTCGCTATTACCTTGAATCTCTTTTACCAAGGAATTTACTAAACGCAGACCTAGTGATTGTAAATTATTGAAATCTATCTCTTCTGGTAAACCCACTCCATTATCACCAACCATTAGCACAAGTTTTCCATAATTGTCGTGGGTTAAGTTGATAAAAATTTCACTTTTATTTTTTTCTGGGAACGCATACTTCAAGGAGTTAGACACTAGTTCAGTAATAATTTGACCGCAAATAATTGCTGTATTAATGCCAGTCAAAACCCTATTCACCTGTAATTTGAGAACAACTTTGTTTGATTGCTGACAATAAGCAAGGAATAGATAATTTGCTAAATCTTGGATATATTCAGCTAGGTCAATTTCGGTTAAATCTTGGGAATGATACATTTTTTGATGTAGAAGACCCATGGTCTTGAGCCTACTCTGAATATCTCGAAAAATCTCAATTAGTTGTTGATCTTTAATGTTACTAGATTGAAGCTGGAGGATAGAGTAAATTGTCTGGAAGTTATTTTTGACTCGATGATGAATTTCTTGCAGGGAAATTTCTTTGCCTCTGAGTGCTGCTTGGAGTTGCTGTTGAGTTTGTTTATACTCAGTAATATTCGTTCCTATAAAAATAGCTTCTCCTTGAGAGGGGTATTGATAACTCACAAATAGGTAATGTCGGAGTGTGCCATCAACTTCTATCTCAATTTCTTGGGATGCATCCTCGACTGGATTGTTGAAAAATTGCTGTACAAACCTAGCAAAATCAACCAAATTATCGAAGGAGCCAACTTTTTTACCAACAAAAGTCTCAGGAGGTAAACCCCAACTGTTAGCCAAATAGCGATTAACTCCAAGAAACCTCAAATCTGCACTAATCCAAGCAACAGCTGCAGGCAGAGCATCCAACACATCTGGGAGTTGATTTTGAGTCGGTGGCAGCTTTTCCTCTGTTTGGTGTTGGTGAAATTCGCAAAATGTCTTGTCGGCATTGGTAATATCTCGCCCTGTTGACTGGAACTCGATAAACTCACCCTCCCCATTAAATAGTGCCCGGTGATACCACCGCTGCCAGCCAACTTCTCCACTAGATAGCTTGACACGATGTTCTATAGTTCCCTCTGAATTTTCTCGACTTAGGAAAGCCAAGTGCTTGAGTAGTGCTTCCTGATCCGTCTCTAGAGCCATTGAAATCCAGTTTTGCCCGATTAACTCCTGGGGTTGCTTGCCGAAATAGTTAGCAAAGGCTGCATTAACAAAAGTAAGTGTTCCAATAGACTGAAAACGACAGACTAATTCACCCTGAGTTTCAACTAGGGAGCGATAATGCATTTGACACTGTTTTAGTGCCGCTTCTGCTTGCTTTCGCTTGCTAATGTCACGCAATAACCAGCGCAGACTGACAACTTGGTTCTGGTAATTGCGTATCGTATCGACGGCAAAAGCACAATAGAAGGGTATCCCTTGGGCAGGTTGCAGGCACATTTCTATATCTCGGATTTGCCTCCTATGATGTACCTGAGGCAATAAATTATGAAAAATTAGTCTTGTTTCAGGAGTCAGGAAGATACTTAGTGGCTTACCAAGCAAAAATCCTTGGTGCAAGTTTAGCAAGTTGGAAGCGCTACGATTGACTTGCTGGATAATGCCCTGTGCATCTGTCAGGAGGTATCCATCTTGAGCAAAGTAAAACAACTCTCGGTAACTCCACTGTTGTGGTTCTAGAGCCAAATGGGTACCAGTCAATTCTTCCTGTTTGGAGTGTAACTCCTCTATACTCTCCTGCAACTCTTCCAAGCTGACAAAGAGTTCTTCTAGCAGTGTTGCCAAGAACTTTTCTTGCGGTGGCGGCAATTCCTCAGCACGGTGCAGTAGTGCCGCTAGACGTTGTTGAGCAGTCTGAATCTTCCCTTCCAAAGCATCTGCGTTCATAATTCTGCCTCCTGCTGAATATTTGGCTGTTCCATAGGGACTTTCTGGGTATGTTGATAATCAAGCTAGGTGCAGATTCTGGAGCTCTTTTGCACAATAGGCTTCAGGCTTTTACTGGAGTTGTTCTGCATGGGGAGAGCTTCTTTACAGAACTTTTGAGGCTACACTGGCATTTGATCAACTAGCGTAGGCTAAATGTACGGTAGTTAACTCTGTATCAGGAATAACCCTATAGAGAATTTTAGGATTATTTTAGAAAAATTTTAGCTTTTTTTTAGATTTGCAGCATTAACTTCAGTGATCGCTCTGTTTTTGTAAATAAAAATTTTTATTTGTTTGAAGTTTTCAATACTGACTGTAGTGATTACTACTTGATTTATTACGTTTATTAAAAAAAAGAATTAGGGCTTTCTCCATCAATGTGGAAGCCCTACCAGACAATGCTGTTAACCATTTTTTTGCAAAAATTGCAATATTTTTGTCTCTGTTGCCTTATTTTGGGCAAGATCTAATTTAGAGCAGTTTATTAACCCTGCTTTAACTGCTGCATAAAGAATTCTTCTAAAGAAACGTGAGCGAGACTCATACTAATCAACTGAGCGTCCATCGACTGGAGACTGGCAATAAACTCTTGAGATTTTCCTTGCAACTGGCCATACCAGCAATCATCTTCCCATACCAGTCCCTTAACCCAGCTTTTAATAGTATCTATATTGCCCCCCTTACCTTTAACCTGGTAAGTTTCTGTAGTACCCAAAAGTTGATCTAGGGAGCCGATACACAATAATTCCCCAGCATTAAGAATAGCAATGCGATCGCAAATCTTCTCTACATCTGACAGCACATGACTATTGAAAAAGATCGTCTTACCTTGAGCTTTTAGTGAGAGAATAATCTCGCGAATCTGATAACGTCCCATCGGATCAAGACCGGACATCGGCTCATCCAAAAAGACTACTTCCGGATCATTAATAATTGCCTGCGCTACCCCAATCCGCTGCAGCATTCCTTTGGAATACTGTCGCAGCTGCTTTTTCTGAGCAGCTGACTTGGATAAACCCACTAACTCCAGCAGCAGAGGAATACGCTGTTGCTGTATCTCAGAGGGAATTTGAAATAGTCCAGCAGTAAACTGCAAAAACTCCCAACCTGTAAGATAGTCATAGAAATAGGCATTTTCTGGCAGATAACCAATTTTCTGCTTAACAGTGCGATCGCCTAATGGCTTGCCTAACAACAATCCTCGTCCAGAAGTTGGACGCACAATACTCAATAGTAGCTTCAATAGGGTAGTTTTCCCTGCACCATTAGGACCAAGCAAGCCAAAGGTTTCTCCTTGATTAACTCTTAAGGAGCAGCTCTTCAGGGATTTAATTTTTTGATTCATCCAGAAGCCAGTGTAATAGATCTTGGTCAGTTCAGAAGTCTCTACCACTGGTATCTGGTTCACGGTAGTCTCTTCAACTGGCAAATCAGCAGTAGATTTCATCCTCTTTAGTAAAGCTTCCTGTAGGGGTTAACTTTAGCTCACTGGCATTAGATACTAATTATTTTACTCCTCAGAGTAGGCACTCAAGAATATCAACTGGCAACTCTCCAGAGTGAAGCAGAAAAAGTTGTTTCCCTCAGTAAAGCCAAATAAAAGTGAACTTACTCCCGCAACCAAGCAAACAAATCTTTAATAGAGAGGTTTAACTCACTAGCAAACAATGGCATCGGCAGGATTTCATCTGGCTCATCAAATACAACTGTTTCTTGGCTAGGACGATAGACAAACACAGTTTGCTCATCTGGATCAATCAACCAACCCATTTGAGTTCCATGCTTGAGACAGTGGAGAATATTTTTCGTTACTTTTGTTTGACTTTGTTCAGGAGACAGAATTTCAATTGTCCAATCTGGTGCTAGAGGAAATGTATTAGCAACTTCCCCATTCTCATCGCGGGGAATTCGACTCCAAATAAAAACTACAATGTCAGGAACAGTTGAACGACCACCAAAAGTGCAACGTAGCTCAGTCTCTATTTTAGGAGTTCCATGCTTGAGACAGTGGAGAATATTTTTCGTTACTTTTGTTTGACTTTGTTCAGGAGACAGAATTTCAATTGTCCAATCTGGTGCTAGAGGAAATGTATTAGCAACTTCCCCATTCTCATCGCGGGGAATTCGACTCCAAATAACAACTACAATGTCAGGAACAGTTGAACGACCACCAAAAGTGCAACGTAGCTCAGGGAATGCACGAGCAATGCGCTTAGGTTTGACAATACCGTTGATGGCAGACACGAATTCTCCTTGAATGGCACTGTGTTTCCCTTGCGGCATCGGCTTCTGGATGACTTTACCCTCAATGTATTCCCTTGCAGGTTTTGTTTCCGGTAATTTCAGAAACTCTGCCAATGTAAGCATTTTAGATGGTGCTTGTACCATTTGGGCTTACCTCGAAATCTGCCAGACTAGATACTAATCTCTATTTTATCGACAAACTCAATTGAGGCGATTATGCTGGGCACTATTAAAAGACTACTCAACTGGCATAAGCCGTAACTGGGAGCATCTTGCTCAAGAGAAATGAAGGACAACAAGCAAGATGCTCCGACTACTGTCTTTGCCAAAATGGTAGCTAGTAATTTGGGTTATTACCTAACACCTTTTCCAATTAAGAAGCACCATAATAATCGGGTTCATTACCGGGCTTCCATTTAATATTGCAACCAATACTAGGTTTTTGTTCAGAATTAACTGATTGAGAAGCTAGTACCGCATCAATAGCGGCGCGTAAATCCTTACCATTAACTGGCTCATTGTTTCCAGGACGGCTATCATCTAATTGACCCCGATAGACTAGTTGTTGATTAGCATCGAAGAGAAAGAAGTCAGGGGTACAAGCAGCTGTATAAGCTTTAGCAGTTTCCTGGCTCTCATCATAACAGAGAGGGAAAGTAAATCCTTCTTGCTGAGCCATTTCCTTAAGATGATTGGGGTCATCATCTGGATATTTGGCAGCATCGTTGGCACTAATCGCCACAATACCGAGATTAGTATTGCCATAGTCTTGAGCAATTTTTGCTAGTTCCCCCTTCACATGTTTAACAAAAGGACAGTGGCTGCAAATGAACATCACGAGTAATCCTTGCTTCCCAGCAAAGGTATCTAAGGAAACTATCTGATTGGATAGGACGTCTGGCAACTGGAAATCTGGTGCTTTGGTTCCTAAGGACAACATTGTAGAGGCGGTAAGTACCATTGTCTAACTCCTGAAATTCTGCGCTGTCAACTATATTAGCTGTGCCATGTCAGTAGGGTTTGTTAGCGTTACGGTGCGTAAGTCCTATCTATATGTAGTGTAGCTGCGTAAATTCTGGAATTTATAAATAAGCCTTCTTTGCTATTTTTGTCGTTATGTAGTACAAATGAACTAAGAAATTTTAGGTAGCCGCCTCCAAAATTAGTATGAAAGAACTGCAAGCAGGAATTCGACAAGTTCAGGCAAAGTGCATTCCCCTGCATCAGTACCCTGTCTTTCCCCAGCAGGAATCGAAACCAGTTACAACGAAAGTTTTACACAACCGCCCAAAAGTAGGAAAAAATGCAGCTCCGTTGCATAAACATCCAAAGCCAAAAAAGAGAGTGAATAGTAAAAAACTCCTTGTGTCTTTTGGTACTAACTCGTCATTACAGCAGCTACAGCAACGAACTAACAATGCTTTGAGACGCTTAGGGAATCAAGCAGAACGCCTAAATCAACTTTCAGTAGAGTTAGAAGCAGCAATAATAGAATTAAAAGCGATCGCATCGGAAGTTAACTACGATTGGAGGGCACTTCAGGCAATACAAAAATCTACCACTAATGCTATCCTTCCTGAAGTTTGTGAGTACCAAGCAGTTAGTGTACCAACTATCCAGCAAAAACCCTGTGGCTCATTAGTGCTAACATCACGACCAATAGATTTAGGCAAAACTGAACGGCAAGCAGGGTTAATAGCGCGGAAATTGCGGCATCGCCCCAGAAAAAAACGGATTAAAGGTTAAAAGAGCGATCGCTAGTAGGTTGGGTAGAATCAAATGAAACCCAACACCAACTTAGGTTTCGTTTCTCCATTCTATCCCTGTAGAGGCAATTCATGAATTGCCTCTACTGTAAATCCTTACGACCAAAATCTTGCCAAAATCGAATTTCCTCTTGGTCAGGATTCCCGCAAAGATTATCATAATCCTGATTCCATTTAGCTGGGTTATCAACGATGTATCTCCGAACCCGATCTAATTCAGCTTCATTACGGATAATATGTTCATAATAATTGCGCTGCCAAAGGGACTGACAAGACAATAAACGGTGTTGATTCACAGCTTTTGCTGAATTCATCTTAAAATATCCCACCACTTTAGGTAATAGCATCTTACGTCGCTGCTTTTGTTCAGACAATTTATGTCGAGGCAATTCATCAATTGCCTCTGTAATCACGATAATGCCGTGAACATGATTGGGCATAATCACAAATTCATCTAATTCCAGACTAGGATATCGAGTTGGCAAAGATAACCAAAAACCAACGACAATTTTACCTAATTCATTAACCTTCATTTGCTGATTATCAATTTCACCTAATAGACATTCTCTATTACTTGTGCAAATTGTAATGAAATAAGCTCCTGGTTGAGAGTAATCATATCCTTTTAATCGAATTGAACGTCGGTAACGATATTTCTTGTCACTTTCCATTATCAATACATCCTTGATGTAGGTGCAATTCATGAATTGCCCCTACACATGAATTGCCCCTACACATGAATTGCCCCTACACATGAATTGCCCCTACACATGAATTGCCCCTACATATGAATTGCCCCTACATATGAATTGCCCCTACATATGAATTGCCCCTACATATGAATTGCCCCTACTGAATATAGTAGTCGAGAATAAGGAACAATTTATGTTATTCCTAGTGATTAACCGTACCACAGGGATTCTACTTTCTCTATTACCTCTTGTTGCCAATTACGATTGCTCAATTTACCATCTCCCTTTTCTAACACCGTAACATGACCCAATTTTCTTCCAGGACGGGATTCTTTTTTACCATACCAATGAACAAAACTATTAGGTAAACTTGCCAGTTTTTGCCGTTTTTCTAAGTATTCATCCTGAGAATTTTCGTAACCTAAAAGATTCACCATCAGTGCACCTGTACAATGCATTGTCGGACTACCTAAAGGTAAACCAACAACTGCCCTCAGCTGCTGTTCAAACTGAGAAGTTTCACAGGCATCAAGGGTATAGTGTCCAGAATTGTGTGTACGAGGGGATACTTCGTTAACCAATACTTTGCCAGTGGTAGTAAGAAATAATTCTATACCGAAGACACCTACCACTTGTAGACTGTTTAGAAGAGTGGACGCGATCGCATTAATCTCTGTTGCAATAGTTGAACTAATTGCAGCAGCTACAATAACTCGACGGCAAACCTGCTCTTCCTGCTGGGTTTCTACCACAGGGTAAACCACTACTTTTCCAGTAACTGAACGAGCCGCAATTACTGCCAACTCCCGCTCAAAATCCACAAATTCTTCTAGCATGACAGGCTCATACTTGAGCTGTTGCCAAGTAGAATCTAAGCTATTACTATCCTTAATAATAAAAGTACCTTTGCCGTCATAGCCTTGGCGTCGTGCTTTCAGGACGAGGGGAAACTCTAAATCATTGAGGTTGATTGATGTTCCTGAGGCTTCAACCAACCCTAATTTTCCCTTATCAAGTTTCCCCTCAAGGCTCATAAAGCCTGGTTGAGGCAAACCAATTTCTTTTAGGTAGCAGCGTTGTTGATACTTATCCAACAAGGGTGCTAAGGCTGTCAAGCTGGGATAAAAACATACACCTTGCCTTGCCAATGGCATTAAAGCTTCGAGGTTAATGAATTCATTTTCAAATGTGATTACATCACATCTAGCTGCAAGTTTGGCGGTAGCAGCAGCATCATCAATCGAGGCAAAAACATTCTCAGAAGCGATCGCAACTGCTGGATCACTAGGATAGGGGGTTTGAATTACTAGTTCAATTCCCAAAGACTCAGCTGCACCTGCCATCATCCAAGCTAATTGCCCTCCACCAATAATACCAACCCGCTTGCTCTGGTTGAGGATTGGAGACTGGAAAATTTCATTATGCATGGTGTGCGCCACAGCTCCTGGAGTCTACAGTAAGAAAAAGTTTCAGTACTATTAAATGACAACTTATCAATTTCCACAATGTATTCTAGCTCTAAGCTTCTGCCGATATTTTTACTCACAAGCACTCTCTTGTTTCTCCCAGCGGAGGATGCTAATTTAGCGATCGCGGGAACTTGTGTTGCTGGTTTAAGTTGTCCCCCGCCTCCAATACAATTCATACCGGGACAAAGGATTACAATTGAAGTAGTCAACCTTACAGAAGGCGTTATTCGGTTGCAACAGCTCCCTGTCACTGACGCACTAACGATTAGTCCTGGACAAGTGCGAACTTTTCTGGGAGGAAATACTATAGATCCAAATTTCTCATTGATATTCTGGGATACGATGGGGTTGGCTCTGAAAGCAGATATTATTAAATTAGGAGCAAGAAACTTACGGATAGAATTGCGTCCCGGCGGTCGTCCTCCAGGAAATAGGGCTGTTTATCTTAATGATGACGGTCGCGTTAAAGTATTGTAAGTGTCTCTACTCGATAACAGTGCTGGAACAAACAGAAATTTTAGGTGGTCAAATAACTTAATCCAGCGTGCACTGGCATCCACCATAGAACCTTGATTCAGTAATCATTAAATCAAGCGTGCAGGAAGCAGGGTAGAAAAACCCTGAAGTAATCATAAAGAAGGCTGGAAAGACAGATTTGGTATTAGTATTATCTGTGTAACAATGTGATAAATCCAAAAACTTAGCTGGGTCTAGGTTTGAAGCTTTTTAACTGTTTACCCAATTGTCAATAACTTTTGATCAAGAGTCATTTGAGGTGTGTATGTTAAATCCCAGCAAGATTCTTATTGATACTTTTGTGCCAGCAATCAAAATAGGGTATAACTCAGCTTATGGAGGTTTGAATCCAGACTATGGCGATATCATCGGCTGGGCAGGGAACATGGCCTTGGAAAACATTGCCAATAGTAATGCCCTCTATCACAACGTTGAGCATACCATCTTTGTAACTTTAGTCGGCCAAGAAATCTTGCGTGGTAAACATATCCGTGAAGGTCGAGTATCTCCTAGGGATTGGCTACATTTCATCATTTCTCTGGTATGTCATGATATTGGCTATGTTAAGGGAGTCTGTCGCCAAGATCGCATTCCCTATCGGGTATACGCTACAGGAAAGAATAACCGAACGCTAACTCTACCTCCTGGTTCTACAGATGCCAGCCTTACTGCCTATCATGTTGACAGAGGCAAACTGTTCATTGAGGAAAGATTTGGTGGTCATCAACTGATTGATGCTGAGATTATCAAGAAAAATATTGAGCTGACTCGGTTTCCTGTACCTTTAGATAGCGATCATCAAGATACAGTTCACTACCCAGGTTTAGTAAGAGCTGCTGATTTGATTGGTCAGCTTAGTGATCCACGCTACTTAGAAAAGATACCTGCTTTATTCTACGAGTTTGAAGAGACTGGTGTGAATAAGGACTTAGGCTATTATCATCCAGATGATGTCAGACAAAACTACCCAAAGTTTTATTGGAAAAGTGTCTACCCCTATATTCAAGATGCTTTAGAACATCTGAAGTTAACCCAAGAAGGGAAGCAAATCATCGCCAATCTATACGCTCATGTATTTGAAGTCGAACACGAATCTCAATCAAGACCAACTGTACTTGTTTGACACTCCCGTTGCGGGTGAGGGAAAAAAAGGGTGGGGAGATAGGGAGATGGGGAGATAGGGAAACAAAGGAGAACTAATGATTTGAGAGGATACTTTGCTATCAATCCCACTTCATATTTCACCTCACCCCTCCCCAGCCTCAGTGGTTGCGATGGTAATTATTTTTTGCTATTATTATTGATAATGGGATAGGTGTGCGCCTGTATATAAAGCAATTTTAGCGATCGCGATTGCCAACAAAGACATTAAGGGTTGTGGTTTGATATGTGGGATAAAATAGCGATCGCCTACTTCCAAAATCTTTCGTTGATCCCATTTCCCAAGTCACGCCAGTAGGGTGCATTAGCGTAACAAAGTGGAGCGTAACGCACCAAGTCAATGCTTCACCCTTGATAGCACTTACCCCATAAACCCAGAATTATCGACAATCGGCACAGGTGAACAAAAACCAGTTACATCCCTATCTTTGTTCAATTTGCCAGAATTACGCCCAATGGTGGAAAACTTACACCCTCACGGATGTGGTGGGGAAACAACAGGATGAGCAGAAGCAATTTTCCCCACTGCTAGATTTGATGGTGCAGACGGTTGAGCAACAACAGGAAAAGAGGGAAGAAGGAAAAGAGAAAATCGAGCGGCTGGCTGTTGTTGAAGGATTGCGCAAATATGCCCCCAATCATGTATTGTTAGTAGGTCGTCCTGGTTCTGGGAAATCGACGGCGTTGGTACGGTTGTTATTGGAAGAAGCGGAGAGGGGGAGAGCTGGGGGAGCTGAGGAAGCTGGGGAAGCTGGGGGAGAGAGGGATTTTCTGAGAGTTCCTGTGTTGGTGGAGTTGCGGTATTATCAACATTCGGTATTGGAGAGGGTGCAGGCTTTTCTGCTCAAACATCAGCCAAACTTGGATGCGGATGAGGAGATATTGAAAAAGTGGCTGCGTCAGGGACGATTGTTACTGCTGTTGGATGGATTTAATGAATTGCCTTCTGAAGAGGCGAGGCAGCAGGTAAGGGTGTTTCACCAAGACTACCCCAATACACCAATGGTATTCACCACGAGGGATTTGGGGGTAGGAGGGGATCTCAACATTACTAAGAAGCTGGAAATGCAACCCCTGACAGAAGCTCAGATGCGGCAGTTTGTCTGTGCCTATTTGCCTGAGCAGGGGGAGCAGATGCTCAAGCAGTTGGGTAGTCGCCTGCGAGAGTTTGGGGAAACACCCCTGTTGTTGTGGATGCTTTGTTCTGTATTTGCTAACAACTCCAACCAAATACCTGCTAATTTGGGTTCGGTATTTCGCCGCTTTACCGAGATTTATGACAAAAAGCTTAAACAGGATATTCTCATTGATGAAAAATGTCGGCTTTGGCAGCGGCAGTTGTTGCAGCGATTGGCAAATCTCAGTGATCAACAGTTGAAGTGGGACTATTTGAATTATCTCAAATGGACTGAGCCTTTAGCACTAATGATGGAGTTGCTGGAGGATCAGGTGCAGGCAGTGCGGGTGGTGAAGTTAGCTTTGGAGGTAGATTGGCTCTTAGGTGCTAGGTTGGCAGGAGAGGTTAAAGGTAAATTTCAGAAGCAGACAGTAGGTTTGGTGGTTGGGTTATCACTACCTCGGTTGTTTAAAGTGGAGCTGGCGGGGGTAACAAAGTCTGATGAAGCAATTCCTGAGCTAATTAATGCCCTAGAATACTCCAACTATAATGTGCGTAGGAGTGCGGCAGATGCTCTAGGTGAAATAGGCTCAGATGCGGCAGTTACTGCCCTCATTAATACCCTAGAACACTCCAACTCTGATGTGCGTAGGAATGCGGCAGATGCTCTCGGAAAAATCGGCTCAGATGCGGCGGTTCCTGCCTTAATTAATGCCCTAGAACACTCCAACTCTGATGTGCGTAGGAATGCGGCAGATGCTCTCGGAAAAATCGGCTCAGATGCGGCGGTTCCTGCCTTAATTAATGCCCTAGAACACTCCAACTCTGATGT
This sequence comes from Caldora sp., assembly GCA_965222765.1. GTDB lineage: Bacteria > Cyanobacteriota > Cyanobacteriia > Cyanobacteriales > Coleofasciculaceae > Caldora. The sequence goes on from CBDCVG010000099.1 coordinate 36,336, forward strand.
GCGTAGGAATGCGGCAGATGCTCTCGGAAAAATCGGCTCAGATGCGGCGGTTCCTGCCTTAATTAATGCCCTAAAACACTCCAACTGGTATGTGCGTGAGAATGCGGCAGAGGCTCTCGGAAAAATAAGCTCAGATGCGGCGGTTCCTGCCCTCATTAATGCCCTAGAAGACTCTAACTCTGATGTACGTAGGAATGCGGCAGAGGCTCTCGGAAAAATAAGCTCAGATGCGGCGGTTCCTGCCCTCATTAATGCCCTAGAAGACTCTAACTCTGATGTACGTAGGAGTGCGGCAGAGGCTCTCGGAAAAATTGGCTCAGATGCGGCGGTTCCTGCCCTCATTAATGCCCTAGAAGACTCTAACTCTGATGTACGTAGGAGTGCGGCAGAGGCTCTCGGAAAAATTGGCTCAGATGCGGCGGTTCCTGCCCTCATTAATGGCCTAGAACATTCTGACTATGTTGTGCGTTGGAGAGCGGCAGAGGCTCTTGGAAAAATCGGCTCAGATGCTGCGGGTATGGCTACGGCGAAAAATGGACAAGCTGAGCTAGACATACCTGATAATTTTATCCCAACTGCCTTACCTAAAGATTTAATCGACAAACTAAAACAAGGTAGAGGAAGAGCAGTATTTACCTCATCTACAGGCAAACAAAAATCTTGGATTCGCCCTGATGATACAATGAGCATCTACACCTTCCATTTCCTGGAAGCCTTACAAGGTGCAGGTAATCAACCAGGAGATAAGGTAGTGACAGTTTCTGATTTGATGAAATACGTAGGGAAAACTGTTCCCGATAGCGCCAAGCAATTCCACCAAAAGGAGCAAACCCCCTTCTTTGACTTTGCCACAGAAGATTTCCCGGTAGCACTACTCCACGGGGGTAAGGGTATGCCTCAACAGGGATGGGATGAGGTTAAATCAGAAGCCCAGGAGAAGATTAGTCAGATTGGTAATATTAGTGAAGCAGGTAACCAGAGTCCGATTACTGTTGGTGATGGAAGTACTAACATCAGCGTAAATGCAACTGGAAATAGCCGTGTTGATATTTCTAAATAGGAAATGTGATACAAAAAGTCGAGAATTATCGACAATGGGCAAGACTTCTACAGCAAGAGCTTCTTCCAGGAGATTATCGTCAATTTGAAGAGTGGTAAACATCATGTTTTCCTCTTTTGCTTGGAAAGTCGGTTAAATTTTATTAATCAGCGATCGCTTAAAAATGCTCTCAAAATCAGGTTTTATCCCAAATCCAGGTTTTGCACTTAGCTCGCCCAGAACCCTACAGATACATTTGCTGCTATTTTTATGATACTATTTCATCATGGGAAAATCTGCGCACATATATACTGGAATTTGAATTACTCACAATTTAATTGCATTTCTAGATTAGCGATCGCTCAACAGATAGTTAATCCCGGATGATAGGCATATGGAATAGACTTCAGGGGGTTTATTATTGGGCGTATGCAATACGCCCCTACGATTGTGGGGTATCTGAATAAATTTAACGTAGGGGCGCAAGCATTGCGCCCTAAATGCTTGCGCTTTACAAATACGCGATCGCTTGTGTTATCCTAAATGTAAGGAAAAATATATTTTCTATAAACCGCTCAAGGAATAAGCGAACCGAGATTGATAGGGCATAAAAAAAGCTTGCTAGGGAAAAGCAAAAGAGAAGAGGGCTATAGAGCTAAAGGGTAAAGAAGAGACCACGCCTAGGAACACACTACCCGAAAACCGAGGCCGCTGAACCAGTAGTCCGGATTGAGCCCGAAGCGATCCGCACAGCGGCAATACTTTGGATCGTAGGTCAAAGAACCTCCACGGAGGGGCCGGGGATGATTATCATTTTCATTCTCATTTAACCAAGAACTCCCATCTCCTGGAGCTTTATTGTAATTATCATGCCAATGATCTTCACACCATTCCCAGACATTACCATGCATATCGTATAAACCAAAAGCATTGGCTACTTGAAAACTTCCTACTGGGGTAGTTTTCTCACGATACTCTCCCTTGGAACCAGAACCGTAGGTGGTGTTACCGTTGTAGTTAGCCAAATCCGTGGTAATTGTCTCTCCAAAGTGGAAAGGGGTAGTAGTGTCAGCACGACAGGCATATTCCCATTCGGCTTCGCTAGGTAGCCTGTAGGTACGTCCGGTTTTGTTTGAGATTCGGTTACAGAATTCTTCAGAATCATACCATGAAACCTTCTCTACTGGCAAATTATCTCCTTTGAACCTAGAGGGATCAACTTCCAAATCTCGATTAACTTTCGGTAAAGCCGCTACAGCTTTCCACTGTGCCTGAGTGATAGTAAATTTACCAAAATAGAATGGTTTAATATCTACTGGATGCTGGGGACTTTCATCTTCATTTCGCCCTTCCTCCGTAGCTGGGGAACCCATCTCAAAGGAACCGCCAGGAATTGCCACCATCTCCAGCATGATCCCGTTACCCAAGTCTTCGGCAAAGAAATTTGCTTGGCGACGGTTGCGGCTATTTTCCTTACCTTGGGAGTCTACGGTTACTACATCAAAGTCAAAGGGTTGGAGGTTGATTTCTTGATTTTGAGGTAAACTACTTTCTCCTTGCTGATTAGGAGAGGGATTGGGGATAAGAGTAGGAGAGTTAGTAGGTGTGGGTGAAGATGAGTTTTGTCTCCAAGTTTGATAAGCAATTACTCCTCCCACCAAACCAACACCACCCAAACCAGCTGTTTGAATTAACTTTCTTCTTGTAAATCCACCACTACTAGTTCCAGAATTTGTAGACTTCTTTGGTGGCTGTGGTGGAGGTGGGGGAGTAGACTTTCTTCGAGGTGATGGCACTGTAGTTGGCACTTTCGGTTGTTGCCGACGGGGTGGTGGCGGAGGAGGATTGAGTATTCGCTCAATTTCTGCCAACCGTTGTAAAATTGCCTTAGTGTTCCCTGGACGTTGATTAGCTGAACGCATCATCAGCTGATCGATAAAGTCTGCTAACTCTGGCACAAGATTAGAACTATGACTACGCCAATTGAATTCATCATTATCAGGGTCGTAAATGTCTTTATCAGTAGGTTGCTTACCGGTTAGCAGAAAAACAAAAGTACGCCCTAAAGCAAAGAAATCCGACTGGGGTACTGCTCGATAGTTCAGTTGTTCTGGAGGTGTGTAACCAAAGGAAGCAATCCCTGTAACTTGTCCTTGTGGTTGTTTGGCATAGTAGGTAGCAGTAATTTCCCTAACTGTACCAAAATCAATCAACACCAACTGCCCATCTGGCTTGAGGATAATATTCGATGGCTTGATATCCCGGTGGAAAAACTGCTGTTGATGCACCTCATCCAAAATCTGAGCCAACTGTAGGAGCCATTTAAAAGCTAACTTTTGCTCAATCGGACGATTTTGCCGCTGTTGCTGATACTCCTCCAAATCCAACCCTTCAATTTTCTCCATCACCAGACAATGCAAGGGTTGTTGAGCATCTCTTGGTAGAAAGGTAAAGTATCCTTCTCCCCGAGGAATCCCCGGATGATTCAGCCGTTGAAGCACCTGCGCCTCTTGCTGAAATAATTCAATGGCTTTGGGTTGATGGTTAATCAGAACTTTGAGTACTTTCGCCTGATTATCCTGACTCGTCGCTTCATAAGTCATTCCAAATCCCCCTTTGCCACTAAGTAACCGACTTACCCGATATTCTCCTGCCAACAGCAATTCCGAACCACAGGCTTGGCAGAAGAGGATATTATCGGGATTTTGGGGATTGGGACAATTAGGATTAATACAGTGGCTCATCAGTTGAGCGGATTAGAGGAAGTTGGTTGAATTATAGCTTGATGGGGCATTGGGAAGGTGCATCCTTATATTGCATTTGATAGGAAAACCAGGAATATGTAGGAAAAACTGTTCCCGATAGCGCCAAGCAATTCCACCAAAAGGAGCAAACCCCCTTCTTTGACTTTGCCACAGAAGATTTCCCGGTAGCATTACTCCACGGCGGGAAAGGTATGCCTCAACAGGGATGGGATGAGGTCAAAGCAGAAGCCCAGCAGAGGATTAATCAGATTGGTGATATTAGTGGTGACAACAATAAGATTAATTCTGGCGATCGAAGTGGCGATCGCAGTACTACAATCACCATAGACAATGCTGGAGATGTCAAAATTGGCGATATCTCTTCATAATCGGTAGATGGGAGTTAAGCCACCCCTAGCCCCTCCCTCCGAGGGGAACCGGAATAGGAGTCGGAATCAGAACCATTGGTAGGGGCGGGTTTAGGGAAAATATCGCCTATTTTACCCAAATATTGCTATCAAAACCCGCCCTGCCGTTATCCCATCGTAACCAAAATATATCCCTAGATAAATTTATAACGGATGAGCGATCAGCTCGCTGGTGCCGTAGGCAATCGCTATTTCCTTGGTTATCGATAGGGCGGGTTTTGTATCTAGGTTATCGTTGATGTCTCTATCATATCCCTAAACCCGCCCCTACGATGTTCCACATACTGTACTGGCATCTTGCCAGTTCCACAATGGATATCAGATTTGATACTTTATATATGGGCGCACACTTTTACCATTATGAAACAATAATAGCAAACAATAATGGAGATGGCAAATAACAAACAACAAATAACAAACAACAAAGGCTCTCTAAGAGCCTTTGTTAATCTCACGATAAATATCTGCAACGCTCATATTTCCGAATAACTGGGATTTTAGCTCCAAGTAATTGACTTTTTGTGCCATCGTCTCCCTCAAAAAAAAGGCAGCTCCTGCAATTCCCAATTGCTCTACAATTACTTTAACTCCTTGTTTCCTGATCTCATCAGTTTGAGGAACAACTAATTGTTTACTCGCTTTCATCATCTTCTTCATCTAAAAAATTGAAAAAATTTGCTGTAAACTCTGTGGGGTTTTTCACCTGAAGACTACCATTGTATCTTTTGGTTAGTTTGTCGTCGCAGGTGATCAGTAAATCTGCTCCTATTACCTCAGCACAGGCTAAATGTAGGGCATCTACACCTTTAATTCTATTTGATGCTTCTATGTGCTGTGCTTTTTCTAAGACCTCTTGATTGATGGCCTGGAAATATTTAGCTTTTTGCAAAACTAACTCCACAAAGGTTTGGCGATCGCTATAAGGATTTCTCTGGGTTTCAAAGACTAGTGCCTCTGAAGAGATAATTTCTAAAACCTCATTCTCGATTAACAAGAATATTAACTGCATTGAGGTTGACTCCAGGTATATTCTTGGTTGAGACTGATCGTCAAATATTCTATTAAGTGCGCTTGTATCCAGATATACTTTCAACCTTACCTCATTTTAGCCAACTTTGACTGACGAGTAAATCATACCTGTTCCCGTTTCCTGATCACACCCAGAAGCCCGATTCGTTCAAAACGTCGGGCTTCTGTTCGGGAGAACTCTAGCTTAAAGATTGCTTTCAAGAAACAAGGCAGAAGGCAGGAGGCAGGAGGCTCCAAGGAAAGCTGACTTGTTTCTTATCTTCTTTTTCGACGATTCCATCAATGCATGAATTTTGAATGCAAGAATTTTGAATTCGCCGTTAGGCGCTTGTTACTCCATATGCCAGAGTATAGAGTTCTTGCAGGTCTTTAATTAGGGGATAGCGAGGATTGGAACCGGTACATTGATCGTCAAAAGCTTGTTCAGCTAAGACTTCCAGCTTGTCATAAAACTCTGCTTCTCGCCCGGGTAAGGCTTCTTGAATCGTTAGGGGAATATCGACTTCTAGCTTGAGATTGTCAATCGCTGCAATTAATTTTTCTACTTTCTCCTCCGGAGTATTACCCCTAAATTAAGGGAATCAGCAATTGCAGCATAACGTTCTTTGGCGTGAGGATATTCGTATTGAGGAAAGATCGCTTGTTTAAAAGGGGCATCGGTAGCATTATAGCGAATGACGTGGGTGATCATTAAAGCATTGGCTAAACCGTGGGGAACGTGGAAAGTTGAGCCTAATTTATGGGCCATAGAGTGACAGATGCCTAGGAAAGCATTGGCAAATGCCATGCCAGCAATGGTAGCAGCATAGTGAACTTTCTCCCTGGCTTCGGGGTCTTTTGCCCCCAGTTGGTAAGCGCGAGGTAGGTATTTCATCAATAGAGCGATTGCTTCTAGTGCCAAGCCATCGGTAAATTCTGTTGCCACTACGGAAACATAGGCTTCTAGAGCATGGGTTAAGGCATCGATCCCTCCGAAGGCGGTGAGGGATTTGGGCATATGCAACACTAATTCCGGATCAACGATCGCTATATTAGGAGTAAGGGCATAATCAGCCAAGGGGTATTTAATACCAGTACGATCATCGGTGACAACTGCAAAAGGGGTTACTTCAGAGCCAGTGCCGGAAGTAGTGGGGATAGCCACCAACTGAGCTTTTTTCCCTAAAGTTGGCAATTCGTAAACTCGTTTGCGGATATCCATAAACCTGGTAGCGATACCCTCGAATTCGACTTCAGGATGTTCGTACATCAGCCAGATAACTTTGGCTGCATCCATCGGGGAACCGCCACCAAAAGCAATAATCACATCGGGTTGGAAGGTATTGACTCTAGCTAATCCCATTTCAATAGTAGAAAGGTTGGGATCGGGTTGGACATCATAAAATATCTGATGTTCGATGTTAATTTCTTCTAGAACATCGGTAACTTCCTTAATCATGCCCAAGTCAAATAAGGGCTTATCTGTAATGATAAATGCCCGTTTACAACCGGCTAAATCTCTCAAAGCCACCGGCAGACAACCGTATTTGAAATAGACTTTAGGCGGAACACGAAACCAGAGCATATTTTCCCGTCGTTGGGAAACGGTTTTAATATTGAGTAAATGACGAACGCTGACATTCTCACTCACCGAGTTGCCACCCCAAGTGCCGCAACCTAAGGTTAAAGAGGGGTCTAACTTAAAATTATATAAGTCGCCGATCGCTCCTTGAGAGGAAGGGGTATTGATTAACACCCTGCCGGTAGAGACTTGGGAATCAAAATAGTCAATGCGATCGCTGTTACTGGGAGCAGTGTAGAGTACAGAAGTATGCCCTCTGCCTCCCAATAGAATTAGTTCTTCGGCTTTCTCTGTCGCTGATTTGAAATCAGCTGTCCGATACATCCCTAAAACGGGGGATAATTTCTCGATCGAAAATGGTTCATGAATACCAACCTCGTCAATTTCCCCAATTAAAACCTTGCTGCCTGTGGGAACTTCAATGCCCGCTAATTCAGCGATTGTAGCTGTTGATTGACCTACTATTTTAGGGTTGATATGTCCATCTTTAATCAGAACGATATTGACTTTAGCTCGTTCTTCTGGGGACAAAAAGTAAGCACCCCTCAATGTAAATTCTTGCTTGACGCGATCGTATACTTCATCGACCACAATTACCGATTGCTCTGAGGCACAAATCATGCCGTTGTCAAAGGTTTTACTCAACAGAATTGAGCTCACGGCTAATTTAATCTCGGCAGTTTCATCAATGACAGCGGGGGTATTGCCAGCACCGACTCCTAAAGATGGTTTACCGGAAGAATAGGCTGCCTTAACCATATTAGGACCACCAGTAGCTAGGATTAAATTGATACTGGGATGCTGCATTAAAGCCTGAGAAAGTTCTACCGATGGTTCATCGATCCAACCGATAATATCTTCAGGAGCACCGGCAGCAACAGCAGCATCTAAAACAGTTTTAGCTGCTGTAATCGTACATTGTTTGGCTCTGGGATGGGGAGAAAAGATAATGCCATTGCGGGTTTTTAGCGCCAGTAAAGCCTTAAAAACTGCCGTCGAAGTAGGATTAGTTGTGGGGACAATACCAGCTAAAATACCCACCGGTTCGGCAATTTTTTGAATTCCATAATGAGGATCAGACTCAATTACTCCACAGGTAGCCTCTTGTTTGTATTTGTTGTAGATAAATTCTGAAGCAAAATGATTCTTAATCACCTTATCTTCAACAATTCCCATGCCTGTTTCGCTAACGGCTAATTTAGCTAGGGGAATTCTTTGTTCGTTAGCGGCTAAAGATGCTTGTTTAAATATTTGGTTAACTTGTTCTTGAGTGTAACCAGCATACTTAATTTGAGCACCTTTGACTTTTTGAATGAGGAGTGTTGAGTTCTTCTAGATTAGTGACTTTCATGATGAGTGTTATGTGTCGTTCTAAGGAGCCAATCAATAAACTGTAATTCCGTATTCCTGAAAAATCTGTTTAGCTGTTGCGACTAATTCTGGAGTTGCAGGGGGAGTATCTTTGAGCAAATATTCATAACCTAGCTGCTCCCATTTATATTCTCCCATTTTATGAAAGGGTAAAATTTCTACTCGTTCTACATTATTGAGCTCCGCTACAAACTCAGCTAAACCTCGAATATTGTGAGGAGGATCGGTCAGATGAGGAACTAAAACAAATCTAATCCAAACTGGCTTTTTAATTGTACTTAAATAGCTGAGCAAAAATTAGAGTTGGTTCGAGGGAAACATTAGTAACTTGATGATAGATTTTCGGGTCAAAAGATTTAATATCTAGTAGTATTAAATCTACATAATCGAGTAGGGGTTTTGCGGTAGCTAATTTTACATAACCAGAAGTATCTAAGGCGGTGTGAATCCCAAATCTCGGCAGCGACGCAAAATTTCCCAGACAAACTCTGGCTGCATTAAAGGTTCACCCCCAGTTACGGTAACTCCTCCTCCAGAGAACTCCATATAAGAGCGATATTTTTGAATATCCGCAATCAATTCATCAACTGTGACTTCTTTGCCACCTTGAGGAGCACGACAGTCAGGATTATGACAGTAAAGACACCTCAGAGGACATCCTTGGGTAAAAACCAAATAGCGTATTCCCGGTCCATCAACAGTACCACAAGTTTCAATTGAGTGAATTCTACCTTTAGTTTGAGGAGGAGTTGTAGTTATCATGGGTTTTTATGGCAAAGATATCAGCTGGGGGAGAAGAAGTGGAGCTATTACCGAGCAGTATTGTTTCTTTATCTGAAGCGAAACCTTTCCATTGCTGGAGCCTTAAGTATTCCTCCTTCTATTGCTCTTGATTTTTTACTCTTACTTATACTTTTAAACTAACAAAATAAGCAGGGGTTTTAGGTTGCAATTCACAAAAATTAAAAATAGTTATTCATACCCAACTAACAACTTTAATATTGTTTTTACACAAAACCGTTAATACTCATGCGATTTTGGTATAAAATATCTTAAGCAACCAGGATTAAGATAAGTTGAAATTAAAACCTTTCTCAATCCTTCCGCAATTTTCTAATTTCACAAGGTACTGGGACAATTTCTTAACTATCGCTTTGCTCTTAAGGCAGAAGAACCAGAACGTATATTGTATCTTGCTATTCCTGTTGAAATCTACAATACCTTCTTTGCCCGCCGCTTTGTCCAACTGATTATCCAAGAGTATCAACTCAAATTAATTATCTTTGATTCGGTTCAGGAGGTAATCGTTCAATGGCAAAAATAGAGCAATATCGACAACTTGTCAAAGAGATTCTCAATGAATACTGTAGCCATAAACCAGCCTATGGTGAGGTAGAAGTGGAATTAATCTTGGATACTGAAAGAGATCATTACCAACTTGTCCATACAGGATGGAGTAATCGCCGCCGTATTTATGGTTGTACAATTCACATAGATCTTAAAGGTGACAAGATTTGGATTCAAAATGATGGTACAGAGGTTGGTATTGCTAATGTATTAGTTGAACGGGGTGTGCCTCAGCAAGATATTGTTCTAGCCTATCATGCCCCTTATCTCAGAAAGTTTACTGACTTCGCAGTGGGGTAGATTACCCCTCTTATAGATAGTTTTTCGGCTTATCTTAGCGCCATCCTATACTAAACTCTCTCGTGGAATGTCCGATTAATTACATCGAGTTGTTGTTCACGAGTCAGTTTGATAAAGTTGACAGCATAGCCAGATACTCGAATAGTTAGTTGGGGATAGAGCTCTGGATGTTCCATAGCATCAATCAAAGTTTCACGATTGAGAACATTAACGTTGATATGATGACCGGTACTATGAAAGTAACCATCTAGCATTCCTGCTAAGTTGCTGGTTTTTTCCTCTTCAGTTTTACCTAAGGCTTCCGGTACAATGGAGAAAGTATAGGAAATTCCATCTTGAGCGTGTTCGTAAGGCAGTTTGGCAACAGATTCTAAAGCCGCGATCGCTCCTTTGGTATCCCTGCCATGCATAGGGTTAGCACCAGGAGCAAAAGGTTGTCCTGCTTTACGTCCATCAGGGGTATTCCAGTTTTCTTACCGTAAACTACATTAGAGGTAATAGTCAGAATCGACTGAGTAGGAACCGCACCACGATAGGTTTGATGCTGGCGGATTTTGTTCATAAAGTCTTCGATTAATTTGGCAGTAATCTTATCCACCCGGTCATCATTGTTACCAAATTTAGGATAATCTCCTTCAATTTCGTAATCTACTGCCAAACCGTCTTCATTGCGAAGAACTTTCACCTTAGCGTATTTAATTGCCGATAGGGCATCCCCCACTACCGATAAACCAGCTACCCCACAAGCCATGGTGCGATAAACATCGCGATCGTGTAATGCCATTTCTAGGCGCTCATAGCAATATTTATCGTGCATGTAGTGGATAACGTTGAGAGTGTTGACATAAAGTTTTGCCAACCAACCCATCATCAAATCGAATTTAGCCCTTACTTCCTCATAATCTAAATATTCAGAAGTTATCGGTGCAAACATCGGGGCAATCTGTTCTCCCGCTTTTTCATCTTTCCCACCATTGATGGCATAGAGTAAAGCCTTAGCTAGATTAACTCTTGCACCAAAGAATTGCATCTGTTTGCCAATACCCATTCCCGATACGCAGCAAGCAATCCCATAATCATCACCGTAGTAACTGCGCATCAAGTCATCATTTTCATACTGAATTGAACTGGTATCTGTAGAAACTTTAGTGCAGAAGCGTTTGAAGCCTAGGGGCAATTTTGGCGACCACAATACAGTTAGATTGGGTTCCGGTGCTGGCCCTAAGTTATATAAGGTATTTAAGAAGCGGAAACTATTTTTTGTAACTAAAGTCCTGCCATCTTCTCCCATGCCACCGATGGATTCTGTTACCCAAGTAGGATCCCCAGAAAATAGTTCATTATAAGCAGGATGACGTAAAAAACGTACCATCCTTAACTTCATCACAAAATGGTCGATGAGTTCTTGAAGTTCCCCTTCTGTAACATCACCATTATCCAAATCCCTTTGGCAATAAATATCGAGGAATGTGGAAACTCGACCCAAAGACATTGCCGCGCCGTTTTGTTCTTTAACTGCCCCTAGATAACCAAAATAAGTCCACTGCACTGCTTCTTTAGTGTTGGCTGCGGGTTGACCGATATCGCAGCCATAACTAGCAGCCATCTGTTTTAATTCTTTGAGGGCTTTGATTTGGTCAGAAATTTCTTCTCTCAAGCGAATTATATCTTCAGCGATCGCATCTATTTCCAAAGAGTTTAATTGTGCTTGCTTGTCTTCGAGCAAGCGATCAACCCCGTATAAAGCTACTCGACGATAATCGCCAATAATCCTGCCCCTGCCGTAAGCATCCGGTAAACCAGTAATAATTCCTAAATGCCTTGCCAATCGCATTTCACTGGTATAGGCATCGAAAACACCATCATTATGAGTCTTGCGGTATTTAGTAAAAATCTCTTGAGTTTGCTCATCTAACTGATAACCGTAGGCTTCGAGGGAACTTTTAACTACTCGAATGCCCCCAAAAGGCATAATTGCCCGTTTTAAGGGTTTATCAGTTTGCAAACCCACAATTTTTTCTAAATCTCGATCAATATAGCCAGGAGCATGGGCAACAATAGAAGAGGGTACTTTTGTATCTGTATCTAGAATCCCTTTTTCCCGTTCTAATGCCATTAAGTCTTTGACTTTTTCCCAAAGTTGATCAGTAACTTCTGTCTGGGTGGCTAAAAACGAACCATCTCCTTCATAAGGACTGTAGTTATGCTGAATAAAGTCGCGGAGGTTAACTTCTTGAGTCCATTTACCTGAAACGAAATCTTTCCATTGTTGGAACATTAGATATTCCTCCTTTGGTTCTTCTTGATTTTTTGCTCTTACTTATACTTTTAAGCTAACAAAGTGACGATGAGTTGTAGGTTGCAATTTACAAAAAGTAAAAATAATTAGTTATTGCCAATAAACAACCTAAATATTGTTTTTCTCTCAAGCTTTTGAGACTTAGACAACTTTTTAGTTGCTTAATATTCACTTTATCAATTAGAGCTAATATAGATAGTTAGTGAATGTGTCGCCGCCGGAGTCAAAGGCGCAATTATTATCTCCGCTGGCTTCAAGGAAATTGGTGAGGTAGGGGTGGAATTAGAGCGCCAAATCTTGGAGACAGCTCAAATTCTAGCCGAGAATTATCCCATGCAGCGGGTTGCAGAAAAAGTCGGTTTTCGTCTCCATCGTGCTGTTGATATAGTGGAAGCGGAGATGGAGTTGATGGTGTGATTTTAGGATGGTCTCATTTTAGGGAGCAAGATGCTCCCACTACTGAAACTCTAATTTATCGGTTGCGATCACCTCCGGCATCACCGTAGGTACTCGCTATTATTTTTTGCTATTATTTAATAAGAAGTTCCCGACGAACTCTCAGAACAACTTGCCCAAATCGACAATCGCCTCCCAGAATTTTTGCGCTTGAGCCTTCAACGTTTGCTTGCAAAAAACTGGTTTTGAAACGCTTACAGGGATTGTGTTTCAGCCTTAGAGTAAGTTTCTGTACACTTGCTACTCAAACGCCAAAACCAAGTCGATTAAGCAGAAAGTAAAACGCAGCTCCACAGCCAAAAAGAACAGTGAAGATTAGCAAACTTCTTCTAGTTTTAGTAATTCTTCCTTCTACAGAGCAGTAAATACCTGATTAACTGTTAAGTTAAACTCTGGAAAAGCTTCTGAAATAATGCGCTCATCTCCTCTGAACTGACTAATTTGATATTCACCATCAATAAGCTGACAAACTGAGAAAGTAGGTTGTTTGGGACTGCCAATGTAGCGCCTACCGCCTAACCCTAGATAGTCTGCTATCCAGTATTCAGGAATACCCATTGCCTCGTATTCGTTGAGTTTGAGTGCGTAATCGTCTTGCCAATTGGTGCTGACTATTTCAACAACTAGTCGCACTGACTCTCCCATGGTGATAATCGATTCTTTTGCCCAGCGAGGCTCGGAATTAATAGCTAGTCTGTCTAATACGATCAGATCTGGTTCGTACCCAGATTCATTAGCATAGGGTTTGATAACGCATTCTTTGGGAATGAAGTAAGGTAGTTGTCTTTGCCGAATTAGTAAGAAAAGTTCACCTCCGAGAAAGCCAGCAATTTCTGAATGTTTGCCAGTAGGTTTTGGCATCTTAACAATTACCCCATTGTGTAGCTCATAGCGGTGTTCTGAGTTTTCTGGATACCAATCAATAAATTCATCGAAGGTTACTTTTTGGAAAATGGCTTGAATCATCGCGATCGCTCCTTAGCTTTTTAGCATTGTCTTGTTTTTCTCTGAACACCTATAAAAGGGTAAATGCCTCAAGGGTGAAGCATTCCCCCTATCTTTTGCCAATAATTGGGGAGACTCGGAGGGCGGGTTTTGAACTGAGAGGTTATCGTCTATAGGGGGAATCATTTCACTAAACCCGCCCCTACAGCGGAATTAATTGAATTTGGGAAATGGGATGAGGGAAAATTGGTGTTTTAGGCGATTATCTACGCTGGTGTAGTAAGCGATCGCACTTTATCATTAAGCTAGTGGCAGATAACTAATCAAATCGAAATATTCATCCAAAATATGTTCGATACCCACCCGCGAACCTTTAACTCGAATGTCGTCAGGTCTGAGAAAGGTAAAATAGTCTTCTAATTGCATAGCCATCTCCCAGGAAATTATTTGTGGGAAATCGCAACCATTATTGTCTTTATTGGTGATTGCGATTGCCTACGGCACCAGCGTAGCTGATCTACAAGCAGCAGCGCTTGCAGATCAGCTACAATATTTATATATACGCGCACACCTTACCCATTATAAAATGATGATACCACAGAATAATGGGTATTGTAAACAACAAATGATAAACAACAAGGAGCAAATTAATGAAAGTGGCAGTCTTCAGTGCCAAAACCTATGACCGCAAGTTTTTAGAAGCCGCTAATACTGATTACGGACACGAATTGGTATTTTTTGAACCAAGTCTGAATGTTAACACAGCGATCTTAGCTTCATCATTCCCAGCAGTGTGTGTATTTGTCAATGACCAGCTAGATGAGAAAGCATTGCAGGCTCTTCAAGAGCAAGATACTTGCTTAATTGCCTTACGTTGTGCCGGTTTTAACAACGTCAATTTGAAAGTCGCCGCTCAATTGGGTATGACAGTTGTCCGAGTTCCTGCTTACTCACCCTATGCAGTTGCTGAGCATACCATTGGACTAATTCTCACCCTAAACCGCCAGCTCCATCGCGCCTATAACCGCGTAAGAGAAGGAAATTTTGCCCTGGAAGGACTTTTGGGGTTTGACCTGCACGATCACACTGTTGGTATTATCGGTACTGGTAAAATCGGTGCGATCGTGATGCAGATTCTTAAGGGATTTGGATGCCACTTACTTGCCTATGACTTGTATCCTAATCCAGATTGTCAGGCATTAGGAGCTAAATACGTAGAGCTTCCTGAACTCTTCAGAACATCTGATATCATTTCTCTCCATTGTCCTATAACCCCCCAAACCTATCACCTAATTGACAGCCAAGCTTTAGAGCAGATGAAACAAGGCGTAATGTTGATTAACACCAGCCGAGGAGCTTTGATTGATACAAAAGCAGTAATTGACGCTCTCAAATCTAAGAAAATTGGTTATCTTGGTCTAGATGTCTACGAGCAAGAATCTGATTTGTTCTTTGAGGATTTGTCTAATGAAGTCATTCAAGACGATGTATTCCAACGCCTGCTAACCTTTCCTAATGTGATCATTACTGGTCATCAAGCTTTCTTTACTGCAAACGCCCTTGATAAAATTGCCCAGACAACACTCTCTAATATTACAGATTTTGAACAAGGGCATCATTGTCCGAATCAAATCACTCTAGAACAAATGACTCTAACCAAAGATGCTGCTTGAAATGCTAATGCTATTAGCAGCAATTTGTCTTGAGCAGACTCTACTTGATTGCTATACTTGATTTCCCAGATTACTAATGTGTACCGATATATTTTGTTCTACAAACCCTATAATGTCCTAAGTCAGTTCACTGATAAAGAAAGCAGTAAGTTTAATCGCAACACCCTCAAAGATTATATTCCGATACCTTCTGTTTACCCAGTAGGACGCCTCGACAGAGACAGTGAAGGACTGCTACTGTTGACAAATAACGGACATTTACAACACCGACTTTCTGACCGGCAATTTCATCATCCCCGCACTTATTGGGTGCAAGTGGAGCGCATTCCTGATGAAGACGCCCTCAACCGGTTGCGCAACGGAGTGATGATTCAGAATTATTGCACAAGACCAGCTTTGGTGCAGCTACTATCAGCACCCCCTTATCTACCACCGCGCCAGCCGCCAATACGCTTTCGTAAGACGGTTCCAACTGCCTGGATAGAAATGACTTTGACGGAAGGGCGTAATCGCCAGGTGCGACGGATGACTGCAAGTGTGGGATTTCCTACCCTGCGGCTTGTACGCTCAGGGATTTCCCATCTACGTCTAGAAGGTTTAGAGCCTGGTCAATGGCGTGATCTAACCCCAGCAGAAGTAAAACCTCTAAAACAACTATGACTAATTCAAGCCAGTTTTACCAAAGACTATTGCTTTTGGAGGCAACAGCCAATAGTTTTATTACCTTGACATATTTTCCTTGTTAAGCTTGTACCCTCAGTGCTGAAGGGAGCATCTCAAATTGCCAAAATATCTAGAGTTGGAGCATCTTGTTCCTTTAGTACCTCCTATGCAAGTTTTCCGGCTCACACTGCAAAATTCAACAATCGGACGCTCCCATACTCAATTTTGAAAGCTGCAACCTTCGATTCTGACGTGGCAGACTAGATGGCAGTTAGCAAGTATACCTAAATTTAGTCATTCTGATAATAGTTGAGAAAGCTCTATTATGTTAATTTGTCCCAAATGCCAGTTTAAAAACCAAGATGCCAATAAGTTTTGTCAAAGATGTGGAACTTCCTTGACCCAGAGATCTTGCCATGAATGCGGAATCGAAGTGCCGGTGAATGCCGAGACTTGCCATAATTGTAATGCTTTAACAGGAACAATTTTTTGGGCAATTATTTTTAAAGATCTAAATGCTCTGGCATCTCCAGAAGACTCTCAAGAACTTCTGCCTGAGGATTTAGCAACTATAGACCCTGAGCCAGATGCATCAGAGTTGTCACAACAACAAGTGTCTCAAGCTCCCGATAATGAAATCTTCCAAACTGTAGGTTCGGCTTCCCCAGCAATCGAGCTAGATAATCCTGATGTAGATTATCCCCCAGCATTAACATCTGAAGCAATTGTATCCTCCTCAGATGAAACAGTAACCCAACCAGTATCTCCTCCAGACTACTCAAATGTACCTGATGAGCCAAGGCAAGACAACAGTCAGCACGAAGAGTTTGAGCCACAACCAGAGACTATCTATCTGGACTCTCAACAACGTTACCAACTCCTAGAATCTCAAAAATTCCAACAAACAGCAACTTCAGGAGAACAGTCTTACATCCTAGCTGGTAGAGTTTTGGACTGCCAGCCTTTTCAGGAATCACTTTTAGATGCACTAGTGCAGGAAGAATCAGTGTTGAGCTGGGAGAAGCTGATCCCCAAGATCGCACAACCCTATTTAATTCTGAGTGAAGATTACTCGCCAATTTTGCCAAAGGTTTATGATATCTGGGAACAAGAAGGAGAAGCTGTAATACTGCTAGAAGATCGATCCCAATGGCAGCTCATTATTGATTTGTGGGGGAATGAAGAAATTGAAATATTGCAGATTTTGGAATGGCTCGATGGCATGGCACTACTGTGGGAGGTGTTAGAGCCTTGGCATTGTCGTCAGAGTCTTTTGGAGATAAGCAATCTGCGAGTAGATGAAGATGGGGTACTAGCTCTGCAATCTCTTTATCCAGAACCCAAAGATCAACAACTGACTCTAGAGGATTTAGGGCAAATGTGGCGGCGGTTATTTAGCCAATCCCAGCGAACACAATTAACGGCTTTAGATGAAGTTTTCCGGCAGTTATGTAACGATGAAATAAAGAGTGTTGAAGAATTGCGATCGCGCTTACAAGGAATAGGAGAACCTCAACTATCTCCAGACACAAGAGATACTCTGGACTATCCTTCAGCTGAAGAAGAACCAATAACTGAACCTATAACCTTTGAATTACCTGAGGAGCCACCAACTGCTATTCCCCCAACATTTCTTGTGCATGACGATATTCCTAGCAATGAAGGAGAAAATGACCCAACCATAGTTTTGCCAATGGAGTTGTCGAGTTTGATTGATGCTGGTTACACTGATATCGGTCATCAACGGGATCATAATGAAGACTCCTTTGGTATCGAGACTACAGTTAAAAAGCAGGAAAATCGCCTGGGTAGAACAGTAGAGGCTCGTGGCTTATATGTCCTCTGTGATGGCATGGGAGGACATTCAGCCGGTGAAGTTGCCAGCGCCATGGCAGTGGAAACACTCAAACGCTATTTTCAAGAAAATTGGCATGACCAGTTTCCTACAGAAGAAGCTATGCGGGAGGCTGTGCTTCAAGCCAACGAAGCAATTTACAATGTTAACCAAAAAAATGCTAGTTCTGGCAGTGGTCGTATGGGCACAACTCTGGTAATGATTTTGGTTGAGAATACCAAGGTTGCGATCGCTCATGTTGGGGATAGTCGCCTTTATCGCGTAAATCGTAAACAGGGCTTAGAACAGATTACCGTAGATCACGAGGTAGGACAGCGAGAAATCCAACGAGGAGTTGAACCCGCGATCGCTTACTCCCGTCCTGATGCCTACCAACTAACTCAAGCTTTGGGACCGCGCAATGAAGAATTTGTTAATCCAGATGTACAGTTTTTAGAAATTAATGAAGATACTTTATTTTTGCTGTGTTCTGATGGTTTGTCAGATAATGAACTAGTAGAAAAATATTGGCAGACTAATCTTGCCCCCTTAATCAGTTCCCGCGCCAACCTAGAGCGAGGTGTTCAGGAGTTAATCGATCTGGCAAATGCTCACAATGGTCACGATAATATCACCGCTGTACTAGTCCGGCTAAAGGTACGACCTGATATGAGACATCAGAGGCTATTTTAGTTGATGAGTTATTGGTCAAGCAGGTCATTAGTTATTGGTAAGGGTGGAATCGACAATTGACAGCTGACATGCATATTATGGTGACATTGACCCTTTTCGATCCCCAAGCCTCAACTCCTTTACAAAAGTGGAATTTTCACACTTCTTCAACTATTCTAATTGGTCGCTCGCCTAATAATGATGTCATTATTAATGACCCTCTAGTCTCACGGTATCATTTAGAGTTGAGGGCAATGCCTTCCCCATCTAGTAATTCCTGGCAATTGCTTAGTCAGGGGACAAATGGTACTTTCCTTAACGGCATCTTGGTTTCCCGAGCCGTTTTGCCGAACGAGGCCTTGATTCAACTGGCAAGAGATGGACCAGTGCTAAAATTCCAAATTAAGCCAGTTTCTCATCCTCTTCCTGCTCCGGTCGTCCGAGTTCCTAAACTAATTAGTTGTAATCACGAAGGAAATCCACCAGGAAATTTGTTTTGTCTACACTGTGGTGAACCATTGGTTCAGGTACAGCGAGTCATCCGCCAGTATCATGTATTGCGGACTCTAGGACAAGGAGGAATGGGCACTACCTATCTTGCTTGGGACAAGGATAAAAGTTTTGAAGGATGCCCTAGCTTGTTAGTGCTCAAGGAAATGAATGCTGATATGGCTCAAATCGCCAAAGCTCAAGAACTATTTGAACGAGAGGCTCGCACCCTAAAAGCACTGAAACATCCAGGAATTCCTCAGTATTACGACTTTTTTGTGGAAGAGGGCAAAAAATACTTAGCAATGGAGGTAATCCATGGCCAAGATTTAGAGCAGCGGGTATTGGTAACTGGTCCGGTAACCTTACAACAGGCAATTGAGTGGATGATTCAGACTAACGACATCCTGGAGTACATCCACTCCTGTGATCCACCACTAATCCACCGGGATATTAAACCAGCTAACTTAATGGTGCGCCATCGGGATAACAAAATAGTAGTGCTTGACTTCGGAGCTGTTAAAGAAATTGGTACAGCTACAGGTACACGCATTGGTGCGGAGGGGTATAGTGCTCCGGAACAAGACCGAGGTCAACCTGTAACTCAATCGGATCTTTTTGCTATTGGTCCGACACTAATTTTTTTGCTCACGGGTCATGTGCCCCTTAAATATTATCGCAGGCGCGGCTCCAGCTATGGGTTTGATGTAACAAATGTTCCCACCATTACGAACCAGTTACGGCAGGTGATTGAGCGAGTATGTGAACCGAAACCTGGCGATCGCTACCAAACTGCTAAAGAGCTATCAAAAGCTTTAGCGTCTTGCCTATAGTAATAGGAGCAATTTACTGAACCGCTGTCACAGAACTTAACTAGGGCTTGCTGAATAAGTAACAAGTAACAAGTAAAAAGTAACAAGTAAGAAGGAATTAACCTGGATTATTCATGAGCCGGTGGGGAAGGTGCGCTCGTTGGTCGGTCTTGGAGGGCGATGGCCATCGGAATGACCAGTGACTGGGTTGGGATGAGAAAAAATACTGAGTGCGATCGAAAAAAACCCCTTTGGCTTGGACTTGAGCGTTCGCCAAACGAGTCCCGGAAGCCGCTCGGCGCAAAGTGAGCATTAACAGGTATGCCGCCTGAGCTAAAAGCAGTCGGAATTGATTAGCCACAAAGGTTCGACAACTGAGTCGTCCCGCACTTATCCCCAGCTTGAGTTCTTTAATCGGATGCTCGCTATCAGCTCCCCGTTGAACGTAAAAGTCGTCATAAAGTTCTTGGGGCGGCATTATCAGATTAGTGACAACAAATCGAGGGTTAGCTCCCTTGAGGAGCCATTCAGCCTTCATCACCAATCGTCGAGGCTCCGACCAACTGGCGGCTGCGTAATAGACATCATCGAATAAGCGAGCTTTCTCCTGAGTGAGGCAACAAACCACCCGAGCCTGTTCGAGTAAATTGGCAATCTTGCGTTTGAGTACAGCATTACTTGAAAAGCCAATGGCATAGCCGACTCCAGAACGCTCGCACACCCGCAGAATTTCGGGCAATGAAAACCCCGCATCAGCTCGCAAAGTTATCGTGACCTCCGGCCAAGCTCGTCTCAAACGCCAAAATAGCCAGCGTAAAATTCCGGCGACTCCTTTACCCGGATGAGTGTTGCCAGCTCTCAACTGTAAGACCAAAGGATAGCCACTAGTAGCTTCATTGATGAGTACCGGGAAGTACATATGATGCCCATAGTAGCCGTGAAAACGACTCAACTCCTGTTGACCATGGGTTGGGTCATCCCATCCATCAATATCCAAAACCACTTCCAATGGCGGCAGATGAAAGCTGGCAATAAATCGCTCTACAAATAACCGCCGCATTGCTCCTATCTCTTGGCGATTGACATGATTCTCCATTCGGCTGATGGTCGGTTGGGATGCAAGCAATTCCTCTTGTGGGAGCGGCAAGCGCTCGCAGGCAATTTTTAAGATGGGGTCATGACGCAAGAAATTGCTGTCGGAAGCATCTTCGTAGCCCCCCACCATTTGATAGACCCGTTGAGAAACCAACTGAGACAAACTGTGAGTGATTTTTTCTTCGTCACGCCACTCTTGAATACACTCACTCAATCCTTGGCAAATTTGCAGTCGTTCTTCCGCTTGTCGAGCCAGCAGAATTCCCGCATCTGAACTTAAATCCAAGTCCGAAAATTCCACGCTCAACGGTCGCTGTCGATAAAAATCTAACTTGAATGGAATTGCACGCTCTGTCATGGCACAATGGAGCTGAAAAATCTTTGTTAGAGCCTGATTTTAATACATTTCAGGCTTTTTTTCTTCTCGCGAGCGCATCTCCTTGTGAATAATCCAGGCTAGGTGAGAATACAGCAGGGACATTCTCTAGTTTGTTCGATGGCTCTGATGTTGGTCTAAGACGTCAAGATGTGGATGCCTTTAGTATCGATACTGCTGGTGACTTCTTCTTCTCCACCACAGGCTCCTTTGGTGTCAGTGGAATATCTGGAGCAGATGAGGATGTCTTCGGCTTTACTCCTTCTTCTACAGGTAGTTCCACTAATGGTAGCTTTGCCTCTGACTTGTTCTTTGATGCAAGTCAGTTTGGCATCAAACGCAATGACATTGCAGCGATAGACCTGACTGTATAAGTTGGTCAATCACTAATCTAATAGATAAACCCTGAGAAAAAGCGCTTGGTCTGCAAGAGGAATTGATCCCTCTTGCAGACTTTTTCCTTAAAATTGACATTCCACGCTACATTTTGCATTACAAGCAAATTACATGTGAGCAAAATACCGCACACCCCCAAATAGACATCTCCAATAATTATGCTAGAACCCCCATGCTAACGTGCCCAAATCAGGGTTTCTGGAGATGTCTAATATGAAGCACCGCAGGGTCAATTTAACCTTTCCCAAGATGCAATTTGCTTGGATTTATTTAGAAAAAAATGATTGAAATCATTGTCTGTCATGACTTTCACCAAGGTAGGACTTACACACTGTAACGAAATTATGTCATCCTGAGCGATAGCGAAGGATCTCCAAATGGCTAAGATGCTTTACTAGCACCTCAGCATGACAGTTGAGTGCATAAGTCCTAGAAGGATGAAAATCTCTCTGTCTCCAAGTCTGGTGCATCCCCACGTCCCCGCGTCTATTTTCAGATTAGGAGGCAAGAGGAGAAGATCTGGTTTGTTACATCTACAACGGTTCCTGTCGTACCTTTGAAGGTGCTCCCAAGTAGGTAGACAGAAATAAAGCTAGCTATGTTAAGAAACGTAGATATTTGTCAAACCCTTAGGAATAACAAGCGACAATACTTATTCTTCATCCCAAGCTTCCACAGCTAGTAAATCGCCAATTGTATCTTGCATAGTGAAGCCAAACTCAAGTAGTTCCTGCTTCCAGTGAGCCCATTCTTCTCCATATAGTAGGGAAATTTTCCAGATTCGGTCGGTTGGCTTAATAATTTTGGATTCTACTAGTGAATGCACTTGACGCTGTAACTTCACCATTGGGTGAGTAACTGTTTGAATCATACTCTCTAATTAAGTTGAAATGATTTTTACAAATGCTTGGACTTTAAATGCTTCCCGGTCTTTATACTACGCCGGATTGTAGAGTTTTTTACGGCAGAGGAGCACTCATATATTCTTTTAGCGCATTTTGGTTAGTGATGGCAAGTTTTTTTTGGTAATTATACGGTAATCACTACCATCTATGTCTGGTTATAATGGTGGAGCCTGTTTTTTGATGTAATCCATCCGTCAACCCTGTCTGAAGATAGTTGCCAATCTCAAACGAGGATATCTGGATCAGGGGGAGTAAGACAAGCAAGTCAAATTCAAGAATCTACTAGAGTGTGATACTGAAAATATAGCGGTAACTTCCCCCATAGGTATAACGAAGTTGACTGAGCAGGTCTAGCCTAGGAGCATCTACTATGCAAACCTACCCACAGAAGGAATGAAACTTTTTTTCTTGCTCCGTTGTAACCTCCATTTTGTCCAGACAGAACCTAATGAGCTTTTGCTCCTAATCAAGTATTTTTTTACCCAAAAAATATTATCTGTGCCAACTTAGTATAAAGCATCAGAACAAAGTCAAAGGTTATAAAGACACTACTAACGGTAGATCTTGTCAGATGTTTTACCAGTCGTAAGACTGATTGTTAGCCAAAATAGCCTTGTTAGAGCTTGCGAGACTTTATTTGTTTTGTACGACCAACTAAATGAATACCAAATCAATGACCTTCCGTTTTCCCTTAGCACTGGCTGAGGAAGTTTCTTCTTTAGCCAAGGCAAAAGGGACGGACAAAACTACTGTGGTTGTCGAAACGCTGACTAAAGCCTTTGGTCTACCATTTTCGACACCAGCACCAGTAACCACTGAAGCACTTCAGCAACAGCTCAATAACCTCGAAAATAAAATTCGTAATGTGTCAGAGCAGCTAGCTGAATTACGGGCAGAAACTCATCTAGATAACAATACCCTAAGCATAATAACAGCATTAGAGCAGTCTATCGCATCATTTGAGTCCTTGGGTGCAATGACGGCTCAAGAATCCATGATTGCTCAGGAAACTAAAGAAAAACCTCTGTCTTTGGATACAGAGGAAGGTTCAGTATTTTCCCTAGAGGTAGATAGTCAAAAGCTCGAAGATAGTTTTTCTGAAGATCAGCAAGCAAATGATCAACGACAACTAATCGCTCAGCTTATCCACCATGCTGGAACTCTTGAGCAAATTCTCTCTGCTGCTCCAGACCTAATTTTCGTGCATGATCGTCTAGGACGGTACACTTATATCAATCCTGCTGGTGCGCGAGCATTGGGGTTTGAGCGGAGCTACTTCATCGGTAAGACATTCCAAGAATTGGACTTCTTGCCGGAAATTACCATGTCGTTTGCTGCTCAAAGAGAAGCAGTATTTACTACTGGACGAGCTGTAAATGATGAGTTGAGCATCCCTACTGTTCATGGCAACAGAGACTACGATTACATCCTCAGTCCCATCCAGGGTGCTGATGGAAGCATTGATTCAGTTGTTTGTGCTGCTAGAGATATCACAGAGCGCAAGCAAATGGAAACAGCTCTGCGAGAGTCAGAAGAAAAATACCGTCACTTGTTCGAGTTTGCTAACGACTCAATCTTTATCATTGATGCTTCAACCTATCGCTTCTTGAACGCTAACTGGAATGCAGCTAGGCGACTGGGTTACACTCGCCAAGAATTGCTCCAGTTGTCAGTAGATGAAATCGGATTACTGATGAATGAAGAGTGTCGTCATGCAATTGTGCAACAATTGCGGACAACTGGTCATATCACCTTTGAATGCCTTTACCGGTGCAAGGATGGCATAGAAATACCAGTGGAAATCAGCAGTCGAGTTATTGAGTATGGTAATCGATTGGCTTTCCAAAGTTTCGTTCGTGATATTACTGAACGCAAGCAAGTAGAGAAGGTGCTACACAATAGTAAAAAATAGAAGGGAGGAGGGTCAGTGCAAAGTGCTCAATTAACTAGTACAAGAAGGTGCTAGTAACCACGGCAAAAGGTTATAATGTTTATCACATCGCATCTACTTTTGGATCTGTTTTTAACTAGTTAATTATTTCCACCGTGCTGCACTAGTAACTAATAACTTATACACCAATTCCTCATTTCCCATACCTACTTATTAGGCTAAAGCTTGCAGGTAATCCAACAGGCGTTTGCGGTGGCTAGGGCGGCGCAGTTTTTGCAGAGCCTTGGCTTCAATTTGACGCACTCGTTCCCGAGATAGCTCCAGAGTACGACCAATTTCTGCTAAAGAGTAGGATTGACCATCTCTTAATCCAAACCGCATCCGAATTACATCCTGTTCCCGTGCTGTCAAGTCTGACAATAGTTGCTGCAAATCTCGTTGTAGTGCTTCTCGCATTAAGAGCTCTTCTGGAGAGGTTTCCTCAGTTTCCAGCAAATCTCCTAGTTCGGTGTCTTTTTCTTTACCCACTTTTATTTCTAAAGACACAGAGCGAGGTACTCGTAGTAATACTTCCCTGACCTGAGAAGGAGTCATTTCTAGCTCCACAGCAATATCTTCAATGGTTGGGGTACGACCTTTTTTCTGGGAGATTGTACGCTGGGCTTTTTTGATTTTATTGAGCTTTTCGGTGATGTGAACAGGCAGACGGATAGTACGACTTTGGGTAGCGATCGCGCGGGTAATACCCTGACGAATCCACCAATAGGCATAGGTGCTAAAGCGGTAACCCTTAGTTGGGTCAAATTTTTCGACAGCTCGCTCCAATCCCAGGGTGCCTTCTTGGATCAGATCTAGGAGTTCCAGACCACGATTTTGGTACTTTTTCGCCACCGATACTACTAAGCGTAGGTTAGCGTTGATCATATGAGCCTTAGCTCGGATACCTTCAGCTTGAATTTGGTCTAACTCCTGAAGTGAGAGTCCAATTAACTCAGCCCAATAACGTTTACCTGCTGCTACACTTGACTTGAGGTCAGAAACTGTCAGACCAACGGCAGTAGACCATCGTTCCCGAGAAGGACGATGTCCTAACTGAGAGGTCAAACGATCGCGAGTATCAATCAGTTCGACAAAATCTTGAAGAACTTTATGCCCTTGCTGGGCTAACTCAGTTCGTTTCTCTAGTAGTCGTATATAGCGTTGTACTTTTTGAGCTTCCGAGACTTCTTCATCTCGTCGTAGTAGGCGAACCCGAGCAATTTCCTGAAGGTATAACCGAACTAGATCAGTAGTGCGGCGGTTAGCAGTTTTGGTAAAGCTGGCAGGATTTGTAATTTCGAGCTCTATTTCAACCGAAGGATTATCCGTATTTGTACCATTTAGCTCCCAGTTGTAGTTAGGGGACTCATGGTTTAATTCTACATTGGTATGGAAAGAAGTAGCTAGCATAATAACCTCTAAGTTACAAACTGTGAAAAGTTGATGCTGGTGTGTAACTGTTGCTCCCTCTTGGATGGATGAGCGTTAGTGCGGGTGCATCCAGCTAAAAATAATTGACCGCGTGAACATCTCCCCCCTCCCTCCCCTTGTGAGCCTCCCTCCCACCCTCTCCCTCGGATCTAGAAATTTCCGGGGGCTAGTCAAAAAATTTTGCTAGCTTCTACTAGAACTGTTACTTTGATAAATAGATAGCGGCGCTGATTTTTTGGGAACAGAACCTGGTTAAACCTCAGCACCAATTTTGAACTGACCAACGGAATCCTGCAATTTCTGCGCGATCTCTACAGTTCGTTGTAAAGATAGAGAAACTTGATTAGAAGCATCAGAATTGCGAGCCGATACAAAGGCAATGTCAGACATCAAATTAGTGATGGCCTGAGACGTTTGTGTTTGAGACACGGTGGCATCTGAAATTGACTGCACTAACTGGTCAATTTGGCGGGATACCTGAAGAATGTCCTCCAGACTTTGCTTAGCATCTCCAGCAAGAGTAGTTCCTTCAACTACCTGGGTAGTACTCTGTTCCATCGCTTCAACCACTTGATTTGTTTCCTGTTGGATACTTTCAACAATTCCTTCAATTTCTTTGGTGGCTGCTGTTGACTGAGCAGCGAGTTGACCAACTTCTTCTGCTACCACCGCAAAACCTTGCCCCTGTTCCCCAGCACGAGCTGCCTCAATACCAGCATTGATGGCTAACAAGTTGGTTTGTAGGGCAATTTTTTCAATCAGTGAGACAGCTTTAGAAATTTCCTGAGATGATTCACCTAGCCGCTTAACTTTTTTCGCGGTTTCGGAAATTGTTTCTCGCAGAACCAGGATATTTTCCAGGGAGCGATCCATGACTTTTCCGCCTTCTAAGGCAGTGTTAGAAGAAGCACGGGTAACTTCTGCAGCTTTTTGGGCATTCTGAGCCACCTCTTGAATCGAATAGGTCATTTGTTCTACTGATTCCAAGGTGCGGGTGGTTTCCTCCGCCTGTTTGAAGGTTTCTTCCGAGAGTTGACGGAGTGCCCCTTCATTTTCTCCTAGGGAAGTGTTAACTTCGAGAGCAGAGGTTTTCACTTGGGTAACAATTGCCCGCAGACTTTCAATAACTGCGTTGAAGAAGTCAGCAACAGTGCCAATTTCTCCTGTACTCACTTCTGCCCGTACCGTTAGATCACCACGAGCTGCTCCTTCAACTTCTTCTAGGAGTCCTAGCAGTTGCTGCTGGAGTGCTTCTTTTTGCTGACGTTGCTCAACAGATACCGCTTCAGCTGTTTGGCGTGCCTCTTTTTGCTGCTCCAGAAGAGCTATTTGGTCTAGTGCTGAACCAACTTGAATCGCTACCTGCTTAAAGAAGTTGATTTCTGGCTCCAGCCAGTGTCGTGGGTTGGAGCATTGATGGGTTACTAATAAACCGTGTAGCTTACCGTAGGCAACAATTGGCGCGACTAAATTCGCCCTAACATTGAAGGGTTCGAGTTGAGCAAGGTGACAGCGGCTTAAGCCAGCTTCATGAATGTTATCGGTTGCTTTAACCCGACCCTGTTTGTACTTTTCTACATATTGATCGGCAAAACAGGGGTCAGCAATTGTTTCTCCCAGAGCTTTGGGCCAGTCTTGTCCCACAGATTCAGCAACGATAGTTCCTTGCCAATTTTCATCAAATAGATAGACTAAGGCCCGGTCAGTTTTGAGAGTTGAGCGGATAGTGCTAATTGCTGTATTGTAAATTTGTTCCGCTTCGAGGGATTCCCGCAACAGAGACATTATCGAGTTAAGTTGTTGGAAGCGCTCGATTTCAGCTTTTTGCTGGTCTAACAATTTCACCCGGTCTAAAGAGAATCCTATTTGAATGGCTAATTGCTTAAGAAACTCAATTTCCGATTCCTGCCAAACATGAGGAGTACTACAGTGATGAGCAATTAATAAGCCAAACAGCTCACCATCTTGAAAAATCGGTGTCACCAAATTGGCCTTGATCTCCAGTTTTTCCATTAACTGCAAGTGCTCAGGGTGAAAACCTGCCTCAAAGATGTTATTGGTAGGAACAATACGTCCTTGTTTATAAGCTTCGATTAGTTCTTTCCCAATACAAGGGTCTTCTATTTTTTCCCCTAAGGCTCGAGGCCAACCAGAAGCAACTGATTCAGCTGCAATATAACCATGACCGTTAGGATGAAAGCGATAAGTCACTACTCGGTCTGCTTGTAGGATTTGTCGTGCTCCGTGAATTGCCTGATTAAAAACAAATTCTAGATCTGTAGTAGTGCGAGTGCGAGTGGTGGCAATGTTGGCGAATAACTGAGCTTGTTCAGTTTCTCTTGTTTGCTCGTGTAATAAACCTTTGACTCGTGTTACTAAGTTATTAAAGGTGTGAGCTAGGGTTTGGGTTTCAGCCGTACCAGAGGGTTCAGCTGCCATATCCAGATTACCTGCAGCCACTGCCTCCGCTGCCTCAGATAAGTTAGTTATAGGAACAGATAATTGCTTCGCTAAGCCTAGAACTAGGGCGATCGCAATTCCTCCTAGAGCCAAGAACATCAAAGCGAAAGCCCACACCAAATCACGACCAGCACTAGCGATTGCCCCACTGTCCATCGAAGCAACTGCTACCCAATTGGTTTGAGGGATGTTTGCTAAAATGTATTGCTTGTCTTTATAGAGGAATGATGCAGTTAGTAATTGAGCATTCTCTTCAACAAACGGAGCTTCTTCGGAGTTAAATAATTCTTTCCCCATCGTTTCGTAGGGTAAGGAATTCAGCTGTAATTTTTTAAGTGAATACTTAGTTTTCACTTCACTCGTTGCTTGCTCGGGAGTGGTTCCTTGGTTTTGGATTGCTTTTACTAAAGACCTTGCTATTTCTACAACTGCTTCGCCCCCGACTACTTCCTTAGTTTCACTAGCTCCCTGAGCCGTGATCGTATTAATCACACCACCACTATTAGAGTCGAGCAGTTGCACTTGCTGAGAACCATTAATTCCTGTCCGCTGCAAATAGTCTGTTACTATCTCAAAGGCACTGTCGGGTAAGACGGCTTTAACAACCCCGAGAAATTTCCCTGATTTTGGGTCAGTAATCTTCTGGATTAGGTCAATGCTAAAGGTATTAGCCGATTCATCAAATTCCGGCTCACCTACCCATTGACCATCAGCTTTGCCCTTTTGCCACCATTCTTCATCGTTTTGAACAAAGTCACTAGTGGGGTGGCTACTAGCAATGTTTAATCCATAACTCTCAGTAAAAAATAACTCAGCAACTCCCCCAGTTTTTTCTACTTCGCTCAAATAATCATTAAGGACTTGATTAGGAGCCAGGAGCTTCGCTGCAGCAAAGCTCTTTTCTAATTCCTCTACCGACTGTTGATCAAGTTGGTCTGCTTCTACTTTTTGGCTGCCGGCACGAGCAGCATCTATCACTAAAGGGTTAGAGGCTACCATTTGAGCAAATTTCAATCCATCCGACCGCAATTGCAGAGCTGATTGCCCTGCTAGCAGCGCTTGATCCTGCAATTGTATTTTAATTTCACTCTCTGCCCGTTTTTGAAAAATGCCATAACTCACTGTGCTAGCAATAGCCAGAGGAATTAATACCGTAGGCAGAACTGTACGTAACAAACGCTGGCTCAGAGTATGACTCGAGTACTTTGATGGCCTTAGTTTAGGGATTGACTCAGATGAGGCTGACTTTAGATGAGCTTGAGTGTTAGGATCATTAGCTGAATTATTGTGATTTCCTAGATAGAGAGAATTCTGCTCTGGTTCATTAAATTGTTGGTCATAAGCTTTTGGCGTTGGGATATGAGTAGTCATCAAATCAATTCCTCGAAGTGAGATTAAATTGGCAAAATCTTGGCAGATTGCACCCACGACTGACCCAGCAGTAACTTAGCAGACGCCCCTAATTCGAGCGTTGCAGTAATTGGATAAATAAGCTTAGGGAAAGGTAAGTAAATTTATTGGCAACAGAGCTGTTTACAGAACTCGTCTACAAGCTACACAAGCTGCATTGACACCAGCACCTGCAGAGATGAGGGCACCCATTGGTCCTCCAACTGCTTCACCAGCTATAGTCATTTCAATCGCCACAGCTAATGTGCACTCATCTAAATCAGTTTCTGAACCTGGTTGAGCATCAGGATGATTATCTCTCCAGGTTTGAGCTAACAGTAGTCCAAGTTTTATTAGTTGATTATCAAGAGCAAATTTCTGCAATTCTTCGCCAGAGACATAATTAGAATTGCTTTGCTTGAGATTAATGGATTTTTTTTCTGAGTTAAAGGGATGCATAGCGCTAGTACCTAAACAACACCACATTCACCTAAGAATGAGATTGAAGCGGAAAAGTATAGATGACCCTGGTGGTGTCCCATCTTCAGAAGAGTTGAAGCGAAGGAGCTAGAGTTGCGACCCTACTACTTCTATTCTCTAAGATGGTTGCTCTAGTAATACAATCGTAAGTCTTGTCTTACCAAATTACATAAAAAAAACAAGAGCATCATATTGACTTTTAGAGAATAAAGTCAAGAGTTCTTGATCAAGTCATTACAAAATACTGACATAATAATAAATTATACCAACTCGACTTGAGATGCCTTTGCCAGATAGATGCAGAACTTCTAAAAGTATCGCTAAAGCCAGACTAAGGCTGAGCTATAATTACGACTTTAAGTAAAAACCCTGAAGTCGGTTTGTCATTGAAGTTACCAGGATACTTACTCAAATAAGACAGTGACATCCTTCGATTGGAGGAAGTAATTCCAGATAGACATTGCTAAGTCACTCTCAAATTCAAGGCATTCTAGAGAGCCGCACGGTCCAGGTTCAGCTTCTGTTTTACCGTCTAACGAACCATCTGGCATAGCCAGACAGATATTAACGGTAGGAATATCCTGACCATTAGGTAAGGAAAAGTCAGTACTAAATTTAACTGCGGCAATACAATCTAGATTAATAATTAGATCGGCGAGTCGGATAAATGACACATTACAACTCCTTTTCAATATAATTTGAGAACTTTTGGAGTAAAACAAATTGAGTAGTTGTCTTACCGATCTAATCCTCAGTGATTTATTTGAAAGCTGCTGTGACTGAAGTCAGGTAAAAAAATGTTCTTAATCAGTGTAAATACTGATCTCGATCAACTTGAGGTGTGATACTGATCTTACAGAGTCAGTGATTTGAATCAATTATTAAAGTACCAAAATCGTCTGAGTTTCCTAAATCATTGATTAATCAAGCTTTCCCACTCAAACAATTTTTAGATCTAATGGGGTTGTTTTACGTCACTCTTTTATTCACGAGTCGATCATTGTGCAGATTGTCTTACTACTAAAAATATAAAAATCTGCTTCCCCTAGTAAAGATATTATAAAGTACCAAAAGCTTTTAGGCACTATTTCGGTAAAGAAATTGTAAAGTTTGGGTTGGTCATTAGTTAGAAGGCATTAACGCTTTCTTGGTTGGGCATTGTAGCAGCAGACCATATTCAATACCTTCCACTACAGCCTGATAGGAGGCTTCTAAGATATTGGTCGAAACACCAACTGTAGTCCATCGCTGCTCACCATTGCTCGATTCCACCAGGACGCGGGTTTTAGCAGATGTTCCAGAACCACCATTGAGAATCCTTACCTTGTAATCGGTTAGCTGATAAGCCGCAATCTCTGGGTAAAATTTCACTAGTGCTTTGCGCAACGCTGCATCTAGAGCAGCAACTGGTCCATTGCCTTCAGCTGCTTCCAGGATATCTTCCCCATTGACAGCAACTTTAATCGTGGCTAGAGCACTATCGTAAGGAGTATTTATTCCTTGCAGGATATCGCAGTGAACTTGAAAGCCTTTTAGTTCAAATGGTTGTTCCCGATATCCCAAAGCTTCACGCATCAACAAGTCAAAACTAGCTTCAGCTGCCTCAAATTGATAACCTTCGCTTTCTAGAGCTTTAAGTCGTCCCAATATTTGACGACAGGCAGGATCTTGCTTGTTGAGTTCATGACCAAAGCTACGAGCTTTTGCTAAAACGTTGCTGAGTCCAGATTGATCAGAAATCACAATCCGACGCTGGTTCCCCACTTGTTCCGGCTGAATATGTTCGTAAGTCAGGGGATTACGTGCTACGGCGGAGACATGTATACCACCTTTGTGAGCAAAAGCAGAACGACCGATAAAAGGAGCATGATCATCAGGGGCAAGATTGACAACTTCACTAGTCAAGCGACTCACTTGGGATAGTCTTGCCAGTTGCTCATCTTCAATACAACTGT
The DNA here is from genome assembly GCA_965222765.1 of Caldora sp. Taxonomy (GTDB): domain Bacteria; phylum Cyanobacteriota; class Cyanobacteriia; order Cyanobacteriales; family Coleofasciculaceae; genus Caldora. Next base: position 68,415 of record CBDCVG010000099.1, read on the forward strand.
AACCCAGCTTCAGCTGTAAGTTGGGAATGAGGGAGCAGAGATTGGCGTTGCCACAGCGTTCACCGTAGCCATTAATTGTTCCCTGTACCATGCGAACACCTTCATGAACTCCAGCAAGAGCGTTGGCAACTGCGGTGTCTGAGTCGTTGTGGGTGTGAATACCTAGTTGGGGCATTGGGAATTGAGAATTGAGAATTGGGGATTCGTTATTTCCTACTCCCGTTGCCTTGATAACCTCCCGTACAATTTGACTAACTTCCACAGGGAGAGTTCCACCGTTAGTGTCACAGAGAACTAGCCATTCTGCACCAGCATCCCTGGCAGTGATAAGAGTTTGGAGAGCATATTCAGGATTATTTTTGTAGCCATCAAACCAATGTTCAGCATCGTAGATTACTCGACGTCCTTGGCTACGAAGGTACTCAATGGTGTCTTGGATCATTGCCAGATTTTCTTCTGGGTTGGTGTTTAGTCCTGCACTAACGTGGAGATCCCAGGACTTACCAAAAATGGTTACCCAGCGAGTGCCCGCTGCTAGGATCGCTTGCAGCATTTTATCCTCAGCTGCTGCTTTATGGGGACGCCGAGTTGAGCAAAATGCCACTACTTCGGCTTGTTTGAGTGGTTCTTCTTTTAGCTGCCAGAAAAATTGTACATCCTTGGGATTAGCTCCTGGCCATCCTCCCTCAATAAAGGGAATCCCTAACTCATCAAGTTGTCTAGCAATGCGCAATTTGTCTTCTATCGATAGTGAAAGTCCTTCCCGTTGGGAACCGTCCCGCAGGGTCGTGTCGTAAATCCAGATTTGGTTTGATGGTTGACGTTTCATGTATGCCAAGAAAATTGTTGTTAAGTGTAAAAAAATGTAAACTAAAAGTTAGGTAAATGTTTGACAGTGATTGGTTATCAGTTTTGTATCAAACCTAGCCAATGATAGAGAACACGAAAAAGCTAAGTAGTGAGACTTTTATCTCGTTGATTAGTCCACCAGATTTCGGATTAGTTAATCAAACCTCATTACTGTAAAATATATAAAATGTCAATAGTTAAAATAGCAGCTCAGGGAAAGACTTTTGTCTGCAAGCAGGGTAGTAATCTACGTCAAGTTTTATTAGAGCATGGAGTCGAACTTTATAACGGTAAAGCAAAAATTATTAACTGTAGGGGTATTGGTACTTGTGGAACTTGTGCTGTCGTGCTGAGAGGAGAAGTGTCTGAGCCTAACTGGAAGGATAAAGCTAGGCGATCGCTTCCTCCTCATTCTCCCACAGCTAATCGGCGATTAGCTTGTCAGACGAAGGTTTTAGGGGATGTCTGTGTTACGAAATGTGACGGTTTCTGGGGGCAAGGCAATCAAGCTGTGTGGACACCTAAACATTAGAATCTAGAGATTTTCCTTCGCCTGGAATACACAATCTTGGTTGTACTGAAATCGTGCACTGTAGCTGAAAATATCTCAGATTTTAGATTTGAGGCTTTAGCTTATCAACAAACTGAAACGATATCAACAGCTTCCTGAAGAGTATGAAAACGTTTATCTTGTTGTCGTAGCAGTTTATGTTCGTATTCCAACAGTTTAATAGGGATGCCTTCTGATTTTTGCCGAAGAGCATTGTTACAGATCCTAAGTGCGGTATCAAAATCACCACACCTTCTGTAGATATCAATTAAGATAACCTCTTTAGTGATCGGTTCTCTGTCAATATTCTCACCTTTGACGATCGCTTTTTGAAGTAATACTGCTGCTTGCTGACGACTCTTTTGGGCGGCTTTGTCATTTTTGGCATCGTCACAAACCCAAGCAGCCTGTAAACTTGCCCATCCAGCCTGGGCAAATTCTCCCGCTTGTTTCTGGATTAAGGCATGGCAAAGAAACCAATTAGCTAACTCTGGATACTCAGGATTTTTCAGTTGAGTTTGATAAATTCTACTAGTAACAATTTTGCCTGCCTGAGGATACCCCTCAGCAAGATGATGGCAGCAGTATCCACACTGGGGACATACTTGAATTGGTAAATTACTCGTTGAAGGTATCATCTCTAGTTGCCTAGTATCTAGAGCAGTAGAGCCACCTAATGTATTTTTCTTAGCTATTACCTGTTGTTCACTGGTAAAAGAACAGACGGAACATTTAACCTGAGTTAACAAGCTTATAGTCATCAGCACCCTCCTGAAACAGTTGATCTTTAGGGAGCAAGGTTCTCTATACCTAAAGCATCACTGGAATATCTGTCTATAGTAATTGACTCTAAGCCTCAAAAGGCAACTAGATCAACAATTAGATATAGAACGATAGGATAGGAGGGTGAAACTTTTTCTTCACGTAAGGGGAAGCCAACAACCCACGATCCAGATTATCGCTTGTCTCTCTCATTTCTAGGAACCCTTACGGTTGATAACTTTTCTCTACTCTTCCTACTCCTTTGAGAATTTGGTAGTAGGACTGTGCAATTTCATCCCCCTGATCTGAAAGTCGGTCTATAGCAATACCATTACGACCAGTTTCCATACCAGAACTATGGATATAGTAGCCATCTCCCAGATATAAACCCACATGATGTACTTTCTGGTTAGTGGCGAAGAAAATCAAATCACCGGGTAGAGCTGAATCCATCTCAATGGTTTTAGTAAAAGTGTCTTGCATATAGGAATTCCTGGGTAACCAAATTCCTGAGGCTGCAAAAGCTGCTTGCATCAGTCCTGAACAATCATAGTTGGGAGCAACGGTACCTCCCCAAACGTAGTGGTTTTGCTCTTGCATTGCGGCTTTAGTAAAGGCAATCACTGCCGGGAGTCGTTCTTGGATTTCGGTAGTTGAGACGGTAACTGGCTGATACCTAGTTGCTGCATATTCCAGTTCTGCCAAATCCTCCACAGGCAACCAACCACAATAGCTATCCTCAGATAATCGCACCTCTAAAAATTTATCTACTGGTGTTTTCGAGAGAAACTGTAAGTGACGTCCTACTGCTGCTTGAGTCCCTAAATTTTGATAACTGGGAGAATCATAAATGTTCAGATTGACTTGGCAACAATACTCATATTGTCTTGCTTCAGCCTGCTCGAAGTTTGCTTGTAGCTGCTCTAGAGAAATCATCAGATTGTTTTTTTACTTGAGTCAGTTATCCTGTTTGCGAAGCATAGTCCGTAAGAGCAAATGAAGCAATAGTAGAGTGAAGAATTTTAAGAGATACTTTGCTCCACAGAGCCTGCCTTCAAACCAAGTGTTACCAAAGGTTAGGGTTACGCTCAACATGACAGATTAACTGCAACGTGCTCAATAATTCTGAGATTATTCCTTCTGTGATTTGAGAAAGCTTTAAATCTTAATTGCAAAATTTTTCAGTTACAATTTATACCAAATTAGATGATCTTACCCTGAGCCATGTGGCAAAATTCAGTAAATATGCGGTTTACAAAGTAATGGTTCTTTAATTACCCTTGGTAAGAAGTATCTGTAAGTTATTCCCTAAAAAGCCAGAATTTTTGCTGAAGTGGACCGTAGCTACACTAACCTAGAACAGGTAACTTTGAAAAGAAGCCAACTGTATACTAACAAAGGAACACCACTGCCTGATTGGGGAAATTTTTTCATTGAGCTAGGTCGTCTGGTTGCTGAATGTGAAACTGGCTCAAATCGTCTAGTAGTAGCCCTTGCTATTCCTACTAGGGCTTATGCAGCCGCTTTAACTGCCTTTGGTATGGTAATTACAAGAGCTACTCTTTCCAATTATCAACTTCAGAACAACAACGAGTATTTTAAGTGGCTATGCAATTTACCCGAAGGTAAACCTGTTACTTTCTTCAACACAGACAAAAAGTTTAAAGGTTTTTATGAAGGTGTTGATACAAGTACAGATCAACGGCTACTGAGAATTCGAGTTGAAAGCCGTCAGACAGGGGGATTAACTCATCTAGTGCGGTTAGAAGATGCTCACAATATTGAAATTAGAACTACTCCTATACAAAATTTACCTAAAAAACAAAATGGTCGTAAAATTACTGCTCATAGTCAATTCCTTGAAAGCATACTTGGGCATAAAATTGCTAGCAAATACTCTCACAAATCTCAGTTTAACTGTGTAATTATTGGCAAATTAAATTTTCTTAATAACGAAATTACACAAACATATTTTGCAAAAACTCCATCATTTCAGGAAGTGGGAGTATTGCAAAATGTCTTACGAGTGCGAAATTTTTTGTCAACTGAAAACCAAGCTTATCGTTCAGACGTGTTCTCGGTTACAGCTAGAAAACGTTATCATCTTTCAGATGAAACAATTCCATTTATGACTATATTTGATGGTGCATCTAGTTTTATTAAATGGCGAGATGATTGGCGTAGTTCTCACTGGACTATCTTATTAGATAGAACAGAGGTACATTTTCAAGAAGCAGTTGATATCGTAAATCAGGATTATATAAATCGTGTAAATGAAGCCAAAATACAAAACCTTTCATTCTTTCCTACTGGAGTTGAACTTGTTAGTTATCAAGAAGTACGTTAATAATTGATATGTCTCTGTCAGACGTTAGTCTAATTTATAATTGTAGTCACTGTGTCAAAATTACATATCATCCAGTAGAACAGAGCGATTTTGAAGATTTTTGCTTAACACTCAAAAAATTTAAGGGCTTGCTATATCAATCTGCTGAGGATGATGACTGGAGAGACTTTTTGTCTCCTCTAAGACGATATCAATTTGAATTATGTGCATCACCACTACCATTTAATACTGCCTCAGTATCTGAATATATAGACTTAACTAATCTTGGTAAACGAATATCACGATTTCAAATTGTTTATCCAGATTTATTCTTACCTGCTAGTAAACTTTTCAATCAACTCAATAATTTATCAAAGTCTCCCTTAAATCCTCTTTTATCTACTTGTTTGTCAATAGACAAAGCTAATACACAGAAAAAGATAGCTTTATTACTAAAAGAATCACGTTTAATCCCTCCAGTAGAAGAATTAATATCTAAAATAAATTTACTGAACCCATTCAAGGTTATCGTCGCTTCACAGCTTCGTAGCTTGATTAGCTATGACAAAATCATTATTATTGGTTCTCCTTATTGGTTTCCTCAATATATCATAACTGCACCGCGTACTTCTGAAATTGATATAGTCCACTATCGTTGGATTAAAAGTAAATGGAAAGAAGAATCAGTATTTCTTGGTTCAGTTAATTTTTCTCAATCACCGATTAAGACTGAAACCAAAAATGTCAAGAAAGAAGTTCAAGATAAGACAAATAGTGAGATAGTTACCGCTCAATTATCTCCAAAAGATATTTTAATGCCTACTATCGAATGGAGTGATATAAGTCAAAAAATTACTCAACTACATTTCAGTGATAATGATCAAGAAGAAATAGAAGCAAAAATGTTTCTTCTGGAAGGAAGTACATCAGCTGTTTTTCTAGATATAGATGCCAAAGCATTTATTATTGATCTACAAGAAGAAGTTAATTCAAGGGTAAAGAGAATTTTCGTCACTGATATTGAAGCCGATATGTTTATTCTATTACGGACAGGTGGTGGTGGTGATTACATTATACCTGTAGCCAATCGCATTTTAAGAAATTCAGGAAAAGACGTAGAAAAAATTAGAAATTTACAACAAGAGTGGAAAGATCGTCTGAAACTAGCTGTAAAGCGTCAAGGTTTACATTTAGTTAGTCAAAATCTTGTTAAACAAGGTTCTAAATTAGCTAAAAATGAACCGAACGTCCGAAACTGGATGTCTGATTTAAGTATTAAACCTAGAGATGAAAAAGATTTTGCAGCAATTTTGAAGTTCGTCGGATTGGGGGATAGATTCAATGAATTTAATGAGGTGGCATATTTACTAGCTCAAGCTCACAGAAGCGCTGGCAAGCATATTCGGAAGTTACTGCTTCAGAAAGTTTCTAATTCTGATCTGACTCAACTAGAACAACTAGGCAGTATGGAATTTGAACTAGAGAAAGCAGATGAGGGTAGTATGGCTGCTTTCAGAGTAGTAGATAGTTCTCCAGAAATTCATAATATTCCCGTTTCACAAACTGGACACATTTTTAAAATTTAGGCAAAGTTAACAATGGCTGAACATATACAAAATAGAGAAAATATTATTCAATTTTTACGAGAAGAACTTGTGGGAGCATCACCCCAAGGAAAACCTCAAGACTGTTCTGGGGAAGTAAATTTCCAATCGGCTCAAGAATTCTATGGTCCTTGGCGACAAGCAAATGGTGAAGAGATTCTTCAACGAGACCCTCCCCTAGTCCGCTATGGAGTAGGTGTCCTTTACCCACTGGGAAAAAAGCATGAAGACGAGGAATTTAAAGAAGAGACGGAAATCAGTGAGTTTAAGCTTGATGAATCTGACTCTGTGCTTGAAGAAAATGCCTACCAAAGCCTTGAAGAAAGTCAACAAGAGATAACGAAGACTACGGAAACTGAATCAGATGATTTTGATTTATCAACAGCTAATGCTTATCTGCCTAGTAGCATGGGTGTAAGTTTTTTAGCAGAATTTACTGAAGATTCACAGCTACTGGTTAAAGGATGGGGCGGGTGCTATCAAGCTAAAATTGTTAAGGTTGAGGGCAAGAAAAGAACTTGGTGGTTGCGTAAACCAGTAGAATTTACAGTTGAGTTCGATGGCAATAAACTCTGCCAGCAACAAGAAAGGAGATTTGAGCAAACTGCGAAAATAAATGGACTCGATTTGAGCGTAGAAGTATTTTCTCGACCCGATCCAGATAAGCGAGAGGGAGTTCGTCTAATCACAGTTTGTTTAGTTAATCGTAGTAGTAGTAGTGGTGGCTATGGTCGTCATCAAATAAGTCTATTCCAAGCAGGCTTTAAAGCCACCATAGTTTCCCCAAAGGGAGAGCTACATATTTTACCTTATCCAGGTCAACGTCTATCTGGGATCGAAGGTAACGAGGAAGAGCAATCGCTGGCGCTGCTTTACCGTCACATGAAAACCTATGGAGTAGGACATGGTTGTGCTGCCAATTGGGATAAAGAAGCTACTAATGACCGAGTTAAAACTGTTATAGCTGAGTGCTTGCCTACTTTTGAAACTCCTAGCATTACGCCTGACATCAAACGTGAGGATGGTAGCAGCTTAGAAGTCCCTATGGCTACTTTGGCAGGGTTAGTAGAGGGTGACGATGGCTTTGCTGCTTTGCAGGAAGTTGTTGAACGCTACGAGAATTGGATCGAGGTAAAAAGAAATGAAATTGCCACCCTTGAGAAACAGTACCACAATGCAGCACACAGTCACCTTGACGAATGTGAAAGAGCTGCTCAGAGAATGAGAGATGGGCTAAATTACTTACAGAATGATGCTAAAGCGAAAAGATCATTTCAGTTAGCTAACCACGCCATCTTGCTGCAACAAATTAGCAGTCGTGGTGAGCTCCGTAGGGCAAACTATGATAAAAAAGCCAGAAGGTTGAATTTTTCTATACCTTATCAACCACCTAATCCTCTGCAAGCTGGTGAAAATCGAGGCAAATGGCGTGCATTTCAAATCGCTTTCCTGCTCATGTCTCTTCAGTCTACTGCTCAGGGGAATATTCGAGAGCGTGAGACGGTTGAACTGATTTGGTTTCCTACAGGTGGTGGCAAAACCGAAGCCTATTTGGGCTTATCAGCCTTTGCTCTATTCCTGCGACGATTGGAAAACAGGAAGGATGCTGGAGTTCATGTGCTGATGCGCTACACGCTCAGGTTACTGACAGCACAACAATTTCAGCGAGCCTCAGCACTATTGTGCGCGATGGAGTACCTCCGCTGCCAACATCCTGAACTTGGGAAAGAATCTTTTTCTATTGGAATTTGGTTGGGGGGTACGACAACCCCGAACAATCGGAAAGATGCAGTCTATAGCTTGAATCAACTACAAAAAAACAAGAATGCTGACAATCCTTTTATTATTAGCAAATGCCCTTGGTGCAACGCTCAGATGGGGCGTTATAACGGACAACTACCAAGGGGAGTCCCAAAAGTTTTTGGATATCAGCAAAGTGCTGGTACTGTAGTTTTCAAATGTCCCGATCAGGCTTGTGAGTTTAAACATGGACTACCGATTTATGTCATTGATGAGGACATTTATGAATATTGTCCCTCGCTAGTTATTGGTACAGTAGATAAGTTTGCCCAGTTAGCCTGGAAGCCGGAAGCACGAGCATTATTTGGCATTGACTCTGATGGGCAAAGGCAAAATTCTCCTCCAGGACTAATTATTCAAGATGAGTTACACCTGATTTCGGGTCCTCTAGGGTCGGTTGTAGGACTATATGAAACGGTGATTGAAGAGCTTTGTACCGACAGGCGTGGTGAACAAGCAATTAAACCGAAAATAGTCTGTTCTACGGCAACTATACGCTGCTATGCCGAACAAGTGAAAGCACTCTATGGACGTGATGATGTAGTCCTGTTTCCACCACCAGGATTAGATGCGTCGGATTCTTTTTTCTCTTGCTATGCCCGAAATAAGGATGGCACATTACAACCCGGTCGAATTTATCTGGGTGTTCACGGACCAGGTTTGAGGTCTTTGCTCACGGCTCAAGTGCGGACATCAGCGGCTCTTTTGCAAGCTCCAGCCCCTCTAACAGCTGAAGAACAAGACCCTTGGTGGACTTTACTGATGTTCTTCAATAATCTCAGGGAATTGGGTTACACACTTTCCCTATTACAGTCAGATATTCCTGGTCACTTTAAGGTAATCCAGAATCGACTCGGTTGGGACTACCAACAAACACGCCGCATCTGGCAGACTTTAGAACTGACTGGGCGTATCCGCAGCGATAAAGTTCCTGAAGCGATCGCTAAATTAGAGATTAAATGTGATAACACGAACAGCCAAAGACCGATTGATGTTTGTCTGGCTTCTAACATTATCGAAGTAGGGGTTGATATTGACCGCTTATCGCTTATGGCTGTAGTTGGTCAACCTAAAACCACGTCTCAGTATATCCAAGTGACGGGTCGTGTGGGGCGCAGGTGGTGGGAACGTCCTGGTTTAGTTGTAACGTTGTATAGTCCTACTAGACCTCGCGATCGCTCCCATTTTGAGAAATTCCGTAGCTATCATGAACGGCTTTATGCCCAAGTTGAACCCACTAGCGTTACTCCCTTTTCTCCACCAGTCCTAGACCGTGCTTTACACGCAATTATGGCAGCTTATGTCAGACAAGCCGGAGATCAAGAGATTGCTAAAAGCCCTGATCCCTACCCAGATAATCTCATTGAGGAGTTACGAGAAATTCTCATACCTCGTATACAACCAATCGATCCAGATGAAGTAGACAATTTCCAACGGGTTTTTGACAAACGTATTAAGGAGTGGGGAAATAACCAACGAACACGCTGGCAAGCAACAAGTCAAACGGCTGAGGATGCACCATTGCTAAGAGTAGCAGGTGATTATGCGAGTCGAGAATGGGAAATTTTATCTTGGGCTACGCCGACATCTATGAGAAACGTAGACGCAGAATGTCAAGCGGAAATTACTCAACTTTACTTACTTGAAGGAGGGGAAGAAGATGTCTAAAGGTCCGATTAGACGCGCCCAGTTAATTGCACCTTACGGGGTGGGTGCCATGATAGTAGTCAGGGATGGAACATCTTTAATTACGGCTGGTTTAGATCACTGGTACAAGCGTGAAAATGGTCGGGATGATATCGATCACTCAGAATTTAGAGTCGAGGAATGGCGGCTAGCACAGCAGTTAGGGGTAGATCACTTCCGACTTCCCCCAGACTTCAGAACAGTCCAGAAGGGTGCGTCAGTTCCTAATACCTTTCTTACTGTCCCTTTTCTACGCTTCCCTCAATGGCATTACTGTCAATCCTGTGGACATCTTAAAAAGTTAAAATTGCCTCAACGTAGTAAAGAGAAATGTCCCAAATGCGAAGAGAAGAAAAGAAATAGATATTTGGTACAAGTTCCGATTATTGCGATGTGCGATCGCGGTCATATTCAAGACTTTCCCTGGCGCGAATGGGTACATCGTTCTGATAATCCAACATGCAAAAAACCAATGCGTTTGGTAGGGACAGGAAGTGCAACTTTAGGAGGATTGAGCGTTCAGTGTGAGTGTGGGGAAAAACGCTCATTATCTAGGATTACTGAAACTGAGCAAGATAATGGAAATGAAACCACCTTTCTTAGTAAACATCTTAATGAAAGGCATGATAATGATTCTGAGGGTCAGGAGTTTCTTTGTCAGGGAAAACGACCTTGGCTGGGAACTGAAGAAAGTGAACCGTGTTCTCGACCGTTGAGAGGTTCTCTCCGCAGTGCTTCTAATGTATATTACTCTCAGGTGCGAAGCGCCATTTACCTACAAAGAGGCAATGATAGCGAACTAATTTCTATTCTAGAAGAACCACCTATTTCAAACCTAATTAAACGCTTGTCTAGATTGGGTGATAATATAACACCTCAAGTTCTTCGAGAATTTTACCCACAACTGCTACACTCTTTCTCTAATGAGGATATGCAAGCTGCCCTAAACATCATCCTCTCAGGAGAAGATAATGATTCAGACGAAATTTTTGTTGAGGGTGATGATCCAGAAACCCATTTCCGCCGTCCAGAATTTAAGGTGCTGCGTACTGAACGTGACGAAAAGCAGCTTAAAATCAGAAAAATTGATTTGAATAATTACGATCCAGATATAGCTCAATACTTTTCCCGAATCATGCTAGTTGACAAGCTGAAGGAAACTAGAGCTTTGGCTGGATTCACCCGTATCTTTCCTGAAAATGACCAGCATTCCTTACAAACTCTTCTGCAACGCAATCCCTTACCACCACAGAATTCATGGTTACCTGCTTATATAGTTTATGGTGAAGGCATCTTTTTAGAATTCAACGAGAGGCGACTCCAGCAGTGGTTAGCTCAAAATCGCGATGCAGTTCACCAGCGCATCAATCCTCTAGTACAGCGTTACCAACAAGTACAAGAAAAACGCCACTTACGCGATCGCTTTCTCACACCGCGATTCATTCTTTTGCACAGTTTTGCTCACTTGCTAATGAATCGTCTCACCTTCGAGTGTGGGTATAGTTCGGCTGCTCTGCGAGAAAGATTATATGTATCCGATAATCCCGATGCTCCAATGGCTGGAGTGCTCATTTATACTGCTGCTGGGGATTCCGAGGGAACAATGGGAGGACTTGTGCGGATGGGGAAACCTGGTTATTTTGAGCCAATGGTGTGTGCAGCGCTTGAGGCAGCTAAATGGTGTTCTGCAGATCCTGTTTGCATGGAAATCGGTGCCAAAGGACAAGGTCCAGATTCGTGCAATTTGGCAGCTTGCCACAACTGCTCTTTAGTGCCGGAAACAGCCTGTGAGGAATTCAACCGCTTTTTGGATCGAGGGGTTGTTGTCGGTGATATCAAAAACCGCAACCTTGGTTTTTTCCGATGATAATGTCTTTACTTATTGCACCGATCTTATTGACTGCTTTAGCGTAATTCTTAACATATCTGACTGAATTGAGAATGTAGTCTGGAATCCACCTCCTTAACCTTGTAGTTCAATTTATCCGTAGGGGAATCTCCCTAACTTAAAGTGATAGTCATAGTTCTTCACACGAACTTTGGTTAGTAGCGAAAAACCCTACTAGTTATTTTCCGAAGAGAGGTATTCATGTTTTACTTCCATTGGTCTTACCTATTGCTGATACCAGGAATGCTGCTAATGTTCTGGGCTCAGAGTAAAGTGCGAGGGACATATAAACGTTACGCTCAAATTCCCTCCAGCTTGGGCATGACAGGCTCACAAGTGGCTCACGCTATTCTGCACAAGATGAACATTACAGATATTAAAGTAGAGCCAGTGGCAGGAGAGTTGACGGATCACTACGATCCTAGTGCTAGAGCAGTGCGATTATCTCAAGGAATCTACAACTCTAATTCTCTGGCAGCAGCAGCGGTTGCAGCTCACGAATGTGGTCATGTTTTGCAGGATAAACGAGGCTATGCTTTCATGAATGTACGGGCATCTTTGGTACCAGCTGCCAACCTAGGTTCCCAAATTGGTCCGATGCTGGTGATTGTTGGTATCTTTCTCAGCTCGATGGGTACAATTTCCTCTGTGTTTATCAACCTGGGCATAATCCTCTTTATTGCAGTTATTGCTTTTCACATAGTTACTTTGCCGGTAGAGTTTGATGCTTCTCGTCGAGCACTGAAACTGATTGATGAAATGGGAATCTTGCAAGGAGAAGAAAATAAGGGGGCAAAAGCCGTTCTACGGGCAGCTGCTTTTACTTATGTGGCAACTGCTTTGTATGCAGTTCTACAATTGGTACAGTTGCTGATCATTTCCCGTAACCGTTGAGTGATCATCTTTTGTCGAAAGAATACTGGTTTAATTTAATTAACCACAAAGGTACAGAGGACACAAAGGAAGAAAAGAAGGGGATTGGTAATCGTAGTAACAATTATGACCAAAGGGAAAAATCTTGACTAAATGCAGAGAGGGTTAATAGCTGAATTGTTGCATCATTACGAACAAATTCGTGATGAGTTACGGTATTATAACCCCAATCTGCTAAGTAAAGTTTTATGTCTTTGAGATCAGGTTGCTGTTGTACTGATTGTAAGGTTTTTAGCCGATCTTCGACAAACCAAAGACTCACTGTTTCTTGGGAGTAATTCTCTTTTATTTGTCGTAGAGTTTGGTGTTTAGGACGTTTGCACTCTTTGCCGATAATCCTCTCTTCCGGCAACTGAATTCCTTGTTGCTGCAATAGTTGCTTGACAAAGCGCCCTTCTTTAGTAGTTACAATAAATAATTCTGTTGAATTATCTGACAGCGTCCGGCGCACCCGCTCTATTACACCAGGATAAAAGCGATGCAAGCTCAACCAGTTATCTAAGTCGGAGTTAATCCACTCATCCCGAACAGTATCCAGTTTCTTGCCTGTATCTGCTGGATCTAATTGCTCTGATTCTACAATTTCCTTGGCAACTGCTGACCAATTTTGCACGATTTTTTCTTCTGGAACTCCCAGTATCAAGGCTCGAACTAGTACTGGCATTTCCCAACCAATTTCGATTACAGGTCTTAAGCGATAGAATTGGGGTGCTAAATCCTCTGGCGGTTTTTGGCTGTCGGGGTTCCAGATTTGGCAATAAGTGCGCCAGGAAGTCTGAAAATACTCCAGTAGTCCGTCACACAAAACACCATCAAAATCTAGGGCGAGAATTTTGGGTATCATAAACGTTTTCAACAAATATTCTTTAGAAACAAGGGAGGAGGCAGAAGGCTCCAAGGGAATAGACTAGTTTCTCATCTTCTTTTTCAATGCTGTATTTTATCTTGTTGCCTATTACCTGTTGCCTGCGTCGTCAGATGCTTATTACTTAAATTTGGTATCACCTTACCACTGCTGTACCAGAGTCACTATAACTTTGACTTCATATTCAGCTTCAAAGACACTCTTTTTGTAATCTAAATTCCACAGCTCTAAGGCACAATCGTCATTTGGTACAGCGGGCATTAATTTGAGCTGGAGTTCTTTTTGAGCTGGATAATACTCACAACGCACCTGGGAAATTGCACCAATTTGCCTGCGATCAAGAGCAACTGCCAAGCGTAAAATAGCACTAAGTTGATCAACCAACTTGCGATGAGTTTTACCAGGTAGGTTGTTGTAATTTTCGTGCTTTCTTTTGGGAATACTTTTACGATGATAGCGAGCCAGATTAGCAATCACTTCAATGCCAGCTTCTGTAAAGCCTAATAGCTCAGCATAACGAATTAAGTAATAAGAATGCTTGTGATGGGCAGAATGACTGATATATAAACCGCAGTTGTGTAAAATAGCAGCTGCCCAAAGGAGCTCTCGCTCTTCTGTATCCCAGTGGTGAAGTTGTCCTTTCGTTTGGTTAAATATAGTCAAGGCAAAGTTAGCAACCCGCTCACCATATTCCAGATTTACTTGATATTTCTGGGCCACTTTTAGTACACTTCGCTGACGCACCTGGCTCTGGTAACTCAGTCGGTCTTCAATTAAACCATGAGAGAGCATCCAATCTACTATTACTCCTTCCCGCAGCGCTCTTTCACCGATGACTAGAGACTCAACACCCAGCATAGTCATCGCATCTAATAAAATTATTGCCCCAGCAACAATAATTTCTGAGCGCTTGTCTGACATTCCAGGAATTTCTGCTCGCTCGGCATAATTTAGTGATGCCAAGTGCTTAACTATTTCTTGGAGTTCTTTACGACTTAACTCGTAGCCAGTGAGGGGATTTGGTACTGTGCCCAGGGTGTTTCTAGCATGAATTATTGCTAGGGTTTCAATCGTACCAGAAGTTCCTACTAAGCGAGGCTGTTCACCAGCTTCTAGATTAGCTCGAATCTCATCAACTGGTCGCTCCAGCATCCCTCTGACATAAGCTTGTAAATATTGAAACTCACGATCGCTGATGGGGTCAGTAGTGATAAACTCAGCAGTAAGACGTACTGCTCCCACCTTGGTACTACTAAGGGTACGGGGTTTATTACCATCTCCTAAAATTAATTCTGTGGAACCGCCGCCGATATCAATAATGATGTGGGGTTGGCTATTAAATTCCATCCCAGACAACACACCTAGGTAAATTTGCCTTGCTTCTTCTGGTCCTGAAATGAGGTTGACAAATAAACCTAATTCTGTATTGACTTGCTTTAAAAAAGCTCGCCCATTAGGAGCCTCTCTTACAGCACTGGTGGCTACAGCCACAATTTGCTCAGCATTAAAGCTTTGTGCCAGTTGTTGACAACGCCGCAAAGTTGCGATCGCTCTTTGTATTGCTTCCGGAGTTAAATTACCGGTCTTGGGGTCACGATATCCTAGTCGTACTGTATCCTTTTCTGTAGCAATAATGGTGAATGCTGGTAGAGCTGCGTTAATTCGCGCCACCACCATATGAATAGAGTTGGTTCCAATATCAATAGCAGCAAGAATGTGCTCTTGCTCCTCAGAGGCACTAGCAATACTCAAGGAACTCTCTTTTGTAAGTGAATTGACCATAATTTAAGTTTATTTAGGGTTATAATGCCAACCCAAACCCTATGAATAAAGATATCGTAAATAGGGACTATCTCCTATCTAAAAATCCTTGATTCTACATAATTAACCAATTTTTCTATGCTGACTCAGGAACAACGTCAACCAGAATCCTACTGGCTAACTATACTTCGATTGTTACGTTGGGATAAGCCAGCAGGACGCTTAATTTTGATGATTCCAGCTCTGTGGGCAGTGTTTTTAGCCGCAGCGGGAGAGCCACCGATACCTTTAGTAGGAGTGATTATCCTCGGTACTTTGGCAACAAGTGCAGCTGGTTGTGTGATCAATGACCTCTGGGATCGTAATATTGATCCTCAAGTAGAAAGAACTCGCGATCGCCCTCTTGCTTCCCGTGCTTTATCCATCCAAGTTGGTATAGTTGTTGCCTTTGTTGCTATGAGTTGCGCGGGGGTACTCGCCCTTTATCTCAATCTTTTCACCTTCTGGCTATGCGTTGCTGCCATACCGCTAATTGTTTTCTACCCTTCAGCCAAACGGGTTTTTCCTGTACCTCAGTTAGTACTTTCCCTCGCTTGGGGTTTTGCCGTACTGATTAGTTGGAGTGCGGTAACTACTAATTTGGAAGATGGTACCTGGCTACTCTGGGGAGCAACGGTACTTTGGACATTGGGCTTTGATACAGTCTATGCAATGTCAGACCGCGAAGATGACCGAAAGATTGGAGTACAATCTAGTGCCCTGTTTTTCGGCGATTATGCTCCCTCAGCAGTGGGAATTTTCTTCGCTGGTACTGCCAGTTGCTTAGCTAGACTGGGCATGATGATGGAGTTACAACTTGGTTTTTGGATTGCTTTGAGCATTGCTAGCGCCATGTGGGTTTGGCAGTATACCCGACTGCGTCAACCAGATATTGCTAAACCAGTTTATGGTGAAATTTTTCGCCAGAATGTCGGGATTGGCTTTGTTTTACTAGCTGGCATGATTGCTGGATCTATTTTTTAAGGAAGATGAAGGGCAATTCAGATCCCCGACTTCTTTGTTGAAGAAAGTAATTAACTAGGGCTTGCTGAATAAGTCGTAATTTTCGGGTTTGAATAGGTGGTAGGTGGTAGGTGGTAGGTGGTAGGTGGCAGGTGGTAGGTAAGGGAAAGAGGTGGTAGGTGTTAGGGATTTTCGACTTACGGTGCAAGGTTTTTGAGCCAAAAGATACAAAAACCTTGCACCTGGCAAGGTATAAAATGATTGAAAGCAAAGTATGGTATAGTTTCCACACTTTTGCAGCAAGCCCTAACTAGACAAACCCAAAGGAGAAGTCGGGGATATAACGGCAATCATACCGTCATTACAGTAGGCGATCGCTTTCAAAACCCCCTCTTTGTATCCCTTTTAACCTTCAGTTTCTTCTTCAGAGCCAGAATCTGGTTGGTTGTTTGACTGCTGATTAGTTGTTTCTTCAGAGCCAGAGTCTGGTTGGTTTGACTGCTGACTAGTTATTTCTTCAGAATCAGAGTCTGGTTGGTTTGACTGCTGACTAGTTATTTCTTCAGAATCAGAGTCTGGTTGGTTTGACTGCTGATTAGTTGTTTCTTCAGAGCCAGAGTCTGGTTGTTTTGACTGCTGACTAGTTGTTTCGTCAGAATCAGAGTCTGGTTGGTTTGACTGCTGACTAGTTATTTCTTCAGAATCAGAGTCTGGTTGGTTTGATTGCTGACTAGTTGTTTCTTCAGAACTAGACTCTGGTTGGTTTGACTGCTGACAAAAATCTTTGTCGTACTTAAATTCGACGTTGGCAAGGTAACGCTTGGTTTCACCAGTTTGATTTTCAAAATTGAGGGACTCAATATCCTGTTGTGCCTGCTCATCAAAAGCGGAGTCACCAGCACCCTCAATGATTTGCTGTTCAATAGGTTTACCATCAGCATCAACTAAAACTTCTACTACACTAGTTCCTTGTAGCTGATCATCACAGGCAGCTTTTGGATAGTTACCTGCTATTCTCTCTGCAGCTGTAGGGGTAGTTGGCTGTGGTTCAGGAACTTTAATGATATTTTCTGTTGGTTGGGAATCTATAAGGGGAGTATTGGAAGATATACCCTCTATCGACTCCTGAATCGTTCTTTGGAAATCAGGAGATTCCACCACCCTATATTCATATGATTTGGGATCTATAAATGGAGTTATGGGGGGTGTAAGCTCTCCCGGAGTGTTGGAGCGAGCTATGGGGGGTGTAAGCTCTCCGGGACTATTGAAGGGAGTTATGGGGGGTGTAAGCTCTCCGGTATTGAAGGGAGCTATGCGGGATGTAAGCTCTCCGGGGGTTTGGGCACGCCGCTGGGCATCCTCTTTCTTGATATCATCAGCCAGTTTCTGGGGATCCGCAGGTTTTACTGGCCCCACTCCTATTTTCTTTCCGCGAAGTATTTGATAATTTTTACTCGACTTAAAATCTTGTGCCGTGGCCCCCCTTTTGCCCTTAGCTCTCCCTATTGATGATGACGAGCCGGAGCTCCTCCCCACTCTCTCACGGCGAGGTGTCAGCAATTTAGCAAGATCATTGTTCTTAGCCGGATTCTTCGAGACAGTGGAAGGAGGCTGTGATGGTGAAAGTAATAGTGGCTCTGGTGGCTTTGGGGGAGGCGGGAGGCGGCTCGCCATTTCTGGTGTTAACCCAACTAGTTCGACTTCTCGTAACTGCTTTGGTTGTTCACGGGAAAAAACAGGCCAATAAGGTAAGGTTATTGCCACTAGCCCATGGACAACTACAGAAGCCATTACAGCAATACCAGTCTGTTGACCTAGTTTATCAGGGAAGCTTTTAAGAAAGGAAGAGTAGGACATAGCAGTTATAGTTTAAGAGCTGCACTGATTGAATAAACCACAGAGGCACAGAGTACACAAAGAAAGGAGTAATTGAATTAAACCAGTTTAACGAATAGATTGGGTAACCTTCAAAATTAGTAAAGAAAAGTAGGGTAATTTTAGGGTGGGGCGATCGCGTAAATCAGCATAAATTATTTGCTCTGGTAGGGTGGCTCGCTCAACAACAACAGCATTCTTCAACAGTTGACGCCGCTGAAGTATTTTCCAGACTTGGGGGTAGACTGAACTTACTTTCATTAAGACTACGACGTCTGCCCAATCTAAAATTGTTTCCAGTTCTTCTACATTATAGAGAGCAGGTAGTACAACAAGGCGATCGGAACGCACGGTTAAAGGTTCTCCGAAAGCTGATGCCGCAGCAAAAGGAGAACACACTCCTGGTATCCTCTGCACAAGACTCTCTGGATGGAGCTGTTGCAAGGTTTCGGCTAAATAAGTAAAGGTGCTGTAGAAACTGATATCTCCTTCACAGACAAATGCTACATCTTGACCTAATTCTAGATATTGCCAGACTTGCTCTGCCGCTTTTTGCCATGCTTGAGTCAGAGTAACCTGATCCTGCACATAAGGAAAATTTAATGGCAGTTGTACCTGATACTGATTGAGCCATTGCTCAACAATTGACTGAGCAATCCCTGGTTTACCCTGGATACCAGCAGGAAAAGCTACCACTGGTGCTTCTTTGAGGATACGCAATCCTTTGAGGGTAATTAATTCGGGATCACCTGGTCCTACACTAATACCGTAGAGTGTTCCTAGTTGCACAATTATCTGAAATCTAGAGTCTCAAATTACCAATGTCACTACCAACTGTGATCTTACCGGGTTATTTTGCTAGTGCCCACGAATACAGTTCTTTAGAAGAATCTCTACAACAATTAGGATTTCCTACTATCACTGTGCCATTGCGACAACGGGATTGGTTTCCTACTCTTGGTGGTCGTTCGATGGTGCCGATATTAAGGAAAATCAACCAAACAGTAAAACAGCAACTGGAGAAATACAGTACCACTAAAGTGAACTTGATCGGCCATTCTGCTGGTGGTTGGATTGCTCGGATTTATCTGGGAGAAAAGCCCTATACCATTCATGGAGATGTCCCCGATTCAGCTGTCGGTTTGTGGAATGCTCGTTTCCACATCGCCACTTTGATAACTCTGGGGACACCCCATGTAACTCAGGAGCGTTGGACAAAACGCAATCTAGATTTTGTTAATCTCAATTATCCTGGGGCTTTTTACCCAGATGTTCCCTATGTTTGTGTTGCTGGGAAAGCAATCTACGGTAAGCGTCGCCCAGGCAGCTGGTTAGCTTACAGCAGTTATGAACTGACTTGTGGACAGGGAAACTGTTGGGGAGATGGTATCACTCCTATTTCAGCGGCTCATTTAGATGGTGCAACTAATCTCACTTTGGAAGAGGTATTGCATTCACCAAGAAGGAAGGGACTGTGGTACGGCTCACCACAGCCAATGGAAGCTTGGATTCAATATTTAGCTTAATCCATATTGATAGTGAGCAATGACCAACCTAGTACCGCTGCGCGGAATTAAGAATTAAGAATTAAGAATTAAGAATGCTTATAGAGTAAGGATTATATCGATCTCAAACTGGTCACTTATTTCCGCCGCGCTGCACTAGTTAACTAGAAGCAGGCGGTTGCAAAACTTCCTTGTTAGACGGTTTAAGGATTTCCTCGACAGCCGCACCTGAAACAGGAGCGGAAATGGGAATTTCCTCAACTTCTTGTAACTTCTCCACTGCCAATCTAGATGAAGAATTACCACCAGATAAGCGCTTCAATAGTTTTGGCCTAGGATCATGGAGCAGATAAATAATTTGATCTCCCGTTTGCCACTTTTCCGTCGCACCCGCCACTTGAAAATTACCGTTCCGTTCCCAGAGTAAAGGCATCAATTCGCCAGCGCGAATCAAAGCTTGTAAATGAGCTTTCTGAAACTCAACTCCTGGCTCTCTTAATGTCGTTGAACCGAGCTTCACTTGTCCATCACTAAGATATTGATTCCATGCTTTAATGGAGAGCTGGGGAACAAAAGCTTGAGTGACTTTTGTTTTTTTAGTCGAATTGCTAGCTTCGCGATCGCGAGGAAAAACTGCTAGCACTCGAGGTGGTTCAAATTCCTCAGCAGCGCGTTGAGCTAATACGACATTGACTTCACCATTATGAGTCATTGCCAAGAATGTTCCTATCGATTCGAGGCCTGCTTCTTCGAGAACATCAACATCTAAACCACTGCTTTGGAAAACCCTTAGATTTTCTTCTTCTGCTTTTTGGCAGGCTTCTGGATCCGTATCAATGAGTACAACAGACTCTCCCCGTTCTTGAAACAGACGGGCAATCAAACGGCTCAGAGGATTACAGCCAATAATCACTGCACCTGTTGCTTCTTTCTCTGGGTTAAGCTGCAGCCATTTAGCTACCCAGCGAGCTGTCAGTCCTTGCAAAAAAACTGTCAACATGATGGTAAGGAAAACTAGGGCTTTGATGGAATCACCACCATTAATTCCTCGCTCTGTCAAGATAATTGCAAATAGTGAAGCAACTGAGG
The DNA here is from genome assembly GCA_965222765.1 of Caldora sp. Lineage (GTDB taxonomy): Bacteria > Cyanobacteriota > Cyanobacteriia > Cyanobacteriales > Coleofasciculaceae > Caldora. Next base: position 88,910 of record CBDCVG010000099.1, read on the forward strand.
CACTAACAATACCTTTGGGACAAATCCAAGACAAAAATACTTTCTGTTGCCATTGGAGATCACTATTCCAGGTACACAAAGTGACACTAATAGGGCGTACCACAAACATCAGCACGAAGACGGTAAACAAGCTACCCCAACCTAAGGCAAAAATACTGGCAATTGAGAGATCCGCTGATAAAAGGATGAACAGCACGGAAACACCAAGAACTGTTAATTGCCCTTTAAATCTTCGCAATAAACGTTCTTCTGGAAGTTCAGAAGCTCCTAGGACAATCCCAGCAAGTACAGTTGCCATTAATCCTGACTCTGAACGAATCATTTGCGCTAAGCCAAATAAGCCCCACATGCCCGCCAGAACAACTAGGCCTTTGAGGTTGTCTGAGATAAAGTCAGCCCTTTTGAGAAATAAACTTAACAACCAGCCGCCAGCACCACCGATGAGAGCACCAATACCCAGGCGCAGACTCAAACCAATAAATGCTTCTAGAGGACCAGCATCGCTGTTGACAATCGTGTCTAGCACAACAACCGCAAGGATAGCCCCTACTGGATCAATTAATACCCCTTCCCCTTCTAGGATCGTTGCTACCCGCCGATCCACTCTAACTTGTTTGAGCAAAGGACCAATAACAGTTGGACCGGTAACCACTACTAGAGATGCATAGAGAAAAGCTATAGTCCAGGGAAATTCAGCCAGCCAGTGAGCTGCCATTCCTCCCCCTACCAGGGTAAGCAGTGTCCCCAGAGTAACCAGGTTTCTGAGACTACCGGACACTTTGCCCAAAGCTCGCAGCTCAAGGTTGAGCCCTCCCTCAAATAGAATAACTGCCACAGCAAGAGCGACAATTACTTCTAGACCGACTCCCAGTCCCTGCGGGTGCAGCAAACCAAAGCCGTCTGGTCCTAGTAAAACGCCAAACATTAGTAGAAAGACTATACTAGGGACTTTGAAGTATTCTGCTATTACCTGGGCACTAATCCCAGCGAAGATGGCAATAACCATCTGTAGGGTTAGTTCAAATGATCCTTCCATATGCGTAAGTATCGCAAGCGATCAACTCAGGTCTCAATGTTTCATTTTCTACGTTGACAAGCATTAGTTGGTTTGGCAATAACTTCAGGGTAGGCAGATAAGTTTGATAATTGGAAATCAGCATATGCCCCATCTATAAAGTAAAACTTTAAAAAAATTTCAGCTATTGATCCTCTGAAGAAGAAACACATCCGCCCTGCAGAAATAATCTGTGTCACCATTACTGGGTATATTTTTTTAATTGCCTTCAGTTAGTGATTTTGAGGGGTTCAATATCTTTTTTTCCTTTAGGGCGAGGCTTATTCAGAAGATAGCCAACTAGCGTGAAAACCATAGGGAACCCTATGAGGAATGAGTACCCGCGCAACTGGTTTCTCCTCTACATCTTGGGCATTGATAACCAGTAATTCAGATTGTTTCTCTACTGCATCCCAAACCAAGGTAAGCAACCAGCCGTCATCCTCAGCCGTTCCCCTCAAACGGGGTGCAAAAACACTTTCCCCACAAAACTGTCCTCTCCCCAGTTCGTGAGTTTGGCTCCTATTTTTTTCTAGGTCATACTTAATAATACCATCAAACAGAGGCTTAGGCTTCATGTATCCTGCGACCCTTGAGGCATAAACGTAACGCATTTTCCGACCAAGTCGTTGATCATTAATCCGGGAGAAGTCACTAGCAACCTCATTAATCATTTCTTCTTTCACTGAGCCCGTCTTGAGGTTGAACCGCCAGCGGTAGAGCTTTAAGGTCTCCAAATCGATTTCTCCCAGCTGATTGTTTTCGTTGTAGAAGGGCATGAGTAGGTTGCAATAGTTCATGCGACAGGCAACTAGGACTATCTCATCGCCTTCTTCATAGGCATTAGCGGTGTGAATTACCATGCAGGGGGGAACCTGGAACCAGCGAATACTGCTATTGTCCCCATGACGAGGCAGAATACCAATACGGTTAGGACGCTCCCAGTCAAAAGCAATGGGTAAGTCTCCGTTCACCATGCGCATCGGCTGGAACGCCAGGGAAAGATCTAGGAAAATCGTATAATTTTCAGTGATGGCAAAATCGTGCATCATCACCGGACTGGGCAAGTCAATGGGAACTGTTTGTAGAATTTCTCCTGTTGGCGATACTACCCCATATTGCAGATATGGGGGAATAACAAAAGAACAGCCAAAGAACATCATCTCCCCCGTTACCGGGTCAATTTTCGGGTGGGCAGTGAACGTGCTTTTGAGTTGGCCACCAAAGGTATAAGGACCTACAGTCTCCAAGTTGGGCAGTTGCATTTCATAAGGTTCGCCTGCTTCCCAGAGAGCTAGCAATTTACCCGCGTGTAATACCACCGATGTGTTGGCAACATTTTTCATGAGAATCCCATGGGGACCATCGAAGCGGGGCAAGTTCATTAAACCGGGCCAGATGGCTGTGCGTTCCCGTTGTTCGAGGAGCGAACCTTCAGTTTGAACGTAGCGGTTGCGGTAGCTGGCTTTACCTTCGTTAATCTGGATGCTGTGGATCATCCCATCTCCATCAAACCAATGGTATAGTCCCAGGGGTTGAAATCGAGGATTCGGACCATTGCGCAGGAATATGCCTGAGAGCTCTAGTGGTAGTTCTCCGATAATACTGAGGTTTTCGGCAACAACCTCTTGCTGAGTAGGACTAAAGTTATCATCCAGATAAATTTTAGCCATGTTGTCTTTCAGGAGGGGATCACTCTTGGATGTACAAAGTTGACTCAGAATGAAGTTAGGTACACGAGCATAGTAACCCGGTGCTTTAATCCCTTGATTGGCCACTTTTGATCCTTCGCCTGTATCAAGAACAACGTTTACCAGAAATTTGGAATCCAGGAAAATCTTGCTCAAATGTTCTTGTAGTTTATTCAATGATGTTTTCTTGCTGGATAAGAACTTAAGAACGTCTGCCTCTTGGACATCCACTTCTGTATCACTGGCAATCAGAGCGCTGAGATGTTCGTATAATTCCTGATACTTTTCGTTGGTTGGATTTTTACCCAGATAGGTTTGCAACCATTGATAACATTGGTTAGGGGAAACAGGTTGATTGAATAGATCTTCAATTTCCTTGTCTCTGATTAAGCCTTTTTGGTGAGCAACCTGCTTGATATAGTTCTGTTCTTCGGGTTCAAGAACGCCATCAATCCAGGCAACACCCACAAGCACTTTCAGCAACTGTCTATTATCAGTAGGTAAAGGTTGCTGTTGGAGAGTAGATCTGGGAATTGCAACCTCAAAATTTTCGCGGTTACTTGCTTCGTGACGGTAATTTTTTTTGTTGGTGTACAAGACTGTGGAACGATCAGGCGTTTTGACAACAATATACAAATCTGGATTGACCCCTTCAAATAGATCTTTGAAGTCTTTCTCAGAATACTGAATTTCAAAATAGCCTTCGTTGTTGGTATAGGTTTCTCCTAACTCATCATCTTTGAATAGATCTTTGTCAAATGCTTTAACGAATAGGTTTGGGAGCCCTAAACCACTTTCCGCTTCGTAAACACGACCTGTAACTTGGAAAGACATTGCACATCTCATCGTTGATAAGTAGAAATTGTATCTGCTCTGGTTGCAAAAATTCCCCCCTAGCGATCAGTGATTGACTTGATAAACTGGTGATAGTTGAGCTTTTTATGGTTGTCACTTTGGCAAATTTGATGTTTTTTTTGGAAAGAAAAGTTAAATTATGATTCATTGCGGCTATCTTAGCACCTAGCTTGGACGAAGGCAGTGTTCTCACTCCGGCTTAGCCTCCCAATTCTTGCCTCAGGCAACAGTTGATGGTACTAAAACTAGTACAGGTAATCGATAGTGCTTGAGGTTACCAGAGTGCATTAGCTTAGTATTAGCTAGTCGCGATCGCTGTCATAATTGCCAATCTCACCTTAGTAGTGAGAGTTTTTGGTTACATAATTAAAAAGAGTTGCCTCATGAAATGCCTATTGTTACTGCGGGTAAATTTACAGAGAGCACCAAGTCGGATTGTCAATAAAGACAGAGACTGGCAACGAGCAGCAATCTGAATTGTTGGTTAAAGATGAATCATCAAACTTTTACTTGGGATCGCTCAGGAAACAAAATACGCCAAACTGAACGCTGGCTCGAGGGATTATGGATTTTAGTCCTACTTCTAGCAGCACTACTGCTATTGTTAATCAATCTGGATAGTTTGCCACTGCAAAATGGGGGAGAAAAAGTAGCTACCCAGATTGCTGAGGAAATCTCACGAACACCAATAGAATCTTGGCAGTGGTTTTACCCAACTATTAATGGGAGACCGGATCTACTTCAACCCCCTCTACGATCTTGGCTAATTGCTGCTGTTTATCAGATTAGTGGCAACACCCTTTGGACACTACGCTTGCCTGGAGCAGTCCCTAACTGCCTTTTCTGTGCCGCTACTGTATGGCATTGGTCGAGAAATTTTCCCATCCCGTCAGACAGCGATTTTCTCTAGCTTAATTTATTTAACTTTATTACCTGTTATCCATCATGGACGTTTGGCACTAGTAGATGGAACAGCACTATGTTTTATTGTTCTGACAATGTGGTGTGTGCTGCGATCGCGCCGTGACTTGCGTTGGTCTTGTAGTATAGGGATTGGCTTAGGTCTAATTTGCTTAACTAAAGGTTTACTACTAGGACTTTTACTCTTGACAATTGCCCTCTTATTTGTCAGGTGGGATACTCCAAGACTACTAGCCTCTGTTTATTGGTGGAGTGGCTTGCTCCTTGGTATTGCCCCAACAACTGCTTGGTATGTTGTTGTCTTGCTACAACCAGGTCTACCTCTTCAAGATATATTTAACCAATCTCAAGAGCTACTCTGGGCATCATTTGATACAAATCACATGGTTTTTTCCTGGTACTACTTGATGGAAATTGTTGCAGTACCCTGGATACTTTTCTGGCCTTACGGGTTGCAGTTAGCTTGGCATAATCGCAATTGGGGATGGTCAAAACTAGTGCTGGTTTGGGCTGGCTTTTATTTAGGGGCAATTGCTGTAATGGGGACCAAACAACCGGTCGATTTTGTACCTATCTACCCAGCCTTGGCTCTTGCTGGAGGAGCAGTACTTACTGAAGTTTGTAATTGGCCTAGCCATAAAAATTTTCCCCGTTTTTGGAGCGTTGGTTTAAGTGTGATGGCTATAGTAGCAAGTCTTATTAGCGTTTACTTGACGCGCTTAGAAGCTGTTAATTGGTCATTAGCATTGATTTGTGCTTCAGTCGCTTTAACAATGACAATCGGGGCAGTTTTGGTAGCTCGAAGGGACTCACAATTTATTGTCATTCTCTTTTGGGGCAGTTATATCTCACTGTTGCTTTTTGTTACTTCTCCTTATTGGTTTTAAAATATCTATCTCGTTAAACTGCTAGTATTTCAAATGAAATTCTCTAATTTTTAAGTTTTCACAGTATTTTTTGCACCTTTGTTAATAAAGATTGGGCAAATCCCCTAGATAGCTATTTAAGAGGTGTTTTGCCCAAACGGGTAGTCTCCCGAAGGCTCATTATAGTTTGGCAGCTAGTTTGTCTCCCTAGTCGTTAGGGTAGCGAACCCTGTTCAAGAGATATAGCCATCTATAGCTTTATGATGAGCTTAATGTCATCGCTTCAGGATGCCTCAGCAAGTTCCTCACTGTCTTCAATTTGTTTGAGATGAATATGCTTGCGTCCTAGGCTGATTTCAAATTCTTCCCCTGGTTCTAAGTTCATCTGTTTAGTATAGGCAGAACCAATCAGCAAATTACCATTGGACTGGACAGAGATACGAAAACTAGCACTACGCCCTCCACGTCCATTACCATTGGCTTTGCTATCTAACTCAATCCCCTCGGCATCAATCAGGGCATTGAGGAACTTCATCATATTGACTCGCTCTACTCCGTTTTTGGTCACGGTGTAGTAGCCACATTCTCTAGCTTTTTCTTCTTTGGTGAGATTACCTAGTTCTTTGACTTTTAGAACTAATTCCTCACCCACTAAGGGTTCTGGTTTTTTCTTTTTAGCCATCAGTTTTAATCTAAAAACTAACGAGTTAAGTGGTATTCAGGGTTTTAGGTGTACTGATAGTCAACTAAGACAACAAAATCTTAGGCTTATATCAGTACATATGATTATATTACACAAAAATGGTTAATTCCATTCGCTATATTTTTTTTAATCGAGCTTTGTAAATTTTACTCACCCTCCAAAAGCTAGGTTGTGAACAAATAGCCATTGTGGATAATATTAGTTGCTTACAGCATCATGTCTCCATACAACCAACAACGGTCTGCTAAGTACTCCCTCGATTGGAGTATTAATCAAGTTTGTTGGTCTACATTATCTAAGACGATGAGGTACAAAAACTTTTACTCTATTCCATGGATTTAATCACTATGAAGCTCACGACTCGTGGACACTATAGTGTCAAAGCACTGCTAGATTTGAGCTTACAACCAGGTTATGGACCAACCTCTGTTAAACAGATAGCCTACCGACAAAATCTCCCAGCTCCTTATTTAGAGAAACTGCTAATGGAAATGCGTCGTGCTGGTTTAGTTAACTCGATACGCGGTGCTCAAGGGGGTTATCAATTAGCTAGTGAGCCTGCTCAAATTTCTCTTGGTCATATTTTAGAGGCAGTGGGTGAAACCATCGAACCACTTCCTCGTCAGACACCAGATGTAGGACAAGCTGAGGATTGGGTAACTTTTACTCTTTGGCGTCGGCTACACCAAAAGCTTAAAGAAGCATTGTACAGCATAACCTTGGCAGATCTTTACTACGATGCTCGTAGCTGGCAAGCTGCTCAGGGAGAAGAAACGAGTTTTGTTGTTTAAATATTTCAAAAATTTTTCTACCAATGACCAAACTAAATGAATCCGTTACTTACGAAGGTGGTTGCCATTGTAGTACTGTCCGCTTTAGAGTAATTGTTGACAAGCATGAGGCACTTGATTGTAATTGTTCGATTTGTCGAAAGAAAGGCTTTTTACACCTGATTGTCCCTTAGAAGAACAAAACTATTAGGCAAGCCTTTTAGGTTTCAGGAGGATAAAAGCACCAAATTTTGGTAATTTCTAATCAAGCGATCATCGTTTTGTTGCTGGCGGCAAGTCTAGACTATCTCATTGGCGATCCTTGGGGTTGGCCTCACCCAGTGCGCGCTATGGGTTGGGTAATTTCTCACTTTACTCAATTGGTAATTAACCATTGGCATCGTCACTGGGAGGCTCGCTTAGCAGGAATTGTACTAGGCTTTGGACTAATAATTGGCAGTGGAGTAGTTGGATGGTTAATTATTCAAGGAGCAAACTGGCTTAATCAAGGAGTTGGTGTCACGATAGAGTGTATTCTACTGGCAAGTTGTTTTGCTGGTCGAAGTTTGCGGGCGGCAGCAGTAGATGTTTTACAACCTTTAAAAAACGGACAGTTAGAGGAAGCCCGTACTAAATTGAGTCAATATGTCGGAAGAGATACAGAAAAACTTGGTGAACCAGAAATCCTCCGCGCAGTGTTAGAGACAGTGGCAGAAAATGCCACAGATGGAGTGATGGCTCCTCTTTTCTACGCTATAGTTGGCGCATTTTTACCTGGAGTGGGTAGTGTTCCTCTAGCTTTAGCTTATAAAGCTAGCAGTACTCTCGACTCTATGATCGGTTATCGCAAGGAACCTTACACTAATTTAGGTTGGTTCAGTGCCAAGCTAGAAGATCTCCTCACCTGGTTACCTTGTCGGTTAACAGTAATTACCCTAGCACTTTTGTCTGCCACACCCTTCCAGGTTTGGTATCTGTGCTACCGCGATGCTTCTAAAGATCCTAGTCCTAATTCCGGCTGGAGTGAGTGTGCTTACGCAGCTATTTTGGGCGTTCAATTGGGGGGAACGAACTGGTATGAGGGAGTTGCCAAACACAAACCACTTCTGGGTGACCCAATTAACTTGATTACAATAGGTAAAATAACCCGTGCTTTGCAGCTAACAAGATATTGTTTTTTGATTTGGTTAACAGTTGCGATCGCTCCTTGGGTAATAGTAAAACTAATTGCACTTGCATCGTAATATTTATGCACCCACGGAAGACAGTAGCAAAGCTAATTGCTATCTTAAAAATATCAATAGAACTAATTAACATTTACTGGGAGTAATATTGCTCAGTAACCAGTTGATTGGCACAATAAGTACAATTAGCTCAATAATCCCCACAAAAACAATGGAAACACTTGCATATATCCAATTATCTGCTAATTTCGACAAATCCACCACCATCGAGACTAATTTTTGTGAGCTGAAATTATTGAAGGGAGTCAATTGGAAAAAGCTTGCTAGTTCCCCTTGGATTAGTTTTACATCCCTTATTCTTGCCATTACTATTGTGAGTACAGCTGCCAGTGCTATTGCAGCTGATATCATCTATGGTCGAGTCCGCACTGATGGTAAATTTCTTAATGTCCGCTCTAGTCCTAATGGTTTTGTTGTCGGTACGTTAGCCAATGGTGACCAGGTGACCCTAACTGGTCGAAATGTTGATGGTTGGTTAGAGCTTACTGATGGGAACTATATCTTAGCTAGATGGATAGTAAAGGAAGCTTCTGATGTTGGTAAAGGTGGCAATTCATCCAGTCGTGTAGCTTATGTGAGAACTAAAGGCAGTTCTCTTAATGTTCGCTCCTGTCCTGGTGGTTCTATTGTCAGTAGCTTAACTAATGGAAGTCGAATTAGTTTGACTGGTCGTAGTATTGATGGGTGGTCAGAACTGAAGAATGGAAAGTATGTATCTTCTAAGTACATATCCTATGAGGGATCTACTCGATATAGACCCAAAAATAATGGTAAATCTTCCACCTCGTCAGTCAAGGTTTTACGACGGGGTAGTAAAAGTCAAGCTGTAGTTACTCTGCAACAAAACTTGAAAAACAGAGGTATCTACAAAGGTCCAATAACTGGATACTATGGCAAATTAACCGAAGCAGCTGTCATCAAATTTCAGAGAGGGCAGGGAATTACAGTAGATGGGATTACTGGACCTCAGACCTGGAAATTTTTAGGAGGAAATTGGCTATTGGCAAGGAATATTGTTTGATGAGGAGTAAGTCCTTTTACTTAGTGGAGCGGGCATGGAAATAAGGCACTAGGAAAGAGAGCGATAGAATCCTTACTCTATAAGCATTCTTAATTCTTAATTCTTAATTCTTAATTCCGCGCAGCGGTACTAGCTTACTTGACCCAAGACAAATCCCCGTTAATACTGCTAGACTTAGATCTTTCAGATTAGGCATCGCCCTTTTAAATTTTTCAACATTACCTGACCAGGTAAATTTAGGCTTGAGACAACTATGTTTGCCGTTAAGCCAAAATTTGATAGTGGTTTACGCCTACAGCAGTACTCAAACAACAGCTCTAAC
>CBDCVG010000100.1:0-13250 GCA_965222765.1 Caldora sp.
ACTTCCTATCAACCCCAGACTACAGCTGCCCTCACCGGCGCTTTATCCGGTGTCTATAATAGTATTATCAACATTCCAATAGGTTGGCGTCTTGCGACTAAACGTATCGGTGATAACTTAGAGAATTGGCAACTAGCAGAACATCTGCTTGCAGTTTGGCTAGGTGTTTATGAGCTTTCAGGAACGCAGCATTGCGAACACTTAGCTGTGGCAGCTCCCTGCGTGATTCAGCAACGATAAACATTTCACCTACCCACTTAATATCTATCAACAGGCTCAGCGGCATCTGTTATGGATATTAACGAACAAGGTATTTTGCTGTTCCTATTGTCTGAAGTCAAATCATAATAATGGATCTATATGTAGAGATAAATTTAGTTAGATTGCCTCAATCTGTCTAAGATCAAAGTAAGCCTGTATGAATGTTTCAACTGCCCCTGTCATCTAAAGTGACACATCCTGTGCTATGAAAACTCCTCATTCATTGACGCAGCCGCTCACAAAATTGCGGCGCAAATCTGAAGATCTTCGCGCTTGGTTGTCATTAAGGGTGGCTAACTCTTTGCTTCGAGACAACCCATCAGGAGAGCCAAAACAGCATAAGTTGCCCCAAGGCAAGCCATTAAAACTTCCTCCCAAGCAGCGCAAGGGTAAATCCCGTTCACCACTAATGTGGGTAGTAGCAGTAGTCTCCCTTACTAGTGTGATGGGGAATCGCTATTACAATCAACCAGAGTTGGATGTTGGCACTACTGCTCCACAAACAATTCTGGCTCCTAAAGATGACAGTGTTGAGGACAAGAAAACTACGGAAGAAAAGCGAAAGGAAGCCAGCACAGGTATTGTACCTGTGTTGATGTTAGATGAGTCCATCACCGAAGAAATTAAAGAGGAGCTTGATCAATCTCTCAACTATGCCGAAGAACTGCGACAAACTAGTGGTTCTTTTCCCTTTGTAAATACTGCTATTTTGACAGATTCCACTCAGGAGTATTTGCGGGAGAGTGAAAAATTGGAATGGGACTCTATCAAAGCTTTTGCAGAGAGTGATACTAATGTCAACCCTTTGGAAGAGAAAGAAGGATTGTCTGAACCTGTAGAGGATCCCCTTTTTGTCCAAGCAGTTAATGAACTACAGAACTATCGTCAGCTATCTACAGTCGATTTTCCTCAACTGATTGATAAGATCTCCAAAGCTCGTAAGGAATATCAGCAAGCATTACGCCAGCTCTTGGAGTACGACTCAGAGCATCCCTACGATATCTCTTTGCTCAACTTATCTGATGAGGTTTGGCAGGAAACTGTTCTCGGTATTTCCACTGTTTCCCAGCGCATTCTGACTCAGGGTATTCCCCCAGGACTACCAGATAACATCTTGAAAGAAGCAGTAAGGACTCAAGTAAATACTCTTGTTCCTTCTGAAGCTGAGCCTCTAGCCATTGAACTGCTCACAAGCATCTTGAAACCCAATTTACAGCCAGATCCAGAGCAAACCAAGCTCAGATCTGAAAAAGCGGCACAACAGCTGCAGCCGGTAATGGTGTCTGTGGAGAAGGGAGAAGTCATTGTCGAAGCTGGAGAGGAAATTACTCAGGAAGATTTTGTTCTACTGGATCATTTTGGACAGAGTCGGCGGGGAATTCATTGGCAAGCTTTGATTGGGTTTGGCAGTCTGGTAGCTGGTACTGTGGGCATTTTTTTCCTAGTAGAAAGAGGAGTACATCCTAGTCTGCGACGCCGGGACCACATTTTAGTATTTCTATTAACCCTAACTACCCCAGTGCTGGTAATCTTTGGTATCCCTTACACCAGTTTGCCAGCAGTTGGTTTATTGGTGGGCAGCTTTTACGGTTCGAGTTTGGGTGTAACGGTGGTAGGACTGCTGACAGGGTTAGTAAGCATCAGCATGGAACTGAGGTGGGTGGCTTTGCTCTCTGGTGCTGCGGGTGGGGTACTAGGTAGCTGGCTAGCTGGACGTTTGCGAGCGCGTGAGGACTTGGCTCTGTTGGGGGGGGCGGTTGGGTTAACTCAGGGAAGTGTTTACCTAATTTTCAATCTTATTATTAGTGCTGCTGCTGGCTCCATCTGGTATACAGTGTTGCAGTCAGCAGCTTTATATGGCTTAGCTGGTTTATCTTGGAGTATTGTGGCTCTGGGAGTATCCCCTTATCTTGAACGCTTGTTCGATTTAGTAACGCCGATTCGCCTAGCGGAACTATCTAATCCCAACCGCACCTTACTTAAACGCTTAGCCACCCAAGCTCCTGGGACTTTTCAACACACGATGTTTGTTGCTTCTTTGGCAGAAGCAGCAGCGCGGGAAATGCACTGTAATGTGGAACTCGTGCGAGCAGGAACTCTATACCATGACATAGGCAAAATGCATGATCCTCTGGGATTTATTGAAAATCAAATGGGGGGACCCAACAAGCATGATGAAATCAATGATCCTTGGAAGAGTGCTCAAATTATCAAAAAGCATGTCTCTGAAGGATTAGTAATGGCTCGTAGGCACGGTTTACCCCAAGCTATTAGAGATTTTATCCCAGAACACCAGGGAACACTACTAATTTCCTATTTTTACTTCCAAGCTCAACAGCAAGCTGAGCAGAAGGGTTTACCCTCAGTTTCAGAGGAAGATTTTCGTTATGATGGTCCTGTTCCTCAGTCTCGGGAAACGGGTCTTGTAATGCTGGCTGATGCTTGTGAAGCAGCATTGCGATCGCTTCAAGATGTTACCCCAGAAATTGCCGTTTCCATGGTGAAGAAAATTCTGAAAGCTCGCTGGCAGGACAATCAATTGGTAGATTCTGGAATAACGCGGGAAGAGTTACCAATTATTGCTGAGGTTTTTGTGAGAGTTTGGCAACAGTGTAATCACAAGCGTATTGCTTATCCCAAAGCTGCACTCAATTATCAGTCATCGGTAAAATAAGATAACCTGGTGGTAATTATTTCCCCTGGAAAGCGATCGCACAAGCACAGTCAATTTTGAAGAAAATTTAATGCTGTTATAGTGATCAATTGACAGGCTAGAAGCCTGTTGCACCAATTCTAAATTCTAAATTCTAAATTCTAAATTCTCTTCACAATCCATTGCCAATTAGAATAAACGCTCCGCAATCGGTTTAACCAAATTAGATCAAACATCATTCCTCTGAAAACTCGCCAAAGCGCTCTCGATACCGAGCTAATAACGCTTCAGCTTCCTCAGCTCGTTGTTGTTCTTGCTCAGCTCGTTGTTGTTCTTGCTCAGCTCGCTGTTGTTGAGCAATAGCCGCTTCTTCCGGTGTTGCTACTAATTCCCCCTCACGAGTAAAAAAGCGTAGCTTCTCCTCATGAATACCTAAATACAGTTCTAATTCCTCACTCCAAAGCCAACCTTGTTCATTAGCTTTTAGTTCCCTATATCTCCCCCTTACTAACTCAAACCCCTCAAATTCTAGGCTCTGTGGGTCAAACCAGAAGTATTCTGGAGTACGAAAGATATCTTGGTAAATTTGCTTTTTCAATCCCCTATCAGTTTGAGCAGTTGAATCAGACAACAGCTCGATAATTACGTTGGGATACTTGCCATTTTCCTCCCAAACTACCCAACTCTTGCGAGGTTTAGGTTCGGTATCCCTTACCACAAAGAAATCCGGCCCTCGGAAAGATTCTGATTTACGCTGTTGAGGACTGTAGTAAATCGTTAAGTTGCCAGAGACATAGAAGTCATGCCGTTGTTGCCAAAACCATCGTAGCAGGCGAATCAACAAGTCAATTTGGTCGCGGTGTAAGTCACTTTCAAAGGGAGGTTCGTCGCTCTCTAAATCGCCAGAGGGAAAGATGATATCTTCTGGGATAACATCTTGTTGGATAACATCAACAGATTCTACATCCTGGGTGAATGACATGGCAAAAAACTAGCAACATAGAGCACAAGAGCTATGCTTCCAGTTTAACTACAATTTAGACACTAGTACCATTGCGCGTTATAGTGATCAATTGACAGGCTAGAAGCCTGTTCCACAAATTCTAAATTCTAAATTCCTTTCACAACCCATCATCCAGAGTCCATAAAGATGTGATCACAGCTCTAGCTCCTGCCCTCTGCATCTGGTAACCTAAACCTAACATTTATGCTCCTGTACCCAAATTACCACCAAGTCGGGTTTCACAGGCGAAAAGCACCACTAAATTGATATTATTGAGGTTCCAGTTGCGGACATCGGCAATAGTCACGGGAGTGCCATAACCAAACAAGATGAGATTCATTAAGTAGGGCTTGCTGAATAAGTGTGGAAACTATACCATACTTTGCTTTCAATCATTTTATACCTTGCACCGTCAGTCGAAAATCCCTAACACCTACCACCTCTTTCCCTTACCTACCACCTGCCACCTACCACCTACCACCTATTCAAACCCGAAAATTACGACTTATTCAGCAAGCCCTAAGTATGAATGGATTGAAGTTGATGCTCACAAAAACTGGAACAGCTTTCTTAACTATCCTCTTCGGAGGTCTAATTGCCTGTCAACCAATCGACCAGTCTAAGGTAGATTCAACCTCTAGTGACCAAAACCTTCCTGGTAAAGGAGTCAGTATTCGTTCTGCCCATAGTACCTGGATTGAGGAAAAATTTCAAACTGAGATTGTTAATCTTGGTCTGGAAAAACTGGGTTACAAGGTAGAAAAGACCCAAGAAATAGATTATCCTCCTATGTACATTGCGATCGCCAATGGAGATCTCGATTACACCCCAACCCATGGCAAAAGAGCACATGCTAGATTTTTTGAAAATAGCGGTGGCTCAGAAAAGTTAGAGAGAGTTGGAGTATTGATTGCTAATACAACTTCAGGATATCAAATTGATAAAAAAACTGCTGATAAATATAAGATCACTAACCTAGAGCAATTGAAGAAGCCAGAGATTGCTCAACTCTTTGACTCAAATGGTAATGGTAAAGCTAATTTAACTGGTTGTAATCCAGGGTGGGGTTGCGAGTTAGTTATAGAACATCATCTTGATGCTTACAAATTAAGAGATACAGTTGAACATGATCAAGGAGAATACATTGCTTTAATTGCAGATACCATCAGCCGTTATCAGCAAGGAGAAGCAGTTCTTTACTATATCTTTAATCCTCACTGGTTAGCTTCGGAGTTAAAATTAGAAGAAGATGCAATCTGGTTAGAAGTTCCTTTCACTTCCCTCCCCAAAGAACAAGGAGATGTAACTGAAAAAGAAACTTCAGTAGATGGTAAAAATCTGGGATTTCCTGTGGAAAGCTACCAGATTGTAGCCAATAAGCAATTTTTAGCAGCCAACCCGGTAGCTAAGCGTTGGTTTGAACTGGTGAAGATTCCTCTTGAGGATGTCAGTACTGAAAGTTTACGGATTAAAGATGGCGAAGATCGACCAGAAGATATCCGTCGTCATGCCGCAGAATGGGTTGAGCAAAATCAAGAATTGTTCGATGGCTGGATAGAAGAAGCAAAAAAGGCAGGTGATTGAGGTTTGCTTTCTTTTTTTTTCGGCGATTCAATCAATTCTTAATTCTTAATTCTTAATTCTTAATTCTTAATTCTGATATCCACCCAACCATTCCATGATGCCATCTGCGATCGCACTTGCTAATTTTTGCTGCTCTTGGGAATTGGTAATCCACTCAAATTCCCAAGGATTAATCATAAATCCTAGTTCCAATAGTATTGTCGGGGAACTATGGGGACGAGTTAGTGCTAGGTTATCCCAAAAGATACCGTAAGCAGGACGCTTGAGCTTGGTAACTAGGTAGTCTTGTAAAAATACGGCTAGATTGTGAGCTTGGGAATGATACCAAAACATCCCAACTCCAGCTGTCTTCATTGCATTACCGCTGTCGGGTAAGGCATTATAATGAACGGAAAAGGCAAGGGTAGGTTTGAGTTCATTGATCATCTTGACGCGATCGCCTAGAGATACAAACTTATCAGTCTCCCTAGTCATGTAAACTGTTGCTCCCCGTTGCTTTAATTCTTGCTGCAACAGCTTAGATACCACTAAATTAACGCTCTTTTCTGGATAACCATTGGGTCCCCTAGCACCTAGCTCTTTTCCTCCATGTCCAGGATCTAGGAGAATACTAATTCCCGATAGAGACTGAGTTCTTACTTGTGGTGGATGCCGCAAGGATAAAATTAGAGTTGTCCCCTCATATCTCAAATCATAGCCCCACTGCTGGTCTGATTTGAGGTTAAATGTATACTCTACTTGCCCTGGGATTGGTTGTTGCCAATCTAGGCGTTTAACTACTGGATCATCATCAAAGCGAATGATATCAGTTTGAGCAGTAGTGTTGTACAGGGTCAAAGTAAAAGTTTTCTCCCCTGCTGAATACTTACTGGTACTGGTATTTCTAAAGGAAAGATAATTTCTGTTGCTCCCTCAACCTGACGGGAACGGATACTGCGAATCAGGGAACGAGGGGGTGCAGCATTAGGAATGATGCGCACCTCTGCTGCTTTAATCCAAGCACCATAATCCAACCTTACCCATTCTCCCTCCCTTCCTGTAATCGCTGCCCTAGTTCCTTGAGGTAACGGAGTTAGGCGAGAATAGTTGGTACTCGGTCCAGTACGTGCTACCCCAGCTTCAACAATTACCTCTGCGACTTCTAGTTCTAATGGAGAGATAATTGATACATTTCCTGGTGCTGACTGGCTGATGGTTTGTCCATTTAACCTCAGTTGGTATTGAGGTTGTCCTAAGTTAGCTGCTGCTTCTGCTATTGCACAACCCTCATATTTACCTATACCTGATTGAACATTCGGTTGATTTTGTGAGGTTAATCCGGCAGAATTAGGCGGGAGTTGGATATCTTGAGATTGAAGCATCAAGGGGATTGTTTGATTACCCAACTGGACCGAAACACTAGCCTCTGGAGCTGCGATCGCACCAAAACAAATTACTTCTCCTGGTAATCTAGTAATATCTACCCTAGGTTTGAGGGAATCTTTACCAAATACCACACCCACTGGCACTTCTGGCTCAGTTGACAGCCGCCTAACTTTTACCTGAATTTCCTGGTTTTGATAGCGCACCTTAAACTGATTATCTCCTAGTTGGAGAGGAAAACTGGGAGCAAAATTACCAGAAGGACTACGCTCAATTGCCTTACCATTCACTAACACTTCTCCTTCTGGGGAAGCTGTACCAATCAAGAAAATTTGCTTAGCAGTTGTCTGATGCTTAGTTGGTGGATAGGCAAGGAAGAGGGGTTGTTGTGCTAAAGCAGGGGAAGTAATCACAGAACCCAATAAAGCTAATCCCAGAATTTTTCTCATCTTTCAACCTGCTGGAGACTCCCGTTATACTCGTAGGATTAACGGCGAGAGGAAAGCAGGGCAGGGTATACCACTTTCCAGCATGACAAAATATAGATTACACCAAATCCGCAACCATAGGCTTAGCGACGGGAGCTGTCATCAGCAAGCATCCCCCATCTTAAAGATCGGGGGATGAGCTTAATATTAGGTGATTTTTAGAAAGAATGTCCTCTTTGTAGGGTGTGTTAAAGCGTAACGCACCGTCCGGCAGGTACTTTCATTTTCAGAGATTACTTTAGCTGTGAGCTGCTGAACCAAGTTCGGCGGCGGAACGCTTCAACATTGATGCCTGACGATTTTGAAGGGCCTTGTGGTAATTGAGCATTAGCGAACGAGCTTTATCTTGAGTGGACAAAGTAGGTGTTTTTGTTGACTCAACACTGCTAACTGCTGGGGTTCCGGCAGTTTGATAGGTAACGCCGCGATACTTGAGGTTGACGCTGGGTTGTAGCACTGGGGACTTGTCTAAATTACGAAAGCGCCAATCTAGACCCCGGTATTTACCAGCAACTCCACTTTGAGTTGTTTTTACTTCTGGGGGGTTGTATTCGTAGCTAATGCCGCGATAAGAGAGTTTCATGGATTTCGCCTCCAAATGTATCTGTTTAGGAATGAGGCGCGTTCCTTCAGGATCTCTCCTTACTTCCGTCTCTCCATTTCTCTAGTTAATTGTTTACGACTTATAGAGAGATGAACGATTTAATTTCTGTATCTATTGTTACCATTTTTTGAGCAAATGTCAAATCTTTTACAGAAATTTACAAAAGCGGCGGGAAAGACTACTTCTTCGCTTAAGTAGGAAGAGAGTCGCCCCGCCGCTTTGTTATTAGTTGTTTGTTATTTGTTATTTGTTTTTTTACAAACAACCAACAACTAACAACAAATAACACTTGCATCCCCCGTGCTGTCTTCCGGGGGATGAGTTAATCAGAAGCTGCTTCCCCTGTGTTATCTATTTGTTGTGGGAGTTCAAGGCGTTGCCGTTCTTGCTCTACTACATCAGTCAATCCAACTTGTTTGAAGAGAGAGAATAGTTCTTCTCGCCAAGACAGTTCTTGGGGATTAGCTTTTTGTTTAGCTAAGATGGCTGCTAAGGTATCAGGCCAAAGTCCTGCTTGAGCAAGGGACGACGGTTGTTGCTCTAGTTCCGATGGGCTTGATATGCGCTCAATCCAGCTGTAATAGAAGGGATTAGCAGAATATTTATAGGGATCACATACTAGGGTTACTGACCACTTGTATAGTTTTCCAGGAACTAGTTCTGGTTGGTCTTCGGGAATTTCTAGTTGTACAATTCCCGCTGGCATTCCCTCTGGAGGTGGCTCAATCTCGGTTGTAAAAACTGGTTCTGCTACTCCCGGTTCTACTAAGGCAAATTTAATTGGCACTTTTACCGGTTGTGATAAGTGCCAAAAGAAACTAGGATGACCTGAGATCGTCTGTCCTGCAGCTCGATCAGAGGAAATCAAGAGAGTTACCAATTCTTCTTGCAAAAACTCATCTGTACAACCTCGAGAACCAGCTCCTCGACTACGTCTGGGCTGAGTTTTTGCCGGTGGAATAAAGCTGATTCTGGAACCAGTCTTTTGACTAATGAGGAAATCTTGACTCCTTAGCTCAACTCCTGGAGTTGATAATTGAGTGTTACTTGATAAATTGGTAGAGATTTCAGGGTTCAATTGTAAATCTCTGTTAGGTTCAAAAGCTTCAGCTGGACGGGGAGTGAAAACACTAAACAGCTGCATTGCCATAACTGCTGTTGTACCTGCAATGATTGTTGAAAAATTGCGTTGAGAGACCATTGGTTTAATTCTCCATTATTGGTGTTGTTGATTGTACAGAGTTGGAGGGAATTTTTGCCCTTTTGTAGAGTTCTTCCAGCCTTGCTTGTACTGCTGGGGGTTGAGCAGTGAAACGCAGGTAAAAACTACCAGGTTCCGCTGGTTTTTCTAAAACTTTGGCATAGATATCAAGGTTAGCTTCTGTTTGGTTAGTAGATGTTAACAAGTTGAGCTTGATGTTGCTCAACGGTTCTGGTAAAGTTCGCCCTTCTAGGCTGTGGGAGTGCACCTGAGCACCCTTGAGAGAAAGCTTGACAAGAGAGCCCTGAAGCAAAGAATCATTAACATGCTTACCATCTAAAATGGCGTATCGGATGGGTATAGCTTCAGGAAGAGGTAAGAATAACTCTTCTTGTTTAGACAAAAACAGATTATATTCCTCCCCTATTCCCCCCACTTCATAGATGGTAATCGGCTCTTTGACTCCTTTGGGTTTTACTTCCTTGTTGCCATCGATTTGTAAAGATTGCCCTACTTCTTGGTAAGTTGATTCAGAAATCAGAATTTGACCGCCGATGGTGTAAGATTCAATCCGAAAAGTTAGGTTGACCTGGCTACCAATCACACTGTATTTAGTGCGTTTCTCTGAGCCAATATTTCCCACCACAACTTCCCCAGTGTTGATACCGATACCCATTTCTAATTGAGGCCAACCCTGCTCCTTGATTTTTTGGTTGACTTCTACCATGGCTAACTGCATGGCAACAGCACAGGCGACAGCTCGACTGGCATCATTGGCTCTGGGGGTGGGAGCACCAAATAGGACTAAAATACCATCTCCCATAAACTCATCAATGGTGCCTTGATAGGAGGTAATTACATCAGTCATGTATCCCAGATAGAGGTTAAGGATCTTAACTACCTCGTCTGGAGGTAACCGCTCTGAGAGAGCAGTGAATCCCCGTAAATCAGAAGTTAGAATAGTGATTTTTTCTTTCTGTCCGCCGATGTCCAAGCCTTGAGGACTCTCAAGTAAACTGGCTACTACTTGATCTGTCAGGTAACGCCCAAAGATTTTCCGAATCTCACTAGCATTGTGGGCAAGATAGGCAGTGATAGCAGCAGCAGATCCGACTAAAGCCATCAATGGGGGAAATACAGGTAACCACCAACCGGACAAAAAGGCAGCATAAGTACTACCGAGTAAAACAAATCCTGCAATTATTAGACTACCTGACTTGCGCAAGGAGAAAAATTTCACTCCTCCTAAATATCGCAATTGCCAAGCAAGAGTAGCACCAATCCCAGACCAGAGCAAAATCCACACCCATTCTGCTGGTTCTGGCAAGGTTTTGATGATGGGACGACCTTCAAGTACTGCAGCGAGGATGTGACTTATAATATTGGCGTGAATTTCTACTCCAGCGGTGCGTTCTGGTGTGGTGATGTGAGTGCTACTGTAGGGAGTGTAGAAGAAATCGTTTAAGCTAGGGGCAGTAGCACCAATTAACACAATGCGGTCTTGCATTAATTTGGCTGGGATCTTTTCTTCTAAGACCTCGCTCATGGAAACTGTGGTAAAACTGCTAGCAGGTCCCCGATAGTTTAATAAAATTTGGTAACCCCCATTATCCACACCAACATAGCTGCCGTCATTGGACTTTAATGGCCGAAAAACTGCTTTACCCCATCGGAAAATCTGAGGATCATTCTCTGTTGGTTCGGGAAAGATTCCTTTCTCCTCTAGATAGAGCCCGACCAAAAACATACTGAAGGAGGGTGTAAGTTGCTCATTTTTGGGCATCGAGAGTAAGCCTCGACGCAACTTACCATCTCCATCCTCTACTTGGTTATTAAAACCAATTTGTCCTAACTCTTCCAGCACAGGCGGTGGAGGAATAGCAGTACTGCTATCTTCCTCACTAATTAGCTCAATACCAATAAGATTGGGAGTATTGTTGAAAACTTTCACTAATTCCGCATGACCTGGTTCAACGGGTAAATTTCGGTAAAGATCAAGTCCAATTGCTTTGGGTTGTTGAGCTTGGATTTTTTTGAGTAGTTGAGCAAGTTGGCTATCAGAAATTGGCCATTGTTTTGCCTTTTTTAAATCCAGCTCATCAATACCAACAATGACGATACGATTGTCAGTTGGTTCCGGAGGACGCCAACGAAAGTATTGATCGAGGCTTGCTTGTTCCCAAGGTTGCAACCAGCCACAAAGCCTCAGAGCAATGACCATAGCTGTCACACTCGGGGCGGTAATCCAGACACCGCGCCATTGCCATAGTAGTTGTTTAAAATTTTGCCACATATTTTTTTATTTTACTTTTCACGGTTAGTTATCGTTACGTAAGAAGAGAAAAAGAGAGTAAAAATTAACTAAACTTTCCCTGTTGTAATTATTTTACTTATCTAAATCCGCTTTAGATAGACCACCAATAAATCATTTGAGAGCCATATATATCAAGTATTTCTCAATAAAATATGTAGTTTATATTAACCGTATTTTGTATTTTTTTCTTTTTTTTTCTCATCTAGAGAAGTTATTCTTCTAACAATTTACTCTCAATATCTAGTGAGCAACTGTTAGGAGTATCACAGACGACTAATGAATAATCTCATTAAACTTGCCTAGTCTTATAGACTAAAAGTCTGCTTTGGCACACAATATCCCTGTGATCAGTACACAAAAAGAAGGCAGAAGGCAGGAGGCGAGGTAGGAGGAAAGAGGGATCCAAGGTAGGAGCGTAGGAGGTAGTGTTTCTGACCTTCGTCGCGGGTGGCAATCGCCGCCAGTGGGGTTGCTCTTGAGAAACTAGAAATGAATACAGGATGGCTAAATCCCTTGATATAACTAGTTTATGACTTATTTTTAGGCAAGAAAAACTCTTGTTTCTCCTGCCTCCTGCCCCCTGCCTCCTGCCTTCTAGGAAAGCTTTAATCTCAGGGTTTCCAGCTAAAATAAAACAAGAACACACTTTCATGGTCGATGTGCCTTTAGGTCGGGGAGTGTCAAAAGATAAAGTAGTAGGTTGTTGTCTCTTAGCTCTAAATTAAATCGATGACTTCTGTTGAGAGGACTCTCATGTTTAACGCAACACAGTTACTTATTGATAACTTTGTTCAGCAAATTCGAGAAGGATATAGCCGTACATACGGAGGATGGAATTCCCACTACGCAGACATTATTGGCTGGGCAGGTGGCATGGCTTTGGAAAATATTGCTAATAGTGATGCCCTCTACCACAATGTTGAACATACAATCTTAGTCACTTTAGTCGGACAGGAAATTTTGCGAGGTAAGCAAATCCGTGAAGGTGGTATATCTTGTGAAGATTGGATGCATGGCATCATCTCCTTGCTCTGTCATGATATAGGCTACGTCAAAGGGGTTTGCCGACAAGATCTTATGAGGCAAGGATTATATGCCACAGGCATCGGTGATGAGATGATCAGTTTATCTCCAGGTTCTACTGATGCGAGTCTCACTCCTTACCATGTAGACCGAGGAAAACTGTTTATTGAGGAGCGCTTTGGCGGCCACCTTTTGATCGATGCAGAAGAAATTAAACGCAATATTGAATTGACTCGTTTCCCAGTACCAAATGATGATGATCATCAAGATAAAGTCAAAACTCCTGGTTTAGTAAGGGCTGCTGATTTGATCGGTCAACTTTCTGATCCACGATACCTGAAAAAAATTAGTGCTTTGTTCTATGAGTTTGAAGAAACAGGGGTAAGTAAACATTTAGGATATCGTCACCCAGGAGACTTGCGTTATAACTATCCTAAGTTTTATTGGCATGGTGTGTACCCTTATATACAAGAGGCATTGCGCTACTTAGAACTAACTATTGAAGGCAAACAAATCATTGCTAACCTTCATGCCAATGTGTTTGTGGTGGAACACGAACAGCCTGCTAACACTGCAGCTTAACTGTCTGTAAAAAAAAATCTATAATCCGCTATTGACCCCTTTCCCTCTCTTGCAGGATCTGTGTCAGGATTTTAGATTTTTTGTATGATTTGCTCTTGGAAATCCCTAAAGTTGGGCAAACTTCAATTTAACTTGAGAAACTTTTCCAAAGCCTTAACCATTAAAGGTGGCCAAC
>CBDCVG010000101.1:0-14596 GCA_965222765.1 Caldora sp.
TGTAACAAAGTTCATTCCACTATTCCTAAGCTTGGAGAACTAAACTTTGGACTTGAAAGAAAATCTATACAGGCATCTTACTCAGATAGTACGCGATCGCGACCCCTATCTCAATAGTGCTGGACATTTCTTTGTACAGCAGTATATTCGCCAACAGTTGGAACAGTGGGGTACAGTAGAAACCCATGAATTTCAGGTGCAGGGCAAAACTCATAAGAATTTAATCCTCAACCTTCCCGTCACTCCAAGAAAGCAGCCAACAGAAAATAGGTAGTTGGGATAAAGGAAAATCTCCCCCAATTTTAATTGGTGCTCACTATGATGCTGTGCCTGGAACACCAGGAGCCGATGACAATGCTACTGGTGTAGCAGTTCTATTGGAGTTAGCGAGGGAATTTGTCGTTCAGCCGCCAAGATATCCAGTCCGATTAGTTGCCTTTGATATGGAAGAATATGGTCTATTGGGTAGTGAGCAATATGCTGAGCAATTAAAGCAACAAGGGCAACCTCTACGCTTGATGCTTTCTCTAGAAATGCTGGGTTACTGTGATCCAACTCCCGGTTCCCAACGCTACCCAGCGAAGCTAGAATATTTCTACCCAAATCGGGGTGATTTTATTGGTTTAATTGGGAATTTATCTACTATCCCTGATTTGATTCATCTCAGTCGTAGCATCCGTAAAGAGGGAACACCCTGTGAGTGGTTACCAGCAGGACAAAAAGGTCTAATTGTTCCTCAGACACGACTGAGTGATCATGCTCCTTTTTGGGACAGAGGTTATCGAGCAATGATGGTTACAGATACATCATTTATGCGAAATCCTCATTATCATCAAGCAACTGATTCGATAGAAACGCTGGATCTAGATTTTCTTACTGGTGTTTGTCGCGGTTTGATTAGTGGTATTCGGAATCTTTAACATTCAATCGTAAGAAGTCCAACACCTACGGTGTAAGGGAGGTGTTGGGATGAATTACGAACCAAGATTAGGTAGCGAGTCTATCCAATCTTCAATAAGAGAAGTAATTGTCCTATCCCGGCTGACTGCATATTGAGCAAGCTTGAAATACCTTGCCTTGCTTAGTCTTGCTTTTAGTTGTTTTTCTTTTTTCACAATGGATACACAGTAGGGATACATTTAGGCTAGCATATGAACAGGTCGAAAACAGATAGACAACAATGATTTTCTCATACCAGTACAAGTTAAAGCCAACCAAGCAGCAGTGCCAAGTCATTGACAATACCTTAGAGATGCTGAGGTATCAATATACAGCACATTTCATCTTGGTGAGGTACACTCATGTAGGACAATATGCTTACCTCATAAGAGTTTTACTGTACCTCATATACCTGCAATCTGCTGTAATTACCAACTAGCTCAAAGGTTTGACTGGTATGAGCAGAACCGTTTCAAGACAGCCAAGAAGCTGCTGGCGAAGTATGATGTGGTGGCTGTTGAGAAGCTGAATATCAAAGGACTTGCTAAGACAAGACTGGCTAAATCAATAAATGACGCTGGTTGGGGTCAGTTTATAAATATACTTTCCTTCAAAGCCGAAAATGCTGGGGAAAGAAAGTAATAGCTGTATCTCCAAACGGCACAAGTCAAGAATGCTCTAGCTGTGGTCATAAAGTCAAAAAGCCGCTATCGGTAAGAATACATAATTGTCCGGTCTGTAAAACCAGTTTATGTAGGGATTTGAACGCGGCTATAAACATAAGGAACCGTGGGGCGCACGGTCTTAAAGCTCAGATAATGTCTTCAACGAAGAGTCTCTGAGAAGCCTACACTTACTCGTAAGAGAAGTGTAGGTACGTCACGAGAAGGTGTTATATCAAGTTCGTTAGAATACTTACACTTCGGTGGCAATAAGGTAGGAGGTAGAAGGCAGTCCCGATGAAAAAATTTTTTCACCACCATGCATGAAAGTAAGAGCGACATGCATGAAAGTAGGGGCGAATGCCATTCGCCCCTACTCTCTACTTTCAAGTCAGGAGGCTCCGAGGGAGAAGGAAAGAAAGCTTGTAAAGTAAGCATTCTTAATTCTTAATTCCGCGCAGCGGTACTAGTGTCATCAGTTAATTTCTAACCAGCAGAGGAAATCAATCCGTCGGGCATTCTAGCTGCCCAGAGATCCGCATCACTCAGGTCAACTCCAAGTAACTTAGCATAACTTAGATCTGCTCCTCTCAAATCAGCTCCTTCGAGTTTAGCTCCGTCAAGTTTAGCTCGACGCAAGTCAGCATGATAAATGCTAGCATCACTTAAATCTGCTTGTTCTAGATGTGCTCCATACAGAGTGGCAAATCCCAAATTTGCTCCCTTTAAGTTGGCTCCTAAGTGGTCACACAAAATTAATTGTATATTTTGTGGTATTCTTTGATGAAGGTAATAATTGATTAATATTTGGCTGGCGATTGTCTGCAGCAGGAGCTTGTGCTGAGTGCGGCGCTAAACATAACCAAGACTCAATTGAAATAATAATTTGTCAAGTGAAAATAAATAATTGTAACTTTCATCAAAAGTAAAAATGAGATATATTAAAGGCTTAACTCCAGAAAATTTAAAAATTTTAGAGAGAATTTACAGAGAAAGTAAATTTTATCAAGTCAGGCAAAGAGCACATTGTATTAAATTAAGCTATGAAGGGAAGAAAATTGATGAATTAATGAAAATTTTTGGAGTGAGTCGCAACACAATTTACAATTGGTTTAACAATTGGGATAAATTGGCTTTAGCTGGACTATATAATCAAAAAGGAAGGGGTAGACAACCCTTATTTAATCCTCAAGAGAAAGACCAAATAAAGCAGTGGGTAAAATTAAGTCCCAAAAACCTAAAAAGAGTTCAAGAAAGAATCAAAAAAGAGTGGGGTAAAGAAGTAAGCAAAGAAACAATAAAAAGAGTAATAAAATCATTGAAAATGACGTGGCATCGTCTGAGAAGAAGAGTAGGAGGTGAACCAGAGCCGGAATTATATCAGCAAAAAAAACGAGAAATAGAAGAATTAAAAAAACAAGAAAAGCTGGGTAAAATAGACATAAGGTATGTAGATGAATCAGGGTTTTGTTTGATTCCATATGTTCCTTATGCTTGGCAAGAAGAAGGAAAAACTGAGACGATAAAAAGTCAAAAAAGCAAACGACTTAACGTTTTGGGTTTGCTGAATATAAACAATGAATTAGATAGTTATATTTTTGAATGTAGTATTGATGGTGAAATTGTTGTAGCGTGTGTCGATGATTTTTGCTCTCGCCTCAAAAAAAAGACAGTATTAGTAATGGATCAAGCCTCAATTCATTTAACTAATTTGTTCAAAAATAAAGAAGAAGAATTGGAAAGAAAAAGGCTTGACAATTTTCTTGTTGCCTACCTATTCTCCTCAACTTAATTTAATTGAGATTTTGTGGCAAAAAATTAAATATGAGTGGTTGGATGCCAGTGCTTACGATAGTTGGACTAACCTAGTAGAAGCCATTGAAAATATTCTTAATAAAGTTGGCGAAAACTATACAATTAATTTTGTTTAAGTACTTACATGCGGGAAAGCCGCTGCTTGCTGGTATTGGATAATGGGGAATCAATTCTGCAAGCAGGTAGAGCCGGGTATTATCGGCATGGGTATGAGGAATATGGGGAACTGCTCAAACGAGTGGGTGAAGCTTCTCACCAAAGCTGTCTGGTGTTGACTAGTCGGGAGGAAGCCGAGGGAATTGGTAGCATTAGCAGGAGAAACTCTACCAGTACGAGTCCTACAAATGACAGGATTGGGTGCGGTGGAGGGGCAGGAAATTTTGCAGGCGAAAGGGTTATCCCTCTTCGGTTCAGAAGAGGCAGGGAGAGAACTGATTGCTCGTTATACTGGCAATCCCTTAGCCTTGAAGTTGGTAGCAACAACAATTCAAGAGTTATTTGCTGGTGATATTGCTGAATTTTTGCGGGAAGGAACTCTCGCCTTTGATGATATTCGAGTTGTATTGGAAGAACAGTTTAATCGCCTGTCAGAGTTAGAACAACAGGTGATGTACTGGTTAGCGATTAATCGAGAGCCAGTTTCCACGCAAGAGTTAGGAGAGGATCTTGTCCCAAGGGTATCGCGAGTTAAGTTACTAGAGGCGTTGAATTGTTTGGGAAAGCGATCGCTAATTGAGACAACAGCAGCAAGTTTCACCCAGCAGCCGGTAGTTATGGAGTATATGACTGAGCGGTTAATCGAGCAAGTTTGTGAGGAGATTAGGTCTAGGGAAATTGTACTCTTTAACACTCATGCTTTGCTCAAGGCTAAGGGAAAAGACTACATTAGGGAGACTCAAAACCGCCTGATTCTCCAACCAATTGCACAAGAACTGATTGCTACTTTGGTTTGTCAAAGCAGTTTGGAAGCTCAGCTAAATCAAATTCTTGCAATACTACGAGAGCAGTTTCCCCTCCAACCAGGGTATACCGGGGGCAATATTATTAATCTGCTGTGTCAGATACAAACTGATTTAAGCAATTATGACTTTTCTTATTTAAATGTTTGGCAAGCTTATCTCCAAGGTGTGAATCTACATGATGTTAATTTTGCTCACTCGGATCTAGCCAAGTCCGTTTTTACTAAAACCTTCAGTAGAATATTATCAGTGGCATTTAGCCCCGATGGAAAACTTTTGGCTGTCGGTGATACTAATGGCGAAATTCGCCTGTGGAGGGTTGCGGATGGTCAGGGACTTTTGACTTGTCAAGGACATAGCAGTTGGGTCAGGTCAGTTGCCTTCAGTCCAGATGGGCAAACCATTGTTAGTGGCAGTGCAGACCAAACGATAAAGTTTTGGAAAGTCAGCACAGGAGCATGTCTCAAAACTTTGCAAGGACACAGCAACGGCGTATGGTCAGTCGCTTTCAGTCCAGATGAGCAAACCATTGTTAGTGGCAGTGCAGACCAAACAATAAAGTTTTGGAAAGTCAGCACAGGAGCATGTCTCAAAACTTTGCAAGGACACAGCAATGGGGTCAGGTCAGTCGCCTTCAGTCTTAATGGGCAAACCATTGCCAGTGGTAGTTATGACCAAACGGTGAAGCTCTGGGATGTCAGCACAGGTCAATGCTTCAAAACCTTGCAAGGACACAGTAATTGGGTCAGGTCAGTCGCTTTCAGTCCAGATGGGCAAACCATTGCCAGTGGTAGTGATGACCAAACTGCGAGACTCTGGGATGTCAGCACAGGACAATGCCTCAACACCTTGCAAGGGCACAGCAATTGGGTATGGTCAGTCGCTTTTAGTCCTGATGGACAAACTCTCGCTAGTGGTAGTTATGATCAAACAGTGAAACTCTGGAAAGTCAAGACAGGGCAATGCCTCA
This sequence comes from Caldora sp., assembly GCA_965222765.1. Taxonomy (GTDB): domain Bacteria; phylum Cyanobacteriota; class Cyanobacteriia; order Cyanobacteriales; family Coleofasciculaceae; genus Caldora. Next base: position 5,346 of record CBDCVG010000101.1, read on the forward strand.
ACACCTTGCAGGGACACAAAAATGCGGTAAGGTCAGTGGTTTTCAGTCCTGACGGGCAAACTCTTGCTAGTGGTAGTGATGACCAAATGGTGAGGCTCTGGGGACTTTGGACAGGGCAATACATCAAAACTTTGCAAGGACACAGCAATGGGGTATTTTCAGTGGCTTTCAGTTATGATGGACAAACCATCGCTAGTGGTAGTGGAGACCAAACGGTGAAGCTCTGGGAAGTTACCACAGGTCAATGCCTCAAAACTTTGCAGGGGCATAGCAATGGGGTATTGTCAGTAGCTTGTAGTTTGGATGGGCGAATGCTCGCCAGTGGTAGTGATGACCAAACGATTAGACTCTGGGAAGTTAGCACAGGGCAATGTCTCAACACCTTGCAGGGACATAATTATGGTGCATGGTCAGTGGCTTTTGATTCTGTTTACGAAACTCTCTCCAAAGGAGTTGAGCAAACTCTTGTTAGTGGTAGTTATGACCAAACCGTAAAGCTCTGGGAAGTCACCACAGGGGAATGCCCTCAAAACTTTGCAGGGGCATACCAGTTGGATATGGTCAGTGGCTTTCAGTCCAGATGGAAAAACCATCGCTAGTAGTAGTGATGACCAAACCGTAAAGCTCTGGGAAGTCACCACAGGGGAATGTCTCCACACCTTACAAGGACACAGCAATGGTGTAAGATCAGTGGTTTTTTGTCCTAGCGGGCAAACTCTTGCTAGTGGTAGTGAAGACCAAACTATTAAGCTTTGGAAAGTCAGCACAGGTCAATGCTTCAAAACCTTACAAGGACACAGTAATTGGGTCAGGGTCAGTTGCCTTCAGTCCAGATGGACAAACTCTTGCCAGTGGTGGTGAAGACCAAATGGTAAAGCTTTGGGAAGTCAACACAGGTCAATATCTTAAGACTTTGCAGGGACATGGTAATTGTGTAAGGTCAATCGTTTTCAGTCCAGATGGGCAAACCATCGCCAGTGGTAGTGAGGATGGGACAATTAAGCTGTGGGATGTTAAGACAGGTGAGTGCCTGAAAACTCTGAGACTCCCTAGACCCTACGAGGGAATGAAAATTAATGGCGTTACAGGTTTAACTGCAGCTCAAAAGGTAACCCTAAAAGCTTTAGGAGCAGTGGAGGATGGGGAATTTTGATACAAATTGCCTCCATTACCTCTAGGACTTACACACTCAACTGTGATGCTGAGGTGAGGGTGAGCGAAATTTTGGTTGGAATTTCTAGAACACCGATTCAGTATTCCTATTTACGACACAGTCCACATCCCAGGGCGAAGCATTCGGACAGAAAAACTAGGGTTTCAGAAGATAAATTATCGCCCGAATGCTTCGCCCCTACATCTAATTTTGGTTAATGAATCGGTGCTCTAGCGAAGTATCCTCTCAAATCATTCGTTTTCCTTTGTTTCCCTATCTCCCTATCTCCCTATCTCCCCATCCCCCCACCCTTTTTTTCGCTCACCCCTGAGGTGATCGTGAAGCATCTGGACTGTCTGGGAGATCCTTCGCTATCGCTCAGGATGACATAATTCCGTTACGGTGCGTAAGTCCTATGAAAGTGCAATTTTTCTCAACCACAGTCACTTTTGTCGGTAACCATAAGTTTTCCTTTTCCTATCCATCAAAAATGATCGCGGCGATGGTGGTCACACTGAAAGTATTTTATGATTAGATTTTAGTAGATGGATAACTCTTTATTCATAGACTTAAGTCTATGATATAAATTTGTCACTCCCCGAACATATTCATTATCCCGCTATCGTAGCGTCACATTCTAAACCCTTACCCACAAGGTAATCCCCATGTTAGAAGCCTTTGTATTTGCAACTATATTATGTGGATTTTTCGCCATCATTCTGAAAAAGAACCTGATGATGAAGATCATCTCGATGGATGTGATGAGTACCGGGGTGATTGGTTATTACGTTTTGATTGCAGCGCGAGAGGGCCCCGTTTACTCCCATTGCTTCAGGTACTGAACCGGTTGCTTACGCAGATCCGGTTCCCCAGGCAGTTATCTTAACAGCGATCGTAATTGGCTTTTCCATCCAGGCCTTAATGCTAGTGGGAGTTATGAAGCTATCACGGGATAATCCAACCCTGGAAACCCACGAGATTGAGAAGAACAACACGCCATGAGTACAATAACAATTGCCTGGATTGCCCTGCCGTTATTTGTGGGGTTTAGTATTTATCTCATCCCCAAGCTCGATCGCTATCTCGCACTGGGTGTAGCATTGGTTTCCTTTGGCTATGGGTTAGAGCGAGTACTCAACTCGTCTCCTCTCACCTTACAGTTATTGGATAATTTTGGCGTCACGTTAGTTGTAGATTCCTTAAGTGGCTACTTCATCCTCACTAATGCCCTAGTGACAGCGGCAGTTATTCTCTACTGTTGGCGCAGCGATAAAACAGCTTTTTTTTATACACAAGCCATCATTTTGCACGGCAGTGTCAATTCTGTATTTATCTGTGCAGATTTTATCAGTGTCTATGTTGCCTTAGAGGTGATCAGTATTGCCGCATTTCTGTTGATTGCCTATCCCCGCACGGATCGCTCAATTTGGGTTGGCTTACGCTATCTTTTTGTCAGCAATACAGCCATGCTGTTTTACCTTATGGGTGCGGTGCTGGTTTATCAGGCAAGCCATTCCTTTTCCTTTGACGGATTGCGGGATGCTCCAACTGAGGCAATTGCCCTCATTTTTCTGGGACTTTTGACTAAGGGAGGCATCTTTGTCTCAGGGTTGTGGTTACCCTTGACTCACTCTGAATCTGAGACACCAGTGTCGGCTCTGCTGTCAGGAGTTGTAGTCAAAACTGGTGTTTTTCCCCTGCTCCGTTGTGCCCTAATAGTACAGGAAATCGATCCCATTGTCCGAGCCTTCGGTGTGGGAACAGCACTTTTGGGCGTCGGCTATGCCGTCTGGGAAAAAGACACCAAGCGGATGTTAGCTTTTCATACCGTTTCCCAGCTAGGCTTTGTTCTGGCAGCGCCGGAAGTGGGAGGATTTTATGCACTAACCCACGGTTTAGTCAAATCAGCTCTGTTTCTGATTGCAGGGAACTTACCCAGCCGCAATCTCAAAGAGCTAAAACAGCAGCCGATTCCGACTTCCATTTGGATTGCCCTAGCTATTGCTAGCTTCTCTATCTCTGGTTTTCCCCTATTGTCTGGTTTTGGAGCCAAGGTGTTGACGATGAAAAACCTCGTACCTTGGCAAGTGATTGGCATGAACATTGCAGCTCTAGGAACCGCCATCTCATTTGCTAAATTTATTTTTCTGCCCCGTGGAGGTGAAGGGAATGCCAAGTCAGGTTTCTGGGCAGCAATGACTATCTTACTCAGCGGATTAGTTATTGCTAATTGTGTCTATTACGATGCCTATACCATCTCCAATATTGTCAAACCTTTAGTAACTATTGGTATCGGTTGGCTTGCCTATTTTGTGATTTTTCAGCGAGTCACCGTCAAACTGCCCCGTGTGATTGAGCAATTCGACCATCTTATTGGGGTGATGAGTTTGATGTTAACGCTGCTGTTTTGGATGGTATTCGTATGATTGGATATCTAGACTTAATACTAAGATTGGCGATTTGGTTTTTGCTGACTGCCGATGTGAGTTTGCCTAATATCATTATCGGCGTTTGTGTTGCCCTGCTATTACCGCGAGGCTACACAGCACCTACTGTTTTGAAAGATTGGCTGCGGGTAATAGGGGAAATTATTATAGCCATTCCCCAAGCCTACTTTGAAGCTTTTGAGATCATGTTTCGTCCCCACAACTCGCGAAGATATTGCGATGGAAAGGGTCAAACCACAGCGCACACCTGGACTGATCTTTCTAGATATTTTTCTGATTACTTTTACCCCAAAAACTATTGTTTTGAAATATCACGAAGATGGCTGGTATGAAGTTCATCGAGTACGACGGAGGAAAAAGAGATGAATTGGATACTCATTGCCATGATTCTAGCGCTGCTCATCCCTATCTATGAAGCTTGGCAGGATGAAAATATTTGGCAAAAGATGTTGGCTTTTGCCAGTATTGCCACCAAAACATCGATCATGATTCTGGTTGTATCTGTCTTGCGTGATGACTGGATGATTGGGGTAGTTGGGGTACTAATCTTGAGTGTTGGTAATGCCTCATTAATGCTGCTAGCTCATATTCTTAGAAGGGTGAATGAATTATGATCAATGCTGTTAGTTACACCTGTATTGCGGTAGGAATTGTCTTTTGGTTTTGGGGAACTTTTCCCCTAATTGGTCATCGCTCGATCTTATTCAAATTACATAGTCTTTCAGTTGCCGATACTTTGGGTTCGATGAGCATTATTGTCGGGTTACTCCTAAAAATCCCCCGAGAATGGCCACTGCTGATTCTGGCGCTGCTCTCTCTGGCAATCTGGAATACGGTTTTGGGCTATGTATTGGCATACTGTTCCACCAGCGGAGGTGATGATGACTGAGGATTTATATGTCGTAGCGATTACTGCTTTGTTGCCCTTAACTGCCTGCATGGTAGTTTTGCAAGTCAATCCTTATCATGCTTTAGTAATTCGCGGTATTTTCGGAGCCGTTGCAGCCCTAGTCTATGCTCTCTTTGGGGCAGCGGATGTAGGCTTGACTGAAGCCTTGGTGGGAACCATGCTGTCCCATTACCCTCTACGCAGTGGCAGTACGCTCCTCCCTAACCATGCGCGTTGGTGTACTTGAAAGTGAGTTGAATGCAGAACCGTCAGAATGGGTGAGCGAAAAAAATGTTGGGGAAACGAGTAAGAAGACGCGGAGACACGGAGATACGGAGGCGCCGAGAATGGAAATTACAACCGAAATTTCCCTCACCCCGCCAGAACCTAATCACCCTTCAGAGGAATTGCTCTCGGCTTTAAGAAAAACTTTGAGCAAATATCATCTGCGTCTAGAACAGATAAGTTATACCAATCCTCAAGCTTTACAAACCGCCTTGACAGCGAAAGAAATTCATACCACCTTATCCGAGCAGTGGATTGCTTGGGAATCGCTCCCATTGCCCTCCACGGATGGCGGTTCATTATACCATATCCAGACCCGCATTCCAAGACTTTACGAAATCATGCAATCAGAACTGCCGTCAACCTTGGCAAGCCTAACCTATCTCAATTCGGAGACTCTCAGCCAGCCTGAGGTCAATCACTCGATACCCAACCTAATGGAGAATCAGCCGTGAAGTGGATCTACATTGCAGTAGGAATAGCACTGTACATTAAAATGCTCGTCTTCCCTAATTTAGCGATCGACTCCACTGATCTGGCGAATCGTTGAATCGGTTGTGCGAGATAGCGGAGTACCTAATGCCGTTTCCGGTATCATTTTCAGGAATCGACTCTACGACACAATCTTCGAGGTTGTAGTTTTCACGATCGCAATTATGGGAGTACGGTTTCTGCTAGCTAATGAAAAACCATCCTGCACTATCTACCAATTTACAGATCACCCTTCAGTGATTCTAGCGCGATTGGGAGCTATGATTGCTGCCTTAGTCAGTATCGAACTGGCAATTAGGGGACACTTAAGTCCAGGGGGTGGTTTTGCCGCTGGCGTAGCCGGTGGAACGGCGATTGGTTTGGTTGCCATTACCTCATCATCCAAATGGATGCAGATGATCTATCAGCGCTGGCAGGCAGCAACCTGGGAGAAAGTCTCGGTTCTGATTTTTATTGTGCTGGCGGTTCTATGCCTGTTGGGTATAGAGTTACCCCACGGTGAGTTAGATACACTAATCAGCGGTGGCTGGATTCCCCTCCTTAACATTCTGGTTGCGGTTAAGGTTGCGTTGGGTTCGTGGGCAGCTATTTTAGTCTTTATTCGTTATCGAGGATTGTTGTAACATCAATTCAAGAGATGACAACATGGAAATTCCCTTTGTGGCACTGGTATCTTGCCAGTGGAGAGATTGAAACAGGCTAGTACGCTGCGCGGAATTAAGAATTAAGAATTAAGAATTAAGAATGCTTATAGAGTAAGGATTCTATCGCTCTCTCTCCTGGTGTGTTATTTTCACCGCGCTACACTAGAAGCCTGTTCCACAAGGCATTGTTCGATAATTTTCACCAACAATGCTCTATTTCAGCTACCATATTTCAAACCAGAAGCGGTGTTGGTGCTGATGAGAGGAGTGAAAGGATGACAGATGTTTCCAGTAATATCCAAGCAGATATCTGTATTGTAGGTGGTGCAGGCCATGTGGGTTTACCCCTAGCTTTAGTTTTCGCCAGCAAAGGGTTGCGGGTGCTAATTTACGATATTAACGAACATACTTTAGAGACGATTAAAAAAGGTATTGTTCCTTTTATGGAGCATGGTGCAGAACCATTGCTCAAGCAAGCCTTAGAAAAAGAACTCTTATATTTGTCTTCTAATCCTGCTGATGTAGCTAAGGCTGCCACCACAATTATTACCATTGGCACACCAGTTGATGAATTCCTTAATCCAGTACTGAAACTGATTAAGGACTGTATGGAAGAGTTATTACCCTATTTATCCTGTGGTCAACTACTGATTTTACGCTCTACTGTTTATCCTGGTACCACCGAATGGTTAGATAAGTACCTAAGTTCTAATGGTAAGCATATCAAAATTGCCTTTTGTCCAGAGCGAGTTGTGCAAGGACATGCGATTGAAGAGTCCCAGAAATTGCCACAGATTGTGAGTGGCACTACCCCGGAAGCAGAGCAAGAGGCGGGAGAGCTGTTTAGCTTAATTACCTCTGAAGTTGTCCATCTCTCTCCAATGGAAGCAGAGTTTGCCAAACTGCTCAACAATGCCTACCGCTATATCCAATTTGCTGTAGCTAATCAGTTTTATATGATTATGAACTCCGCTGGGGTAGACTACCATCGAGTTTTACGAGGCATGAAGCAGAATTATCCACGAGCAAGGGATATTCCCATGCCTGGTTTAGCAGCAGGGCCTTGTTTATTCAAAGATACGATGCAGTTAGCTGCCTTCTCTGACAACCAGTTCAGCCTAGGTCATGCAGCAATGCTTGTCAATGAAGGTTTAGTAATGTACTTGGTTGATGAAATTGCTAAGAAATACCGCCTAGAAAGACTGACTGTCGGATTATTAGGTATGGCATTTAAAGCCAACAGTGATGATGTCCGCTCCTCTTTAAGTTACAAGCTTAAGAAGATTTTAGAGTTCCGTGCCAAAGAGGTTCATACTACCGACCCCCACGTTACTACAGATCCCAATTTAATCCCCCTAGAAACGGTAGTGGCTAAAAGTGATTTGTTGATCCTCTGTGTGCCTCACAGTAACTATCGTCACCTGGATACTAAAGGAAAACCTGTAGTAGATATCTGGGGATACTTAGGACAAGAGGCTTTAGTCAGTAGTACAGTAGGCGGTTGATCTACCACCTAACACCCATTGGTGACAAGTTAAGGTAAAAATGTCGTTGTCAAGGGAATGGAGAATGGAGAATGGAGAATGAAGAATATAGATTTTTTTGTCCAAAGTCCAATTCCATATATAGGGTTTTTTTAGCCCCAAACACCATATCTGGGAGTTGACAAAATGCACCACCTTTTAACTTGTCACCATTGCCTAACACCTAACACCTATGGCAACCCGAAAATTACGACTTATTCAGCAAGCCCTAGTTATTTACCAATACAGAAGCGACTAAAAATGCGATCAAGTATCGATTCAGTGACTTCCTCCCCAGTGATTTCTCCTAGAGCTTGAATTGCCCCTCGCAAGTCAATTGTCCAGAAATCGAGGGGTAACTGTTGACTAATTGTCTGTTGCACTTGCTCCAGAGAAATTTTGGCTTTAGTTAAGGCCGCTGCTTGCCGTTGGTTAATCGCTAGCTCCAAGTCAGCAGCTTGAAGATTATCAGTATGTACCGCTTTTAGGATCGCTTTTTCCAGGTCATTAATACCTTGGTTTTGAGCAGCAGCAGTAGGAACTATTTGGTTAATCGTATCAGGAAAGGAGACAGCATCTGCTGGGGTGAGGTCAGTTTTGTTAATCACCAGAATCAGAGGGCGATGTTTCACCTGCTCGTAAATTTCCTGCTCGGCGGCTGTCCAGCCAGTTATAGCTTCAATCACTAGTAAAACTAAATCAGCAGTTTGAGCAGTACTACGCGATCGCTCTACTCCCATCTTCTCTACTTTATCAGCAGTTTCCCTGATTCCAGCAGTATCCAGTACTTGTACTGGTATGCCGCCAACTACTAACTGAGATTCCACCACATCGCGGGTAGTACCAGGAAGCTCTGTAACGATCGCGCGATCGCTCTGACTCCAGGCATTGAGTAAACTAGATTTACCCACATTAGGACGCCCGACTATGGCTACTTTTAAGCCTGTACGCAGTAGTTGACCCCGGTCTGCTGTTGCCAGGATACTGGTAACTTGAGCCATTACCTGTTCAATTTGGGCTACTATCTCCCCTTCATCCAAAGGGGGTAAATCTTCCTCAAAATCAATCCTGGCTTCAATTTCAGCTAAAATATCCAAACAAGTGGCTCGCAGTTGGTGGATGGGTGCAGCAAGTTTACCTTGCAAACCAGCAAGAGCAGCTTGAGCGGCAGCAGGGGAGCGGGAGCCAACCAATTCAGCAATACTTTCTGCCTGAGTTAAATCCAACCGTCCATTCAAAAATGCCCGCAGGGTAAATTCTCCTGGCTGAGCCAACCTTGCTCCCTGTTCTAAGCACAACTGCAACACCTGCTGGACTGGTATAATGCCGCCGTGGCAATGGAACTCTACTATATCTTCACGAGTATAGGAGCGGGGAGCTTGCATAATTAGCAGTAGTGCTTCATCTACCAGGTGTTGGGTTTGAGGATGACGCACATAGCCGTAGAGAATCCGGTGACTTTCCCAAACTTGATGTCCTGGTGCTTGGAATAAGGTACGAGCAATCGCCAGTGCCTCTGAACCCGAAAGCCGCACAATACCAACGCTTCCTTGTTGAGGAACAACTGCTGTTGCGATCGCAGCAATAGTTTCGCTGGACACTAATTCCTTAACCATAAAGCAGTCTTTACCAATGAATAATTAATAATTGATAATTAATAATTGTTTAATTTGGTTTAATTCTTTCTTCGTTCACGAAGAAAGAATTAAATAATTATTCCTTACTATTACCTCAGCATGACACTTGATTGCGTAAGTCTTATCATCATTGGATTAGACAAAAACCTCTCCCAAGTTAGATGTCATCTAAGGCTATTGT
>CBDCVG010000102.1:0-15565 GCA_965222765.1 Caldora sp.
GGGTAGTTCACTTGATCACAATTTCAAAGGACACGCACGTATCCTCATTGGGAGTATTGCCAGTCAAGGCTGGCTTGATTTCATCCCAATTCGTTTTGTCATGTTTGAGGAAGTAGGATTATCAAACGATAGTAATGCTGACAGAGTGTTATATGACTCAAGTTATCGAGAAAGATGCGTTGATCGTATTGTTGAGATTGCGATTTATAGGGCTAACTACATGGGTGCAAGACGAGTTTTCATTCCATGAAGATGTGAAGTAAGGTGACTGAGACTGAAATAATTATTTTAAGTTATGGTTAGCCAAACTTCTGGAATAACGTCCCAAACTCCCTCTTTAGAAATTGATGCCTCTCGGCAGTTCACCTCCTGGCTAGCCGAACAACGAGTGAGTATTACCTTCACTACATATCAAGCCGGTAAAGTCTTTTTTATTGGCTTGCAACAATCGGGAAAATTGTCAGTTTTTGAGCGGACTTTTGAGCGTTGTATGGGGTTGTATGCCCAAGGCTCGACTCTTTATATGAGCACACTATATCAATTGTGGCGTTTGGAAAATGCCCTACAACCGGGACAACTCCACAATGGCTATGATGCTGTGTATGTACCACAGGTGGGGTATATTACTGGGGACTTGGATGTGCATGATGTGGTTGTGGGGGAGATGGGAAAGAGAGGCCATAGTTATGTTGTTTTTGTCAATACATTATTTAGTTGCCTTGCCACAGTGAGCGACACTCACAGCTTTGTTCCCCTATGGCAACCTCCATTTATTTCCAGATTAGCGGCAGAAGACCGATGTCACCTCAATGGTTTAGCGTTTGCGGGATGGGCAACCAGCTTATGTTACAGCAGTCAGCCAGAGTGATATTGTTGAAGGCTGGCGGGAGAAGCGTCGTGATGGCGGTTGTGTGATTGAGGTTGAGAGTAATCAGGTGATTGTTTCTGGATTATCGATGCCCCACTCACCCCGTTGCTATCAGGGTAAGCTGTGGCTACTCAATTCTGGGACAGGGGAATTCGGCTATGTGGATAGACAACGGGGAAGCTTTGAACCCGTAGCATTTTGTCCAGGCTATTTGCGCGGCTTAGCCTTCAGTGGAGATTTTGCCATTGTTGGACTCTCCAAACCTCGAGCAAATAAAACCTTTAACGGTTTGGTACTGAATGAACGATTGCAAAGCAAAGATGCTCAACCCCGGTGTGGACTGTTAGTGATTGACCTCAGAAGTGGAGATATCGTTCACTCTCTACGCCTCGAAGGAGTAGTAACAGAACTCTATGACATACAAATATTATCAAAGATACGATGTCCGATGGCGATCGGCTTTAAATCTGATGAGATTTGTCGGGTGATTTCGATGGGGAAGCGTTAAGCTGTTATGCATTTAAATGGTGAATTAGTACTGACACACCGGACGCGGAGACGCAGAGACGCGGAGATTAGGACTAAAAGGAGAAAATTTCATGACATTTGACCCAGTTATTCAACTCTCAAACCTAGATGGCAGCAACGGCTTTCGCCTTGATGGCGAAGCCCCAAAAGACCGCTTAGGTCGTTGGGTGAGCAGTGCAGGGGATATCAATGGCGATGGCATTGATGACCTGATTATTGGCGCACCTGATGCCGACAATAACGGCAGTTATTCGGGTTCGAGCTATGTGGTATTTGGCTCTAAAGAGGGTTTTAACTCCACTTTCGACCTTGCAAGCCTCGATGGCAGCAACGGCTTCCGCCTTGATGGGCAAACCGCCTATGACAATTCCGGCGGTTTTGTCAGCAGTGCGGGGGATATCAATGGGGATGGCATTGATGACCTGATTATTGGCACATTTGATCGCAGCACTAACGGCAGTTATTCTGGTTCAAGCTATGTAGTATTTGGCTCTATAGACAGCTTTAATTCTACTTTCGACCTTTCTAGCCTCAATGGCAGCAACGGCTTCCGCCTTGATAGCCAAGTCTCAGATAATGGCTTCTTCCGTCGTCCGGTGAGCAGTGCGGGGGATATTAATGGCGATGGTATTGATGACCTGATTATTGGTGAAGTTGAGGCCAGCAATAACTACAGTTATTCGGGTTCGAGCTATGTGGTATTTGGCTCTACAGAGAGCTTTAACTCTACTTTCGACCTTTCGAGCGTGGATGGCAGCAACGGCTTCCGCCTTGATGGCGAAGCCGCCTATGACCTGTCCAGCTGGTCGGTGAGCAGTGCGGGGGATATCAATGGTGATGGCATTGATGACCTGATTATTGGTGCACCTGCTGCGGACAATAAGGGCAATTATTCGGGTTCGAGCTATGTGGTGTTTGGCTCTAAAGAGGGTTTTAACTCCACTTTCGACCTTTCGAGCCTGGATGGCACTAATGGCTTCCGCATTGATGGTGAAGACACATATGACTACTCCAGTATTTCGTTGAGCAGTGCGGGGGATATCAATGGGGATGGCATTGATGACCTGATTATTGGTGCAGTTGATGCCGGAGATAACAGCAATTTGGCAGGTTTGAGCCATGTGGTGTTTGGCTCTACAGAGAGCTTTAACTCCACTTTCGACCTTTCGAGCCTGGATGGCAGCAACGGCTTCCGTATTAATGGCGAAGCTGCAAATGACTACTCCGGCTGGTCTGTGAGCAGTGCGGGGGATATCAATGATGATGGCATTGATGACCTGATTATTGGCGCACCTGATGCCGACAATAGTGACACTGATTCGGGTTCAAGCTATGTAGTGTTTGGCTCTACAGACGGTTTTAACTCCACTTTCGACCTTTCGAGCCTGGATGGCACTAATGGCTTCCGCATTGACGGCCAAGCCGCATATGACAGTTCCGGCTGGTCGGTGAGCGGTGCAGGAGATATCAATGGGGATGGCATTGATGACCTGGTTATTGGCGCATTTAATGCCAGCCATAACGGCACTGATTCAGGTTCAAGCTATGTGGTGTTTGGTCATGCCTCTAATCAAGACCCGGTTGCTAACGATGATAATTTTACTGCTAATCAAGATACTGCCCTAACTATCCCAGTTGCTGAACTGTTAGCCAACGATTCGGACTCCGATGGTGATAACCTCAGCATCACCGCAGTTGCTAATTCCACTGGCGGCACCGTTATCCTCGATAACAGCAACGTGATCTTTACCCCGGATACGGGTTTCAGTGGTACTGCTAGCTTTGAGTACATCCTTGACGATGGCAACGGTGGGTTGGATAGTGCAACTGTTACTGTAGAAGTAGGACAAAACATCACCGGCGGTAACGGAGATGATACAATTGATGGGACTAATGGCAATGATGTCATTGATGCTGGCAACGGGGATGATATAGTTAACGGACTTGATGGTGACGATAGCATTACCGGTGGTAACGCTGAAGATCTTATCAACGGTGGCAATGGAAACGACATCATACTCGGTGGCAACAGCAAAGATACCCTCTTCGGCAGTGCTGGTGACGATACCCTCAACGGTGGCAATGGCGCTGATGAACTAACCGGTGGATTGGGGAATGACACACTCACTGGTGGTAATGGTCAAGATTTATTTATCTTTGCTGCGGGTGACGGCAATGATACAATTACCGACTTCGGAGGTGTAGATCGCATCGGCTTGCTCAGTGGATTGACTTTTAGTGATTTGAGCTTCTCTGGCAGTGACATCATAGTTAGTGCCACAAATGAGGTGTTGGTCACTTTGACTGGGGTTGATGCCACAACTCTGACAGCCAATGATTTTGTGGTGATTTAGGTTTCACTGTCGTGGTGTAACACACCTACAATGGGGGAATAAAGTAGTGTGAGCATCTTGCTCACGTTTAACCTTTAGTGAGCGAGACGCTCGCACTACATTCTCTCATTCTTTCTGTTGCATTGCACTAGTGCAGCGCGGCAGAAGTAACTGACCAGTTTGAGATCGATAGAATCCTTACTCTATAAGCATTCTTAATTCTTAATTCTTAATTCCGCGCAGCAGCACTAGCCTTCGCGATTACCTCAGAGCATTTTGCTACTGAGGCTCGCTGTTTCATAGTCTCAACTAGAGCTTCATAAGCGCTGAAGTTTTTTTCAATCATTTCTTGAGCTTGTCGAGTTGCCCATCGCTCTTTAATGGGATACTGATTACTAGGAAGTCCTAATGAGGTTAGAGCCTCTCTGAGTTTTTGCCGGTCTTCTGCACCTCCTTCTGCACTGTCGTAAACTAAAGTTTCTGCGGCAATTCCTGCCATCCAGACGGTACAGAATCGCTCTAAAGTTAAGCGCACTTCACCAGCGGCAAGGGGGTCTGGTGAAAGTTCTTGAGTATCAAAGGTAACACCTCCCAAGCCCGGTTTATTTTGTTTAAAAGCTTCCCAGGCAGTAAGTGTATAGCCTGTAATCGGAATACCTAATAGGTAAGCGACTAGAAAATGACCAGCTTCATGATGAAGAATGCGATCGCGATATTGACCCTTCGCACCAGCAATCCAGTCTAATAGTAAGGTTACACCCTTACTTTGAAAGCTGAGGGTGTCAAGAGTGGCAAGACTCAAGATACCGACAGTGGTAATAGCAGGAATAGCTGGCGGGATATTGAGTATTGGCCCGAGGAGGACTGAAAGCGTCATGCAGAAGATGCCAATGGCAATTAAATTTAGAGCTGCTTGCTGCATTGGTTTGGTGATTAATATTTATTATTGATTGTTTGTTTGTTAACTATTATTACAATAGTTTAAGCGATCGCGGTCTCAATCGTTCAAGGTTCAGCTTTTTGGCTGACAGTTAACAGCGGATAGCTGATAGCTGATTTTGTAAACACTTTGCAGTTGTATGATAAATATCTGGGCTGTAGCATCCACCCTCAGCCAAAAGCTGATAGCAAAGGTTTCGTGTTTGCCAAGCATGGGCGTAGTGCAAATCTAGGAGCCTTGTACAAGGAACTGACCAAAGACAGATGACTGATCTACCCATTACGCTTGAGACGGTTTTTTCTCTACCAGCTTTGCCACTAGAGCACAGGGAATTACTACCGGAAATCCCAGGACTGTATTTTGCCTATGCCTTGAATGGTGAACCAGAACTACTTTATATCGGCAAAGCTCAAAATATCAGGCAACAATGGTCAAGACATCCTCGACTAAGAGACTTACAAATTGTTGCTTGTGTAGTCTCTCAAATCAACCTAGCTTGGCTTGAATTTTACGCTAATGACGAAATCCTAACTCAGCAAGAGCAAGTTTTGATCAAGCGGTTTAGACCACCTATCAATGAGTTAAATCTTACTGAGTATGAGGGTGTACACACTGCTCACCAAGGTGAATCTACTCAACAAGAGTATAGTTCAGAACAGGAATCGGTAGTAATGAGCTTGCAAGGAGCGCAAAAGTTGATTGAAGCCTTGCCAGCTGTAGATGAAGCATCTTTGATACAAAAAACTCAAGCATCTGTTTCACCTTTGTCTGAAGTAACAGAAGTTGATGCTGAAACAGATGAAGAAGTACCAATTGATATCTTTCCTAGAACAGTTTACCAACCTCAGAAACAGCGAGATTTCTGGACTTTTTTGGTGCTGCTAGTGTTTGTTTTGTTTGTTTTCTGGGGCTCATTTTTCTAGCTTAGAGAAATTGTCCAAGGTGTTTAAGCTCAAGCAGCTGCTCAGAGTACTTCTAGTTCATCTTCACGGAAGTGGGATGTTAGTACTTACTGGTCTTCCAGTTCTTGCGTTTCTGTCCATTATTCAAATACTCTAAGGATCGAGCACTGTGGATACATACGAAGAGGATCTAACACTGTGGATACATACGAATTTGATGTGGTCATTATTGGAGGAGGGCCGGCAGGCTGTAGCTGTGCACTATATACCTCTCGTGCCGATCTAAAGACTGTTGTTCTCGATAAAAATCCTACAGTGGGAGCTTTAGCGATTACCCATAAAATTGCGAATTATCCAGGAGTTGCCCAAGATATTAGTGGGGAAGAACTCTTAACCATGATGCGAGACCAAGCAATTGCTTTTGGGACCTCCTATCAAAGAGCCCAGGTTTTTGGCATTGATGTTTCTGAACCGTTAAAAAAAGTCTATACACCAGAGGGGACATTTGTCGGTCGGTCATTGGTCTTGGCGACAGGTGCCATGGGTCGTGTATCTTCCTTGAAAGGAGAGCAAGAATTTTTGGGTCGTGGGGTTAGCTATTGTGCCACTTGTGATGGTGCGTTTTATAAAGAGCGTGAAGTACTTGTATCGGGGAACAATCATGAAGCGATTGAAGAAGCAAATTTTTTGACGAAGTTTGCTTCAACAGTCCATTGGATGACCTTGAAAGAGCTTCAACCGGAAGATGAATTGGCTCAGGATTTATTGACAATACCCAATATTAAGCATTGGAGTCGAACTCGTCTCCTCAGCATTGAGGGTAATGATATGGGAGTGACTGGCGTTCAACTTAAACCCAAGGGACAAGATGAGTCTCAATTTCTTCCAGTAGAAGGGGTGTTTATCTATCAAAGTGGTTCCAAACCCATTACAGATTTTATTGGTGACCAAGTAGAATTCAATCCCGATGGTGGTGTGAAGGTCAATGAAATGATGGAGACTAATGTGGAGGGAGTTTGGGCAATTGGCGATATTCGCAATACTCCCTTTAAACAGGCAGTTGTCGCTGCAGGGGACGGCTGCATAGCAGCTATGGCGATCGATCGCTTTTTGAATCGCCGCCGCTCGATCAAGCCTGACTGGGATCATACTTAGGGTTTGCTGAATAAGTCGTCATTTTTGGGTTGTCATAGGTGTTAGGTGGTAGGTGGTAGGTAAGATTAATGCTGGTCGAAATTTCCTAGGACTGGAATCTTCCTGAAAATTATAGTTTGCCTGAGCTTTCAGGCAACTGTAGAATTGCCAAGCTATTCCACCCCTAGGCTTGAAGTGTGTCTTTCTTCCTATTTACTCTTGGGAAGTTGGTTTTTGTGGTGATTCAGATTCAGGGTTCTTTAGCTGCTCTGGTTGAAAGAGGCGCTGACGCATTTCTTTAAATCCTTCAGGATCCATTAACCATTGAGCTGTTAATAAAGCAGTAGCAGAGGACAAGAGTACTACCAAGACGCCCACAACCCCCAACATTGCCTTGAACCAACGTCCCCTAGCGGTTAGCAATTCTGATCTAGTTGTGTTGGTTGTTGCTAGAGCACCAACCGCTGGTTCTTCTGAAGAATCAGTAGCTAACTCTTGTAAATCCCCATTCACGCCTGTTTGGTTCAAAGGAGTAGGAGCAAACGTTTGGCTATTACTGAAATTGATTCCATAGCTATCGCTTTCTTTGCCAATTTCTCCCAGATTTAGCACCACAGGACATTCGGGAGTAACACCGCAGTAGGTAAGAACTACTGAAGTATTGTCATGACCATTTTTTTGATTAGCTAAGTCAATTAAAGACTCAACCGCAGCTTCCAGAGACAGCTTTTCACTAAAAACATCTCGTGGGTAATCTCGGTATAGTTGCTCTAACCAATCGTTGTCGCTCAAACCATCAGAGCACAGCAGTAGTAAGCCATCTTCTTCCAAGATAAATCTTTTTACTGTCGGACGTAAAAACTCTCCATCCCGAGGTCCTACAGCTTGAGTTAGTGCTCCAGCATCAGAACGTTCCAAAGCTTCCGTTTTGAGGCTACGAGCCATCTTTACTTCCCTGGTTACCACATCATCATCCACTGTGAGTTGCTGACAGTAGCGGGGTGTCATCCAGTAAGCACGACTATCTCCAACACTAGCGATGTAAAGTTCATGAGCATTACCCATACCTTTCTTCGTCAGCACCTTTTGAGGTAGTTGGAGTGCCATAGTTATAGTAGTTCCCATGCGGCGTCGGGACTCTCTGGCTTGTTGATCATTGCTAGAGGCGAGTAAGTTATTAGCTACCCGAATAATTGCTTCTAGCTGCTGAGCTACTAATTCCGGCGTCATGATTTCTGGATCTTCTGCTAACTCAGCCAAAAGTCCCCGCACTTGGAGTTTGATTGATTCTACTACCATTTTGCTGGCAACTTCCCCTCCCTCGTGTCCACCAATGCCATCACAGACAATTGATAAATGGGGAATTAAAGGGTCACTAGGTTGATTAGAATCAGTTGGTAGATCAGCTGCAGTGGGATAACAGGTATCTTCATTATGATTTTGATTTGGACCTGGATCAGTAGCACCAGCCACTTGTAAGCGTAGAGGTTGGAGAGCAGCTTTTTCTAATAATAGTTGGTTTAGTTGGGAAGCGATCGCGTTTAATGGTGGTTTCTCGCTTTGCAGTTGCCCTACAATCTCCTGTAATTGTTCTGCCATCCCTGAGGTTTTACGACACCAAATTGCCCACTGCTCTCCTAGTTGTTGGAGACTGGCTGTCACAGGAGAGTTTATCAGAGCGATAGCTGCTTCCTCAACTGTTTCCACTGCCGAGTCTCCAGAACTAGCAGTAGTCTCAGTAGATAACTGGGTAAATTCTTCTTGAGCATTATCAGCATAAAGTTGGAGCAATCGTATCCTCCAACCTTCAACCCGCAGATTATCAGGTACTAAGAGGGACGAAGCCACACCCAATTCCTTTAAAGGTTTCCACAGTTCCCAAATCTGCCACAGCCAATAAACCTGACGTACTGCCGATGCCTTTGACCAACCCAACTCGATAGAAGGATACAACTCGCCACTGATTTGAATCGGTACATTTTCTAACAAAATGACCGTAGAATCGGGTCCTGACTCTGGTAACTCACATACCCCGTACACCTCTGGGATATGGAGGCGCTGAGGATACAAACGTAAGTAAGGAACAATATTGTCCTTGAGTTCCTCTGGAATCTCTCGAGGCAGTTCCGGTAGAGTGTCCTGCCAAATTTGGGGAGCAATCACCTGATATCTGTCAGCAACTTCTTCTCCAACTTCAATCTTGGCAGCCGCTGAACCAGCTGCCCACAGATAGGGATTTGTTAGAGGCTCGGAACTGCTCATAACCGTTACATTAATTTACTGCTTTGGGGCTAAATTCCCTATCGCTGAGATAGATTGGAATTATAGCTTGGGAATTTCTAAATATTCTCTCTCAATAGTGCACAGTTGTGTCACCTTGATGATGGGGGACTCTTATAGGAAAAAGTTGAGGAAATTCAAACGCTCAATAGCTATATTATCAACCACCTAATCCATTAACCTACGCTACAGCGGATGTTGAGATGCTACTGCTAAGTTCTGTAATACTCTGGCTTCTGGCAGGGTCAATTCTGTCCCTAATGGAATTGTTGTTGCCAACAGCTTTTGTTGCTTTCATGATGGGACTCAGTGCCTTAGTTGTGGCATTGGTAGTATATATTTTGCCAACAACAACGTTCGGGTTACAAGTGGTGCTATGGCTGTTGCTGTCCACAGGGGGAGTGTTTTTGTCCCGTCGTTTCTTGCCACCAGCCAGAGTAGCCAAAAGAATGGATTCAACGGAAGCCAAAACCTTGACAGCAATTCCGTCAGGGGAGACGGGGAGAGTTCTTTATGAAGGAAATTCTTGGCGTGCTCGTTGTGAGGACTATGTAGAAGCGATCGCAGCTAACCAAAAAGTCTATGTTGTAAGACGGGAAGGCAACACCCTAATTGTTGTACCCCAGCAGCTGTTAAATTCTTAATTTGCTGAAAATTCTGTAAAATTGCCAGTTCTAGATGTAGAACACTATCTATAGATCAAGGAGGCTTCAGATGGAAGGAGTATTCGGTTTTTTAATTATCTTGGTTCTTGGCGGTTCAGGGCTTGCTAGCTCGGTCAAGATTATTAATCAAGGGAACAAGGCATTGGTGGAAAGATTGGGGAAATATAGCGGCAAGGAACTTACTCCCGGTCTTAATTTTCTGTTCCCAGTCCTTGATCGAGTGGTATTCCAGGAAACTATTCGGGAAAAAGTCTTGGATATCCCAGCTCAGCAATGTATCACTCGCGATAACGTTTCCATCGGTGTTGATGCTGTAGTCTACTGGCGGATTATGGATATGGAAAAAGCCTATTACAAGGTAGAAAATCTGCGCTCGGCAATGCAGAATTTGGTGCTAACCCAAATTCGGGCAGAAATGGGCCAGCTAGAACTAGATCAAACTTTTACTGCTAGAGCAGATATCAATGAAATCTTGCTGCGGGAATTAGATGAAGCTACAGATCCTTGGGGAGTAAAAGTTACACGGGTGGAACTACGGGATATTGTTCCTTCTAAAGCAGTGCAGGATTCAATGGAATTGCAAATGTCGGCAGAACGTCGCAAACGGGCAGCAATTCTGACGTCTGAGGGAGAAAGGGAATCTGCAGTTAATACTGCTAGAGGTAAAGCTGAGGCACTAGAGTTGGATGCGGAAGCCCGTAAAAAGGCATTAGTGCTGGATGCAGAAGGACAACAACAGGCAATTGTCCTTAAAGCTCAGGCACAACGCCAGCAGCAAGTCCTCAAAGCTCATGCAACTGCTGATGCCTTACAGGTGGTTAGCGGTGCATTGAAGAAAGATCCCACCGCCCATGAAGCACTCCAGTTCTTACTCGCCCAGAATTATATAGATATGGGGATGAAGATTGGTGGCAGCGACAGTAGTAAGGTAATGTTCATGGATCCTCGCACTATTCCAGCAACTCTTGAGGGAATGCGTTCTATCGTTGGGGATGGGGATCAGCCAAACTCTGCAACTTGAAGCTGTCACTTAATTTTTTGACAAAGCTACCCATTGTTTACTGTTTGAACTAGTTAACTCATCCCTCGGCTAAAGCACGGGGGATTTCGTGTTATTTGTTATTAGTTGTTGGTTCTTTGTAAAAAAACTTTCTAACAAATAACGTAACAACTAAGCGGCGGGCAGCTATCCCTCCCATCCCTTAAGGGATCGGTCTTCCCGCCGCTTTCAGTGACACTTCCCAACGTTGACTCTATGTTCCCTGCTTTTGGAGCTTTTGATGAATCTGTTTTCCTTTCTTGTGCGCTACTCCTGGAAAACGGTAGCGATAGCCATTGCTACTGGCTTTGTCAGCGGTGGTAGTAGTGCTGGACTGATTGCTCTGATTAGTCGTGTCTTTAGCCAAAGTAATTCTTCCTCCCCTACATTAATTGCCTGGGGTTTTGTGGGATTGACTCTGGTAGCACTAATGACCAGTATTATTACCCGAGTGATCCTGATTCGCCTCTCTCAAAACGCAATTTTCCAGCTACAGCTCCGTCTAAGCCGTCAAATTCTTTCCTCGGAGTTAAGTCATCTAGAACATCTAGGCTCTCCTCGCTTGCTAGCAACCCTAACGGAAGATGTTCAAACAATTGCCAACGCAGTGTTTGTTGTACCCTTCCTCTGTATTAATGTGGCAATTGTTATCGGGTGTCTGTTTTACATCAGTTTGCTCTCCTGGAAAGTATTACTGATGGTTTTGGGCTTATCAGCGATCGCAATGGGGAGTTGCAGGGTACTGTTGAAAAAAGGTAGGCAGTTACTTGCCCTTGCTAGAGAAGAGCAAGACTTGCTGTTCAAGCATTTCCGTACAATAACCGAAGGTGTTAAGGAACTCAAACTGCATTATCACCGACGTCAAGATTTCCTTACCGAAGAGCTACAGGCAACCGCTGCCAACTTCCGTAGTCATAACGTTTATGGTTTAACCTCTGTTCGCCACAACCGATAGTTGGGGTAAGTTCATCTTTTTTTTTGCAGTCGGTTTCGTGATGTTTGTTCTTCCCAATTGGGTTACTCTCGACTCTCAAACCCTCTCTGGTTATGTCTTGACTTTTACCTACCTGATTGGGCCAATGGAAAATATTGTCAACAAACTTCCGATCCTTAGTAGAGCTAACGTCGCCCTGAATAAAATTGAGACTCTTGGCTTATCCCTAGCCAGTCGAGCCGAAGTAGCAACAGTTCCCCCACAGATTTTGTCTTCCCTGCACTACTTAGAACTCAAGGGAGTGACTCATACTTACTACAGTGAGCAAGAAGATATTAACTTTACCCTTGGTCCTATCGATCTGAGACTTCAACCAGGAGAAGTAGTATTTATTATTGGTGGTAATGGCAGCGGTAAATCTACCCTAGCAAAACTGATTACCGGACTCTACATCCCAGAATCGGGAGAAATTTGGTTAGATAAGCAGCCTATTAACCAACAAAATCGAGAGTGGTATCGCCAACATTTTTCCGTAGTTTTCTCTGACTTCTATTTATTTGAACGACTTCTGGGCTTACAGCAAATTGATTTAGATACTCAAGCTCAAGAGTATCTTCAGCAACTCCAGCTTGAGCATAAAGTCAAGGTAAAACAGGGAGAATTTTCTACTACTGCTCTGTCTCAAGGACAGCGTAAACGACTAACTTTACTTACAGCTTACCTGGAAGATCGACCAATTTATCTATTTGATGAGTGGGCAGCCGATCAAGACCCCATCTTTAAAGACATCTTTTATACTGAATTTCTACCCAAGCTCAGAGGGCAGGGAAAAATGGTACTGGTCATCAGTCATGATGACCATTATTTTCATTGTGCAGACAGAATTGTCAAGTTAGACTATGGTCAAGTAGAATATGACAGCCAACAGCCATAAAGGCAGGCACGTCAAAACAAATTAATTAATAAATTTATGAGTTTTTATATGAGAGGCTGTTTGAAAAGGGTTAGGGGTGTAGCTTTTTTTTAGGCTAAGCGTCGAACCATAAGACGAATCATGGCGATGTAAATCATGCATGGTCTCAGAGTTTTGAGGCAAATACTCGTAGTCTTGACTTAAGCGTCGATACCAGTTCCACCAACCAAAGGTATCCATTACAAATAGATTGTCAATTATCAACATTTAAACAATAATCAAAAAAGTCCAATAGATTTTCTTACAACTAAATATGTTGAGGCTGTTTGTTTACAAATAAAAATAATACTAATGAGCAGTTTTTTAATGGTGCCCATGCGGTTGGATGCCCTTTACATTCCAGCCAGCAAACAAGATATACAAGGCTTACTCACTTTGCCAGCAATGGCTGACTACAGCCAGCTTCCTTATTACAATCAGCATGGTGTTGTTAAAGATAGAACTCCGAATCTGAGTGCCACGATTTTGGCTTCTGCCTTCGAGCAAGTCTATCCGCTCCGAGCTGGTGTACATCTCCACTGGGCTTTACCTGATACTTTGACTAGAGGCGAAAGTGGGGAAGCCGGTACGACCTTTCCCCTAGTGCCTAACCGCTGGCTGGTAACCCGCAAGCGGGGGCAAACTGTAGAAAAACACTGGGTGGTTGAGAGCGATTATATTTATCCCGAAGGTGCAAACCCACCCCACACTGTCACGGTTCTCTACCCACCTGAGCCTGGTTCTTTTCAGCCGTTTCGCTATCTGGGACGCACTCAGGACATAAGCGGTGGCTATCGTACTGGTTCTTCTGACGATTATTTACCCACCTTAACAGCAATGGGTCCATTTTCCTTGGTGCCGAAAGCTGATGAAGTGAAAGCAACTTTTGCTGCCTTTTATCCCAATTGCAGTAGCGTCTTTGGATTCTACGACAGCAACTATAAAAGCGATGCTGCTCCCCAAGGCGTGACATACGAGGTTGTGGGCTGGTATAGCAAGGCTAGCACGGATGCTCTGGGAACAGCGATCGCTCAGTTCCAACAAGACTACCAGCAACAGCATCAGGGAAGTTCTCCGACCGAAGACCAAATTGCTAACTTTCTCGCTCAAGATTGGGAGTGGCAGGTTCCAACTAATGCTAGACCGGTACCCAGGCAAACTTTGTGCTATGCACGGCTGACCTTTACTACGAGCGATGTCAGGGACCCAGTAGCCAACATCGGTATTCCCGATATCGCAGTTGGTAATACTGGAACTGAAGCTCTCTCTGCTTACCTGGCGCAAGAAATTGACCTGAGCAACAAATCAACCCTCGAAGAACAACTGGAAGCTTTACAATTGGCGGAGTCTTTGGAACAAAAGCAGTTGGATATCAGCGCCCAGTTTCAAGACGCACGGCATGAAAAAGGATTTACCCCCTTTTCCGGAGGTACGATTTGGACGATTGAGTCTGCGAAACCAACGGATAATCAGAATGGGGGGAATGGCAGCCAAGTCACGTTGCCGGACAATCTTGCTACCCAGCTTAACGAACTCAATCAACAGCAGCAAGCTTACCAACAAACCCTTGACGAAATCGAATCCATGTGTCAGCAGGTTTTTGCCGATTGCTGGAAGAACATCAAGGAAAATCACGGCAGTCTCGGTAACTGCCAGAATACTTATTTTTTTAATTCTAACTTCGATGCAGATGAAATCCGAGGATTTATCGAGAGTCGAGATCTTCCTCCCACCTATAAAAAGATCATTGACACCGGCGAGCTGGAATTGCAGTTGAGCAATGGGGGGTCATGTTCGGGGAGTGCCGAAATCTCTAACGTTTGACCTGATGGGAGTTGTCAGAGCTATGGCAACTGACAATAGAGATGTTACGTTCTCTCAAGCAGCCAGCATCTTCAAAGATGAACTCGACAACAACAGTGACAGTCTGAGGGGGGGGCATGCTTATTTTACGAAAGCCTTGGAGAACTTGCAAATCTCCTCCAGTTATCAGTTTTTCACCCTTGACTCTGGCAGGCGGTGGCGGCTTCGAGATGGCGATCGCGACTTTACAATTACCTTCGACGGTAACACCACCTTTACGCTGGACTATCCTGCCTCGGACAGTCAGTTATCTTCCCAATTAGCAACAGCGATTAACCAGTTACAAGCCAGTCTCAATACCTACAATCAGGTTAATAAAACCAACTACGCCCTCAAACCCATCCCAGCTCCCCGCTACTGGCAACCCAAAGATCCGGTAGTGCTGATGACGGGAAATGCTGTGCAACCCACGGATCGCTACGGACAGGATGGTTTGCTTACCTGTCAGTGGTTAAATCGAAGTTTGAACCTGGCAGGATTGGATAGTAGCACGCTCAATGCGATCGAAACAGCTCTGGGAGAGATCGGGAGTTCGACTGGATTTCGCCAATGGAACGAACAGCCCTGGAATCCTTTTATGTTGGCGTGGGAAGTGGAACTCCATCCTCATCCCCGCAACAACCCCGATGATGCAACCCAAAAGCGTTGGGTTGAAGCCTACTTCCTCAAGCAGCAACTATTGCCATTTTATTACGTTGCCAATAATATTCCCCCAGAGCAACAAACGGAGGATTATTTTGAGCGGAATTGGAGTGCAATTTACAATTGGTATAACAATTGTGGAGACTGGACAAAATGCTATTGTTTGATCATGATGTTGCTGATGTTGGCAGTCCAGGTCTCTAACGCTGGTGAAGGGCAGCGGTGTCAGGGCCACTGATTGTCTGGGCGCCCGTTGGCATGCCTTGGCTTCTTCCGCTTGGTTCAGCAACTCTCTCAAATCGGGTAGTTTGTTGAAGTGGGACTGCTCAGGCCGACCAAAATTGGATGGCCGCCACGGTGGAGAGCAGGCGGCTCCCTGACGGGCAGCCTGCCACTGCACGACCCATTCTGCCAAGCCCAGATATTCCTCATCTAAATCGAGGACAGAGTCATTGGAGTCATATTGATATTCCTACTCTTGCGGT
>CBDCVG010000103.1:0-41172 GCA_965222765.1 Caldora sp.
CATTTCGGCAATGTCTTCATCGGTGTTCAACCGACGTTTGGTTACGAGGGTGATCCGATGCGGTTGTTGTTCTCTCGTTCCGCTAGTCCTCACCATGGTTTTGCTGCTTACTACACCTACTTAGAGCAAATTTGGCAAGCGGATGCCGTGCTACACTTCGGTACCCACGGTTCCTTGGAATTTATGCCCGGTAAGCAAATGGGGATGTCTGGGGACTGCTACCCTGATAACTTAATTGGTTCGATTCCCAATCTGTATTACTACGCCGCTAACAATCCCAGTGAGGCAACTATTGCTAAGCGCCGTAGTTATGCCGAGACGATTTCTTACCTGACTCCACCAGCAGAGAATGCAGGCTTGTATAAGGGTTTAAAGGAACTGAGTGAGTTGATTGGTTCCTACCAAACCCTCAAAGATACCGGGCGTGGTGTGCCAATTGTTAACACCATTATGGATAAGTGCCGCTTGGTGAATCTAGAGCAGGATATCACCTTGCCGGAAAAAGATGCCAAGGAGATGACTGGTGAGGAGCGGGATACAATAGTCGGTCAAGTGTATCGTCGTCTGATGGAGATTGAATCTCGCTTGCTACCTTGTGGATTGCATGTGATTGGCAAACCACCAACTTCAGAAGAAGCGATCGCAACTTTGGTCAATATTGCTAACCTAGATCGTACTGAAGAAGAAATTCAAGGTTTGCCTCGGATTATTGCCAACAGTATCGAGCGAGATATTGATGAGATTTACCGTAATAATGACCAAGGCATCTTAGCAGATGTCCAGCTGCTCCAAGATATTAACCAAGGAACCACTGCTGCTGTTACGGCCCTTGTTCAAACCCAAGCTGATGCAGATGGTCGAGTTTCAAGGGTTTCCAAGCTCAATTTCCTCAATATGGGCAAAAAAGAGCCTTGGATTGA
The DNA here is from genome assembly GCA_965222765.1 of Caldora sp. Classification (GTDB taxonomy): domain Bacteria; phylum Cyanobacteriota; class Cyanobacteriia; order Cyanobacteriales; family Coleofasciculaceae; genus Caldora. The sequence continues at coordinate 921 of CBDCVG010000103.1, forward strand.
AGCCCTGCATAACTTAGGTTACACCAAGGTTGACCAGGAAGCCCTGAAGCCCTGTTTGAATACCTGGAATACTGCCTCCAGCAAATTGTTGCTGATAATGAATTAGGGGCAATGTTGCAAGCTTTGGAAGGAGAATACGTCCTCCCTGGCCCTGGTGGTGACCCCATCCGCAACCCAGATGTTCTACCTACAGGTAAGAATATCCACGCTCTAGATCCGCAATCTATCCCCACCATGGCGGCAGTCAAGTCAGCCAAAATTGTAGTAGACCGACTGCTAGCACGGCAACGGGCGGAAAATGACGGCAATTGGCCCGAAACCATTGCTTGTGTCCTCTGGGGTACGGATAATATTAAGACTTACGGGGAATCCCTAGCACAAATCATGTGGATGGTTGGTGTTACCCAGTACCAGATGCCTTAGGACGAGTCAACAAATTGGAAATGATTCCCTTAGAAGAATTAGGGCGTCCCCGGATTGATGTAGTCATCAACTGTTCCGGTGTCTTCCGGGATTTGTTCATCAATCAGATGAACCTCCTCGATCAAGCAGTTAAAATGGCAGCAGAGGCAGATGAACCATCAGAAATGAACTTTGTTCGTAAGCACGCTGTACAGCAGGCAGACGAAATGGGGATTAATCTGCGGCAAGCAGCAACTCGGGTATTCTCCAATGCTTCCGGTTCCTATGCCTCGAATGTGAATCTGGCAGTAGAAAACAGTACTTGGGAGAATGAATCAGAGTTACAGGATATGTACCTGACTCGCAAGTCCTTTGCTTTCACCTCCGATAACCCCGGTACGATGGAGCAGAATCGTCAGATTTTTGAAGGAGCGCTCAAAACTGCTGATGTCACCTTCCAAAATCTCGACTCTTCCGAGATTAGCCTCACAGATGTTTCCCACTACTTCGACTCTGATCCTACGAAGGTAGTGAGCAGTCTAAGGAAGGATGGCAAGACACCAACTGCCTACATTGCTGATACCACTACAGCCAATGCTCAGGTGCGTACTTTATCGGAAACTGTGCGTTTAGATGCTCGTACCAAGCTACTCAATCCCAAGTGGTACGAAGGCATGTTGAATCATGGTTATGAAGGAGTGCGAGAACTCTCGAAGCGGTTAGTCAATACTATGGGTTGGAGTGCAACAGCTGGTGCAGTGGATAACTGGGTATATGAGGATGTGAATACTACCTTTATCGAGGATGAAGCCATGCGCCAGCGGTTGATGAACCTGAATCCCCATTCCTTCCGTAAGGTAGTATCCACTTTGTTGGAAGTAAATGGACGAGGTTATTGGGAAACGAGCGAGAGGAATTTGGATCTATTGCGGGAGTTGTATCAGGAGGTTGAGGACCGGATTGAGGGGATAGAATAATCCCGTTCATTGTAGAGACGCGCTATGGCGCGTCTCTAAACTTAATTCTCAAAATTATTAATTCTTAATTCTTAATTCTCTAACGCCCCATATTTCGCTTCATCTGCTCCAACTCTTCATCCATTTCCCAGCGTCTAAACTTCTCGTCTAAAGAATCTGCTCCATCAGAGATTTGGGACTTGCTACTTTGGTTCCAGCCAAATGTCTCCGAGCGCTGCTTTGCCTGAGTACTAGCACGGGCAGCTTTTACTTCTGTAGCTTTAGCTCTGACTTGGGTACGGCGAGTTTGAATCTGACTTATGAGCTCCTTAGCTTGGGCAATTCGCTGTTTAAGACCCTCCATTTGTCCCCAGCGCTGGTTACCTTGCCGTAACAGAGCTGCCTCTCGTTCCTGAGCCGGTTGAGCCAAATCTAGTCTACCGTGGGACTTAGCCTTCTCAATTCGCCCATGCCATTGCTGAATCTCTTGAGCAATTGCCAGAATTTCATCCTGCAAGCGCTTTTCCTGAAGTTGCAAGTCAGTTAGCAGTTTTAGTGTATCTTCCTCTTGCTCTCGTAACTGTTCCTCTAGTGCCTGTAACTCTAAATGGGGATTGTTACGTAGAAATTCATCTAGGCGTTGTTCCAAAAAGTTATTGAGATCCTCAAATAAACCCACTACCCCATACTCCTAAACATCAGATCTATTCCACACTTATTGCTCTTCAGAAACTAAAATCCTATATTTGGGGCTGAATCCCTTGATATGAGTAGTTTCTGACTTCTTTTTCGGCGATTCCATCAATGAATTCTTAATTCTTAATTCTTAATTCTTCATTCGCCGTTAGGCACTCATTACTTACAATTGCCTGTTGCCTTGTTCTAGAACTGCTGACCAATGTAAATCGAGCGTACTTCCCCATTACGTCGAATTATTGCTTCATTATTATTCACAGATACTAACATCCAACCACTAGTACCAATAGCTTCACCTACTTTAAATCTTTGGGTAACGCCATTGATGGCAAATAAAGCAGCAGACTGCTCAGAAGACTCTAGCTTAATTAATCCCACGAGGGCATGTTGAGCAGCAGGAGCTGGTGGTAATTCGGGCTTTGAGGTTTCTGTATCAGCAGTTGCTGGCGTTGTTGGTGTTGCTGGTTTTGTTGGTGTTGCTGTTTTGTTGGTGTTGCTGGTTTTGTTGGTGCTGCTGCTTGAGGAGAAGTTTTTGGTGTTGTTGGTGTTGCTTGAGGAGAAGTTTTTGGAGTAGAGACTTTAGTAGGAGAAGTTTTTGGAGTAGAGACTTTAGCAGAAGAAGTTTTTGGAGTAGAGGCTTTAGCAGAAGAAGTTTTTGGTGGTGGGGGAACTACTGTTGAAGGGGCTGCGATCGCAGGAGGGGTTTGAGGTGGATAAATTGGATAGTAGACTGTTTTTTTCCAGAATTGTTGTTGATTGATTAGGGGCAGAAGATTGATTGCCAGCACCAGGGATTGGAGGCTGGTTAGAATTACCTTTACCCTCAGTTGCCTTACCCTTCTTTTTATTAGCTTCAGTTTTACGATCAATTACATCGAGCGATCGTAGCGCGTATTGAATGAACTGGGCATCAGATTCTGACACCTGTGCCTTTTGAGCCAATGGTAAACCCATTTCACTCAACTTTGACTTTAACCAAGCCTGTCTTTCTGGACTAATCAGCAACAAAACCAGTGTAGCTGCCAGAGAAGCTAGTCCCACTGCCCAGAGGAATTTTTCCCCAGACAAGCCTGAGCTTTTAGTCTCAGAAGTAATAGTAGGAGACTCCTGTGTCTTTAATAATTCTCCCGACTTACCATCATTGGTTGGCTGAGTGCTAAATTGTTGTTCTTCTTTAGGTACTATTGCCTCTTCTTCAGGGTTCGTGATTGGCGGAATCACAATCGACTGCAAGGAGACATATTCTGGCTTGGCAGGCTCTGTCGGTAACTTAGTGCCCCCCTCCAAAATTCGGTCGATGTCCGAAAATAAATCATCCATTAATTTATCTGCCTCGGACTCTGCAGACCAAGGCTGGATGGGAGCCGGAGTGGTTGACTGCTCTTTGGCTATTGGTTTAGTGCTGACTTCCTCAGACATGGATTGCTTGCTCTCGTAGGTACAGAATTAACAAGATGCTTGAAGGTTTTGCCTAGTGCTTTGAAGGCAGAAGGCAGAAGGCAGGAGGCAGGAGGGAAGAAAGCTTGTACGGTAAGCTCTTTAAACCTTTTTTTCTGGTGGGTTATTTCCACTGCGCTACACTAGTATCTTCTACACCCCTGACACCGCAAATTTTATCGCTAAATTTGCTTAAAAGATTAATAGTAAACAATATTTAGCTGCTTTGACACTTGTGGCTCTTAAGAAATAAGGCAGTAGGCAGAGGGCTCCGAGGCAGGAGGGAAGAGGATTTTGACTTGTTTCTGACCTTTGTAGGGGGCGGTGCGCCGCCAGTGGCTGCTTGTTACCAATGGTTCCCGAGATCCGGGTGAACGAAATTTACCTTCAACCGCAAGAAGGCTCACACCGTATTCTTTGAATCGGTGTTGAGATGAATTGCGGGCAAACTCTTGGTAGACAATGAGTCAATCTACTTTTCTACGACTGCTATCACTTTCTTATCTCTATTCTTCGCATAAACTCTAATAATATTCAATCTGAAAGAGAGCTAACCCTTAAATTCAATGCTTTATTTTTCATATTGTACTACATGATATATAGACATTTATGTTATTATATGAATAGGTCGAAAACAAGTGAATAATTTATCAATGAAGATTTCGTATCAATACCGATTGAAACCAAATAAGCAGCAACGCGATATTATTGATTAAACACTTGATATGTTGCGTTGTCAATACAATTATCAACTTGCTCAACGGTTTGACTGGTATGAGCAAAATCGTTGTTCTATTGATAGATTTCCTTTGGTTTGCCATCTTCCAGAATTAAAAGACAGACCGACTAAATCAAGGAAAGAAAAAGGTTTAGTTCAACTTAAAAAAGACAGGACCCTGGTACAATAATGTTCATTCTCAAGTATTGCAGGAAATTTGTAAAAGGGTTTGAGTTGGCTTTTGAAAGATGGCTAAAAAGTGATAGTAATGGCAAAAAAAGGGTAGACCGAGATTCAAGGGTATAGGGCAATATAAAACTTTTACATATAAACAATTCCAACAACATCATTTTGTTGGCAACAAGATTAAGTTGTCGAAGATTGGAGATATCAAGGTGATTGTTCACCGTCCTATTCCTGAAGGATTTATCATTAAAACCATATCAGTAACTAGAAAAGCTGATGGTTACTATGTAACCCTAAGTCTTGATGCTCAAAAAGTTCCAACTCTTAAACCTGATTTTAATGCCAACAATATTGTCGGTCTTGACGTAGGGTTGATAGATTTTTATGTTGCCTCTGATAATACTCGGATTGCAGCGCCAAAGCATTTACGTAAAGCTCAGAAAAAATTAAAGTCAGCACAACGAAAAGTATCCCGTCGTAAAAAAGGTTCATTACGTCGTAGAAAAGCAATTAAAAAATTGGGTGTCAGACACAAGAAAGTAGCTGATACTCGCCGAGATTTTCACTTCAAGACAGCTAAAAAACTACTCAGTGAATATCGTCTACTTTAACCTCGGTAAGGGAGATGACTATATTTATCGTCTGCGCTCAGAGTTCCTTGGGATGAATAAAGGAGAAGTCCTAGAACCTACCCTAGCTCAAGAAAGAAGATTTAATATAGAAAAAGTGGCAGATATCTTCCCAGAATACTACCTGCTAAAAGTAAAGAATTTTAAGGGGTTAGTGAAAAGTAGTCTAGAGGAGTGGATCTATTTTCTCAAAAACAGTGAGATCAAAGAAGAATTTGGGGCAAAAGGCATGGAAGAAGCCAAGGAAACCCTAAGAGTAAATAATCTATCAGAACAAGAAAGAGTAGCTTACAACCGTTATATGGATAACAAAAGTTACGAAGCAAGTATCTTGAGTACCCAAGAGTTTGAGGCGCAATGGCAAATTGAACAGATTGAACAGGCTCAAATCAGAGGTAGGGAAGAAGGTAGGGAAGAAGGAATCCAACAAAGAACAATAGCGATCGCACGTTCGTGTAAACAACAAGGTTTAGATGTCGAAACTATTATGGCAATCACCCAACTATCACGGGAAGATATTGAAACTTTGTGAGTTTGTACTTATTTTGGCTTTAAAAACCCACTTTATCAATTGTTGAACGTACCTTAAGCAGGTACACAAAATTAATTGCCTATTTTAGTAATAATAATATATCCTTAGATAAAAGAAGGCAAAATGGTGATTCATATGAGATTTATTAGAGAATTAAATGCCGAAACAAAAAAGCTTTTAGAAAGAATAAGTTGGCAAAGTAAATTTCCTCAAGTGAGAGACAGAGCAAAATGTATACTGTTGAGTCATCAAAAATTTTCTATTAACGAATTAGCGTCAATATTTAGAGTTAATAGAAAAACTATATATAATTGGTTGACTAGGTGGGAAGATCAACAATTAAAAGGAATCTACAATCAAAAAGGTAGGGGCAGAAAATCCAAGTTAAATCAGGAGCAAAAACAGCAAGTAAAAAACTGGGTTAAATCTGAACCCAAAAGCCTCAAAAAAGTTAAACTTAAAATCAGTAAAGAATGGTCAATAGACGTAAGTAAAGAAACAATAAAAAGAATTATAAAAAAGTTGGACATGAAATGGAAAAGAATGAAGAGAGGAATGAGTAAAATCCCTGATGAGTGGGAGTTAGAGGTGAAACTGCCTAGACTAGAAGAGCTAAAAGAGCAAGCTAAAAAAGGAGAAATTAACTTAAGATATTTAGATGAAAGTGGATTTTCTTTGAAGCCAGATATTCCTTACGGATGGCAAGAAAAGTTAGAAAGAATAATTCTTAAGAGTTGCCAAAGTAAAAGAATAAATGTTCTGGGATTAATGGGATGTGAAAATCAATTAGATTACGAAATACATCAGGGTACAATTGACAGTGAAATTGTCATTAACTTTTTAGATAATTATAGTAAAGATTTAAGAAAAATTACTGTTGTAGTTATGGATCAAGCTTCAATCCATACAAGCGATAAAATACTCGAAAAATTAGAAGAATGGAAAGCCAAAAAATTAGAGATATTTTGGTTGCCAACTTACTCGCCAAAGCATAACTTAATCGAAATTCTCTGGAAATTTATTAAGTATGAGTGGATTGAAATTGATGCTTACGAAAACTGGGACAGTTTTCTTAAATATCTCAAAAAAGTGCTTGACAATTTTGGTGAAGAATATGTAATTAATTTTGTGTAGGTGCTTAACTATCCCTAATCACTTCTATCACTGTTGGCACCAGGCAAAACGAGCTTAATTTTTCCGCTCAATTATGCCGCCCCCCAGCAACATATCTCCATCATATACAACGGCAGCTTGTCCAGGAGTAATACTAAACTGCGGCTCATCGAAAACTAGCTTGACTCGATTATCTTCTAACGGGATTATATTGACTGCAACTGCCTGGGAACGATAGCGGACTTGCACTGTGCTACGAATAGGACTGGTAGGTTGGGAAATGGAAACCCAATTCATCCTACCTACTGTACATTCTGCTTGAGTGGCACGAGTGCGATCGCCTACAATTACTCTGTTCCTTGCTGCATCTAGGGCAATTACGTATAACGGTTGAGCTGCGGCAATTCCTAGTCCTTTGCGTTGTCCAATCGTGTAATGGTGAATGCCTTGATGTTGACCAACAACTTTGCCGTCTAAGTCTACAATCTCACCAGTAGTTGGGGTAATGTACTTGTCCAAAAATGTCTGCATTGAACCGTGGGACTCAACGAGGCATAAGTCTTGGCTTTCTGGCTTATCAGCTGTCTTTAGCTCATACTCAGCTGCGAGGCGTCGAGTTTCCGTTTTTTTTAGTTCTCCTAAAGGAAATATCGATGCTGCGAGTAAGTCTTGAGTCAAGTCATAGAGAAAGTAAGATTGGTCTTTTGTCAAGTCTACTGCTCTACGCAACTGATAGCGATCGCTTGTGGCATCATAACTAATGCGGGCGTAGTGACCTGTGGCAATTTTATCAATACCTAACTGCTCACGGGCATAGGTGAGCATGGGACTAAATTTCACTGCCTTGTTGCACTGAGAGCAGGGTAAAGGAGTAATTCCAGCTTCGTAACCCGAAACTAGGTAGTCAACAATATTGCTCTGAAATACTTCGCGACTATCGACAATATGATGGGGAATACCCAATTGTTCACAAATGAACGCTGCATCAACCATCCCTTCAGAGCAACATTGACCTTTCCCTTTCATTAACCAAAGGGTCAGACCAACGACTTCGTATCCCTGATGATAGAGGGTGGCGGCAGCAACAGAACTGTCAACCCCACCAGACAGACCAACAACGACTCTGTTCATGGAGCTACAAGTAGTATATTTGAATTACACTTATACTTCTCTAGAGTAACATTTACTGAGATTAGTGGTGCTTTAATGCGATCACAAATTTTATAGCTGAGATTATACTATACAAATTTGCAGATACGTTCTAATTCTTCTCGCAAAGATAGAGGAGTATATCCCAACTCATAAGCCATTGAACTATCCAAAGAAACATCTGGGGGTCTAGGGGCCGCCATTTTCAAGTCTGCTTGTAAACAAGCCTTTATAGTTGTTGTTGGTAATTGCCAGATCTCTGCTAAGAGATAACCAAAATCATAGCGAGATATCCGCTCCTTTCCTCCTAAATTAATAATTCCTTGAACTTTTTTCAACCCCCCAAAAATTCCTTGAACAGCAGTTGCTGCACTTACAGGAGTACGGAATTCATCGGTGAATAAATTTAGCTGTTTGCCCTCTGTTAGGGTTTTAATGAATGGTTGGATAAAACTAGTAGCTGTAGGTGCTGCTAAGCCGAACATTAAAGGCATACGGCAGATAGTAGTTTGGGGATAACGCTCCAACATTCCTTCCTCTGCCATCACCTTTTGCTCACCGTAATAACAGATAGGAGATACAGGATCAGTTTCCCGATAAGGAGGGTTTAAGCCATCAAATACTAGATCAGTTGAAGTAAAAGCGCAAGGGATAGCCGAATCCGCACACAATCCTGCAATGTTACAGGATGCTCTGACATTGATAGAGTATGATTCCTGAGGATGAGTTTGACAAACATTAGCATTGGATTGAGCAGCAGTGTGGATTACTGCTGCTGGTTGTACTTCCTGAAAAACACGCTTGAGAGCCTGAAAATCTGTCAAGTCAACTTTCAGTAGAGTTACTCCTGAAATTGATTGAGGATGAGAAAAGTAAGTCCCATAGATATCCCATTCTGATTTAGCTAACTGGCAAAGATTCCATCCCAAAAAACCACTAGCACCTGTAAGTAAGAGTTTTTTCATTGGACTTCTTGCAAAAATAACCAAGCAATTATTTTTTAGACAACAATCCTGAAAAAGAGAGTAGAAAATTAATTTTGGGAGGTGTGTCCTTAGGAGGGGCACACCTCCCAAAAGATAAAATTAATAACAAGAACTGCCCTCATTTGAGGTTTAATCAGAATAAGCTACCCACCCAATTTTTTCAGAGGTGTGGGGGCCACCATTTTCGACCCGCTTCCCCTCAGCGACTAATTCATTCATCCGGATCTTGAATCCAGTAGTAGTAACTTCTGCAATCCTTACTCCTGGGGTATCCGGACCGTTAAAGGTTTGAACCATTGGGATAACAATAACATTAGAGCCTTCCGGGAATGGTGTAGGAAAATACACTGTTTGGAAACTACTGGTATCTCCAGCTTGTATTGTAGATGGTTCTTGAGTGCTTATGGTTATGCTTCCCGTTTGCATCATACTCATGACTGTACTCCTGATTTTCTAGTATTGTTAAAAGTAATCCTACCTTAATTGAAAGCTGATAGCTGATAGCTGCCATTGCCTTCTTCAATCAGCGATCATATTTGAATTCGCCTCGGAAGTCGATATGTGCTGGAATCGTGATTGCTGCCTCATCAAAAGCGACTTTAATCCGTCGGCGAAACTCTCTTTCTACATTCCATTGTTGCAGAGGCTGAGTCTTAATCCAGACTCGCAGAAAAACGCCGCGATCGCCAAATTCATCTACTCCTAAAATCTGTGGTTGAGCCAAAATTTGCTCCTGCCACTTTTCATCCTTGCTCATTTGTTGAGCAACATGATCAATCAGTGCCATTACTTGATCTGCATCGGTTTCATAAGTAATAGGAATACTGACATCTACCCGCGACCAATTGCTAGAAAGATTAGCAACTACCTTAATTTCACTATTAGGAATGGTGATTAACCGTCCTCTACTATCACGCAATTGAGTAATCCGAAGGTTCATCTTTTCCACTAAACCTCCGACATCTCCGACAACAATAATATCACCGATAGCATATTGATCTTCGAGGATGATAAAAAAGCCATTAATAGCATCTTTAATTAAGTTTTGAGAAGCTAAAGATACTGCTAAACCAATGATACCTGCACCAGCCAGCAAAGGACCGATATTAATACCTGTCACTGACAGAGCAACTAAGATACCAATTGCGATCAAGGAAACAGTAACAATACCTTTAGTTACACCAGAAATAGTAGTTACCCGCAGTTGTAGACGAGTAACTGCTTCAGGGTTGAGTAAATAATAGTTTTGAGCTAAGGCTGAAGTAAAGCGATTAATTAGGGCATAGGACAAGCGGATTAATACATAGATGATCAAAGAAACAAGTCCCACTTGAAACGGAATCTGTAAACCTTCAAGAATCATTACCTGGATGCTACGGCTGTAGGGAAAAAGACCCAATACAAATAAGCTTCCCCCTCCCAATAATCCCATTAGAGCTAGTTGGTAGAGTCGATATTGAACTTCTCTAAGATTCCAGAGTTTCCGTTGGTTTAGCTGAGTCGATATTGTCTCAGACGAAGCTGAATTAGGGGATGTTAGTTGTGCTTTTGACTGTTCTAATTGATGCAGCCAACGATAGATGAGTAAGCTACTTACTAGGACAGCTAAACAAATACCAACAGCCATTAATCCTTGGCGAACCAGAAACTCTACTTCTCGTTCATACCTTGCCTGATTTAGACCTTCTTTTAACTTTTCGCGTATTGAATCAGCTCTAGTATCAACATCAACCCCCTGTAATAGGGCATCTTGGTCGGTAACAGTTAAAAGATTGATCTTTTCTTGGTCGATGGAGACATAGATATTTGGTGACCTTCTTTCTTCTACTTCTTCGATCGCTTCTTCGATCGCTTCTTCTACAGCTTCTACAGCTTCTTCTACTGTTGATTGATTTTCTGTTGTTTGTGGTGCTGTTTTTTCTGGTTCTTTTAGTTCAACCTTGACTGGTTGTTTTTGAATTTCTATTACCAGTTGAGCATCTTGGTTTTTGATGTAAGTTTGACTAATCTTATTTAATTTATTTTGAATAGTTTCAATTCTCTTAGATAAATCAGACTTAGGCACAGCAAGTTCCAACAGACAGTAACCATCAAGGCGAACACATTTGGCAACCACTTGGTTCTCTGAATTTTGATTGAGCAGATTGGGATATACTTGGTTCAAGTCGATAGTTGGTAACTGAGTCTGAACTGGAACTACAGACCAACTAGTTACAAACAACAATCCGGCAATAGCCCACGACCAAAAACGTATTGATAACATAGTTAGAGAATTATTGATAAATAGGGCTTGCTGAACAAGTAACAAGGTTTGAGTTAATCTCAACGAAAGTGCAAGGTTTTTGGGCTAATCAATACATTTTCCTCGCACGCTTGCTAGAAAAAAATGATTGAAAGCTAAGTCTTGTATAGCTTCCACACTTATGTAGCAAGCCCTAAATAGAGTATAAAATGAAGAATGGCGCAAAAATCGGGACCAGTATCATATCGAATCCGTAACATGAGCGGTCAAGTGGGAGAAATTGATTTGTATCTCAACCACTGTAAGGCTTTTGGGTTTCGTAGTCTAAACTCCAGCTAAAAAATACTGATTTAGGTCTGAAAACCTTGATATGATTAGTTTCTAACTTTTTTTCGGCGATTCAATCAATTCTTAATTCTTAATTCTTAATTCTTAATTCTTAATTCGCCCTCAGGCGCTCATTACTCATTATTTGGGCTGACACTCACTGAATAGAAAGATTAAGATCGAACAAACACTATTTAAATTATCCTGCCTAAATTCAAAATGAAACTCCCAGAAAATCGCGTTCCTGAAGATCAAGCTCAGGAAGTATTTACCCGAGCTGCTAAATTGTATGCGGAGCATAACCAGAGTTATTCTGTAAAAGAGTTGATGGAAGCTGGAACAGAAGCCCAAATTCCACCAGAGTTTATTCAACAAGCGGTTGAGCAGCTCGAGTTAGAGAAATATTCTACTTCCATGCTTCAGAAAAAGCGTTCTCAGTTATTGATGACTAGTCTTGCAATTGGCTTACCTACTATTTTGGCCTTCGGGTTAGGGGGATGGTTCATTGCTAGAAAGGCAATAACTTCCCCAGTAGGACAAACACCAGTACCCATCTCACAGACTGATCCTAACTTAGTGAGTGGCGCTCCCTTGGGAGGAACTAACTTGAAATGTAAAAATATCAATCTCGAAGAAAACCTGAGTGGTAGAGATTTGAGGAATGCTGATTGTACTGAAGCAGATTTGGCTGGCGCAGATTTGAGTGGTGCTAATCTTACTGGAGGCAATTTCAGTCGTGCTGACTTGGATAATGCTAATCTCAGTGGAGCTAATCTTAGTCCTGCTGATTTAACTGACGCAAACTTAGCTAATGCAGATTTGAGTGGTGCTAACCTCCAAAGAGCAAACCTGAGTAAGACAGATTTAGCTGGTGCTAACCTCAGTGGAGCGAATCTCCAGAATGCGGATTTGGCTGAAGCAGATTTAACTGGAGCAGACCTGACGGGAGCTAATATGAAAGGTGCCAAGTTCAATAATGCAACTATGCCTGATGGCTCTGTTCGGCGTTAAGTCAGAAATGGAAGTTAGCGGTTACTCGAGCGCGAATATTGATGTAGCCAATTCTCCCTTAACAAAAACTTTAGTACCAGGTGCATCTACTTTGTTGCTATACTGGTAAACTGAACTTATGGCGGCATAGCCAAGTGGTAAGGCAGGGGCCTGCAAAGCCTTTATCCCCAGTTCAAATCTGGGTGCCGCCTTGGAATTTATCAATCAAAAATTGACAATTCCCTCTCCAGAAAAAAGGCAGAGGGCATAAGTCAGAAGACTTCATGAGAAGCTGACTTGTTTCTCATCTTCTTTTTCGGCGATTCCATCAATGAATGAATTTTGAATTTTGAATTCGCGTCAGGCGCTCGCCAAATGATCAAAACCATCTACACTAATCCTGGCAACTATTTGTGATCGCTGCTGTTGCAAAATCTGCTTAAATTTATCCTCACCTAACCTGCCTCGCAGAATTGCCACGAGATTTGCAGCCTGTTGCCACTCCTTCGCCTGTTTTTGCTCCAGTAGATACATCCCTAAGCAAGCGTGAACAACAGCGGCTGGGAGTTGATTGAGTTGATAATTTGCCTCGGCGATTGTTGCATGACTCAAGCCTTCTAACTCAAGATTGCCGATTCTGGTAGATAGATTCAGACTTCTCTCTAAATAGGATTTCGCCGTACTGGCTTGGTTTGAGATCAGATGTGCGATTCCCAATCCTAGGGCACAGAATACCTGTGAGAGCAAATCTTGGTGTTTTTCCGCTAGCTTTAACCCTCGCTCAAGCCGTTGGCTGCAAGGCTCGAGTTCTAATGCTGTAATATATTCATTTTGTTGTGCTTGACGAACCTCTGCATACCCCAAATTAGCGATCGCATTTGCTTCTCCGAGGGAATCACCGATCTGGCGCGATAATAGCAGTGCTCGTTGCCCATAATCAATGGCTTCTGAAAATTCACCTTGACTCAAGTTCAAGCGACTTAAATGATTTAGATTGGCAATTTCGCAGGTTTGATCAGAGGCTTGACGAGCTAAGTCAAGTGCCTCTTCATAAAAAGATTTGGCTTGCTCACGATTGCCAATCCACTGTTGAGAATAGCCCAATATCGTCAAAATCCGTGCCTTTTCCTGAGTTTTAGCGATCGCTTTGAGGGGTTGATCCAGATAAGCAATCGTGTCGCGAGAGTTTTCACCAGAGAAAGAGGCAAACACCCCCCCATACAAAGGAAAATTATCCCGTTGAGCAAAGGCACGCAGAATCTGTAAGGTAATTTGGAAGCAGGCACGAGAGAGGCGATGACGCTCTAATTCTGGCAACTGTTGAGCTTGCTCAAACCCTTTACTCAGTTCACTCCAGACGATGGCAAAGGCAAGGAAGGTTGCTGCCGCTAAATTACGCCCTGCCTGAAAACTGTAGGGTTGCTTGTCAAACCATGCTACTAGACCATTCTGCATTCCTCGTAGCAACACCATCAATTCCACCCAAGCACTTAAATCTACTGTAGTTTGTTCTCGTGCCAACAAGAGTGCAGATTGATTGAGTGCTTGCCCTTGAAAGAGCATTTTGGGTAAGGGACGATTAACGTGATTTGCCCAATAATTCCAGGGGTTATTGGCTCCTGATTTTCCCCCAAATCCGAGATTTTTTCCAGGATTCTCATACAGCCACTCAACCAAATGAAGTTCTATTGCGGTGTAGGTGGATAATCCTTGTTTAAGTCCTGTCGCTAGACTACGTAGTTCAGCTACTGTCGTATCATCTGTGTCAGGTGCTTGAACTTGGTCTAGCTCTTTTGCTAGTAGTTCAATATCTTGACGATTAAAGACACAAGTTTGATTGGGATCCAGGATTTGCAGCAAAACACAAATGCGATCGCGAACATCAGCGTTTATGAGTTGAGCTATAGCATCATTGCACACTTCTTGCCTTTGCTGTGTTTGCTGATATCTCTCCCAGGCATTCTCTAGAGTACGTAGTGCACGCCTTTGACGCTCAGCTTTTGCCTGTTTTAGCTCATCGGTTTCAACCTCAAGTTTGTGTTGAATGATATTTACTTGTTCGATTAAACATCGCTCAAAAATTTCACCGGTTCTAGGCTCTAATTGTTCTACCAATTGCTGATAAACATACTCTTTAGAACGAATTTTCCCCTTGAGCGTGTCCACAATAATTTGATTAATGAAGGCTGAGTAGCGATCACTCAAGGATAAAGGGGCAGAGTTTTGAGCAGGAGACATCTCTTATTCAGGATGATTGTGAGATTCTCAAATCTTAGCTTGTTATGGCAAGGTTAGCAGCATTAAGACTTTTACTGCCAACTAATTGAGATTGAGGTATTGTTAATCTTCTATAGTAATCACTGAACCAGCCAACGTTTCTGGAGCTAAGCTTAGACGCATTCACCTTGCATGTTTCGGACAGGCAAGATGCCTGTTCCACAAGAAGCTGATGATTGAATTTGGTGCAAATTAAATGCGTCATTCCTCATTAGAGTCATTAAACAACTTGGCTACTCTTTCCTTAATCACAAGGTGTCGTTCCACCCCTTCATAGGTATACCGATTGTAGCCATTGCGCTCAATAATAGTGTCTAAATTCCTAAGGCGCTCATCTATGTCTGGGTGGGTTGAGAGCCAAGCAAACACTGGACGCTGGCGTTCTTGCTCAGCAAGGGTCATCATTAGGTTGTATAGTCCATCTGCTGCATAGCCACTCGAAGCAAGAATCCTACTGCCAATTGCATCTGCTTGACGCTCCATATCACGGCTGTAATCAAGAACAATCAAATTAGTAGCAGTACCTCCATAAGGTATGTATTGACCGACATTCGCAATGAGGTTGCCTCTCATAACCAGCTGAAAACCATGAGATAATACTGCATGGGCTAATTCGTGGGCTAGTAAACCAGCTAATTCTGCCTCAGAATTTGCTTTCAAAATTGCACCAGCGTTAACAAATATCTTGCCTCCTGGTAAAGCAAAGGCATTGAGTTGGTCATCCATCACCAGATAAAACTCATATTCAAACTCATCCCTACCCGCTACAATGGCAAGTTTGTTGCCCACTTCCTGTAGATATGCCAACACCTCTTCATCTTCTAGCATCGGCAGTTGTTGCTTAGCTTCATCGGCAATCTGCTCCCCGATTGCTGATTCTCCCATCAACATCAATCTTGTTGTCTGAATAGCAGAAAAAGGACCGGCAATATTACCAGTGAGGACAAAGCCCACTACCCCCAAAATCCCATTGGTGATGGCATTTCCTCTGAGTTCACTGCGTAGTTGTGATTGGTGTTGTTCGAGATATTCATCTGCTAGAGTAGCAAACTCCTCAGACTGGGGATGATTGAGGTTAAATAGAGCAAATTGACGAGCTGCCAGAGATGCTTCTAACCACTTTTGTGCTTCTACTTGAGCCGAAATTTTCGCCTTCAGTAATTCCGAATGATCAGGATAGAGACTGGAAGCTCGCTCTAATAGCGCTAAAGCCTCTTCTTCCCGCTCATAATCCTTGAGTGCTTGGGCATAGTGCAAATAACCAGGAATAAATGCCGGTTCCTGCTCTACTAAAAATTGAAGCGGCACCAGAATAGCTGTTTCCAGTTGCCGTTTTGTACCCTCCTGAAACTCACGCCAATATACTGAGCCCACTGGCGAAAGTTTAGCTGGATCATCAAATGACTCTGGCTTATTTTCTGTTAGGAGCTCTACCTCCAAAGAGTTTTTGGCTTCACGATACAGCTGCTCTGCTGCCTCAATCTGTCCACTCATATAGAGTCTATCAGCTTCGATTAGCTTCTGCTGTCGTGCAATTTCTTCTGGAGTTAATTTTGGTTGTTCTGCTGAATCCTCGGCTTCAGAACTAGGTGTCTTAGTCGTTTCTATGGTTTCCTCTACTGTTTCCTGAGGTTTTGCTGGGGATATATCCTCCGCTAAGACAATTGAAGCTCCGTCTGATAAAAGGATGCCCAAAGAAATTAGCAGTGAATTCCAGAAGAGTTTCATGAGCACTTTCCAAAAATTACTAGTTGAAGAAGAGAAGAAGTAACGGGAATTGAACAGGGAAAAGGGGAAGAGTGAATCGAGAAAGGAAAAATTTGTCACCTTTTCCCTTTAAACTGTCCCAAACCTCAAAGGGGCGAGTATAACTCCTAGTACTGCTGCGCAGAATTAAGAATAAAGAATTAAGAATTAAGAATGCTTAGAGAGTAAGGATTCTATAGATCTCAAACTGGTGAGTTACTTCTGCCGCGCTGCACTAGGAACAATACAAAGATAATTACTCCTGTATTTCTCTAAGCATAACTACTCTTGAAATTTCCTCTTCTACTTCTCGACTTGATTCACTGTATTATCCGCAGGCAGAACTTGTGAAACTAGCACTGGGTCATAAATAATAGTGAATTCGGCATGGGGAATTAGTCGGCGGAGAATACGCGCATGAGCTTCAGCATCACCCCGATGACGAAAACGAGCAACTGTAAGCCGCTGCATACTAGGAAGCAATTTGATAATGCACCACGGACTGAGCCTTTCAAGATAAGTCATGAAATCCCTATATTAGTAAGGTTTACAGGTCTTTTGGTTAATGCCCGTTGAATTAAGTTAAAGAGAATTTATTCAAGGTTGCTGGCAACTCTCAAAGACTAAAGCCACAATACAAGGAAGATTGGTAAGAAAAAAAGCTCAAAATGATATTTACATTTGAACCATGATAAGCTTTAGCTCTTCCTAAGTCAGAGCCTGATGACTTATGCCAATTTTTGGCAGCATTGATTTCTGCACAGCTTCTCGCTGTGCAAAGGGTTTTTGCAGATTTCCTAATAAAGGAGGTAGTTAAAATTGTAGGTTGGGTGGAACGAAGTGAAACCCAACACAGTCTACTCCGATGTTGGGTTACGCTATCGCTTCACCCAACCTACCTATTGCCTTGTTTATCGAGAGCGCCCAAGGAGCGCTTTGCGCCCCCAATTGAATGGGACAAAACAATTCTAGTTTCTTGTAACTGGCAAGATGCCAGTTCCACAATTGATACCCTACACCCTCACTCGCCTTGGAGTGTTTCTCAAGAGCTCAAGATTTCCGTTAAGGCTTGCTTGGCAGTAGGATATTGATACTTAAATCCATAGCTGGTAGTTTTTTTGGGTAATACCTGTTGACCTTCCAAAACAACTTTGGCACCTTCTCCCAATAGAGCTTCTAGAGCAAAGCTAGGAACCGGCAGCCAAGAGGGACGATGGAGCACTTCTCCAAGACTGTGACAAAGTTCTGACATCCGGACTGGGTTGGGTGCTGTGGCATTAAATATACCTTCCATCTTTGGGCTAGTTAATGCTTCTATAATTAAGTTCACTAGGTCATCCCGATGAATCCAAGAAAACCACTGACGACCGGTACCAATAGGACCACCTGCAAAGAGTTGAAATGGGGGAATCATCTTTGCTAGGGCACCTCCATCTCCTAAGACGATACCAAGACGCAGAATTACTAAACGGACGCCAGCATCTTTAACTTGCTGAGCTTCTGCTTCCCAGTCTTGGCAAACTTTGGCAAGGAAATCATTCCCACTAGGACTAGTTTCATCAAAGCTAGCAGTTTCGCTTGTGCCATAGTAGCCGATCGCGGAAGCATTAATTAATACAGCTGGCTTGGGCTCTGCTTGGGCAATAGCTTCGACAATTTTTTTCGTTCCCAGTTTACGACTATCAAAAATTTCCTGCTTGCGTTCTGGTGTCCACCGAGTCTCTGCAATGGGTTCCCCTGCCAGATTTACCACACCATCACAACCGGCGATCGCTTTTTGCCAATCACCAGATTGGTTAGGGGTGTAGGCAACTATTTCCACATTGGGGAAAGCACTAACTGCTTTGGCTTGGTTACGGGTTAAAATTAAAGGCTGATGTCCTTTGAGAAGTAATTGCTCTACGAGGCGGCTACCTACAAATCCCGTGGCTCCAGTAATTGCTACTTTCATTTTCAGTTGCCTTCACTCCCCTGTAGATTTTTCCTTGTCAGTATATGCCATACCGTTAGTTTCAGCGTAGCGATTCATAAAGCGCATGAACCTTTCCCAGTGATCGTCCTGTTGAACCTCAAATTCGCAATTGACTCGTTCTAACTCATCCCCCTCTGGACCACCAAAGACAAATTTTAGGGAGGAGGGTGTAACACTAATTACGCCTTCTTCATCAGTTAACAACATAGAATTAGTATATCTTTTGGTAAAGCTATTGAATTTTTCTATAGCTTTTAAGGAATTAAAGGTCATTAAGACTGTCCGAATTCCCGAATTACGCTTCCGCCGTAAACTGACATTACTTAATTCTTCGTAAATCCCTTCAAAAAATTGAATCGAGGGGGTTGGGGAGCTCATGTTAAAGTTTCGATCAGATTAAAGTAAGTATACAAAAGTTAACCCAATTGTGTCCTTTCCATAAAACAATTAGCAATCCGACGAGCTGCTCCAGGCTCACCCATCCGCCGACGTCCATTTTCTCCAATTAACTGTAACCAGTCTGGGTCATGCAATAATTGCTCTACAATACCAGCAACTCCCTCTGGCTGCTGTACCAGAATTAGGGATGGGCCTAACAGGCGAGTTTGAGCTTCAGCAAAAGCCGGGGTAAATTGGGGACCATTCCCAGGAATAGCGATCGCGGGTTTTCCTAACCCAATAAATTGTTCTGTTGCTGTTCCTGCCATTGCAATGGCACAGTCTCCTTGGAGTAAGCAGAGGTTATAGTCATCCTGAGTTAAAATTAAGGTGGCATTTTTTTGCGTAAAGGCTACAGCTGTGGGGTCGCTAAGTTTAAGATTAGTAGCTGTAGATTCGATAGATTGTTCTTCCCAGCCGTGACTTTCTAACGTTTCCCGTAAGGGTTCAAGATTTAAAGCTGGTGCGATCGCACTAAGAAACAGTAGTGGTGGTGTTGCAGGAGCTGACAGGGTACTTTGTTCTTGGAAAGTATCAACTATACCTGCTACTGCTAAGATAATTTGTTGCCAGTTTTCATAAGCCTCCGGTTCCCTAGAACCAGGTAGAAGAGTAATAATTAGCGATCGCTGCATTTCTTTGGCTTCTGCATCCGGGTCATAAAATTTTGGTTCTGGATGCTCTAACTCAATCTTATCCATCATTGGATT
The DNA here is from genome assembly GCA_965222765.1 of Caldora sp. Taxonomy (GTDB): domain Bacteria; phylum Cyanobacteriota; class Cyanobacteriia; order Cyanobacteriales; family Coleofasciculaceae; genus Caldora. The sequence goes on from CBDCVG010000103.1 coordinate 20,427, forward strand.
ACCAAAATCAAAGGCTGGTATTGACCAATTCTTCAATATTTCTGTGGTTAGGGAATCTCTAGGGAAAACTGCTTGGCAACGGGGATGACTCATCAGCCATCGTTCCCAAGGCAAATAAACTGAACCGGACCAACCATCCCAACGGGGGCGATTTGGTAAGCGTCCAGATTCATCCCGGATATGGTACTCAGATTTGGCTGTAGCGACGAAGGCATAAGGTGCGCCACTCAACCAGGCAAATAACAAGGGTACAATATCCCCCACTGCCAAGATGACACCTCCTTTTTGACTCCACCGACGAACAGCTTTTAATTGTGTCCAAGCAAGTTGTAGCAAGCCACCCCGTAAATCTCGCAGCAGCTGACGTCCTTCCATATAAACAAAACCACCCGAAGGCATGGTTCGCACGGTTCCAATAATCGGTACTTCTAGTTGGCTATAAGCTCGTCCTTCACCTACTAAGGGTAAAGCTGCCACTTCTGGAGCATTTGGGTGAGCCTGCAATTCTTCTAAAATTCGGACGGCAATGATATCTTCTCCGTGACCATTACTAAGGCACAGCAGCTGCATGATAGTTAATTTTGGCTATTTTGATTGGGTGGGAACAACTACTAATTAATCATAAAAGCTGAGTTGAAGCTTCAGGAAGAAGCTAATCCTTACTTGCGTGTAGCACTATATAGTTCCTCAATCATCGCTTCTGTAAGGACTTCAGTAGGGGTATCAAACAAAATACGCCCTGCCTTAAGACCGATTAGCCGTTGGTAGTGACTGCGAGCAAATTCAATAGCATGGAGGCTGCTGACAAGGGTTTTCCCTGTTTCTTGGCTAAGTTGGCGCAACAGATCCATAATCTCCCGCGATCGCTCTGGATCTAAATTAGAGATTGGTTCATCTGCCAGAATTGCTGTAGGATTTTGTACAAGAGAGCGAGCGATCGCAACTCGCTGTTGTTGACCTCCGGAAAGTCTATCTGTGCGCTCAAATAGCTTTTCTGGAATGCCTACTTGCTTGAGAGCCTTTGCTGCGGTTTCTACTTCCAAAGGGTAGATTAGTGAAATTGCAGCTTTGAGCAATGACCAACGCCCCAAATGCCCTGCATTAAGATTATGAATTACCTGTAGGTTGTCTACTAGATGAAATTGCTGGTAAATTGTGCCAATTTCGCGCTGAACCTGACGCCGTAATTGGGGACGCAAATGGGCAATATTGCGACCAAGTACCCAAATCTCTCCTTGACTGGGTAAGAGTGTACCATTGAGCAAGCTAATTAAAGTACTTTTACCAGCCCCAGAAGCACCAACTAATGCCACAGATTCACCAGCAAAAATTTGTAAATTGAGTGCCGTCAAAGCCTGAAATTGTCCAAATTGTTGAGTAACATTTTTTAGCTCAAAGACGGGCAATTTTTGGGTCATTTTTAGAGGGAATTGATAATTGATAATTGATAATTGATAATTGATGAATTTGGTCTAAAATCTTTTCCTTGATGAAGAAATAAAAAAAGATTTTTCTTAATTTAAATATCCTTCTTTTAAGAATGGGCAATTATTCATTATCCATTGTCAATTTTTGAAGATGCTTTTGCTACTATAAAGAAGACTTTGCCTAGAAGGAAGTGTGCTACTGCTTCAGTCACTAAGCTAAAAACAGCAATGAACATGAGATAAATATTCAATACGGTCTCTCCTGTTAAAACAGATACCCATAAAAGCAACAAAATTATGGCGCTAGAACTAGCTACAACCAAACTAAAAGCAAAGTCTTCCATCAAAAATAGTTTATAAGCAACAACTCCGGTTATTATTTGAAATGTAGTTAAAATGATTATGCCAATAATGTAGATTTTTATCGCACTAACCAGATTTCCTATCTTATCTAAATCAGCAGGAGAGTAAAAAGTAAATAAACCAATGAAAGACAGATTAAAACCAACTAAGATTACATTGAGAGATTCAAGAAATTTAAGAGATAGATTGGCATCATGAAATTGGATACGATATTTTAATGTCTTTTGTAGGGTTGAGAAGGTATGCGCAGACAATCCATGCCTAATTAATAAAATTAGGGAAATGATCAAAGTAGTAGTAAACTGGTCCAGAAAATAATTCCTCAGAAAAATTAGGGTTAAAATAAATAATAAAGGAACAATTAAACCGTTACCAAGTATTGATAGCCATCCAGAAAAATTTAGTTGCTTATTAGTCAATAACATAAAACTGAGTGATGGGTATTCTCTGTTGATTAACCATCATATACTCAATCAGTGTTATAGTTGAGCTGTCAAGAGAACTTGACTTAATTTTCTAACTTAGTTTGCAAATGGGCAAATAGTGAGCTATTACTTATTAATGCGAAAAGCAAACCCTATTTAACCCCCTGCCTACAGTGAGATTTCTCGAACTTGTCCTGCAAAACTTTGGTCCTTACTACGGAAAACAGGTAATCAATCTTTGTCCAGAAAGTAAAGATGACTCTCGCTCAATCATTCTCTTTGGTGGTATGAACGGCGGAGGTAAAACTACTCTGATGGATGCCCTTCGCCTTGCTTTGTATGGACACCGAGCTCAATGTTCTACTCGTGGTAATTTGAGTTACAGCGAGTTTCTTACTCAGTCAGTTAACCACAATGCTTCAGCAGTTGAACAAGCTCGTATTGAACTGCTATTTGAACATATCGAAAATGACCAACTGATACAATACCGCATTGTCCGCTATTGGACAAAAAGCCCGAAAGATGGTAAAGACAGCTTAGGAATTCTTGATGGTGAATGGCTTGATGAGGGTTTAACTAATATTTGGGATGAATACATTGAAAATCTCCTCCCCTTAGGGATTTCTAACCTATTTCTGTTTGATGGAGAACAAGTCAAGGAACTCGCCGAACTAGAAACACCACCCCCAGTTGTAGTTGAAGCTATTCGCTCCCTCCTCGGATTAGAATTAGCAGAAAGGCTGGCAGTTGATTTAGAAATTTTAATCAACCGCAAACGCAAAGCCCTGGCTAGTAAACAAGAGCTTGCTAACTTAGAGGATATTGAGCAAAAACTTTCCGCAAAACAAGCCACGTACGAAACTGCGATAGCAGAACAAGCAGCTAGTCAAAATCACCTATACGAAGCTAAAGATCAGCAGCAACAAGCCTCAGATAAATTTATCTCAGAAGGGGGCAAAATTGCTGCTGAGCATAGCCAACTAAAAGCTCAGCTGAATACTTACCAAGCGAATACTCAGCAAATGCGTGAAGGGATGAAGGAATTGGCAGCTGGAATATTACCCCTGAGTTTAATTCAACCCCTCCTCAGCCAAGCTCAGATTCAAGGTAAACAAGAATCCCATGCTTCCCAAGCAAAAATAGGAAAGGATATTTTACAAGAACGGGAGCAACGCCTCTTAGATTTAGTCACCAAGCTCAAATTGCCACAGACAAAACTGGCTAAGATTCAAGACTTCCTAGCTCAAGAAAATCAACTACTAGAGCAAGCAGCAGCAGAGCAGCAAAATTCTTGGTTGGGAGCTGATGGTGAAACTCTCAATTATCTAGCTAATTTACTCAATCATTATTTACCACAAGCTAACCAGCTAGCTCAAGAGCAATTAAAAAAACTCCAAGACTTAGAAGCAGAAGTTGACGCAGCAGAGAGACAATTAGCAATAGCAGCTTCACCAGAAGCTTATCAACAGCTAGAAAATAATTTAAGACAGGCTCAAACTCAACTTGCCCAAGCTCAAGTTAACTGTGAATTAGCTAGACGTAGGATTGATGAATTAGACATTGAAATTAAACAAATTAGAAAAAAACTGACAGAGTATGGAGAGGAAAATATTGACCGCAAAAATAATGAGCATATTATCAATACTTCAGCTAAGGTAAAACAGACACTCAAACTATTTCGAGAGCGGTTAACCTTGAGGAAGTTGAATAAATTAGAACGAGAGGTAACAGATTGCTTTCTCTATCTTCTACACAAGTCAGATTTAGTTCATCGAGTAGCTATTGATACTGAAGCCTTTAGTCTATCTCTCTATGACTTGCAGGGACAACCAGTTCCCAAACATCGCCTCTCAGCTGGGGAGAAGCAACTTCTGGCGATCGCTTTCTTGTGGGGACTTGCTCGCGTCTCTGGAAGACAACTACCAGTAGCAATTGATACTCCTTTAGGACGCTTAGATTCTTCCCACAGAACTAATTTAGTGGAGCGTTATTTCCCCAATGCCAGTCATCAAGTAATTCTACTGTCTACAGATACCGAGATTGGCAAAGTGGAGGTAGAAAAGTTAAGAAAAACTAAAGCGATCGCGCGAGAATATCTTCTGAAGTATCAACCCACTAAACGTCAGACTATTACTGAACAGGGCTATTTTTGGTAACTCTGACTTTGAAGAAACAAGTCAAATCATCTTCCCTCCTGCCTTCTGCCCTCTGCCTCCTGCCTTGCTTCTCAAGAGTCTAGATTTGAATGAATGGTTTAAACACACTGACTAATTCAGGGTAAGCTGCCACCAGAGTAGGAAAAGATCTATCACCATAATCATCACCTACTATCAAGGGAAAAATTGACTCGGAATTCAGCGGCACCCAAACCGCACCAGCTGCTTGAGCAATCACCCAAGCACCGGCAAGATCCCAAATCTTTGGTGTCGCCTCGACACCTCCCAAAACAGCTCCTGTCGCTACAGTAATAAAGTTGTAACTAGCAACTCCTAACATCCGCATCTTGCAGGGAAAAGGTTGCTGCAAGATGGAGGTACTGCGGGAACAAAGATTAAAAAAGTGATTATTGCTAGGAGCATCACTACTGCTGTGGATGGGGAGTGCATTCATAAATGCTCCATTTTCTAAATCTTTGATGCCTGATTCTCCCTGCCAAAACCCATGAAAAGATTGCCCAACAGGAGGGAAATGAACATAGCCAAATACCGGTGTTCCTTGATAGAGTAATCCTAAGGAAATACCCCAAAGGGGAATTCCTCGAGTGAAATTCGTAGTGCCATCCAAAGGATCGATGATCCAGCACCATTCAGTATCAGGAAACTTGTGCCCCCCTTCTTCACTCAAAATACCATGACTGGGAAAATGAGAAGCGATCGCATCTCTTATCTCTTGATCTGCCCAATGATCTGCTTGCGTAACTAGAGTACCATCTGCTTTCTGTAAAGCTTGTACTTTTCGGAAATCAGGAAGCAGTTGAGTACCAACTCTCTCTGTCATTTCCCTCGCAAAATCCAGAAGCTCTGCCCAAAAATCACTCATCATAGGTATTAGGTATTAGGTATTAGGTATTAGGTATTAGGTATTAGGTATTAGGTATTAGGTATTAGGTATTAGGTATTAGGTTTTAGGTATTAGGTATTAGGTATTAGGTTTTAGGTTAATATTTTTTTTGAGTGCATCTAACACCTAATACCTAACCTATCCATCCAAATCACCTTCCATTACTGTTGCGATCGCTTGCTTGGCATTTTCCTGGAATTCTCTAACATTTACCCGATTTAACACCCAAATTGCTAGAATCATTCCCAATGCTTGTATAGCAAACACCATTCCATAAGATAGTACCGGTACTGGAAACAGCAACTTACCCAAATTTAACACTCCTCCGCCCAGCACTGTAGCCAATCCTCTGGCCATTGCCTGAGCCAATCCCCAAGCACCAATGAAAGTACCTGCTGTTTCAGCAGCTGTCAGATCTAGCATTAAACTGGTGGCTCCTGCTGTGATTATCCCAGATGCCAGACCGAAGCATAACAAGCTAGCCTTCAATAAGTCTGCATTGCCAGCGAATCCTGCCATAATAATCAAGCCAAAGCATACCGCTGCGCTCATACACCCCAGTTTGATAGTTTGTTTCTTGCCTAAGCGGGGCAAAATCAAAAAACCAGTAGAGCTAATTCCCACTAGGGTACCTGTGCCGAAAAAAGCATTCAGTTGGGTGGTTTCGGAGATACACATGCCGAAAACTTCTCCACCATAAGGTTCTAGCACAGCATCCTGCATAAATATGCTCATGGTCAGTACTAACAAGAAATTGAAGAAAATACCGGTTTGGCGGTTAGCTGTCAAGACTTGCAGTGCCCGCGAGAGAGTAATTTTGTCTTCTCGCTCAACTACAGTCGAACGGGAGCGATAGCGGGAATATTTGTTCTCAATGCCAAAAGTTGCCAGCAAACATAGTCCAAATACAATTGCTGGCATAATCACAAATACAGGGTTAATGGTAGCTTGCAACTTTGCCAAATCAACGACTTTTGCTGTCTGAGAAGGGTCATAGGATAAGATTGCTGCTCCACAAATTTCCGGTCTTTCCAGTAACTTAGAGCTAATAATTGCCCCTACTACAATACCAATCATCAGCATCGACCAGACAATCCCTACAAGTTTAGAGCGATTGTCATCATCAGATACATCTACTAACAGGGCGGCAAAAGGAGTGGAGCTAGCACTGAGAGCTAAACCGTAAAGAGCGAACATCATTGCCAGTAATCCAGCCCAACCATAGGTTTGGGTACTCCAGCCACTGTCTTGCAAACTAGCACCTAGTTGCCAGACTACCTGGAGAGCCAAGAAGGATATGGTGGTAAATAATGCGGTACCAATCCAGACATAACCAGTGCGATGATAGCCGAAAATGGATTTAGCATCAGACATCTGACCAAACCACACCCGCACAGGGCTAACAAATTGGTGCATGGCGATAGCTCCTGCGGCAATCAGCGGCAAGACTGTCAGCTCGTCAATCATTACCCGATTTAAAACTCCCAAAGTCAGGAGTGACATAATACCCAAACCCATCTGAAACAACCCCAGCCGGAGCATGGTTAGCAGATTAATTTGGGGAGGCAGCTTATCCTGGGAAGTGGGTAAGTTACTATTTTCCATATACGCACTCAACTGTCATGGTTCACAATAGTGAAGCATCTGAGTCGTTTGGAGATCCTTCACTACCGCTCAGGATGACATAATTCTGTGACGGTGCGTAAGTCCCCTAATTCTAAACAAAATTTCGCTTACCCCTAGCTAAAGAAAGCGATCGCAATTTTTCTTTCAGTTACCAGAACCCTCTTGTGCTGCTTGTTTAACTTGTTCCACCTCTAATTCCAAAGCTTGGGCAACTTGTTCTGTACTCAACCCCAAAGCTAATAGCTGAGGTATAGATTCTAACTTCGCTTGAATTCGACCTTCTGCTAAAGCTTCTTGATAAACTTTGGCCTGCCGTAAATCACTTAAGCTAAACATCGCTTCTATCTCCATTACCAGAAGGCTGTTGTGCTACTTGTCTGACTTGTTCCACCTCTAATTCCAAAGCTTGGGCAACTTGTTCTACGCTCAACCCCAAAGCTAATAAACGAGGTATTGATTCTAGCTTGACTTGAGTTTTACCTTGTTGTTTACCCTCCTCTATACCCTCTGCTAAAGCTTCCTGATAAACTTTGGTCTGCCGTAAATCACTTAAACTAAACATCGCTTCTATCTCCGTCCGACTCAGTTTGGGTAACTTATACACTAGTATTGTCTCTATTAATTGTAGAAGTTCTCCTCTTTGTCGTTCATCCTCTATCTCCTCGGTTGTCTGTTGAATTAATTTTTGAGCTTGTGCAATTGCGGCATCTTCCTTGGTGATAATTAACTCTAGAGTTGCTCTGCCTATAGATGGTGGGGATGTTTTGGCTAATTCATCCAGATAAATCAGAGATACTCTTGAGGAATCGAGTAATTCTTGATACCTTGTTTTGGCTCCTATATCAGCATTTCGGCTCGGGTAAATGACCACACCACGCCAATCATTGCTAAGTTTGGTTTTATTTAAGTAGAGGAAGATTTCGCTAAAGAAACGGGAGTAAAATTCAGAGTCTCCTTGAAACTGGACTTCGACAAAATAAATCGGTTGCTCGGATGTAGTGCTTGCCGGAAGAAAGACACCATCAATTCTAAAGGCTAGTTGTTTAACTTCGACGGAGGAAAACTGATAACTTTTTGCTTCTTGGGGAGGGTGACTAATTAATTCAAAGAAGATGCTGGGGAAAGATTGAAACAGGCGATAGAAGATGGTATCGGTTTTCACATTAAGGTATGAATCTAACTATACGTATACAACAAAAAGCGATCGCCTTATGCTGAAATTGCCAGTATAGTGGCAGGTTGTGCAGTATACAAGCTATTCAAGCTTGAGCTTATCCAACCAATTAAGGTGATCTTTGAAAATGAAACTACTAGCGTGACACGACTAAAACTGTAGGTTGGGTGGAACGAAGTGAAACCCAACGAAATCTTCTCCATTGTTGGGTTACGCTATCGCTTCACCCAACCTACATTATCTAAGTTAACTTGCGGAATTTAGGCTTAAGCTAGATGCGTTGCTACTATTTTTCAGATTGCTCCGTCTCTTTAGCTTTCTCAGGTTCCTTCACTAGCTCAAAATTATTATTAACAACTTCTACAAGGATTGGTTCACTCTCACGCTCACCTTCTGAAGTAAACTTGAGTTGAGATCCTGATGTTTCATTAGGCTCAAGCTCAACGTTTTTGAGTCTGGCTAAAACTGATGAGCGTGAGGGATTATCAGACAGAGTATTGATAAACATTTGAGTAGCATCGAAGCTAGTAGCTGTGCGCCAACTAACATCTCCTCGCCATTGCTTCTTCGCTGCATCTGCAAAAGCTTTTGATGGTGATGCTTCCCTGAACCAAGGTACACTTAGAATCAAACCTTCAACAGCTTCCTTCCCTTCCTGCAAAGTTTCGTTGCTATATAAAGTATCACCACCCAACAACTTTAGTCCTGGTCCGTTAGCATTGGTTCTAGCAATTTTCAGTGCTGCTGAAACGTCAGTTGTGCTGGGAACTAACAAAGCAGCTTTTGCCCCATACTCTTGTTCAAATTTGCTGCTATAGACTACTTCCTTAAGATTCAGGTTTGGATTGCTCAAATCAATTCTCCGAACTACCTTACCATCTAACTGCGTAAATTCATCTTCAAAAGCATCTTTGAGGCTATTGCTATAGCTACTTTCAGGATTATAGAAAATGACGATCTTTTCTATACCGAGTTTCTTCGTAGCATAGTTAGCTAGACTTCTACCAGCTGCTTCATCGGAAGGGACAGTCCTAAAAAAACTATTTCCAGTTAAGGAGGTGCTAGTACTAATGGGAGAGATCATGGCTAGCTTAGCTGATTCATATTTCTCTAACCCAGCATTGCTAGCATTACTACTATTGTGACCAATTACCCCTAGTATAGATTGATCTTTTATCAGTTCTTGAGCAACTTGTCTAGCTTTTTTCGGTTCGTCATTATCATTGGCGATAACTATCTCCAATAATCGACCATTTTTTCCTCCATTTTGGTTGAACTGATTTTGTGCCTGTGCCACACCTCTTAACATTTCTGCTGCGTAGTCTTGTTGTTCGTCAGCTGGCACAACCGCTGCCAAAGTAAAAGGATTCCCTTGTTGGCGTGCACGAGCATTATTTTGGTAAATCAGTAGTTCTGGATCATTGTAATTAGCTGCTACTAAAGCTCTGTCAAATAATTCAATGGCTTTAGAGTAGTCGCCTTCTTGGAAAGTTTCAATAGCGAGATTTCGCTCAGGATTGTTGGTTGTAGAAGGGAAGAGGGTTCGCTCACCGCGACTCAACCTTTCTTGCAATGGCACTTGGCAGATCCCGTCTATTTTCTTTTGCCCCTCTGGACAAATGTTAGCTCCTAAATAATATCCCCAAAATACTAAAAGGGGAATTCCTAACATTGCTGCTACTAACAGAATTCCTTGACGCTTACTTTCATTTGTACGGTATGTTCTAGACTCAAAAGCTTCAATTTCTAGCAGTTTCTCTCGTGCTATTTGGTTTTCAGTCTCAATTTCTTTTACCTTTATGAATTGCTTTTTTGCCAGTCTCCAGTTTTTTTGTTTTTGCTTACTCCACAGCTCATTGCCATAGCTCAGTAGTGCTCGAACCAATCCTTGTTGGTGACGTCTAGGAGCAACTTGATAGGCTCGTGTATAAACTTCTACTGCTTTACCAAAATTTTCAGAATTCAGGTACTCTTCTGCTAGCTTAAAGAGAGCGCTAAAATGGTTGGGATTGTATTCCAAAGCATCTTGATAATACTTCAGTTCGTCTATTTTTTTTCCTCGCTGACTTACTGCAACTGCTAGTGCATATTGTTGGTTAGCTACGGAATCTAGACTCTCTAATGCCAAAACTTCTTGCCGCAGTGGGTAACGTTTGATTAACCAGCGTCGTACTAATTCAACTTTTACTTTAAGTCCTGCATCATTCAAAAAACCATTTGTAACTAATCTTTCTGAAGCATCTTCTAGTTGCTTTGTCTGGATAACTCCATACTCTTTTAGTAGCTTCAATGGTTCCTGAATCCGCTCATGTTCGTCAATTGCGATTCTTTGAGCCTGTGCTACTGCAGAAAAGATCACTTGCTCTGGAGTCGGCAGTCCATCCCAAAACCATGCCAACCCTCCTTCGGCAAACTCAATTGCCTTTTCTACTATTTCCTCTACATCTGCACCAGTAATTTGCCACTTATCCTGCTCTCTTGCTTGTCCGAAAACAGCAGAGCAGATAACTTGGGTAAAATAAGGATGCCCTGCGGACAATTGGATAATTGCCTTTATTGCATCCTCATTGTAATTCAGCACCCCTTCAGCTGGGTTTTTAATTAGCCGTATAGTACTTACTTCATCCAATAACCCAATTTCATAGTTAGGTGCCCCCTTGAACAGCTCAAGTAATTTGGGAAGATCATCTAGCTGACGTCCAATTACTGAAATAATAAATAATTTCTTCTGAGCACTGATGAGGGAATTTAAATATTGAAATAAAGGATGAGTAGTTGCCTCAGGTTTGTTGTTATGTAAAACATCAAACTCATCTAGCAACAAGACCAAGTTGTTACTGCCCAATTCCTGGTACACTGCTGGTAAGAATTTATAGGAAAAAGTACTGATATCAGTGTCTAACTCGGCAATAGTAGGTACTCTAACTGTATCTGGAGCTAGCTGAAGAAAATAAATAATTTCTTCAGCCAGTTGATGCAGGAGTTCACTTAGAGGTAGCTGACTTTTGTCTTGAAGATCAAAGGGAACAAAGTTAAACCTCTCCTCAGTAACAAAGTTGGGAATCTGGAATAAGACAGAGGATTTTCCAATACGGCGTTGACCGTGCAATAAAATAACTTTCACACCTTGTTTCAAGTTGTCCTCAAGAAAGTGGAACAGACTTTCTCTCCCGAAAAATTTTTCCAGTTCAGTGATGGGACGACCGATAATGTAAGGGTTGTTCTGATGCATTGCACCATCCATATTTCTGAGTCTTTAATTATGAGTTCAAGATTTCCTGTAATAATGGGGAGCAAGATTTGCCGTAATAATAGGGAGCAAGATTTCCTGTAATAATAGGGAGCAAGATGCTCCCACTAACAATATTTTGGCAACTTTGGGATGCACCCGGTTTGTTGGGTTCCGCTAGCGCTACACCCAACCTACAGCTAATAGCTGAGGTTAACTAAATAAAAATCCTTGCGGCAGAGCTTTGACGATTCTACCAATCCATTTCAACGTAGCTGGCACCTCCTCTTTATTTTGCCATAGCCATTGAATTGCTGTCGTAATTTCTTGTGCTTGCTCATGACTCATCAAATTAAGCAATACCTTCTTTCTATTTTCTAGTGAGGTATCATCGCTATTGCTAAGTTCTTGGATTACCCAACGCTCCATAATTGAGGAAGTGAAAGAATATCCCTTTTTTCCCTCCTCAACTGTGCAGTTAATTACCCCTCGTTCTTCAAGGTAGTTCAACTCCCGCTCTTTTTGGCTAAAGATGATCTCAATGCCACTCAGATCATAGCGCTGATTATGCAGACGACCTTTCAAATTAGATAGAGCAATTAACATTAACAGGGTTTGCTCTAGTTCATTAGCAAATGACCAAATATCTTGAAAATAATGTCTGGCAGTACTCTCAAATTCTTTAGCAAATGCTTCAGCATCTGGTATTTTTGTCGTCCCTAATTTTCTTTCTCGATACAGAAGATAACCGGCAATTTGTAGCAAAGCAGGGTTGCCACTAGCAATTTCTCGCACCCCTGCCTGCAATGCTGGTTTCATTGTCGAACCTAGCAATGCCTTCATTTCAGCCTCAGTAAATGGCTTGAGTTGCTTGAAGAGATAGTGGTTGTACCAGGGGGAACTACCTGGCTTCAGGGGAGGACCCAATTTCACTGAGACGGCGGGATGAGGTGACAATCATGGAAAGGTATCGTCTTTCCCAACAGTGACAGGCTAAATTGCGACATTCATTGAGGAAGTTTTCGATATCAGCTGTAGTATATTGTCGGTTTGCCTTTAGAGCTGCATCATAGTCATCTACTAGCAACAACAAAAATTTGCCTTGTTTTCCCAGCTGCCGCAATATTCGCCGGAGGCTATCCTTATTTGCTTGTTCCTGTTCGAGGAATTTGTCGATTTGAGCCTGCAATGTAGAATCATTGTCCACTTCATCTCTGAGAAGACTCAAAACTTCTTGCCAAAAGCTGGTACTACTAAACGGAAAGATACTCAGACAGCTAAAAAGAACAATCACCGCCTTAGATATATCTTTTCCTTTTTGTTCCCATACTTCTGGTGAAATCAATTGCTCAAGTAAAGAAGACTTCCCCATTCCTGAGCTACCCCAAACTGCCAGATTACTGCGGTGGTAGATTTGGTCGAATGCAGTTGCAATCTCAGCTTTCCGTCCTACAAAATGTTTTGGGGGAACTGGCTGACCAATGAAAAAAGGATTTTGTGACATTTTTGTGCTCTGAGCCTACCAAGTGTTTAGAGAAATGTGGATATTTTTGCTAAACCGACTGAGTCTAGCAATCCTGGTAGGTATGCCCCTGTTGTGCTCTAAAGCTTATTCAATTAGCTGGATGCACTATTGCTTAACTGCTGTTAGTGATGCAGTTATTTAGGTTTGATTGTAGTCTAAATAATTTTTTTTGTGGAGCGCGAATGAACTGATTTTAGTATTCCGTAATGTAGCATTATTAAAACCTACATACTTGAGTATAAACAATCGGTATTTTCTTAATTTATAATAATTACATAGTAATTCTAGGCACATAAATTACTGAATTGAGGTAGTTCTTTAACTGATGGTGGGGGTTTGGGGAGGCTATAAGTCCCGCGCTGTAATCTTTGATTCAGCGCCGGGATACATGGACATCCCCCAAGTAAATTTTATCCGGTCAATCCCGGTAAAATTTACAAACTATGCAGAGTGCCCTTATCAAAACTGTATATAATGATGATGGGGTTAAAACCTCTAAGTTTGCCAACCCCAAACATCTTGCCAAGCATGAGCGTAACCTCAAAAGGAAACAGCAAAAACTAGCCCGAAAAGTAAAAGGGTCGAATGCCAGAAATAAAGCCAGGAAATTGGTAGCTAGGGTTCACGAACGAGTGAGCAATGTCCGTCAAGACTACTTACATAAGCTTTCCAGAAAGCTAGTTGACGATAACCAAGTCATCGTAGTCGAAAGTCTCAATACTAAGGGCATGGTTCGTAATCACAAACTAGCCAAAGCGATATCTGATGTGGGTTGGGGAATGTTTGTCAATTTTCTTTCGTACAAACTAGACCGTGAAGGTAAAGTGCTCGTAGAGATTGACCGATGGTTCCCTAGCTCTAAACTTTGCTCAAACTGTCACTATCAAGTAAGTGAAATGCCTCTAGATATCAGGTCTTGGACTTGTCCTAGTTGTGGCACTCATCATGATAGAGACGGGAACGCCGCGACCAATATCAGAGCAGAAGGCATCAGAATGTTATCGGTCTTAGGAACTAGGACTGCTGCTGATGGAGGGGAAGTAAGACCAAAACTCGGACGCAAGTCTAAGCTGCGGCATTCCCCCGTGAAGTCAGAAGCCCACGCCATAGCGTAAGCTTGGCGTTGGGTAGTTCACAGTATCAATACTCCTCGGTTAAGAATTGATGCTCCTAACCTGTTGTGCATTTAAATTGTGAATTAGTGCTTACACTCAGACGCAGGGATACAAAGATAGACATCGAAAGCGAGCAAGATGCTCGCACTACTTTCTTTGCCCAGATGTTCCCAATTTAAATGCGTTTTAACTTAACTAGGACTTACGTACCGTCACGGAATTATTTCATCCTGAGCGATAGCGAAGGATCTCCAGATGGCAGTTGATGCTTCACTATCACCTCAGCATGACACTTGAGTTAACCAAACTAGAGTCAATATCTTGTATTTTTAGCCACTCAAATCCATAGCCAGATCCAATTCGAGAAAGCTGAGGGAGCTGGGTAAGTCAGACAAGCTAGTCTTGTCCAAAAATTGGAATAATTTATTTCTTAGATTTCCCTAAGTGTTACTGCCCAAAAATTCAGGCAATTTCAAAATTTTTCAACTCGGGCTAAGATTTGAACTTCAACATATCTAACCGAGATAAAGCACCGGTAGCCGACTCCCTGATATAGGTGTCAGCTGATTCATCATTCGCCAAATTATTTAATATTTCTTTAGATCGCTCATCATCAATGGAACTGATAGCATTGATCATCGCCACTTTTAACCCCAAGTTATCAGTCTCATTGATTACTTCCAACAAGCTATCTAAAGCAGGCAAACCCACTACCCCTAATGCCATTGCCGAAGCAATATAAATGACGGGATTGGGGTCCAGGAGAGTTGTTTTCAATGCCTCAATCCCTTCAGTGGGAAAGGGAACTTCGGGATAGTTGGCAGCTACCTGAGCAAGTGCCTTGGCACAACTGCCTCGAACAGTCACATTATCGCTGTTGAGCAAAGAATCTACTACTGGTGGCACAGAGTCTGCACCAATAGCCCCCAGTGCTTTCACTGCTGCCCGACGGTACGTCGTATCCTCTTGATCCAAAACTGACATCAGGCGAGGAATCGTTTCTTCATCGCGGGTTTCAACCAGCTGCCAAATTGCCCGTTCTCGCAAGTTAGGGTTGGGGTGTTTCAGTTGCTCAAATAAAGACTCTTGTGCCATCGTTGTTCTGAACAGTATCTCAGTTCTCACTAGAGCTTGCCGCTTTGACACTCCCCAATAAATTGTAGAGCCTACAACAGCAAAATCATTGCCTGAAAAATATCTTACCGCCTTAATTCAACAACCGAGGGACTCTTAGTCCTTAGCTTACCCCATACTAGGCAAACAATGGACTTAAAGTCCCCCAGTTTTTAATTAAAACTGACTATTAGAGTCAATCCTCGTTACTAGGACAAGGAGTTGATTACATAGTCGAGAAGAGCATTGTACTCAGTCAAAGCTTGAGCTGAGAGATCCCGAGGAGCACAACCACGATTACGAGCGTAGCTTAGAGCTTCAACATAAGGAGCGGTAGGTAGTCCTAAAGCGCGATAAACTTCACGCTGACCAGCAATACCCCACTCATCCAAAGGACCAGTACCACCAACAACCAAAGAGTAGTTGATCAAGCGTAGGTAGTGCTTGATGTCACGTTGGCACTTCTCTTTGAAGGTAGGAGTAGAGTTTGCTTGACCTGCATCATTCAGGTAACCATACTTCTTGATGCAAGCATCATAAGCTTCTTTAGCAACAGCGTCGATGTTGCCAGCTAGCTTTTCAGCAGCTTCTAAAACGAGCTTCAGCGCGTTGGATGGAACCTTGTACGGACTCTAAATCGGAGGAGCTGGGGAAACGTCCGGCAGCATCTGCAGCAGCAACTACTGTGGTAACAACTGATTTCATGTCTTTAGGATCTCGAAATTGGACTTGATTTGAATTAAATTTTCCATTGCTTGGCTAATCATGACTGACAAAATGCCAATTACCTGATTGCCAAAATGGTATGGTGTTGAAACGTGATCTGGTTAGCTGAGAGCTGCAGTCACACGATCAAAATAGCTACCAGCTTCAGCAACTAGGCTAGCGCACTTATCGCCAGTAACAGGGCTTCCCATCTTACGCAATTTAGCGCCTGCACGAGCTTCACTGGGCTCATCTTTAATGTGAGCAACAGCTTGAGCTTTCATAATGCCTACAGCGCGAGCAGTAGAAGTAGTAGGAACACCTAAAGCAGCGTAGGTTTCCTTGAGGCCATTCAAGCAGCGATCATCAAGAACGGAAGCATCGCCAGCGAGTAGTGCATAGGTAACATAGCGGAGGATGATTTCTCCATCACGCAAGCAAGCAGCCATGCGGCGGTTGGGGTAGCAATTTCCACCAGCTTGGATCAAACCTGTGTTTTCGCAGATCATACCAGCGATCGCATCAGATACCATGCAGCTAGCGTTACTAGCAATAGCATTAACTGCATCAAGACGACGGTTACCAGAAGCGATGAAATCTTTCAGACCGGCTAAGTCTGCACCACCGATTGGAGCGGTTTTACCATCTGCTGTAACTACAGCTCTTGAAAAAGCGTCAAGCATTGAGCTCTCCTTAGAATTGATTAGACAAAAATTACTTTGTAATGAGGCTGGTTAACTTTGAATGTGTAACCAACGATCTAGAAGATAAAAAAAAGGTGTTAACTTGGTCTCATTTCTGAAAAAGAAAGTCACAATTTGTAATATCTCAGTAACGGAATTACATCATCCAACAGCGATCGCGAAGGAGCTCTCAGACTGCCGAGATGCTTCACTATCACCTCACCACGGCACTTAAGTGCGTAAGTCCTAATTTTTAATAACCTCCAAAACCTCCTATTCCCCATTCCTAAAAAATAAGAACAAAGGTACTATTGACCAACGAGAAACACTATATCAGGCTTTTTTCAATAAAATGAGTGGTCTATAGTAATCGGATTTGGTATCAAATAACCAACAACCAATGACTGATGACGGATTTTACCTAGAAGTTCAAGACCTAATCCAGCGGGTTATTCAAGCAGGACAACAAGACTTTCTTGAGCTAGCAAAAATTGCTAAGCTAAATCCTAATGAAGACTTCAGTGGAGTAGACCTGAGAAAAGTTAACCTCAAAGGTGCGAACTTGAGGGAAGCTAATCTGAGAGCTACTGACCTGAGTGAGGCTAATCTGACTGAGACTGACCTGAGTGGCGCTGATCTGAGCAAAGCTAACTTAAACGGTGCTGATCTGAGTAAGGCTGACTTAAGCAGTGCTGATTTGAGTAAGGCTGACTTAGACGATGCGATCTTAATAAGTACCAACCTTAGGGATAGCAACCTTAACAATGCTGTTCTTAGAAGGGTGAACTTCAGCGGCGCTGACTTGAGAGTTGCCGACTTGACTGATACCAACCTCAATGGTGCTAACTTCTTTAAGGCTGATCTCAGTGGTGCTGATCTTAGTGGTGCTGATCTTAACGAAGCAAATCTAGAGGGGGCAAACCTAAGTGCTGCCATCTTCAGAGGAACCGATTTAGGTAATGCCAGTTTGAATGGTGCTGATCTCAAGGGAGCCGACCTGAGAGTGGCGGATCTCAGCTATGCTAACCTCAGTTATGCTAGCTTGAGAGTTGCAGACCTGAGAGTTGCAGACCTTAAAGGAGCCGACCTCAAAGGAGCTGACTTCCAAGGAGCTGACCTCAGTGATGTCAACTTTCAAGACGTTAATCTCAGCGATGCTAACTTAAGTGATACTAATCTCCAAGGAGCCGACCTCAGTAATGCTAAGGTCAAGGATACTCTATTTGGAGATAATTTAGGAATTTCTGAGGAGATGAAGTTTGACTTGATCGAGCGGGGAGCAATTTGGCAAGGTTAGATTGTGGTTGTAGTAATGCGATCGCACTGGTATTTTTCCTCAGAGTGAGGTATTAAGCGATCGCACTAGAGCGATATAATCTGGATTTCCGTGACGCAGTGCATTGGTTTAGTTGGTTTTTCGGTAGTAATCAGTTTGTTAAAAGTTGCTTTAGGCAAAACTTCTAATTGAACAAATCGACTTGAGGCAAACTCCCGATTTTCGTCATTGAGAATTTGATTGGTTCTGATGCTAATTGCCTGAATTCCTTGGAAAGCAGTGATGAGTACACCCGAGTCTATGTATGTTTTCTTACGACTCAAGGTATCCACCTCGACGCGCAGTAAGTTCTTGTGCTATTTCATCTTCGTTGAGCAGTTGCAATCCAGCAGTAAGAGCCCGTTGCCGAATTTTCCATAATTTTTTGGCAAGGAGTGTTTGTGGTACAAAATCATATTCTGAGAGTTTTGTTGTGACTCTGATTTAAGTAGTTCAACTAACTCAAAAACTTTTTATTGTTTTTCCGGTGTAAGTTTTCGCCACTGTTCAAGTAGTTCTTCTTCTTTACCCATCAGCACCTCTCTATTGAATGATATTTTTGGAGTCAGATTGTCCTCCCTCAATTTTAACTAGTATTTAGGGATTACCTACGGCATCAGCGTAAAGCCTTCGGCATTGCTTCGTTTAATCGTAGAGAAGCTGATTAGCTTGTAGCACCGCTTGCGCTATTGCACTTAAGGCTAAGATCTACCACTACCGATTAAGTAAAGTAGTGCCATCCGTACAGCAATACCACTACTAACCTGCTGAGGAATTAGGCTTAATTTAGGATCATCCATTAAATCAGAGCTAATTTCAACACCCCGGTTAACTGGACCTGGATGTAGTATCTTGACATCTGGTTTGCACAACTTGAGGCGATCGCGAGTAATTCCATAGTGCTGATGATATTCTCGCAAACTCGGTAACAAATGAGCTGTCATGCGTTCCTTTTGTAACCGTAAAGTCATAATAAAATCAGCATCTTGTAGAGCTGGTTCAATATCCCAGTGGAGAAATAGCTTGCGATTAGTAATTGAGGATGAGGGATTGGTGATGGCGGATTGGTAATGGGAGATTGGTGAGTGAAAGATGCTCTCGATTTCCCCATCTACTCCTGTTTCTTGCTGCTGCTTGCCAACATAATCTGCAAAAAATCGAGGTAAAAGAGTGGGAGGAGCAGCTAGATGTACTTCTGCACCAGTAGCAGTGAGACTCCAGATATTGGAACGAGCAACCCGTGAGTGTAAAATGTCCCCAATAATAGCAATTTTTTATCAGCAAGAAGTTCTAAGCGAGGGTTGTCAAAGTCGAATAGAGAGCAGATAGTAAACAAGTCAAGCAATCCTTGGGAAGGATGTTCATGTTGACCATCTCCAGCATTAAGGACACTCAACTTTACCCCCAATTGCTCCATCTCAGAGGCAATCATCTGAGGTACTCCTGCTTCCCGATGGCGAATCACTATCATATCTGCACCCATTGCTAAATAAGTCTTCGCCGTATCCAGAATTGTTTCCCCTTTGCTTAGGGAAGATGTTCCTGGCGAAAAGTTCAGGGTATCAGCACTAAGGCGCTTTGCCGCCAGTTCAAAGCTACTGCGAGTGCGGGTAGAAGGTTCAAAAAACAAATTTGCTACCACATGACCTTGCAGCGTAGGTACTTTTTTCGTTCTTCGTGACAGTACTTCCCGAAAGCTGGCAGCAGTTTGCAATACCATATCATATTCAGCTGGCTCAAAATCAGCTAGGGAAAGGATATGATGGCGATTCCAATTGTTAGTCATCATAAAAACAAATTCATCAATCACTGGAGTTTAGACTAAATGCCATTTCTGATTGGCAGTAACGGTTTAGAGAGTTTGTCGATCAGCTCGTGTCGGAGTTACCCAAAAATGAGTAACAATGGGTAGTTTTGTCTAACAATTAAGTTACAGCTTCAAACCCTTTGTATACTGTAGGTTTTATAGAGTGCAATATTTTTATTCAAACCCAGATGAACAGTATCAAACAATATCTCATTCCTTTACTAGTTGGTGTCATGCTTACTGGTTGTGGTGGTGATAGTCCAACTACTGATAACACTAACAATCAACCTGAATCACCTTCTACACCTGTAACTGAGAGTCCAACAAAGTCCCCGGATGACAAGGATTCTACTTCAGATAAAACCCAGACACCTAATCCCGACGGGGACAAAGCGATTGATACTGAGAAAAACAGTCTCACCCTCGATATCTATCAAATTGATGATCAGTGTGAGAATTTGGTATCTAAAAAGGTAGCTGTCTCAGGTGATAATTCCGTAGATGCTGCTGTTGGTAAAGTTTTAGAACAAACTTCCTCCGGGGACTTAGATTTAGCTGGATATCGGGTTGATGTTGATACCAGCAGCGGTATGGCTACCGTCGATTTACGACTATCTCCTAATTCTCAACGGCATTTTCGCTCTCTGTCTACCTGCGAACAAAAGGCTCTATTTGGCGGCTTGCGTAAAACTCTGACTGATAATTCAGAATTTAATATTAGTGATGTCCGCTTCACTGAGCAAGGAAAAGAAATAGAGCTTTGATTGTTGAGTTATGGCTGAAAATGCGATCGCCTCAGGGGGTAACAAGCAGGCTAAAGTGCTTAGCAATCCTGCTTTTAGCCCATTCATCCAGTAAAAAGATGGAAGTTTCTCTTTGGGGGCTTGTTACCCCTTCAGAGCGATCGCATGATGAAAAATTGCCCAGAGTAAATCCATTACAAAGGAACGGTTGTTAAGATCTGTTTTATCTGCCGTTCTTGAATATTATGACTGACACTGTTCTTGATGTCCGCAACCTACAGGTACAATTTCCAACTGATGAACAGCTGGTGGTAGCTGTTAACGGTATTGATTTTCAGTTAAAGCGGGGACAAACTTTAGGAATTGTAGGGGAGTCAGGTTCAGGAAAATCTGTCACCTCCCTAGCTGTGATGGGTTTGGTACAGTATCCGGGAAA
>CBDCVG010000104.1:0-69768 GCA_965222765.1 Caldora sp.
TCGTTGGGTAGAATGCTTATTAGATGGGGCTTTTAGCATCGGTCGCGTCACCGATGGCGATCTCGCTCGAGATAACAACAACCCCACGCAACCGACAACTACCCCCTACGCCAAACTCAGTGGATTTTTACTACGATCCAGTGTCGTATCTGGTTGGCCACACCTAATCATTGATGCTTATCATCAAGCGATCAATAACACAAACCCTGTTCCCACTGGAATAACAAAGCTAAATATGCTGCGTATGGATCACCTCTCTCCAAATATCTTGCTTTGCTTATTCGACGGTGAGGTAGAAACGGTAGACTTTCACCTGAAACCAGAAGCCATGCACTTCGGTGTGGATGCGCCCACCAACGGTACCATCCCCAATTCTAAGAGGTTGCGCAATTCCAGCACCGTGCCAATTCCCTGGAAAAACAATGATAGTGGTACATCAGGAACGATCAATATTCAAGAACTTGCCAACAGCATGCAACAAGCTTTGGGAGGTAGTTTTACCTCGGCACAATTTGCCTTGCAAATGATTGAAGGGGTACAAAAAGTGAGGTTTGTCAAAGGTGGTTAGTATCTGCGATCGCAGGTACTAAGCTTAGATTACCTGTTTACGTTTGCTTACAACACAATCTTGAAGGTATAAAATGATTAATTATTGGCAAGAAATTCCTTTTTCTTGAGCCATTGCCTCAAAATATTCAATTACGTCTATCCCTCAAGGTAAAGTTACCTGTTGCTTCAATTGTTTGGCAAAGGGATTAGGGCGGCTTTTCATTGTAGAAAGATCATACTCCTCTTTCATGGCTTTATCCTTGATAATATTTTCTTGCGTTTTTAGTTGCTTTTCTTGCTGAAATTATTCTAATTACCGATTCTTGCTCTCGGTAACAATGAGTAATATTCGCATTTTAGAGCTTCTACCAAGCAGTAAAAATCTGTCTTCTACGTCGGAATGATCTTCATCCCAAAACTGTATGGCGTTATCGTCGTAGAAAACAGATTTTGCCTCCTCAAACGAGATACTATGCTTTTTTTTATTTATGCTATTTTTTTCATTATCCCACTCAAAAACTAATCGATTCATACTTACATTTTTTGCCTAGCTCCTCAACGCCAACAAGCTCGACACCATATTCTGACGCCAACTTCTGACATTCCTCTTCAGCTTCATCGTGGTTGCTAGCTGCTACAGATTCACTGTCAAAAATAACCAACAACTGATTAGTAAGAAAGCTCAACCTTTACCGTTAGTCACTCGCTCAATCAAAGCCACAACAGCAGAACGGGTGAGTTTCTCTTGACCATTATCTAAAACATCAAGAGTCGCATGAGCCAAAGTCAGCGGAATTTGGCAAAAGCCTAAAGCTGGTCCATTGGGTAGAGCTTTGGTATAGGCATCAGCCAGAGCTAGATTCCGACGAGCATAAGTTTGCATATCATCTTCAGTCCAGCCATTGGGGAAGAAATCAACTCCCCTTACTCGGTCTTCCTTGTAGTTTCGTAAAATGTTGACAGCCTGTAAGCCTCTGCCAAAACCAACGGCATGAAGACGGTTAGTCTGGGTACCATCATACCAAGCCCACAAGTCAGAAAGTAACAAACCTACTGCACCTGCGACTCCAAACGTATAACGATTTAAATCAGCTTCCGTATAAATTTCCCAGTTATGCTCAGCCCAGTAAGCCATTCTATCTGCCATTGCCGCTGTAGCATCCCAAATCCGAGGTGCAATGGTCTCAGGTGCTAATTTTGCCCATTCTCCCACTCTAAGGGTTACTTCTGCTAGCCGACTTTCCTGCCTACCAAATCCTACGAATAGTTCATCAAGGGTAAAACCCTCAACCGCAGCCTGTAAGGTTGTACTAATTGTGCGCAACAGTTTTGCCTTCGCAAAGTTATCCAGTTCCGGATGATCTTCAATTTCGTCAATGGCACGCATACAAAGATAGGCTGATGCCACCGCTTCCTTTAGTCTTGGAGGTAAACGATTGATAGGGATATAAAAAGTCCGACTAGTTTCTTTAAGAATCTCTAATGCATCTTTACAGACATTCATCTATTCAGCTCCTCACACAAATTCGTTTTATAGCATACATTTCCCCACCCAATAAGACTCCATCTGGAGAAATAGCCTATCTACCCATTCAGACCAATGAGAATTGCTAAAGTTTCATCAAACCATAGGCAATAGTCAATGCTATACCAGCAGTAATCAATTGAGTTTTTGTCGCTGTCGGTTTGATGATGAGATTCTAAAGCCTATACACAGTACAATAGTACTAATGGTTGATTAAGAAGCTAAACCACATTTAAATTACCTAATCTAACAGCTAAAACTATTGCCTAGCTTGAAATACTTAGGAAAATTTAGATGTGGAAAAGCTTACTCGTTCTTAGAATTGACTTCTAAACAATTACTGCGGCGTTACAGTTATTTTACTTTTAGCCGTAGAGGTTTCCTTTTTAGCCGTAGAGGTTTCCTCTGGTTCTGTATCATCCTTTACTCGCTTTAGATTAGCTCCCAAGTTCCGCAACTTCTCCTCCAGATTTTCGTAACCTCGGTCTAAATGATGCAATCCCTTAATGATAGTTTTCCCTTCTGCTGCTAACCCTGCTAGTACTAAGGCAGCCGATGCTCGTAAATCTGTTGCCATGACAGGGGCTCCAGATAACATTGGCACTCCTCGGACAATCGCATTATTTCCTTTGACACGAATATCTGCACCCATGCGATTGAGCTCTGCAACATGACGCATTCGGTTCTCAAATACTGTTTCGGTAATTACGCTATCTCCTTCACTTAAAGTTAACAACGCCATAAACGGTGCTTGCATATCAGTGGGAAACCCTGGAAAAGGCAAAGTTTCAATATCTGTTGCCTGTATTGTATCAGGAACAATCCGCAATCGATTGGTTCCCTCCATAATCACCTTAGAACCAATTTCTCGCAGCTTGGCAATAACAGCACTAAGATGATCTGGTATTACTGGGGAAAGGATAATTTCTGAGTTGGTAATGGCACCAGCAATTAATAGTGTCCCTGCCTCAATTCGATCAGGAATGATTGAGTATTCCACAGAATGTAAGCTAGGAACACCGGAAATAACGATTGTGTTGGTCCCAGCACCACGAATTTTGGCTCCCATGGCTCGACAGAAGTTGGCCAAATCTGCTACTTCTGGCTCCTGAGCCGCATTTTCAATTATTGTTTCTCCTTCTGCTAGCGTTGCTGCCATCATTAGGGTTTCTGTGGCACCGACACTCGGATAATCTAGGTAGATTTTTGCTCCCTTCAACTTTTTGCTACCACTCCCACTAACATAGGCATGAACCATACCATGTTCTATATGCACATGGGCTCCCATAGCTTGTAAACCACGAACGTGGAGATCTACGGGTCTAGCACCAATTGCACAGCCTCCCGGTAGGGGTATTCGTACAACTCCCAACCTCGCTAGTATTGGACCAATCGCAAAAAAGCTGGCTCGTAGCTGGCTAACTAATTCGTAGGGTGCACTCGAGTGTCCAATATGGCTGGCATTGAGGTCCAATGTATCGCCATTTCTTTCTAGCTTCACACCCAGAGCACAGAGAATTTGGCTCATCTTCCGGATGTCTACTAGGGAAGGGACATTGTGCAGTCGGCAATCTTGAGGGCAAAGTAAAGCTCCTGCCATAATTGCCAATGCAGAGTTTTTGGCTCCGCTAATTTTTACTTGTCCACTCAGGGAAGCTTTGCCCCAAATCTGTAAAACGGATTGGTCTTCCTTGGGCAGAGAGTCAGTGTCTTTCAGGATCAGAGAGTGATTAATGGGTCTAACCTCCAGAATCAGCGAAATACTTTGCATTTTTTAAAATTTGCTACTGATTCTACCTGAAAGATTGTAAATGTCTAGATTTGTAATCAAGATGATTGGCGTGACAATTCATTATTATACCTTGTTTGAGTTGATATATCCCGATGAGATGAGTTGACGAATCTCATCAATTGCTGCATGATGATAAACTGCAAAGGAAATTAACTTGCACCAGCGGAACTGGCGGAATTGGTAGACGCGCTAGATTCAGGTTCTAGTGTTCGCAAGGACTTCCGGGTTCAAGTCCCGGGTTCCGCATACCAATTTTGGATTTTGGATTCGCCGCCGATTCTAAAAGCTAAAATTGTTATGCTCACAAGTATCCAGAACCCTCTGATCAAACAAATTAGGAAGCTGCACAAAGTCAAGGGAAGACGGGAGCAGCATTTATTCTTGCTGGAGGGTACGCACCTTTTGCAAGAGGCTTGTGCAGTGGGTTACCCTCTAGTAACACTTTGCTATACAGCAGAGTGGCAGGAACGTCATCAGCAACTGTGTCACGATGCCACTAGCCAGTGTCAACAGGCGGAATTAGTGAGTCAATCGGTACTAAAAGCGATCGCAACTACAGTTCAACCTGATGGCGTTGTGGCAACAGCGAAGCGAACTATAATTTCCCCCAATTGTTCTGTGCCCCTATCTCTCGGTTTAGCTCTAGAGAATGTACAAGATCCAGGTAATTTGGGAACGATCATTCGGACTGCTGCAGCTGCTGGTGCTGAGGGTTTGTGGCTGAGTAAGGATAGTGTAGACTTAGATAATCCGAAAGTGTTGAGGGCATCAGCGGGTCAGTGGTTCAGGTTACCTATGATCGTGAGTAACGATTTGAAAGATGTAGTTTGCCAGTTTCAAGCTCAAGGGCTACAGGTTGTGGCAACTGTGCCTGATGCTACTATGAGCTACTGGGAACTCAACTTGCAATATCCCACGTTGATTATGCTGGGTAATGAAGCGGCGGGTTTGAAAGCTGAGTTGGCTGCCTTAGCAAATAAACAAGTGAAAATTCCCCTCATGCCAGGAGTAGAATCTTTGAATGTAGCGATCGCTGCTGCCTTAATTTTGTATGAAGCTCAACGCCAACGTCTAGTCAGCAATGGTTAAATATCGCCAAGAAATTCATCAAGTTCAGCAGCAGCTTCTTCTAGGAGTTTTGCCTCAGTTGAGATTTCGACGGATGACTTGTCTGATTGGTGTGGCTCGGATTCAGCAGTTTGACTGGATGGTGTCAAAATATCTTGTAGTTCCTCGAGTGATTCCGCAAACTCTCTGGAGGCAGCAATTCTTTTTTCCTGATGCTCATGCATGATGTTTGATCTCCTCGCCTATTACTTCTCCTTGGGGAATACACAATATAAGATTTCTACAATACAACGGAGCCCTCAGGAAATTTTCGATTGGTTAATCGCTAATGGCTAATCGCTATTAGCCTGAAATCTGACGTCTGGTCACCGTGAGATAAGCCTACTCTTCCAAAACCTCTGTCTTTAGTTGTTTTCCCTGACTGACAACAGATGCTCAAGAGAATTATGGTAAAAACTTGCGCTCATTGATCAGTCAAGTTGAAAATAAGGAGGGCAATACAGATTGAGTAGGGAGATAGATGTGAGTGAAGTATTTGATTACGATTTGGTGATTATCGGTGCTGGTGTGGGTGGACATGGTGCTGCCTTACATGCAGTTAGCTGTGGATTAAAAACGGCTATTATTGAGGCTGCTGAGATGGGCGGAACCTGTGTCAATCGAGGCTGTATCCCTTCAAAAGCCTTATTAGCTGCATCGGGTAAGGTAAGGGAACTGCACAACGCTCACCACCTCAAGTCTTTGGGAATCCAAGTGGGAGGGGTTGCATTTGACAGAGAAGTGATTGCTAATCACGCTAGCAATCTGGTTGCCAAGATTCGCGGAGACCTCACTAATAGCCTTAAACGCCTGGGTGTTGATATAATTGAGGGTTGGGGCAGAATTGCCGGCTCACAAAAAGTAGCAATTGCTACAAAAAGTGGCGAAAAAATTCTCTCTGCCAAAGATATTATTCTGTCTACTGGCTCAGTGCCCTTTGTCCCTCCAGGAATTACTATTGACGGCAAAACTGTCTTTACTAGTGATGATGCCTTGAAATTAGACTGGTTGCCGGATTGGGTAGCAGTTATTGGCAGTGGTTATATTGGTTTAGAGTTTGCCGATATTTATACGGCTTTGGGTAGTGAAATTACCATGATTGAGGCTCTAGATCACCTGATGCCAACCTTCGATCCAGATATTGCTAAACTGGCAACAAGGATTCTCATTAATCCCAGAGACATTGAAACGAAGGTAGGGATGCTGGCGATAAAAGTTACCCCTGGTTCACCAGTAGTAATTGAACTAGCCGACGCCAAAACTAAAGAAATAGTAGATGTACTGGAAGTAGATGCCTGCTTGGTAGCAACTGGTAGAATTCCTGCAACCAAGGATGTGGGACTAGATGCTGTCGGTGTAGAAACAAATCGGCGAGGCTTTATTACTGTAGATGACACGATGAAAGTGTTATCACAAGGAGAGTCAGTACCTCACCTGTGGGCAATTGGCGATGCTACGGGTGAAATGATGCTAGCCCATGCGGCATCGGCTCAAGGTATTACCGCAGTGGAAAATATTTGTGGGCGTCACCGTACCGTAGACTATCGGAGTATTCCTGCTGCGGCGTTTACCCATCCAGAAATCAGCTATGTGGGCTTAACAGAACCACAGGCGAAGGAATTTGGAGCACAAGAAGGATTTGAAGTAGCCTCTGTACGATCTTACTTTAAAGGCAATTCTAAAGCGATCGCGGAAGGGGAAGCAGATGGTATAGCTAAGGTAATTTACCGCAAGGATACGGGAGAAGTTCTTGGTGTCCACATCCTCGGTATCCACGCTTCTGATTTAATTCATGAGGCATCTGTGGCAGTAGCTAATCGTCAGTCAGTTAATACCCTGGGCTATTTAGTTCATGCGCATCCCACTCTATCAGAAGTATTGGACGAAGCTTACAAACGAGCCATGACCATCGGCTGACAACTATTGTCGAATAACTGGGTAGGCACAAATATAGCAATTATCTGTTAACTATATTGCCGTAAGTCCCCCGCTTACCCGCTAGGGAAGCGGTGGGGTATAAGGCGGTAAAAATGTTTGCGTCCTGGAAGGACAGCGAATATTTTGACAATCCTTGAAGATTGTTGTTACTACAAATAGTATATAGTAATAACAGGTCGATATTTAGGAGTAGTAACGGTGAAAAGACAAGCTGTAAAAGTTAGGTTGTACCCCACAGAACAACAAAAACAAATACTTGCACAACATTTTGGTTGTGCCCGTTGGTGGTGGAATCACGGGCTAAATCAATGTATTGAAACCTACAAAGCAACTGGCAAAGGCTTGTCTCAATCTGCACTCAATTCCATGTTACCAGCACTCAAAAAAGATCCAGAGCTTGAATGGTTGGGAGAGTGTTACTCACAGGTCTTACAGTCTGTAAGCCTCAATCTTAGTCGTGCCTATCAAAACTTTTTTGAAGGTAGAGCAAAATATCCGAAGTTCAAATCCTATCGTCACCGCCAATCAATCCAGTATCCGCAAAAGGTAAAACAGGTTAATGATTGCTTGAAGTTTCCAGGGCTTGTTGGGGTAGTAAAAGCCAAAATACACCGACCCCTTGATGGAAAAATTAAAACAGTCACGGTTAGCAAGTGTCCATCGGGTAAATATTATGCTTCTGTGCTGATGGAGTACGACGGAGATAACCCAAAACCAGATACTGATGGTAAAGTTGTGGGTATTGATTTAGGAATCAAGCATTTTGCTATTACCTATGATGGTGACAAGACTTCTAAATACGTCAATCCTAAACACCTGTACAACTATCAAAAAAGATTAGCTGTAAAGCAACGGATTGCAGCCCGCAAACAAAAAGGGAGCAACCGCAAACATAAAGCTAACAAGATTGTAGCTAGGGTATACGAACGAGTAAGCAATGTCCGCCAAGACTACTTACACAAGTTGTCTAGAAAGATAGTTGATAACAATCAAGTTGTGGTAGTTGAAAACCTAAATGTCAAGGGCATGGTTCCTAACCATAAACTAGCTGCATCTATATCTGATACCTCCTGGGGAACCTTTGTAAATTTCCTCTCCTATAAATTAGAAAAAGAGGGGAAAGTATTGATAGAAGTAGATAGATGGTTCCCCAGTTCCAAGCTTTGCTCTAACTGCCATTATCAAATAGGTGATTTACCCTTAGAGGTTAGGGTTTGGACTTGCCCAAGTTGCGGAACCCATCATGATCGGGATGGTAACGCAGCGCAGAATATAAGGGCTGAAGGTATTAGAATGTTGTCCTCCTCTGGAACGGGGGAGGCTAACGCCAGTGGAGAGGATGTAAGACCAACTCGCGGACGTAAATCCAAGATGCGGCAATCTTTTGTGAAGCTGGAAGCCCACACCTAATCCGTAGGATAGGTGTGTGGTAGTTCACATCAAATAACAAACAACCAATAACCAACAACCAATAACCAACAACTAATAATTAATTGATGCAAATTCGCCGACGCCCACCCAACCCAGCTATTAACCTCGATGTACTTCGCTATCAAGTAGCTCTTCCAGATGCTGAACCACGCCATATCCTGGAAAAAATTGTCTGGCACAAAGAGACAGAAGTTGATCAGATGCGGGGGCGTCTTCCCTTGGCAGAATTACGCAAACGGGTACAAACAGCGCCTCCAGCCCGTGACTTTCTCCAAGCTCTCAGAGCAGGGAAAACAAGTCCTGCGCTAATTGCAGAAGTAAAAAAGGCATCTCCGAGTAAAGGGCTCATTCGTGAGGATTTTGACCCAGTGGCGATCGCTAAATCATATCGCCAAGGAGGAGCTAGTGCGATATCAGTTCTGACAGATCAAAAATTCTTTCAAGGCAGTTGGGAAAATTTGGCGCTTGTTCGTTCTGCAAGCGATTTGCCAGTTTTATGTAAGGATTTCATCATATATCCTTACCAAATATATCTTGCCCGCTCTAAAGGAGCGGACGCTGTTTTGCTAATTGCTGCAATTCTTTCAGATCAAGATCTTCAGTACTTCATCAAAATTACCAAGGCTCTCTCAATTACACCTTTGATCGAAGTCCATAACCTATCAGAGTTAGACCGCGTGTTATCTCTAGATGGGGTTACCCTAGTAGGTATCAACAATCGCAACCTGGAAGATTTTTCAGTTGATTTGCAAACGACTGACCAACTTCTAGCAGCTAGGGGCAACCAACTGCAAGAGCTTGGCATTGTGGTTGTTAGTGAGTCTGGACTGCATAATCCTACAGATCTTGATAGTGTGGCATCTGCAGGTGCTGATGCTGTCTTGATTGGCGAATCATTGATGAAACACCCTGATCCCAAAACCGCGATCACTAATCTGTTTTCCAATTTGTAAGTTGTAATTCACAAACAAATGTTAATGGCGTTAATTCACTCTAGCCAGATGCTAACCCTTACTAAATAAGGGTTATTGTAGGAATAATGAGGAACAAGAAGTAACTATACCCGTAGACTCTCACAAACTATGCTGAACTTTTAAGGATTGCTTGGGTAATTTCTAGATTTGTCCATTTGAGGTAGACCAGGTTTCATGGAGCCACTCCCCCTTCCATCTTATGTCCATTACGAACTACTACTCCAACTGCTAGAGCGCCAAACTTTGTTTGCTGCTAATCAACAACCAGTAGTTCGAGAACAAGTTCAGCAGCTGATTATCACCCTTCGCAAAGCTCTAGCTCAGCAAAAGCAATTGGAAGGAAGCTGCCAAAGGAACAACATACCTATTGAGTATCGTTGGTCTCTCAATAACGTTGGGTTTGAGCTAGCAGACTCGACGGATGTTTTTCCCCTAGATCATCAAAAACCCGAAATCAGTAAATAAGCTGTTGTTTATTATTAGTTATTTGTTTATGAGCAACAATTAATGACTCAGCGACCTTAATCTCAAAATGATTGGGGTGGTTAGAAACTCTTGGCTAATGGGAAGCAAACAATACAGAGGAGTGAAAATGAACGACAAGCTCATGCTGATGATTCCTGGTCCAACGCCAGTACCAGAACAAGTATTATTAGCTCTGGCTAAGCATCCCATCGGGCATCGTAGTGGTGAATTTAGCCAAATCATGGCAGAGGTAACCCAAAACCTCAAATGGCTACATCAAACCGAAAATGACGTTTTGACCTTAACAGTCAGTGGCACTGGAGCGATGGAGGCTGGCATTATTAATTTTCTGAGTCCAGGCGATCGCGTTTTGGTCGGAAGTAATGGTAAATTTGGCGATCGCTGGGGGAAAATGAGTACTGCCTTTGGTTTGGAGGTAGATATAATTACCGCTGATTGGGGAAAACCTCTAGACACTGAGCAGTTTAAAGAAAAGCTGGTTGCTGATACTGACAAGAAAATCAAAGCAGTAATCGTCACCCATTCAGAAACTTCTACTGGTGTGCTTAATGATATAGAAACGATTAATCGTTACGTCAAAGAACACGGCGAAGCTCTAATAATCGTTGATGCAGTTACCAGTTTAGGGGCATTTAATTTACCCATAGATGATTGGGGTTTGGATGTGGTTGCCTCTGGTTCCCAAAAGGGTTATATGATTCCTCCAGGACTAGGGTTTGTCTGTGTTAGTCCCAAAGCCTGGGAAGCCTATAAAACAGCCAAACTGCCACGGTTCTATCTTGATTTGGGACCCTATAGTAAAACTGCCAAGAAAAATAGCAATCCTTTTACCCCGCCAGTTAACTTGATCATCGGATTACAGATGGCATTGCGCATGATGCAACAAGAAGGACTAGAATCCATCTTTGAGCGTCATCAGCAGCTGATGAAGGCAACTCGTGCTGCGATAAAAGCCCTCTCTTTACCTCTGCTTGGCTCTGATGAGTATGCTAGTCCTGCTGTTACTGCTGTAGCTCCAGTATCAGTTGAGGCAGAACAAATCCGCACTGTGATGAAAAAGCACTACGATATTGCTCTGGCCGGAGGACAAGATCACTTGAAGGGTAAAATTTTCCGTATTGGTCACCTCGGCTTTGTTAGCGATCGCGACATTCTCACTGTTATTGGTGCTCTCGAAGCCAGTCTCCAGGAATTGGGATATGATTCGGTGACGCCTGGTGCTGGGATTGCGGCTGCTGCTGAGGTATTGGCTCAATCTTGACCAAAGTTGGGGGAGTTTAGGGAATTATGTCATCCTGAGCGATAGCGAAGGATCTCCAAACGGCCTAGATGCTTCACTATCACCTATCTCTACCTTAAGTTGACACTAATGATGGGGGAGGCGCTCCGTCCCCCATCGGCGGGTTTGGGGGGCTGGCCTCCCAAAGATAAACTCCCATCTTTTTACTCAATGAATGGGCTAAAACCACAATGGTTAAGCACTTCAGCCAGCTTTTCATCCCCTGAGCTCGACGTGCTTGTTCTACTCCCCCTGCTCCCATCGCTCCCTGCTGATCTATTTGAAGGAGCGATGGGATATTTTTGTATTTGGAAGTCCCTACGGTAGTAAACTCAGCCAAGGACTAACATCTACAGCCAGTTTTTCCCCAAGCTCTAATAACAAGCGCAGTGAAGTAGTATCCCAATCAGTTTGTGAAGGTAACTCATCAGTATCAACGCCATCATTGCTGGCAAAAATCTGGTGAGCTCGAATCGCCAGCTGACACTGTTGTGTGATACTACTGTGCAAACGAGTGAAATACAGTTCTTGGCATCGATCAAGAGATAAAACGAATTGAAGTTGATTACCCACATCAATCAGACGCTCAACGTAGTGAATATCTTCTTCTAGGGTTTCTGGGTTAGTTTTGTACAAAAGTTGCCACAGCGATCGCCAAATCAACTTCTCCAGAGTTTGTTTACCTTGGGAAATATTTAAATTACAGTGCAAGTGATTGGCTTCAGTGGTAATAGCTTCCAATTCTGCTAGATGAGTTAATACTAGTTGAGAGTCACTAGTTTCTTGCTCCAGCGCCTTGATGGTAATCAGACAGCGATTAGATAGAGCAATTTCTGCTGCTACTTGTAATTCTTGCGGTACAGGCAACTCATCCCGATGGAATGCCATCAACACCCCGTAATTATCCCGGTAAACCTGGTGATACAACTGATCCAAGCGTGTCAAGGTTTCCTGGTTCAACAGCTGCATAATTCGGTGTCGTTCCTCAGCAAACAAATTCTGCAAGCTGAAAGTCTGCTCTCCAAACAGCTTTGTCATAGCAATAATTGCATGGGCAGCGCTAGCTTGCTTAAGAGCATCAAATAGCTGATTCTTAATTTGGCTATAGGCAAGACGACCAACAAATGGTTGAATACAGCAGTGGAAATCCCAGCCTCCCAAATGCAATACAGCAAACACCAACTCAGAGCTTTCTTTGGTAATTTCTGAGACCAATTGTAGTTGTCCTACAGCTAGGGTTAAAGTCCCCATGCGTTGTAGCTGGTAGTCTAGTTGCCGTGCTTCGTAGCAGTAAACCCTTTCTTGTTCAGCATAATTGGTGAATAGAGAGCTGATGGCGTAGTGGACTGCAACTTGGTTGAGGCTAACTTGTGAGGGTACGACCAATTGTCGATAAACCCCCTCTCCTGTTTGAAAGGATTCCAAATTACTGGGAGCTTGGGCAAGGCGCTCACGAAAGCCTGTTTCTAGCTGTATGCCTGTGACATCACCAGCTAATGCCAAGGCATGGGCAGCATAGCGCAGAATCTGAACCCCTTCCGGACGGGAGATTTCCTCAAAAAACCAACCACAGCTGGTATACATTAACAGGGTGTGACGCTGCATTTCCAACAACCGCAGAGCATCAATCTGCTCTAGTTGGGTAAGTTGATGATGTTGGTGAGAGTTCAGAAAGCTCTCAATATTGGCTGGGGAATAATTCTTATTCCGAGACGCTTCTCGATCGCGAATTACTTGAATATATTGATCCCTCGCTTCCCAGGGATCACGGAAGAATTGGCCACCTGTATCTTCATAAATCTTAATCAGCTCATCCCGCAACCAATCCAGGGCATCCCGCAAGGGACGCCGCCATTTCTGATGCCAGACACCATCGCCCCCACAGCCACAGTCATCTTGCCAACGATCGACTCCGTGAGCACAACTCCAAGCAGTTACTGGTTTGAGTACAACTTCCCAGGTTGGCTGGTTGAGACTGAGATAATGAGCAAAATTCGTCACCGTCCAGTTCCGACGAGGAAACTCTTGGGTAAAAGCGTAGGCAAGACACATCTGTGTATGGTGTTTGTGATGCCCAAAGGTTTCCCCATCTGTTGCTACACTAATCAGCTGGGACGGACGGTGATCCCCACGGATTGCCAAACCTAAACGGCTGACAAAATGGTCACAATTGCTCAGGACATTACTAAAGCCCATATCTCGGGAGATGGGTCCATCGTAGAAAAAGATATCGATGTATTTGCCCTCAGGCAGAAAACAACGGTAAGGTCGTGTGGGATCAATCTGGGAACCACCCACTTCATGCCATTCGGGATCAGGATTCTCTTCGTTGGGGAGCTCACGACAGCGCTCAGCTTGAGAGGGAGCCAAAATGATAAACTTAATGCCCTCCGCTACTAAAACTTCGAGAGTAGGATAATCTACAGCAGTTTCCGCCAACCACATCCCTTCGGGATCACGACCAAAGCGGGAGCGGAAGTCGGCTTTACCCCAGCGAATTTGGGTGTATTTATCCCGTTCATTGGCTAGGGGTAGAATGATATGATTGTAGACTTGGGCGATCGCATTGCCATGACCATTGAGGCGATCGCAACTTTTGCGGTCAGCTTCCAGAATTCGCTCATAAACTTCAAGATCATAGCGTTCCAGCCATGACATCAGCGTCGGACCAATGTTGAAGCTCAAATACTCATAATTATTGACCAAGTCTATAACTTCGCCCTGCTCATTCAACACTCTGGCAAAGGCATTGGGGCGATAACATTCATGGTCAATGCGCTCGTTCCAGTCATGGAAAGGAGCAGCACTGGACTGACGTTCAATAGTGTCCAAATAAGGGTTTTCCCTGGGTGGCTGGTAGAAATGACCATGAATGGTTACATAAACGCCTGTTGCAGTCTGTAGGGGATCACTACTATTACCAGGAGTATTCGTTAACTGGGTATTAGAGTTCATTGTCACACCTGGTGAAACTTGAACATCAGCAGCAAAAGTCATATGAATTAACCAATTACTAAAAAACTATTCAGGCTGTTTCCTTCTGTACAGTAGTCTAAGAAGGCAGAAGGCAGGAGGCAGAAGGCAAAAGAGATCTCATTACCCAATAATTTCTCCTTGACAAAGCACTAGAAATAACTTCTCTAGAAGGAGGGACTCAACAGGAAACCTCAAGCTAATTTCTGCTTTGGATTTGCTATCTTTAGAGGTTAAGAACAGCAGATTTTAGGAAAGATCTCTCAAACTAACAGTGAAGCTTTTTTGGGGAAATGAAAATGTGGCAAGCCTTGAACAATGTTATTATTGAACCGCAATTACTAGCATGTAGAGTCTTGAGTTCATGGAAAGTGCCTTAAGTTAATCAAACTTAACTACATAATAACAATTCTCCATCATGGTTACAACTTGCCAATGACATTTGCTTTTATCTTTGTGCAGCGAGTATTGTCTGAAATCTTGCGCTCCTTCCCCCTTCCCCTTTTCCTTTTATTTCAAAAACTAGATGCTCAACAAAAACATAATTTTGTATAGCTTGTTACTGTTTGTCCCCATCTCCATTATAGGGCACTTTCTAGGGTGGGGTTCGACAGTTATTTTTATTACCTCCGGTTTAGCAATTATCCCTCTAGCTGCCTTTATGGGTAATGCAACAGAAGAAATTGCTGTAGTGGTTGGTCCCAATCTGGGAGGTTTGTTAAATGCGACTTTTGGTAACGCTACAGAATTAATTATTGCCCTGATTGCTCTCAATGCTGGGCTAGTCAATGTTGTCAAAGCTACCATTACTGGCTCAATTATCAGTAACTTATTACTGGTGATGGGTTTTTCGATGTTCTTGGGAGGCATCCGTTACAAAGAGCAAGAATTTCAGCCGATTCTGGCGCGGGTGAATGCTTCTTCAATGAACTTAGCGGTAATTGCAATTCTCCTACCAACTGCGATGGATGCTACCTCTACTGGTATTGATGAAACGACATTACAAGGTCTTTCTGTCGCAGTTGCTGTAGTGTTGATCTTGGTTTATGGACTGACACTGCTATTTTCCATGAAAACCCATAGCTATCTATTTGATGTTGGTGTGGCGGAATTGGAGACAGCTTCAGATGAACAAGAAAACTCACAGGAAGAGGAGCATTCACAACACAAACCCAACCTATGGTTATGGATTGGAGTGCTACTAGCTATTACCTTGTTTGTAGCTTTTGAGTCAGAACTGTTGGTTGACACCCTGGAAGAAGCCACTGAAAAATTAGGGTTAACGAGACTGTTTACTGGTGTTATTTTATTACCGGTGATTGGTAATGCTGCTGAACATGCTACTGCTGTCACAGTAGCGATGAAAAACAAGATGGATCTTTCTGTGTCTGTAGCAGTAGGTTCTAGTTTACAAATTGCTCTGTTTGTTGCACCAGTTTTAGTCCTTGCTGGATGGTTCATGGGTCAACCAATGGATTTGGATTTTAATCCCTTTGAACTAGTAGCAGTAGCTGTAGCAGTGTTGATTGCCAATTCTATTAGTTCTGATGGTAAGTCCAACTGGCTCGAGGGGATTTTGCTCTTAGCAACCTATGTAGTTTTAGGGCTAGCATTTTACTTCCATCCAGTAATTCAGGGTTTGGGTTGATGTTAGCTTAACAGCATTGGGATTGGTGGGCAAAAAAGGGTAATTTATCAGTCCAATTGTCGAATATATTCAATTTGCCCACCCTAAAATGCGATCGCACTAGCGCAGCGCGGCAGAAATAACCCACCAGGAGAGAGAGCGATAGAATCCCTACTATATAAGCATTCTTAATTCTTAATTCCGCGCAGCGGTACTAGCCTTCATAATGAGTAGTGGATTGTTGAATGAATTGCTGCCATACATCATTGGGCTCCCAAATCTTGAGTAAGTCTCCTTTCGTTGTTGTTTCATCAAACCTGCCTTTGAGGCGACGATAGAGGTACATGAAGACCGAAACTCGCTTATTAGCAACGCAATGTACGAAGATCTTGCGAGTTTGGTTTACTTCCATCACTTCAAAAAAATGATCCAAATCTTGCAATGTTGGTGTTTTCTTAAACTTTTAAGTTGCACTCATTTATACCTGGATGCAATCACCTTCGAGGTTATGGTCTCATGATTTACATTCTTCTGCGAAGAAACAAAATGATGATGATAAATAAAGAGAGTATTTTTTTTTGTAGTCACCTTTCCTATGCAGCCCAATCCCTACACAAAAGTTCTGCTTGTTCAATGACGGTGAGAGTGGCTTTCTCCTGCTTATCTGGTGGATAGCCGTATTTTTTGAGCAGTCTTTTCACGGTTACCCGCAGTTTGGCTCGAACACTCTCTTTAACTGTCCAATCAATAGTGATGTTGTGCTTAATCGCTTTTACCAGCTCCCGTGCTATGGTTTTAAGCGTTTCATCTCCCAATACCTTTACCGCACTGTCATTAACCTCCAGAGCATCGTAAAAAGCAATCTCATCATCACTTAAACCTAAGTCTTCCCCGCGATTATGAGCTTCCCGTAGCTCTTTTGCTAACTCTATTAGCTCATTGATAATCTGTGCTGTTTCAATGGAGCGGTTCTGGTAAAGTTGCACAGTTTTTTCTAACATCTCACTGAAGGAGCGAGACTGGATTAAGTTACTTTTAGACCTGGTTTTTATCTCATCGTTAATCAGTTTTTTCAGCACTTCCAAAGCGACATTTTTATGGGGTAGTCCCCGTACTTCTTCTAAAAACTCATCGGAGAGAATAGCAATATTAGGCTTCTTCAAACCAGCAGCAGCAAAAATGTCAATAACTTGATCTGAAACAACGGCTTTTGAGATAATTTGACGGATGGCTACATCCAGGTCTTCTGGACTACGATTGTCGCTAGCAGTGTATTTGGTCAGGGCTACTTTAATTGCTTGGAAAAAGCCCACCTCATCACGGATGGCAATAGCTTTATCGGTACTGCTGACAAGGGCATAGGCTTTATTCAGCTCTGTTACCGCTTTGATGTACCGTTTCTTGCCGTCTTCTAATCCTAAGATAAAATCTATGGCAGCAGGAATAAGGGAAACCCGTTCGGTTACTGTTCCGGTGAAGAAGGTAGTGTACTCAAAACCGTGATAGATCCCTTTCACCGTTTCGTACTTCTCCTGCATCAACTCTAATGCAAATTCAGTCGGAATACCTGTTTCTTCCCTGTCCCCTGCGGTATACTCTTTGAGGGCTTCTCTGAGTTGGTCGGCAATACCCAGGTAATCAACTACTAAGCCACCAGGTTTATCTTTGAAAACTCGATTAACCCGTGCGATCGCTTGCATTAAACTGTGACCCCGCATCGGCTTATCAATGTAGAGGGTGTGGAGGCATGGAGCATCAAATCCGGTGAGCCACATATCCCGAACAATGACCAGTTTCAGCTCATCGGTGGAGTCTTTGAACCGTTTAGCGAGGGCTTTTCTCCGGCGTTTATTACGGATATGAGGCTGCATTGTCTGGTCATCTGCTGCCGAACCCGTCATCACTACTTTGATTGTGCCACAAGCATCATCCTCCTTATGCCAATCGGGACGCAGTGCCACAATCGCCTTGTAGAGTTCTACACAGATGCGACGACTCATGCAGACAATCATCCCTTTTCCCTCAATGCTGGCAAGGCGGTTTTCAAAGTGGGTGATAATATCGGTGGCAATCTGGTCAATCCGTTTCTCTGCACCAACAAGAGCTTCCAATCGCGCCCATTTACTCTTGAGTTTCTCTTTGGCAGTCTGTTCTTCAGTTTCAGTGATTTCTTCAAACTTGCTATCAATGTAGGGACGTTCTGACTCCGTGAGTTGGATTTTTGCCAGTCGTCCTTCGTAGAAAATCTTGACGGTAGCTTCATCTTCCACAGCCCGTTGAATATCGTAAATATCAATATAGTTACCGAAAACAGCAGTGGTGTTTTTATCAGTGGCTTCTATTGGGGTCCCGGTAAATCCGATAAAGGAGGCGTTGGGGAGGGCATCTCTTAAATGTTTGGCAAAGCCATAGCTGATAGAGGTTTGCTTTTTCTCTGTGTTGGTGACAACCCGTGCGTTGAGTCCGTATTGGCTGCGGTGCGCTTCATCGGCAATAAAGATAATATTACGCCGTTTGGAGAGAGTAGGATAGTTTTCTGCTGCTTCGGGGGCAAACTTCTGGATGGTAGTAAAGACAATCCCCCCAGAGGCTACCTGGAGAAGTTCTTTAAGCTGCTGCCTGTCTTGTGCCTGGGTGGGAGTCTGACGCAAGAGATCTGTACTGGCAGAAAAGGTGTTAAACAGTTGATCATCAAGGTCATTTCTATCTGTTAGAACAACTAAAGTTGGATTATGCAGGGCGGGATGCTGGACAATTTTTCCGGCATAAAAGGTCATAGTTAGGCTTTTCCCGCTGCCTTGAGTGTGCCAGATAACCCCAACTTTCTTATCCCCTGCTTCCGAGGTGGCTTGCACTGTTGATTCAATGGCTTTATTGACGGCGTGGTATTGGTGATACCCTGCCATCTTCTTAGTGATGGTATCTCCGTCTACTTCAAAGGTGATGAAGTAGCGCAGGATGTCCAGTAATCGGTCTTTCTGGAAAATGCCTTTGAGGGTAACTTCAAGTTCTGCCTGTTTTTTGGGAGCAATAGTTTCACCATCAATAGTACGCCAGGGCATAAACCATTCCCAATCGGCGGTGAGGGTGCCGACTCTGGCTTCTGTTCCGTCGGAGATAATCAGGATTTCGTTGTAGGGGAAAAGAGAGGGAATCTGGGTTTTATAGGTTTGCAGTTGGTTAAATGCTCCTTTGACTGTAGCGTTTTTCTCTGTGGGGTTTTTCAGCTCGATAACGGCAAGGGGTAAACCGTTGAGGAAGATTACGACATCAGGGCGGCGGTTGTTTCTGTTTTCAATAACGGTAAACTGATTGACGGCTAACCAGTTGTTGTTATCAGGGTTGATAAAATCGACTAACCAAACTTTATCGTAGATGGTGCGTCCGTCTCTTTGGTAAGCTACATCCACACCATCTGTCAGGAATTTGTGGAAGCGGCGGTTGTTTTCAAACAGGTTGGGACTTTCAGCTCTGGTGATTTTGCGGATTGCGTCTTCTCTGGCAGAAGGGGGAATGTCAGGGTTAATGCTTTCTAGGGCGGTTTGGAGTCTTTCCTGGAGTACGGTGTCGGCGTAGGTTTGCCGTTCGGACTGTGGAGCATCTGGGGCGATGGTGTCCCCTGAAAGGATGGTATAGCCTATCTCTTGGAACCAGCTTAGGGTTGCTTGTTCAACTTCGGTTTCCCTCATCCCCTAGCCCCTTCTCCCCAGGGAGAAGGGGCTAGGGGATGAGGGGGAGTGGAGTTATCTTGGCGGGGAATTGGGACTGGAGTTAAGTTATTTAGAAGGAAGGAGAGGGTTGATATTTGAGTCATGAATGAGGAAGAGAGGATTTCAGAGTTGGCGGGGATTAAGCGCCATATTCCGGAGGTTTTGCTGGAAAGGGCGCGGGAACTTCGTAGAATACAAACTCCTGCTGAGTCTATTTTATGGGAATGTTTACGCGATCGTCGTTTATGGGATACGAAATTTCGCCGACAACACAATATCGGTAGATATATTGTGGATTTCTATTGTCACCAACATCGTTTGGTTATCGAAGTTGACGGTGAGATTCATCAGTATCAGCAGACGGAAGATGAAATCCGAGAAAATTGGTTGCGAAGCCAAGGCTTTAGGGTTATTCGTTTCACCAATGATGAAGTCTTCCACAATTTAAGTGCTGTTCTCGAAGAGGTTGCCCTCACCCTAAATCCCTCTCCCTAATTGGGAGAGGGACTTTGACTCCCCTTTTCCTGTATCCAACTCCCCTTCTCCTCGCAGGAGAAGGGGCCGGGGGATGAGGTCAAAATTTCACGGGATCTTCCAGTAGAGGCTGGGTGTGGGGTGTAGAGTTTTTATTTATTCTCAAAAGACCGAATCAATGCTCAATAGTGATTGACTTTCGGGCAAAGGGAATTCAAAAACTGTCATTGCCCAGATCCTCTGAAGTTAGAGGATAGTTTCTATCTTTTCTTCTGCTTCAGCAACCCGTATTTCCCCTGACATTAGTTTGGGGAGGAGGGTGTTGCGGAGGGTGGAGAGGGTGCGGGATTCACAAATATTATGGAGACTTCTTAGAACAAGATTCTTCACGATTAGTGTGTGTTGAGTCAGGATTTCTGAAGGAGGTAATAGCATAAGCATCTGCTTCAGGTGCATAGGACCGAAATTTTTTTGGACACTTCCGCAAGCACGCATATTTAATTCTTCTTGAAAAAGATTCGATTCGATGTATCCAAGTAAAAACTCCCACGAGCAATTGCTAGTTATTGGTCGCATTCTTATAACACTGGTATTAAGCATTAACGGAAGATGTTCGCCTCGAACTATTGCCAAACGTCCCAACGTTCCCGATGTTGAGACAACGATATCCTTTTCTTGCAACAAAAAATGTTTATACTTACCATATGCTTCTTCGTCAGCAACACGGTTTGCTGTATCGAGTATTAAATCTCGATTTTTAATACATCGGATATTGATAAATTTAGTTCCCTCATCGGAATTTGTGTATTGCCAATTTCTGATTCCTGGACCTTCCAAAAAGTCTATAACCTCTGGCAATGGCTTTACCTCCCACCCCTTCGGAATCAACCCCAAAGGCGAATCCTGAAACGAATCGGGGAAAAGTGCAGCGGTGGCAGCATCCATTCCGGCGGGCTGTCTGCCTTCCATTTTCGCTCTTACGGGGTCAAAATCCACGAACCAGGACTTGAAAATAGCCCGCGCCATCGCTTCTAGCGTCTGGTTCATCTTCTGGTTCAATTCGATTTTGTCATCAAGGGTTCCCAGGATTCTTGCGATCGCTTTCTGTTCAGGAAGAGGAGGGAGTAAAATTGGAAACTTTCGGAAATAAGTAAGATTAGTTTTGGGAACTCCGGTGACTTCTGAATCTCGAATAACTTTATTTCGACTAGTAGGAGAGGTAACATAATAATAAACAAATAATGGCTCAGCAATTTCTCTGTTAACAGATAGTTTCATCTGATTAGATGAAAGTAAAAATCTTTCATAACGATGATTTGATGGTATTATTGCCGTCTGTCCTAATGTTCCTTTTTTTGTAAAAATAATATCTTCAGAATGGCATAAACTTCTTTCTAAACGACTTGCGGTTTTTGAGGAAACAAATACAAACTCATCATCTCTAAATCGAATATCTCCCAAAGAGAGGTTTGCTCCTCGAACGACAGGAATACCAAAAGAAACATATTCAGATGCGGGAAGGTTTGAGCCAAATGGACCATCCACAAACCCATGTCCATCCTTTCGAGCAATCATTTCTAATGTCATCATTTGCCATTCAATGGGAAAATTTATCATTCTTCTCCCTCCTCCACAGAAAACGCTTCCAACTCAGCT
This sequence comes from Caldora sp., assembly GCA_965222765.1. Classification (GTDB taxonomy): domain Bacteria; phylum Cyanobacteriota; class Cyanobacteriia; order Cyanobacteriales; family Coleofasciculaceae; genus Caldora. The sequence continues at coordinate 21,522 of CBDCVG010000104.1, forward strand.
TCCAACTCCTCAATCGTCGGTAAATCCGTCTGCAACTGCTCCGGTAAGGACTTCGTAATCTGCGCTTGCCACTCTGCAACCCCAATCGGTTTCCTCATATCCCGCAGTGCATATTCTGCCGTTACCCGTTCCTTTGCCTTGCACAAAATCATCCCAATACTTGGATTGTCTACTGGATGTTTCAGTAAATCATCAACTGCGGAAAGATAGAAATTCATCTTCCCCGCATCTTCTGGAATAAATGCCCTGGCTTTTAATTCGATAACGACAAAACAGCGCAATTTTAGGTGATAAAAAAGCAAATCGACAAAGTAATCTTTATCTGCCACTTTCAACAGATACTGATTCCCCACAAACGCAAACCCTGCACCCAATTCTAGTAAAAAGCTAGTGATGTGTTTGACCAACTCTTTCTCAATAGCGCGTTCGTGTGCTTCTTCCCCAAGATTGAGAAAATCAAACACATACGGGTCTTTAAAAGTTTCTCTGGCTAAATCTGATTGAGGAGCAGGTAGCGTTTGCTCAAAATTAGCGATTGCTCTGCCTTCTCGACGGTAAAGATCGGTTTCAATTTGTAAGCTTAAAACATTCCGTGACCATCCATGCTCTCTAATCTTGCGGATATACCATTCTCGCTCTTGGGCGTCCTTAATCTTATTCAGCAGCATTAGATTTTGACCCCAGGGAATTTCTGCAACAAGTTGTTGCAGAATTGGATTACCACGGACAGATTCACTCAACCGTCGCATATTCCAGAGGTTACGGGGAGAAAACCCTTGAGGTGGGGAAAACTTCTCTTGAGGTCTTGAGAAAGACGTTCGATAACCGACTTGCCCCACCCTTCCTCATCCTGTTTCTGCAAAATGCGATCGCCTATAGTAAGGTAAAGTTCAATTAAGGAACGGTTGACCGATAAAGCAGTTTTAATCTGCGCTGATTGGATATTGTGCTTAATCTCTTCAAGGAAAACTCGATACCCTTCATCGGGGATAAAAATGTCCCGCTTAGAACTCATACCCCAACCCCCGCAAGTTCTCCCGAATAGCTACCTCTAACCGTGCCGATTCTGTGAACTGTTCATTGAGGGTCGCAGTCAACCGCTGCATCTTCTCCTCGAAAGGTTCACCATCCTCTTCAACCTCTTCTGCTCCAACATACCGCCCCGGTGTCAGCACATAACCGTGACTTTTAATCTCTTCCCAACTGGCACTCTTACAGAAACCAGGGATATCTTCTAGGGGCAAGGTGACTTACCATGTGCTGCATCCAGGCATAGTTGGCATTACCAACAGGGGGTGTGCCGTACTGCCACCGTCCATCCTCTCTTAACCGCTCCCCACCCCAATCACTAATGTTAAACGGGGGGTTGGCAAGGATAAAATCTGCTTTGAGGTCTTTATGCTGGTCATTGTGGAAACTGTCCGCATTGCGAGTGCCAAGATTGCCTTCAATGCCACGGATTGCCAGGTTCATTTTACTCAGTTTCCAGGTAGTAGGATTCGACTCCTGCCCGTAGATGGAAATATCCCCAATCCTTCCACCATGCGCTAAGACAAATTTCTCTGACTGGACAAACATTCCCCCCGAACCACAGCACGGGTCATACACTCTCCCTTTGTACGGTTCGAGCATCTCCACCAACACCTGTACGACACAGCGAGGTGTATAGAACTGTCCACCATTTTTGCCTTCTGCACTGGCAAACTTCCCCAGAAAATATTCATATACACGCCCTAAAACATCCTGAGAGCGGCTCTTTTCATCTCCTAAACCGATAGTTGCAACCAGATCAATCAGCTCCCCTAACAGCCGTTTATCAAGAGCTGGCTTACCATATTCTTTGGGAAGTACTCCTTTGAGGGATGGATTCTCCTTTTCGATCGCACTCATGCCATCATCAAGCAGTTTACCAATCTCCGGTTGTTTGGCGTTACTTTGTAGATGTGACCATCGCGCAGCTTCGGGAACGTAGAAGATATTTTCAGCAAGATACTCATCCCGCTCTTCCGGGTCGGCGTATTCATCCGCTTTTAAGTGATCATACAGCAGATTGCAGGTATATGAGGTACAGTAAAACTCTTATGAGGTAAGCATATTGTCCTACATGAGTGTACCTCACCAAGATGAAATGTGCTGTATAATTCCCTAAAGGCATCAGAGATGTATTTGAGAAAAACCAGTCCTAAGACAACGTGCTTATATTCGGCTGCATCCATATGACCACGCAGCTTGTCGGCTGCTTGCCACAGCTTCTCTTCAAACCCTAGCTTGGCTCCGTTGCCCTTCTTTTTCCTCGCTGTTGTCTTTCCCTTTGGCACAATTACTCCACATCGCACTTTAGCCCACGCTATTTTAGGGGTTTGACCCTCCAGTTAATTGACCCACAGTATCAGTCATTAATCAAGCGTCATTGGTCAAAGCGTACAAAGGATAAATGACACTTGACAAAGAACGCTTGCATCCCACGTACTTTAGTCGTGGGATGAGCTTAATTGTTACTTGTTCAGCAAACTCTAGTTAGGAAGTCTCTGAGGTGCTGGTAGCGGACTCAACCGTAAAATCAGCAGAAGCATTAACCAAATTTAATAGCGGTCCACTTTGATCGGTACCATTCACCGCTAAATCACTATGGCACAAATAGACTCGCTCACTAACACGACCTAATAAATCCCGTAAAATTCGCTGCAAGCGCTGTTCATCAGCCTTGGTTCTATCTTCCTCTGTCCAAGGGCGTCCTGACCATTCTTTGAGAAACAAAGGGGCGCCAAATAAAGTCGCAGCTCCACCAATTTCCCAAAGGTGGGAACTAGCATCCAACCAAAAGTGCCAACGGTGGAAGCGGCGACTGGCACGATATTGAAAGATAGTTGCCAAAGTCACAGCATTCTCAGCAGCAGTGGTAGAACGGCGCACAGGATAAGGGTTCGCTGTAACCGTACCATAACGTAGCATCTGAATAAATTTTTCAATAGTTGTTGGTTGTTGGTTGTTAGTTGTTGGTTGTTGGTTGTTAGTTGTTGGTTGTTGGTTGTTAGTTGTTGGTTGTTGGTTGTTAGTTGTTGGTTGTTGGTTGTTAGTTGTTGGTTGTTGGTTGTTAGTTGTTGGTTGTTGGTTGTTAGTTGTTAGTTGTTGGTTGTTGGTTGTTGGTTGTTTGGGAATATCTCTGTTATCTCCGGGTATCTCTTGCTGAATACTCTGCTGCAACCTGCCATCCACTTCCCAGTAATGTTGAGCAGTTTCCATCAACTCCCGTAGTGCTGCTAGCTGCTCGTAAGGCAAGTTACTGCCATTCCACAAAAATTTCTGAATGGCTCGATCGAAAAGGGTAACACAGGAAGGTATCAGACGCTGTTGTTGTTGCTTGCGCTGCACTTCTAACCACTCTAAAATCTCGGAGTAAGCTACTGTTGCTTGATGTCCTAACCTATCCCAACGGGGAAAACTATCTACTGGTAGTAGACGTGGTTGCTCTGGATTGGGAGCATAACAATAATCTGCTAGTAAACCGGCTCGAACTGGATCAATACTAGGACTAGGTAAGGGAATTTCCTCGTTACTTGCCGATACTTCTGACTTGTGACTCAAAACAACTAACATTTCTGCGATCGCATCTTTGTCTACCAAGCGTCCTAAGCTGGGATATACCAACGCCAGCATTGTTAGCAAGGCGCGAATCATGGGAGAGCTAATTAGGGGACGCTGAGGATTGAGAGGCTCTACTGCTATGCCTTGGCTAGTCAGGATTTCGGTGAGGGTGTAGCGAGCGATGGCATCCAAACCAGGAGCAATGACGGCAATCTCTCCCGGCTGCACTTGTCCAGACTTTATTGCTTTAATAATCACCATTGCTGTCTGACGCAATAGTTGAGCACGGGAAGTAGTTTGAAGTGATTGTACCGACTCCGGTAGTCCAGTGAGGAACATGGGATCACTAACTAATTCCACCATGATAGTGCCCAATTCCCCGACTAAAGAGCTACTTGTAGGTATACTCAAAGTTTCTACTTGGCAGCGAGATGCCAAAGCAGCCAGATAATTAGGGTCAGCATTTAATCCTAAACGTACTTGTCCATCAGGATTGTAGGTAAAAGCTCCCACTGCTCCTTGATTTAATAAGTAGTCAAATAAATCCCTAGCGATCGCAGGATAATCATCCACATCATCTGCTAGTAACCCCTGATACCTTTGCTGTAAATGCTGCTGGTAAATAGCATTGGGTAACAGATGACGCCAATAAAGCTCAGTAATAATACTATAGGTGAGTAGTCCTCTTTTTAAACACCAGTCCTTCCAGTACAAGAGCATCTGTCCGATACTTTCCCAAGTTTCTGGTGTTCCTTCTAGTTCTGTTATACCTTCTCCCAGAATAGTAGGAATATCCTCTATGGGTGTTCCACTTACTGCCGCCAATAGCAACAAGTCCAGAATACGACGTACTTTTTTGTACTCATTTCTCCCTAATAGTTCCAGATGAGCTTTGTCTAGCTCCGAGCGCCACAATTCAGTTGCCAACTCCTGCTCAGTTTCTGGGCGCAGCCTTACGGGAAACTGTGCTCTGAGATTCAACTCCTGAATCAACAGTGGCCAAAATAGCCTTACCTCATCTTGAAAAAATCCCAAAGGTGTCTTGGCAAGCACCGGATAACGCCCCTGGATTGCTATAGTTAATTGGTCAGCTAAATCACGCCGATTATCGTCATTAGCCGCAAACACTAAAATTGCTGGAGCCTGTTGGTGGTCTTGAGGCAGTCGATCAACCCTATCTGACTTACCCAGTCCCCCCTCAACCCATTGGCGAAACTGAGTTACTAAGCGAGTTGTCTTGCCAGTACGAGTTGACCCAGTGATCCAGATTGAATCAAGACTCACGAATGCTCCTTTTGGGTGAATCTGTTAACATACCACATACATTTAAAATTTAATTCATCCTACGCCTAGCATTACGTGGGATTACATGACCTTGGTCAAATGACCAATAATCAATAACCAATGACCAATAACCAATTATAGCTATGAAGCTCAAAGCTATATTACGCGCTGCCAATCGATGGTTTTACGATACATCAGAAAGAGCCTTAGAGCAGGCATATAGAGCCGCATTAATGATTAAAGGAATTGAAGATGAGCATTTTAATGGCAAAAAAATATCTGCTGATTCTGGCAACCAGAGCGAAAGTGTAGTCTCGTATTTTGAGGCAGACCTAAAGCAATACTTAAAGATTATCAAGATCAGATTAGCTGAATTTAAGACTAGCCGGTCAGTTATAGGTAATTCTGACACCAAAAAGCTAAATCTTCGTAATTTTGAGGTAAATAATTACGAGCAATACTATCCAGCCAATAATAATGAAAAGCAAGAAATTATTATTGAAAAATTAAATTTTATTGATGGAATTTTGACGAAGTATGAAGAAACTATAGCTCCTGATTATTCAGCTGCTTTGATACCTATTGAGCAAAATCCAGAAAATAAGCTAATTAAGAGAGATAGCAATAGTCAATCAACTGCTTTACAAAAACCAATAGACTTGATTTCAGATGCCAATCAAGACAAGAGAAACACCAATACTAGAGAAGGCATTTTAGATAAAACTGGGATTATACCTAGGTCAATATTAGGAACATTTAATAGGATTCAGCGAGAACTAGATCCAAAAGCAGAAGAAGACGTTGTTCAAAAATTTCGTACTTCAAAAACGAAAACCATAATCTCGATCAAATTTTTAATGCTTTTAATTATTGTTCCGATTTTGACTCAACAGGTTACCAAAAGCATTCTCAAAGAAGTAGGAGTTGTAGAACGATTTAGAGATGATACTAGTGAGCCATTTTTTAACTATGAAATGGAAGAAGAAGCTTTTTTAGAGTTACATAAATTTGAAGAAAAACTACATTTCAAAAGTTTAATTGGTATTGCCCCTCAACTTTCCTTGGAAGAAGAAGAAGAACTAGTAAAGAATAAAGCCAAAGAATTAGCTGAAGAATATCGAGGGAGAACCAGTAATGTCATGAGAAATATTATTGCTGATGGTTTCTCGCTGATTGCCTTTGCTATTGTCATCTATACTAGCAAGAAAGAAATTGCTGTTTTAAAGTCTTTTATGGATGAACTTATGTATGGTTTAAGTGATAGCGCCAAGGCTTTTATTATTATTCTGTTTACCGATATGTTTGTAGGATTCCACTCACCTCATGGCTGGGAAGTCATCCTTGAAGGAATTTCTCGACATTTGGGAATACCAGAGAGTCGGAATTTTATATTTTTGTTTATTGCAACCTTTCCAGTTATTTTGGATTCTGTGATTAAGTATTGGATTTTCCGCTACCTAAATCGTGTATCTCCTTCTGCGGTGGCAACGTATCGGAATATGAATGAATAGGTGTTAGGTATTAGGTATTAGGTGTTAGGTGTTAGGTGTTAAGTAATATAACAATCGTATTGGATTTGGACTCACTCTTCTTATTTTACCTTCCCTGCTCCCTGCTCTGAAGCTACCCTCTTTTCAGAGGCTATTGGTTAGGATAGTATATCTACTGACTAGTAATTGATGCAAAAAACGCATTGACGTCATGTGAATAAAGAATGAGCAACAAAATTTCTGTATTAGGCTATACCGTTTATCATTGTATTTTTCCAATAAATTAATGCTAGATGAGTTAGCTTATTGCTAAAAATTTCTCATGCTCAAACACTCTAGTTTGATTAAGCACGAGAGAAGGCAATCAACCTCAACCTACTACAGGATACCAGCAAAAAAATTGCTCTCAATTGGCATGATGAGAAGTAATTTTACTATACAGATAAAGATAAGTTGTAAGGATTAAGCTTTACAGGCAAGATACTTCCAGAACTTTTGGTTACTCTCAAATCATGTCAATTGTCTAACAATTAACAATTACAAACAACTCAACATACACCAAAGCCAAGGGGTAAATTTATGACTGTCGCCGCAGCAAAAAAGTTGAACAAGTTTGAAAAGTTCAAAGCCCAAAAAGATGGACTAGAAGTAAAAGCTCAGCTGAAAGATTTTGCTGAAATTGGCTGGGAAGCTATGGAAAAAGATGACCTTGAGCACAGACTCAAGTGGGTAGGCGTCTTTTATCGTCCTGTGACTCCTGGCAAATTTATGCTGCGGATGCGGACACCCAATGGTATTCTCAATAGCACTCAGATGCGAGTGCTAGCAGAAATAGTGCAGCGATACGGTGAAGATGGCAGTGCCGACATTACTACCAGGCAAAACATCCAATTGCGGGGAATACGGATTGAGGATATTCCGGATATTTTCGATCGCTTTGAGCAAGTAGGCTTAACCAGTGTTCAGTCAGGCATGGACAATGTCCGTAATATCACCGGTTCTCCGATGGCAGGAATTGGTGCGGATGAACTAATTGATACCAGGGAACTGGTGCAAAAAGTACAGGACATGATCACCAAACAAAGCCAGGGCAATTTTGAGTTTACCAACTTACCTCGGAAGTTCAATATTGCGATCGAGGGAGGGCGGGATAACTCAGTCCATGCTGAAATCAATGATATTGCCTTTGTTCCAGCCTATAAAGATGGTGAATTAGGCTTCAATGTTGTTGTTGGTGGTTTTTTCTCTGCCAAACGTTGTGAAGCTGCTGTTCCCCTGAATGCTTGGGTTCCCCCAAATGACGATGTGGTTGACCTAAGCCGAGCTATTTTAGAAGTCTATCGGGACCACGGTTCACGGGCAAACCGACAAAAATCCCGAATGATGTGGTTGATTGATGAATTGGGTATTGACAAATTCCGGGAAATGGTGGCAAATCAATTTGGTCGCTCCCTAAAGACTGCCGCCGAAAAAGATGAAATCGACTGGGATAAGCGGGATCATATTGGTGTCTATCAGCAAAAGCAACCAGGATTAAACTACGTAGGCTTGCATGTTCCTGTGGGACGGCTACAGGCTCAAGATATGTTTGACTTAGCTCAATTAGCAGATGTCTATGGTAGCGGCGAAATCCGTCTCACTGTTGAAGAAAATGTCATCATTCCTAACATTCCCGACTCTCGCTGGCAATCATTCTTAACTGAACCTCTGCTAAACCGTTTCAGTATTACCCCTGCTCCCCTAACTCGAGCTTTAGTTTCCTGTACTGGTGCTCAATTTTGTAACTTTGCCTTAATTGAAACCAAACAACGAGCCTTAGCACTGGCTCAAACTCTAGAAGCGGAGTTAGAAGTGAGCAAGCCAGTCAGAATTCACTGGACTGGTTGCCCTAACTCTTGTGGTCAGCCCCAAGTAGCTGATATTGGTTTAATGGGAACAAAAGTTCGTAAAGATGGCAAAACAGTAGAAGGGGTTGACATTTTCATGGGTGGTAAAGTCGGCAAAGATGCTCACTTGGGTAAATGTGTACAGAAAGGGATTCCTTGTGAAGACTTAATACCAGTGCTACGGAATTTGCTTATTGAGAATTTCGACGCCAAACCCAAAAATTGAAACCGATAAAGATCAAAAGCCTCGGTTAATTCTTTGACTCTGCTCCAGGAGCTCCTGAGGAGCTCCTGAGGAGCGCTTCCCACCCCCAATTGGATGGGAGAAACAATTCTAGTTTCTTGTAACTGGCAAGATGCCAGTTCCACAATGGATACCCTACACCCTCACTCGCCTTGGAGTGTTTCTCGAGAGTCTTGTGCTGATACACTATTCCCCTGAGTATCATATTGTAGTTGCTGACGTCCGTTACGAATCACCCTGAGCATGTCATTCAACTGCTGTTCAATATTGATCAATACAGAATCAGCATAGTCATCAGCACCATTTTGAATATCCTCACATTCTGTTAGTGCATGTTGGCGCATTTGCTCTAGTTCCTGCTTAGCTTGCAGGCGCATCCTCTCAATTTCAGCCAGGGTTTGCTGCTGGAGTGTTTCACACTCTTGGCTCACTTGTTTGCGGATTTGGTTCGCTTCAAGTTCTGCCTGCTGAATTATGCCCATTTCATCTAAAAGCTGATCCGCGCGTTGCTCAGCTACTTCCACAATTTCCAAAGCATATTCTTCAGCTTGCGTAAGAATAGTTTCCCGCTCTTGCACAAGCTCTTCTGCTGCCTTAAAAGCACGAGGCAGATTTTCTCGCACTAAATCCAGTTGAGCCAGAAATACTTCTTCATCAACCAGCGTGCGCTTTGTCAGTGGGATGTGAGGACTGTCGAACAGGATATCTTCCAGCCGATTGAGTTCTTGCTGGATATCTATACCTCGCTCCGCATTCGGAGGTGGTTCACTCGGTTGGCTGGGGTTTGACACTCTTGGCGTCGCTACCGCTGCACTATCAGTTTTAGGAGGGTCTATTCTAGGGGAGTCTCGGTGTAACATTGGCAAAGATCAATGGCAACCTGCTGAGGAACAAGATGAGCTACAGAGCCGCCAAACCTGGCAATCTCTTTAACTACGCTACTACTTAAAAAACTATATTCGTTAGAAGTGGCAAGAAAAACGGTTTCAATCTCATTCGAGAGGGTGTGATTGGTGTGAGCCATTTGAAGTTCTCCTTCAAAGTCTGAGAGTACTCGTAGTCCTCGCAACAACACTTGAGCATTTTTCAATTTGGCATATTCTACAGTTAAACCAATAAAACTATCCACCTCTACATTAGACAAATGTTCTGTAGATAAGCGAATTTGCTCGATTCGCTCTTGCACAGTAAATAAGGGAGATTTACTAGGATTGCGCAGCACTGCAACAATTACCTGATCAAAAAGCCTACAGCCACGCTCTATGATATCGAGGTGTCCTAGGGTAATGGGATCGAAGCTACCTGGATAAATTGCAATCACGAGGGAGGCATAACCAAAAGTTACTGAAGGGACTATTATACCGCTCCTATTTAAATCCCAATCATTCCTAGAGTTTAGTTTCTGGTGCGTTACACTTCGTTAACGCACCCTACTCGACTGCCTCAAACAGTGTCTCATACCAAGTTGCGTCCGAATCTCTGTTCTGTCATTCTGAACGCAGCGATAGCGGAGTGAAGAATCTCGCTAGATGCTTCGTTTCACTTCAACAGATACATGCGATCGCAAATTCATCGAATTGATTATGATTTTGGTGCGTTACACTTCGTTGAACGCACCCTACTGCCCTACTGCCGTGGCACGACTAAAACTGTAGGTTGGGTTTCACTTCGTTCCACCCAACCTACAGTTTTTTCAATCAACTCATTGCTCGATATCCCGCTAACTCCATAGAAAAATTAGCCATTCCTTGAGAAAGGGAACGCAAATCTGTGGAGTAACCAAACATCTCTTTTAAAGGAACCTCAGCCTGGAGAACAGTATAATCGGTGAAAGCTTCCGAACCTATGAGCAAACCGCGACGGGATAAAAGGTTACCTTGAACCCTACCGACAAACTCACTAGGAGTTTCTACTTCTACTGACATAATTGGTTCCAACATCACCGGAGTTGCTTGTTCAAAAGCTTGTTCAAAAGCTTGTTTCGCTGCATAACGGAAAGCGATATCCTTGGAATCAACAGGGTGATAGGAACCCCCTTCCAGGATCACTTTAACCCCGACAATGGGATAACCTTGGAGGTAACCGGTTACCACCGCGTCAAGGAAACCCTTCTCACAACCAGGGATAAATTGTTTAGGGATAGCTCCCCCCACAACTTTATCCACAAACTCAAAGTTGGCTTCACAAGGTTCTAAATGACCTGTAACATGGGCATATTGACCAGGACCTCCTGATTGTTTTTTGAGTCTATAGTCAAACTTAGCTGCCTGAGTAATGGTTTCCCGATAGGCAACTGCTGGCTGCCCCACATATACCTCAGCCTGATACTCTCGTTGCAAACGCTCAATATAAATATTGAGGTGTAACTCTCCCATACCAGAAATTAAGGTTTCTCCACTTTCAGAACTGCTGCTGACGTGCAAAGTAGGATCTTCTCGCACGAAGCGGTTTAAGGCTTTAAATATCCGCACAGCATCTTCCTGAGTTTTGGGAGTAATTGCCAGGGTAATAACTGGTTCTGGAACAAACATCTCCTCTAAGGAAAGGTTCAGATCCTCAGAACAGAGGGTATCTCCTGAAGCACATTCAACCCCCAACAGAGCAATAATTTCCCCTGCTTGTGCTGAATCAAGATTTTGCCTTTCTTCTGCATGAAGCCTTATTAAGCGGCTGACGCGGACATTTTTTTTGGTGCGGGGATTGAAAAGTCGGTCACCTTTTTGCAAAGTCCCGGAGTAGATGCGAATGTAGGTTAGTTGACCAAATTCATCTTCCGTTAACTTAAAGGCTAATGCAACTAAAGGGTCATCTGGATTAGCATTAATGACTACTTCTTCTTGGGTTACCCTATCTGTTGCCTTTACTACCTCACGCTCTAAAGGAGAAGGAAGGTATAAAGATACAGCATCAAGGAGATTTTGTACCCCTTTATTTTTAAACGCTGAACCCAACAACACTGGAACCAATTCTCTACTTAAAGTAGCTTGGCGAATAGTTTCCCAAATGGTTGCTTGAGAAACTTCTTCACCTGCTAATAACTGAGTAGTTATCTGGTTAGAAAATAGAGAAATTTGGTCTAATAGTTTTTCCCTGGCATCTTCTGCTTCAGGCTGTAAATGTTCAGGAATTGGTTTAATAACAACATTTTCTCCATTGTTCCCCTCATAGTAATTAGCTTGCATGGTAATGAGGTCGATCACTCCCACAAATCCTACTTCTGTCACAACGGGATATTGCAACAGTACTGGGTTTAAATGCAGTTTCTCCCGCAACCCTTGCATCACTTGCCAAGGATTAGCACCTGCACGATCCATTTTGTTAATGAAAGCTATACGAGGTACGTTATAGCGCTTCATTTGTCTGTCTACAGTCACCGATTGAGACTGTACGCCAGAAACAGCGCACAATACCATAACTGCTCCATCGAGAACCCGCAAAGCTCGTTCTACTTCAATGGTAAAGTCAACGTGCCCTGGTGTATCAATGAGGTTAATTTGTTTACCTTGCCAAAAACAGGTGGTAGCTGCGGAGGTGATGGTAATACCGTGGAGCGTCTCCAAGTCCATGTAGTCCATCTTTGCACCATGACCACCGCCTCTTACCTCCTCAATTTTGTGGATTTTTCCTGTGTAGTACAAAATCCGCTCGCTTAAGGTGGTTTTACCAGAATCTACATGGGCAGAAATACCAATGTTGCGTAGGTTTTTCAGAGTAGTCATGGTGTTGGCTCCTTTTGCGCCACTAAGTCATGACCTATTATACTACATAAATAATACAAATGTCTCTACATGGTAGTTTTAGTAATAGATGTTGGATTATTTCCTACAAAGTTTAAATAAGATTAGACAACTTCCGTCAAATCCTCTTCTATCCAAACCTTGTTATGATTTAGACTAAAATTCCACTAGGAGTTGCGACTATGGTTCTCTCTGCAACCAAAACATTTATCAGTCCAGAAGAATTTATTAGTCAGTATGGAGACGAGCAACGCTACGAACTGATTGATGGAGAACTGATTGACATGGAGCCAACTGGTCCGCATGAGCAAGTAGCTGCGTTGATTTGCCGTAAACTTAATGTAGAAATAGATCGCTTAGATGCACCTTATTTTATTCCACAGCGTTGCTTAATTCAGCCCCTAGGAACATTCAATGCTTTTAGACCGGATGTTGTTGTCTTGGATGAGAAAGAACTGGTTAACGAACCACTTTGGGCAAGGGAACCAGTTATTACTTTGGGTACTACTATCAAACTTGTGGTTGAGGTTGTTAGTACCAATTGGCAGAATGATTATGCTCGTAAGTACGAAGATTATGAAGCTTTGAGGATACCAGAATACTGGATTGTCGATTATTTGGGTATTGGCGGGAAATACTTTATTGGTAGCCCGAAACAACCAACAGTAACAGTCTGTAATCTGGTAAATGATCAATATCAGAAGATAATGTTGCGTAAAGGTGATTGTCTCCAGTCTTCCCTGTTTCCCAACCTCAAACTATCTACAGATAAATTATTTAGCTATAGCGGCTAGAACACCCTCTACCGAATAGCAATAGATGTAGGTTGGGTGGAGCCGCGATAATTCATGATATGTCGCGAGCTGATTCCAATGGCGAAACCCAACAGCAGCAATTTTGCCAGAGCGAGAAATTGTCTCGAAAGTGTTGAGACAATGATCATAGTCGCATTTTTGGGATCGCTATGATGGTGAAATATCCTAAGTCTGCTCCCTAAAGGAGGAACAATCCATGCAAACCCAAGAACCTATTAAACATAATAATTCCAAAGAAATGGCTTTACGAGAGCAACTGCTTCAAGAAGTTGAATGCCTGCCGAATGAGCTTGTCAGCGAGGTTTTAAATTTCTTGCTCTTTGTTAAGGTGAGACTTTTAGGACAACAAGGAACACTAACATCAGTACCGGAATCACCAGAGCAATCTAGGAAAGATTCTGACTTACCCTACTATGCAGCTTCAGGAAAATCCCTAGCAGATTATGAAGGTGGATGGGCAGGAGATGATTTTGAAGCCTGTTTGCAATTAGTTCATGAGAGCCGTAGCAAAGTCAATTTCTCTAAATACGAACCGTTTTAGACAATGTATTTGTTGGACACCAACCATTGTAGTTATCTGCTCCGAAAAGAACCGACAGTCTATAATTATGCCCTAACAATTGGTACAGAAAACTTGGCAACTTGCGTGATTGTTCAAGGTGAACTAATTTTTATGGCAGAAAAATCTGAACAAAAGCAACTGAATTTAGAGAATGTGAACAATTTTCTACAGTACCTCCGGATTTATCGTGTTAATGAAACGACGGCAATAATTTATGGGCAACTCAAGACTGCACTCATAAATCAGTTTGCGCCCAAAAATAAAAACCAGCGGCGAAGAACTAAAATCAAAGATATTGGTTTCGATGACAACGATCTATGGATTGCTGCGGTTGCCCTTCAACATAATTTAACTCTAGTTTCTGCCGATAGTGACTTCCACCGCATCCAAACTGTGCAGGATCTGTCTGTAGAAAATTGGTACACTCCTGCAAGGGAAACTTGATCTATAAGGTAAGCGAAACTCACCAGTGCGATCGCTATGATTGAAGCAGTAATAGATGTAGGTTGGGTGAAGCCGCAGTAATTCATGGTATGTTGCGAGCTGATGCCAACGGCGAAACCCAACAGCATAAGTTATGCGAAACCTGTTATTTTTGCTTTTTTTGTTTGCCTATTAATACTGAACTTGCGCCCAAGAAAACAATGGATAACAGACCAAAATTTTGTGATGCTTCGGGAACGCTCTTAGATTCAAATGTACTGTAATCCAAGGTCAGAGAAGTACTAATCTGGTCGTTACACATTTGGATACTATTGTCTTTCAGACTACTAAGCATGAGATTTAGTTTTTGATCCAAGACCGGAGCTACATCTCCATCCAATATACTGTCTGTGAAAAATTCGTTGTCTAACTTGGTTATTGTAAAATCATTCTTAGTTATTGTAAAATTATTATACAAATCTACATTTTCTCGCTCTATATCCAACCATTTATTGGGATTTTTATCGAGACAATTGCTTTGTGATATAAACAAATCATTTACTTCAATATCTCTATTATCACTGGAATCCAATGAAAATTTACCGAAGGCTCTATTAGCAGTAATTTCTTCTAAGTTTTGATGATAATTTTTTGCCAACACCTCTTTTAATTCTATTTGGTTTTTATTGATCATATCTTGAATTTTGTTAACTTCTTGCTGTACCTGTTTTTGAGATTGTTGAGCACTTTCTATGAGTGTATTCGCGTTTGCTGTTGTTATATTTATGGTTGATTTCATTGTTGCATTATCTTGAGTAAGTATTATTGTTTCTGCTTCAGCCAAGTATTGATTGAGTTGTTGAATTTCCTTGTTTGCTTCAAGTAGGTATTGCTGTCGTTCTTGAATTTCCTTATTGGCTTCATCGAATTGTTCTTGAATCAAAGATAGTTGTTGAGTTTTTTGTCTGTTGACTTGTTTTAAGTTTTTAAAGTCTTTTTTTATTTTGTTTAACTCCGTTATTTTGTTGTTTACTTCTTGATTTTTTCTTTCAATATTATTCTCTGCATCATATAGTTTCTGACTTGCAATTTCAAGTTTTCGATTTACTTCTGTTAACTTATATTTTTCAAGTTTGAGTTCTTGCTTGACGTCCATAACGGCAATGCAAGCTAATGTGATACTGATTACACCCACAGTTATCATACATGCTAATATAGCACCTCCATTCTGGATTTTTTTCTTGGCTTTTTGCTGAGCATCTGCCAATATTTTATTAGCCTTCTTTGCTGATTCTAATTCTTGATCAGAGCTAGCTGCTAAAAACTGATGATCTTCTTCACTTAGACTTTGTTTTTTTGCCCAAGTACGTGCTTCTTCTAATGCTTGTCCCCGCAGCAGTCGTGACTTGTCTTGACGATTGGAAGCAAGCCATGCTGCTATAGCTTCAGCATAGGGTCGTAAGTTGTTTAACTTTTTTGCTACCCACTTAGGATCAAAAACTGAGGCATATATTTGGTTGTAAACCTTTAAATTACCTTGCTGTTTAAAAACTAACCCTGAAAGCAATAGTTTTGTTTGTTCAGGACTGCTGTCAGCTAGAATTTCTCCCTCTTGCAAAATTTGCTGATACAACCCTAGTAGCCGTACACCGCTTTGCTTATTCTGAATAATATGCTTAAGGCGATGACTTATTGTTCTGAGATGTTCAGGGTTATCTTGAGACTCCCAATTGTTTATGATGTGTGAGTGTACGAATTGTTCTACCCACTCTGCCTCTTTTTCTATGGGAATAGCAGATTCCGAGGTAGTGATGAGATGACAAAGTTTTTGAGTTAAAAAAGGTTGCCCTCCTGTCCAGTAAAGCACTTCTTGTAGAACTTTCTGGGTATTTTTAGTTAGAGCTGCGAATCCTTCAGCTAAAGGCTGAGATTCGTGGAGTTGAAATCCAGATAGTTCTATGGCTCTGCCAATATTAAACGGCGTGCGATTTTTATCTTGAATAAAATCAGAGGGAGTAGCAACCCCTATCAGGCAAAAACTGAGGCGATGATATTCCGGATGATCAACCCGCTGATTATAACAAGAGCGGATAAAGGCAAAAAAGTCATCGGTGGAAAAATCTAAACTGAGAACACTATCAATTTCATCAATAAAGATGACAATATTCTGCTTCAGTTCCCTAAAAACAACTTCCTTGAGAAATTTGCCCAAGCACAACACAGGGGACAGATCTTGATGTTCCTGCCACCATTTTCTCCGGTTAACTTTTCTGAACAAATTTAACTCACTCACCAATTCATAAAATATGCTCTGGTACCAACCCAAGGGAGTTACATTTTCACTGCCAATCGTAGTTAAGTCGAGAGCAGCACAGCTTATTCCTGCTTCTTGCAACTTTTGCATGGTTCGTACTCGCAGGCTGGACTTACCCATCTGTCGTGAGTTAAGTACATAGCAAAACTCCCCAGCCTTTAATGCTTGATAAAGCTCTTGATCCGCCTGACGCACAACATAACTAGGAGCATCAGCAGCTAAACTCCCTCCTATTTGATATTGATAGGTTGAATTCATTGTTTTTGGGAATTGGGAATTGGGAATTGGCTGGTCAAAATTGGCTGTAGCTCACGGATGTGAGAATTTCTCTAGTTGTCTTGTTACTCCTTTGATAAAGACAGGCAGGATGCCTGTTCCACGGGTGTTTCAAAAGCAAGAAACTAAGAAAGTGATGATTGGAAGTTGATACACATTAGATGGGTTTTAGTTTAGGATTGTAGATAAAATTAAAGGCGATCGCGAAAATACTGGGAATACAAATTACAACGAGGCTTTACATTGTTACCTTCCAGGATTACTAAGCCCAAACTTTGTAACTTAAATGCTTGGATACTTTCCAATTGTATAGGGCTAGTAGACTCTACTAGCTGCTTCATTGCTGTCCCTAATTCCGGGTACTGACGTAAATTCAACAAATGTCCCCGTAGATGGCTACTGAAAATTCCTGATTCTGTGGATGCAGTTTCCAGAAGTTCTGTAAAAGTAATTTGGTTATTTTTCAGAAAGTAGATAACTCTTTGTACCCGATAGGGATGCCCCCCAACCAAAGTCATCAGCTGCTTTACTTGAGAAATATCCCAAGCCAATTGTTGCTTATTGGCTAAATCCCTTACCTGCTCTGGAGTAAATTCTGGTAATTCAATAGGTACACCAACATTAAAAGGGGATTGATTAATATCCAAAGGGATATAGGCTTCTGTCGCATGAGCAACAATTAGCCGCAGTTTTTGCCAAAGCTTCCGAATCTTGGCTTTCTCATGCCAAGCTCGCAACATACCTAAAAAGTATCCTGCAAAGGGAGTTGAAAAAATCTGATCTACTTCATCCAAGGCTAAAACCAGGGGATTGTCAATTTGGCTTAATATCTGTTCTTCAAAATAAATAGTACAGTTATAACTACTACTCAAACCCTCTTCCCAATAATCATCCAAATCTGCTGGTAATCCTAGCTGCCGAGAGATATAAACACAAAACCAGCGTAAAAATTGATCTAAACCTTGTCTAACTGAACCATCGGCTTCTAACAGACTTAAGGATACTCTGCGATAATTATGTTTCGCTGCCTGAACCAGAATCCAATTAATGAGCGAAGTTTTACCCATACGCTTAGAAGCTTTAATGCGCAGGAGAGAACCTGGTTGTAAAATAGTTTCCAAGCAACGAGATTCAATAGGGGGTCGCTTTACATAGTTCGATAACTCAGTATCGGCACTATCTTGAGAGAAATCAGTGCTTGTCGCTTTAGTCTCTTCACCTTTTCCAGGGGAGGAGGAGTCAAAGTCTGCTATCTCCTGTAAATCCAGCCCCAATTTCTGGCAAATTTCATAAAAATTTAAATAATCCACTGGCTTGCCGTTGAGGAAGTTACTAACGGTAGCCAGAGATAGTTGTAGCTCCTCTGCTAGATCCCTTTGACGAGCAAACCGATTGCGCTGGAGTGCTGATTTTACTTTTTTAATATACCGAGGGGCAACTTTTAGCGATCGCGACATGGCTGTTTACTGAACGCAGCTACCAAAATCTTAGTCTTACGTACCATGCCCCCAGAGCAACTCTGCCATAAGTCAGCTATAACTCAGTCATCAGTTATAGGTTTGTCGCAACTCAAATCAAGTTCGTTGTTTCCTAGCTCTCAATTAAGCCAGCTGTTGGGTTTGATGGAGTTAGTTGAATGAGGATAAACCATGGACAAACAAATTCAAGCTAATACCCAACTACAACCACAAGGCTCAGCTAAGAGCGCTGATCCGAGTACTATTGTTATCAGTACTAACAGCATATACAAAGAACAGCTCCGTCAAGCCCGCTTAAGCTTCAATCTCGCTTTCGGACTAACAGCAGTAAGTGCCATCATTGGCTTTGCAGGAGTCCTACTGATGTTTTCAGGAAGAGTATCAGCTGGAGTAGTGACAACAGCTGGAGCAGCTACTTCCGGAACTGTTAGTGCTTCCTGGCTGAAGCTCACCAAGGAGACAAACAACCGACTTGATGATACAGCAAAATTTTTAGAAGACGAGGAAGACCAATCACAAGTTTAAGCTTTTTCCACTACTCAAGTATTGGGAATACAAGGTCATTGGTCATTAGTACCAAGAAAGAAGTTTCAATAGAATTGGGAATCAGGGGCATCAGTATAAAATACGGAAAAAAACTGTGAGCGAGAGATAGCCCCTCGTTTTAACGGAGGGCAGTGGAGCGAACGGGGGTTTTAACCACCTGTATCATTTCCTATAAAGGGTATCAAGCTTTAATCAAAAAATGGTGGGTTTTGGATGACAGGCAAGATGCCTGTTCCACAAGAAACTGATGATTGAATTTGGTGCCTTGCACCCCCAATTGAATGGAAGAAACAATTCTCTAGTCCAAGCAACAAAGACTATACTGTGAGGATATGGCAACTGAGCTAGGTAAAAATCAAGTAGTATGCTAGCCCTGAGTTACCCACATATTGAGAAGCAGGACGATCAACCTGCACGATAATTCCCTGACAATCGGCTTTTGTTAAGGGCGACTCAACTTAATCGAGTTCTTTTTACCCAAGACATTCGATTCCGTGTTTTAAAAGTTGTCTTTAGTCAAGGTGCATAGGGTAGTGTTGAGTCTACCAAAACGATATGATTTAACAAATTTATCTAAATCATATCGTAAGCAAGGTGAGGAGCGCGTTTTTAACCCGCTCCGAACAACCGCTTAGAATCCCCGTCTTTTTAAAGGGGGGAGAACTCAAGATTAACTTAACTGGTAAGCTGAAGCATGTGGAATTCTCCAGTGGCGATTGCCCGAGGCGCGGTAACCAAACTCATCACAATTTTTCTACTCACTTTCACCCTCATCACTGAGAAACTGAGAGGGTTGGGTATCGTCATTGGAGTTTTAGCAGGGGTAATTCTTGCCCTGAATCTTGGTATCGTTACCTTGGAGGAAATCTCTACAGTTTGGTCAACTGTCTGGAACGCTACTTTTACTCTAATTGCCCTAATTATCATTGCCCTCATTCTTGAAGAAGCAGGTTTTTTCCGCTTGTTGGCACTTCAAGCAGTTCGTTGGGGTTTAGGGCGTGGGCGTCTACTTTTTACCTTGATGCTGCTCATCGGGGCTGGTGTCGCCACTTTGTTTACTAATATTGGTGCGGCTTTAATCTGGACATCCACTGTAGTAGAAATGCTTTTGTTGCTAAGTTTTAGTAGCAGAGCAATTTTGGCATTTGTCTTCGCTACCGGTTTACTCGCCGATGCCACTAGCCTACTTTTACCAGTAAGCAACTCAGTTAACCTAATCTCCACAGACTATTTCAATATTTCCTTTTTCCGCTACCTCCTGGTAATGGTACCAGTAAGTTTTGCTGCGATCGCAACTAGTTTGGGTGTCCTCTGGTTCTTCTTTGACCCTTATATTCCCACCAACTACAAAGTTACCGATTTACCCTCCTCCCAGCAAGTCATTCGCGATCCCTTAGTCTGCAAATGGAGTTTTGTGATTTTAGGGTTACTCCTAATTGGCTATTTGATTGCCCAAGCTTTAGATATCCCCGTTTGCTTAATCGCCGCCATCGCTGCCTTAAGCCTGCTGGCTTTAGCAGGGCGTTGGTTCCATAATACCCCTGCAATTATTCCTATTAACCAAGTGGGACAGGAAGTTCCTTGGCCTGCTATTTTATTGAGTCTGGCGATGTGTTTAGTCGTCATTGATTTGAGTAACGCGGGGATGATTCAGCTTTTGAGCCAACTGCTTCAAGATTTGGCTAACTGGGGGCTAACTCTTACCGCTACTGGTACTGCTTTAATCGCAACTATGCTATCTAGTGGGATGAATAATCTACCAACAGTACTGATTAATGCCCAAGCAATTCAAGGTACTACAGGTTTAGATCCAACTATTCAAGAAGTGATGGTATACGCTAATTTGATTGGTTGTAACCTTGGAGCCAAAATTTCACCCATCGGCAGTCTCTCCACCCTCATTTGGCTCAACATATTGGCAAGCAAAGGACTTAACTTCGGCTGGGTTCAATACACCCGTATGGCAATTATCTTAATCATACCCGTGCTGTTTATAAGTTTGCTTAGTTTAGCAATGTGGCTACCTTGGTTAATTGCTTGAGTTTGAAATTCCTACAGCACATTGCCAGTCAATAAACTACAGATATCAATGATCAAACTCTTGATTGAACCAAATCGGATATATCCCCTAGCCGTAGCTGAAACTAAGGGCACTTACCAATGGCAATTATCTTCGGGAAATCCAGCAACTTCAGGTTGCCCCAGTATACCCCCCTCGATCCAACTGCGGCGGTATCAGGAGCAAGCGATAACTAACTGGTTTGCCAATCAGGGGCGCGGTACCCTGAAGATGGCAACTGGTAGTGGAAAAACGATTACAGCTTTAGCGATCGCAACTCAACTCTATCAACAAATTGGTTTGCAAGTTTTGCTGGTAGTCTGTCCTTACCGCCATTTAGTAACCCAATGGGCGCGAGAATGCCAGCAGTTTAATCTAGAACCAATCCTCGCCTTTGAGAATGTCCGCAACTGGCAAAGTCAACTATCCACCAAACTATATAACGTACAGGCTGGCAACCAACCCTTTCTCTCCATTATTACTACCAACGCCACTCTGATCACAGAAGGGTTCCAGTCTCAGTTAAAGTACTTTCCCGATAAAACTCTTATTATTGGAGACGAAGCTCATAACCTCGGTTCTCCACGCCTAGAAGCGAGTTTACCCCGCAACCTAGGCTTGCGTCTTGCTCTATCTGCTACCCCAGAAAGGTATTTTGATGATCAAGGAACAGACGTTTTATTTAACTATTTTGGTCCTGTATTAGAACCAGAACTTACACTTGCAGATGCAATTGCACAGGGTGCCTTAGTTCACTACCTCTACTATCCAATATTGGTGGAATTAACAGCAACGGAGACGACTGCCTATGCTAAGTTAACCAAAAGGATTGGTTGGGCATTAGCAGAGGAAGAAAATCTCCAAAAAAATGATGCCGTTACCTCCTTATTAATGCAACGCGCCCGGTTAATTGGAGCAGCCGCTAACAAATTAACTGCTTTGCGAAAGTTAATGATTAATCGTCTAGATACCTACCATACTCTTTTTTATTGTGGGGATGGTTCAGTCGAAGGAGGTTCGAGTAACTCCATCAATAGTCAGTTAGCAGCAGTTACCCGTTTATTAGGAGCCGAATTAGGTTATCGCATTAATACTTATACTGCCGAGACACCCATTGCCCAAAGAGAACAGTTACGTCATCAATTTGAAGCAGGTGAGTTGCAAGGCTTGGTAGCAATTCGCTGTTTAGACGAAGGGGTGGATATCCCTGCCATTGAAACTGCGGTTATTCTGGCGAGTAGTGGCAATCCTCGCCAGTTTATTCAACGGCGAGGGCGAGTTTTGCGTCCACACCCAGGTAAAGACCAGGCAACTATATTTGATATGATTGTACTACCACCTGATTTAGGACGAGGAACTTGGGAAGTAGAACGCAATTTGTTGAAAAAAGAATTGAAGCGATTCTTGGAATTTGCTGATTTAGCAGATAATGCTGGAGAAGCGAGAAGTAAGCTGCTGCAATTGCAAACAAGATATGGATTGTTGGATATGTAATGATAGTGAGAAACTTGAGTGTCGAGCAAGATTTAAAACTTAACAATTTTGTTGAACGTTTATGGTAGAATGGCAACAATAAAAATTGCTTGAAATCACGTTAGTTATAGATAGGAAAATGGACTTAATTAGGATTATCTGTGCAATCTTTTTGCCTCCTCTAGGCGTGTTCTTGCAGGTAGGAATTGGTCCTCAATTTTGGATAAATATACTTCTGACTCTACTTGGCTATGTTCCGGGAATTATTCATGCTGTCTGGGTGATTGCTAAGAAGTAAATAGGGCTTGCTGTATAAGTGTGTAAGCCATGCCAGACAAGGGTTTCAAAAACCTTGCAATCGAAATAAGTGCAAGGTTTTTGAGCCTATCGATGCAAAAACCTTGCACCGCAAGTGGAAAATCCCTAACACCTAAGCACCTACACAAAATTAATTACATATTCTTCACCAAAATTGTCAAGCACTTTTTTGAGATATTTAAGAAAACTGTCCCAGTTTTCGTAAGCATCAATTTCAATCCACTCATACTTAATAAATTTCCCTATGCTTTGGCGAGTAAGTTGGCAACCAAAATACCTTGCTAATTTTTCGAGTATTTTATCGCTTGTATGGATTGAAGCTTGATCCATAACTACAACAGTAATTTTTCTTAAATCTTTACTATAATTATCTAAAAAGTTAATGACAATTTCACTGTCAATTGTACCCTGATGTATTTCGTATCTAATTGATTTTCACATCCCATTAATCCCAGAACATTTATTCCTTTGGCAACCTTAAGAATTATTCTTTCTAACTTTTCTTGCCATCCGTAAGGAATATCTGGCTTCAAAGAAAATCCACTTTCATCTAAATATCTTAAGTTAATTTCTCCTAGCTTGCTCTTTTACCTAGGCAGTTTTCTAAACTCATCGATTTTAAATTCTTTTACATGTCCAACTTTTTTATAATTCTTTTTATTGTTTCTTTACTTAGTCTATTGACCATTCTTTACTGATTTTAAGTTTAACCTCAGATTAACCCAGTTTTTTACTTGCTGTTTTTGCTCCTTGGATTTTCTGCCCCTCCTTTTTGAAGATTCCTTTTAATTGTTGATCTTCCCACCTAGTCAACCAATTATATATAGTTTTTCTATTAACTCTAAATATTGACGCTAATTCGTTAATAGAAAATTTTTGATGACTCAACAGTATACAGCTCTGTCTCTCACTTGAGGAAATTTACTTTGCCAACTTATTCTTTCTAAAAGCTTTTTTGTTTCGGCATTTAATTCTCTAATAAATCTCATATGAATCACCATTTTGCCTTCTTTTATCTAAGGATATATTATTATTACTAAAATAGGCAATTAATTTTGTGTACCTGCTTACTACCTCCAACCTCACCTACCACCTACCACCTATTCAAACCCGAAAATTACGACTTATTCAGCAAACCCTAATTAATCCTTTCCTGAAGAAGAACTCCCAGAGGTACTAACTAGAGGTCGCTTTTTTTTCTCTTGATACTGTTTTTTTTGCTTGCGGTATTTCCAGTCCCGAATCGCGATCGCAGTTTTAACAGCAGGAGAGCGAGATTTACTAGAACTGCGAGTAGTTTTATCTCTAGTCAGTTGCACCTGATTAACCAAACAATCTGCGAGATTATCTTGAGGTAATTCGGTGTCGAGATCGTGTAATATCTGACCAACAGATTTATAGCGTCCTTGCAGAGATACTTTAATCATTTTCCTCAAAATATTCCCAAAAGGTTGGCTTAACTCAATCAAGTTTTGCCACTGAATTTCACCAGTTTGACGATCAGTACGAAAATCTAGGGGAGGTTTCTTAGTCAATAGATATAGACAAGTAATACCTAAAGCATAAATATCACTACCAAAAACTGGTCGTAGGGCAAATTGTTCTGGTGGAGCAAACCCCATCGTGCCAACGAACTGGGTTGTTGGAATTTTCACACTACTGTCCCCAACTTGAGCAATTTGCTCTTTGACTGCACCAAAATCAATTAATACTAGTCTCCCATCTTCGTCTGAGCGAATAATATTTTGAGGCTTGATGTCGCGATGAATTACCTGATGACTGTGAACATACTGCAATAGGAGCAGCATTTCTCGCAGAAAGCTTTTAGCGGAAGTTTCTGATAAACAACCATGTCGCCTCACCTGTCTTGCTAAGGTGATACCTCGAATATATTCCTGAATGAGAAAAAAATCTCCATCGACAACAAAATAATCCAACAACATGGGAATTTGAGAGTGGCTACCCAACTTACTAAGGATTGTTGCCTCTTTTTCAAAGCGTTTGCGAGCTTTGAGCAAAGCTGGAGGATCACTAAATTTGGGGCATAGCTGTTTGATGACACACAAAGGTTTACCGGGCAAAGACACATCTTTTGCTAGAAAGGTGACACCAAAACCTCCTCTACCAATCATCCGCAGTACCAGGTAGCGATCGCGAAACAGTTCTTGGCTACCACACAGCTGACCTAATTTTGTTTCCTGCAAAATGTCAGAGTGAAATGAAGACATATTCCCAGGCGGAAAATTCATTGATTATTAGGGTACAGGACGATATCGTTTCTCCAGTATGGCTCCAATTTCAGCAAAAATCTTCATTTGTTATTTGTCATTTGTCATTTGTTGCTTGGGAATTCGGGTATTCGTGTTTATAGGGAGTTGCAGAGGGAGCGGGATAAAGAATCAAGAGGCTGTCAGTACTCAATTATGATTAAATATTGTTAAGATTGACTAAAATTCTTGAGCAATCTGCGACTCCAAACTAGTCCAGCGCTCAACATCCCCTATTTGCTCTGTCCTGGAGATATTTGATGCTGCGACTTGAACATATTAGTAAAATCTACCCCACAGGCGAAGTTCTGAAGGATATCAACTGGGAAGTGAAGCCTGGGGAGCGTATAGGCTTAGTGGGCGTTAACGGTGCTGGTAAATCCACCCAACTGAAAATCATTGCTGGGGAAATTGAACCCAGCGCTGGAGAAGTAATCCGTCCAGCTAGTTTGCATATCGCCTATCTTACCCAAGAATTTGACGTAGACCCCACACAAACTGTCAAGGAAGAATTTTGGCGAGTTTTTAAGGAAGCTAATCAGTTACAGGAATCAATAGCTAAAGTGCAGCGGGATATGGAAATTGCTGCTCCTGAGAAACTAGACCGACTAATTAACAAGCTAGACAAGTTGCAGCGTCAATTTGAAGCAATGGATGGCTATGGGTTAGAAGCACAAATTGAGAAGATTTTACCAGAGATGGGCTTTGAGCGAGAAGATGGCGATCGCCTCGTTAGTGCCTTTAGTGGTGGCTGGCAAATGCGCATCAGTTTGGGCAAAATCCTGCTGCAAAAACCAGACTTGCTGCTCCTAGACGAGCCAACTAACCACCTAGATTTAGAAACTATCGAATGGTTGGAAACTTACTTAAAGGGACTAAAAACCCCAATGGTAATTGTCTCCCATGACAGGGAGTTCCTCGATCGCCTTTGCACCCAGATTGTGGAAACGGAGCGGGGTGTCTCTACTACCTACCTAGGTAACTACTCTGCTTATCTCCAGCAGAAAGCTGAAATGCAGGAAGCTCAAATGAGCGCCTATGAGCGTCAGCAAAAGGAACTGGAAAAACAGCAAGCCTTCGTTGAGCGGTTTCGTGCTAGTGCCACTCGCTCTACTCAGGCAAAAAGCCGCGAGAAACAATTAGAGAAAACTGAGCGTATTGATGCACCAACCAAGAAGCTAAGAAGCCTGCGCTTTCGTTTTCCTCCTGCCCCTCGTAGTGGTCGTGAGGTGGTTAAAATTAAAGACTTAGTGCATATGTACGATGATAAGATCCTATTCTTAGGTGCAGATTTGCTCATTGAAAGAGGCGATCGCATTGCTTTCCTTGGTCCTAATGGTTCAGGTAAATCAACCCTCCTCCACATGCTCATGGATATGGAGCAACCAACCGAAGGCACAGTAGAATTGGGTAACCACAATGTGATCCCTGGCTACTTCGAGCAGAACCAAGCAGAAGCCTTAGAGCTCGATAAAACAGTTATGGAAACCATCCATGACGAGGTTCCCGATTGGAAAAATGAAGAAGTCCGTACTCTGCTTGGACAATTCCTCTTTAGTGGTGAAACAGTATTTAAACAGGTTCAAGCCCTTAGTGGAGGAGAAAAAGCTCGTCTTGCCTTAGCTAAGATGCTGTTGCGCCCTGCCAACCTCCTGATGTTGGATGAGCCTACTAATCATCTGGATATCCCAGCCAAAGAAATGTTGGAAGAAGCCATCCAGAACTACGATGCCACAGTGATTATTGTCTCCCACGACCGCTATTTTATCTCCCAAGTTGCTAACAAGATTGTGGAAATCCGGGATGGAGAGTTCCGCACCTACCTTGGTGATTACCATTACTATCTCGACAAAATTGCCGAAGAAAAAGAACAAGCCAGACTAGCTGCGATCGCGGCTCAAAAAGCTGCTAAGAAGGCTGCGAAAGCTGCTAAGAAAAAAGCCACCGCTAAACGTAGATGAATTTATGGCCAAATACTGATTCCCAATCCGCGTCCCGCAAGGAACTCAAGGATACTGTGGGCTCATCACCTCAAAGAAGCGTAAAATCGTGGGGAGATAGGGAGATGGGGAAATAGGGGAATTATAACTGTTTATCCGAACTTGATATTATGTCATCCTGAGCGATAGCGAAGGATCTCCAAACGACCTAGATGCTTCACTATCACCTATCTCTAGCTTAAGTTGACACCAATGACCCACCCCTAAACCCTCCGACGCAATTAGAATTAGTTGCACATCGCTTCATTAAGCTGTTACGCATTTAAACTGTGATAACTTAATTGCCTTTCATTCTTTTATCTTTAATACTTTCCAAGTTATTTGGGTCTCCATGGAAACACCAATAAAATACTGTGTTCTTTGAGCAACGCCAAAAATTAGCTTATTTATTAATTAATATTATACCAATTTAAATACGGGACAACTTACTGATTACTCTTGAGAAACTAAAAAATAATGATTTAAGTCTGAAAACCTTGATATGATTAGTTTCTAACTTTTTTTCGGCGATTCAATCAATTCTTAATTCTTAATTCTTAATTCGCCGTCAGGCGCTTATTACTTCAAAACGCTTTCCCAATAGACTTATTTAAGAAGCCCTAATTATGACCTTTAAAATTTTATGGTGACAACTGTATAGTAAGTTACTAATGTTAGTAGAATAATTAATGATGTCGATTAAAAATTATCTGCTGTAACTACTCAATTACCACTGCATATAATTCAATTTCCACTACATATAATTTTTTATTATCTAAAGAAAAAAGCACTATTGAAATGATTATACTATTCGCAATAATAGAATAATAAATAGTACTGTATACTATTGTTGAGATGAGTTTATTAATTTGAATAGATTGCCTCAAGGCAAAGATCTATAGTCAAATCAGAGTAGATTAGTGATTATTGCGATTGTAAACACATTCGTAAAATATGCTTAATCAAAATTAATTTAACGTGAAATCGGGATAAGTCGAAACCCTCATTAATTGGTGGAATGAAAAGCCGATTCTCTCGTGAACTACTTGAAGAAATGGTCTTAACCAGAACTGAGGTTAATTTATGAAAAATGAGCAAAATTGTTCTACTTTAATCGACCTCCTCCAGTATCGCGCCCTAAATAAATCTGAACAAAAAGCTTACATTTTTCTCCAAAATGGTGAAAAAGAATTAGACAGCTGGAACTACAAACAATTAGATCAAAAAGCTAGAGCGATCGCAGCCGAACTCCAAAAGCGACAAGCCAGCAACCAACGAGCTTTGCTTCTATATCCTCAAGGACTAGAATTTATTGCAGCCTTGTTTGGTTGTCTGTACGCAGGAGTAGTAGCTATTCCAGCACCACCACCAGATCCAATCAGACTCAAGCGAACTCTACCTAGGCTTAAGGCAATAATCAAAGATGCACAAGCATCTCTAATCCTTACAGATAGCCAGAAGTATTCCCAACTCAAAGAAACAACCTCTCAATTTTCAACAGAATTCAACACCATCAACTGGATAGTTAGTGAAGAGATTCCGAGCCAATTAGCCCAACAATGGCAAAAACCAAAGATCAATAGTGATACCCTTGCCTACCTTCAATACACATCTGGTTCCACTTCAACACCAAAGGGTGTGATGTTGACCCATAAAAATTTAATACACCACTGTGGTTACATCAAACAAGCTTGGGGTTATACATCAGAGAGTATCGCAACAACTTGGGTTCCTCACTTTCACGATTATGGACTCGTTGACGGACTCATCCAACCTCTATACTGTGGAATTCCTTGCTATGTGATGTCACCAATTGCTTTCTATATGCGACCCATTCGTTGGCTAAAGACAATTTCACGCTATCAAGTTACCCATAGTCAAGGACCAAATTTTGCCTACGAACATTGCTTGAGAAGAACCACCGCAGAACAAAGGGCAAATTTAGACTTGAGTAGTTGGCGCACAGCTAGCAACGGAGCCGAGCCAATTCGCCAAGAAACGGTGGAAAATTTTATTGCCACTTTTGAACCTTATGGTTTCCGTAGAGATGCTCTTTATCCTGCTTATGGACTAGCAGAAGCAACTCTATTGGTTTCGACAAAAAAACACCAAGCAGAACCCAGAGCTTGCCAAGTAGAGGCACAAGCTCTAGAAAAGAATCGAGTTGTCGAAGTTTCACCACAAAATCAACACAAAGGGGTACGAACAGTAGTTAGCTGCGGCTCTCCAATTGGTGGCATGAAAGTTGCGATCGCTAATCCAGACACTTTGACCGAATGTCAACCCAATGAAGTAGGAGAAATTTGGGTTTGTGACCTTAGTATGGCGGTAGGCTATTGGAATAGAGCTGAGGAAACAGAACGGACTTTCAGTGCTTATCTAGCCGACAGTGGTGAAGGTCCATTTATGCGAACAGGGGATTTAGGATTTTTGCAAGATGGGGAATTATTCATTACAGGACGTATCAAGGATGTGATTATTATTCGTGGTCGCAACCATTATCCCCAAGATATAGAATTGACAGTTGAACAAAGTCACCCATCACTGCGATATGCTCATGGAGCAGCATTTGCAGTTGAGATCAAGGGAGAAGAGCGGTTAGTAGTAGTTCAGGAAGTAGAACGAAGTTACCAAAAACAGTTAAATATAGATGAATTAGTGGGAAATATTCGAGAGGCGGTGAGAGATGAACACGATATCCAGGTATATTCTGTAGTCTTAATCAAAGCCGGGAGTATTTCTAAGACTTCGAGTGGCAAAATACAACGTTCTGCTTGCCGAGTTAAGTTTTTGGAAGGAACATTAGATGTGTTGGAGGGCAAAGGGGAAATGACTAGCAAAGGTCGAGTTTTGAGCGCCACCAAGTAGAATTGTGATGAGTTATTTTTTACAAGTTTGATGTTACAATTTGACTAAACTCTACAAGTATACAAAAGCTACAGTATTAGTCCTCTAAATCTTGGACAATAAATTAGTTGTAAACTCGTAAATTCAGGAGACAATTTGATGTCAACTCAAATGGATATTGTCACACAATCCTATCAATCTCCTCCCAAACAGAAGTCAAAAACTATCTCAAATCAATACATTAAGGCTAGCCAAACAAAACATTTTCTTCTGTACAACGTCATCCCAGCGCTAGGAACTGTAATCGCAATTGCTTCTGTATGGTGGTATCCCATCACCAGTGTGGAAATAGGATTACTGATCGGAATGTGGGCATTGAGCATGATCGGGATGAGTTTAGGGCTGCATCGCTACTTTGCCCATTGTGCTTTTAAGACTAGCCAGACAATGAGAGTAATTTTAGCAATTTTAGGCTGCATGGGAGCTCAAGGAGCTGTAATTTCTTGGGTAGCAGTGCATCGTCGGCATCACGAGTATAGCGATCTATCTGGAGACCCCCATTCCCCCAATCCAGAATTACTTAAAGAGGGAATATTGGGTAAGTTGCGAGGTCTGTGGCACGCCCACGTAGGCTGGCTAACCAATCATGAGTATCCTAACCCAATGTATTATGCACCAGAGCTGATGCGAGACAAAACTATCAGCAAAATTAATCGTAATTATCTGGTATGGATTTTGTTAGGTCTACTGATTCCAACTATTTTAGGAGGAATAATTCATGGTTCCTGGATAGGGGCGATCGAAGGCTTTCTGTGGGGTGGACTAGTCAGGATGTTTGTAGTAGATAATTGCATCTTGAGTATCAACTCATTTTCTCATGCCTTTGGTACCCATCCCTTTGATAGTAAAGACAACAGCCGTAACAATATTTGGGTAGCTATTCCTACTTTTGGAGAATCCTGGCAAAATAATCACCATACTTTTGAGAGTTCTGCCGCAATCGGCTTAAAATGGTGGCAAATAGATTTAGGCTATTGCCTGATTTGGGTATTGGAAAAATTAGGTTTAGTTTGGGATGTGAAATTACCAACAGAGAAAATGATAGAAGCTAGGAAATTGACCTAGATGGTCACACTAAAGAGTCATTAAAAGAGTGGTTTAAAACTACCTGATATTAGGCAGTTGATGATATTTGATACCTACCCCAAATATCAATTGGGAAACAATGTAAAACTAGCTAGCAATTACCCAGCAATCAATCATGGACAATTTAACAGTAGAAAACCAGAATCTAACCATAGCGGTCAGTACCGATAGTATAGATAACAAAAATCTACCAACAGTAGATGAGATTCAGAATTGGTTGATTTCCTATTTGTCACAAATGTTAGATCTAGAAGTTGAAGACATTTCAACCAGCACCTCTTTTGCTCGTTACGGTCTAGATTCTTCAGCATCAATTCTGTTAGCTAGCGACTTAGGTGATTGGTTAGGAAGGGAAATTGAGCCAACAATTATCTATGGTTATCCTAACATTAAGGATCTCGCAGAGTACCTTGTTGAATAACAGTTGTAGAATTTGCTTTGTCAGTGCTGAAGAATATTTGCAATATTTCTCAGCCTGATTGAGCAAAACAAGAGCTTGTCGGTAATAAATAATAAAATAAAAGCAAATAATTATTCAAAAAAAGAGATACATATTATTATCAATAAAGTCAAAAAAACATAGTCGCAATTTACGCTCATCCTTCCTCAAAAGAGCACTCCCTACTTATTTTTCGTTAAATCAACATGGATAGAGAACCGATTGCAATTATTGGCATGGGATGTCGTTTTCCAGCAGCTAAAAATCCACAAGCATTCTGGGAATTACTGTGTAATGGTAGAGATGCCATTACCGAAGTGCCAGCTTCTCGGTGGGATAACAAATTATTTTATGACCCCGATATCTCTAAGCCAGGGAAAACGAATAGTCGCTGGGGTGGTTTTCTCGAGCAGGTAGACGAATTTGACCCACAATTTTTTGGTATTTCTCCCCGAGAAACCCAAACTATGGATCCTCAACAGCGGCTCTTGCTAGAGCTAGCTTGGGAAGCCTTAGAAGACGCAGGACAACCACCAGAAGCCCTGGCAGGTACACCTACAGGGGTATTTATGGGAGTATCTAGTTTCGACTATTACGAACTGATCGCTCAAAACCCCATTAACTTTAGTACCTATACAGGCACAGGTAACTTAAATTGTATTAACGCCAATCGCCTCTCATACTTTTTCGACTTCTACGGACCAAGCATGGCAATAGATACTGCTTGCTCCTCATCCCTAGTAGCAGTCCACTTAGCTTGCCAAAGCCTTTGGAGTGGAGAATCTAGCCTAGCTTTGGTGGGAGGCGTACATATTGTGACTTCTCCCTGGATGTCAGTAGCCTATGCCCAAGGAGGATTTATGGCTGCTGACGGTAGGTGTAAAACCTTTGATGCCAAAGCTGATGGTTATGTCCGTAGTGAGGGTGGGGGGCTAGTGATACTAAAGCCACTATCTCAAGCCCTGCTTAACGGAGATCGCATCTATGCCTTAGTCAAGGGAAGTGCCGTTAACCAAGATGGACACAGCAACGGGTTAACCGCTCCCAATCCCTTAGCACAGGAAGCAGTGTTACGAGCAGCATACCAAAATGCCAGAGTTTCACCAGGTCAGGTGCAGTATATAGAAACTCATGGGACTGGGACAAAACTGGGAGACCCGATAGAGATGACAGCCTTAGGAACAGTGCTATCTGAAGGGCGTGCTCCTGGTGACTACTGTGCAATAGGTTCAGCTAAAACCAATATCGGACATTTAGAAGCACCAGCAGGTATTGCCGGATTAATTAAAGTGGCGCTGTCACTATACTATCGGCAGATGCCACCAAGTCTACATTTCAGTGAGCCGAATCCTTATATCAAGTTCGACAAACTGCCGTTGCGAGTACAGGAAACTCTCACACCTTGGCCAGAAAAGTCAACTCCAGCAATTGCGGGGGTGAGTTCCTTTGGTTTTGGGGGCACGAACTCCCATGTAGTTTTGGCAGAAGTAGGGAACCCATCGCCAACCCCTCCCAAGGAGGGGAGCCCAGAAGAAGAAAGGTTAGAGCGTCCAGCTCATCTGCTAACGCTTTCAGCTAAAACACAAGCAGCTTTAGAGGAATTAGTAAGTGGTTATGAGAACCATCTGAAGAAACATCCAGAATTGAGCGTAGGAGATGTTTGTTATACGACTAATGTAGGGCGATCGCATTTTCCCTATCGCCTCGCTGTTGTTACCAAATCGACACAGCAGTTAGAGGAACAATTAAGGACTAGGGCAAAAGGAGAGGAAACACCAGGAGTTCTCAAGAGTCAAAAAAATGTTCGCAAGCGTCCCAAATTAGCCTTTCTGTTTACGGGCCAAGGTTCCCAGTATGTGAATATGGGAAGGGAACTTTATGAAACTCAGCTAACTTTCCGTCAAACTTTAGAGCAATGTGAGGAGATCCTACGTCCCTATCTGAAACATCCGCTTTTGCAAGTGCTTTATCCTGAGGAGGCACAAAACTCAAGTTCCTCTCTACTAGACCAAACTGCCTATACCCAACCAGCTGTGTTTGCGATTGAGTATGCCTTAGCCAAGTTATGGGAATCATGGGCAATCAAACCCAAAGTGGTGATGGGTCACAGTGTAGGAGAATATGTGGCAGCAACCATAGCAGGAGTATTTAGTTTAGAGGATGGCTTGAAACTAATTGCCCTGCGGGGGCAGTTAATGCAGCAGTTGCCTGGTGGTGGAGGAATGGTGTCTTTGTTGGCATCAGAGTCTCAGGTAACAGAAGTGATAGCCGACTATAGTTCACAAGTAGCAATTGCGGCTATTAATGGACCAGAAAGTGTTGTGATTTCTGGTGTGGGTGAAGCCCTAGCAGAAATTTGTAGCAAATTGGAAGGGATGGGAATCAAAACCAAACCGCTACAGGTATCCCATGCTTTCCATTCTCCTTTGATGGAACCAATACTGGCAGAGTTTGCAGCTGTAGCACAAGAAGTAACCTATCATCAACCCAAGATACCACTGATATCAAATGTCACTGGCAAGTTGGTAAAAGATGAGATAACGACACCGGAATATTGGGTGAGTCATGTCCGAAAACCGGTGCGCTTTGCTCAGAGCATGACAATTCTGCAAGAGCAAGGGTATGAATTATTCCTAGAAATCGGACCTAAACCAATTTTATTGGGGATGGGGCGTCAATGTTTGCCGGAAGATGTGGGAGTATGGTTGCCTTCGTTGCGCCCACCGAAACAAGAGTGGCAGCAAATGTTAGAAAGTTTAGGACAGTTGTATGTGACAGGGATGAACATAGACTGGTTAGGGTTTAACCAAGATTATCCCCCTCAGAAAGTAACATTACCCACTTATCCCTTCCAAAGACAACGGTATTGGCTTGATCTTCAACAAAATGGGCACAAACTAGTAGGAGCTATATCTGCCATCAATTCTTCAAGTAAGGAAAAGCCACATCATTTAGAACAACAAAACTTGATTATTGAGAAAAAGGATATGTCTGCCAAAACACCAGGAGCAACATCCCGGCGACGAGAAAAGATTATTGCAGAAATTTGTGAGATAATCGCCCAGGAATTAGGGTTTGAGGAACCATCTCAAGTAGATATAGATAATAATCTGTTGGAGTTGGGTGCAGACTCGCTCACTTTGATGGCAGCGAGCAGGAAGGTGGAAAAAAACTATGGGGTAAATATTACCATCCGCCAATTTTTTGAAGAATTAACGACAGTAGATGCTTTAGCAGAGTATATAGATACAAATTTATCACCAGAGTGGGGTCAACAAGAGACTGTTGAGAAGAGTTCACCACCACCGCAGCCAGAAACAAGTCGCCTGACACAATTAGTTCAGTCTACTCAAACTAACCTGAACTTGACCTCTGTTGTACCAGAAACCCAAGGAGTATCGACTGCTGTAGAAAGAATTATGCAACAGCAGCTCCAGATTATGTCTCAGCAGTTAGCAATTTTGCAAGGCAACCAGGTTTCTGGCTCCAATAATGGACAAGCTCTATCAGGGTATTCTGCTGAAAAAGTTTTACATCAACCCAATCAAAAAGGGGATTTCGCAGGAAAACCAGAGATTACCCAACCATCTACTCAACTTAAACAAAAGGTTGCAACTGTCAATTTTGCTCACTCATCACCCAGTGATTATCTACGAACACCAGTAGAAATTGAGCAGCAACTCAATGCAATTCTGCCAGAATTAATTACTCAGGCAAATTTAGCTAGTTATGGGGAAATTCCCGCTGAGTTGGAGAATTTGAGTGTAGATTATATCGTGCAGGCACTGCAAGAAATGGGCTGGCTATACCAGCCAACAGAGAGCTTTTCTACAGAATCAGCAGTTCAGAGTTTAGGCGTAGTCAGTGAGCAACAGCGATTGTTCAAGCGCTTGCTAGAGATACTGGCTGAAGTGGGGATCCTCCAGTCAACCTCACAGCAATGGCAAGTGCTGCAAACTTTGAAGGGAGCTAATCCCAAAGAGAAAAGTCAGAGTTTGCTGAGTCAATATCCCAATGCTCACGCTGAACTAACCCTGTTACATCGCTGCGCTTCCCAATTAAGTAAGGTATTGCAAGGCTCAATAAACCCATTGCAACTGGTGTTTCCGGAAGGAGATTTAACCACCGCAACCCAACTATATCAAGAATCTCCCCCAGCTCAGGTAATGAATAATCTGATCCAAAAAGCGATCGCTAAGGCTTTAGATAAGTTACCACCAAATCGTGGGGTAAAGCTGTTGGAAATCGGAGCAGGAACTGGGGGAACTACAAGTTATCTTCTGCCTCATCTCCATCCTAACCACACTGAATATACATTCACGGATCTAGGAGGGTTTTTCAATGCCAGAGCCAAAGATAAATTCCGAGATTACCCTTATGTGCGTTATCAAACCCTAGATATTGAACAGAACCCAACTAATCAAGGGTTTGAGTCTCAGTATTACGATGTGATTATTGCTGCCAATGTGCTTCATGCTACCACTTCTCTGACTGAAACTTTATCCCATGTGCGACAACTGTTAGCGCCAGGGGGAATATTGGTTTTGTGGGAAAAGACGGCTCCCCAGAGATGGTTAGATTTAATCTTTGGGTTATTAGAAGGATGGCAGAAATTCAGGGATTTCGAGTTACGCCCTGATTCTCCCCTGTTGAGTAAATACCAGTGGCAGCAATTCCTGAAGGAAAGGGGTTTTGGGGAGGTTGTCACGCTGCCTCAGACTGAAGGAATACCAAAAGCTTTATCCTTGGAAACGGTGATTATTGCTCAAGCAGATACAGCTGAACCAAAAAAACGGCAATCGGCAACAAAGGCTCCCAATAAAGTAGCCTTGAATCAACAGCAACAGAGTTACTTAGAGGAATTTATTGCTACTTACACGGAGAAAACCAAAAAATCTAAGCAAAGAGCCATAGCTTGTCGCTCAATTCTAGCTGATAAAAGATCAGCAGTAGGGTTTCGCATTGAACTCAAAGAAATGAAATATCCCATTATTGGAGAATCTTCTAGTGGATCTAGAATCTGGGATATTGATGGTAATGAATATATAGATGTCTCCATGGGATTTGGAGTACATCTTTTTGGTCATCAACCACCATTTATTATCGAAGCTCTACAAGATCAGCTCAAGCAAGGAATGCAAATCGGTCCACAAGCCAAACTTGCCGGAGAAGTAGCACAATTAGTTCATGAACTAACAGGTATGGAGCGAGTTGCATTCTGTAATTCTGGTACAGAAGCAGTGATGACGGCACTACGTTTAGCCAGACTAGCTACAGGTCGTGACAAAATTATTATGTTTGATAATTCTTATCACGGTCAATTTGATGGAGTTTTAGCAATGGCAGCCAGCAATGAGGATGATAACCTCACTGCCACTCCCGTACTGCCAGGCATTTTGCAACGTATGGTGGATGATGTTACCGTTCTTGATTATGGTACACCCAAATCCCTAGAAATCATTAAAACTCATGTCCAAGACTTAGCCGCTGTTGTGGTTGAACCGGTACAAAGTCGCCAACTAGAGTTACAACCAAAAGCATTTCTGCAACAACTCAGACAATTTACTAAACAAGCTGGTATTCCCCTAATTTTTGATGAAGTAGTAACTGGTTTTCGTATTCATCCAGGAGGCTCTCAGGCTTGGTTTGGTATTGATGCAGACATTGTTACTTACGGTAAGTGTGTTGGTGGTGGTACACCGATTGGCATGATTGCTGGTAAAGCAACTTATATGAATGGTATAGATGGTGGTACTTGGAACTATGGAGATGATTCCTATCCTCAGACATTACAAACCTTTTTTGCTGGCACTTTCAACAAAAACCCCTTAAGTATGGCAGCAGCACGAGCCGTACTACAACATTTAAAAAGCCAAGGATCAACACTACAAGAAAAGTTAAATCAACGCACTTCCAAGCTAGTAACTGCACTAAGTACTTACTTTGAACAAGAGGATGTTCCCCTAGAAATTGTTAATTTTTGCTCGATATTTCGGTTTGTTCCAGCAGGTAATTATAGCTATCTCTCTCAACCAATAGGATTAGATATACTGTTCTATAAGCTAATTGAAAAAGGTGTCTATATGTGGGAAGGCAGAAGCGGACCAGCTTGTTTTATTTCCACAGCTCATACTGATGAAGATATCGATTATATTATTGCTGCTGTCAAAGAGAGTATATCAGAAATGCGTCAGGGCGGTTTTTGGCAGAAACAGAACCAGTATGAGCAAACTAGTATCAAACAACCTGAGCGGGTGAGAGGTGCATTATGAACAATTTAGTTGAGTTTTTGCAGGATATTTCTAATCAAGGTTGGCAACTTTGGAGTGAAAATGAACAACTCTGCTATGATGCACCTAAGAACCAATCAACTGACTCAATATTAGCAACACTGAAGCAGCACAAAACTGAGATTTTGCAGTTGCTCTCCAATATTGAACTTGCTCAAACATATCGATTGCAGCCAGTAGCCTTTCCTTTAACTGAAGCTCAAAAACAATTTTGGTTTTTAGACCAACTAGAGGAGAATAGCAGACAAGCTTACATTGACCAAGTGTGTCTGGAGCTAGAGGGAGCACTTGATTGGCATACCATAGAGCAAGCAATCCAAAAGATTGTGGAACGCCATGAATCTCTACGGACAAGGATAGACCCTGAGGGCAATTTTCAGGAAGTTTTGCCTGCGGTAAATATGCAGGTTCCCTTGATTGATTTCTCCAACTTATCAACTAGCGATCGCAACTCTCAAGTAGCTGCCTGGCTAGAGGGAGAAATACAAAAACCGTTCAATCTTAGTCAAGCTCCTTTATTACGAGCTTATGTTCTCAAACTCGAAGAAAAATTGCATTGGCTAATCCTCAGGATTCATCACATCATTAATGATGGTTTGTCCATAGAAATAATCCTCAAAGAACTAGCTGCTTTTTACTCCGCTCAACATGAAGGTAAGGTTTGCCAATTAGAGCCACCGATGCAATTTCGAGAATATGTAGAGTGGCAAAACCAAATCAGCCAAACAGAGGCAATGGCAGCTAGTGAATCCTACTGGTTAGCTAAATTTTCTGATTCGATACCTGTTCTGGATTTACCAAATGATCGATCACGTCCTTCACTAATGACCTATGGAGGGAGTAGACAAACTCTCAAGTTAGATGGTGGCTTTTTTGAAGATATAAAAAGAGTGAGTAGACAGCAAGGTTGTACCTTGTTTATGACTCTGCTCGCAACCTATAAAATTTTACTCAGCAAACTCACCAATGAAGCAGATATTGTCATTGGCACTCCTGCAAGAGGGCGTGCCTTGGAAGGGAGTGACAATCTGATTGGCTACTGTAATAATGTTCTGCCAATTAAAAGTAATATTGATGAGGCTCTCACCTTTTCAGAATTTTTAATCAAAATCAGGGGTATTTTACTAGATGACTATCAAAATCAAGACTATCCCTTCCCTAAATTACTAAATAAACTTAATCTAGAAAGAGATCCTAGTAGACCAGTTTTAGTCTCAACCTTATTCAACCTAGACCGTATCCAGATTGTGCCAAGTATGTCGGGATTGAAAACCAAGTTAGTCCCTACTCCTAAGAAGTTTGTTCCTTACGATCTTGTCCTGGATATTACTGAGACAGAAGATCAATTGTTATTCAAGTTGGATTACAATCTAGATTTATTTGATGATGCTACAATCAAGCGTTGGTTGGGTCATTATCAAACGTTGTTAGAAGCGATTGTCACTAATCCTGAACAAAAAGTAGCTCAACTGCCACTGTTAACTGTAGCAGAACAACAAGAGTTATTAGCAATTTGCGAGAACCCAAACAACAACCATTGTCTTCCTTTATCTTCGTCGAATAACTTGCCTATTTATATCCTGGATACTCACCAACAACTGGTTCCCCTGGGTGTAGGTGGAGAAATGTACATTACAGCAAGCAGGCAAGATGCCTGCTCCACAAATTTACAGCAATGGGATACTTCTCCAGACTCCTGTGACATCTACAAACATCCTCAACTTGGTCTTTTAAGGAAAACCCAACTGTGGGGATGTCGGTTGGGAGATGGTTCTCTAGAATGGCGAGGTAATGTTCATCGGTTAGCAACAGTCAAAGGGAGGCGAATTAATCTGCAAGAAATTGAAACTGCCTTGCGATCGCATCCAGAAATAAAAGACTGCTATGTATTAGTAAAGGAGCAACAGCTGGTAGCTTATCTAGAAGTATCACAAGCTCTATCTACAGAGTCAATTTCTACTCAGCTCAAATCTCAGTTACCAAGGGAGATGCAGCCCGATGCTTATGTACTAGTATTCGCATTACCCCTAACAGCTTCAGGGCAAATAGACGAAAAAGCATTAGGAAGTTTAGAAGTAATAGACTCTCAACTAAGAGAAGGTTGGGAAGAAAAACTGCGCTCTTATCCACAAATAGAACAAGCAGCAGTAGTAGTGCAGCCCAAGACAGGCAAAGCACCACCACCAGTTCATATATTAGACTTAGTGCCCGAAAAAGCGATCGCAGGTATCTTCTCAGCAACAACAACAGCAGGTGAGCTTGAGGTTGAAGTTGCATCCCAACCAAAAAATCTAGCAACAGTTGTACCAGCCTTCAGCGATGGTGGCCAATTAATTATTCCAGAAGATGCACCACCAACCCTAGTAGCAGCACTACAAAGAGCAGCCGCACAGCATTCAGAACGGGGAATAATTTACATTAACTCTGATGGTACAGAATCCCTGCAATCCTATGGAGACTTACTACAAAATGCACAAAGGATTTTAGCAGGATTGAGAAAGCTTGGTCTCAAACCCCAAGATAAAGTAATTTTTCAACTGCAACGAAATCAAGACTTTATTAGTGCTTTCTGGGGTTGTGTTTTGGGAGGATTTATCCCAGTACCAGTATCAATTGCCCGTAGCTATGACCAACCAAACAGTACTCTGAGCAAACTGCAAAATAGCTGGGACATGTTGGGAGAGCCATTGGTACTTACAGATATCCAGTTAGCACCAAAACTTCAGAACAGTTTTTTAGGATTGAATCTAGAAATAGAAACAATTGAAAGGTTACAACAGTGTGAACCAGACAGTAATTGGCACAATAGTAAGCCAGAAGATTTAGCCATATTGCTGCTAACTTCTGGTAGCACAGGCATGCCGAAAGCCGTCATGCAAACTCATCGCAGTTTGTTAAGCCGTAGTGCTGCCACAGCACAGATGAATAACTTTAGTTGTGAAGACATTTCCTTAAACTGGTTTCCCTTAGATCATGTGGGAGGCATAGTGATGTTTCATCTGAGGGATATC
This sequence comes from Caldora sp., assembly GCA_965222765.1. Classification (GTDB taxonomy): domain Bacteria; phylum Cyanobacteriota; class Cyanobacteriia; order Cyanobacteriales; family Coleofasciculaceae; genus Caldora. The sequence continues at coordinate 61,991 of CBDCVG010000104.1, forward strand.
TATTTGGGATGTCAACAAATCCATGCTCCAACAGAAATGGTGTTGCAAGCACCAACGAAGTGGTTGGATTGGATTTCCCAGTATGGGGTGACGATAACTTGGGCTCCTAATTTTGCCTATGGATTAGTCATTGAAAAAATTGAACAGCTATCAAAACAAGGAAAATCAACAGAGTCTAAATGGAATTTATCTTCGCTAAAATTTATTCTCAATGCAGGGGAAGCGATTGTTGCCAAAACTACCAGAATATTTTTAGAACTACTGATTCCCTTTGAGCTACCAGTTCAAGCAATGCATCCAGCTTGGGGCATGTCAGAAACTTCTTCAGCAGTAACATTTGCAGATAAATTTCGGTTGGAGATAACAACAAATGAGCAAAAGTTTGTAGAAGTAGGAGCGCCCACACCCGGTACAAAAATCCGCATTGTAGATCATCAAAACCACATTGTCGCAGAAGGTAAAATTGGGAATGTACAAATACAAGGAGTATCAGTCACATCAGGTTATCAGCAAAATCCAGCAGCTACCCAAGAGGCTTTTACAGTAGATGGTTGGTTTAATACGGGGGATTTAGGATTTCTCAAAGAGGGAAGTTTAACTATTACTGGACGACAAAAAGATGTTATTATTGTTAATGGTCTCAATTATTACAGCCATGAAATAGAGGCAGTTGTCGAGGAATTATCAGGAATAGAAGTTTCTTATACAGCAGCCTGTGCCATTCGAGATGAGCAAGCAGATACAGACAAATTAGCCATATTTTTTAGTACACAGAAAGCAGTTGAGCAAGAGTTGGTAAATCTGCTCCAAGAAATTCGATCTGTCGTCGTTCAATCTATCGGTATTAATCCAGATTATTTACTTCCTGTAGACCCAGAAATTATTCCCAAGACAGCTATTGGAAAAATCCAACGCACACAACTCAAACATTTTTTTGAAGCGGGTGAGTTCAGGTCGATTCAGAAACAGGTTGATCTTTTACTAACTAATACTAATACGTTTCCTAACTGGTTCTACCGCCAAGTTTGGCGACCCAAAGAAGCTACAATTAATCAGTATTCAATTCAGCATGGGCTAACTTTAGTCTTTAGTGATAGTTTAGGCTTAGGCAACTTGTTGTTGCAAAAGTTAGAAAAAAGTCATCAGCATTACATCCAAGTAGAAGCAGGTTCCGAATGGGCAAAAATCAGTGATAGTCACTACTTACTTGTGCTGGGTAAACAACAGCATTATCAACAGCTATTGGAGTCAATAGTAGCTACCAAAACAAGGATTAGCAGGATAATCTATCTAACTCAATATCAGGAATATAGAGAAGAAACTGTCAATATAGAGAACCCAGAACAGTATTACTGCCAAGGAATTTATAGTTTATTACATTTAGTTCAAGGTTTAGAAAACATCCAAGGCACACAACATCAGGTACAACTATTGTGTGTCAGCAGTTACAGTCAGTCAGTTGTAGAGACAGACAAAGTAGTTTGTGCTAAAGCCACGATACTAGGTTTGTTGAAAACCATCCCCCAAGAAATGCCTTGGTTAAGCTGTCGTCACATTGACTTACCTGTAGCTGATTTGGAGTTCAATGGTAGTTATCTATGGCAAGAGTTGTGTAATGTTTCGCCAGAACTAGAAATAGCCTATCGAGAAGGAAAGCGTTTAGTCTCAGGTCTAGAAGCAGTGAATCTGGCATCAAAACCTCAACAGGAATTACCTTTTAAACCGGGGGGTATTTATCTACTTAGTGGGGGATTAGGAGGAATAGGCAGAGAAGTTGCCAAATATCTGTTAGAGCATTATCAGGCAAAACTAATATTGGTAGGTAGAACATCCTTATCGGAACGAAATACGGAGGCTAGGGATGAACTTTCAGACAAAAATCAAGCCTATCAACAATTGCAGCAGTTAGGGAAAGTTATCTATCAAGCTGTAGATATCTGTAATTTATCCCAGCTGCAACAATTAGTAGACAAGGCGCTATCAGCATGGGGAGGTAAGTTAGATGGAGTAATTCATTTAGCAGGAGTTTTACATGAACAACTACTGTCGGCAGAAACTCAAGCAACTATAGCGAAAGTGTTGCGTCCGAAAGTATTGGGAACTGGGGTATTGCATCAATTGCTGAAAGATTATGGCGACGGTTTGTTCATCCATTTCGCCTCAGTGAATGGCTTCTTTGGGGGAACGACTGTAGGTGCTTATGCCGCAGCTAATAGTTTTCAAACAGCTTTCTGCAATTACCAAATAGCCCATAGTAATTTGCAAAGCTATTGCTTGGCATGGAGTATGTGGGATGAGACGGGAATGAGTCAGGGTTATCAACTCAAAGAACTAACTCGTGCTAAGGGTTACTATGCTATTTCCCCATTACAAGGGATGTATTCTCTGTTGGCTACTTTAGGTCATGGTGAGCATCAGCTATTAGTGGGTTTGGATGGTAGTAAGCCTTTGATGCAAAACTATTGTGGGGAATGGGAGAGTTTACAACAGTTGACAGGGTATTTTACAACGAAAACAAAAGGGTTTAGTTTGAGTCAGTTACCAGAGTGGGAAGTATGCGATCGCTTTGGCATACCAACTCATTGTCAGTGGGTACAACTCGAACAAATGCCGCAGACAGAGACTGGAGACATCGCTCGAGAGCAGTTGGTAGGGAGTGGCTTCTTCGGTGCTAATGAGCGCCAAGAAACTAAACCCAGGAGTGCAACAGAGCATCAGCTTGTCGCTATTTTCCAAGAAGTTTTGGGGGTATCCAGCGTAGGTATCTACGACAACTTTTTTGAATTGAGAGGGGATTCCTTAAAAATGACTCAAGTGGTTTCCCGGGTGCGAGAAACTTTGGACATGGAGTTACCTCTCAGTCGTTTGTTTGAAAGTCCTACTGTAGCTCAATTAAGTGATTTCTTTGAAGTGCTCAGCAACAATAATAACTTGTCGTTAGCAAAACAACTACAAACTACTTCTAATCATCAAGAAAAACGGGAGGAAATTGAGCTGTGAAAATCTTAGAGAAATTTTTATCTGAGTTAGCTAATCAAGATGTCAAGCTCTGGGTTGAGGATGGGACGCTTGCGTTGCAGTGCTCCAGAGGGAGTTTTGACATCAGATATACGCACTCAACTAAGCGAAAATAAGCAAGAAATTATCACTTTTTTACAACAAGCTAATTTAGAGCTAGACGACAAGCTGCCCCCAATCACGCCTGTTGAGCGCAACGGCAACCTCCTACCATTATCCTTTGCCCAACAACGGCTGTGGGTTCTGGAAAAACTGGGTATAGCAAGCAATGCCTACAACGTACCCTTGACGCTGCGCTTAAAAGGTGAACTACAGCTAGTAGCTCTAAAACAGAGTCTTAATCAGCTCATCATTCGCCACGAAACTCTCAGAACTACCTTTAAGGAAATTAATGATATACCTGTACAGGTAATTCAATCCCCATTTGAACTAGAATTACCAGAAGTAGATTTGAGTGGGTTGACGCCATCCCTACAAAAAACCCAACTCCAACAGTTACTCCAACAGGAAAATCAACAACAGTTCAACATAGAACAAGACCCACCGATACGAGCAAAATTGTTCAACTTGGGGGAGACAGAAAACATACTCCTAGTGACATTACATCATATTGCCTCTGATGGCTGGTCGGTGTCAGTATTTGCTCAAGAACTTTCAGCCTCTTACGAAGCAGCAATTACAGGACAACCTTGCCTATTACCAGAACTACCGGTGCAGTATGCAGACTTTGCTATTTGGCAACGGAACTGGTTGCAAGGAGCAGCCTTAGAAACACAATTAGACTACTGGAAGGAAAAACTCAAAGAACTACCCCAACTGCAACTACCAACAGACCATCCCCGACCCGCTACAGAAACTTTCCGGGGTGCGGAACAAATTTTCAGTCTATCAGAAAAACTAACAGCAAAATTAAACCGACTCAGCCAGCAGCAGGGTGTGACTCTATTTATAACTCTGTTAGCAGCCTTCAAAGTGTTGTTATATCGTTACAGTGCTCAGGAACAGATAGTAGTTGGTTCACCGATCGCCAATCGTAACCGCAGGGAAATAGAAGGGTTGATTGGTTTTTTTGTTAACTCCTTGGTCATGTATACAGATCTTCATGGGGAACCAACTTTTCTCGAAGTATTAAACAGAGTAAGGAAGACAGCCCTAGAGGCTTACTCTCATCAAGACCTACCTTTTGAAAAATTAGTAGACGAACTGCAACCAGAGCGTTCTTTAAAGCATAATCCTCTATTTCAAGTGATGTTTGCAGTTCAGCAAACTGAGGCATTGGTGTCAAGTTTTAGCCTGCCCAACTTGGAGATGAGTTTGGAGCCAGTGCCAGGAGTCGAAATGACTGTAAGGATGGACTTGGAATTGCACCTATGGCAAGAGGGAGAGGAACTAAAGGTATGGTGTGCCTACAACCGAGACTTGTTTGAAGCCGAAACAATTCAACAGATGTTGTCTCATTATCAACACTTGCTAACAGCATTAGTAGAGAATCCCTCTCAACCCATTAGTCTACTGCCGTTGATGAACGACACAGAGCAGCAGCAGTTGTTAGTGGCATGGAACAATACTAAAACAGATTACCCTACAAACAAATGTATCCATGAGTTATTTGAAGCTCAGGTCCAGAAAACACCTGATGCCATAGCAGTAGTCTTTGAAGAGCAACAGCTGAGTTACTCTCAGTTGAATCGCAAAGCTAATCAACTAGCTCACCACTTGCAGGAGTTGGGAGTAAAACCAGAAGTGCTAGTGGGTATCTGTGTGGAGCGTTCTGTGGAGATGGTCATCGGTTTATTAGCCATACTCAAAGCCGGAGGAGCTTATGTGCCATTAGACCCCAACTATCCTCCATCCCGCCTAGCCCAGATCTTAGAAGATGCGCAACTGCATTTTCTGTTAACTGACTCCGATTCCGAGTCTAAGTTACCTACAACCAAAACACCGATTATTCTCATAGACCAAGACTTTGGAGTAACTACAACTCATAGACAAACCAATCCAATCAGCAGCATCCAAGCCAACAACTTAGCTTATGTACTGTATACTTCTGGTTCCACTGGTAGACCCAAAGGAGTAGCCATTGAACATCGTAGCCCAGTCTCATTGTTGTATTGGGCAAAAGACGTATTTAGTGACCAACAGCTAGGGGGAGTATTAGCCTCTACCTCAATTTGCTTTGACTTATCGGTATTCGAGTTGTTTGTACCCTTAAGTTGGGGCGGAAAAGTTATCTTGGCCCAGAATGCTTTACACCTGCCCAGTTTACCAGCAGCCGAACAGGTCACCTTAATCAATACAGTACCTTCAGCAGCCAGGGAATTAATCAGAAGTAAAAGTATCCCTGCTGGAGTGGGAACAGTCAACCTGGCAGGAGAACCATTAGACCAGCAACTGGTAGAACAACTATATCAACAACAAACCATCAAGGCAGTTTACAACCTCTACGGACCAAGTGAAGACACAACTTACTCCACATTTGCGTTAATAGAAAAAGGGGCAAGTAAATCACCAGCGATTGGTAGACCCATTGCCAACACGGAAGTATATATCCTAGATACCCATCTGCAACCAGTGCCAGTGGGAGTGCCAGGAGAATTGCACATAGCAGGAAAGGGGCTGGCGCGAAGCTACCTGAACCGACCACAATTAACCACAGAGAAATTTATTTCCCACCCTTTCAGTGAGCAAGCAGATGCTCGAGTGTACAAAACAGGAGACCTAGGACGTTATCGCTGTGATGGGAACATAGAATTTTTGGGTAGGATAGACCATCAAGTAAAAATCCGAGGTTACCGCATCGAAACTGGGGAAATAGAAGCGGTACTAAATCAAAACCCCACAGTCAAAGAAACAATAGTCTTAGCCAGGGAAGACAACCCAGGAGACAAACGTCTAGTAGCATATATAGTAGCCGAAACAGAAAGCGCCTCCAACTCCAACCCAGAATTATTAGAGACTCAAGTTAACAGTTGGCAAGAAATATTCAACCAACAAATTTCCTTAGAGCCAAGTTCAGAACTAACTCAAGTCAGTGACCCCCTATTCAACATTTCTGGTTGGCGCAACAGCTACGACAACACACCCATACCAGAAGAGCAAATGCGAGTGTGGGCTAATGATATTGTGACTCAAGTCTTAGCCAACAAACCCGATTCGGTGTGGGAAGTAGGGTGTGGTACAGGAATGCTGCTGTTTCAAATAGCACCCCACACAAAAGCTCATTACGGTACGGATATCTCCGATAAATCCCTGGAGTATATCCAACGACAAATAGCACAGGAACCGGACAAATATGCTCATGTCACCCTAGCACAACTTGCAGCAGAAGACATGGCAGATATCGCCGATAACAGCTTCGATGTCGTGCTGCTGAGTTCCATAGTCCAGTATTTTCCCAGTGTCGAGTATCTGTTACAAGTAATTTCCAATAGCATCAGGGTAGTCAAACAAGGAGGGATGATTGTGCTTGGGGATATCCGCTCTTACCCCTTAATGAGAGCATTTCACACCTCAGTGCAACTGCACAAAGCGACCCCATCATTGTCAGTACAAAAACTACAGCAAACTATAGACCGACAAATACAACAGGAGACAGAGTTATTAGTCTCACCGGAGTTATTTGTCGCACTCAAACAGATGTATCCAGAAATCAGCCATGTACAGATACGTTTACAGAGGGGGACTGAGCACAATGAACTGAATAAATATCGCTATAGTGTGCTGTTGCACATCGAAGCACAACCAGCATCAGTAATCGAAGCCCCGGTAGAGAATGGGGCAGGTATGTCCATCGAAGAGATAGAGGCATATCTGAAGCAAAAGCAACCAGACTCAATCTGCTTTAGCAACTTAGCCAATAGCCGGGTGGCAACTGATGTGGGAGCACTGGAGTTACTCTCACAACCAGAGTCAAAACTCAACGTGCAACAGTTGAAAAAACAGTTAGAAGAGCAGCCTAGTAATAGCATCGATCCAGAACAGCTACATCAACTGAGTACATCTTTAGGATATGAAGTGGAGTTGTGTTGGTCATTAAAAGGTGGAGAAGGGTGTATGGATGCCGTGTTGGTGCGAAGCTCCTTAGCCGCAGAGGGGATGGTGTTAACACCACTAACTCAACAATCAGTAGTAGGTGGGAACTGGCATGGTTATGGCAATAATCCCTTGGCTTCTGTGAGTGCCAAACAACTAATACCGCAGTGGAGGGAGTATCTGGAGGAGCGATTGCCAGAGTACCTTCTACCGAATGGGTATGTGGTGTTACCACAACTACCACTGACTCCCAATGGCAAGGTAGATCGCAAGGCATTGCCTGCACCGGATGTAGCTAGTAGTCTCTCAACGGAGTTCGTCGCTCCTGAGACCCCTACTCAAGAAGCCTTAGCAGAAATCTGGGCAGAGGTGCTGGGCATCAAACTCTTGGGTATACATGACAACTTCTTTGACCTTGGTGGTCATTCCTTGATGGCGACTCAAGTAGTGTCTCGGATACGACAGACATTGTCAGTAGAGTTACCCCTACAGAGTCTATTTGAGAAGCCAGATATAGCCAGTTTAGCTCAGGAGTTAGAGAGCTATCTAGCTCAAACCCAGGGTATTGAGACAGCAGCCATTACACCAAGAGAACAAGATGGCAATCCCCCGCCTTTATCGTTTGCCCAACAAAGGCTGTGGTTTATCGAAAAAACTGGGTTAAGTAGCAATGCCTACAATATGCCCTTGACTCTGCATCTAGTAGGTAAATTAGATGAAGTTGCTTT
>CBDCVG010000105.1:0-20290 GCA_965222765.1 Caldora sp.
TACTGACGGGGTTCGTGTCTTCGAGAACATCAATCAGGGTTCCATATTTTTCATCTGTGGGACTGCCTCCGGTTCCTCGGACTGAGAGTACGGGAGGTTGACTCGGATCGTCTGGACGTAACCCAACGGCGTAGAATCCAGTGGAGGGATCGTCAACAACGTAATCTACGGTATAACCGCCGTTCACTCGCTCGCCAACCGTGAGTCTATCTCCTTCAGGACTGCTATCGTCTAAGGCACTTTCGGAAGTCGCAGAAATCGAACTATCTTCATAGGCAGTGCTGCGCGCCAAGTATTCGTAAGCTTGATGATGGCTGGGGATGGCTCCCAGGGAAATTTCTGGTTCTGAGGGGTAGGAATAGTCATTAAACAGAGCTTGACCTAATGCAGTAGCATTTTCTAGTCCGGCGGCGTTTAAGGCTTGAATGAAGGCGTTTTTGTAGTTCCCTTCTTTCAACTCCCAAGCGGTATCGATAAAGTCTTGGTATTGGGAGAATCCAGCGGTTTTCAGTCCTGTTTCTAAGGCAGATTTATAGTCACCATCTTTGAAGTCAAAGGCGATATCTACCCATTGTTTGCCTTGACTCAATCCGGTGGCATCAAATGCGGTATCTAAGGCTTGTTCGTAGTCGCCATCTTTGAGGTCGAAGGCAAGATCGACTAGGGGAGCGCTATGGGAAAATCCGGCATAGTTTAATCCCGTTGCGATCGCTTCCTCATAGCGTTTGCCGGCCATATCCCAGGCAATGTCAATGAGAGTATCGGCTTCTTTCTTCTCTAAGCCAGCAAAGGTTAATCCAGTACCTAATGCTCCTTGATAGTCTCCGTCGATAACATCCCATGCCATATCGATAAATTTATCGCTATTATCGAATCCAACTCCCTCTAAACCGGTTGCAAAGATCGATTTCCAATTCCCATCTTTCATTGCCCAAGCGACGTTGACAAAGGTATTGGCAACCGTATCATCGACATTGAAATTGGACAAAGCAGCTGCGATCGCGCCTTTATAGTCTTTGTCTTTCAGCTCCCACGCCACATCGACAAACAAATCAACCATTTTTGGCGTAACAACGTTAGAGCTACCGTTCAATCCAAGGGCTGAATTAATTCCAGCTTTTAAGACTTCTTTCCAGTCTCCTTTAGCGAGGTAATAGAGTCCTTCTAAGGCACTAACTGCTGTACCCACCAGGGGAATTCGCTTTAAGACATCTAGGACAGTTTCAACATCAATCGCATCTAGAGTACTCTTAATTCCTTCTCCAATATCTTCGATAAAACCAGCAACACTATCAACTAAGCCTCCCAGAAATCCTTCTTGTGCTTCCTTCAGCATTCGTTGCTGATTTTCCAGTTCTGCTTGATGGGCAATTTCATGCAATTTTACAGCCTCACTATATTCTTGATTGGCTGCTTGGAAATCAGACTGTGCCTCAGTCAAGGTTTTATTGAGTTCCTGGAGTTTTCTGAGTATAACGTTCGTGCGCTTGTGTGCGTTGAGTTTCCAGTTCTTTCCGTTTCTCTAAGAGCGCTGCAATTTCTGAGGAGATAGTACCTCCAGATTCTTGGAGTTCAGCCTCAATTTGATCGTCAATTTTGTCGAGCTTGTTGTCAAGATCGTTAATCTCACTCTGTGTTTTCTTGTCAAGATTTTGAATCTCTTTGGAAACCTCAACTACTTTTTTCTCTGCTTTCTCTTTCTTCTCAAGAGCAAGCTTTTAAGCCGAGGTCAGTAACCAATTCAACAATGAACTGTTCCACCCCACCAATCGCCTTGGGATCTACTATGATAGAGTTGATATTCAGGAAGCTGATTTTTTCTCGCATTAATCCAATTTTTGGCATCCTTAACTTCATCACCATCTCCATACTCGTATTTCTTATCCCAAGCTCTTTGTATTGTAATTTTCCTCCTCAAATAGACTTCCCATTTAACAATGCTAATCAATGAGAAAATCGGGATTATTTTATAGTCTGAATAACGAGAAGGTGTCCCCCAAAGATTGCACATACTTCTGTGCTTCTGATTGTGAATCAAACTCACTTCGGAAATAGTAATAGCCAGGATTATTCCCTCTAACAAATTCTCCATCTGCATACCGTTGAGTCTCCCGCTCTGAAGCAATATCACCTCCTTCTCCGATCCAAGCATCTCCAGTGAGTTTCGCTTCTAAATCGTAATAGTGATACAGATTATAGAACTGTGGCCAGTAAACTTCTGGGATGTTATTAACCTTTAGAGTATGGTCAACTAACTCGACATAATCCGGTTGATAAGCTTCGGCTGCTGCTGCCTTAGCTAAATAAACCGCAGAAGCAATATTTAATAATCCCGAACCCGTTTGAACATCCCATCCTGGGGTTTCCAGATCGGTGGCTGATCGCTTCAGCAGTTCAATCACTTGGGTATAATTGAGATCGGGATTCGCCGACCAGACCAAGGAAGCAGCACCGGTGACTTTGGCCGCAGCAACCGAGGTTCCAGAAGCTCCATTATCTGCTGTCCCTTGAGCTAGGATATCGACCCCTTTACCGTAGTAGTTATAATCAACAGAATCGTAACTGGAATAGTCTGCGGCTTCCCAGTCCTCAGCCGCACCGACAACAATGATATTATCAAAGTCTTGAACTGCTTTGCCTAAAGCTGATAAATCGCTGCCTTCATTCCCAGCAGAGGTGACAACCAACACTTGATTTTGCTCAGCATAGGTTAAGGCTGCTTTTTCCAGTGGCGTGAGTTCGTAGCGAGTGGTAACATTACCCTCAGAGTCTGTTTCAGTTAAATCAAAACTAAGATTAGCCACCGCATTGGGTTGTTCCGATTCTTTGACGCTATCGACAAATTCAATTAAAGATTGGGCCCAATCGTCTGAACCAACGGCTCGTCCCAACCATACGGGAGCATCTGGGTTAATGCCATCAATGCCAATCTCATTATTGCGGGTAGCAGAAATAACTTCTAAAATCTGAGTTCCATGAGCTGCATCCCTGTGTCCTCCCTCTAGCAATGGATTATCGTCGCCATCAATCCTATCCTGTCCCAACAAAATTTGAGGCGGGTTAATGTCGGGATGGTTTGCAACAAATCCGGTATCGATAATCCCGATTAAAGGCGGCCCGGATTTAGGAGTGGGTTCGGTTTCGGCGTACCAGCGGTTGTCATCCCCTAGAATAGTTTCCCAAAGGTTCAGTTGAGTATCGGTATCGTCAACCCAATCTTGCCAAGAGGCTTCTAGGCGATTGTAATCTTGAATAAATTGTGCGCTAGCTGAATCAGTGGCATAAAATTGAGTTTGGGCTTCATATAAAATTTGCTCTTGTAACTGGTAAATATCATACAAGTCTCCCTTGGCTTCATTCAGGTCTGCTCCAGCAGCATAATAGTCAGTGAGTGCATTCTCTATCGCTTCGTTCCTAGCATTTCGCAGCTCTTGGTATTCGCTCCAAGCATCATTAAATACGGCATCCTTGGTATCTAAAACTTCCTGATAGTCTTGAACAGATTCGTTGTGGTAGTCAAATAAGTCTTCGACTTGCTCCCAAACTTCTGGATAGCTGCCGCGATCGCTGTACAATTCATTCCAGGTGTCAAGATAGAGATCGTACATCTCAGAATTGGCATCTCGAATCGAGTCATGGAGGGGATCGGCATTAAAATCATCTTCAGCCGTGCTAATCTCACTGGACAGACTATTCAGCTCATCATACATTTCTCGATTGCTATCGGCTAGAGTTGTCCAGAGTTCATCGATATTGTCTTCAATCCGGTCTTCTGCGTCTTGAATTTCTGACAATAATTGTCCAGTTTCTGTCTGCACTTGCTCAATGCGATCTGAGATGTCATTTCCCATTTGGCTGAGCAGTTCCACCCGTTGTCTAGTGGACTCTGCAAACTCATTTAAGTTGTGCTCTCCTTCCGCTTTGGCTTCCTCAAAGTCTGCACGAGCCTGTTCGATAAATTCGGCTAACTTAGATTCTGGAACAAGGGTCTTGTGTCAGTTCAGAAGGTTCTGGAGTTGTGTCTTCTCCTTCCAACTCTAACGCTTCTTCAGCGCGAACTTCGGCGATCGCCTCATACACATCTTCTGGGATAATTTCCCCAAGTCCTGGAGTCTCCGGAGTTACATAAGGTTTCGCATAAGCTAATAATCCCTTACCCAGATCCGACTCGCGCCAATCTAACTCTGGATTAATGACCTCATCCAAGTTAACTGCTTTTGCCGTTGCGCCGCGCACTTGGAAAATGAAATCGTTATAATCTTCATCGGAACCTTGGTCAACTCGCCAATCTTCCATGACAAAGGTATTGCCATCTCCGGTTACATCCGCCAGTTGTCCCAGGTGATAGGCATCTTCTGGGTTTAAGCTCGACATGGAAAATAGAGGCGCACCCAGTCCTCCCAAGGCTGGGTTATCGGCGAGTTTGCTCACGGAATGTTTGGGCAGTAACATGAGTCCAAAGCGATCGCCTGGATTCATCTCAAACGTCTTCACCCCGCGATAGTCGCCAGCATTCCAGTCTTGGGGCTCGCTGCCCAAAATTCCGTCAAACCTCGCTCCTTCCGCGCGATCGGATATAATCACATGACCCAGTTCGGAATTGGATAGAGCACGAGAAGCAGCTTCCTCAATAAACGCCCCAGAGTTGGGATTAATTTCTTCCAATCCCTCTAAACTGAATAGAGCTAACTCTCCTTTCCACTTCCCGCCGTCATAGAGGAAATCAATCCCCACTTCGCCACTGTCGCCGACGGTAAATACTCCAGAATCAAATTCTACCGGAGCAATATAGTCCAGTACCTGCTCTCCCACCTCAGTATCGCGCCAATCTTCCGCCTCGGGATCGATAACGTCATCTAACGCCAGCGCTTCTCCCCGCGCACCATTCACCTGGAAGACCACATCATTGTAATCGTTATCCGTCCAGTCTTCCACCGTAAAGGTATGACCCTCTCCCGTCACGTCGGCAAAGCTCTCATAGGTGCTATCGTTGGAGAAAAATATGGGTTGTCCGGACTCAAAGGCTTGTTCTAGAGACGTGTTGGGTGCGATCACCAAGGCAAATTTATCCCCGGGGTTCATGGAGAAACTATCCACAAACTGATAGTCACCTCGGTTCGAGTCTTCCAACTCTCCGTCTAAAATTCCGCTAAACTTCGCCCCTTCCTCAACATCAGAAATCCCTAAATTCCCTAGAGTAGAATTACTAAGAGCGCGCCCCACTGCCGCCCTTTCCCAAGCTTCGGTATCTCCCTCATAGTCTTCCATTCCCTCCAAACTGAAGATACCAATCTCGCCCTTACCGTATTTTCCAGCATCGATCAAATAATCGAGATTAACCTTACCCGTCTCTCCTACCGTAAATACACCGTTGCTGGAATTATAAGTAAACGGTGCTGGCTCTGGAATGTTCTCTTCCTCCGATTCTGCATGAAAGAATTCCAGAGGTTCTGTCTCTACATCTGTCTCCGATTCTGCATCAAAGAATTCTAGAGGTTCCAACTCCGACTCATCAAATTCTTCAGCCATATCCAGAGGTTCTTCCGGTTGGCCGATCTCCTCAGATTCTACTTCTTCCAGAGCTTCTAACGGCTCCAACGGGTCATACAAGTCCAGAGCCGCATTATCCGACTCCACATCTAAGTCGATCAAACCACTCGGCGTGAGAATGGGTTCCAAAATAAACGTACCGCTGGAAACGGAGGTAGACGCGGAAGTTTGCCAGATGTTGCGGAATCTGTTCAGCCACTTCATAACCCTGACCCTATTGAATCTTCAGTGAATTTTCTAGGAGTTACGCATTGACAAAAATCATTAGATATGAAGCTATGTCTATTCGACGTTTTGGTGTAATTTTTCTAATGCAGATTAGCGATCGCTATATCCAAAAACTGCAATCAAACGGCTGAAACAACGCAAATGCAATAGTACTTTAGTACAGTGTGTAACTCCAATTTTATTACATAATAACCTAAAGAAAATCTTTAGTTTTGTATTAACACAAAACTTCACGAAATTGAGAGACAAAAGCCAGATATAGATTAGTTAAAATACTTAAAGTATCATCACTTATGCGCTTGGCTCGAGATTGAGTTGAATGGTCATCGCCTTCAGTTTCGCTTTAATCCATTCCTCAAATAAGTGATTTTGCAAGTCTCGCTTCAGCGCACCTTCGAGACGCGCCGGTAACACTTCCTCCACTCTCAGCAAGCAATAGCGGCCTTCAATCCGAACTGGCCCCAAAATCGCCCCAGGTTCCGCCGAGAGTGTGGCTTCGCGAATTTCTGGCGGCATTTGGCCGCGAATCATGGGAGCCATTGCACCCCCAACTTTGCCATCATCGACGATAGAATGCTGCTTGGCCAGTTGATTGAAGTCTACCTCTGTCCCTTGCAATTGCTGATGCAGGTTTCGAGCGGTTTCCAGAGTTTCGACCACAATCCGGGAAAATACGATACGGTCTAAGTTGGTTTGATTTTGGGCAAAATAATCTTGCACCTTCTCGCGTACAATCTGCTCTTTCAGTTCATCCTGCTTCATCCGCGTCTGAATTTGGTGCTTAAAGGTGGCGTAGGTTAAGCCATGTTCCGATAGCCACTGCTGGAAGGCTTCTGGAGTGGTCAGTTTTTGTTGCACCCGAAACTCAATCATGAATTGTTCGATCTGTTCTGCGAGGGGTTCTCGGATACCTGCTGCGGCAATTTCTTGTTCTAAGAAATACTGCTTGGCAATTTCGACTAAAGCCGGTTGCAGTTTACCGGCGCTGTTGAGATAGTACAGGCTTTGCTCTAGTGACAGAGCGGTATCATCTATGGTAATAAAGTTATCGAGAGTCATAAGTCGAGCGCTATCATTCTACTTCTGCATTAAACCGCCAGATGGCTATATTGTGGCGTAGCTCGAGCGGATATTGTTTTAGCTGTCTTCCGGGAGAAGCCCCACGTCCTACCCCGTAGGGGAGGCGTGGGATGAATCCCGGCCAGGCTCTAGACACTTGGGACAACTATTCGTGCTACAAGATAAGATAAGCAAAGGTAACAAAGCCTAAAATGCTGGTTACCAATAACTGAACCTAGACAACTTGAAATATCGGGTTCCATCCAGTAACTGTTCTTTTACTGAACTATCTGTGGGTGGGTAAAATTTCAACAGTACATAGATTGAACTAGTATGTGTGTATTGAAAAGGGGCGGTGGGGCATCCCGTCTCGTTAATAAAGCTCAGTTAATGTCCGACGGGATACCGGGAGTCGCTGAGAAGCCCACACTGACCCGATAGGGTCAGTGTGGGAGTATGTCACCATTCTATCATCCGGAACACCGAAAACTTACTGATTTGGCGATCGCCATCAGTCTCACCCAAAAAGCGATAAAATGCTTGAAAAATTAGAAGAATGGAAAGCCAAAAACTTAGAGATATTTTGGTTGCCAACTTAATCAACTATCAATTGATAATACCAAATCCAGCATACATAACCTCGTTATCTTCAGACTGTAGAGACGCGCCATGGCGCGTCTCTACAAGGTTTTTGCTTTGTCCTTTGGTTACCCAAGGACAAAGTTATTTGCACTCAAGTTAGCAACCTCAAAGTTTTCTAAGGTTACAAAATCATTGCCACCAAAGTCGATTACTGTGTTGTCACCGACTTGAGTTGCTGCACCACCGGCACCAAAAATTTGAGCGATATCATCAAAGATGGCACTAACATCAAGGGTATCAATGACCTCGAAGTCAGTGATAATATCCTGTCCAGAATTGGTACCAAAGCGGAAAGTATCGGCTCCTAAGCCACCGGTAAACAAATCGTTACCTCGGCCACTAGCGAGAAGATCATCACCGTCAAAACCATTAACATTGACACCTTGGCGAGAGTTTTGAATAAAGGTATCATTCCCGTCACCTAAACTGACATCACCTAGGAGAGTGCCATTGTTGATGACATTAATATCACCCAAAGCTCCAGCAGCATCAATTGCTAAGCCATTACCACCTTCGATCGTACCATCGTTAACAATTTCGCCGTCAAAAACAACGCCTGACTCAATGAGAATACCAGCTTCCTCTTCAGATGCAATTAAACCCCGCCTTTCATTAATAATATCGCCAGTAAAGGTTGCTTCAGTAAGGCCAGAACCAAGGAAAAGGCGTACACCAGCAGGAACGTTGCCATCTCCACGTCCTTGAATAATACCTTGGTTGGTGATATCCGCTGAGGTTTCCAAATCGTCAATGCCAGCATCTAAGCCATTAGCTGTACCAACTTGAACCGAGACACCACTACCTGAATTACCTTCCCCAGCATCGATTACACCACGACGTTGGTTATTAATAGTAATGTCATCCCCTGTGCCATCAATATAAACTGTACCGTTTCGCTGATTACCTGTACCTAAGACATCACCACGATTATTGAAGGTAACGTTATTACCATCTAAGTTGACTGCACGACTACCAGATTCAATCAAACCATCATTATTAATAGTTAAATCATGGTTAGCATTACCGATATATAAGCCGTTACGTGGAGCACTAATCACACCTTGGCGTTGATTATTAATCGTGCCTTGGAAGCTAACACCATCTTCGACTAATACTGCACCCAAGAAACCTGCATCCACTTCTGCAGTGATGGAACCAGAGTTAATAAAAGAACCGGTTACAGTTGCCTCAGGTTCCCCAGAACCATTGAAGAAACGCACACCACTAGAGCCATTGGGAGTCAATCGTCCTCCAGCAAACTCAGCTTGACCCCGACCAGCAATATTACCACGGTTAATAAGATTAATATTATCGTTGAGTGCATCTTCGCTACCAGAACCAACTTGGATGGCAATACCATCACCCAAATTACCTTCCCCGGCGTCAATGACACCACGACGTTGGTTATTAATAGTAATGTCATCCCCTGTGCCATCAATATAAACTGTACCGTTTCGCTGATTACCTGTACCTAAGACATCACCACGATTATTGAAGGTAACGTTATCACCATCTAAGTTGACTGCACGACTACCAGATTCAATCAAACCATCATTATTAATAGTTAAATCATGGTTAGCATTACCGATATATAAGCCGTTACGTGGAGCACTAATCACACCTTGGCGTTGATTATTAATCGTGCCTTGGAAACTAACACCATCTTCGACTAATACTGCACCTAAAAAACCGACATCTACTTCTGCGGTGATGGAACCAGAGTTAGTGAAAGAGCCGGTTACAGTTGCCTCAGGTTCCCCAGAACCATTGAAGAAACGTACACCACTAGAGCCATTAGGAGTTAATCGTCCTCCAGCAAAGTCAGCTTGACCCCGACCAGCAATATTACCACGGTTAATAAGATTAATATTATCGTTGAGTGCATCTTCGCTACTAGCACCAACTTGAATGGAAATACCGTCACCCAAATTACCTTCCCCGGCATCGATTACACCACGACGTTGGTTATTAATGGTAATGTCATCCCCTGTGCCATCAATATAAACAGTACCGTTTCGCTGATTACCTGTACCTAAGACATCTCCACGATTATTGAAGGTAACGTTATCACCATCTAAGTTAACTGCACGACTACCGGATTCAATCAAACCATCATTATTAATAGTTAAGTCATGGTTAGCATTACCGATATATAAGCCGTTACGTGGAGCACTAATGACACCTTGGCGTTGATTATTAATCGTGCCTTGGAAACTAACACCATCTTCGACTAATACTGCACCCAAGAAACCGACATCTACTTCTGCGGTGATGGAACCAGAGTTAGTGAAAGAGCCGGTTACAGTTGCCTCAGGTTCCCCAGAACCATTGAAGAAGCGTACACCACTAGAGCCATTGGGAGTTAATCGTCCTCCAGCAAACTCAGCTTGACCCCGACCAGCAATATTTCCACGGTTGATAAGATTAATATTATCGTTGAGTGCGTCTTCGCTACTAGCACCAACTTGAACAGAAATACCGTCACCAGAGTTGTTTTCCCCGGCGTCAATTACACCACTGCGTCGGTTAATGATAGTAGCATCATCTAGCAATCCATTGACATAAAAAGTTCCATTGCGTTGATTATCAGTTCCAAGGATGCTACCAAAATTGCGTACGGTAATACCGTCACCATCATTTAAATCAACTGCACGACTGTCAGAAGTAATAGTTCCTCGGTTTACTAAATTTAGGTCATTGCCAGTAGAAGTTAAACCATTGAAAGCGCCGGAAATCAGTCCAACATTAGCAATGGTGACATCTTCACCACTTACTTGAACTGCTGTATTGCCTTGATCATCAGCCAATACTGAACCACTGGATGTAACTTTCAGCCGAGCGTTATCCCCAGGAATATCTATAGCTGGTTCTCCGATAGGAGCAATAACTTCTTCTCGGATGACTACACGTTCTTGATCTTCGATAATAATTGAATTATCCAGTTGTCCTGCAAAATTATCTGCCATGGTTCTCAAGTTTATTTAGTTTCATTAGTTGTTAAGTATTAATTTACTGGGCTAACTCATACTCGAAATGAGTTGATATTAAGTTAATCCTGAGAGGAAGATTAATTAGGATGAATTTTTTCTGAATTATTAAATATAGTAAATTTAACTTGACAAATTAACTCTTTTAAAAAAAGCAACAGACTCAAGCAATCGTAAGAGTTCTTAAGCGATTTTTGAAAATGATTGCACCCACAACGTGGTGCGTTACGCTGCGCGACGCTGCTGGCGAAATATTTCGTAATGTCGTAAAGCGACTGGAAGCCCCCTAAATCCCCCAATTCTGGGGGACTTTGAGTCCGGGCTCCCCCAGAATTGGGGGCTGGGGGGCTTCAAAAACCTTCGTTCTGTTGCCAATATTTCGGAATGTTAATTTCGCCACCAGCATCCGCTGCGCTAACACACCCTACGATGGGTACATTCTTTCGGAGGAAATCACCTTAAGGCATCACGAAAAATGATCAAGTTTACTGTAGCTACCACCGTGCCACTTTTGCCATCCGCCCTTTGTGAGCAGATCTTTGATCTGTCCAAGTGGCAAAGTTTTGTCGGTTACGGCCCTATTCCTGGTATTGAGAACGCCAGAGTTGAAAACTTAAATGAGGATAGAATCGGAACTCGATTTCACGTAAAGAACACAGATGGGTCTACCCATATTGAAACCGTCATTGGGTTTATTCCCCAAAAAGAACTGGTTCTTCGTATAGATAACTTTTCGAGTCCCCTAAATTTAATCGCCTCTCATTTTGTTGAGCAATGGCAATTTGAAGCCGAATGGGATAAAACGAAGGTTAAGCGCTCATTTGAGCTTTATCCTCTCAATTTCTTTGGAAGCCTTATCTTGAAAATTATTTCTATGTTTCTTAAGAAGGCAGTGCGAAACCATCTTGACTCAATGTCTCTCTCATAAATGAAATCCTTTAGCCTACCCCAGTCGATGAACAAATGGTCTCTGCTTTCAAGAATTGCCGTAGTAGGTTTTTTGTTAGTCTTGGTGGGATTTGGGGCAATACCGAGTTACTGGACGGGAAACTGGCCTTGGGCAAAACTACCATCAGTTACTAACCTTAAGCAACTCAAAGCCATCCGCAACCAAGGATTAGAGATTCCCGGCTGGCAAACTCTTGAGCAGGCTACCTTGAATATTGGCGGTAATGAATGGTCATTTCAGACAATCAAACAAGATAACCAAAAGCCAGTGCGCCTGCTGCTACTTCCGCAAAATGGTCCTAAGTCACAACCTCAGGTGGAGTGGGCGGATATCCATGGATTTTTTCAAACCTATGCCAAAAGACAAACAAATGGGGAATGGAAGACAGATTCCTACACCAAGCTCCTGTTTACTGCTGAAACATCAGAACCAACAACCTCGACAGCTCAAGTAAGAGCCCGCCTATTTCGTGCCTGGAATGGGCGACAGACCTTTGCTATGGTGCAATGGTACGCTTGGCCAGAAGGAGGTAACCCTGTTCCTAGCCATTGGTTCTGGACTGATCAACTCGCTCAGTTGCACCGCACAAGAGTTCCTTGGGTTGCCGTTTGCTTTCAGATTCCCATTGAACCTTTAGGTAAAATTGAAGAGTCTCACCCTTTAGCAACATCTCTAGCAAAATTGATCCAATCTGCTCTGATGACAGATTCTTTCGCTCAAGCACCAAGTGGGAGTAATGAGAGCCTGAAGGCGAATTAAGAATTAAAAATTAAGAATTAAGAATTAAGAATTAAGAATTAAGAATTCATTCATTGATGGAATCGCCGAAAAAGAAGATGAGAAACAAGTCAACTTTCCTTGGAGCCTTCTGCCTTCTGCCTTCTGCCTTCTGCCTTCTTCTGCCTTCTATAGCTTTGGCTAGCGTAGAGGTACAATCAAACAGTTATGCCCAAGTACCGGTTTTTTCTCCTGACGAAACCTTTAGCCCTGATACCTTTGAGTTTGATGATCCAATTCCGCCCCTAGGTTACCCAGAACAACCATCTCAGAGCAGTCCATCCCCTCAATTCAATCTCTATCACCTAGGAATAGGAGATTCAATTCAAGTACAGATACTCAACTTTCCTGACCTCAATTTTCAAGATGATGTTGATCTAGAAGGAGATATTTTAATACCCCTAGCAGGAAAAGTGTCAGTATTGGGACTTACCCTAGAACAAGTTAAAGAAAAAATTGAAACTAGCTTGAATGAATTTGTGGTGAATCCTGAAGCGATAGTTGCACTAGCCGGTTTGCGTCCAGCTAAGATAACAGTGACTGGAGAAGTATCTCAACCCGGTTATTATACTTTGCCCGCTGGTACTCTCCTCCCCGAAGTTCTACAACAGGCTGGTGGTACTACAACGGAAGCTGACTTGCGAACTATTGTCGTGCGTCGTCGCTTACCAAATAATTCTATTATTGAGCAGCAGATTGACTTGTTTAGCGCCCTGCAAAATGGGACGAGCTTGCCGAATTTTCGTCTCCAGGATGGTGATGCAGTAATTGTGTTGAAGACAGAAATAGGCACAACTAATGATTATGATCGCACCTTAATTTCTCGCTCTAATGTTGCTCAGCAAGAAATCAACATCCGTGTCTTGAGCTACGCTAATGAGAGAATTGGCAACGTTACTTTGCCCAATGGTAGTACCTTTGTTGATGCTTTAACCGCGATCGCTCCCAACCCAGATGGAGTTAAGATCAATGCCATTGCCCTCATTCGTTTTGATCCAGAAACTGGTAGAGCTGTTAGCCAACAATTAAACGGCAAAGCTGCTCTAACAGGTGATGTCTCCCAAGATGTCCCTCTCCAAGATAATGATGTTATCATCGTCGGTCGCAACCTCATTGGTAAACTTAATTTTGCCCTTAATTTCATTACTCAACCCTTCGCCAATATCTTTAGCTTCATCAGGTTTTTCGATGTTTTCAGCGGCAATTGAGTTAAAACCAATAATTTTCGACTTGATCCCCAATTCTAAATTCTAAATTCTAAATTCTAAATTCCCAAAACAGCCATGGCCCCACCTTTTATCAAACGCTATCTCATCGCCCTCGATCAGCATAAGTTGATTGGACTTGCTAGTTTTAGTCTAATTGTGGGGATATCAGGTGTTGTTGCTCTCCAGCCACCGCCTCCCTCTAGTTATGTAGCTCAAGGGGTTCTAGCTTATAACACTCCTCCCAGGCTGTTTTCGGAAACGGGAGGACAGATTTCTGAACAAGGTAGGCAACTCAACAAGGAATTGCTGCTAGCGGAAAATGTGGCTAAAGCCGCAGCGGCGAAAGCGAATACTAAACCAAAAAACATTGTCAGAAACGTAGAAATAGATTTTCCTAAGAAAGATGAACCAAAAGTAATTGGGGTTAAATACTCTGAACAAAAGGATCCTCAAAAAGCAGGGGACGTTTTAGAAGTCCTCATGGAGCAGATGGTTGAGCAAAGTCGTTTGATTAACACAACGCGGCTGAGGGAAATTATCAAGTCTATTGAACCGAAGTTGGAGGAAGCGGACAAGGAACTTAAAACAGCTGAACAGGATTTAGAGCTGTATATTCGTACTGAGGGACCAGCTTTATTGGCAGCTGAAGATGGTAGCTTAGTTGGTGGCATTACTGGTAGCCAACAACAGCAGCGGCAGCTTCAACTACAGTTAGAAGGTATTGATGCTCAAATCGCTAGCTTGGGATCAAGACTGGGTTTGAATCCAGAGCAAGCCTATGCCTCTTCTGCCCTGAGTGCTGATCCGATCATTAATAACCTACGGGCTCAGATTCTGGGAGCCGAGACGCAGATAGAACTTTTGAGGAGTCGGGGTTATCGAGATACATACCCTGAGGTGGAAACATTAATCAAAAGTCAACAAACTTATGAGGAAATGTTACGCTCCAGAGCCTTGGAGGTAATTGGCGGCAACGGTTTGGGGGAATCCTTAGATACCAGCCAAATCAGCCAATATAATAGTAATCTGGATCCTGCACGGCAGCAACTAGCAAACCAACTAGTGCAATTACAAACCCAGCGGGATACCCTAGTACAACAACTCGAAACTACCAAGAAGACAGAGCAGGAACTCCGGCAGGAGTATCAACAGCTCCCCAATAAACAGCTAGGGCAAGCTAGGCGAGAACAAAAGGTTCAGTTGAAACGGGAATTTTATAACCGGTTGCAGGCAGCCTTAGCAGATGCTCAAGCAGCAGAGACGGAAACTGTCAGTAGTCTCAGTTTGTTACAGCCGCCACAAGTCGAAGAAGTGAAGGAGCCAGCTGGAAATCCCCTTGTTTCCTTAGGAGGGGGAGCCGCTATTGGTTTGTTGGTTTCTGGTGGATTGATTCTCTTATTGGCAACTTTGGATAACACCTTCTACACCTCAGAGGATATCAAGCTGGCTCTAGCACAACGAGATGTGCTGGTACTGGGAGAATTACCTCAGATCAAAATTTTCGATCCACTTTGGGAAGATACGGGAATTTTAGGCAAGCCAGATTCTCCTTATGTGGAGTTTTATGAGCGCTTCCGTAGTAATCTTCTGCTTGGGGAAAATAAATCCTTAAAGGTGGTATTGCTGACTAGTACCATAGAGGAAGAAGGTAAGACAGTGAGTGCTTACAATTTAGCGATCGCTTCAGCTCATGCCGGTAAACGCACACTCTTAATCGAAGGTGATATGCGCTCCTCTTCCCAAGCTAACTTCCTCAAATTAACTCCTGAGCCTGATGCTAGTGTGGAACCCCTACGTTACTACAGTTCGCTGAGTAACTGTATGCAGTTAGCTCCAGATATTGAGAATCTCTACGTTGTAGCTAGTCCTGGTCCCCAGCGCAAAGCTGCTGCTATTCTTGAATCTAGTGAACTCAAGCGATTGTTTGAGGATGCCAAGGGTCGTTTTGATCTAGTGGTTGTAGACTCTCCTGCTCTATCCCTGTGCAATGATGCTCTGTTACTCGAACCCCTAGCCGACGGCATAATTATTGTTACTCGACCAGAGTATACCCAAGAAAGTATTTTATCTAAGGGTGTTGAAGAGTTGCTTGAAGCAGAACTGCCTTTGTTAGGAGCTATTATCAACGGTGTAGATCATCCTGCTTCTCTAAATTTTGTTGAAGAGATTGATCCTGAGTACGAGGAAGAAGAACCTCTGGAAACGGAAGATATTGAAAAAGATAACGTTACCACTGGCTCAATGCGTCGGTAAAGCTCTGAAGAAAAAAGGCAGTCTCTATGAAAAATTTTTCACCACCATGCATGAAAGTAGGGGCGAATGGCCATTCGCCCCTACCGCTCCCTACTTTCAAGTCAGGAGGCAGGAGGCCGAAGGCAGAAGGGAAGAAAGCTTGTTTAGTAAGCTTTTTCACCTTTTTTAACCGACTAAATACGAATCAAAAATACGCGACTCGTGCATCAAAGCCAAGAGCACGTAACCAGTATGACCAACTTTCAGCTTCGTTGCGGTTATCCAATGAACGAACATTCACATAAGTACCTCTTCTGTCATCCATCCAGCTAGCATCTGGTACGTGTTCTCGTACTTGCACAAGTGTATTTTCATTACCTGGTACAATCACCACGTAGCGCTTTTCATCTGGCGAAATTGGTGAAGGTTGTACTATTTCTGGATAATAAAACTCCTGTTCTATTTTTTGCAGAGTTCGTGTATCAGCAACCCCTGTAACTGATAAATTATTTTCTCTCTGAAACTGACTAACAGCGCTCTGTGTTGCTGAACCGTAGTCACCATCAATCCAGCCTGGGTTAAAACCAATGTCTGTTAACCATCCCTGAACCTCTTTGACATCATCTCCTTTATCACCATTCCGCAGTAAAGCTCTCCCCCTATAAAAAATAAAACCCTCATTGTCATCTGGAGAAACCGTTTCTATTGGGGGAGATGCCGCCTCTAATTCTTGCAGAGTTCGCTCATTAGCAATCCCTGTAACTGGTAATCTCCTTGCTGCCTGAAACTGCCTAACGGCGAATTCAGTTTGTGAGCCGTAGAAACCATTAATCGGACCTGGGTTAAAACCAATGTTTGTTAACCATTCCTGAAGCTGCCTGACGTCATCGCCGCGATCGCGTCTCCGTAGTATAGTTCTCCTATCAGTAGGCTTAGGTTGTACTGCTTGTTCAAAAAACAATACTGCTTCAGTTTCAGGCCCCACAATACCATCTATTTGCAATCCATGAATTCTCTGAAACTCCTCAACTGCCCTCTTCGTTATTTCGCCAAAAAAACAGGTTGGTGTCTGATTGAAGTATCCCAACTCCCCTAAACGCCTTTGAATTAGCGTTACATTAGAATTACAATTCCCTGGTTTAGCTCTTTGTGCCAATGTTTCATTGACCATCCCCAAGATACCAAATGTCACAGTAATCAAAGGCAAGAGATAGAGCAAAGCCTTGCTAGAAAACTTTCGCCAGTCTACTCCCTCACCTACACCAAGATCTCTGGGAGTCTCGTCGGCTAAAGCAAGATGAATGTAGGCAAGAGTTTCCATAATTTTTTTACCACTGTGACTTTTTCTCGTTAGTCTAGCCTAGAGCGTGACAAAATGCCGATACACTAGGTTCTTAGGTCAGTGTTCCACTTTTAGAGGACTCAGATAGTTTACTACCTTTGTTTACCTCAAGTTGTTGGAGAATTGTTGATTAGTGCAACAATTATCAATAACCTATGACTAATGAAAAATGATTAAAAAATATTGGCAATATTTAAAATATCTATTGTGGCTTGGTCCAATCCTCAGCTTGATGGGCATAGGTGCTAGAGTTGTTTCTGGTAGCTGGTCACCCTTAGCTTTGGGCTTGCTGATTGCCGGAATGGTACTAATTGGTCTGTGGTTGCTGTTTTTAGGTAGCTTCGCACCAGGATTTTGGGGACGCCGCTCCACTCAAGTAGGAACAAACGCCTTTATTGCCACCCTATCAGTATTAGCGATTCTCGGACTATTTAACTTTCTCGCAGTTCGCTCTGGAGTGCGAGTGGACTTAACAGAAAATCAGCTATTTACCCTTTCCCCTCTCTCCCAGCGGGTGGTACAAAATTTAGAGCAGCCCCTTAAAGTTTGGGTGTTTAACCCTAATCCTAACCAAGCTGACCGCAGATTGCTAGAAAACTACCGTCAGTATGGTTCCAATTTAGAATTTAAGTTTATTGATCCACAAAAAGAACTGGGATTGGCTCGAAAGTTTAATGTTCAGTCCTTGGGAGAAGTTTACTTGGAATATGGTTCCGAGCGAGAGTTATTACAAACATTGAGTGAGATTGAACCTCTCTCGGAGATCCAACTAACTAATGGTATCGCCAAACTAACCAGCGATCGCACTGATACAGTTTACTTTCTTCAAGGTCATGGAGAACAACCCTTAGAGCCTGGAGAGGGGGGACTATTACAAGCAGTCAATGCTCTCAAAGAGAAAAACTTTACTGTAGAAACCTTTAACTTAACCCAGCAGTCACAAGTTCCTGAAGATGCCTCTGTCGTAGTTATTGCCAGTCCCAAAGAGCCATTGTTTGAGGCAGAAGTGCAAGCTTTGTCAGCTTATCTTTCCCAGGGTGGCAGTTTATTGGTAATGTTAAATCCAGATATCAATCCTGGACTAGATAGCTTACTGGCAGACTGGGGTGTGGGATTGGATAATCGCATTGTGATTGACCCCTCAGGTCAGGTGACTGGTTTTGGCTTAGCAACATCCATTGTGAATAACTATGGTGCTCATCCCATCACCCAAGATTTTGCTGGACAGTATTCTCTCTATCCTCTAGCTCGCTCTGTAGAGACAATACCTGTTGAAGGTATTGAAAGAACTTCTTTAATCATTACCAATGAGGAAACTTGGGCAGAAAGTGAACCAGAAACCCAACCATTAGATTTTAACCCGGAAAGCGATAGTCAAGGTCCTCTGGACTTGGGTGTAGCTTTGAGTCGTAAAGCAACAGATTCTGATTCTATTTCTGAGAAAGCAGAACCAAAAGAGGAATCTCCCTCACCCGAATTAAAAGAGGAAGAATCAGAAAATCCCGAAGCTTCACCCAAGCCTGACGATGAGGAAGATGCCGAAGAGGATTCAGAAGCATCTGCAAAACCTGACGATGAGGAAGATGGTGATGATGAAGATGTCGAGGAGGAAACTACTGATAAGGATCAATCGGAACCAATTATTGATGAGGATTCAGCAACATCATCCAAAACCAGCGATGAAGAAAATGCTCAGGAAAAGGATGCTGAATCGCGACTAGTTGTCTTTGGTAACTCAGATTTCGCTACTAATGGTTGGTTTGAGGGGCAAGTCAATAGTGATGTTTTTCTCAACTCCGTTAGTTGGTTAAGCAACCAGGAAGAGGAAGCTTTTTCCATCAGTCCCAAAGAACAGCAAAACCGTCGTGTTAACCTAACTCAGAGTCAAACAGCAGCACTGGCTTGGAGTGCGCTGTTGTTCGTACCCTTATTTGGTTTTACCACAGCAGGGATAATGTGGTGGCAACGCCGTTAGGCAGAGGAGATAGGGAAGTGTGGGGAGCTGGGGTAGATATAGCAGTTCTCGCATCTGTGAGTTATATCTTTCATCCCCCTAAATCCCCCTTTGCAATGGGAATTTTGAGGTTTAAACTTATACCTCATAAAAATGAGAAACGCTATAAAGATTAAAGGGATCAGCAAAGATTATTTTTCCTTTCCCTTTCCTCTATTGCGTACCAACTCATTCCCAATTAACAATTAACAATTAACAATTAACAATTAACAATTAACAATTTTCCAAACCATGAAGCTACAACGGACAACTCTGATTTTATTAATCTCAGCTATATTACTGGGGGGTTTTGTTTATTATTATGAAATTAAAGGTGCTCCCCAGCGAGAAGCTGCTAAGACAACCAAGCAACCAATCTTTTCTTTTGAAGAAGACGAGATTCAATCGGTGATTATCTACACCGATGACGAGACTTGGCAATTTAAGCGGCTTAGTGAGCCAGAACCAGGTTGGCAAATGAAAAAGCCAAAAAAATACTCCAGCTAGTGATGCTGCGATCTCCTTTTTGTTGAACTTGCTGGCGAAAGGAGAAAGCGATCTCACTATCCCTGTTACTGCTGATAAACTTAAGGAGTATGGCTTAGACAGACCATCTGCAACTATAGAAGTCGAGCTCAAAGGGGAAAAAGTACATAAACTAGCCTTAGGCAAACCTGACTTTAATGAGAGTTTCCTATATGCTCAGGCGGATTCATCGAAGCAAAAACCTGAGGAGCTGTCGGTTCTATTAGTGCCGATAGATTTTCAGTATGCAGTAAACCGTCCGATGTCAGAGTGGGAGAAGTCAAAGGAAGATTCTTCTGATACTAAAGAAGATTCCTCTGATACCAAAGAAGATTCCTCTGATACTAAAGAAGATTCCTCTGAGACTAAAGAAAAGTCCTCTGAGACTAAAGAAAAGTCCTCTGATACTAAAGAAGATTCCTCTGATACTAAAGAAGATTCCTCTGATACTAAAGAAGATTCCTCTGAGACTAAAGAAAAGTCCTCTGAGACTAAAGAAAAGTCCTCTGATACTAAAGAAGAGTCCTCTGAGACTAAAGAAAAGTCCTCTGAGACTAAAGAAAAGTCCTCTGAGACTAAAGAAGATTCCTCTGAGACTAAAGAAGATTCCTCTGAGACTAAAGAAAAGTCCTCTGAGACTAAAGAAAAGTCCTCTGAGACTAAAGAAAAGTCCTCTGATACTGAAGAATAGCAAACTGCGACATAGTTGGGTTACCCTACGGGAGTATCCCAAAGTTGCACAAAGATTAGTGGCGCGACACAAAAAATAGTAGGTTGGGTGGAACGAAGCTGAAACCC
>CBDCVG010000106.1:0-42626 GCA_965222765.1 Caldora sp.
CCGAACTAATGGACAAAATTCTAGAGGAAAACTCGGTCACCATTATCACTCGTCGAGGCAAAGAACCGGTTGCCATGCTCCCAGCAGAAGAACTCAGCAGTATTTTAGAGACTCTGCATCTGTTGCGATCGCCTGCCAATGCCCAACGACTCTTTAGCGCCCTCGCTCGTGCTGAAGCAGGTAAAGGAACTCCAGAATCTCTAGAAGAACTTCAAGCTCAAGTAGAAAAAGACTGTGAGCAAGCGCAAGAAAGACTCCCAGGATAAGCCTGAAAGTGAAGTAGTTCGGATTGTCGCTATCTTTGACCCCGAATTTCGAGAAGACCTAGTCTGGTGGGCACGAACCAAGCCAGAAGTTTTCCATCGAATTTTCAATTTGGTAGAAGCAATCTTGCAAGATCCGTTTGTTGGTATTGGAAAGCCTGAACCGCTCAAATATCTGGGAAGTGGTCTGTGGTCAAGGCGAATTACTCAAGAGCATCGCTTAGTCTATAAGGTTACGGAAACTCGCATTTACTTCCTGCAAGCACGATTTCACTATTAACCCTGAAGCAGTTTGCCCAACTCTCCACTGGAATAGCTCTCACCAACAGTAACATTTTCGTATTGCATACGTCCATTGCCATATATTGCCACATCAACAGACTTAGCATTGGAAAAATGCAAGAAAGTCCCTTAGGCGATCGCAAACTCCGTATATTGCCTAACATGAGGAGGATGAAATGCCAAGACAATTTCCTCTCTCAATATACCCTTTCGCAACAAATCTGCTGCAATTCCCTCCTCAGTCCAATCTTCCTCAATCCAAATCTTCGTATCTTTCAAACGGATATGAATCATCACACTCTTAATCCGTTCATCATGCTGCCAACCGATCAATAACAAAAGATACTGTTCATGAAGTTCGTCAAACACTAAACAACTCTCGGTTGTAGATTCAGATTTCTCATTAAGCTGATGATATTCAGCTAGAATATCTTTGATTATCTGACGATAGTATATTAGTCTATCCATTTTTCAATTACCTTAATCGGTAGATGTCCGACTTCTTGAAGAAGTCGGACATCTGGACGCATCTGAGTATTGAAGGTGCAGTTTGAGCAAACCCCGAAAACCCTGTAGAGACATTGCATGCAACGTCTCTACAATGTGGAAGATAACGGATGACGGTTGATGGTAAAATCTAAAATCTAATCAGTCTGAGTCACCTAAGTGTAAGTCCCGACTACCTAAGTATAGACCAGGGCTATTGTCCCCAATAGAAAAAGCAGTAACACCGAATAAATAAACACCACCTGCTTGGGGATTACGCTTCGCTTTTAGAGAAACTGTCACCTCACTACCTGGAAGTACAGGCTCATCAAATACGACAGTAACTTCATTACCATCACTAGACTGGCTACCACCAACATTTGCTAAGGAAATTGCAGGACCACCAGCAAAACTGTTACCAATAAAAGCACTGCTTTGATTTAAGTCAAACTTGATGTTTTCTAAATTTTTCTGTTGGTTAATGGTAACAGCTTGCAGAGGCTCTCCAGCATCTTCAGGTAATGAAATAGTGAACTGATAGGTAGCTGGAAGGTTAGCAAGAGTGGTGCTAGTCGCAACCCGAGTTAAGCGTGGCGAACGGTCAAAGAATGTTTTGTTTTCCCCCAACTCCACTGCGTTGGCCGGTAAGCTGGATAAGGTAGAGGGTAGCAAGATACCCAACATGAGAGCACTAGTACCTAGCAAACGAGCTTTAGTTGAACCCCAATTTTTGTTGCTTATAGACATGTGCTTGATCTCCAATCTATTGGCTGGTTGAGAAAGTAATTTTTATCTGTACTATTTACTTAAATCTGCTGAACTGAGTTTCGGTTGATAGTTAGATTAAAACAGACTGAGATTGGATTAAAAAACACTTATAAGACTTACGCACCATAACGGAATTACGTCATCCTGAGCGGTAGCGAAGGATCCCCCAGACGGCTGAGATGCTTCACTAGCGTTCAGCATGACATTTGAGTGCGTAAGTCCTAACTTATAGAATTTTGAATTTAGTAGTGAGCCTACCAAGTAAATTCTGTTTTGTTAACAAAATGTCAAAAATAGCTGTATCGCTTACCGAATAAAGATTGCAACCAGGTGAAGAAGTTCAGGAAAATCTCATAATCCTTATCTAACCTGGAACTTCTGAACATTGTATTGTTTCTAACAAACAGTACCTACGAGGAACAGAAGCTAGTGTCTCTCAGCTTCAAAAACTTGTCCCGGATATCTACAGCTCGATTGTCTCGGCAGATAGTTCTTTGGATTTTTGCCAGCATCATAGTAATCGAGGTAATTATTCTGATTCCCTCAGTTTTGAAGCGGGAGCGAGAGCTTTGCTGGCAGTTAAAGGAGGCTTCGGCAACAGCAGTCTCGATGGCAATCCATAACACTCCAGCCAAGGTTTCTGATAAAGAACTCTTGGCTCAGGTTAGCAAGCTCAGAGTTAATCAGTTTGTTTTGGGAGGAGCTCTTTACAATTCAGGAGGCAACATAGTTGGCAGCTTTGGTGAGCCGCCTCAGCTCTCCTTGGCTCAGGTAAATCAAGCTGATGCGACTTTTTATGAGGGTTCCCACTACGACGTAGCCTGGTTTCCAGATGAGTTAGGTAGAGATTACACCCTGATTCTGCGCCACGATGCTTCTTTTATCAGAGGTAAGTTATTTGCCTACATTGGTAGAATTGCAGGCCTGGTGGTAATCATTTCTGCCTTCGTTACCCTGGTGACAATGCTGGTTATCGAGCCAATGATTATTACTCCGATTCTGCAACTTCAGAAGGATTTGATTCTGGCTGGGGAAGCAGCTAGCCAAAAGGAGGATATTCCTGAGTTCCAGAGTAGTGCTATTCACCGCCGAGATGAATTAGGAGAAGTGATTAGAGCTTTTGAGCAAATGTTTTACCAAGTACATCAAGCGATCGCTCAACGTAAGCAAGCAGAGAAAGCCTTAAAAAAACTCAATGAGGAACTAGAAACTAGAGTAGCAGAGCGTACAGCTCAATTGGCTCAAGCTAATGCTGAGATTGTGGCTCTTAATGAGCGTCTCAAAGCGGAAAACCAGCACCTACTGGAAATCGATCAGATGAAAACGGATTTCCTCTCCACTGTCTCCCATGAGCTGAGAACCCCTCTCACTTCCGTGTTAGGCTTTGCCAAACTTATTGATAAAAAACTCGAGGAGGTAGTTTTTCCTGCTGTCAATACTGAAGACAGGAAAACCCAGCGAGCGGTGAAACAGGTGGGAAACAATATTGGCATTATCGTCTCGGAAGGGGAAAGGCTAACAGCTCTGATTAATGATGTTCTCGATATTGCTAAGATGGAGGCAGGTAAAGTTGAGTGGAAGATGGAACCACTCAAAGTTGAAGAAGTGATAGAACATGCGATCGCAGCTACCTCAGCTCTCTTTCAGTCTAAAGGTTTGGCACTCAAGCAAGATTTAGCAGTAGAATTACCTGAGATTACTGGAGATCGGGATAGACTAATCCAAGTGATGATTAATTTGATTTCCAATGCAGTTAAATTTACGCCTCAAGGTTCTGTAACCTGTAAAACCCACAAAACTGATCACCAAATCACCATCAGTGTAACTGATACTGGCATTGGTATTGCTCCAGAAAATCGACCTAAAATCTTTGATAAATTCAGGCAGATAGGGGATACTTTAACCGACAAACCCACAGGAACGGGTTTGGGGTTACCTATTTGTCAACAGATTGTGGAACATCACGGAGGTCAGATTTGGGTAGAAAGTGAATTGGGTAAAGGTAGTAGTTTTTCTTTCACTTTACCGATCGCTTCTCAGGGAAATAAGGGTATCAAAACTCTTAATATCAATACCCTGCTTCAACAACTACAAGTCCCTGTAAGTAGCAATTCCTCTTCTACCCAGAAATCACAGAAGACGATTCTCGTGGTAGATGATGATCTTCATATACGTACCCTACTTACCCAAGAGTTGGAAGCTCAAGGTTACCAGATTTGCGAGGCAGAAGATGGTCTAGAAGCAATTAGGCAAGCAAAACAAAGCAAACCAGACTTGATTGTGATGGATGTCATGATGCCACAGATGAATGGGTTTGATGCTGCTGCCGTGTTGAAAAATGACCCTCAAACGCTGAATATTCCTATCATCATCCTCTCAATCGTCGAGGATCAAGAACGAGGGTATCGCCTGGGAGTTGATCGTTATTTGAGTAAGCCGATTAAGACGGAAGTCTTACTTCGAGATATTGATTTGTTATTATCCCAGGGAACTTCCAAGAAGGAAGTACTGGTTGTAGATGAAGATGTCTCAACCGTCAGATTGTTAACCGAGGTACTGCAAGGTAAAGGATACAGTGTGACTGAGGCGTTTAATGGCAAGGAATTTCAGGAAAAGGTAACTGCAATGCTACCTGACTTGATTATTGCCAACGCTGATTTCTGGCAGCAGTCGGACGTCCTTAAAACGTTGCGATTTCAAAAAGGTCTGGAGAATGTTCTGTTTATTTTATTAGCAGGGAGTTGAGCAATTTTCTCTGTGCTCTCTGTGCCTCTGTGGTTAACTCTCCTCTTCCTCAATCCAATAACAATGAACATACCCATTCTTCCTCGAACAACCAAAAAACGCTTAAAAATTGCCCTATTGTTCTTCCTCCCAATTTTAGCCACCCTTCTGCTTCATCCTCATATACCTACCAGCCAAGCTACAGAACAGAGCAATGATGACAACAAGATAGTTTTAGGTATGTCCGCTGCCTTTAAAGGAGAGTCCCAGGGTCTAGGAATTGAATTATACAGAGGTTCTCTAGCTTATATAGATGAAATTAACCAGGCTGGAGGCGTCAATGGGAAAACGATTGAAATTAAGGCCTATGACGATGGTTATAATCCAGTCCCCACAATTCACAACACTATCGATCTAATTGACAAAGATGATGCTTTTTTACTATTTGATTATGTAGGAACTCCTACGGTTACCAGAATGCTGCCTCTCCTCAAGAGATACAGCGACAGTGACATTTATCTCTTTTTTCCCTTTACCGGCGCTCAACCCCAACGGGAAGAACCTTATGATCAATTTGTCTTTAATCTCAGGTCATCCTATCGTCAAGAAACAGAAGGTTTGGTGGATAAATTCTTTAGCACTGGTTACAAAAAAATTGCCGTCTTCTATCAGATTGATGCTTATGGTAGGAGTGGTTGGGATGGTGTGAAGCGGGCATTAGCTAAATATGATGCCAAAATGGTAGCAGAGGCAACTTATCGCCGAGGTACGTCCTACTCTGAAAGTCTCAAGGAGCAAGTAGATATTCTGAAAAAAGCTAATCCTGATGCAGTGATTTCCATTGGAGCCTATGCGGCTTGTGCTGCATTTATTCGAGATGCTAGGGATGCAGGTTGGGAGGTTCCCATTGCTAATGTCTCCTTTGTGGGTAGTGAAAATCTCCTGAATTTATTACTCCAAACTGGGAAAGAGACTGGCAAGGACTATACTACCAATCTGATTAATTCCCAAGTAGTACCAAGTTATGAAGATACTTCCCTACCAGCAGTTAAGGAGTATCGACAGCTGATGGATAAATATGATCCTGAGCCACCTCAAGAACAGAGGGACGAAAAGTATCAATCCCCTAAATATAGCTTTGTCAGCTTTGAAGGCTTTCTCAATGCCAAGCTCTTGGTAGAAATTCTGAAAAGGATGGACAATACTCCCCAAAGAAGTGAGATTAAAGCAGTGGTTGAAAAAATTCAGGATCTGGACTTGGGAATTAAGGCTCCTGTTTCATTCAACCCTCAAAAGCATCAAGGATTAGACCAAGTCTATTACACCACCGTTAAAAATGGTAAATTTGTTCCTCTGACAGATTGGAGTGGGGAGAGCTGAGGAGATGGGGGAGACAAGTGAGACATTTCCAATTAGCAATTAACAATTCCCAATTCCCAATTCTTAATTCTTAATTCTTAATTCTTAATTCTTAATGGCCAAGCTATTTCAGAAAACTTTATTAGGAGAAATCTTCTTATTTGCCGTGATTGCTGGTACCACGTCGGTTGTCTCCGGCTGGAATCTTCACAAAAATTTGACAGAGGAATTTGAGAGTAAAGGAGAAGCAATTGTCAACAGTATTGCCAACTCCAGTGTAGAAATTCTCTTTAACCGGGATGCCTCAACCCTACAGTCAATTATTGACCAATTTCTTGATATCCAAGGGGTTGCTTATGTTTATATTATTGATGAGCATGGAGAAATTATTGCTCATACTTTTGCACCTGCCATTCCAGAGGAGATCCTGAAAAATTCTCAAGAAACTCAACAAGAACAAGAGCAAATCTTGATTAATGACCTTAAGATTGAGGGGAGGGGAGAATTCATCGATATCTCGGCGCCGATTTTGGCAGGAATTGCCGGTTATGTCCATGTGGGTATGGATAAAGGTATTATTATGGCTCATACCCGCTCAGCTATTGGTAGTCAGATCTCTCTAGTATTAGTGATTTTTCTCATCAGCGTCATCGTTGCCTATATCAGGGTTAATCAAATCTCTCAACCCTTAAATAAACTTACTGAATATGCTCAGAAATTATCAGCGAATGATTTTAGTGCAGAAGTAGATATCCAATCCAAGGATGAGATTGGTCTTCTAGCCAGAACTTTAACATCCATGTCCAATAAACTCAGGGATTCTTTTAGTCGGCTAGAACAGGCAGTTAACGATGCAACAGCAGAACTGCAGGTATCTAATGCTTATTTAACTGCGATCATTACCAATTTAGCAGATGGATTGCTGGTGACTGATAGGTCGGGACAGATTACTCAGTGGAATCCTGCACTAGTAGCCATGTTTGAGTTAGAAGCAGTAGACAACTTGAAAGGACAAAACTGCTCAGATGTGTTTTGCAGCGACTTAGTGGAAGTAGTACAACAAACTCAAAAACAACCCTCGGAGGTGGTTACGGCAGAAGTAAAACTCGCTAAGCATCGTTTTGGACAAGCAGTGGCAACTGCTATCCATAAAGAATCCTTACCATTTGCCGATGACAAAAATCAATCTACTGGTTCGGTAATTTTAATCAGGGATATTACCGCTGAGAAAGAAGTCGATAGGATGAAAACCGATTTCCTCTCAACTGTTTCCCATGAACTAAGAACTCCTCTTACTTCGGTGTTAGGCTTTGCCAAACTCATTGACAAGAAACTTCAAGAGGTAGTGTTTCCCGCCGTCAAGATTGAAGATAAGAAAACCCAGCGAGCAGTCGAACAAGTAGGAGGCAATATTGGCATCATTGTCTCAGAAGGGGAAAGACTGACAGCTCTGATTAATGATGTTCTGGATATTGCCAAGATGGAAGCCGGGAAGATTGAGTGGGAGATGGAGCCAGTAAGGCTCGAAGAGATAATCGAACGTGCGATCGCAGCTACTTCTGCTCTATTTGAGCAAAAGAGTTTAGCACTAGTCAAGGAGCTAGAACCCGAATTACCTGAGATTAGGGGAGATGGGGATCGACTCATCCAAGTGGTAATTAATCTAATTTCCAACGCAGTTAAGTTTACTGAAGAGGGTTCTGTCACCCTGAAAGTCAGAAGAGCTGCTGAAGAAGTTATTACCAGTGTCATTGATACTGGTATCGGTATTACTTCAGAGGATCAGCCTAAAGTCTTTGATAAATTCAAGCAAGTGGGGGACACTTTAACCGACAAACCCAAGGGAACTGGCTTAGGATTACCAATTTGCCAGCAAATTATCGAACACCACGGGGGTCAAATTGGGGTAAAAAGTGAGCTAGGTCAAGGCAGTACCTTCTACTTTACCCTGCCAATTCCTCCTGATCAACAGCAGGATACTAAGAACATTAATATTGATACCCTGATTCAGCAACTGAAAGGTCATGTTAATACTACTTCAGAGTCTACTCAGGGTTCACAGAAAACCATCCTCGTGGTGGATGATGATGTCCATATTCGCGTATTGCTCAGACAAGAGTTGGAAGCTCAAAACTACCAGATTAGAGAAGCTAAAAATGGTCTAGAAGCGATTTATTTAGCCAAGCACACTAGACCAGATTTAATCGTCATGGATGTAATGATGCCTCAGATGAATGGGTTTGATGCCGCCGCTGTGCTGAAACATGACCCTCAAACTATGGATATTCCAATCATCATCCTTTCAATTTTAGAGGACAAAGGACGAGGTTATCGTTTGGGGGTTGACCGCTATTTAAGTAAACCAATTAACACTGAAATATTGCTCACAGAAGTCGGTTGTTTGCTGTCTCAGGAAACTTCTAGCAAGAAAGTACTAGTGGTGGATGAAGATGCTTCCACC
The DNA here is from genome assembly GCA_965222765.1 of Caldora sp. Classification (GTDB taxonomy): domain Bacteria; phylum Cyanobacteriota; class Cyanobacteriia; order Cyanobacteriales; family Coleofasciculaceae; genus Caldora. The sequence continues at coordinate 8,344 of CBDCVG010000106.1, forward strand.
GTCAAAATTTTAGCTGAAGTATTGCAAGCCAGAGGATACAGCGTATTAGAGGTAGTTAATGCAGAACAACTCAAGGAAAAGGCTCTTTCAGTACAACCGGATTTGATCATTGCCAATGCCGATTTTTGGCAGCAGTCTGATGTAGTTAAGACTTTGCGATTTGAAAAAGGCATGGAAAATGTACTCTTTATCTTATTAGCAGGCGAAACCAACCATGACTACCGTTCGTCTTAAACGTCTGATTGCTAAAAAAGCAGTGCGGCAGATGCTCAATGAGCTGCTTAATGCCATAGACACGCCTATTAGTATTCAGGATGTTACAGGAAAATGGCTAGTTGGTGAGGAGATTGAAAATCCAGACAATCAATATCCCGTGCAGCTGAATAGTGACGTAATTGGCTGGGTAATTGGGAATCAAAAAGCTGTATCAATAGCTTCTTTCTTGAGTTACTTAGCACATCAAGAGTTAGGAAAAAAAGAACTAGCAAAGGAAACGCTGGAGAAGTACAAAGAAATCAACTTGCTCTACCAAGTTTCTGAAAAGATAGCAGCTAATTTAAAGCTAAATGAAGTTGCTAAATTAATCATTGATGAAGCTCACACAATCCTTGAAGCTAATAGCTGTTCGGTAATGATACTCGATGAAGAAACTAAGGAGTTGAGTATTATTTCCCACCTTGAGCATAAAACTCCAAAACTACTCTTAAAACTCGGTGAAGGAATTGCTGGTTCTGTCGCTTTAACAGGCAAAGCAGAAATCATTAATGATGTCTTATCTGACCCTCGTTATGCTCCGGGTCCCAATCCAGTGAGCTCCCTAATGTGTGCTCCAATTAAAATCAAAAATAGAATCCTTGGTGTGATTAACATCAGCAACAAAGAACCAGTTCAATATACAGCTGCAGACCTCAAACTATTAAATACTCTAGCATCCCAGGCAGCTGTAGCAATTGAAAATGCTCTTTTGCATAAAAACAAATTAAAAGAAGAGCGAATTAAAAGTAATTTGGAGCGTTATTTATCTTCCCAGGTAGTTGAAGCTGTTTTAGACTTGGAAGGCAATAGTTGTCTAATTCCCGTTAAAAGAAACGTATCTATTTTGTTTTCCGATATTAGGAATTTTACCACTAAATGTGAAGAGCTAGCTCCTGAAACAATTGTAGGCTATTTAAATGAATATTTTACTCATATGGTGGAGGTAATTTTTCATCATCAAGGTACGGTAAATAAATTTGTCGGCGATATGATTTTGGCTCTTTTTGGCGCTCCTTATAAGATGATAGATGCTGAAACTAAAGCAATTTCTACAGCTATCGATATGCAAAGGCGGCTCCAAATGATTCCTGTTTCTTGGATTAAAGAGAATTTTAAAACAGGTATTGGCATCTCTTCTGGTAAAGTGGTGGTGGGAAATATCGGCTCTCCCCGGCATATGGACTATACTGCCATTGGAGATGAAGTAAATATTGCCTCTAGACTACAATCTATCGCTAAGGGAGGTCAAATTTTGGTTAGCCGCAGTGTCTACGAAGCAACCAAAGAGTCATTTCAATTTAAAGAATTTGGTTTGGTAAATGTTAAAGGCAAAAAGAATCCGGTAGAGGTTTTTGAGGTTGTGTATTGATAATTGATAATTGATAATTGATAATTAAAGAAGGAGGGGTGATGAGCAAAAAAATATTGATTGTCGATGATGAGCATTATATCCGGATGCTACTGGAAGAAACTCTTGAAGATTTGGAAGATGAGGGAGTAGAGTTACTAATTGCTAGTAATGGTGCTGAGGCTCTGGAGACAATTAAGACAGAAAAACCGGAACTAGTATTCCTGGATGTGATGATGCCGAAAATGAACGGCTTTGATGTTTGTAATATTGTCAAAAATGAGCTGAAGTTTGATGATACTTATATTATTATGCTGACTGCTAAAGGTCAGGAGTTTGACAAACAAAAAGGACAAGAAGTGGGTGCTGATCTATATATGACTAAGCCTTTTGATCCAGATGAAGTTGTTGAGAAGTCGTTGGAGATTCTCAATTTAGATTAAGTAGGGATAAAGTCTTTAGAGCACAGCAAAGCGACTCCGAGGATCAAAAAGTTAAGTAAAGTTTAGTCAACCTACTGAACCAATATAAACGATATCAAGGGTAACAAACTTGATGATCAATATTCCTCTGCTTCCTGGTAAAGCTCCTCAAGATCTTGCTGTTGAGTGCGGCGGGAACGTCGTCGGTATTTTTTGCTCACTAGCTTTGGTTCATATTGATGCTTCCCAGAACCTTTAATTTTGAGTTTCATACTAGATTCAGCATCAGGCTGCTGCTTCAAAGCTTCTTGCTGGGCGATCGCTTCTGCCAAGAAATTGAGATAATGCTCGTAGCGCTCCCAGTCACCTCGAACTGCACAGTTGGGCTCATCCCGATGTAGACAATCACTAAATTGGCAACTGGATGTGGCTAGACGCTCTCGTGCTTCAGGGAAATAAAAGGATAAATCTGCTGGAGCACAACTCAAATCAGGTTGATTGAAGCCAGGGGTATCTGCTAACAAACCACCCTGAGACAATTCAAACAGTTCAACGTGCCTTGTTGTATGACGCCCTCGACCGAGTTTACCGGTAACTGCTCCAATTCGCAGATTAGTTCCCGGAGCTAGCAGATTAATGAGGCTGGACTTGCCAACACCGGAAAGACCAGCAAAAACTGTAATTTTCTGGTACAGTCTTTCCCTAAGTTGATCTAAGCTACTAGTATTGTAAATACTGATAAATAAAGGTTGGTAGCCCCACTCTCTTAGGCGCTGTTGCCATTTTTGGATAGTAAAGGTGGTAACTAAATCACTTTTATTCAGGCACAAGCCGACTTTTAAGCCAGTAGTTTCTGCCTTAACCAAAAACCTACTCAGTTGGTAAGCATCTAGGGTAGGTTCTTCCAGTGCAAAGACTAGGAAAATTTGCTCAGCATTAGCAACTGGCGGACGATCCAGTTGGGTTTGGCGGGGCATAACAGCCGCAATCGCTCCTCGTCCATCTGCCCAATCTAGCTCTTCTACCAAAACGCGATCGCCTACCATTACCCGCTGACCAATTTTTTTCAATCGGGATCTGCGGGTACAAAGGAAGACATGCTTTGCTTTTTCTAATCTTACCTGATAGAAGTTTGCTTGTACTGCCAGTACTGTTCCAACTAACGGAGTGGAGGATTCCAATAATTGGTTCTTGGGTACTTCCCCTTTCATGCAGACTCTGACGGACGCCGTACCTTCAAGGCAAAGTATTGCTCTTGGTCTTCGACTGCCTCAATGGGATAGCCCTCCATTGCTAAACTATCGGGCACTTGTTCAATCGGTTCACCAGGATCAAGCCAAACTTCTAGCAAAGCCCCAGGTTTCATTTGCTCTAGGTAGAGTTTGGTGCGCACGAAGTTGATCGGGCAAGGAGTACCACGTAAATCCAAATGTGCGTCAGGCTTTTGCTTAATGGTTGATGGAGCTGTGTTACTCATCCGCCAAATAGTCCCCCGAGAAATCCTTCTAAGCCACTTTTCCCAGTACGCTCTTCCCTAATCTTTGCTAGTCTCTCCAGCAGTTCCCGTTCCTCAGCAGTTATACGGGTGGGAATGTCAATCAATACTGTAATTAAATGATCACCTCGACTCACTGGATTACCCAATTTAGGTACACCATGACCTTCTAATGTTAATACTGTACTGGCTTGGGTTCCCGCAGGGACTGTTAACTCTACTGGTCCATCTACTGTATTTACTGGGGCAGAATAGCCCAAAATTGCCTGTAAATAGCTGATTTTGATGTCAGAGAGAATATTCAACCCATCTCGTTTAAAGTCTGAGTCTTCCTTGACAAATAAATAGACATATAAGTCTCCAGGAGGGCCGTTGCGCAATCCTGCGTCACCTTCTTTAGAAACCCGCAGGCGAGTCCCATTATCTACTCCTGCAGGAATAGTAATTTCGAGCTTTTTCGTTTCTTGTTTACGACCTGCGCCTCCACAAGTTTCACACTTGTCCTCAATCACCTGCCCTTCACCATTACAGGTGGGACATACTGAGACTTGAGTGAAGCTCCCAAAGGGTGTGCGAGTGGCGCGACGCACTTGACCACTACCATTACAAGTTGAACATGTACGGGGTCTAGTCCCAGCTTTAGCACCTGTAGCATTACAAACCTTACAGGTTTCCAGATGAGGAATACGGATTTCTTTTTTACCACCGAATACAGCTTCTTTAAACTTTAGCTTTAAGTCTAGCCGTAGGTCGTCACCTCGAACTGGACCACCACGCCTTTGAGCTGTTTGCGAACCCATTCCACCACCAGCAAAGCCGCTGAAGAAGCTCTCAAAAATTTCCGAGAAACCCATGTCACCAAAGTCTGGGTAGCCTGCTCCTGCACCTGAAGAGACACCTGCTTCTCCAAAACGGTCATATCTCGCTTTGGTTTCTGGTTCTGAAAGGACTTCGTAAGCTCGATTAATTTCCTTGAACCGGTCTTCAGCCCCTGCTTCTTTATTTACGTCGGGATGATACTTACGGGCAAGGTCACGGTAAGCACGTTTAATTTGTTTTGTATCAGCGTCGCGGGGGACGCCCAGAGTTTCATAATAGTCAGGCATAGAGCGCTGATCTGCGTTTGGTTACTTAAATAGGGGCGAATTTAGTTTAATGTAGGTGATTGCAGTGAAGCAACTGGTGTTGCCAACAAAGATCACCTAGATTACTATTCTTATGTCTATCAAAAAAACAAGCTAATTGCCAAGTAGCTGATTATGAGTCTGCCTTAGTCAACTGGCTCATAATCGGCGGTTACAGTCTCATCCTCAAAATTGAAATCCAATTCTTCATCTTCGTCTGGTGGTGCTTGAGTAATGTTACTTGTGTCAGTGATGGAAGGTTCTTCCTCCACGGTCTCAAACTCTTCTTCCTCGCCTTTGTTGGCAAAAGAGGCAATGATACCTCCAATTGAGAACAGAGTTTGTTGAAACTCATTGACCAGTTGTTCTATATCCTCGACACTAAAGGCAGTGTCTGTCATTGCTGCATTGATCTGCTCCCTTTGCTCATTTCCATTATTAAGTAGCTCTTGAGCCTGAAGTTGATTTTTAATCAAGTCCCCATGTTCTTTTAGGGTGTTATCCCAGCTGTAGAAGAGACTATCAGCTTTGTTCTTGAGTTCAGCCAATTCTATACGGCGGCGGTCTTCTTCAGCATATTTTTCAGCTTCTTGCCGCATCCGTTCTACTTCACTTGAGCTTAATCCTCCAGTATTGGTAATTCGGATACTTTGCTCTCTACCGGTACCTTTATCTGTGGCAGCAACTTGTAGAATTCCATTGACATCGATTTCAAAAGACACCTCAATTTGAGGCACTCCACGCAGAGCTGGAGGAATACCGGTGAGCAAAAACTTACCCAAGCTTTTGTTATCTTTTGCCATTGCCCTTTCCCCCTGTAGAACATGAATTTCTACCGAGGTTTGTCCATCTGTAGCAGTGGAAAATACTTGAGATTTACTGGTGGGAATGGTGGTATTGCGCTCAATAATTTTTGTGAATACCTCTCCCAAAGTCTCAATACCTAATGAGAGGGGAGTGACATCTAACAGCAGTAAGTCTTCAACCTCCCCGCCTAAAACACCTCCTTGGATGGCTGCACCTAAAGCTACTGCTTCATCAGGGTTAATTGACCTTTCTGGTTCTTTACCACCAAAAAATTTTTTAATTGCCTCTTGTACTGCTGGTATACGAGTAGAACCACCAACTAGCAAAATACGGTCAATATCCTCAGGTTGTAGATCCGCGTCCTTGAGAGATTGGGTCACCGGTTCTATCGTCCCTTCTACTAGTTCCTTCGCTAGTTCTTCAAACTTAGCTCGGGATAGTTCCATCTCTAAGTGTTTGGGACCTGTTTCATCCGCAGTAATGAAGGGCAGATTGATGGAAGTCGAAGCTATACTTGACACTTCGATTTTTGCCTTTTCAGCAGCTTCTCGCAAGCGCTGAAGAGCCATTTTGTCTACGGCTAGATCAATGCCCTCTGTTTCTTGAAAATTCTCAATCATCCAGAGAACAATTACATTATCGAAGTCATCTCCACCTAGGTGATTGTTGCCAGAGGTAGCCTTAACTTCAAAGACACCATCTCCTAGTTGCAAGATAGAGACATCAAAAGTGCCACCACCTAAGTCAAAAACTAGAATTTGCTGTTCTTGATCCTGTTTGTCTAAACCATAGGCTAAGGATGCAGCAGTTGGTTCATTGATGATACGCAATACTTCTAGACCAGCAATTGTACCAGCATCTTTAGTTGCTTGTCTTTGAGCATCTGTAAAGTAAGCAGGTACAGTAATTACGGCTTGCTCTACTGGTTCCCCTAGAAAGTTTTCCGCGTCCTGCTTGAGCTTTTGCAGGGTCATGGCGGATATTTCTTGAGGGGTATAGTTACGATCGCGAATTTTGACATCAACGGTATCATCGCGACCTTTAACACAAGTGTAAGTAACTCGCGATCTCTCCATAGACGTATCATCCCAACGACGTCCGATAAAGCGCTTAATACTGTAGACAGTATTGTCGGCGTTGGTCACTGCCTGTCGTTTTGCCAACTGACCCACTAAGCGATCGCCTGCTTTACCAAAGCCTACTATGCTTGGGGTGGTTCGCCCTCCTTCAGAATTAGTAATTACTAGGGGCTTACCCCCCTCTAAAACAGCGACGCAACTATTGGTCGTGCCTAGGTCAATGCCAATGACTTTTCCCATTGCGCTTCGGCGTAAAGGTCTGTAAAGTTCTGTGCTTTTAAGTTGAACCGGTTGAGAGTAACTTCATCCTAGCCCAACATTACTCTTGTACTTGATTTTAGAGGCTAACATGCAAGGGCTAATAATCTAGCCGCTAATTTTCAGTAGTCTCTGAGTTACTTTCCTCTGAGGTTATCACGGGCTCCACAGCTGCGGCAACCTTAACCATTGCATGACGAAGCACCCGCTCATTGAGGAAATACCCCCGTTGCAGCTGTTCAATCACTGTTCCTTCTGGGTATTCATCTGTTGATTCTCGCATCACTGCCTCATGAAGGTTGGGATCAAATTCTTTCCCTTCTGGGCGCATAGGAGCAACTCCAATACGCTTGAGGCAGTCTACCAGCTGTTTATAAATACCCTGATAGCTTTTGTGAACAGCCATTTCTCCATCATTTTGAGGCTTGATCTGTGATCTTGCTCGTTCAAAGTTATCCACTACTGGCAGTAACTCCGTGAGGGTAACTTGCTTTATGTGCTGTTCCAATTCCTCTTTTTCTTTACCAGTACGCTTGCGGAAATTCTCAAAATCTGCTGCAATCCTCATGGATTGGCTTTTCAGGGACTCGTATTGCTCAGTAATAGTTGCTAATTGAGTTTGGAGTGCCTCCTTATCCTGCTTTAAGGTTTCTAGTGCACCTTCGGCAGACTCTTCAGGAATTTCTACTGCTGGCTCATCCGGAGCCACTTCGCCGATAGTATCGGCTGAGCTCCCATCTCCTTGTGATGCTCCTACTACTTCAGCTTCGCTCTCACCAGTTGCTTCTGATTTGCTTGAGGCTTCACTAGTTTGCCCATCCAAGTTAGATTCTGGCTGTAACTCAGTTTCTGCACTCAGATCCATTGCCTCCTCAGCGGAATCATCACCAAGATTGTCTGAACTAACTGCTACTGGCTCATTCACCTGCTGCGAAATATTATCTGGTTGTTTTTCTTCGTCGATCATACTCAACTCATTCTAGTTACTATAGACTGCTACTGATACTCCCCAGAATAAATCGACAGGGATTCTAGAGGTTGTCTAAGACGCTTTTCTAGTTAAAGGATTATTATTGACTCCATCATTTGCCTCAACAGTATTTATTATAGGTATGATTCTAATATCCTGTATTTGTAACCAAAGTGCCTCGGCATCTAAACTGACTCATCCCAAAAGCATTTAAATCATGGCTATCAGAGACTAAACTCAATCAAAACAGGGGCTGTGTTCACTCTGCCAGAGTCATACCAACGTGTCAGTTGACACCATTGGTTACCCTGATACAAGTTTCTAAAATTCCATTTCAGCTAAGGTTTTTGGGCATGATTTGGTAAATCAAGGAGATCTTATCACCTAACTATGACTCAATCCTCATCACCACGACAACGCAGTCGCGCCCTGATTGTCAGAAACGATTTTTCCCCCTTTGGTAATAAATTAGTTCAGTCAGGCGTAGTTGACGATAACCAAATGCGTCAAGCATTGGTGGAAACTCGTAAGACAGGAAGACCCCTGACAGAGATTATTGAACAGATGACGGGGCGTCAGTTGTCACCAGAATTACTGCGCCAGTTTAAGAAACAGCAGCTGTTTGAACTGAAAATTCTTTATGGAGTTGATTCTCTCGATCCAGAAATTAGTGATATCGCTAGTAACCAAGTTGGACAACTCATTGATGAATTGATTCCGATTGATATCTGCCGTCGTTGTCGCTTAGTTCCCGTATCTAAGAGTGACACTGATCCTCCCTCGGTGCTGGTGGCGATGGTTGATCCCGATAACCTAGATGCTCAGGATGATCTTAACCGCATCTTGAGACCTAGGAATATTGGATTGCGGCGGATAGTCATCACCCCAGAAGACTTCCAGCGGTTGATGAACGAGTATCTCGATGAACAACTCAAACGCCAAAAGCAACAAGAAGCGGCAGCCTCGGTAGATGTAACTGCTGATTTTGAGAATTTAGATAACATCGACTTACAGGAAGCTGAAGATGAAGTCGAAGCGGATCTAGGTGAATCTTTGAAAGGGGCAGAAGGGGCTCCAGTGATTAGCCTGGTGAACAAAGTCTTGGCTAAGGCTCTGCAAGAAGGTGTTTCCGATATCCATGTTGAACCCCAGGAAGATTATTTACGCATACGCTTCCGCAAAGATGGGGTACTACGTCCAGCATTTGAGAAGCCTTTTCCCAAGAAAATCTCCCCAGCAGTTGCCGCTCGTTTCAAAATTATGTCAGAGCTTGACATTGCTGAACGACGACTGCCTCAAGACGGTAAAATTAGGCGGATGTACCAGGGGCGCAAGGTAGACTTCCGGGTAAGTACTTTACCCAGCCGTTATGGGGAGAAGGTAGTACTGCGGATTTTGGATAACGAGTCTACCCAACTTGGTTTAGATATGTTGATTACTGACCAAGAGACTCTGGAAGTTGTTAGGGAAATGGCAAGTCGTCCCTTTGGTCTTATTTTGGTAACAGGACCAACTGGTTCAGGGAAATCGACGAGTTTATACTCAATACTGGCAGAGAGGAATGATCCTGGGGTCAATATCAGTACAGCGGAAGACCCGATTGAATATTCATTGCCAGGTATTACTCAGGTGCAGGTATTGCGAGAAAAGGGAATGGATTTTGCCTCAATTTTGAGGTCTTTTCTGCGTCAAGACCCGGATGTAATTCTAGTAGGTGAGACACGAGATCCTGAAACCGCAAAAACAGCTATTGAAGCTGCCCTCACAGGTCACCTAGTATTAACCACCTTACACACAAATGATGCCGCTGGGGCCATCCCCCGTTTGGATGAAATGGGGGTTGAACCCTTCATGGTTGCTGGTGCTCTGATTGGCGTATTAGCACAGCGTTTAATGCGAAGAGTCTGTGATGAATGTCGTGTTCCGTATCAACCTAACGCTAATGAATTGGCTAGGTTTGGTCTAGCAGCCTCCAATGAAGGAGAAATAACGTTTTACAAAGCTAACACTCTGACAACTGATGAAATCAGTGAAGCTAGAGCAACAGGTACACTCTGCGGAAAATGTAATGGCATTGGTTACAAAGGACGTGTTGGCGTCTATGAAGTGATGCAGGTTAATGAACGACTACAAACCTTAATCAGCGAAAAAGCTAATGCAGACCGAATTAAGGAAGCCGCTGTAGAAGAGGGGATGACTACCTTATTAGCCTACAGTTTAAACCTGGTAAGGCAAGGTTACACCACCCTTGAAGAAGTGGAACGGGTTACGTTTACTGATTCTGGTTTGGAGGCAGAACTTAAAGCCAAGCGCAAAACTTCTCTTACCTGTCGGAACTGTTCTGCTGAATTGCAACAGGATTGGCTCGATTGTCCTTACTGTATGACCCCCTCGTTTTCAGGATTAAAAGCCTTTTGTTTTTGGTTATTAGTTGTTAGTTATTTGTCGGGTATACCGATGAGCAATAACTAACAACTATCAACAATTTGATTATTAAGGAGACAGCACGATGGAATTAATGATTGAAGACTTGATGGAGCAGTTGGTTGAAATGGGCGGCTCGGATATGCACATTCAAGCGCAAGCCCCGGTTTATTTCCGCATCAGTGGCAAACTCCAGCCTTTCGCTGAAGATCCTCTAAGTCCGCAAGAATGCCAGAGGCTAATTTTCAGTATGCTCAATAATTCACAACGTAAGGAATTGGAGCAAAACTGGGAACTTGACTGTTCTTATGGTGTCAAGGGATTGGCTCGCTTCCGCGTCAATGTTTACAAAGAGCGTGGTTTCTATGCAGCTTGCTTGAGAGCATTGTCCTCCAAGATTCCTAACTTTGATCAGTTGGGTTTGCCAGACGTTGTTCGGGAAATGAGTGAAAGACCAAGGGGATTAGTTTTAGTTACTGGACCGACTGGTTCTGGCAAGACTACTACCCTAGCAGCAATGGTTGATTTAATTAACCGGACTAGACCTGAACATATTTTGACTGTAGAAGACCCCATTGAATATGTTTTTGCTAACATTAAGAGCTTAGTTCATCAACGTCAAAAGGGAGAAGATACCAAAAGCTTTGCTAATGCTTTGAAGGGTGCTCTAAGGGAAGATCCAGATGTGATCTTGGTAGGAGAAATGCGAGACTTAGAGACCATTGCTCTAGCGATTAGTGCAGCAGAAACTGGTCACTTGGTAATGGGTACACTGCATACTAGCTCAGCGGCTCAGACAGTAAACCGGATATTAGACGTGTTTCCGCCTGAACAACAAGGTCAAGTCCGAGCTCAATTATCTAACTCTCTAATTGCTGTATTTAGTCAATGTTTACCCCAAAAGAAAAATCCGAAACCTGGTGAATTTGGTCGAGCAATGGCTCAAGAAATCATGATTGTTACCCCAGCTATTTCTAACCTCATCCGAGAAGGAAAAGTTTCTGGAATTTACTCTGCTATCCAAACGGGTATGAAAATGGGAATGCAGACTATGGAACAGTCTTTGGCGCACTTGGTTCAAACGGGAACTATTTCCTTTGAAACGGCAGTATCTAAGAGTGCTAAGCCGGAGGAGATGCAGCGTATCCTTGCTGGTGCAGGAGGTATGGGTGCGGGTACTAAGACAACTGCAAGAACGGGAAGGACTAGTCGCTAAGTATAGATGAGGTTTTAGGTTTTAGGTTTTAGGTTAATGATTTTTCTGCTTCTCAAAGTGTGTGTTTTTTCTGAAAAGTTATTTCCGTACACCTAACACCTAACACCTAACACCTAACACCTAATACCTAATACCTAATACCTAATAACACAAGCCATGCCTACTTTTATTGCTGAAGTTAGAGACTTTCAAGGAAAAACCAAGAAAGAGAAAGTCGAGGCGATTTCTCAAGAACAAGCCCGTGCAATACTCAAAAATAGATATACCAATATCGGCAAAGTTAGCAAAGCAGGTTTTGATATTGACCTATCGAAACTTGGAGAAAAGTTTACTACGGTTACCATCAAAGATAAAGCCGTATTTTCCCGTCAATTTGCGGCTATGGTAGATGCTGGTGTAGCTATGGTTCGGTGTCTTGGTGTCTTATCGGATCAATGCCCTAATCCCAAACTAAAAAAGTCACTGCTGCAAATCAGTAGTGATGTTCAGCAGGGAACCAGCCTCTCTGAATCCATGAGTAAACATCCGCAGTGCTTTGATACTTTGTACGTTAGTATGGTTCAAGCTGGCGAGGTGGGGGGTGTACTTGATGAGGTACTAAACCGCTTAGCCAAGTTACTCGAAGACATGAACCGCCTGCAAAACCAAATCAAAGCGGCTATGGCTTATCCTACTGTTGTGGGAAGCATAGCAGTCTTGGTATTTTTGGGCATGACGATCTTTTTGATCCCGATCTTTGCAAAAATTTTCCAAGACCTGGGTACAGAATTACCAGCTTTGACACAATTTATGCTCTGGATAAGTGGCATACTTAGAAGTTGGAAAATTCTTATCCCGATCGGTGTTATCATTGCTGCTGTCTTTATCTACAAACAATACTACAAGACACCAGCTGGTCGTGTACAAATTGACCAATTTAAGTTAAAAATGCCGCTGTTTGGTGATCTGAATGAAAAAGCAGCAGTTGCTCGTTTTTGCAGAATTTTTGGTACTTTGACCCGTTCAGGAGTGCCGGTACTGAATTGTTTAGACATCGTCCGAGATACCTCAGGTAACCAGGTAATCGCTAATGCGGTGGACTCCGCCAAGCTGGAGATTCAACAAGGAGGTATGATCAGCCTTGCTCTACAAAAAGAGGAAGTTTTTCCTCTCTTAGCAATTCAGATGATCAGTATCGGTGAAGAAACAGGGGAATTGGATTCCATGATGATGAAAGTTGCTGATTTTTATGAAGATGAGGTGGAGCAAGCAGTTAAAGCTCTTACAAGTATCCTCGAACCAATAATGATTGTTGTTTTAGGGGGTATGGTGGGAACAATTCTGGTTTCGATGTATCTCCCCATGTTCAAAGTCTTCGATGAACTCGGCTAACACATTTTTAGAGGGGTTTATTACCAATCAAATAAGTGAACTCAAAATCTCTTGGATCAAATCTAACCCCTCATGCCCCTTAAACTGAGAGGTTGCAAGGTGGTGTAGACACTCTACAATTCTCATGCCTGTTAAACAATCTGATTATGAAACGTTGCTAGCAGAATATAGCAACCGTGAGGCGGCGATCGCACTTCTCAAAAAATACCGACCTTACTTAGAGAAAATTCCTAGTATGCGCCGACCGGATGAGAGTGTGATTACTCTACCTTTACCCGTGGTTAGAGTGCGCTATGCAAAACCTCTGGTGAGAAAAAATATCACAAATATTGGTGCTTTGCAAGAAACAGTGTGCCTACCTTCTGATGTTGCACTTTTGATGTGCGATCCAGAATGGAAAATCAAGATGGGGGTGGAAATTCTGCTCTTTATTTATCGCCCCCATGAAGACTTTTCCGATCTATTGATGCGCTGGCGTCAAACCCAAGTATTACTGGCTCAAGAATATGAGTGGTTGATGCCTCCCCGTTACCAACATATTATCAGCGACGGAGTAGACCAGATCTATCCCCTGTTTGTGATATTTCCAGAGACACCACAAAGAGTTCAACGAGGATTGTTGGGTGCAACTCTACCTTTTGTTATAGAAAGCTTAGATTCTTTATCTCAGGAAGAGACACCAGCAACTGTGTCTACAGAAAGTCCACCGGCTTAGGGAAGGTTTCTCAAGAGCCCTCAGGAGCGCTTCGCACCCCCAATTAAATAGGGCTTGCTGAATAAGTCGTAACTTTCGGGTTGGAATAGGTGTTAGGTGGTAGGTGGTAGGTGGTAGGTAAGGTTGGAGGTGTTAGGTGTTAGGAAATTTCCCAAGTCGGTGCCAAGAAATTGAGCCCATCGAGGCAAAAACCTTGGACTTGTTTGGCTTGCCATAGGATTGAAAGCAAAGTATGGTATAGCTTCCACACTTATGCAGCAAACCCTAAATAGGGCTTGCTGAATAAGTCGTAATTTTCGGGTTTGAATAGGTGGTAGGTGGTAGGTGGCAGGTGGTAGGTAAGGGAAAGAGGTGGTAGGTGTTAGGGATTTTCGACTTACGGTGCAAGGTTTTTGAGCCAAAAGATACAAAAACCTTGCACCTGGCAAGGTATAAAATGATTGAAAGCAAAGTATGGTATAGTTTCCACACTTATGCAGCAAGCCCTAAATAGGAGAAACGAGAAATAATTCTAGTTTCTCGTAACTGGCAAGATGCCAGTTCCACAATTGATACCCTACACCCTCACTCCGAAGGAGTGTTTCTCAAAAGTAATATCAAGTTCGGATAATCACCTCTATAGTTCGCTTGCTTCAATCACATCGACAAACTCAAGTGAGAACCTCGCTGAGTTTTAGAAACCTCAATCCGTGTTTGAAAAGCTTCCTTAAACTGAGGCATATGTGTTACCGTCAGAATGCAAGAAAAATCAGAAGCGATCGCATTTATCGCTGCAATTAAGCGATCGCATCCTTCTGCATCTTGAGTACCAAATCCTTCATCTACAATGAGCATTTGTAAGGCAGTTCCTGCTCTTTGTGCTAACAGTCGCGCTAAAGCGAGACGGATGGAAAAGTTAATGCGAAAGGCTTCGCCGCCGGAGTAGGTTTCATAAGCTCTAGTACCACTGGCATCAGCAATCAAAATATCCAGGGTATCAATTAGTTTGGCTTGTTTCTTTGAAGCTCGACGCCCTGCTCTTTGGGTAACAATTTGTACGTGTAACTGATTACCAGTCAATCGAGTGAGAATTTGATTGGTTTCTGCTTCTAGTTGGGGCAAAATATTTTCAATCATCAGCGCCTGGATACCATTTTTACCAAACGCTAGGGCTAGTTCCTGGTGTACCCGATATTGCCGCTGCAACTCTTGCAGCTTTTGTTGCTGCTCATTGTATTGGGTTTGTAAGGATTCCAGCTGAGTTAAGTGCTGCTCAAGACGCCCTTGGTTGGCGAGTTGTTCATCTAATTGTCGTCGCTGCTGCTGGAGACGCTGCTGGAGGGTGTGGATATCGTTAGTGATGTCTGGATATTGTTCCAGTTGCTTGACAATTTTCTGAATTTGTGAATTAATTCCCTCTTGGTCAGAACGTCGCTCTTCCCAGCTTTGATTAAGAGATACCAAACGTTGGGAAACTTGGGGATACTGCTGCTGAGCTGTAGTTAACTCTTGATAACGTAACTGCCAGGATTGAGCTTTACGCACCGCTGCCCGCAGTTGGTTGTGAGCCTCCAAATTGTAGCCAATTTCTGTTAGTTGCTGTTCGAGGGCAGTTAACTGTTGTTGTAGGGGAGAAATAGTTTGTAGCTGCTGTAGTGCAGTTTTGAGGGCATCTAGCTGTGCCTGGAGTTGGGGTTTTTGCGCATCAATTTTGCCCTGACGCCGTTGAGCTTCTTCAAGTTTGGCACTGCGGATTTCTGCCCAGCGCCAGCGCTCTACTTCTCCCCTGGCTAGGGCGTGGGTTTGTTCGTTGTAGTTGAGCTGTTGCAATTGCTCATCTATTTGTTGCAGTTCTGATTGCAACTCCAAGGCATAATTACCAATACCTAGGGCTTGCTCAAGTTGTTTCTTTTCTTGGGAAATATCATAAAGGCGATCGTATACTTCGTCAGTAGCTTCCAGGCGAGCTTCCAGTTGCCCTCGTTGTTCGATTAAATCCTCATAGGGAGCTATTTCTTGGGAAAGCTGGGCGTATTCTTGCCGCAATATCTGTAGCTCCCTTTCACAGACAGCTAGTTGCTCTCTTACTACCCAAAATTGATCTTGAACTTCTTTTTGCTCAGTCTTAGTTTTTTGAAAAACATGCTGCTCATGTGCTTCATCTAGGGGTTGCTCACACAAAGGACAAATGGCATCCTGGGTTTGCAGCATTTGGATTTTTTGGGTGAGCTCCGCTAGCTGCCTTTCATAGCGCCGTTGGTTTTCTTGCAAGCGCTCCTGAAAGTGACGGCGCTCAAGTCCTTTTTCTTGCACCCGTTGCTGATATACTCGCTTTTTCTCCAAACTAGTAATTTCTGCTCCTACAGATAGACATTGTTGTCGTAACTGAGGGGTTGTCGCCACCTGAGCAGACAGCTGGCTTTCCGAGGAATAAAGTTCTTCTAATTTGGCAGTGAGTCGGGTTTGAGCTCTGTCAACTTTGGCTTGGAGGGTATTGCGACGCTCTAGGAGGGGAGATACTTCCAGTTGCAAACTATCCAGCTGAGAGAGTTGCCCTCGAGCACGGTTGAGCTTTTCTAGAGCTGCTGCCACTTCCCCTCCACGGGAGAGAGTATCTCGAATCTCTTGCTCTTGGGAGCTGAGGGCTGTTAGTTGAGCTTGCTTGTCGCGGATTTGGAGATTGAGTTCGTTAACTTGTTTGGTTAGCTGTTGTTGCAGTTGTTGTTGCTGCTTTTGAGCTTGTTGGTAAGTCTGGAATTTTCCACCAAGAAGTTCTTCTTGTTCCTGTAGTTGGAGGAATTGGGAGTAAGCTTCAGTAATTTGCTCTTTTTGGCTCAGTAATTGGGAGAGTTGCTGCTGTTGGGCTTCAGTGGAACTGATTTCTTGCTGGAGGCGATCGCAATCTTTGCTAAGATTTTGATGCTGTTGCTCAACAAAACTCAGCTGTTGTTGGACTGTATCCCGCTGGTGTTCTAAAGATTGTAGTTGTTGGAGTTGTTTTTGATCCGTTTCTTGGGCTTGGCGCAGTTGTTGTAGGTTAGTTGCCAGGGTAGCTTGCTCTTGGGTAATGGCTTTTTTTTCTTCTAACCGTTGTGCGATCGCTTGCAAGCTTTGTTCTAATTGTTCCCCCTGACCTTTATACTGTTTAGATAGATCCTTTGCCTGTTCTGCCAACTCCTCGTATTGGTCAAGTTTAAGTAAATCTGCCAGAATTTGTTTACGTTCACTCGGACGCCGTAACATAAACTCATCAGCTCGACCTTGACGCAAATAAGCTGAGTTAATGAAGGTATCATAGTCCAGCTTCAGATAATCTAAAATCTGCTTTTGTGTTGCTTTAATACCTTTGGCGGTTAGAGAGCGAAAACCATCAGGTGTCTCAACTTGAAATTCTAGAGAACTACCTCTTCCCCGATGGCGAGAGCGAATCACCCGATGGGTTTGCTGGTGAGAGTGAAAGATGAAATCTACTCGTACATCCTTTGCCCCTGCATTAATAACATCATCTTCCAAAGCAGCACGGCTTTGTCCCCAAAGTACCCAAGTGATGGCTTCGAGGAGGGAAGATTTTCCTGCACCATTAGAGCCACAGATGCAGGCAGTATGCAGCCCTCGAAAGTCCAGGGTTGCTTCACGATAGCTAAGGAAGTTTTTCAGGGTTAATTGCAAGGGAATCATGCAACGAGAAATCCCATAACATTGATGGCAACATAGCAGTATATCCGCACTGTTGCATAGTTTAGCGACCAATTAACGCTGATTCTAGCCTTTGGTACACTTGTTTTACAATTATTAATAATTAATCAGCTCCATGATTTCTTGAGCAGCCAGTAATCTTGAAGACTACATCAGCTTAAGAAACGTTAGTTTTTGCTTTCCACTTTGATGGACAAATCGGCTGGGCTTTGCCTTTTTATAGTCAAACTGGTACTCTGGTAAAAGCTCATCTTCAGAGTATGATGGTTGCTCAAAAGGCATTTTGTTCATAATCTTCACGCTCCCTACGAGTGACAAGGTAGATGAGGCTCAAGCAGAAGAAGAGCGTCGTTATTTAGAAGAGACAGGAAGTGAGCGATCGCACAAATGTAAAATTTTCCTATCAATATCTTACTTTTGCATGACTACTTCCCAGTTACAGCAGATTGCAGGTATATGAGGTACAGTAAAACTCTTATGAGGTAAGCATATTGTCCTACATGAGTGTACCTCACCAAGATGAAATGTGCTGTAAATTTCACTACGGTGTCCATCACCAATCCAAGCCCAGTTTTTGAACAACTTCCTCAACTGGAATACCAGGAATTCCTACTTCTGTTTCTTTGAGTGACTCGATTAATTGTTTCCTTACTTCTTTTTTTAGTTCTAAACCACTGTCAGGATCATCGATAAATTCTTCTAGGGTTTCTGCAACAGTCTGTCGAATTAAAGTTTTGAGTTCATCGACTGTCATGTCCTTGACTTGCATTTCCATCTCCCAAGCTCTGTAGAATACCAATATGATAATTTAACAGCATTCTAATTCCAGAGAATACGGATTTAGGGCACACGTCGGTTAGGGCGCACGTCGGTTAGGGCGCACGTCGGTTAGGGCGCACGTCGTTTAGGGCGCACGTCGGTGCGCCCCTACGTGGTGAAATTTTTTGATTTCGACTGACTCCTGCCTCCTGCCTTCTGCCTTCTTGTACTAGGGTCTGTTGCATCTCTTCTCCTACTGTAAAGTTGAGTTGGTCTCCCAATAAAAGTACTAAGGAACTGATATAGAGCCAAAGCTGTAAAATAATTACAGCCCCCACAGCACCGTAGATTTTATTGTAATTACCGAAATGGGCGACATAGTGCCGAAATAATCCTGATACAACTACCCAGGAAACTGCCGCCAAAACTGCTCCTGGCAATATTGGTTTACCTGGAGGCCAACGACTTGGTCCAAAACGATAGATAAAAGCAACATTGATGGTAACAATTGCCAAAGCTAAGGGCCAACTCAATAACTGCAAGAGCATCAGCAACCACCGGACAACAATTTTGCCACCTACCATATCCACCACCAAGTGACTGATAAAGATCACGAAAGAGGCAATAAACAAAAGTAAAATACTACCAATTGTCAAGCCTAAAGCGATCAACTTGGCTTTCCAAAAAGGTCGTGTTTCCTTGGGAGGGATTTGATGGATTTGATCAAGAGCGTTCATCGCTGCACTGAGAGCACCAGAAGCTACCCAAATAGCAATGACAAAGCTCAGAGAAAATAAACCGCGATTATCTGCTAAGTTAATCTTGTCAGCGAAATCAGCGATGAGTTGTATTGCTTGGCGCGGAGCTACATCCTCCAAGGGACTTGTTGGGTTAGTCCAAGGCAATTTTAAATATTGTTTAAATAACTCAACCACTGTAAGAATGACCAAAATTGCCGGGAATAGGGCTAACATCGCGTTGTATGCCATCTGAGATGACAGACCCATCAACCGACGTTCCATTGCACGGATGACTGTCCTCCTCAGCGTTTTCCCATTCAGGTGGCGCAAGAAACGATAAAAATGGAAAGCATGAGCAGATAACATGATTTGCTGAGTTTGGTGTCAGGATCCTTAGACATTAATGTGCCAAATTATAGACAATTAACTTATAAGTGGTGGTCACTAATCAAAGCGACACAAAAGAATCTTGGGTGTTGGATTCACTCATGGGAACAGATACAGATGAGGAGGGGTTTTCGATGAGCAATGATGTTAGGCAGTGGTTAACCCAAATCAAGGAACTCAAACAACAACTAGCAGACAGCATTCGCGATCGCAATGCTGCTGATGAGAGTGCAGCCAACTGGCGTCAACTATACAATACTGAAGCGCAGCAACGCCGAACTGAAGCACGGCTTGCTCAACAAGAAATTGAAAACCTCAAAGCTCAAATCTGGCAACTACAAGGGGAGAGTGCCAAACTGCCGTCGGATACCTCAGCAATTGAAGACGAACTGAGGAAACTACAAACTGTCGAAGAATTGAGAGCTAAGCTCAAAGAGGTGATCCTAGAATGCGATCGCCTAGCTGAGGCTCTAAAAACTGAGCAAGCTAATCATGCCCAAACCCGTAAAAGCTTAACTGCTGTCATTGGAGACACCATCGATCAACTTGCCAAGGAACGGAGATCTACTCCTTCAAAGCCGGAGTCAGAAGCTAAGATTGACACTCCCCATGGCTAGAAGCTAGTAGGGGCGAATGACCATTCGCCCCTACAATCTCCCATAAAAGATTGAATCTATCAATCCATCCATTCCGCCCCTACAATCTCCCGTAAAAAATTGAATCTATCTCTCTTCTGTCACTCTAGGCAGAGGGCAGAAGGGAAGAGGATTTGAGCTTGTTTCTGACCTTCTATGGGGGTGGCGATCGCTCCTCGATTTCTTCCCTGGAGCTGTTGGCGATCACTCTTTATGATTACACTACTACAAATTTAAAAGCTTTTACAGGCTGGAAGCCTGTTCCACATAATCTCTGTGTTCCTCTGTGCCTCTGTGGTTCATTTCCTCTATAGGCTCACAACCA
This sequence comes from Caldora sp., assembly GCA_965222765.1. Classification (GTDB taxonomy): domain Bacteria; phylum Cyanobacteriota; class Cyanobacteriia; order Cyanobacteriales; family Coleofasciculaceae; genus Caldora. Next base: position 28,349 of record CBDCVG010000106.1, read on the forward strand.
TCCCATTATCTTTTTTCACCTCACCCTATTGTATTAATTGTCTAATCCCATTGCCTGAGCAACCGCATCGGTTGTGGGTTTAACCCCTTGATGAAATTGGTTCTCACTATGTTCAATCGCTGTATCTGGGTCTTTGAGACCATTGCCGGTAAGCACGCACACCACTGTTGCGCCCTTGGGTACTTGATCTTTTACTTTCAATAAACCAGCAACAGATGCTGCACTAGCAGGCTCACAGAAAATTCCTTCTTCGGATGCCAGCAAACGATAGGCATCAAGGATTTCTGTATCAGTAACGCTATGAAATTGTCCTTGACTATTTTGTTGAGCGGCAACTGCTTTCTCCCAGTTAGCTGGGTGACCAATCCGAATTGCCGTTGCGATCGTTTCGGGATGGGGAACTATTTTACCGCTAACGAGGGGAGATGCACCCGCTGCTTGAAACCCCATCATCTGAGGTAAGCGATCGCACCTTCCCTGTTCATGGTATTGACCAAATCCCATCCAATAAGCACTGATATTGCCAGCGTTGCCCACGGGGATGCAAAGCCAATCGGGAGCATTGCCCAAGTTATCTACTATCTCAAACGCTGCTGTTTTTTGACCTTCTAACCGGTAAGGATTAACTGAATTAACTAAAGTTACAGGATAGTTTAAAGCCATCTCCTGAACAATTTCCAAGCAGGCATCAAAATTGCCATCAATTGCCAGTACTTGAGCACCGTACACTAAGGCCTGAGCTAACTTACCCAAAGCTACATAGCCATCTGGGACAATTACAAATGCTTTTAAACCACCACGACGGGCGTAGGCTGCTGCCGAGGCTGAGGTATTACCTGTACTAGCACAGATGACAGCCTTAGCTCCTGCTTCCTTAGCTTTAGAAATCGCCATTGTCATCCCCCGATCTTTGAAGCTACCGGTGGGGTTGAGACCATCGTATTTCACCAGCACCTTTACTCCTCTACCGATTATTCCAGAGATCACTGGAACTGGTATGAGGGGAGTATTACCCTCTAGGAGTGTTACTACTGGAGTTGAATTAGTTACTGGTAAATAAGCTCGGTAAGTCTCAATGAGACCAGACCATTCAAGATTCCTGGGGGCATTGCCCTGAACGGCATGAGAATCAACACTAGACAGAATGGAAGTCACAATTTAGTTACTGGTTATTGGTTATTGGTTGTTGGTTGTTGGTTATTGGTTGGCAATAAAATAAAGAAGGCAGGAGGCAGAGGGCAGGAGGCAGAAGGTCAGGAAGCTTGTTTAGTAAGCTTTTTAACCTGTTAACTTGTGGGTTATTTCCGCCGCACCGCGCTGCACCGCACAACTAACAACTAACAACTAACAACTAACAACTATCGACTACTAGTTTACCGTGATCGGTTCTGTAGTACAGGCTTCTCAAATTTTTCGCTGCGACGACGCTTGGCGATTTTGGGACGTTCCACTTGATATTCAATATCTGCTTCAATTACAGCAGGTTGAGTCTGATCGTAGACCATTTGCAGTGCTGCTGCTGCGATCGCGTGGGGATCATATTCCTCACCCAAATCATGCACTACTGGCAGGAAGGATGCCATACGCTCACCAGCCAATGCTTCCCGTAACTGTTCTTGCAGTTTTTCTAGGCGTCGTGCCTCAATTTGCGATCGCGATGGAATTCGGGTGAGCTCCAACTTTTGCCGTACTTTGCGCTCAATTAAATGCAGTTTGCGCCGCTCAAAAGGTTGAATTAACGAAATGGCTGTCCCCGTCTTTCCAGCGCGCCCAGTACGACCAATACGGTGAATGTAGCTTTCCACCTGATCTGGCAGGTCGTAATTAATCACATGGCTGAGGTGATCTACATCCAAACCCCGTGCTGCAATATCTGTAGCTACCACCCAACGTACCTGATTTTTGTGGAATCGGGACAACAAACGTTCTCGTTGGTACTGGCTAAGATCCCCATGGTATTCATCTGCACTGTAACCGGCTTCTTGCAAACGGCTGGTTAATTCAGCGGCTGAGCGTCGTGTCCGCACAAAAATTAATGCTGATTCTGGATCTTCTAATTCCAGAATTGGCAGCAGAGCCCTTTCCTTAGAGCAACCTCGGGGTATCATATAAGCCCGCTGATCAATCCGAGTTGGTGCCGCTTGGGGTTGCTTAACCGTCAGTGTAACTGGGGATTTGAGGAATTTTTGGATTAAATCCCGGATAGCGGGTGGCATGGTAGCAGAAAAACAGGCAGTCTTACGCTCTACTGGTGCTTGTTGCAGAATTTTTTTGACATCATCAATAAAGCCCATGCTTAGCATTTCATCTGCTTCATCCAGTACTACCCAATTGACTTGATCCAGGTTCAGATTACCTCGCTTGAGCAAATCGATAACCCGTCCGGGAGTACCTACCACAATCTGTGTGCCCCTTTGCAGACTGCGAATTTGTCGCTCCATCGATTGACCACCACAAATGGTCAAAATCTTCAAACGGCGGTCATTGGTGAAGCTACGAATTGCTGTATTTACTTGCTGAGCCAATTCCCTCGTAGGTGTCAGAATTAATGCTTGGACTCCCCGAATTTCTGGGTCAATTTGTTCCAACATTGGCAAGGAAAATGCCGCTGTTTTACCGGTACCAGTTTGAGATTGAGCAACTACATCACGCCCAGTGAGTAATTCGGGAATTGCTTTGATTTGAATGGGGGTAGGAGCCGTGAAGCCTATTTTTTCTAGTTGATTAACGCAGGCTTCGGACAGTCCTAGACTTTGGAAAGAAACGGTCATAAGTTTTATTCGTTGTTAGTGTTGTTGTTTTTGGGGTTAAGTGAAATCTTACTCAGATTGATTGGAGTTGAAAGTTCTAGGTGGAAATTGTGAAAATTCTCTTGGAGTCTTCTCACCTACAACCTTTCATCCAACTACCTTTCACTTTTTATGACTGAGGAACTACGGAACCATACAAGTCATATGTATCAGCATCAGTAATTTGCACATCCACAATGCTTCCCAAGGGAGCATCACCTTGGACGTAGACTAATCCATCTACCTCAGGTGCAAAACGGGCAGAACGACCTATCAATTCACCTGTTGAAGGGTGTTGTTGCTCAATCAAAACTTCAACGACCTTACCCACTTCATCTTTATTTTTTTTCAGCGATATAGGCTGTTGAGCTGCCATCAAAGTATTCCGACGGTCATCCATAACAGCTTGGGGTAGCTGGTTTGGCAAGTCGTATGCCGGTGTTCCTGCTTCTGGAGAGAAGGTAAATACCCCGACAAGATCAAATTCGTGATGCTTGACAAATTGCTGCAAGTGAGCAAACTGCTCATCTGTCTCGCCTGGGAATCCGACAATGAAGGTAGTCCGTAGTACTGCATCTGGTAAGGCAGTTTTGATCCGCTCGATGATAGTGTCATTTACTCTTCCTTGCCAAGGTCGGTTCATGGCACGGAGGATTTCTGGATGGGAGTGTTGGAGGGGCAAATCCAGATAAGGAAGAACATTTTGCGTTTCCTGTATTGCTTTAATTACTGATGGTGTCAAACCTGTTGGATAGGCATAGTGCATCCGAATCCAGGGAATCTCAACTTTACCTAGGGCTCGTAAAAGCTCTGCCAGCTTAGGCTTGCCATAGATATCTAAACCATAGTTAGTGGTGATTTGGGAAATTAAAATTAACTCCTGGATGCCTTCGGATGCGAGTTGTTCAGCTTCAGCGACAATCGATTCAATTGGGCGCGATCTTTGGTTTCCTCGCAGGTGGGGGATAATGCAAAAAGCACAGCGGTAATCACAGCCTTCTGCAATACGCAGGTAAGCAACTCCTTCAGAAGTCGTCCGATAACGGGGTGTTGTTTCATCAGCGATGTAAGTCGGTTCAGCAGAAACCTGCTTGACTCGCTCACCAGTTTCTACCTTTTGGATAACTTCAACTATTTTGTTGTAGTCACCAGTCCCAACTAGCGCCACTGCTTCTGGCAATTCTTCCAAGAGGTCTTCCTGGAAATGTTGTGCCATACAGCCTGTGATCACAATTTTTTTTATCAGCTTCTGCTAGTTCTACTAACGTGCGGACAGATTCTGTCCGAGCTGCTTCAATAAAGCTACAGGTGTTTACAATAACGTAGTCGGCTAATTCTTCATTAGTATCAACTTGGTAGCCTGCCTGTACTAACAGACCCAGCATATGTTCGGTATCTATACGGTTTTTTTCGCAGCCCAGGTGAGAAACTGCAATAGTTGGCTTGTTGCCCATGCGGTTATTAGTTTGTGGGTCGGTAGAGTGAAGGAAGCGCCCTTGTCGTGATGTATTCTACATTATTCAGCTGTTTAACCTACCTCCACGGAATTTTCTTCCTAATGTTTCTGCCTCCTTATTTTTCTAAGTTGTTACCTATTGTAAATAAAATTTTGTTGAGATATCCAACAATTTTGAACAATCTATGACAGGACTACACTAAATCTTGGCTTTGAAAACACCTTACAGGTAGTACTAACCGCAATCAAAGGGGTACTGGCATTGAGCCAGAAGCAAACGTCCCACTTAATCTCAGGGATATACCAACCGACTAACTTTGACTGGAATTGTAGAGGTATGCCTCATAATCATCAAGGCACTGATAGTAAAGCGGTGGGCTCACCAGTAAGTCTAGCATCACCAATAGGTTGAGCAAGACAGGAGCATCCGCAGAAGTACCCGCAGGAGTGGGTGTAAAAAAATAACCAGCACGATCAGTGCTAGGGAAAGGAGAGGTAGGGATATCCCTCCATCATTCTAAACAAGTAGCCAGCGTTTTCAGGTAGATACGTGAACTTAAAGCAAATTTTCAAAACACCGAATCCGATTATTGGCGTTGTACATTTACTACCGCTCCCCTCATCTCCCCGCTGGGGAGGGAGTCTTAAAGCGGTCATTGATCGGGCTGAGCAAGAAGTAACAGCATTAGCTTCTGGTGGGGTCGATGGGGTAATCGTTGAAAATTTTTTCGACGCCCCTTTTCGTAAAAATCAGGTGGATCCAGTGGTTGTCAGTGCAATGACGCTTATTGTCCAACGATTGATGAATCTGGTGACGCTGCCAGTGGGGATCAATGTTTTACGCAATGATGCCCAAAGTGCTTTAGCGATCGCCACTTGTGTACAAGCCCAGTTTATTCGTGTCAATGTTCTTACGGGAGTCATGGCAACCGATCAGGGGTTAATTGAGGGACAGGCTCATCAGCTACTCCGCTACCGGCGGGAACTAGACAGTGAGGTCAAAATTTTGGCGGATGTTCTAGTCAAGCATGGGCGACCTCTAGGTTCCCCAAATCTGACTATAGCGGTGCAGGAAACCTTGGAAAGGGGATTAGCAGATGGGGTTATTCTCTCTGGTTGGGCAACGGGTAGTCCTCCCCTTTTAGAAGACCCTAGAACTAGCATCTGCTGCTGCTAAGGGAAAACCACTATTTATTGGCAGTGGTGCAAACTGGGACAATATTTCTAGCCTCATGCAGGCAGCTGATGGGGTGATTGTATCGAGTTCCCTCAAGCGGCGTGGCCAGCTCGAACAACCAATTGACCCGATTCGCGTCAGTCAATTTGTAGAAGCGGCGCGACAGAGTGTGGCGACAGTAACTGAAGCAAAACCAATTCCCTCAGTCAAGCTACATTCGTAAGGTACTCCCAACGCTAAATAAGAGGGATTATGGCGTTGGAGACCCTTCACTTGCTTCAAGGGCAAGCTTATAGCCCCCCAAACGTCCCAAAAAGTTAAAGTAGATCTTGGGAATAGCAACAAACAAATTGCCAACCAACAAAAAATAACAAATTATGATTCGCCGACGTTCTACTCCCTGGATTCATCGCTGGTCCCGTCAGCTGATTGGCGCGATTGGTGTTGTAGGCGCTCTGTTAACTACGTATCTGAGTGTACTGAAATTTACTGGAGCGGCTGCTGCTTGCTCTGGTGACGCTGCTGGGGGCGCTTCTAGCTGTGATGTTGTTCTTAATAGCGCGTATGCTGAAGTTTTTGGTCTGCCCCTACCTCTGTTTGGTTGCCTTGCTTACATCAGTATGGCAACTTTTGCCTTGGTTCCTTTAGCAGTGAAACCAGAGCAAAACAAAGCTCTCCGTTCCCAACTGGAAGATTGGACTTGGCTTCTGTTGTTTGCAGGAGCAACAGCGATGACCATTTTTAGTAGCTATTTGATGTATATACTTGCTGCTAAGCTCCAAGCAGTCTGTTGGTACTGTATCGGCTCTGCCATCTTTTCCCTGAGTTTGTTTGTGCTAACGGTAATTGGTCGTAGGTGGGAAGATATTGGTCAACTGTTTTTCATCGCTATTATTGTAGGGATGGTCACTTTAATTGGTACCTTGGGTGTCTATGCTAATGTCGATGGACTTAGGGAGCCAGGAGAGCCGATCCCAATTGAGTCTCCTTCTGGTCAATCCAAAGCTGGCATAGGAGGTTGGGAAATTACTAGTAAGTCTGGCGAGTCTGAAATTGAGCTGGCAGTTCATTTGAACCAAATTGGTGCGAAGAAATACGGTGCCTATTGGTGTCCCCACTGCTATGAACAAAAGCAGCTGTTTGGGAAAGAAGCCTTCAGTAAGATCGATTACATTGAATGTGATGCTAAGGGCAAAAATGCCCAGCCACAAGTCTGTAAAGATGCAGGTGTCAAATCTTACCCCAACTGGGAAATTAATGGTGAGTTAGTTGAAGGGGTTAAAACCTTGGATGAGCTAGCTGATTTAAGCAGTTATCAAGGTTCAAGGAATTTTAAATACTCCTTGCGTTAACATCCTCCACCCCCCATAGTGCTCGGTTATAAGAGTTTGGGGGGTTGGGAATTGGGGTATCAATTGTGGAACTGGCATCTTGCCAGTTGCTCTTAGAGTGATTTTTTGTTATTATTATTTGATAATGGGATAGGTGTGCGCCTGTAATAGATAAAGTATATTAGTGCGATCGCTAATCTTGGTAGATTTTAGAACTTGTTGAGATCTGTAGGATTTACGCACCGTCACGGAATTATGTCATCCTGAGCGATAGCGAAGGATCTCCAAACGACCTAGATGCTTCACTATCACCTCAGCATGAGAGTTGAGTGCGTAAGTCCTAAATTCCACAAACGTAGAGCAAAAATTCATTCTTAATTCTTAATTCTTAATTCTTCATTCATTTCCACTCTCCCTGAAGGGTAAAAGCTGCCCAATAATAGGGAGAGTCCCACTGGGTTTCTTGTTGCATTTCTAATTGTGCTGCTCTCAATGCTGCTGTTGCTGGCAAACCTTCCTCCAACATCTTGCGGTAGAATCGCTTCATTAACTCGGAGGTTGCTAAATCATTGACATTCCACAGACTGACTAATACTCGTGGTGAACCTGCATACATAAAGCCTCTTGTTAACCCTACTAGTCCTTCCCCTTTAACTTCCTGCCCTAATCCCGTTTGACAAGCACTCAATACCACCAATTCCGCAGGTAAGTTGAGGTTGAAGACATCATGGAGGCGTAGGAAGCCATTTTGGGAGTTACCTTGTTCATCGAATAGGGAAAGTACGACTCCTGATAGTTCAGGGTTGGTGCTGTTTTCTGTTGTAAGGTACGTTCTTGTTCAAGTAGTTGGGGTTCTATCCCTTGACGGATATCAGCGTTAGCTTCGGTGAGAAGTTCAATAAGACTACGAGCGCGGGAACGTTCGCTGACGTGGAGTGCCTTGGCATCGTATCCTTGATTGGGGTTTTGTTGATGCAGTTGCATCAGTAAGTCGATATAGAGTTCGTAATAGCCATAGTCCTGCTGGGTGGCAAAGTAGGAGGTACGCAGTTCTGGACTGACTATTTTGGTGCGTAGGAATTCGATAATGTCAACTGCTTGCTCAATCTGGGTAAGAGCCTCAGTGAGGTTACCTTGCTCACGTTTAACCACAGCTATATTACTGAGAGTAATGGCTTCCCCACGTTTATCCCCCACTGCCTGAGATAGAGGCAGAGCTTGGTTGTAGAATTCCAAAGCTTTCTGCTTGTCTCCTAATAAAGAGTAGATAAAACCAATATTATGGAGACATAAAGCTTCTGAGCGTTTGTCACCTGCTTGACGATAGAGGATGGCGGCTTGTTCAAGTTTAGGAATTGCCTGTCGTAGAGATTCTGCTGTTTCTATCTGATATAGCTGCATCCCTTCATCACAGATTTGTTCTGCCGCAGCGCGATTGGGTTCAGTAGAAGCATCATCTGGCTGTTGTACCATCTGCACTGCCGTACTACTATCAGCTTCACTCGCTCTGACAATACCTACCCCTACATCCGCAAAGAACACAAAACTAACCAATACAGTAAAACACTGACAACTGAAACGAGGAAGCTTGTTCCACAATATCCATTGATATTTGAGACGAGTACTGCTCATGCCCTGAGTTGAAGTGAATTTTTCGGTAGCTACAGCATTTATCAGCAGTTTCCTTGCCTTTTACGCAGCAGGGAAATTATATCAAGTTCGGTTTGGTTGCATAGATTATTAGTGGGGGGAGGCAACAGACAATTCTTAATTCTCTCTCTGTGTTCCTCTGTGCCTCTGTGGTAAATTTCCTAAACTCTTCTGAAGATAGTAGACGTCCTCTAAGGCGATTTTTGAAAATGATTGTACCCACAACGCGGTGCGTTACGCTACGCGATGCTGGTGGCGAAATTAACATTCCGAAATATTGGCAACAGAACGAAGGTTTTTGAAGCCCCCCAGCCCCCAATTCTGGGGGAGCCCGGACTCAAAGTCCCCCAGAATTGGGGGATTTAGGGGGCTTCCAGTCGCTTTACGACATTACAAAATATTTCGCCAGCAGTATCCGCTACGCTGACACACCCTACGACTGTCATGCTGAGGTGATAGTGAAGCATCACCGGCCGTATGGAGATCCTTCGCTACCGCTCAGGATGACATAATTCTGTAATGAAATAACTAGATTGAAAATCTCTTATCTGCTTGCGCGATCGCATTTTGTAACTGACCAGACTCTATAGGCGCACACCTAATCCATTATCTAAAATGATACCACCAAATTAAGGCTTGGTCAAGAAAGCTCATTTTGAGGGTAGGCATTATCGATAATCTCCAACCACAGCGATATCTGTGTACTCCCATATATTTTTCATGAGAGAAAAATTAGTATTAGGTTGGACATTATTCACACCATCTCCAAAGTGTAAGGAACGTTTGCCAAGCAAAATCCTTGTCCTTACCACTGGAACTGGTGTGGGAATTTTCATTTTGACAAATTATTGGGCAAATTAATCCGGATAGCTACGACTTAGTCGGGAGCTATTAGTGTATACGCTTATTGATATTTTCCTTATAAAAATTGTTATCAAAGTAACTTAGGTCAATTTATACTTGTGATAATTGTGCAATCAAGTAGATGTTAATAGCAAAATTAGGTCATAGACTGAAGCTGCTAGTGCAGCAACAGCACCCAGTATTGATTACATCTACGGGTGTAACTGTTGCTGTCATTATCCTCCGCCTAATGGGGATACTACTCTCATCTGAGTTAGCAGTATTAGACCACCTATTTCGCCTACATCCCCCAGAAGCAGCTGACAAACGAATTGTTATTGTTGAGGTTAGTGAAGCTGACTTGCAACAAATTGGTCAATGGCCGATTCCTGATCAAGTAATGGCTCAGCTGCTTGGAAAAATAAATACCTATCAGCCAAGAGCTATTGGTCTAGACCTCTATCGGGATTTACCAGTTGAGCCTGGCCATAAGGAATTTATCAAAATTGCTGAAACTATTCCCAATTTGATTGGTATTGAGAAACTAAGAGATACACGCAGTTTAGGTGTTGACCCTCCACCAGTACTGAGTAAACGCCAACAGGTTGGTTTTAATAATATTGTCGTTGATGCTGATGGTAAAGTACGTCGCAGTTTGCTCTACTTGAGTACAGATGGCGAAAGCCACGAAAGTTTAGCACTAAAGCTAGCTAAGGTTTATTTAGAAGTAGAGGGGATTAAACCTCAACCCTCAACCCTCAATTCTGACTATTTACAATTAGGTAAGGGTGTCTTTTTTCCTTTCCATCCTAACGATGGTGGTTATGTAGAAGCAGATGCTGGAGGCTATCAAATCTTAGCCTACTTTCGACATCCAGCTAGCTTTGAAACCGTTGCTTTAGCAGATGTTTTGGCAGGTAAAGTACCAGAGGAATTATTGCGCGATCGCATTGTTCTGATTGGTTCTAAAGCAACTAGCACAGAAGACGTTTTCTATACTCCTTACAGCAGTAGAGTTAATGGGACAGTAATATCCTTTGCTGGAGTCGAGCTGCACGCTAACTTTATCAGTCAAATCCTTAGTGCTGCCATTGACGGTAACTCGTTAATCAAGGTTTGGTCAGAACCAGTAGAATGGTTCTGGATTTTTGGTTGGTCTAGTCTCGGTGCTATTGTAGTTTTGCGAGGGCGATCGCAGTCGAGTCGGCTTGTGAGTCTCTTTCTTGCCAGTACATCTTTAAGTGTTGGCTGTTACTTAGCTTTTTTAGTAGATTGGTGGTTACCCCTGGTTCCTGGATTATTGGGGTTGTTGGGTTCAGCAGCAGCACTCACTAGCTATATAGCTCATACCAAGGAAGAATTAAAAAGATCCAAAGAATTTTTACAGACAGTTATCAATAATATTCCTGACCCAGTTTTTGTCAAAAATAAAAAACATCATTGGATTATTGTCAATCAAGCATATAGTCTATTAGTCGGCTATTCCCTTGAAGCATTAATGGGAAAGTCAGATTATGACATTTTCCCTAAACAAGAAGCAGATACCTTTTGGAATCAAGATGAACTAATTTTCCGGACTGGCGAAGCTAGGGAAATTGAGCAGAAATTTACAGATGCTTCTGGAAGAATTCACATTGTTGCCACCAAACGGTCTCTCCATAAGGATGCTGCTGGTAATCTCTTCTTAGTTGGCGTTATTCGAGATATCACCCATCGCAAGCAAATCGAGGAAGAACTCAGACGAGCAGCGGTAGATTTAGCTCGTGACAACCAAGAACTCAAACTTTCAGAAGAGCGATTGCACTATCTAGCTAATCACGATTCTCTAACAGGTCTTGCCAATCGCCAACAGTTCCATCAAAGCTTCAGAAAGTATTTAGATTTTGCTCGTAGCAATAATCAGCAGATGGCGCTGATGTTTATTGATTTGGATGGCTTTAAGCAAGTGAACGATACCCTAGGACACGATACAGGCGATCAACTGCTCAAAATAGTTGCTCAGCGACTTACTGGTAGCTTAAGGAATACCGATCTTGTCTCACGGTTAGGTGGTGATGAGTTTACCGTCATTCTACCGAGCATTCCTCACCGGAAGTATGCTGCTAGAGTTGCAGAAAAGATTTTAGTAGTGCTCTCTCAAGTTTTTGTGCTAGAAGAGCAAGAGGTTTTTGTTACTGGTAGTATTGGTATCAGCATCTATCCGTTAGATGGTGAAACAGAGGATACTTTGATTAAGAGTGCTGATGCTGCAATGTATCGAGCTAAGCAGCAAGGTAGGAATCAGCATATTTTTTCCCATTCTCTTTAAACTTTGACCAAAGAATTAATTGCTCCTAAATTTTTCGGTGATTATAGAAACATAAATGATGTGATTTTGGTCACCTTAAGTTACATTTAACTATTTATAATGGATTAGCTAGATTTTAACTTCTTTGGCTAAATTAAGATTCAAAACCTGGGTGCTGAAGTTTAAAAACAGACTACCATTCCATTCTTAGTTTATTTTAACTTGCTCCTTATGTACCTTACTACTCGTTTAACTGGGATTGCAATTTTGTTAATTATTTTGTCTTTATTAGGTAGAAAAATAGTTAATTATCAAGTGCAACTAAATATACCTAATAATATCTCAGTCAACCAAGAATTTGCCCCTGAAAAGAGCAGCAGTTCATCAGAATTGGCTCAAAACCTAGATTACCAACCACCAGATAAAGGTGCTCCGGCAATTAGCCGAGGTGGTGGAGGTCGTTAACGACTGTACTGATTCTGATTATCCTTAGTATTGAATCAATCTGACTAAACGTACACAATACATACAGCGTATTGCAGGTTTATGAGGTACAGTAACAACAGTTAGTAAACCAGTTTTTTAAATGCAAGGGATTGACTAAATCGAGTGCAGTTGCTATTAAGACATCAACCATTTTTGAGTTAGTTGGAGAAAACTGACGTAAAAAAGCTTTGAGTTGTGACCACCAGTGTTCAATGGGATTAAAGTCAGGAGAGTAGGGTGATTGGTATAGAACACTTGCGCCAACAGATTGAATCAATGGTTCGATTTCTACAACTTTATGAGCTGGAAGATTATCCATGACAACAACAGCACCCTTCCATAGTTGAGGAAGCAGACACTTCTCTATAAAGACTTTAAATGCGTTTGAGTTCATCGAACCGTTTAAAGTCATAACAGCCAAAACTTGTTTGATGCTTATCGCCCCAATTACTGTCACCTTTGCTCCTCGATAAAATGGTTTAAAATCGTATACCCTCGTACCGTGAGGACTTCGACCACGGGTTCGTGTCAAACCGAGTAACACACCCATTTCATCAATAAATACCAAGTTGGCTGGCTCTATCTGTTTGACTTGCTGCCAATACTCACTTCTCAAGTTTTGGACTCTTTCGGTTTTCCCTTGGCTGCTGCGTAGCGTCTTTTTTTTAGTGTCAATCCTAGTTTTTGCAAGGCACGACACATCGTACTCGTACTTACCCAATGATTTGAAATTGCTGCCCAATACTCGCAATATTCTAATAAAGTTGCGTCCGGGTATTTCTCAACCAATTCAGTTAGTTGAACTTCATATCCATCTAACTCACCCTTGATTGCTCCCCCTTGTGGTTGAGGTTTTAAATCTCCTTGAGTCTTCTTGAGCCAGAGCAGTTTTTGTACAAAGCTTTTGGCTACGCCAAATCGAGAGGCTACTTTTCTGATGGAAGTATTACCTTCAGTGTAAGAAGTTACTATTTTTTCTCGGAAGTCGATGGAGTAAGCTTTCATCTTGCCTGTTGATGTACCGGCATCAGTGTACCTCATTTACCTGCAATCTGCTGTAAGTGACCAGTTAAAAAATGTTAAAAAGCTTCTACAGTAAGCTTTCTTCCCTTCTGCCTCGGAGTTCCCCTCCTTGGAGGGGTTAGGGGTGGGTTCTGCCTTCTGCCTTCTTCTACTAGCTAGCTGCTCCCTCCTTGAAGAAATCGTCAAATCTATGTATACGGATGAATTTTACTCGAAATTACCGAGTTATGATAGCTTTTGTCGGGTAGTTACGAGTAATAATAGTTTTGTCTCTATACCCAAAGACTGGTACATCATTATCACAGATATTGTTGGTTCTACCAAAGCAATTGAAGCTGGACGCTACAAAGATGTCAACCTATTAGGTGCTTGCTCAATTATTGGGGTACTAAATATTGCTGGAAATCTAGAAATCCCTTTTATCTTTGGTGGGGATGGCGCTTCAATTTTAATTCCTCCGACACTTTTTACTCCGGCTCAACAAGCTTTACTAGGAACACAAAAACTGGCTCAGGAAGAATTTGGGCTACAATTACGGGTAGGTATTGTGCCAATAGATGTTGTCACTGCTCGTGATTATGATGTGAAAGTAGCCAAATTTAATGTCTCTGACAAATATCAACAGGCATTATTTACTGGGGGCGGTTTAACTTATGCCGAGCAACTAATCAAAGATCCCCTCACTAGCGAAACTTATGAGCTCAAAAATATAGGTTTATGTCCCAAAGTTGATTTTTCGGGATTGAAATGTCCCTGGCAAGATATTCCTAGTCCCCGGGATGAAGTAGTCAGTCTGATTGTTGTCGCTAATTCTGGGCTGAATGAAGATGATAACCATATTTATGAGGGAGTCTTCAAGCAAATCGACAAATATTATGGTCAACAGAAAAATTTTCATCCAGTGACCACACAAAATCTTAATCTAGCCTTTAGCAGCCAAGACTTATCTCAGGTTGCCAATATTCAGTCTCACTCTAAAAATTACTTGAAGAGAAAGCTAGCTTTATTGAGCAATCAACTACAAAATTTGATAGCATTTTTGTTGATTAAATTCAAGCTCAAAATCGGCAAACTAGATGGAAAATTAATCAAACCTCAAATTGTGGCTGATACAGACCACCTCAAGTTTGATGATACCTTAAGGATGGTAATATCCGGGAATGCCTCTCAACGAGAAAAATTGACCTGCTACCTTGAGGAAAACTATGGAAAAGGCAAGTTAGTATATGGTTTACA
>CBDCVG010000107.1:0-15317 GCA_965222765.1 Caldora sp.
CAGCTTTTTGTAAGCTACTGAATCTTTTTGGTTGTGCTTGATTTTGAGATGCACTCCAGTAGTAGTGCTTGTCTTCAGCATTTATTATCTACCTCAAGAATAAGGTTTGGTAAATAATTTTCATTTTTTTTTACAAAAATGAAATTGTGTAGAAATAGTGAAGCTTTCTCAAGCTCGACTGTTGGAAGGATCAGGGAGTTGGTTTTGTTAAAACGTTTATGGTGGAAAAAGTATTATGAGTTACATTTTTGACTATTAGATAACCACAACTTTTTCAATAAATCGGGGTTTTTAGTAGTGTTGATTTTAGATTTATCTTTCACCAAGATGAATTTCTAACTGCACAAATGTGGAGCCAAAATATTGCTATTCGCTGCGATTGAGAACCCTGACTTATTAAACGATACCGCTGGCAAATTTAACAATTGGAAACATTGGCTATGAGACAAAGGTTTTTGAAGCCCCCCAACCCCCAATTCTGGGGGAGCCCTGATTCAAAGTCCCCCAGAATTGGGGGATTTAGGGGGCATTCAGTAGTTGGGAGATATTACGAAATATTTCACCAGCGGTATCCTTTAAGAAGTCGGGGTTCTGGAGATTTAGCGCACGCAATTCTATTCCTGGTAAATTGTTATCCTGTAGATACTGTCTTGGGTGTCAAGGGTGAATGCTGTTAGTTTGTTTGCGATCGCAAACCATAACAAAGTACAGAGTAAATTTTGTAGGGTGGGCATTCATCAATATCTTTAACAATGGGACTGACAAATTGCCCATTTTTGCCCCCCTAACCCCTGACAAGGGTGGGTTCCTCCCTTGTCTCATCTTCAGCGAAATATTAAAAACCTACCCTTGTGAGCCCTAACCCCCCAACTTTGGGGGGAACCGGATTCAAAGTCCCCCAGAATTGGGGGATTTAGGGGGCGTGCCAAGATTTATGCAAGAGGTCTAAGGAAGCAATTCCCAATTCTAAATTCTAAATTCCCATGCGCCATCCCAAACCAAACTTTCTTCCCCTCTGCCTCCAGTTCCCCTCCTTGGAGGGGTTAGGGGTGGGTTTTGCCTTCTGCCTTCTTGCTTGGCAACCAGCTCAAGCACAATTAGTACCAGATCATACTTTAGATCCGGAAGGTTCGGTAGTTGTGCCGATTGAAGCCTTGATTGATGAAATTCGGGGAGGAGCAGCTAGAGGAAGTAATTTGTTCCACAGTTTTCTGGAATTTAATGTGGGGGATGGTAGGAGTGTCTATTTTGCGAATCCCGTTGGTATTGAGAATATCCTGACTCGTGTTACTGGGAGCAATGCTTCGAATATTTTGGGTAGGTTGGGGGTAGCTGGTGATGCTAATTTGTGGCTGATTAATCCTAATGGGATTAATTTTGGGCCTAATTCCAGTTTGGATGTGAGTGGTTCTTTTATTGCTAGTACTGCGGATGGCATTCAGTTGGGGGAGGAAGGGGTATTTAGTGCTACTAATCCCCAGCATAGTCAGTTACTCAATGTGCAACCAGGGGCACTGTTTCATCAAGCTTGGGCAAACCATCAAGCCCAGATTAATCATCAAGGGAATTTAGCTGTTGGTCAAGGGGAAACTCTGAGGTTGCAAAGTGGTACGGTGACGATGACTGGTTCTCTGACTGCTCCGGGAGGCAGGGTGGAGGTGTTGGGGCATCGGGTGGGTTTGTTGGATGATGCCGGGATTGATGTGTCTTCGGCAACAGGTGGGGGTACGGTGTTGATTGGGGGTGATTATCAGGGAGGGGATGCCCTCATCCCCCAGCCCCTTCTCCCTCTGGGAGAAGGGGGGCAAGTTCTGGGAGAAGGGAGGCAAGAAGTCTCTCTCTCAGGATCGGCAGAAGGGGGGCAAGTCTTCAAAGTCCCTCTCCCAGGGGGAGAGGGATTTAGGGTGAGGGCAAATGCCACTCATACCTATATTGGCCCAAATGTAACAATTAACGCCGATGCCTTAACTAATGGTGATGGGGGTAGGGTAATTGTTTGGGCGGATGAAATTACTCGGTTCTATGGCAATATTAGCGCCCGTGGTGGCTCGGAATCTGGGGATGGGGGTTTTGTCGAAGTTTCTGGCAAGGAACAGCTGGTATTTCGCGGTAAGGTAGATACGGATTCTGATACAGGTAATATTGGTACTTTACTCCTCGACCCCGCAAATATTGAAATTAGAACCGGCAATGCTGATGGAGATGATAATGGAGCTGATGCCTATGCTTTTGGTAATAATGCTGCTGGTGATAACGGTGAAGTAGCAGCAGGGGATATTGCTCCAACTGTAATCTACGAGTCAGAACTAGAAGCACAAGCAGCTAATAGCAACATTATCTTACAAGCAACCAACGATATTACCATTCAAGACTTGGCTGATAACTACTTATATTTAGCTGGTGGCGCCGGTGCTATTGAATTGACTGCCGATGCTGATAATGATGGTACTGGTGACTTTACGATGGAGGATACGGGAGATACTATCAGGACTAATGGTAGGGATATTACTATTTCTGGAGCCAATTTGACTCTGGGTAATATCAACTCTGCTGCTTATACCGATGAAGGAGGAGCGATTACTCTTGATGCCAGTGCGGATCTTTCTGTAGGTAGTCTCAACTCTTACTCTTTCTCCTACGGTAATGATGCCGGTGCAGGGGGAGCTATTACCCTGGATGCAGGAGGGGGGATTGATGTAACAGGAGAGATACGCTCGTTGTCTCTAAGTGTGCGAGGGGATGCTAACAACGGAGGAGCCATTACTCTCAATGCGGTTGGTGATATCTCTACTGGTATCCTATTATTCTCCACCTCGGGATCTTTTCTGGGGAATGCAGGAACAGCAGGGGCAATTACTCTGGATGCCGGGGGTGATATTCAAACAAATGAACTAAACTCTGAATCTAGCTCTGATGAAGGGGATGGAGGAACAGGAGGTGCGATTACTCTTACAGCAGGAGGCGACATTCAAGCAACTCGCCTAAGATCTGAATCTAGATCTAATGATGGCAATGCTGGAGCAGGAGGGGCAATTACTCTCGATGCTGGCGGCAGAATTTCTACAGAGCAAATAGGCTCTCGCTCTCGCTCTGAGTTTGGTGAAGCAGGGGATGGAGGTAAAATTACTATTACTGCCAATGGGGATATTGAAACCCTTGAACTAGAATCGTCCTCTGAGTTTGATCTAGATAATACGACTCCCACTTTGGTAGGTGCTGGTGGAGATATTGAGGTAGTCAGTAATGCTGGCTCGATTACTACAGGGAATATCCGCTCTAGTGGCAATGATGGCAGGGGAAATATTACCCTTGATGCTAACAGTAACGATGGTATTACTATCAGACCTGCTGATGATTTTGTGCAACCTAAAATTGATGCTTCTGGTACTGGTAGTGGGGGAAATATTACGCTGATTAACCGTACTGGAGGGATTAATTTAGAAAATACAGAGATTGTCAGCGATACCTTTCTTGCCGGTAGGGGTGGAGAAATCCGGATTGAGGCGGAATCAGTTAACTTAACTGGTACAGATGTCAGTACTGCTGCTGTTGTCGGAGATGTGGAGCAAGCAGGTAACATCTTCATCCAAACTGGGGATTTATTGCTGGATGATACCAGCCTTGCGACTTCGGTAGAACCAGGAGCAGAGGGTACGGGTGGAGAGATTGAGATTGCAGCAGGAACCGTAACTCTGACTAATGCCTCTTTTATTGATACTGCTACTTTTAGTGCAGGAGATGCCGGTAATGTCTTGATTAATGCTGAAAGTATCTCTTTAGATAACAACAGCAATATTTTTAGTACAACTTCTGCCGGAGGTAATGCAGGCAACGTAACCTTAACTGCCACTGGAGCTATTTCCCTCAGTAACCGCAGTAACCTAAGTACGGCTGTGGATGCTCGAGCTACAGGTACAGGGGGAGAAGTTAGTCTGTCAGCTGACTCCCTCAGCATTACCGGAGGTTCCCAAGTGCAAGCCTTGACGCGGGGAATCGGAGATTCTGGTAAGGTAACTCTGGATGTGAATGATGCAATTACTATCTCCGGCATTGAAGAAGGCTTTGCTAGTGGCGTATTTACTTCTACTCAGGCTGCCAATAGTGGTTTAGGAGGCACAATTGCTGTAACAACTGGTAATCTATTAGTCTCCGAAGGAGCAGTTTTGAGTGCTCAGACTTCCAGTATTAATGACGGTGGTGATATCAATATCAATGCTGATATCGTCGAGTTAAGGAATGGGGGACAGCTACTCACCAATGCTTTTAGTAGCGGCAATGCTGGTGATATTGATGTCAATGCCAACCAAAGTGTTCTGATTACCGGCACTAACTCCAACCCTGGAGGTTCTCCTCCTCCTGTACCCAGAGAAGTAGTTTTTACTAGGAATCAAGTTTCCCAACCAGAAGTAGAACCCAATGACTCTTTTGCTCAAACGATGGTACTCAGTGATGATCTATTTTCTTTGAGTACCGATGATGCTGCTATTCCTGATGTTACCTTATCCGATCGCCTTCCCTATGTCTCCGTTGCTGGTACAGGTTCAGATCCTCGTACCGTTGATTACTATTCCTTTGAAGTAGTAGCAGGAACTAGGGGGTTTTTTGATATCGATAATGGTTTTAATGGTAACGATCCCAATGATCCAGGAAATATAAACTCAAGAATCTCTCTTTTTGATAGCGATGGCAACCTAATAGCTTCGTCTGGAGCAAGAGCAAGTACTTTACTAGGTGCAGGGGGTAGTACGGATAGTAACGATGCCTATCTTAAGTTTACCTTTAGGGAGTCTGGTGCCTACTTCCTCAAAGTTACCCGATCGTGATATAGGATGGCATAGATGATAGATTTTAATGCTCAATCCCTGCTCCTAGTACTTACACGCTCCAAGTATCCCTAGGAAACCCCAATTTTGCTGGTAATGTAGTTGATACCAGTGCAGCCAGTGGTATGTTTGCTCAAACGGCAGGTGCTGGAGTTGCTGGCAATGTGAGGATTAATACCCCCCAGTTAACTATTGAAGATGAAGGCATTATTTCCGCTACTACTGCTGGTACAGGTAGTGCTGGCAGTATAAATATAGAAAACGCCAACTCAGTTTTACTCGACAATGGCTTTATCTCCACTACTGTTGAGCAGGGTGCGGTACTTCCTAATACGGCTCCTGCCAGTAATATTGAGATTGCAACCAACCAGCTAGACTTAATTAATGGTTCTTCTATCTCTTCGGCTACTGCTGGTGTCGGCAATGCTGGTGATGTGAGAATTATTAATAGCGATCGCATTTCTGTAGATAATAGTACTGTTTCTTCTGCTGTCGAATCTTCGGGAATTGGTCAAGGAGGTAATGTCAGCTTCGATACCAATACCTTCTCCCTAACCAACAATGGAACTATTTCTTCTGCTACTGCTGGTATCGGAGATGCGGGTAAGGTAGAAATTACTGCTAGCGATCGCATTTCTGTAGATAATAGTACTGTCTCTTCGGCTGTCGAATCTTCGGGAATTGGTCAAGGGAGGTAACGTTAGCTTCGATACCAATACTTTCTTCTCCCTAACCAATAATGGAACTATCTCTTCTGCTACTGCTGGTATGGGAGATGCTGGGGAAGTGGAAAGGTAGAAATTACTGCTAGCGATCGCATTTCTGTAGATAATAGTACTGTCTCTTCTGCTGTCGCATCTTCGGGAATTGGTCAAGGAGGTAACGTTAGCTTCGATACCAATACCTTCTCCCTAACCAATAATGGAACTATTTCCTCAGCTACTGCTGGTATGGGAGATGCAGGGAAAGTGGAGGTTAATGCTAGCGATCGCGTATTTCTCCATAACAGTACCATCTCTTCAGCTACCGCTGGTAGGGGAAATGCTGGGGAAGTAAATCTTACCGCTAGAGAAGGCATAGCGATCGATAATAGTTTAGTCTCAGCAGCAGTCGAAAACTCCGCCCAAGGCAATAGCAGTAACATCAATATCACTGCTCCTGCCGTTGAAGTAACCAACGGTGCCAGCGTCTCCACTGCTACTGAGGGACAAGGAACCGCTGGTAGCATTATCATCAATGGTAACCGTTTTACTGCAACTAATGGGGGACAACTACTTTCCACCACCTCCAGCACCTTTAATGCCGGAAACATTAACCTCCTGATAAGCGATGACATTACCCTAACAGGAGCAGGTAGTGGACTATTTGCCAGCACTACCCCCGGTTCCACAGGTAATGGTGGTAGTATTTTCATCGACCCCCTAACCATGAGTATTGTGGATGGTGCAGAGATAGTCGTGGATAGCCAAGGGGAAGGCACAGGAGGAAGCATTAAGATCACTGCTGATTCCCTTAACCTAGATCATGGTGCCATTACCGCCGAAGCCTTCAGTAACGACGGCGGCAACATTGCCTTAGACGTAGCCAACAACCTCCTACTACGCAACAATAGCCTCATCAGTGCCACCGCAGGTATCGGCAGTAGTTTTGGGAATGGAGGTAATATTAATATCGCTGCCCAATTCGTCATTGGCGTGCCTAGCGAAAATAGCGACATCATTGCCAATGCTTTCCTCGGCAATGGCGGCAGAATCGAAATTACCACTAATGCCATCTTGGGATTAGAGTTCCGAGAGCGACTCACTCCCTTCAGCGACATCACCGCCTCTTCCGAATTCGGCACCGATGGCGTCTTCATCTTAAACCTCCTCAGTTTTGACGCCACTCAGGGATTGAACGAGTTACCTCGTATATTAGTAGATGCAGAAAGTTTAATCGGCAAAGATGTCTGTGCTCTCATCGACGGCAAAATCGCTGGGGGCAGTTCCCTAACCATTGTTGGCAAGGGAGGCTTACCCCCAAATCCGGAGGAACCTTTGAGCAATAATGAAGGTTTAGTAGAATGGCTAACTCGTGAACCAGACAACCAGCGTCCCGCCGTCGTCGTCAGCCAACAACCAACCGATAGCACCGGAACACCAATTTATCCAGAAATGCGGCAAGCCCAAGGTTGGATCATTAACCCCGATGGTACAGTTATTTTAACCGCCGAACCTCAGAAGGCCACGCTCCACAATTCGGGATTTAGTCATCCAGATTGTAATTAGAATTGATAATTGATAATTGATAATTGATAATTGATAATTGATAATTGATAATTGGGAATTGGTAGGTTACCGAATTTGTAGGGGCGGGGAAAGCCCAAAACTTGACAACAACAGGATAATTTAACCAAACCCGCCCCAACCCGAAACCAATTACCTGTCGTGATTGCCGGGGCAGGTTTACACGATTGACTTATCAATGTGCTTAATGGCTGGTGAACCCGCCCCTACGGGGTGATAATTGAATAAGAATCAGGAATTGCGATCGCGTAAGCGCTGCTTGTGGCAATCGCGAAGCGCTGCCTATAGCGATCGCATAATAGCTACCTATGGCAATCCCCTAAGCCACTCCGTAGCCTGTATAAAGACGCTTATAACTTGGATGTAAACCGAGAATAATATCTTCTTTTATTATACCCATTTCTACTAGATAAAACTTGACTGCTCTGTAGGGTGCTGTTAGCGAAGCGTAACGCACCAAACCACCAATCAAGGTGCGTTACGGCGCCAAAAGTGAAACCCAACAGAATATGCTCCGATATTGGTTTACGAAGAAAGCTCAATCCCCAGAACCCCGACTTCTTGAAGAAGTCGGGGTTCTCAACGCCCATGCAATATTACCGATCGCTTTTCTATTGCAAATGCTATCAATTTTCTGACTGAATTGGATCGCCTGGTGGTGGATGTCGTTCTACTGCTTTGTCTGCTGCACGAATATTGATAACTCTTTCCCGATTTAGGGATAATGCTGTAACGGTAGTCCGTCCAACTGAGGTTAAACCAATGATGAATAGTCTATCAACTGACCAGATAAAATGCTCACTCCAATTATCTTGTCTTGGGTTAAACAGAGGTACTTCTGCACCTGAATGGGGATCAATAGCTGTTGTTCGAGCTGATTTCTTGCGGTTGCAATGAAAGCAAGCTAAAGCAAAATTGTCAAGAGTATCTGTTCCATTTTTCGCTAGTGGAATGATACCCCTCTTCTGTCACTTTCCGGTTATAGTAAGTAGAGAAAGAAAAAAAAGAAACTCTACAAGGTAAGCACAGCAATGGATGTAGAGCTACAAGTACTCAAACATTTAGCCAGAGCTCCTCAGCCAACAGCATTAGTGATAGACAGCTATTGTCAGAGCTATCAAGACCTATTTAAAGAAGTAAGAAACTATGAGTGCTTCAAATATTTACACCTGGGACTAGTCTCACCAATAAAAAGAAAATCATTGCCAGAAATAGGTTTAGGTATTGGCAGAAGTAGAGGAACTTATGTGGGATGGGAGCGAGAATGGCTGTTCTGGTATGATCAAGAGGGTAATGCTTACCGCACCCTCGAAGAATTAGCAGAACAACAGCGTCAACGAGCTGAGCAATACCAGCAACGAGTTGAAAGAGCCGAAAGAGCTGAAAAAACCCTCCAAGAGCAACAGCAGCAAATTGCGACTAAAGTATTCTCCTTAGGCTTAGATTTAACCATAGAACAAATTACCACCGCTTGTAATCTTTCCCCAACAGAACTTAGAGCCATTCTTGAGCAACCTTAACCCAAGATTTGAATATTATGCCTGCAACGATCGCTCTTATTGCCCATGACCGTAAAAAAGACGAAATGGTCAATTTTGTCAAGCAACATCAAGCAGTCTTGGCTCGCTATCAATTAATTGCTACAGGCAAGACTGGAGAACGGGTAAAAGCTCAAACAAATTTAGCGATTGAGCTGAAGTTATCAGGTTCAATGGGAGGAGATGCTCAAATTGCGGCTCTAGTAGCAGAAGGTAAAGTAACTGCTGTCATTTTCCTCTTTGATCCCCTCCAGGCTCAACCCCACGAGCCGGATATTCAAGCAATTGGGCGTATCTGTGCTGTTTATAATATTCCTTTGGCAACCAATTTAGCAACAGCAGAAGCGATCGCAGATGCTTTACGTCGGACTCGTGTTGCTCACTTAATTTTTAACCCAGTTTCCGGGCAAGGCAATGCTGAAGAAGAATTGGCTCTCATCAAACAACTACTAGAACCGGCAATGAAATTGGTAGTTCACTCTACCACACCAGAGATTAATCCCGAAGAGCTAGTTAAGGAGGCGATTTCAGCTCAAGCGGATTTAATCATTGCTTCTGGAGGAGATGGCACCGTTTCCGCCGTTGCAGGGGAACTCATTGGTAAAGATATCCCCTTAGGCATCATTCCCAGAGGCACAGCCAATGCTTTTGCTGTTGCCGTCGGTATTCCTGCTCGTCTAACTCCGATTAGAAGTTCCTGCGCAGCTATTTTAGCAGGGCAAACCCGAATTGTTGATACAGCTCTTTGTAATGGATTGCCCATGATTTTACTCGCTGGCATCGGTTACGAGGCAGAAATAGTTGAACGGGCAGATCGAGAAGCAAAAAACCGCTGGGGTGCATTGGCTTATATCATGGCTGGCATCCAGCAGTTCAACGAGCAAGAGCTTTTTGAAACTAAGATAGAAATTGAAGGTGTGATCGAAACCTTTCATGCAGGAGCAGTTACCGTAGCCAATGCAGCACCATCCACTTCTGTTATGGCTCAAGGTCCAGGTAAAGTAATTGCCAATGATGGGATGTTGGATGTGACTATTGCTGCTCCCAAAAGCGAGATCGAAGCTGTCACAGGTATGGTTGAGTTGTTGGGAGCAGCGCTGCTGAAAATGCCAACTAATCGGGAGGATATCGTCAGTTTGCAAACTAAACAAATTAAGGTGACTACCAACCCACCTCAAAAAGTTGTACTTGATGGCGAACTCATTGGGATGACTCCAATCGAAGTAGAGTGCATTCCCCGAGGATTAACGATTTTCGCACCACCAGCACCTCAAAATGAGGATAGTTAGGGTTTGCGGAATAAGTCCAATGGGAGACTTGAGGAAGTAAAAAGTAACGAGTAACAAGTAACAAGTTTTGAGTTAATCTCAACAAAAGTGCAAGAAAAACAATTTCCTCCGATGATAACTACTCTGCCCTTTTTAAGTTCCTTAAAAGCGATCTGCTGATATACGAGGATCTAGACTGGCTCTGAAACAATAAGCATCCCTCTTGCGTTGACGATAAGTTTTTACGAAGCTGCCACAGCTAGAGCGATCGCTAAATTTAGCAGCATAAACTTGATATAAGGGTTTACCTGACAAATTGGGATAATCCGGTATCCAGATTGCTCCCGCATTTTGGTAACCTGTTGCTTTCAAAGCTTGAACTCTTTGGTTAGTTGTATTTAAGTCGGCAAAAGCCTCATCTGTTACAAAATAAAGGTCTTGTTGAGGTGGGTTTGGAACTGGTGATGGGGTTGGAGGAGTTGAGTATACAGGTTGAGTATTAGTTGGTGATGAAGGTGTAGTATTTGAGGATGCAGTTTGAGTATTCGATGAAGAATCTCGTTCTAATACAAAAGTCCTCGTTTTATTTTTTTCAACCTCTAGGTTGATAATTTTTGTTTTAGTTTTAAACCCCGCTTTTGTTAGAATAACATTAATAGATTTTCTTGTAATAATTTCCACTTGAACGTATCCAGCACTGTCAGTAAGTTTGGACTCTGGCGCACCATCAAATATAAGTTGTACTCTCACACCCTCTATAGGCTTGCTTTCTTCATTCAATACAATGAATCCGACATCTAGTAATTGATCTGAGAGAAATTCATTTTTGGTTAGACGTTCAGGAAAAATTACTGTATCAACAAAAAAATATAATAAAGCAATAATTCCAGTTGTTACAACCAATGTCATCAAGAGAATTATTAGTTCGCGAACAGTGTCTTGATTATTTGGATTTGGAGATTGATTAGGACTACTATTCATTTCATTGATTTAGCTGTAGTGCTTAAAATTTGGTTTTACGATTTTTTAAGGAAAAAATATTTATTAGTATCAATGTTAATCTAAGTATTACAATCGCATTGTAATACAACGTTTATTGTTTCATTAATTTGAGCTTTTAAGTTGATAGTTTCAAGGCTTGTCTTAAATCCATTTTTTGTCAGAAGAACATTAACATATTCTATTATAGGAATTTCCATACGAACATATCCCTTACTGTCAGTAAGCTCTGAGACTGGTGCGCCATCAAATATAAACTGTACCCTGACACCTTTTATAGGCTCATTTTCTTCATTCAAGACAATCAATTTTACTTCTGATAATTCATCTGATGGTAAGCATGGAGCGAATGGTTGTGATCCTTCAACTGAAGATAAATTGTCAAGATAGGGCTTCCGTTCTAATACAAACTGCCTCTCTCTATTTTCCTTTCTTTCCAAGTCGATTGTTTCCTTTCTAGTCTTGAACCCCTCTTTTATCAGAAGAATATCAATATCTTTTCTGTTAGTAATTTCCATACGAGCGTATCCACTGCTATTAGTGAATGTTGACTTTGGCGGAGCATCATCTAGTATAAACTGTACTTTTACATTGTCTAAAAGTTCATTTTCTGTATTAAATACAGTAAGGTGAACTTTTAATAATTTATCTGGTGGTGAAACTGATGGAGATATAGTTGGGTTTATTATTTTTTTATTTTGTTTAGTTATAGTTGATTTAATAACAAAAAAAACTAATAAAAAAATAGTTATTACTCCCAATGCTGTCAAGTTTATGATGAATTTACGAAGTCCGTATTGATTACTTGGAGTTCCAGATGAGCGAGGATCACTACTCATTTAATTAATTTATTTATGCTCGTATTAGCTATATCAAAATAACTGGTAATAGGTTGATTAGATTAACTAGAAGAGTCCCGTTTTAATACAATAAGTGTTGTTCCATTCTTCTCAGCTTCTACATTAATTGCTCTTTTTTCAGTCTTGAATCCCTCTTTTATCAAAATAATATCAATATATTTTTTTTTAGAAATCTCGACTCTAGCATATCCAGAGGTGTTAGTTAATCTCGACTCTGGTGGAGCTAGTAGAAACTGTACTTCTACGCCCTCTATAGGCTGATTTTCTTTGTTCAATACAATAATGTTTATTTCTGATAATTCACTTGATCGAGATTCAATTGTTGATCGAGGTTCAGGCTCAAAAATCCGAGGTAGTGGTTTAACAAAAAAAACTAACAAAGCAATAACTCCTGTTCCTCCACCTAATGCTGTCAATAGCATGATGAGCTTGCGAAACCACCCTTGATTACTTGGAGCTGGAGATGGGCTAGGGCTACTACTCATTTCATTAATTTAGTTGTGGCTGAACTTAGTATCTCAAACTAACTAGTAAAATGCCAAGTAACTTTTGGTCAACTTTACAATAACTTTATGAGGTGTATTTTGCTTTTTTGGAAAAATTTCATAATGCTTTTTTCTAGTGGGTGTAGAAGCCAAATGTTATGCTATCTATAGCTGAAGTTGACACCAATGATTTTGCCTCTTGACTCCTGGCTCGGATCCTTGTTTCTTGAGAGTGCTGAGTTTGTGTCCCAAAAATTGTACTTAATTTAAGTAATTCTAACTAGATCGTTTATATGCTGACAAACATTCGAGTTTTGATTTCTGCTTGCCAAGAGTTGAATATTGATTTTGAATTTTTACATCCTAATCATAATTTCGTTCAAATAAAAATTAACGATAATTCCTATTTTTTTCTTAATTATGCTACACCTTTTAACTCTGAAATAAATGCAAGAATATTTAAAGACAAGGGCTTAACTTATCAGCTTTTAAAAGACACAGTAAGTATTCCTCATACCGTATCTTTTTTGTCACCCTTTTGTAAAGAAAAATATAGAAAATATTTAGAATATCAAAGCATTGATTCAATAGTAGAAGAAATTAAGAGTAAATTTAGATTACCTGTAATCATTAAAATGAATTTTGGTTCTCAAGGTAAAAATGTATTTCTTTGTCAAGATATAGAGCAAGTAAAACTATCTTTAAAACTAATTTTTAATGTTAATAGTAAAGATTATGATTACATTGCAATAGCTCAGGAATATATTGATATAATTGATGAATATAGGGCAATCATTTTTAACAATAACTTACTTCTTTTGTACGAAAGAAATATAGATAACGCTAAATTTGTAGGGAATTTATCTCGTGCTTATTGGCAGGGTCTTAAAGTAATACATATAACTGAACAAAAAATGCTTGCTCATATCGAGAGCTTTATTCAGCCAATTTTTCAAAAAATTTCCTTAAATTATGCTGGGGCTGATATAGTCATGGATAAAAATGGTAAACTGTGGTTACTTGAACTAAATTCCATGCCACATTATGATAGTTTTGTTAGGGACAATGGGGAAAAAGTTATGGTAGAAATGGTTAAGAAAATGCTAAAAAGTTTAATAGCAGGAAGTTAGAATATTTCCTGTAACTGATACCACGAGTTAGCTTATCCATCGCTTTTTGGGATACTCCTAAATTCTTGCCCAATCCTCTCGACAAATACCGTAAATTAACACCTCTCTTGAGAAAATTTTCGTCGTTACTTCTAGCTTTTCCCCTAACTTCTGGGCAACTCGAATTGAAGCAGTATTTTCTGGACAAATCAAACTGAGCACATGGGATTGTTGCAATTCTCTAAAAGCATAATCCATCGCTGCGGTGGCTCCTTCGGTTGCCAAACCACGTCCCCAATGAGTCTGCCGTAACATCCAGCCAACCTCAAATCCAGGCCAACCTTCCGGTTGCCAGCAGCCAATTCTACCAATCATTTCACCACTTTGGCATTCCTCCACCGCCCACATGCCATAGCCTCGCAATTGCCAGTGTCCCAGCATCAGTGCTATATTTCGCCAAGATTCCTGATAGGATAAAGGTGTCCCATCACCGATATAGCGCATGACTTCGGGATCAGTGCACATTTGAGCGTAGGCATCAAAGTCTTGTGGGCGAAATCCCCGGAGGATAAGACGTTGGGTTTCGAGTTGAGGGATAACCATTGTAGCTGTTCAAGACTTACAGCAGCTTTTATCTAACCCTATACTCATGCAGCAAGCCCTATCTAAATCTTGAGCACGATGGACAAAGTTCAGAGGCATCGTGCTCAGGATTTTTGACAATTAAGGGGTAATTGTCAATCTCCTTGAATTTGCTGAGTAGGTTCTGGAACAAATCGGCTGAGTAAACCAGATACTAAAGATAGTACTATCGCACCGAAAAAGGGAGCCCAGAAACCATGTACTGTAAAGGCTACAGGACTTAGATATCCCACTAAAGAAAAGCAGATAGCATTTACTACCAACAGAAACAGTCCCAGGGATAGTATGCTCAAAGGCAACGTCAGAATCTGTAGAATCGGTTTGACTATTGCATTGACTAGCCCCAAGACAACTGCTGCAATTAAGGCATCAGAAAAACCGCCGAGCTCAATTCCTGGGATAAATTTGGCTGTAATCACCAGTGAGATTGCAGTAACAAACCAAGTTAATAAGAAATTCAACATCTTTTTGTAAGGAAAATCATTTCTATTATGATCTTAGCGATCTACTTGCAGCAGCGCTTGCACGATCGCACTCATTTTTTTGGCATTGCTAATTGCTAATTGCTGATTGCTAATTGGGAAGAAGATGTAGCTGTCTTGTCTTCCTACACTCCCCATACTCCCTCATCTTCTCATCTCCTCCTGCTCTTCACTCAGATTGCTTAGGCTCGGGAGAAGTGCTAGGAGTAGCAGCAGTTTTGAACTCGACAAAGATGTCGAAGCGCGTCGTGCGTTCATCACTAACGGCAGCTGTCACGCCAATGGTGTTAATTGCCTGTGCCAACATTTGTTGCTTGGGCGGTAGTTCAGGCATATTTAGATTATTGCTGTTGATTGTACCCTGAAAATTAACGAAAAACTGACCATTATTGGGATTAGGTTTAGTCGGCATAACTGCTTTGAATAGGGGAGTTTGGGTAAGTAGGGCTTCCGGTTGAGGAAAGAAGGAACTGGTAATAGGAGCACCGAAGGTTAGGAAAGCAACATCGTTGTCTAACCAACCGTGGGTAGCACTAATACCACCCAGAGGGGATTTCCAATTAACGATTGGTTTACCTTCTAGTTCCGTTTCTTCCACTAGAAACTGATAGCGAGTTGCCATTACTTCATCTAGTTGTTGGAAAGATTTCTCTGCACGGAAGCGATTTCTGGAGAGTACCATTAAAACTACACCAGCTCCCAACTGAGGAAACTGCGAATTGTCAGGAAGCGTCAATATATCATCAGATGCCGGTATAATGCCCAGCAAAAATTCACCTCCCATCCAGGGAAGTAAATCCTCCTCCCAATCCAAATCTAAAGTCCC
>CBDCVG010000108.1:0-480854 GCA_965222765.1 Caldora sp.
TAGCGTTTCTAAATGAGACATGAAAAAGCATCATATTTTTCAATATTAGGAAAATTGAATAACTTAAGGTCAACCAAAAGTTTAAATAAACGCTTAATAATATTGAAGTTTTTACAAAAACGATGACACCTTCTCAGTAAGTTTTTTAGTTGTAACCAAACTGCCTCAATCGGATTTTCTTCCGGAGCATTCGGAGCAAATAGTTCACAGATTACTTTCCACTCTGACTCTGTTAAATCTTGATTCACACAGCCAAGTAATTCACGCATTTCTTGCCCTTTGTGATAGCTTGCACCATCCCAAATAATTAGTATTTGTCTTTCTTCTTCTTTCTTTTTCGCTTCTTTTTGATTGATTTTGATTAGCTCTTTCACGAAATTAACTGTGCTTTCTCCATTTCCTGCTGGGTATTCACTCACTATTAAATCTGGCTCAAATAAGTTTAATGCCCCCATAATATGTTTGACGATTCTTTTCATTATTAATTGGTATTTTTAGCCGTTTTTTACTACCTCCCCATCCATGACTTATTAGATCTCCTTCTAATAAATGAACTTCGTCAATTGCATACACTACAATCTTTCCCGCTTTTATCTTCTCTATTATTCCTTCTAGTTTTGACTTAATTTCCTTATTTCTCTTCTTCACTAATTCTGGGTCTTTACTTGGGTTCTTTTTTGTGCTTTTTGCCAACTTATTTTGGCTTCTGACAGCAATTCATAATAGCTTGACTGTGATTTAAACACGACATCATATTGTTCTATCAAGTAACATTCTAATTCTGACAAATCCCAATACTCTTGTTCTTTTAGCCAGTTAATAACTGCTTCTTTTTCTGGCTTGCTCAAATAGCTTTGACTGCCTTTATATGATACTTTCAATCCTTCTATCCCCATTGATTCATAGATTTTTTTCCATTTACTTATAAAGCTCTTTGAGACATTTATTAATGATGCTATAGTTTTATATGACCATCCTTGCATTACTAATTTTACTGCCAGTGCTCTTTTTAACTCCCGTGAGTCTGGATTATTTTTGAGCCATTCATCTAACTCTCGGAGCTTCTTGTCTTTTTTTTGACTTTCCACAGGATATTTTTTCGCTAAAATAACAATTATATTTTCCCATTGTTTGGGACACTGTGTTCACATTCCATTCAGAAACGCTATAGCATCGCGACTGTTAGAGCAGTCCATCCCGTTAGAATAATTTTGCAAGTAAACATAGCCTATACCCTGATATATTTTGCGATCGCCCTCAGTATCCAGTTCTCATAAAATACTCTTCTCAACAGTGAGTGCTTATTGGGTGCAGTAGTCAGACTGAAGGCAAGAACTTAATGCCCTTCTTATTTATTATTTGGGAATAGGTTAGTGAAAATTATGGGATTGATAGTAGCAAGCTTGCGATCGCACTTATGTATGTAAATTGCATTGGGCGTATGCCATCATTGGTGTCAACTTAAAGTGACAACCCTGACTGGCAAGGGGTAAGATTCTCTCCCTCATCCCCTAACCCCTTCTCCCTACTTGGGAGAAGGGGAACAAGAAGCTCTGGCTCCCCTCTCCCACAAAGGGGAGAGGGGTTGGGGGTGAGGGGAAAACCTCCTCAAATATGAGCATTTGAGCTTAAGTTGACACCAATGGCATCCCATACGCCCTTACATTCACAAAAAGCGGCGGCAAGTTCATTCCTTTGTGGGAAGTATTCACATATCTATTGTGGCACTGGCATCTTGCCAGTACACGCTCTTGGTTCCGTGTACTCTGGTGTTGGGTTTCACTTCGTTCCACCCAACCTACATTGAATTTCCTTCAAGGAACCAGATGAAAGCATGAGTATCAATGACAAATTTCATAAATTACTTATGCCCAGTCTAAACCATCTTCACCATCCCCAATAAATTCAGCAACTTCAAAATCAGCTTCTGTTGATTGCTGATTTCCAGAAAACATACCTAACACCTAACACCTAATACTTATGTTAGCCATCACCTTAACAATTTCTGTAATATCTGCGCTTTGCTGACGATATAATGATATCTGCTCAGCATTATCTTTTAACTTTTCCTCTTTACCTTGAATAGCTAATCTATACTTATGCTTGAAAGACTGTTCAATTTCTGCTTTATTAGCATCATTAGGAACATTAATCTTAATCACAAGGACGCTACTATTCTTATTTTCAAGGGCTTGAATCGATAGCTCATGGTCAGAAAATTCAACTTGTAGCTCTTGGAAAGAAACAAGGAAGGCTTGCCAGTCAATACCATTACGAAACACTAAATCAAGGGGTTCTAAAACTTTTTGGAAGAGTTTAGTGAACTCTCCCGGCTCAAAGTTTCCACTATAGGGGCGACGTTCTTTGAGTAAATAAAGTTTTTCTTCTGGAATATACTTTGATTTGAGATAAACATAATCACAAATCACACCATCAAGGTTTGTGGCAGAGTCGATATTCCAATCTTCTAAGCAAACTCCAGTAAATCTTACCTGTTTAAAGTTGGTAGCTAAGGCTTGAGTTCTGATTAACCTTGCCTCACGTAGATCCACGGCAGTCAAGTTGGCTTGAGTGAGATCCGCTGCAGTCAAGTCTGCTTGCCTGAGATCTGCTCCAGTCAAATCAGCTTCAATGAAATCGGTACCAAAGAGATTAGCTCCCCTAAGATTGGCTCCCCTAAGATTTAAGCCACTAAGGTCTAGTAAATTGAGGTTTGCTTCCTCAAGTATGGGGATCACATTAGGGTTGTTTATTCTCCAATTATTCCAATTGGATGCCCCTAGTCGCACCAGATACGAGTGTTGTTGGTTGTATACCATTTAGCGCAACCTATTCGTAGTTGATTGATTTACAATAGAAAGCTACTACCTTTGAAGTCTAATTCAAGATAAAGGTTTGTGTATCACAGTTCCCAAATGATGGACGAAAGAAAGATTCGACGCATCTATAAAAAGTAGAGCTTCCTACCATGGGTCATTTACCAATTCCTTAGCTAAAGAACTCCAACAAATAAATTATTCCAATTTTTGGATAAAACTAGTACAGTGCGGCGGAAATAACCCACCAATTTGAGATCGATAGAATCCTTACTCTATAAGCATTCTTAATTCTTAATTCTTAATTCTTAATTCCGCGCAGCGGTACTAGTGGTCGATCTAGACTAATGAGTGTAGGTTGGGTGCAGCGCTAGCGGAACCGAACGAAATATAAATCAGCGTTGGGTTTCACTTCGTTCCACCCAACCTACATTTAACCCACAGTTTTAGAGTAGATGTTCTACTAGTGCAGCGCGGCAGAAGTAACTGTGGCAGTTTGTCAAGTCTAGTCATTCTGGCATAAATGGTTACAATGGAGTGGCAGGTTTTACTAGGACGTTGGTGACTGCCAATACTGTTTTTTGATCTTTGTCCGTAAAAAAAAGGGAACTAAATACTTTTTCTTGTAGCGGTAGACCGGGCATGTACCCGGAAACTTTAAACGAGATTAATTAGTACCCACCTGGTTTTCCAGGTCATAAACTGAGGTAAAACGGCGTCTCGGTGAACCTGTAACTAAGGTATTTCACTGATTTTGTTAACAAATCAAGATATTTGTAAGTATATTAATTGTGAGGCGTTGAGGCGCTAATATAAAATGACTTAAACTTAATAGAAACCTGAGATTAAAAAAATTGCTATCTGAGCCGCTGATTGCTGCCACCGAATTTACCGCTGACATTTTCAGGCTCCGTAATGGTCTGAGTGTGATTCATCAATACCTACCGGCAAGCCCGGTAGTAATGGCAGATGTTTGGGTGCGTGCTGGTGCGATCGCAGAACCAGTTGAATGGTCTGGCATGGCCCATTTCCTGGAGCACATGATTTTCAAGGGTACTCCCACTCTCGCACCTGGTGAGTTTGACTGGTTAATTGAGAGTCGTGGTGGTGCAACTAATGCTGCTACTAGTCATGACTATGCTCACTTCTTCATCACCACAGCAGCTCAGTACTTGGAAAGCACTCTGCCTCATTTAGGTGATTTGTTATTGCATGCTGCTATTCCCGACGATGAATTTGTCCGAGAAAGGGATGTGGTGTTAGAAGAAATTCGTGGTTCCTACGACAATCCAGATTGGCTAGGTTTTCAGGCGCTGAGTGAAAGCATTTATCAGTATCATCCTTACGGACGTTCTGTTCTAGGAACAGAAGCGCATTTAATGGCGCGATCGCCTGAGCAAATGCGCCGCTTTCACCAACATTACTACCAACCAGAAAATATGACTGTAGTGATTGTTGGAGGAGTAGACCAAGAATCAACCTTAAACTTGGTAAATAGATCGTTTGAGGGATTTACTTACCCAAAGGATTTACCATCAGTAGAAGTCAAAGCAGAACCCCCGATTACAGGAGTTCGTCGTCAAGAGCTATATTTACCTCGACTAGAGCAAGCACGTTTATTAATGGGTTGGATTGGGCCAGGAGTAGAACAACTATCGGATGCTTATGGTTTGGATTTACTCTCCGTGCTACTAGCAGATGGACGGTCTTCTCGCTTAGTGCGAGAATTGAGGGAGGAGCAGCAATTAGTCTATGACATCAGCAGTAGTTTCTCGATACAAAGGGATTCTAGTTTATTTACGATTAGTGCTTGTTTAGAACCACAGCACCTCGAACAAGTTGAAGCCTGGATTTGCGATCATTTGTCCCAATTGCAGCAAACACCAGTTGCTGCAACAGAACTCAAACGCTGTCAACGCCTCCTGTGTAATGATTATATTTTTTCGACTGAGGCAGCTAGTCAACTAGCAGGTCTATACGGGTACTACAACACTATTGCTACAGCAGAATTAGCGGTTAGTTATCCCCGTCGCATTCAGAGTCTCAAGCCGTTAGACTTGATGCAGTTAACCCAACAGTATCTTTCCCCTCAGCACTACGCCATTACTCTGCTCAAACCAATCGCTGAGGATTAGTAAATGATCATTAGTTGTTGGTTGTTAGTTATTCGTTTCCCACAAACCACCAACAACAAATGACAAACAACAAATGACAAACCACAAATAATCAATGACAATTCATCGCACGGTTCTAGATAACGGCATTGTCGTAATTGCTGTAGAAAATTCAGCAGCAGATATTATTGCTAGTAGGATATTTTTGAGAGTTGGTAGTCACTGTGAGCCACTAGAAAAGATTGGCCTATCTCACCTCCTCTCAGCTGTACTTACTAAAGGAACAAACCAACTCTCATCAATAGAAATTGCTGAGCGAGTCGAGTCCGTGGGAGCCTATCTCAGTGCTGATGCGGCTAACGATTACTTTTTGCTTTCCCTGAAGACTGTTTCCACAGACTGGCCTGAAATGTTACAGTTGGCGGGAGAGATCTTGCGATCGCCTAGCTTTCCAGAATCTGAGGTAGAACTGGAAAAACACCTCACGATCCAGGGTATTCGTTCTCAAAAAGAACAACCTTTTACTGTTGCTTACGAACAGTTGCGGCAGGCAATTTATCCCAACCATCCCTATGGTGTTTCAATCCTGGGAACAGAAACAACTGTTTCTAGTTTGAGTCGCGCTAACTTAGAACTTTATCATCAAACTCATTTCCACCCTAACAACATGGTGATTAGCATCGCCGGTCGTATGACGTCAGAAGAGGCAGTTGAGCAAGTAGAACGAGTGTTTGGTGATTGGCAGCCTACAGAGATACTTCCAGCAAAAACTCAGTTATCCTCCCTTACTTCCCATCCTTGCCAAGTAACAACCCCTCAAGAAACCCAGCAATCAATTGTCATGTTGGGCCATCTCGCTCCCTCTGTACAAGAGAAAGAATATGCTGCCCTAAAACTGCTCAGTACCTATCTAGGTAATGGTCTCTCAAGTCGCTTGTTTGTGGAACTGCGGGAGAAGCGAGGTTTAGCCTACGATGTCTCAGCATTTTACCCAACACGTCAGTTAGCATCTATTTTTGCTGTTTATATAGGTACAGCACCGGAAAATACGGAAATAGCTTTCGATGGTTTACGTACAGAAGTGGAACGGCTTTGCACTACACAGTTGAGTTCTGATGAACTCCAGACTGCTAAAAATAAGCTACTAGGTCAGTATGCACTAGGCAAGCAAACTAATGCTCAGTTAGCTCAAGTCTATGGCTGGTACGAAACTCTGGGATTGGGAATTGAATTTGATCTCCAGTTTCAGGAAGATGTGGCTCAAGTTACCCCAACAGATGCTCAAGCAGTTGCACAAAAAATATTTCATTGACCCTTATATATCTTTGGTAGGACCAGCTGAAGCAATCAATAGGCTAGTACCGCTGCGCGGAATTAAGAATTAAGAATTAAGACTTCTCATTTCTCCGAGAAAATAATTAAAAATTTTTTAATTATCAATGAATTAGCTAGCTTTACCTTGTTTTTACGACCCTCTCACAAGCTCTTTACAGCTATCGTTCTGAATAACCACCTTAAACAATGTAGATAGTATACATAATAAGAATCACTGCCCTTCTTGGTTACAACCAGATAGGCAACAGTTGTAAAACTAGGAGCTGTAGACATCTCAACACCAATTGGTGAATAAACCTTAGAGATTTTCTAGCAGGAGAGAATATGCAGATGAATGATCAAGTAATCCGCTGGTGGGTAATCGCTGCTCTTGAGATTTCCCTACTAGCAACAGCGCCATTATTAATTCACATCCTCTCGCAGCTACCGTAAGTCTTAGGTATTAGGTGTTAGGTGTTAGGTGGGGAGAGAAAGTGTACATGCTCTTCGGCTGGTTTTCATTTTTCTCTCTCCCTCCTGTTCCCCTGCCTCAATTCAGGCGTTAATAGTGCATTCCTGACTTGCGATGATGTACGGCTGTTATACCTTCAGATAGCACCTTACCATTTTTGACCACTACATAGACCAGCCAGTGGTCACCACATTCCATACGATTGTCCACTGTGCATTCTAAATAAGCTAGAGCATCAGTGAGAATCGGACAGCCGTTTTCTGCTTCTGCCGTTGCTACCCCAGCAAATCGGTCTTCACCAGGACTAAAAGGTTTTAGGAAATGCTTCATCAAGCCCAGATGTTTGCCTTGTTCTAAAACATTCAAGAACCAATTTATCTCCAATGTGCATTAAAGATTCAATTGCCCGATCCTTAGCTACTGCAATGGTTAAACCTGGAGGTGCAAAGGTGGCTTGAGCAATCCAGTCAGCCAACATTGCACCACTGAGTTCTCCCTGTTTGGTAGTAACAATACATAGAGAACCAATCAAGCGTCCTACTGCTTGCTCGGTTCGATCTGCTTGAGACTCATCTACAGTTTTCCGGCTTTTCCGGGCTTTTTTGGCTTTCTTGAGAGCTTGGGCAAAATCAGTGCCAGCTTCTTCACAATGTTGAAGAGTTACTTCAGTGGGTTTGAATTTTACCCTAATGGTCTCAAAACCAAACTGGTAACCAGCATCCTTGAACTTGCTTTCAATTAAGTCAATCGCTTCCCCACTCCAACCAAAGGAACCAAAAACCCCAGCCAGTTTAGTTTTATTAGCAGTAGATAGTACCATGCCAAGGGCAGTTTGTATCTGTGTCGGTGCATGACCTCCCAAGGTAGGAGAACCCATAATAAATCCATCAGCTTTTTCCACCACTGCCCGAACTTCCTCTGGTTCAGCTACTTCGCAGTTAATGCACTCAACTGCCACACCAGCTTTAGTAATACCTCGTGCAATTGCTTGGGCTACAGTACCGGTATTCCCATAAGCTGAAGCATAAAGTAGGGCGACCGTAATCTCCTGAGCTTTTTGCCGTTTACTCCACTGCTGATAGGAGTTAGTCAGATGCCATAGAGCATAGCGTACCAAAGGACCATGACCAGTAGCGTAAAGCTTTGCGGGAAAAGCATCCAGTTTATCCAATGCCTTTTCCACTTGCTGTGCATGGGGAGCCATCAAGCAATCGAAGTAATAGCGTCGGTCTTCATTAAATACCGTCCAACCCTCATCCATTACTTGATCACCGCAAACATGGGCTCCGAAGAACTTATCTGTAAACAGAATTGCCGTTTGTGGATCGTAGGTACACATGGCAGCAGGCCAGCGAGGACTGGGGGTGAGGGCAAATTCCAAGCAATGACCTTTACCTAAATCTAAGGTTTCCTCACCTCGTACTACCTTAATGTTGAGCTCCTGGTCTGGTAAGATGCTCCGCAGTGCGATCGCTCCTGGGTTGGAACAAACGAAAGTAATCTGAGGTGCTAACTCTAACAATGCTTTCAGAGTAACCCCTCGGTTAGGATTAATGTGACCGAGAATCACATAATCAATACCCTTCGGGTCAAAGCGTGCTTGTAAGGCTGCCAGAAAAACTTCGGTAAATGATTCACCCGGCGGGTCAAACAGAGCAATTTTATCTGCTCTAATCACATAAGAATTGGCCGTAGTGCCTCGTTGTAGAGCGTACTCAATTTCAAACTTGAGGCGGTCCCAAGTGCGCGATCGCAGTACAGTAGTCTCTGTATTAATCGGGAAAACTTGGACATCTCGTTGCTTAGTTTCTGGCATTGTTCTCACTATCTAGTAGTTTTTTTGAACACTAATTACATCCAAGCTATCGCTTGCGATTTGCTTAATTTAAAATTTAAAATTGAGTACTGTTCACTAGTTACTGGTCAATGTCAATATTTGTAACTACTGTTTTATTTTAAAATAAATTCATGCATCTATATATTAGTAAAATGAATAGTTTCGATAATTCATAAAATTATTTTGCAAAAGACGAGTTTAACTCATCCCCCGGAAGACAGCACGGGGGATTTCGTGTTATTTGTTGTTAGTTGTTGGTTTTTTGTACAAAAAACAAATAACTTGCCAACCAAGCGGCGGGCGGCTATCTCTCCCATCCCTAAAGGAATAGGCTTCCCGCCGCTTTCGGTGAGTGTGTCGATCATTCCCAAGACAGCTTTAGTGATTAAGCTAGTAGAACAGAGGTCTATAGCAGTGAAACAATGGTCAAAACACGGACTTTCCTCAACTTCAAAGAATATCTTGAATATGACGATGGTACAGACAACTACTATGAGTTGCTTAATGGGGAACTAGTACCAATGCCTCCTGAGAGTGAGCCAAATAGTTGGATAGCAACCTGGCTAAGAGATGAGTTAGTCGAGTTGGTAAATCGTAGGTTAATCAAGACACACGATTGTGAGTTACAAGTTCCAGGAAATCCTCAAAACCGTTATCCTGACTTAGTAGTACTGAGACATGAACACCTTAAGCTAACCCGGAAGCGGCAAACTATTACTCTTGATATGCCTCCTCCACAGTTGATTGCTGAGGTAGTTAGTCCTTACAGAAACCACCAGGATGAGAATTACCAGCGTGACTACATTGATAAGCGACGACAGTATCAAGAGCTTGGCATCCCTGAATATTGGATTATTGACCCCCAACAGCAGAAAGTAACTGTCTTGTTACTGGTGGATGGCATTTATCAAGTAACTGAGTTCACAGGAAATCAGCAAATTGTGTCTCGGACTTTTCCTGAACTGAAGTTAACTGTGGCAGAAGTTTTGCTTGCTAGTTAACATTAATAAGTTTTGAGGGAAGTTTTACCTATGGGCAAAAAAGTTTTAGTATCGGCTCTATTGCTATTGATGCTGCCCTTGGCAGCTTGTTCTCCTGACTCATCTGGAAACTCAAGTGGTAAAAGTCAAGACCCGCTAGTGGTAGGTGCAATTCCCGACCAAGACCCCCAAAAATTACAGCGTCAGTATGAAAAGCTAGCAACGTATCTAGAACAGGAGTTGGGCGTACCAATAGAATACAAACCTGTGGTAGACTATGCTGCTGCTGTTACCGCTTTTAAAGTAGGTGAGTTAGAATTAGTTTGGTTTGGCGGATTGACAGGAGTTCAGGCAAGATTACAAGTACCAGGAGCTGAAGCGATCGCTCAACGGGATGTAGACGAGCAATTTCATAGTGTCTTCATTGCCAACAAACAAACAGGACTGACTCCAGTTAAGGAAATCAGCGAACTAGATAAGCTTAAAGGACGAACCCTCACCTTTGGTAGTGAGTCCTCTACCTCAGGGCGTTTGATGCCGCAATATTTCTTGCAGCAAGCCAATATCAAATTAGAGGATTTTAAAGGTGAACCAGGATTTTCTGGCGATCATGATAAGACGATCAAATTAGTAGAAGCTGGTACTTACGAAGTAGGAGCTCTCAATGAAAAGGTGTGGCAACAACGAGTAGAAGACAAGGAAGTAGATTTAAGCAAAGTTGATGTAATCTGGCGCACTCCTGCCTATTATGATTACCATTGGGTCATTCATCCACAAGTCAAGGAACAATACGGCGAAGAATTTGTCCAAAAAGTGCAGGATGCCTTTCTGCAACTTGACCCAACTGTACCAGAAGAAAAGGAAATTCTCGATCTATTCAGTGCTGGAAGTTTTATTGCTACCAAAAATTCTAACTATGCTCAAATTGAGAAAATTGGGCGTAAAATTGGTAAAATAAAATAAAAGCTGGTAGATATCTGAGTTTAAAAGGTTCCTAGAAGAGGCAGGACTTTTTTCTTGAGTAACTCTACTAAAGCTGGCTCCATATATTCATAATTATCGGGAATATCCAGACAAACCACTCGCTTGTTTTTTAACCAAGGTCTAAACTTCTTGGACAATTTGTTTCGGTGGGACTTTTCCATGACAAAAATAATGTCAGCCCACTCAATCGCCTCACTGCATAAAGGTATCTCAGCTTCTGAGTTCAGTCCAGCGGAGTCTACTTCTAGTCCTTCATAGTTGGAGAATACTGTTTCAGCTGTAGGGCTACGCAATCGGTTCTGGCTGCAAATAAATAGTAATTTCTTCATAATTTAAGGATGGCACATGAATAGCCGTGAGCTAAAAATCTATGCGACACTAAGCAATAGGATGCAAAAACGCTATAACGGCTATGTCAGAAGCAGACAACGAGACAATTTGGATTATCACAACTGAAACTCCTCAAGCAAAAGATGATAACGGCTCCAAAAGTGGCAGTTCTTGGCGTAAACCTTCTGCCATAACCCCTGTCACTAAAGCCAATAAAGTCAGTGCTCAGAAAGTTGAAGCTGAGCTGTCAAAGTTTCTGCAAGTTGTAGGTGGATTGTTGAGCCGCGCTCAGAAGCAAGTTCCCCCTGACTCTGGACTCAGGCTTGATGAAATTGAGCTATCAGTAGAAGTCAATGGCCAAGGAGAGGTAAAGTTTTTGGGAACTGGTGGCAAAGTGGGAAGCAAAGGGGGTATTACACTTAAGTTTAAACGAGCTGGCTTTTAGGTGAGGAAATGACAAACTGGGCGTTGGTTATTGGCATCAATGAATATCAAAGATTGCGCTCGTTAGAGTTTGCTGTGCCGGATGCTGAAGCGGTAAGTGACTTCTTAAGGGATGAAGCTGGATTTGAACAAGTTTTCTATTTCTCGGATTATTCTCCCAATGAGATTGCCCCTGACGGCTCACCTCAATCCACACAACCTACTTATGCTAATCTGTTGTCGTTTCTGTTAGAGTTTTGTGAAGAACCTTATCTCGAAGCTGGTGACAACTTTTGGTTTTTCTTCAGTGGGCATGGGATTCGATATCAAGAGCGAGATTATTTGATGCCCTGTGATGCCAATCCTAAAGCTGTAGAAGCTACAGCTATCTCCATTAGTTATGTAACAGAACGCTTGCGTCGTTGTGGTGCTGATAATGTGGTGCTATTCCTTGATGCTTGTCGTAATCAAGGAGATAAAGCTGGTGTTGGTATTGGCTTAGAGAAACATCAGGGCGTCATTACTATTTCTTCTTGCAGTCCCCAAGAAAAAGCCTATGAAATTGAAGAGATTGAGCGAGGCTCTTTTACTTATGCACTGTTAGAGTCGCTGCGGATTCAAGGGGAAAGCAACTGTGCCACAGTTGAAAGATTGTATCAACGTTTGCGCTATCGGGTGCCTGAGATCAATAACTACTACAATAAACCAGTCCAGACTCCCTATGCGATCGTTGAACCTGCCTCTAAGTACCATCTGATTTTGTTACCCCAACAGGCAACTATGACCGATATTTCCATCCTCAGAGAAGATGCTCTTGAAGCTGAATTGGAGGGTGATTTGGAGTTAGCAGAACAGTTATGGACGCGAATCTTAGGGTTATCTCCTGCTGACCCCAAAGCGTTAAAGGCACTGAAGCGGGTTTGGCTCAAAGGACTGTCGGAAATAACTCCTGAAAAGGCTCAAAAAGATGTAAAGTCTGACAAAGATGCTGTTGCTGATGAAAAGGCTCAAAGAGATGTAAAGTTTGACAAGGATGCTGTTGCTGAATATGTTAATTCTCGCACCATAAAACCTTTAATAAAATCAACAGTGCTTTGGGTAGATGATCGTCCTAATAACAACATCTATGAACGACAATCACTTGAAGCCTTAGGTATCAATTTTGTCTTGGCTCAATCCACTGAGGAGGCATTTTATAAACTCAATATACAACGTTTTGATTTGATTATTTCGGACATGGGACGCCCACCTGATCCACGAGCAGGTTACACATTACTTGATCAGCTTCGCTCTTGTCGAGATGAAACCCCATTTATCATCTATGCTAGTTCAAGACATCCTAAACACATTGCTGAGTCACTTCGCCATGGTGCAATTGGTTGTACAAATTGGCCAAGCGAATTGTTTGAAATGGTATTATCTGTATTAGTAGGCAAACATGGGTAATTGATTAGTTCAATGGTTAAAAATATTCATTGTGCTCAGGGACATCCCATGCAATCACTCATTTCATTTGTTTTAATGCATCAGGTGAAGGGTATCTATTTACCTCAATCAACAATTGTCTTTCTAAGAGGCGATCGCTACTATTAAACTGTAAAATTCTGGCTGTGACTTCCCCAATATCTGTTAAAGAATTTATCATTGCACCCTCAAGACGAAAATGCTCAGACCATGAGTCTAGTCTAGGATTAAAAAATCTCACCAGCTCACCTGTGCGCCAAATAATTGACCCTAAATCTGTCCCTTTATTTAGGTTACAATATAAACAAGCATAGGCTAAATTGTCCGCAGTCGTTTCACCCCCATGCTTGACACTGATAATGTGGTCAAATTGACACCCACCGCTATCTTCTTCAGAAATCAGACAATATTCACACAAACCTTCAGCCCGGTTACTGACTAATCGTTTCAGTTCTTTAGTAATGTAGAGTCGAGGCATAATTAATTTCTCTCTCTACTAAGAAACAGATGTAAGGTATTGATGAGCTTTAGCTTTCGCCAATCTAATCAGATGTTCTACTACTAAAAACTGTTCTAGTTCGTTTTTTTCGGCGGGGGATAAATCTGCTATTTTGGCACGTTCTACTAAATCTTCTATCTGTTCTTTTGTTGTTTCAGAGAATTGAAACTTAGTCACACTTTTTGGGCTAGTCCCTTGAGCTATAAAATCAATAAATTCCTCGTAGATTTTCTGAGTTTTTACTAAAGTAGTCATGGTCATCTCCCCAGCAACGAGCACAATGGGCAAATTTATTATAGACAATATATCGCTTCTACATCAAAATGAGCGCCTGACGGCGAATTCAAAATTCAAAATTCATGCATTGATGGCATCGCCGAAAAAGAAGATAAGAAACAAGTAAATTGTTAAACTGAAAATTGAAGATTGTTAAATTGTCACTCCGGAGCATATAGGTTGTTTTGGTATAACGGTCAACTAATTCAGGGTAATAGCTTGGAACTGGCTATTGATGAACCAGGCTTAATTTATGGAGCCACAGTGTTTACCACCTTACGGGTTTATCACCAGTCTCTGGAACATCCATTAACTAATTGGAAAGGACATTGCGATCGCATTTTGGGGAGTTTACAAGCTTTTGGTTGGCAGCTACCGGATCAAAAGCGCTTGCAGCAAGGGGCAGAGGCATTGTTATCTTTGTTTCCTGTACTGCGAATAACAATCTTTCCTGATGGACGAGAGTGGATTACTGGACGCTACTTACCAGTAGATTTAACTCAACGTCAACAACAAGGGATTACTGCGTGGCTGGCTGATACTCCGGAACTAATTCGTTCCTTACCTGCTCATAAAACTGGTAACTACCTAACAGCCTGGCTGGCTCTCCAGCAAGCAAGACAGCAGGGAGCACAAGAAGCGATCTTAGTCGATGCTACTGGTAATTGGGTGGAAACTAGTACTGGCAATCTGTGGGGTTGGCAAGACGGTTGCTGGTGGATACCGCCTTTAATAGCAGGAATCTTACCAGGAACTGTGCGATCACAACTCATTAACTGGCTACAGAAACAAGGATTATTAGTACGGGAGACAGCTTGGGACAAA
Organism: Caldora sp.; assembly: GCA_965222765.1. Lineage (GTDB taxonomy): Bacteria > Cyanobacteriota > Cyanobacteriia > Cyanobacteriales > Coleofasciculaceae > Caldora. The sequence continues at coordinate 14,335 of CBDCVG010000108.1, forward strand.
GAACGGCTGTTAACATTAGAAGCGATCGCTTACACCAACAGCGTTGTAGAAGTAATACCTATCCACACCATCCTCACCCCACACGAATCCCTAACCTACGAATCCTCTCATCCTAGTCTCGAGCAATTACGGAGTTGGTTTGTTGAGGCAGGATGGAAGAAGAACCAAGAATAAGTTACACTCATCCCACGTTTGTTGGAAAGTTGTTTGTTGTTTGTCCCTTGTTCTTTGTACCAATGACCAATAACCAATGACCAATGACCAAGTAGAAATCTCTGTAGTAGTTCCTCTTTACAATGAAGAACCTAATATTGACTACCTGTTTGAGCGCCTGCTTTTAGTACTGGATGCCATGAACATCAGCTACGAGATTGTTTGTGTTAACGATGGCTCCCAAGACAATACGCTGAAGTGCCTGGTTGAATATCACCATCGTCATCCAGGGATTAAGGTAGTCAATTTATCCCGCAACTTTGGCAAAGAAGTTGCCCTCACCGCAGGGATTGATTATGCTGGTGGTGCTGCAGTTATCCCCATTGATGCTGACCTGCAAGACCCTCCAGAATTAATTAAGGAACTAGTAGCTACATGGCGCGAAGGTTATGATGTAGTCTATGCAACCAGGCGATCGCGTGAGGGAGAAAGTTGGGTCAAACGCTTTACGGCTAGGTCTTTTTACCGAACAATTGGTTGGATGAGTCCTGTTCCCATCCCTCGCGATACTGGTGACTTTCGCTTATTGGATAGGCGGGTAGTGGAAGCTCTCAAACAAATGCCAGAAAGAACGAGGTTTATGAAAGGTTTGTTTGGTTGGGCAGGTTTTAAGCAAACCTCTATTCTCTTTGACCGGGAACCCCGTCTCAATGGTACTACAACTTGGAATTATTGGCGTTTGTGGAACTTTGCAATTGATGGCATTACTTCCTTTAGCTTTCTGCCTTTGAAAGTGTGGAGTTATGTTGGTTTAGTTATCTCCTTACTTTCCTTTATTTACGCTACCTTTTTAGTGATTCGGACTTTAATCTTTGGCGTAGATTTACCTGGTTATGCTTCCTTAATGGTGACGGTTCTCTTTTTGGGAGGTATTCAGCTAATTACTCTGGGTATTATTGGTGAATATTTGGGACGTGTCTATGAAGAAGTCAAAGGACGTCCACTTTATTTAGTACGAGATTGTTATGGCTTCAACAATAATCACCAATGGGAGCATCCCAAGCGGTAGTGGTGTGACACAGCTAATTTGGTGGCTTAGAAACCGGTTGGGGAATTTAGAATTTAGAATTTAGAATTTAGAATTTAAGAATGTAGTGCGAGCGTCTCGCTCGCGATCAATCAGTCACCCCGAGAGCAAGATGCTCGCACTATTCCCTCATTTGAGGTGTGTCGCGCCAGTAGATATCCGACTTCTTGAACAAGTCGGACATCTGGGGTATTCGCGATCGCAAAACGGCTGTCACTAATAGCAATTAACTGATTAACAGTTTAGTCTCCAACGCTGCTGCTACCTGAAGAATCAGTGCTTCGTTGTAAGGAGCAGCAATAATTTGCACTCCTAGGGGTAAAGAGCCAGGATGCTCAATTGGCACAGAAATTACTGGTAAACCGATGAACGATAGAGGTTGGGTAAATAATCCTAGATGAGGACGGACTAGCAGCTCTTTTCCTGCAATTACCATCGTTTTCTGTCCAATTCGTGGAGCTACACAGGGAGTAGTTGGAGCCAAAATCACATCTACCTTCTGGAATATTTCCCGGACGCGATCGCGATACCATTGCCTGAATTTTTGGGACTGAATGTACCAAGTAGCAGGAATTAGAGTACCTGCTAAAAAGCGATCGCGGGTGGCTGGGTCAAAATCTTGGGGACGCGATCGCAAATTGGCGAGATGTAGATTTGCTCCCTCAGCAGCGGTAATAATATAGGCTGCTGCCCTAGCTCTCTGGGCTTCTGGGATGGTGATAGAAGCGGTAACCTTGAGAGCACGAGCTACCTGAGTTACAGCTTCCAAAGCTTCTGGTTCTGCTCCTTGGGCAAAATAACCATCGGCAACGGCAATGCGTAAACCTTCAAGTCCCTGATTGATTTGGGGCAAGCAGAACTCTGGAGGACGATTAGTGCAAATGGGGTCATGCTCATCTGCTCCCTGAAGGACATCAAAAGCTGTCGCAATATCTCGCACAGAACGGGCAAAAGGACCAATATGATCGAGGCTACTGGAAAATAAAACTGTTCCGGCTCTTGACAAACGCCCATAAGTTGGCTTTAAACCCCAAACTCCACACAGGGAGGCGGGAACTCGGATAGAACCATTAGTATCAGAACCAAGAGTTAAAGGCACTAATCCCGCTGCCACTGCTGCTGCTGAACCGCCAGAGGAGCCACCAGCAATGCGGCTAGAATCGTGGGGGTTGGGGGTAACGCCGTAATGGCTATTCTCCGTAACAAAACCATAGGCGTACTCATCCATATTCAGCGCTCCCACCAGTATTGCACCTGCTTGTTTAAGCTTGGCAACAGCAGTAGCGTCTTGTGTAGCTGGGGGATTTTCGGCGTTGATTTTTGACCCGGCCAAGGTTGTCAAACCAGCGATATCATATAAATTCTTCACTGCAAAGGGAACCCCTGCCAAAGCACCAGGATTTTCCCCTTGAGCAACTAATTGATCAATCCTTTGAGCCTCTACCAGTGCTGTTTCAGCGGTTACCACTGTAAAACAGTTGAGCATTTGATTGTGAGTATTAATTTGTTCAAGACACTGAGTAACTACTGCTTTGGCACTCACTTCACCAGCTCGAACCGCATGAGCAATCCCTACTGCATCAGTTTGCCTGAAATCCATAATGAAGTACAGATATCCATAATGAAGTACAGATATCCATAATGAAGTACTCCCCGACCTGAAGGATACCACTGGCGAATGGAGGGTCATACCCCTCATTGATCCACGAATTAGTTTGTAGAGACGCACCATGGCGCGTCTCTACTAAGTGCGATACCATGAGCACACACCGTAAAGATACTTAACGTTAGCGAAGCGGCGCGTTAGCGGGGGTAAAGCGGTTATGTTGCTTGTGATCTGAAAAATACCAAAACTCCCTCTTGTTAAAGTCGTAAGAGTAGGAGTATCAAGAAAAAAAGCGATCGCTTTATGAATAGCCTAGAGGAACAGCTGCGTCAACTGGTAGAACAAGCCTGTAGGTATCCACCAGGAAATCCCCAGCGGCGGAAAAATTTAACCAAGATTATTCGCTTAATCCGCAAAAAGCTGTGGTACGAATATACCCCTTACTACCAAGACGCCTTGCAACAGACTTGGGTCTATTTCTGCCAGAATATCTGCGAGGGTAAAGATAACACAGGTAAAGCCTACGACCCCGAACGTGCCACTATTGTCACTTGGCTCAATTACTATCTGAAACGACGCCTTCAAGATTTCCGTATAGAAACACACAAAGAGCGAGACAAAAAAGTTAAATCGCAGATAGATAGTTTCGGGGACGCAAATCAAACAATGGACTTGGTGGAAAATATACCAGCTGAGCCTGAAGTTCCTCCTTTATTAGAACAACTACATCAATGGGTGCAAAAAGATCCTGATGGTGAATTAAGTCGGATTCAACTCAAGGGTTCTCCAGTGACAGCACAAATTTTAATCAAGCGGCGCTTACCTCCAGAAGAGTCTTGGAAAGACCTGGCAGCGGAATTTGGGCTCCCTATTTCTACCTTGAGTAGTTTTTATCAAAGAAAATGTTTGCCCATTTTGCGTAAATTTGGCGAGTCGGAGGGATATCTATAGTAAGAGGTTCCAACCAGAACACTCTTCAGACAACCGTAATTGGTTCAGCATTAGGAATCATTGAACAACAAGGGCAAAACCATGACTTACAACAGCTATGACATCCAAGATTTTGCTTTAACCTTGCCGATTACCCAAGAGGCACGTCGGACAGCGGAACAGTTTGCTCGCGAGCAACTCACCCCCGAAAAAGCAGAGCAAGTCAGGTTAAATACCCTAGCGGTGTCTGTAGTCAATAACTACTTCCAGATGATGGATGTTCCCACTAATCTAGAACTCAGCGATAGCTGGAACCCAGTAATGCGCATGTTCAGCAACGTAGCTGACTTGGAAGTAATGGGAGTAGGTCGTTTAGAGTGTCGCCCTGTTTTAGCCAATGAGTCAAGCTGCCATATTCCCCCAGAAGTTTGGGAAGAGCGCATTGGCTATGTCGTAGTTCAGATAGATGAGTCTTCCCTGGAAGCTACTCTATTGGGATTTACCCAAACAATAGCAACAGAAGAGTTAGCTATTAGTCAACTAGCACCAATTGAAGATGTATTTGATCGCCTCCAACCAATGACAGTAGCAGCAGCAACTACTGCTGCCATTGCTGAAACCACTGCTGCTGTTCAAAAAACAAGAGTCAATTTGAGCCAATGGTTGGAAGAAGTGTTTGAAACCGGTTGGCAAACCGTTGACGCACTGTTCAAGCCAGCTGAACTAGAGTTTGCCTACAACTTCAGAAAAAGGGATATTACTGAAGACAATGGGGTAGAAGTAGCGGTGAAGCGTGCGAAGTTGATTAATTTAGGAACGCAGCTTGCTAATAATCGTGTTGCTTTGATTATTGAACTTGCTCCAGAATCTGACCAAAAAAAGAATATTCTCCTCCAAGTACATCCTATGGGCAAAGAAAATTATCTCCCCCCACAACTCCAACTCACTGTACTAGATGAATCTGGCTTAGTCTTCCTGGAAGCTCAATCAAGAAGTGAAGATAATTTCATCCAATTGCAATTCGCCGGTTTGCCTGGGGAACTGTTCAGTGTCCAAGTTGCTTTTGCTGATGCCAGAATTATAGAGGATTTTGTGATTTAATCTACACTGAGCAAGTTGTTATTTATTGGTTATTAGTTATAAATACCAGACTGTTGTTCATTATTCAACAAACAACCAATAACAAACAACCAATAACCAAGGAGAAGTAATTGTGGGGAAATTAGTTATCCTTAAACTAGGAGATGGTAACTTTGAACAAGGTTTTGCAGTTACCCTACAAATGGGAGAAGACGGAGAACTTTTCTCCTTAGAAATTACAGGGAAATTACCTCCTGCCCCAGAAATTCGCCAATATTACAATGGTTGGGTTCAAAGTTATGAAGGCTTAGGATTGCAATCGCGACTAGAAAAGCCAGCTACTCAGGTCACTAATATTTCTCTAAAATCTATCAAAAAAGATTGCTTAAATGCTGCCAATGCTTTGCAGGAACGCTTCAATAGTTGGCTACGCTCTGAATCGTTTTCTCCAGTTAGAGAGAAATTACTAGAACAATTAATACCAGCAGATGAAATCCGTCTAATTATTCAAACTGAAAATATTTGGTTAAGGAAGCTACCTTGGCATTTGTGGGATTTATGCGATCGCTACCCCAAAATTGAAATTGCTATTGGCGCGCTTAATGTTCAAAAGCAGAAATTACTAACAGATACAGCAACAGATAAAGTAAAAATTTTAGCGATTATTGGTAATAGTACTGGTATTAATATTCAAGCAGATCGACTTTTATTAGAACAGTTACCTGATGCTGAAGTCAGCTTCTTAGTAGAACCCCAACGTCGAGAACTCACTGATGAATTGTGGCGTCAAGACTGGGATATTTTCTTTTTTGCTGGTCATAGCTCCAGTCAAGATAATGGTGCAGTAGGGCGCATATATGTTAATAAAACCGATAGTTTAACCATTGAAGACCTCAAAAATGCTTTAAAAAAAGCAGTAGAAAGAGGCTTGAAAATTGCTATTTTCAACTCTTGTGATGGCTTAGGTTTAGCCCGCAATCTGACAGATTTACATATTCCGCAAATCATCGTGATGCGGGAGCCTGTACCGGATAAAATAGCCCAAGAATTTTTAAAGTATTTTCTAGAAACCTTTGCTCGCGGTGAATCTTTCTATCTTGCAGTCAGGGAAGCTAGAGAAAGATTGCAAGCCTTAGAAGATAAATTTCCTTGTGCTACCTGGTTACCGATGATTTGCCAAAATCCCACCGTATTGCCCCCAACTTGGCAAGATTTGTGCCAATCTTCCCCACCACCTCCAACACCTCAAGCACTTCAAACACCTCAAATATTTCAACCACCTCCACCAACTAAGCCTGCATTAAGAATAGTTTTTTTACTTAGTTTGGTTGTTAGCTTCTTCCTCATCGGTATCCGGTATTTGGGTGTATTTCAATCCTTAGAACTACAGGCTTTTGATCATTTGATGAGCAAAAGACCAGTGGAATTTCCTGATTCCCGTCTGTTGATAGTTACAATCACAGAAGAAGATGTTCTCGCTCAACCTCAACAAGAAAGACGTGGTTCGTCCCTATCAGATAAAACCCTAGCTCGGTTATTAGAAATTCTCGAATCCCATCAACCAAGAGTCATTGGCTTGGATATCTATCGAGACTTTCCCGTTGGTGCGGAACATCCAGAATTAAAAAGACGTCTCCAAGAAAGCGATCGCTTAGTTGCGGTTTGCAAAGTCTCTAATCCACAAACTCAAGATCCTGGTGTTAGACCCCCACCGGAAATGTCAGTTGTAAACCTTGGTTTTAGTGATGTTGTACTCGATCCAGACAATGTTATTCGTCGTCATTTACTAGCTTTGACTCCGGAGCCAGCATCCGCTTGTCAAACTTCCTACTCTCTAAGTAGTGAACTGGCGTTCCGCTACCTAGAAGCAGAAGAAATCTCACCAACATTCACCGAAGATCACCACTTGCAGCTTGGAGATACAATTTTTAAACGCTTGGAACCCCACACTGGTGGCTACCAAAATCTTGATGCTGGAGCGCACCAAGTTCTACTAAATTATCGTTCCCATCAAAACCATTCTCTCCAAGACTTTGCTCCCAACATTACTGTAGGAGAAATTTTAGAGGGGAAACTCAATCCCGATATGGTAAAAGAACGCATTGTGTTAATTGGTGTTACCGCTCGTAGCTTCAATGATTACCTATCAACCCCTTACAATAAAGGTCAAAAACAAATGCCAGGGGTAGTTATTCAAGCTCATATGGTAAGTCAAATTCTCAGCGCTGTTTTGGATGAAAGACCACTTTTGTGGGCTTGGCCTTTGCAGAGTGAACTGCTCTGGGTTTGGTGTTGGTCTCTTGCAGGGGGTTTAATTGTCTGGCGCTTTCGATTATGGCTGCAACTAGGTCTAGTTACTGGATCACTATTCATTTTATATGGTCTATGTCTAGGTTTTTTAATACAAGGCGGTTGGGTTCCTTTTGTACCCTCAGCAGTTGCCTTAGTATCTACCAGTGGCATGGTTATTGCCTATACAGCTTTCCAAACTCAACGACAAAGAGTCCATCTACGATAGCATCATGAATTATCTAAAATTTTTACCATCACAGAAGACTCTAGCTATGGCTTTGGCACTCGTCTGCTGCGCTAGCTACGAACCACCAGCCCAAGCACAATCTACAGTAGTTAATGAGCAGGCTTCCTCTTCAATATCCCTACTCACTAACAGTAATATTCTACTCTCACAATCTCAAAGCCTTCTAGTAGCACAACGTAACAAACGAGAGGATCCTCCTAATACTGGTGACACTGATAGAAAAGCAGGAGCATCAGGTCGTCGGATTTGTCCAGTAGGTTCAGAAACTAACTCAGAGATGACAGCCTTAGTACCAATTACCCAAGTAATTAGATGGGCAGAATGAAAGTGGAACTACTTCGGAAATTGTATGGGGCTTAACTACAGACGAACGCCCTACTTTCTGGTTTTATGTTCCCTATTGGCTCACCTCCAAATGCTACGCCGAATTTGTCCTAGAAGATGAAAGTGGCACAGAAGTTTACAAAACTACTCTGACGGATTCTCAAGACGCTCACGGTGTTGTCGGCATCAAAATCCCTGTCACAGAAGCAAAACTTGAGCAGGAAAAATGGTATCAATGGAAACTTTTATACTATCCGGGAGTGACAACACCTATTCATGTTAACGGTTGGGTGCAAAGGGTTGAATTAGAACAAGAAATCTCAGAACAAGGAGTTGCCTTCTATGAACAAACAGGCATTTGGTACGAGCCTTTAACTAAGCTAGCAGAGTCACGCATTGAAAATCCCGAAGATGAAGAACTCAAAGCTGAGTGGGAGAACTTATTAAAAGCTGTTAATTTAGAAGCGATCGCTCAAGAACCAATTTTGGATTTTGTAGATTAATAAATGCCCAAGACTTGCTGAATAAGTCGTAATTTTCCGGTTTGAATAGGTGGTAGGTGGTAGGTGGCAGGTGGTAGGTAAGGTATTAGGTATTAGGTATTAGGTATTAGGTGTTAGGGAATTTTCCACGAAAGTGCAAGGTTTTTGAGCTCATCGATACAATTTCCTTGCACGCTTGCTAGGCAGAAAATGATTGAAAGCAAAGTCTAGCATATCTTCCACACTTATTCAGCAAGCCCTATGTAACGGAAGAAAAACTCCTGTTGCCTCTCGTCACCACCCGACTTATTCAGCAAACCCTAAAGAGATGGCTTCCCCATCACTTGTTCTAAAATCGGGTCTAAGTGCAAATTAGCTTCTAGGATATCAGCAAGAGTGTTAAAAATTGTTTCCCGTTGTTCGCGGTAGTTGGCAACACCAGTGGGAAGAAATGGTAATCCTCGCCGCTGTCGCAGATGATTTAACCAAGCACGTCGCCAAGGACCATTGTCAAACAAACCGTGGAGATAACTACCCCAAATTAATTGAGTAGAGTCCACTATCCCTAAGCCAGAGTCATTAAATAGAGCTTGATAAGCAGAACCTTCTTCCTCCGTCAACTCTAGCAATTGCGAACGTCCCTGATGAATTTCGTAACCAGTCACAGGTAAACCAGCCTGGGGATAGTTGGAAGTTACACTTCTCTGACGAGATATTTTTTGACCAGTAATTGAAGTTGCTAACGGTAATAATTCTAATCCTGGATAGCGTCCCCGATGACCCTCCAACCCATCTCTATCTTCGAGAGTTGTACCCAACATTTGGAACCCACCACAAATCCCCATAACTGTGCCCCCTGCCGCTGCGTAGTTTTTAATTTCCTGAGCCATTCCACTTTCGTGAAGAGTTCTCAAGTCAGAAATCGTCGTTTTCGTACCTGGGATAATTACTGCATCTGGATATCCCAAAGTTTGGTTAGGCATTACATAGTTAACGCTAACAGTGGGTTCTGATTCAAGAGGGTCAAAATCAGTAAAATTAGCAATGCGGGGTAGCCGAATTACAGCAATGGTGAGTTCAGTATCTTGCTTTTTTTTGAAGTTTCTCTCCAGCAAATCGAGGGAATCTTCTGCCGGAAACAGCTCATCTATCCAGGGAATAACTCCAACAACCGGAATACCAGTACGTTCTTCCAACCAAGTTATTCCTGAATCCAAAAGCGATCGCTGTCCTCTAAATTTGTTAATGATTACCCCTTTAATCAAAGCTCTCTCTTGTGGCTCCAGCAGCTCCAGAGTGCCAACAACATGGGCAAAAGCACCACCCCGATCAATATCCACTACTAGCAGGGTTAGAGCATTTAAATGCAGCGCCACTCGCATATTGGTTAAGTCACGGTGCTTAAGGTTAATCTCGGCTGGGCTACCAGCTCCTTCACAAACAACTACATCAAACTGTTGGCTCAGATACTTTAGTGATTTCTCAATTGCCTGCCAACCTCGATTAAAATACTGCTTGTAGTAATCATGAGCTCCGATTCTATCCACTGCTCTACCCATGAGCACTACTTGGGAAGTCATGTCTCCTTGAGGCTTGAGTAAAATTGGATTCATTTCAACACAGGGTCTGGTTCCAGCTGCCCAAGCTTGTACTGCCTGAGCATAGCCAATTTCTTTCCCCTCCTGAGTCACGTAAGCATTCAGAGCCATATTCTGACCTTTGAAAGGTGAGACTCGCCAGCCGTGCTGCAAAAGCATGCGACACAAAGCAGTGGTAATCAGAGATTTTCCTGCGTGGGAGGTTGTGCCCACAACCATTATGGCTTTCATAACAAATTCTGGTAAGTGTAAAAAACCACGCGCCTACAGGCAGCGAGGAAAAACGAGGTGGTATTTAAAGATGCTATAGGAAACTCAAACAAGCTGCAGTTTCCTACAAAATCCCCGACATGAGAACACTCCCTATTTAATCCTAAGGCTAAAACCTTAATACTCTCGAGAAACACTCCTTCGGAGTGAGGGTGTAGGGTGTAGGGTGTAGGGTATCAATTGTGGAACTGGCATCTTGCCAGTTACGAGAAACTAGAATTATTTCTCGTTTCTCCTATTCAATTGGGGGTGCGCTCCTGGGGAGCTCTTGAGTAACACTGAAAAGCTAATGGCTAATGGCTAATGACTAATAGCTAATTTCTGAATAAACACCGAGTCTCCGAGTCAGGGAACAGGGAACGGGAAAGAGCCTACTTTCATCACCTGGTGGTGAAAAAAATTTTTCATTTCGACTGCCTTATTTTAACTGATGGTGGGGGTTTGGGGGAGGCTATAAGTCCCGCGCTGTAATCTTTGATTCAGCGCCGGGATACATGGACATCCCCCAAGTAAATTTTATCCGGTCAATCCCGGTAAAATTTACAAACTATGCAGAGTGCCCTTATCAAAAACTGTATATAATGATGATGGGGTTAAAACCTCTAAGTTTGCCAACCCCAAACATCTTGCCAAGCATGAGCGTAACCTCAAAAGGAAACAGCAAAAACTAGCCCGAAAAGTAAAAGGGTCGAATGCCAGAAATAAAGCCAGGAAATTGGTAGCTAGGGCTCACGAACGAGTGAGCAATGTCCGTCAAGACTACTTACATAAGCTTTCCAGAAAGCTAGTTGACGATAACCAAGTCATCGTAGTCGAAAGTCTCAATACTAAGGGCATGGTTCGTAATCACAAACTAGCCAAAGCGATATCTGATGTGGGTTGGGGAATGTTTGTCAATTTTCTTTCGTACAAACTAGACCGTGAAGGTAAAGTGCTCGTAGAGATTGACCGATGGTTCCCTAGCTCTAAACTTTGCTCAAACTGTCACTATCAAGTAAGTGAAATGCCTCTAGATATCAGGTCTTGGACTTGTCCTAGTTGTGGCACTCATCATGATAGAGACGGGAACGCCGCGACCAATATCAGAGCAGAAGGCATCAGAATGTTATCGGTCTTAGGAACTAGGACTGCTGCTGATGGAGGGGAAGTAAGACCAAAACTCGGACGCAAGTCTAAGCTGCGGCATTCCCCCGTGAAGTCAGAAGCCCACGCCATAGCGTAAGCTTGGCGTTGGGTAGTTCACAGAGGTAGCCTGAACCATCGACCTAAGAAATTGTAGAGCCGATCTAACAATGAGGGAGGAGGCAATGTCCCCCCTTGTTGTTCCCATTTTGCTACTAACTGACGTCCCAAAGGAGTCAAGCGAAAACTATCAGTAATCCCTTGTCCATCAACTTCTCGTCGTAAGATGCCGACTTGAATCAGCCACATAATGCCGCTTTCTACTGCCAATTCAGATATGGAGCGTTCTAGGTAATGTTGTTCCACACCTTCATCAGAGGCAATAGCTTGCAGAGGAACACTCTTAAGCCTCATCGCTACAAATAAAGGTAGTAGGAACGGTGAACAACACATGGCTCGCTCTGCACGTCTGACAGTGCGAGGAGGATATGGAATTGACTGGGTCTTGTGAGACTCAATTGAAGTCATTGCTAGCAAAAAGTCTCCTTGTCTCTCTTGTCCATTTTGACATACTCCCCACATTGAGTGAACTGATACCAACTAGCATCATTAATTGATTTAGCCAAGTGATGATTTTTGACCAGATTTGACACCTTTAAATCTTCATAGACAATCACATCGTTAGAGTGAACTACGCATCGAGCTTGTTTGATCGCCCAATCCTTACGCTGTCTTTGGATTTTCAGGTGAGTTCTACCTAATCTTTTTCTTGACTTGTGATAATTGTTTGACTGAGGCTTTTGGTTTTTCTCAAACTTCTTGCTTAATCGTCTTTGCTGCTTCTTTAACCGTTTCTCTGACTTACGGAGATACTGGGGATACACTACCGCATTATCATTTTGGTCTTTGTAGAAATATTTCAAACCCAGGTCTAATCCGATAACATTTCCCGTATATTCTCCTGGTTCATTTCGGTCAGCATCAAAGCAAAATTGAGCATAATAGCCATCTGCCCTACGAACCACACGAACTCGATTAATCTTAAGCCGAAATAGGTCTTCCCTCGTTGTTTTATCGCAATATAAAGATAATGTACCAATCTGAAAACCATCTGTGAAAGCAATATTCATACGCTCTTGAGACAACTTCCATCCTGAGACTTTGTACTCGACGGAGCGACCATGTTTTTGGAATTGGGGATAACCCTTTTTCTTCTGTTGCTTTCGGCAACGATTATAGAAGTTAGAGATGGATTGCCAAGCTCTTTCGACACTGGCTTGACGTGCCGCAGAATCCATCCAGTACCGGAGTGCCTTGTTTCTAATAAACTGGGCAGTGCGGATGGCATCATCAAGAGCTAAATATTGCTGCTTGGTGCTGTTGAGTAGTTTGGCTTCTCTAACTATCATGGTTGTATTTTATCAGAAAATATCGCAGATAAAATATTAAAAGAAAAGCCATCCTAGAAGGACGGGGCTTTAAACCCATTATTTTGGTAATATTTAGACTGGTCAGTTCATTTGAAACAAACAGGAAACAAAATCTATGGCACTCCAAGTTGGTATAGATGCACCAGCATTTACCGCCAAAGACAGCGATGGCAATACCGTTTCCCTCTCAGACTTTGCTGGTAAAACCGTTGTTTTGTATTTTTATCCCAAAGACGACACTCCTGGCTGCACCAAAGAGGCTCAAAGTTTTCGGGATAACTATACCGAATATCAAGGCAAAGACATGGTAGTACTCGGTGTCAGTATGGATGATGAGGCATCTCATAAAGCTTTTCAAGAGAAGTATGGTTTGCCTTTCCAACTGCTAGCAGATCCAGATGGAACCCTTACCAAGGCTTATGATGTTGAAGGTGGTGGCTACTCCAAGCGCGTTACCTACATCATTAATGGTGAGGGTAAAATCACTCATGTTGATGAAAAGGTACAAACTGCTACCCACGCTCAAGATATCTTAGGGGTGATGGGTTAATATTAGTGGGACTTAGACAAAAAATGGGGTTAAAAAGGGCTGAAAGCGTTATATATCAGTATTATTAGCTCGAAAACACCTAAACCCAGTCGTAGTCAGGGTTTGTGCAGATTTTACCTCCAAGAGGTAAAATCTGCACATGGTAAGGCTTTTAGCCCTTTTGCCAGGGAAAAATTGTCTAAGTCCCATTAGTTAGGTTTCCAGTTTCCGGACATAGGCTGGACATGGTGTAAGCGTATTGAGCAAAGATTGATCTGCCGTCCAAAATTCAGCAGATTCTAGCTCAGCAACTGCCAGAAAAGCTGCATCATACAGAGTTGCCAAGGAGAACTGTTGGGCAATCTCCCAGGTTTTTGCACGGATAGCATTGCTATCAAGATAATCAACAGGCATCTGACAAAAATCATCATAAAACTCTGCGGCTTGAGAAGTGGTAATTGCCCCCAACCTCACTTTTTTTCGCAACACTGAGCCAACTTCAGCCCAGGCAAATGCTGGAGCAACCAAACGCACATTCGATGTCAGCAACGGAAAGATCAAGTTTCTGGCTTGTGGTTGCAGTATCTCAGGTACCAAATAAGGAATCCAGATACTAGTGTCGATACACTTAGTCACGCCGTTCCTCACCAGATCTAAGCTGACGAATTAATTCCACAGAGCTTGATTGAATCCCTTTGTTAACTTCTAATTCAGCACTACGAGCCACAATACGCTCATGTGCTGCAAGTGTTCGCCTTCGTTGTACCTCGCTGGCAATCGCCTCGACAACCATCTCGTTAAAAGACTCAGTGCCTTCTCGAAACTGCCTTGCTTGCTCAAGCAAATCGGTAGGAATGCTGATAGTTAAAGCTTCTCGCTTCATAGTTGCAGTCTATGCGATCGCGAAATGATTACATAACATTGTAACTATTTATGGAACTTGGGCTTGAGAGTAAATTTAATTCCTACAGAACAAAAGATGATCAACTTCTTTTAAGGAGATGTTGCTTGCTTGAAGTGTAGTCATGTTTTTATGATTGAGGATTGCTATATTCAAGAACTTGTGGGGCAGAGTCAGTTCAATTACAGACAATCTTAATCATTAGCAGCTTGAGCTGACTTACGCTCTAGAAGCTTCAAGCGAATTTCGGCATGAAATTCACGAGTGATGGGATAGAAATAAGCCAAAACCAAACCAATAATTAAGGCAAGCGTTGGCAGAGGACCAACAGCGATGCGGATTGCTAGCAGTGCTGAATCTGGTTGGGTAGGCACTGGTTGTCCCTCAACAGACTTGATAAATCCTGCCAACTCCAAAGCTTGACCGACTAGAAACAGTGCTAGTGCCAGACCAACTTTTTGCAACAGTACCATGAAACCATAAAAAATCCCCTCACGACGCTGACCTGTTCTTAGTTCATCGAGTTCAATTACATCTGGTACCATCGACCAAGGGATGAGATAGGCAACGGATACACCAAAACCAGCAAGAATAGCCAAACAATACATCAAGGTTACTTGACCGGGCTGAATGAAAAACAGACCTGCTTGAGCAATAATCCACAGGCTCATCCCCATGAAGTAAACAGCTTTTTTCCCTAATCGCTCGCTAACAACCCTCCAAAAAAACAGCATAACTAGTGCAGTGCCTTGAACAGCAATAGCAACGGTGGGAAATATGTCTTCTGACAAACCCATCCAACTTACTACAAAGTAAATGAGGATACTCGCAGTTAATTGAACAGCTAGCCAAGAACAGAGGTAAATGCTAATCACAAAGAGGAAAGGTTTGTTAGCGAAAACAACCTTGAGTTGCTCAACAAAAGAAAGAGAAGGTGTTGTGTTTTCCTGAGATTCTTCTGAAGTAGCGCTGCGAGTCATTAGGTGAGTTTCAGGGTTGGAAAATAACAGCGTTAGACCGAAGATGGTAATCAACAGACCAAAAAGAATCGCGACGATACTAGTAAGGTCAACTTTCCCTGTCACACCCACCCATTGGGCAGTAACGGGGATAATTCGGATCATGCCATAGCCAACACATAAAACACCAATGATGTTCAAGAGAGTACCGAAGCCCTTTTTTAGATGATTATTTAATATGGGTTGAGCTCCCCGTTCTCGGATTACCAAAACACACCAAAAAATCGGTAATACTGACAGTAAAGAACAAAGAAAGCCCAAAACCAGATATCGCTTAATCAGGTCATCAGGATAGGTGGCAAAAATTACCTGAGCTAGTATTAAAGACAGGATACTACCACCAATCGAAAAGCTAAAGCGAAAGCTGTTGAGGCTGGTGCGCTCGTTGTAATCTTGAGTCAGTTCTGGTGTCAGGGCAGTGTAGGGTAGATTAACAGCAGTGTAGGCAAGGTTAAAGAGAATGGCAATCAGCAGGTAGTAGATAAATAACCACCAGATATTAGCAGTTTCGTTGCTACTGAAGCGAGGGACAATCCACTGCAAGAAAAACAAAATGCCAAAGGGAATTGCGCCACAAAAGATCCAGGGAAGGCGACGCCCCCAACGAGAACGAGTGCGATCGCTTAAGATACCAGTAATCGGATCGTTGATGGCATCAGAGATCTTACCAATTGCCAGAATCGAGCCTGCTAAACCAGCGGGTAAACCGGCAACATTGGTGAAGAAATACAACAGGAAAAATACCAAAACGTTGGCGGTGATAGCTGGTCCCATATCCCCAGCTCCGTAAGCCAACTTAGTAGTAAAGTTGAGCTTTTCGAGTTCCGGGGTTGTTGGGGAACTAGCAGCGTCAGGAGGTGAAACGTCACTCATAGCAATCAATAAAATTGGGCATCGGTCGGCTGACACTACAGTACAGCACCAACCTGCTCTCGACATCAAGGTAACATTTTGTTGACCCATCTAAATAAAGCTTGCTATGCCAGACCTTTACGTGTCCTGGTCAGAGTACCATCAAAAAATTGAAACCTTGGCTGCCAAAATATATCAAACCCACTGGGATTTTAACCAAATTGTCTGCATAGCTAAAGGTGGACTGCGGGTTGGCGATATCCTTTGCCGAATATACCAACAACCTCTAGCAATTCTCAGTGCTTCGTCTTATAGAGGATTGGAGAATCGAGCTCGATGCTCAATCAAGTTTGCCAGTCACCTGACAATGACCACAGAGCAATTAGGCCCTCGTGTACTATTAGTAGATGATTTGGTAGACTCTGGTATCAGCCTCCAAGAGTCCATTAACTGGCTCACGCAGCATTACGGTGAGGTGATTGAGGAAATTCGCACTGGAGTACTTTGGTACAAAAGCAACTCTGTCTTCATTCCTGATTACTATGTGGATTACTTACCAGATAATTCCTGGATTCATCAGCCTTTTGAACGCTATGAACAAATAAATCCTGCTGAACTGATCCAAGACCCTTTTTTAGCAATGGGATAGGTATTTCTGTTAACAGAAGAGCCATCATGAATGATGGCTCACAATCACAGATCGATTTTTATCTCCCCTAATACCTTCTGAGTGCTGCCTCCTGCCTTCTTCAATCGATGATAGCGTTGAGCAATACTTCAGCTAGAGTCATGTTTTCCATATCATCCAGAGTCACTGTATCAACAATGTCAAACTTAGCTCCAGCACCTTGAAGATCATCATCTAGTGCTTTGAGAAACCGAGTAGCCATTGCATCTTTACCCACTTGAATGAGCGAAATTGCTAGTTCTTCATCCCGATCTATCTGACGAGATGCTTCAATAATCACCTTCATAACGTCTTTGCGGTTATCCGGCTCACCATCGGTGATCACTAAAATGGTTTCTCCGTTTAGCTTCGTCTGCCCAGCTCCTTTACGTTTAAAGTAGTCATCCGTAGCATCCTTAAGTACACCAGCAAGGTCTGTGCGACCCATTGGGTCATTTTCTTGAAAGACTTGTGCAACTTTGTCTGAGGTGACATTGTCGTAACGCCTGAAGCGACTAGAAAATAAGTAAACAGTAATTCCATCTGGATCAAACTCTTCACATTTCCTTGCCACCGCTAGGGTTGACTCCTGTACAGTCTCCCATCGGCTTATCCCCCCCGGTTGATCTTGGGTGGACATACTGCCGCTTTTGTCAATAATTAACGTGTAGTCTCGTTCTTCCACGATAGAACCTGCCACCGAAAAACAACCTCCAGCAACTCTCAGAGTTTAGTGACATACTCCCGACGCTAATCCTGCGGATATAGCGCGGGCTTCTCAGCGACTCCCGGTATACCGTCGGACATTAACTGAGCTTTAAGAACGGGATGCCCCACCGCTCTATTTTTGATGTTGATGCTAAATCTAGCTTATACGACTTCCCAAAAATACTACCGATTTTGAGCCGACAATTTAACTAGGTAACGTATTTTTAAGTGGCTGCCAACGGAAAGAGCGATCGCCCCCCATTTCCACCACCACTTTCACTCGTGATTCCTGTTTGGGCAAAGTAGTTAAATACTCAACTTCCTGACTTGACAGAATGTTACCTTCAATAATCCACAATGCTAATCCTTTTGATTTGGGGGGTAGATTTTCTAATCGGTAGTTCATGATCGGTGGTATATAGTACACTTCGCCAACGGCAGAAGCTTTACCCATATTTTTCTTGCCGAGATGGGGAGGACGCACACCATGAACACCAGTGAGGTAAGCAGCAGGGTCACCTAACCCTCGAGCAGTAATGCACAAGCTGTCATAGCCTGCTGCTCGCAAACGCCGCCGATAACGCCCTTCAAATCCCCCCTCCAATGGCATATATACAGCCAATGCCTCAGACTTTTCCAAGTCGCGGATGAAAGATTTGCCAGTCGTGAGCAGAGCCATCTCTATTTCCTCTTTCGCCTTAAGTTTTGTGAATTAGCCTTAGCTGTCTATTATAGGCGTCAAGGAGTGAAGTTATAGGGCTGTGCTAGAAGGAGGAGCGACTTTAGAGAAGTAGCATGCTACTTCTCTAAATAATCCCCAAAAATAACTAGACAAAAATAAACAAATTATTATATGATTGAAAACTGTGGGTAAATCCAGGTTGTTGCTAGGCAACTTCACTAAAGGTACATAATATATTTTAAACTATCGGTTTAAAGTATGTACTTAAGTTAAAGCGGTTGATTTATTCGGCTTCAGAGATGAAGCAATTGCGCAAGAAAGCAAAGGTTTAAGAATCTGTTTGATTCATTGGACAATTGCTTTCAATCTAGGTATACTTGCATTTTCGCCTCGAAGGGATACTGAGAGTTTACTACTTAAGTCCCGACGTATTAAGGCGTTATCTTAGCCAGTATTTAATAGACTAAGTTCCCACAAGCTGGCTCATAAAATCTTACAAGGCTAGCGAAAGGTAACTTTCTCCTCCTTTGAGGAGATTGTATCGTGTTAACAACAACTCATTTGTAGGGTAAAGCGGATTGTAACAAACCGGTCCAAAACTTACCCTGTCTTAATGTCTAAAAAGGAGAAACCAGTGTCTGTTGGTATCCTCGGCACTAAACTTGGCATGACTCAAGTGTTTGACGAGGCAGGAAGAGCGCTTCCTGTGACTGTTGTTCAAGCCGGTCCATGCACCGTGACACAAATTAAAACCAAGCAGACAGACGGCTACAACTCTGTTCAGCTTGGTTATGACCAAGTAAAGCCCAAAATAATTAACAAGCCTGAGCTAGGACACTTAGCCAAGTCTAATGCTCCTCCGTTACGTCACCTACGGGAATATCCCTTGAGTGAAACCAGTGAATTTGAGCTGGGTCAATCAATCAATGCGGATATTTTCACACCAGGTCAACTAGTAGATGTCACTGGAAAAAGTATTGGTCGTGGCTTTGCTGGTTATCAAAAGCGTCATAACTTTAAGCGAGGACCTATGGCTCATGGTTCCAAAAATCACCGTTTGCCAGGTTCCACAGGAGCAGGAACAACCCCTGGTCGTACCTATCCTGGCAAGAAAATGGCAGGTCGTTATGGAGGAAAACGGACTACAACTCGCAAGCTGGAGGTAGTAAAGGTAGACTCAGAACGTAACTTACTACTGATTAAAGGCGCAATTCCTGGGAAGCCAGGAGCTCTTTTGAGCATTGGTCCGACCAAAAAGGTAGGAAGCTAGTTATTAGCTGTTGGTTGTTGCTTATTGATTGTTGTCAAAAAACTTTCCAATAAGTAACACGTAACCAATAACAAAGGAGAGAAAAATGGTTGATTGTACTGTGCGAAACTGGGAAGGAGAAGAGACAGGAGAAGCGAAGCTGGATTTGCGAGTTGCTAAAGAAGAAAGCGCAGCTCACATTGTTCACCGAGCTATGGTCAAGCAAATGACTAATGCCCGCCAGGGTAATGCTTCTACTAAAACTCGTGCTGAAGTTAGAGGCGGTGGACGAAAACCCTGGCGACAAAAAGGAACAGGTCGTGCTCGTGCTGGCTCAAACCGTTCCCCACTATGGCGTGGTGGTGGCGTGATTTTTGGTCCTAAACCCAGGGACTTTAAAGTCAAGATGAATCGCAAAGAGCGACGTTTAGCGCTGCGAACCGCTTTCCAGAGTAGAGCTGATGACTTGATTGTGGTGGAAGATTTTGCTGAGCAACTGCCACAACCTAAGACTAAAGAACTATTAGGAGCAATTGCACGGTGGGGCATTAATCCTGAGTCGAAAGTTCTCCTCATCCTACCTCACCGAGAAGAAATGGTTTACTTGTCAGCGCGTAACCTGTCAACTGTGAAGTTGATTTTGGCTACTAATTTGAATGTCTATGACATCCTTGCCGCTGACAAAATTGTGACTACCTCATCCGCCCTTGTCAAAATTCAGGAGGTTTACAGTGACTGAGTATAACCCCCGCGACCTTGCGGATTTGGTGCTGCGACCAATTGTGACAGAAAAGGCAACCATACTCTTAGAGCAGAACAAGTATGTTTTTGAAGTCATACCCAAAGCCACAAAGCCAGAAATTAAAGCGGCAATTGAAAGTCTGTTTGAGGTAAAAGTTGTCGGGGTAAACACCCTGCGTCTACCACGTAAAAAGCGTCGAGTTGGCAGGTTTGTCGGTTATAAGCCGCAGTACAAAAGAGCTGTCATAACCCTAGCTGATGGAGACTCCATTACCCTGTTCCCAGACGTCTAGGTTATAGATCATTGGTCATTAGCAATTCATACAACTGACAACTGACAACGGATATTTGTTATGGGAATTCGCGCTTATCGACCATACACTCCCGGTACTCGACAGAGTACAGTCTCAGATTTTGCCGAGATCACTCGTAGTGAGCCGGAAAAATCACTAACTAAGTATAAACATCGTAAAAAGGGTCGTAACAATCGCGGCGTTATTACCAGTAGACGTCGTGGTGGTGGACACAAACGTCTGTATCGTGTCATCGACTTTCGCCGCGATAAGCACAATATTCCGGCAAAAGTAGCGGAAATTGAGTACGATCCCCACCGAAATGCCCGGATTGCACTTCTTTACTATCAAGATGGGGAAAAGCGCTATATTATTCATCCGAATGGTTTGGCAGTAGGCAGCTCAGTCATGTCTGGTCCCAATGCTCCTATTGAAATTGGTAATGCTTTACCACTCAAGAACATTCCCTTGGGAACCAGCGTACACAATGTGGAATTAGTGCCAGGAAAGGGTGCACAGATGGCTCGTTCTGCAGGTGCATCGGCTCAGGTAGTAGCAAAAGAAGGTAGCTATGTTACTCTCAAACTACCTTCTGGAGAAGTCCGAATGATAAGGCGCGATTGCTACGCCACCATTGGACAAGTAGGCAACATTGAGGCTAGGAACCTGAGTTTAGGTAAAGCTGGTCGTAATCGCCATAGAGGTCGTCGTCCTCAGGTGAGAGGAAGTGTGATGAACCCAGTGGATCATCCTCATGGAGGAGGTGAGGGAAGAGCTCCTGTAGGTAGATCCGGACCAGTAACTCCTTGGGGTAAGCCAGCTTTAGGAGCAAAAACTCGCAAGCGAAATAAGCAAAGTGATTCTTTGATTGTCCGACGTCGCCGAAAATCATCAAAACGAGGACGTGGGGGTCGAGAAAGTTAAATCACTGGTTAGTTTAGTTTTTTGCTGATTCTACAGCCATTTTTCTAAAATCAAAAACAACTTGCCAATAGGAAAATATGGGTCGTTCATTAAAAAAAGGTCCTTTTATCGCGGACAGTCTTCTCAAAAAGATAGAGAAACTGAATGCTAAGGGGGAAAAACAAGTAATCAAAACCTGGTCACGAGCATCAACTATTTTGCCAATGATGATTGGTCACACAATCGCTATTCATAATGGTCGAACACATGTGCCAATTTTTATCAGTGAGCAAATGGTCGGTCACAAACTTGGCGAATTTGCACCAACTCGTACCTTTCGGGGACATAGTAAGAGTGATCGTCGGGGTCGCTAGCCAGGTAAAGGGTTTGTTAATTGAGAATCGAAAATTATTAAAAACAACTTTCAATTCTCAATCTTCATACTTACAGAAAGAAAGAAAACTATGGCGATAGATACTACAGCAGAAACTCAAGCGATCGCACGCTACATTCGCATGTCTCCGTTTAAGGTGAGGCGAGTACTAGATCAAATTAGGGGTCGTTCCTATCGAGATGCCTTAATTATTCTCGAATTTATGCCTTATCGTGCCTGTGAACCAGTGCTAAAAGTATTGCGTTCTGCAGTAGCGAATGCGGAGCATAATGTTGGTCTTAATCCCGCTTCCTTGGTCATTACCAAAGCCTATGCTGACATGGGACCTAGCTTGAGGCGCTATCGACCAAGAGCTCAAGGTCGTGCGTATCAAATTCGTAAACCGACGTGTCATATTACCGTGGCAGTTTCTCCGGAAGTCGATGAATAATTATGAGTTGTTGGCTATGAATTATTGGTAATAAAAACTAATAATTTTCTAACCAACAAAAAACAACAAACAAGGAAAGATTCGTGGGACAGAAAATTCATCCAACTGGTTTCCGACTGGGTATCACCAAAGAACATCGGTCTCGCTGGTTTGCAGATAGTAAGCGCTACCCAGAATTACTACAAGAAGACCATAAAATACGACAATACGTCGATAAAAACCTTAACAACGCCGGCATTTCCGACGTTCGTATCGAACGAAAAGCTGACCAAATTGATCTAGAAGTCCACACCGCTAGACCAGGTGTAGTCGTTGGTCGTGGAGGAAGCGGCATTGAAAAATTACGTACCGAGCTTCAAGAATTACTAGGCAACAATCGTCAAATTCGCATCAACGTCGTTGAAGTAGCACGAGTAGATGCTGATGCTGAGTTGATTGCTGAGTATATTGTACAACAGCTAGAGCGACGAGTTTCTTTTAGAAGAGTTGTTCGTCAGGCAATTCAACGGGCTCAACGTGCTGAAGTTCAAGGTATCAAAATTCAGGTTAGTGGTAGGTTAAATGGGGCAGAAATTGCTCGTACGGAATGGACTCGTGAAGGAAGAGTACCTTTACATACCCTTAGGGCGAATATTGACTACTCCTACCGTACTGCCAAAACTATCTACGGGATTCTCGGTGTCAAAGTCTGGATCTTCAAAGGAGAAATCCTTCCTGGTCAAGAAGAACAACCGACTTCTAATCCCCCTCAACTTCGTCGCCGCCAACAAAGACGTCGCCAGCAATTTGAAGACCGCTCAAACGAATAGTTATTAGTTGTTGGTTGTTAGTTCTTATTCTCTAAACAACAAACAACTTTCCAACAAACAACAAATCATGTTAAGTCCTAAAAGAACCAAATTCCGCAAACAGCATCGCGGACGCATGAGAGGTACAGCTAGTCGTGGTAACGCCATAAACTTTGGTGAATTTGCGCTGCAAGCTACAGAACCCTCCTGGATTACTGCTCGCCAAATTGAAGCAGGTCGTCGTGCGATGACACGTTATGTCAAGCGGGGTGGAAAAATCTGGATTCGGGTTTTTCCCGATAAACCAGTTACCATGCGCCCAGCAGAAACCCGCATGGGTTCTGGAAAAGGCAACCCAGAATACTGGGTTGCAGTTGTCAAGCCCGGTCGCATTCTTTTTGAAATGGCTGGTGTTCCTGAAGCAACTGCCCGTGAGGCTATGCGTCTAGCTAGTAGCAAATTACCAATTAAAACGAAGTTCATTACCCGTGAAGGGGAATAGGTTTACATTATGCCTCTACCCAAAATAGAAGAGGTCAGAAAATTAAATGATCAGGAACTGGCCGATGAAATTTTAACTGCTAAGCGTGAGCTCTTTGAGTTGCGTTTACAACAGGCAACCCGACGCCTAGAAAAACCACATCAGTTTAAACACCTTCGGCATCGCATTGCTCAAATGTTGACTGTGGAACGGGAACGCCAACTCGCTACGGTTCAAACTTCAACTGACACGACAACAACGAATGAAACCCCACCAACTGAGGAAACAGAAAAGGAACAGGAGTAAACTTCAATGGCAGTCAAAGAAAGAGTTGGTCTAGTCGTCAGCGATAAAATGGACAAAACTGTAGTAGTAGCAGTAGAAAATCGCTCTCCTCACCCTAAGTACGGCAAAATTGTCGTACGTACGAAGCGATATAAAGCTCACGATGAAGAAAATAAGTGCAACGAGGGTGATCGAGTCCGAATTAGAGAAAGCCGACCTCTTAGTCGTACTAAACGCTGGACAGTTACCCAAATCATCGGCAAGGCTTCTGAGTCCTGAGCCGTAGTCAGTGGTCAGTCGGTAGATGCTCCCTTAGCTCAGCAACAGACAAATTATCTTACGTGCAAAACTAAACCAAACCGTACCTAAACAGCGACTACCAAACAAACAACTGACAATAGACAACTGACTACTGACACCTAAAAAGGAGATCTACAAGCATGATTCAACAGCAGAGTTACCTAAATGTCGCTGATAACAGCGGAGCCCGTAAATTAATGTGTATTCGAGTCGTGGGTGCTGGTAACAGGCGCTACGGCGGAATTGGTGATGTCATCATTGGCGTAGTTAAAGATGCTATTCCGAATATGGCAGTAAAAAAGTCAGATGTGGTTAGAGCTGTAATTGTCCGTACCCGCAAGGGACTACGCCGGGAAAGCGGTATGAGTATTCGCTTCGATGACAACGCTGCTGTGCTCATCAACCCAGATGGTAACCCTAGAGGAACTCGTGTTTTCGGACCAGTAGCGCGGGAACTACGAGAAAAAAACTTTACCAAAATTGTTTCCTTGGCTCCAGAGGTACTATGATTACACCAAAAACTAATAAGGCGAATAAACCTACTAAGCGCCACAGAATGCATGTAAAGAAAGGCGATACCGTTCAAGTAATTAGTGGCAGAGACAAAGGTAAAGTTGGAGAAATATTGCGGACTTTACCAACTCTTAGCAAGGTAGTTATCAAAGGCGTAAACGTCAAAACTAAACACGTTAAACCTCAACAAGAGGGGGAATCTGGTCAAATTATCACTTTTGAGGGTCCAGTACATAGTTCCAACGTCATGCTTTACTCTAATAAACAAAAAGTTGCGAGCCGCATCTCTTACACTTTTAATGAAGATGGGCGTAAAGTACGAATGCTCAAAAAAACTGGTGAAATTATTGATTAGTGAGTAATAGCTAATTATTAATGGTTAATTATAATGGTTAGCTTAGTTAGTCATTTTAGCTACTAGCCACTAGCAATTCCCTGACCAAGCCCAGGGAGTAACAGGACAACAACCATGACAGAACAACTAAAAAGTCTCTACCAAGAAAAGATCGTACCAAAACTCAAAGAGCAGTTTGGTTATCAAAATATTCATCAAGTTCCTCGATTAGTCAAAATTACCGTCAATCGAGGATTAGGAGAGGCATCTCAAAATGCCAAAGCGTTAGAATCTTCTTTGAGTGAGATTGCAATCATTACTGGTCAAAAACCAGTGGTAACGCGAGCCAAAAAAGCAATTGCCGGTTTTAAAATCCGCCAAGGGATGCCAGTTGGTGTCATGGTTACCTTACGCTCTGAGCGTATGTACTCGTTTCTCAATAGATTAATTCACTTATCACTACCGAGAATTAGAGACTTCCGTGGCATTAGTCCCCGCAGCTTCGATGGTCGTGGTAACTATAATCTTGGCATTCGCGAACAACTAATTTTTCCTGAAGTAGATTACGACAGTATTGATCAAATTCGTGGCATGGATATTGCAATCATCACAACCGCAAACACTGACGAAGAGGGTCGCGCCTTGCTCAAAGAGATGGGAATGCCTTTCCGGGAAAACTAAACCTGTAAGTAGAGGAAGGAACTAATGGCGGCAAACGATACAATTTCAGATATGCTGACTCGCATTCGGAATGCGGGCTTGGTGCGGCATCAAACGACAAATGTACCAGCAACAAAAATGACCCGCTCTATTGCTAGAGTTCTTCAAGAAGAAGGCTTTATTGCCGATTTTGAAGAATCCGGCGAAGGAGTCAAAAAATTCTTGGTTATTTCTTTAAAATACAAAGGCAAAAACCGACAGCCAATTATTAAAGTAATGAAGCGGGTTAGTAAACCTGGGTTGCGAGTTTATTCCAACCGTAAGGAATTACCAAGAGTACTCGGTGGCATCGGTATTGCGATTATCTCCACTTCCAAGGGGATTATGACTGACCGGGAAGCACGGCGTCAGGGAGTTGGGGGCGAAGTCCTATGCTACGTCTGGTAAAGAACTTGAAGATTATTAGCTTTAAGGGCAGCTATACCCTGTTTTTAACCTTTCCAACTTTCCAACAAACAACGAGGATGAAGTCATGTCGCGTATTGGTAAACGCCCTATAGAGGTTCCTAGTAAAGTAACTGTGAAGATTGAGGGTCAACATGTTACCGTTAAAGGTCCCAAAGGAGAACTTGACTGGGTTGTGCCAGAGCAGGTAACAGTGGAGCAAGAAGGTGAAACGATTAAGGTGTTACGTCGGGATGAATCTAGAAAATCTCGTGAGCGCCATGGTCTATCCCGAACTTTAGTTGCCAATATGATTGAGGGGGTATCTCAGGGATTTCAAAAACGCCTGGAAATTCAGGGTGTTGGTTATAGAGCTCAGGTTCAAGGTAAAAACCTAATTTTAAATGTTGGTTACAGCCAGCCGGTTGAAATTATTCCTCCGGAGGGCATACAAATAGCAGTCGAAAGTCAAACAAACGTCATTGTTAGTGGAACTAATAAAGAAGTAGTGGGCAATACAGCAGCCAAAATTCGTGCTGTTCGTCCACCAGAGCCCTATAAGGGGAAAGGCATTCGTTATGCTGGTGAAATGGTCAGACGTAAAGCAGGTAAAGCAGGTAAGAAGTAAAAATGAAGCTTACTCGTAAACAATCAGTTCGACGCAGGCATCGACGGGTACGCCGGAAAGTAAGTGGTACGGCTGAACGCCCCAGGTTGTCTGTCTTTCGTTCCAATCAGCACATTTATGCTCAGGTAATTGATGATAATCTGCAACATACCTTGGCAGCTGCTTCAACCTTGGAGCCTACCTTCAACTCAGAATTGAAATCAGGGGCAACTCGTGATGCTTCAACTGAAGTCGGCAAATTGATTGCCAAGCGAGCACTGGAAAAAGGCATCTCTAAGGTGGTATTTGATCGAGGGGGCAACCTATATCATGGTCGTGTTAAAGCACTGGCGGAAGCAGTCCGTGAAGCGGGGATAGACTTCTGATTTTTAGATGATTTAGAACTTAAAAAACTATGGCAAAGTCAAATCGTAGAAAAAGTAACCGTGCTAAGGAAAAAGAAACTACTTGGCAAGAGCGGGTTGTTCAAATTCGTCGCGTCAGCAAAGTCGTCAAAGGAGGAAAAAAATTGAGCTTCCGCGCGATCGTTATTGTTGGTAATGAGCGCGGTCAAGTTGGTGTTGGTGTTGGCAAAGCTAGTGATGTGATTGGTGCTGTTCGTAAGGGAGTAGCCGATGGTAAAAAACAACTAATTGATGTTCCTTTAACCAAGTCTAATTCTATTCCTCATCCAGCTAAAGGGGCTGCTGTTGGTGCCAAGGTCATGATACGACCTGCTGCTCCAGGAACTGGTGTTATTGCTGGTGGTGCTGTGCGCACAGTTCTCGAATTAGCAGGAGTTCGCAATATTTTAGCTAAGCAGCTAGGTTCTAATAACCCCCTCAATAATGCTAGAGCTGCAGTAAATGCCCTTGACTCTCTGCGCACATTTTCGGAAGTTGCTAAAGAAAGAGGTGTGCCTATCGAGAACCTCTATGCATAAACTATTCATTTGTTATTTGTCCGGTTGTATTTATTTTTTTCCTGTACCAGCAACTAACAACTAACAACTAACAACCAACAAATATAAGATTATGAGAATCAATGATGTAGTGCCCCAAAAAGGTTCTAGGAAGCGCAAGCGTCGCGTCGGTCGTGGTATCTCTGCTGGTCAAGGTGCCAGCTGTGGTTTTGGGATGCGGGGTCAGAAATCACGCTCAGGTCGGGGTACTAGACCGGGTTTTGAAGGTGGTCAGATGCCATTGTATAGGCGTGTTCCAAAATTAAAGCACTTTACCGTTATCAATCCGAAACATTACACTACGGTCAATGTAGGTAAGTTAGCATCACTCCCGGATAATACAGAAGTAACTTTGGCATCATTAATGAATGCTGGTTTGTTAACTACTAATGATGGACCTTTAAAACTTCTTGGTGACGGGGAGCTAACTGTGCCACTAACAGTCAAAGCCGCTGCCTTCACGGCTGGTGCCCGCAACAAAATTGAGGCTGCTGGTGGTAGTTGTGAAATTATAGAGGCATAAATCTATGGCCTGGTATTTTTGATGAAGCTGACATTACCACCTTATCCTTTAGAGGGAGCCTTTTATGGTTGTCAATAGAGATAAAAGCCCAACCGCTCAAGAAACATTTATGCAGATGGCACAAGCTGCTGGCCTAAGGGGTCGGCTACTTGTGACTATTGGTCTGTTGATTTTAGCTCGTCTTGGGGTCTTTATACCTGTACCGGGAATCGACCGGGATTCATTTGCCCAAGCTATCCAAAATAGCCCAGTTATTGGATTTTTGGATATTTTCACGGGTGGTGGGCTTTCTGCAGTAGGGATTTTTGCCCTAGGCATTATTCCTTACATTAATGCTTCTATTATTATGCAACTGCTCACTGCGGCAATCCCTGCTTTGGAAAACTTGCAAAAAAATGAAGGAGAAGCAGGACGCAGAAAAATATCTCAAATTACTCGATATGTAGCAGCAGGCTGGTCAGTGGTTCAAAGTTTGGGAATTACTATTGGGTTGCTCCGACCTTATGCCATCAATTATGGTCCAATATTTGTTGCCGAAACAACCCTAGCTCTTACTGCTGGCTCTCTGTTTGTCATGTGGCTTTCTGAGCTAATCACTGAGCGAGGAATTGGGAACGGTGCGTCCCTCTTAATTTTCATTAATATTGTAGCAATTCTGCCCAAAACTTTGGGTGATACCATTGAATTTGCTCAGGCAGGCGGTCAAGAAAATGTAGGTAAGGTAATTATTTTACTGCTAGTTTTCTTGGTGATGATCGTTGGGATTGTGTTTGTGCAGGAAGGAACCCGCCGAATTCCAATTATTTCTGCAAGACGTCAGGTGGGTAAGCGACTCTATCGAGAGCGAACCAATTACTTACCACTACGGCTAAATCAGGGAGGTGTGATGCCAATTATCTTTGCCTCAGCTGTCTTAATTCTGCCCGGTTCTTTGGCTGGAGTAGCTAGTAATGCAGGTACTGAGGGACTTTTAGGCACCGTTAGCCAAGTTCTAACTCAAGTTGCAACTTATTTGCGTCCAAATGGACCAACTCCGTGGTTATATGTGTTGGTATATTTAGTTTTGATTGTGTTTTTCAGTTACTTCTACGCTTCGTTGATTGTTAATCCAGTAGATATGTCACAAAACTTGAAAAAAATGGGAGCGAGCATTCCTGGGATTCGTCCAGGACGAGCAACCAGCGAATATGTAGAAAAGGTATTAAACCGATTGACATTTTTGGGCGCAATTTTCCTGGGATTGGTAGCAGTGGTACCAACTGCAGTAGAAAGTGCTACCGGCGTCACAACATTTCAGGGATTGGGAGCTACCTCTTTGTTGATTCTGGTTGGTGTGGCAATTGACACAGCTAAGCAAATTCAAACCTATGTAATTTCTCAACGCTATGAAGGTATGGTCAAGCAGTAGAGAGAGTTATGAGGTTGTTGGTTGTTAGTCCTTTGTTAAAAATGCTCAACAACCAATAGCTAATAACTAATAACTAATAACCAATAACCAATAACCAATATTATTATGGCAAGGTTAATTTTTTTAGGTCCTCCGGGGGCTGGTAAAGGTACTCAAGCAAAACTTTTAGCAGAGCTATTGCAAGTTCCTCATATTTCTACAGGTGACATTCTCCGAAGTGCGATCGCGGCTAAAACACCACTGGGTGAAAAAGCTAAGTCATACATGGATGCTGGAGATTTGGTTCCTGATAGTTTAATTCTAGACATGATCCGCGATCGCTTAAACCAGTCCGATACTCACAAAGGTTGGATTTTAGATGGTTTTCCCCGTAATGTTAGCCAAGCATCTTTTCTAGATAAGCTCCTGCAAGAACTGAATCAAACTTGTGATTACGCCATCAATCTGGAAGTTCCAGATGAGGTGTTAATGACTCGACTATTGGAACGAGCCCAGAAAGAGGGAAGAGCAGATGATAATGAAGATACTATTCGGAGACGTCTAGAAGTGTATCGCAGTGCAACAGCACCAGTAATTGGTTTTTATCGCGATCATTCGGTTTTAAAAGTCATCAATGGTGATCAACCAGTCCAATCGGTTACAGAGTACCTCAAACAGCTCGTGTGTTCCTAAAATATATCTAGGAATAGAATAATCTTAATTCATGTAAATAAATTGCTTTGAAGCCAATCTACTAAAGAGACCATCTCAAATGTTTTGAGGTAGCAATTTGATAAAATACATTAAGGATCCCTGGATAAACACTCATAAGTTTGGAGTCAATGGGGGTGATTAACAACATTACATTATTGAGGATTAAACACATTGGCTAAACAAGACTTAATTGAAATAGAAGGTACGGTGACTGAATCTCTACCTAATGCCATGTTTCGTGTTGATTTGGACAACGAACTCAATGTTCTGGCTCATATATCGGGAAAAATTCGCCGGAATTACATCAAAATCCTACCCGGTGATCGCGTCAAGGTAGAAGTAAGTCCCTACGATCTATCGAGAGGAAGAATTACGTACCGACTTCGGAAGAAATAGAACATAGAAAAAGCTAGCCTGTATTCAATGATTTAATAATTAATTGACAAAAAGCCTAGTGAATGATATGATTGTAAGCTTGCAGTGTGTCAAGATCAAGCATGAAAGTTAGAGCATCTGTCCGTAAAATGTGCGAAAAATGTCGCATTATTCGACGTCATGGTCGAGTTATGGTGATTTGTCCCAATCCCAAGCATAAGCAGCGTCAAGGGTAGTCTAGAGACTATCAATAAATTTAGTTGTAACACAAAACCAAACAAGAGGGGAAAAAAACGTGGCACGGATTGCTGGTGTAGACCTTCCTCGTGACAAACGAGTAGAAATAGGTCTTACCTACATCTACGGAATCGGTCTGTCGCGGTCTCAAAACATTTTGACCCAGACAGGAGTCAATCCAGATACGAGGGTGAAGGATTTGAGTGATTCCGAGGTAGCAGCTCTCAGAGCTGCTGTAGAGAAAAGTGACTATCAAGTTGAAGGAGACCTCAGGCGCTGGGAGTCAATGAACATCAAGCGCCTTGTTGATATAGGAACTTATCGTGGGCGTCGTCATAGGCAGGGATTGCCAGTGCGGGGACAGAGAACTCGCACCAATGGACGTACCCGTCGAGGGCGTCGTATTACTATTGCAGGGAAGAAAAAGCCAGCTGCTAAAAAGTAAATAGTCTATTGAGTTAAACAATTACCAACACAATCAAGCTAGAGCAACATGGCGCGACCAACTAAAAAAACTGGTACAAAAAAGCAGAAACGCAACGTACCCAATGGAGTAGCTTACATCCAATCCACTTTTAACAATACCATCGTCACCATTACAGATCCCAGAGGTGATGTGGTTTCTTGGGCTTCAGCAGGCTCAAGTGGCTTTAAGGGAGCAAAAAAAGGTACTCCCTTTGCCGCTCAAACAGCAGCTGACGGTGCAGCACGTAGAGCAATGGATCAGGGAATGCGCCAGATTGAAGTGATGGTGAGTGGTCCTGGTGCTGGTAGAGAAACTGCAATTCGTGCTATTCAAGCAGCAGGGCTAGAAATCACCATGATTCGAGATGTTACGCCAATTCCCCATAACGGCTGTCGTCCACCCAAGCGGCGTCGGGTTTAATCAAGTATTTGTTAGTAGAGGCAGGTTAGATCAGGGCTAAAGCCAACGTAACACAAAAAAATGAGCAGAAACGACTGCAGCAAACAACCTGTAACCCATCTTTGGGGATTATGAGTAAGGGAGGTCACTCAGTGGCACAGTTTCAGATCGAGTGTGTAGAGTCTAAAACACTAAACAATAACAGTCAATATAGCAGATTTGTCCTGGAGCCTCTCGAACGTGGTCAAGGTACAACGGTTGGTAATGCTCTGAGACGGATTTTACTAGCTAACCTTGAAGGTGCAGCCGTGACAGCAGTAAGAATTGCTGGGGTAAGTCACGAGTTTGCCACAATTCAAGGAGTCAGAGAAGATGTCCTAGAAATTATGCTGAACCTGAAGGAGGTTATCCTCAAAAGCTATACTTCTCAGCCCCAGATTGGTCGAGTTATGATTACTGGACCAGGTACTGTAAGAGCTGCTCAGTTCGATTTGCCCTCGGAAGTGGAAATTGTTGATCAAGGTCAGTATATTGCCACTCTCGCAGAGGGAGCAAAGCTGGAGATGGAGTTTCGCATTGAAAAAGGGCAGGGATATCGAGCTGTAGAGCGGGGTCGCGATGATGGGGTTGCAGTTGACTTCCTACAGATCGACGCTGTGTTTATGCCAGTGAAAAAGGTAAATTACACCGTAGAAAATGTTCGCGTTGACGGCTCGGTAGAAAAAGATAGGTTGCTTTTAGATATCTGGACAAATGGCAGTTTAAGTGCTCAAGAAGCTTTGAGTCAAGCTGCCAGTATGCTAGTAGATTTGTTCAATCCCCTCAAAGATATCAATGTCAAACCTCCTGTGGAACTGGACGATGATCCAGGAGATCCAACCAGCCAAATTCCCATTGAAGAATTGCAACTGTCAGTGCGAGCTTACAACTGTCTGAAGCGGGCACAAATCAATTCTGTAGCCGACTTACTGGATTATAGTCAGGAAGACCTACTGGAAATCAAAAACTTTGGTCAAAAGTCAGCAGAAGAAGTGATTGAAGCTTTGCAGCGGCGTTTGGGGATCACACTACCCCAAGAAAAAGCGGCAAAAACTACCTAAGGGAATAGGCAATAGGGAATGGGTGAAAATCTAGCCAATTCTTTATTTACAATCATTTTTTGTGAGATCGTAGAGGAAGAAAAAAATGCGTCACCGTTGTCGTGTACCACAACTCGGAAAGCCTGCTGATCAACGTCGTGCTTTGTTGAGAAGTCTAGCAACTGAAGTGATTCGTCACGGTCGAATCACCACCACCAAAGTACGAGCTAAAGCAGTTCAATCTGAAGTCGAAAGAATGATTACCTTAGCCAAAAACGGCTCCCTTGCCTCAAGGCGTAGAGCTATGGGTTATCTGTATGATAAGCAATTAGTTCATTCTCTATTTGAGGGAGTTAAAGACCGGTATGGCGATCGCAATGGTGGATATACTCGTATCCTAAGAACTGTGAGACGTCGTGGTGATAATGCTGAAATGGCAATAATTGAGCTGGTTTGAGAGAAAGCAGAAGGCAGAAGGCAGAAGGTAGTCCCGATGAAAAAATTTCACCACCAGGTGATGAAAGTAGGTTCTTCCCTACTCCCTACTCCCTACTTCTGACTCCTATTTTCAATGACCAATCATAAACAACCAATAAACAACAATCAATCACGAGTTGCCTTGGTTATTCAATACCTAGGCACTCATTTTTATGGTTGGCAGCGGCAACCTCACCACCGCAGTGTACAAGAGGAAATTGAAAAAGTGCTTTCTGAGGCGCACCAAAAACCTGTGACTCTATACAGTGCTGGTAGAACAGATTCTGGTGTTCATGCGGCTGCCCAAGTTGCCCATTTTAATACTACCCTTCCTATCCCAGCCCATCGTTGGGCAGCTCTGCTCAATAGCAGACTACCAGAGGATATACTAATAAGGGCAACCGCTGCAGTGCCATCAGATTGGCATGCTCGTTTTTCCGCTATTTGGCGTCGTTATCGATATACCATCTATACCGATGCCCTACCTAACTTGTTTGTGCGACCCTTTAGTTGGCATTATTATCAAGCACCACTAAGTGAATCCCTAATTCAGGAAGCTTTAGAGCCCCTGATTGGTAAGCACCACCTAGCAGCATTTCATCGAGCAAATTCGGGGAGATCCCACTCTTGGGTAAATGTCATGGTGGCGGAATGTTACCGCAAAGAGCCGTTCATTCATATAGAAATTCAAGCAAATGGATTTTTGTACGGTATGGTGCGGCTTCTCGTAGGGATGCTGGTACAAGTAGGAAGAGGAAAGCTACATCCCCAAGACTTTACCGAAATCTGGGTTAACCAGCGACGGGAACAAGTCAAGTATGCAGCACCGGCAAGGGGTCTGTGCTTGTTACGGGTTGGGTATCCAGACTCCCCATTTCCTCCAGAAATTTGGTTTGATACCCAACCAAAGTTTCTCTTACCCACTATAACCGCATAGAAAGGTGAAGAATCGAGCCCCTAAATTAAGACCCTAATTAAGAAGTAAAAACATGATGGAAAAAACCTACCTACCCCCTGAGAAATCACTAGAAAAAAAATGGTATCTCGTAGACGCAGCTAACATGCGTTTAGGACGGCTAGCCAGTGAGATTGCAATGGTTCTTAGGGGCAAAAATAAACCAACTTACACCCCCCACATTGATACTGGCGACTTCGTGATTGTCATCAATGCGGAAAAAGTCGCTGTTACTGGCAAAAAACGCGCTCAGAAACTTTACCGTCGTCATTCAGGTCGCCCTGGTGGGATGAAAACAGAAACCTTTGCCAAATTGCAAGCCCGTATACCAGAAAGAATTATTGAACAAGCAGTTAAGGGAATGCTACCCAAAAATTCTCTGGGTCGCAAACTGTTCACTAAGCTAAAAGTTTATGCTGGGGACACTCATCCCCATCAAGCCCAAAAACCCGAAGTGTTAACAATTGAGACAATTCCTGGAGGAGCAAACTAATGCAAGCAGAAGAATTAGCTGGTCGTGCTGTATACTGGGGCACTGGTCGTCGTAAGTCTTCCGTGGCAAGAGTACGTTTAGTTCCCGGTACTGGTGAACTCATCGTCAATGGACGACCAGGAGAATCTTACTTTAACTACAACCCTAGTTACTTAACATCCGCCAAAGCCCCACTGGAAACCCTGGGTTTGGAAAATGATTACGACATTTTGGTCAAGGCTCACGGTGGTGGCTTAACCGGACAATCTGACTCAATTCGTCTAGGAATTGCTAGAGCTTTGTGTGATCTAGACCCAGAAAACCGCTCACCGCTTAAAATAGAAGGCTACTTGACTCGTGACCCTCGGGCCAAAGAACGCAAGAAATACGGCTTGAAAAAAGCCCGCAAAGCTCCACAATACTCGAAGCGGTAAGTCATTAATTGTTGGTCATTGGTCACTACTAATTAATAGAATAGTAATTACTAGTGACCAAACCATAAACTTCATAGGAAAAAATTAGCCAACTGCCTTTTCCAGAGACAGACGCAATTTTCACCTGTGGAGCTCTCAACAAGACTCCAATGGTCTAACTCAAAGCAATCTTAAACACAGGAGTAACTATGCCAAAGCCCGATATTCATCCAGAATGGTATCCAGAAGCCAAGGTCTATTGCAACGGGGAAGTAGTAATGACCGTTGGTTCGACAAAACCAGAAATTAATGTAGATGTTTGGTCTGGTAACCATCCCTTCTATACAGGGACACAAAAGCTGATTGACACTGAAGGTCGAGTTGAACGCTTTATGCGGAAATATGGAATGTTTGATGCTGAAAGTAGCTCTGATTCCCAAGGTAAATAGCTCGGAAAGTAGAGAAGAGTGAAGGATGAAGTAGGAAAAATAAAGTAGCAATTGTGAAGTGTGAAGCCTGAAAATTGTCTAAAAATTTTGTTGCTACAAATATTTTTTTGACACTTAATACTTCATCATCAATGCTTTCTTTTGACACTGAAATACTTCACACTTCAGACTTTTTGAGCTGTTTCGATGGAGCGATCGCACAAATCATGGCTGAAACTTACCTGCTGGAGAAACTACAATCTGTTGAACAAACTTTCAACGAATTAACGCGGCGTCTGGCTGATCCAGATATTGCTACCAATCCGGATGAGCTACAACGGGTGGCAAAAGCACGTTCTTCCTTAGAAGAAGTTGTCAACACCTATGATACCTGGAAAACAACTCAAGAAGAACTAGAAGGAGCACGAATCGTTCTCAAAGAATCCGGTAGTGATCCAGAAATGCAAGAAATGGCAGCACTGGAAGTTGAAGAGCTTCAGACGGAGATTGAGCAACTCGAAAGACGCCTCAAGATCTTACTATTACCCCGCGACCCGAATGATGAGAAAAACATTATGTTGGAAATTCGGGCAGGTACTGGTGGTGATGAGGCAAGTATCTGGGCTGGTGACTTAGTGCGAATGTACTCTCGCTATGCCGAAGGTCAAAACTGGCGGGTTAAGTTATTAAGTGAGTCTCTAGCAGATATGGGGGGCTTTAAAGAGGCGATTCTGGAAATTCAGGGAGACCAAGTTTACAGTAAGCTGAAGTTTGAAGCTGGGGTTCATCGGGTACAACGAGTACCCGTAACTGAAGCCGGGGGAAGAGTTCACACCTCAACAGCGACGGTAGCGGTGATGCCAGAAGTTGATGATGTAGAAGTAGAGATTGAGTCTAAGGATTTGGAAATTTCTACAGCGCGTTCTGGTGGTGCTGGTGGACAGAACGTCAATAAGGTAGAAACAGCAGTTGACTTATTTCACAAACCTACAGGTATTCGGATTTTCTGTACTGAAGAGCGCTCTCAACTACAAAACCGAGAACGAGCAATGCAAATTCTCCGTGCTAAACTTTATGAGATGAAGCTCCAAGAACAGCAGGATGCTGTAACTTCCATGCGGCGATCGCAAGTTGGTACTGGTTCTCGCTCAGAGAAAATCCGTACCTACAACTACAAAGACAATCGGGTTACCGATCACCGTCTCAGTCAGAATTATTCCCTCAATCCAGTACTTGAAGGTGATTTGGAGTACATAATTCAAGCCTGTATCAGTCAAGATCAGCAAGAACGCTTAGAAGATTTGGCAGCTTCTACTGTTGGCGTAGATTGATATTACAGAAAATTTTTAGACAACGACAAGCAAGTCTAGATTCAGTCTTTTTTGCTTGAGTCAACATAGAGGCAAGCTTGTTATACCCTGGCAGTTTTTCCGATTCTTTGCAAAAGGCTAAAGCATCAAGAGAGATTGAGAAATATACTCAAGCAAGCCGCAGCACAATTAAAGTCTTAATTCTGAATTCTGCGCAGCGGCTTTCTGCGGTGGATGTTGCTGCAATACCTGCTGCAAATACTGTCCTGTATAAGACTTTTGATTCTGTGCTACTTCCTCCGGTGTTCCCTTGGCAATTATCTCTCCTCCTTTATCACCACCTTCTGGGCCTAAATCAATTATCCAATCAGCACAACGAATTACATCTAAATTGTGTTCAATCACCAAAATTGAATTGCCCTTATCTACTAAACGTTGTAGAACATTCAACAAATGATGGACATCATAGAAAGATAAACCAGTAGTTGGTTCATCAATTAAATAGATAGTCTTACCTGTCGCGCGGCGAGAGAGTTCGGAAGCCAACTTGACTCGCTGTGCTTCTCCACCAGAAAGAGTTGGTGCCGGTTGTCCTAAGTGAATGTAACCCAATCCCACATCAACTAAAGTTTGTAGTTTGTTGGCGACTTTGGGGATATTGGTAAACGCTGCTAATCCTTCTTCCACTGTCATATTGAGGACATCAGCAATGGAATGTCCCTTATACTTCACCTGCAAAGTTTCCCGATTATATCTTGCACCCTTACAAACATCGCATTGCACATAAACATCCGGTAGGAAATTCATCTCAATGACATTCACCCCTTGCCCACTACAAGCTTCACACCTTCCCCCTTTGACATTAAAAGAAAATTGTCCTTGTTTGTAACCCCTAGCTTTGGCTTCAATGGTTTGGGCAAAGATCTCCCGAATGCCATTAAATACCCCAGTGTAAGTAGCGGGATTAGAACGAGGGGTACGACCAATGGGAGATTGATCAATAACGATCGCTTTATCAATAGTATTGAATCCTTTGGTCTCTCCTAGTTGTTTGGGGAAAGGCACTTTTCGACTGAGGTGATGTTGTAGAGCTGGGTAAAGGAGTTCATTGACTAAGGTGGATTTCCCGGAACCAGAAACACCAGTAACGCAAACCAGTTTACCTAAAGGAATTTCTACATCTAGGTGTTTAAGGTTATTACGATAGGCATCTTTAAGAACCAGCGAGCGCCCATTGCCTTTTCTCCTTGCAGCAGGAGTTTCAATTACTTGCCGTCCTGATAGGTAAGCACTAGTTAGGGAATCAGTTGCCTCTAGCAACTTGGTCAAATCCCCCTGAACAACAATTTCTCCCCCATGAATTCCAGCCGCTGGACCGATATCTACAATATGATCAGCTGCCCTAATTGTCTCTTCATCATGTTCTACCACAATTAAAGTATTACCCAAGTCCCGCAATTGGGTGAGGGTTTTGAGGAGTCGTCCATTATCCCGTTGGTGCAAACCAATACTAGGTTCATCTAAGACATAGAGGACGCCAGTTAATCCTGCTCCAATTTGGGTTGCCAGTCGAATCCGCTGGGCTTCCCCTCCAGAAAGACTCATTGCGGGTCGATCGAGGGTCAGGTAATCTAAGCCCACATTGAGGAGAAATTGCAGCCTACTTTTAATTTCTTTAAGGGCAAGTTCGCCAATTTGGGCTTGGCGGGGAGAGAGTTGCA
The DNA here is from genome assembly GCA_965222765.1 of Caldora sp. GTDB lineage: Bacteria > Cyanobacteriota > Cyanobacteriia > Cyanobacteriales > Coleofasciculaceae > Caldora. Next base: position 52,653 of record CBDCVG010000108.1, read on the forward strand.
GTTGGTTGATTCGGTGGAGACATTCCTGAATGGAAACTTCAGTTAAATCGGTAATTCGGTACTGTCCTAACTGTACAGACAGACTTTCCGGCTTGAGGCGTTTGCCGTGACAGACGGAGCAGGGTTGATCAACCAGATATGGCTCTAGCTTTTGTTTGTGGGTTTCTGAAGTAGTTTCCTGGTACTGACGTTCTAGGGTAGGGATAATGCCATTGTAGCGCCTGTGGTAACCTTGTTCATTGCTATAAGCGGATTCGGCATTGATAAAGATTTTTTCTGGACTGCCGTAGAGGAGAATCTCCTGCTGTTTGGGGGTTAGTTGGTTCCAAGGAGTTTGGATTTCAAACCCATAAACTTGACCTACACTATAAAGCAGAGAAAGGTAGTAGGAGTTATCCCGCTCAGACCAAGGTGCGATCGCAGCATATAGGGGTTGGCTGGGGTCAGGTATGATTAGTTCTGGGGAAAAAGTGCGCAAATTTCCCAAGCCGTGGCAACTAGGACAGGCACCATAGGGAGAATTAAAGGAAAACAAACGAGGAGATAATTCTTCCATTACTGCCCCATGTTCTGGGCAAGCAAAGTTTTCTGAAAAGGTAATTTCTGGGTGGGTTTGTTGCTGGGAATTACTAGCGTTTTTTGCCGAAGTACGTATATAATTATTATCAGCTAGGACTCCTCCTGAGTCAGCTGATGTATCATTTATTACCTCAACAACAGCAATTCCACTGGCACGACGCAGGCAAGTAGTGAGAGAATCCGTCAGACGCTCCTCTATACCTGGCTTTTTGATCAGGCGGTCAACAACCACTTCAATGTTGTGGGTATAATTTTTAACAAGTTCAATGGAATCTGAGAGCTCTCTTACCTCCCCATTTACCCTCACGCGCACAAATCCTTCCGAGGCAAGACTGGATAGCAGCTTTTTGTGAGTTCCCTTTTTTCCCCGAACTACCGGTGCAAGTAGGTGAAATTTAGTACGGTCAGGAAGTTCCATCAAGCGATCGCACATTTGGTCAATAGTTTGGGGAGCAATATTGCGATCGCAAACGGGACAGTGGGGTTCGCCAGCTCTACCAAAGAGTAACCGCAAGTAATCATAAATTTCGGTAACTGTACCGACGGTGGAACGAGGGTTATGGGAAGTAGATTTCTGATCAATGGAAATTGCAGGACTTAAACCTTCAATGGCATCCACATCCGGTTTATCCAGTTGTCCCAGGAATTGACGTGCATAAGCACTCAGAGACTCAATGTAGCGGCGCTGTCCTTCAGCAAAGATAGTGTCGAAGGCAAGGGAGGATTTACCCGAACCAGAGACACCAGTGAAAACAATCAAGCGATCGCGGGGTAGTTCCAGGTCGATATTTTTCAGGTTATGTTGTCTGGCTCCCCGAATGCGAATGCTGTTGGAGTTAGTCGAGTAATGTCCGTTAAGGTTATCGGTTAGGGAGGTTTGGGCTGATTTAGGCATGAAGGACAGCGTTATATTCCTTAACAATCTTAGCGCTACTGATTGCTGAGGTAGAAGATAGTGGTAAAAGGTTGGAGGTTATTTCTACCACAAAGGATTTATTAAGGCTGTGGTGATGGCAAAAAAAGGTAATAATCTGTTCAGCGTTTAAATGAATAAAATAGAAATCAGAAAGAAACGAGGAGTGAAAGCAATCCCAGTAAAAGACCATTTAAGCTTGGAGCAAAATAAAAAGCTACAAAAAGCCTTGAAACCAAAAGAAAATTTAGAAGTAAGAGAAAGAATATTAATATTATTATTGCTAAATGATGGAAAAATGCAAAGAGAAGTTGTTGATTTTATTGACTTTTAACTCCAAAAGTATCTTACTACCGAAACGCCAGTTTTGATAAAAAAGCTGATATTATCCAACAAATAGAGCCAGAATGCCGAATCGACATTGAGAATTTTCACTCGAGTATAGCCCTGATTATAACCTCATTGAATTAGTTTGGCATTCAGCTAAAGAATTTATTACTAATCGACTATTTACTTCTGTTTAAGAATTTGAGTCATTATTGCATCGGCTTCTAAATGAAGGTGAATTCATTATTAAGTGGAGACGTAAACTCAAAAATAAAGGTAATTTAGTTAACCTACTTTAAATGCAAAACAGCTTATGTCAATATTTTTTTGTATAAAATGTTACAAAATACAATGTTTTTTGGGTTTTAGTATCATAAGTGACAAAATATTTTTAAAATTTTTATTGATCCCATGCAGAAATTTTCAATCCGCTTCCGTTCCTTTGCAATTTGTCTGTCATTATTGTTTACCCTCGATTACCTATTTTTCTATCCATCAACTGCGCTGGCTGCGGTTCCTAAACCAATAGATAAAATTGAAGCCAAAGATAAAAAGCCCCCCTTAGGCAACAAGACAATCGACACAACTCCCATTACTAGGGATTTACCAATAGGCGATCGCAGTAAATTTCTGGATCCAGAAGATAGTGGAGAGAACAAGACCCTATATCCAGTAAAAGTTCCTCTTGACTTGGCTGAGCTACCAGAGCCAGTCAAAGAAAAGAATCTAGATTATGTACTGACTGCGGAATTGCCTGAAAATAAGCTATTAGCTGAACAAAAGTTGATTGCTCGATTAGTCAAAGATAAATCCCCTGCACCTTCTGAAAAGCTTATTGCAGCAGAGACTAACGCTCTGCCCGCTAAAAAAACGCCGGATGTCCAGTCTAGTAGCGCAACAGCAGAAGATGAAGATAAGGATAAACCAGTGCCTCTGCCTGATAACTCGGCACAGAAGATTTACTGGTCTTTTAATGGAAGTCTGGAAACAGATGACTCCAATCTAGCCTATGAGCCCCTTTCAACCAGTGACAAATTTGTTGAGAATAATGCCCCCAACCCCACAGGCTATGGCGAAATAGATGGAACTCCCCTCATTCAATACCAAGCCATCAAATTAAACGATGAAGGGGAACTGGTAGGACGAATCAATACCCTCGATACTCGTGAAGGAGGCTTTTCCCTATCCTTGTGGAAGGTGGGATATGGTGAATTGCCGGATATCAAGGTTACCCAGATTGTAGAAGATGTCTTAGAAGATGATAGTAAGGACTTCCAAACCAAAAAGTTTGATGCCCTAGAACTTACTCATAATGGAAGATTAGACACCCTAAGCATCACCGTAACCCAACCCAACACAAATCCTGATGATGGTACTAATGATGGCACCGCCACCACTCTGACTTACTCGGTGGACTTGAATGGGGCTTTGGGGGAAGCTGTTGGAATTCTAATCGACCCCGAAGAAATCATTGGTAGCGATATTGATCACCATATAGCTCTAGTCTGGAATGGGGAAGCCAATGGCCGTAATGAAGGGGAGATTGTTGACCTAGTGGTCATGATTGATGGTATTTCCTATAGAGTCGATCAGGGAAAAATTAACGATAGTTGTACTAATTGTGACGAGGCTCTCAATGATACTGATTATTACACAAACTCTGAAGGGGAGCTCGTTCCTGCCTCAAAACTAAAAATTACAAGTCATAGTGGCAGTGCTGCCATTGATGAAGTGCGGTTAGTTAATAATGTTTTCTCCTCTGAGGCGGTTCAAGCCCTTGCCGCATCCCGCTATAGTTCCGGCGAACCGCTTATTGCCTGGGATGGGTTAGAAGGGGTAGATGGTGATGGCAAAAAGAGGCCTTATCATAACTTCAGCCCAATTCCGAATCTAGAGAAGGAGTACAAAATAGATGGAGCAAGAGCAGTTGTTCTTGACCATGGAGTCTTTAAATTTAATGGTGGTAACCCCTTAGCCACTAAAAAGAACAATCTTCATATTGATGATGCAGTAGAGATGGAAGGTTGGTTTAAGCCAAAAAACACTAGTGCTGACCTAGAACAACTGTTTGAAGTCAATATGCCCAGGGAAATAGCTTTTACTATTCCTCGCAATCGCTATGGCATAGCTCCTGGAGAAATAATATCTACTAGGGACCAAGGTCTGAGCGTGGTGTATAACCGTGAACAAGACCAATTTGAAGTCAGTGTAACTGCAGCGGAGATCGAAAAGTTTGCCATCAGAGATGAAAAAGACTTAAGGAGAGCTTTATACGCAATCCTTACCAATCCCGAGCGTGATAAAAACTTTGAGCTTGTCCTGACCAGAACTATAGCAATAAACCAATCCCTACCATCACTGGTGGGTGAGGGCTTTGCAGGTGATTTAGACGATAAACTCGCCCGAGGCACCACCATCACTATTCGAGGTGATGCTCAGAATGATGAGATTGAATACATTGATGGTCAAGGCTCCCAGATTCTAGCCATTGATGACGACTATTCCGTCTTCAATTTTCAAGACATGGGCTTTAGGGGTGGTGTCGCCAAAGGTAGTGCAGGCACCCAAGGAGGTGCTGGGCTAGGAGCAGGGGGAGCCCTGTTTATTGCTGGGGGTGTCGTCAATATTGACGATGTTATCTTTGACAGCAATCAAGCTCAAGGAGGACTAAAAGGTCAGGGAGGATCTTCAGTTGGTGGTGAAGGTGGAAATTGGAACGAAATCAAAAATGGAGAGGACGGGAGTGATGGAGCCAGCCTGAATGCCACTGGAGATGACCTCTACTATACTGTGGTTTCTGCTGTTGGCAAAGGAGGAGCAGGACAAACTGGGTCGTACAGTACACACTATGATGAAGAAGAAAGGCCCCAGGACGCAGAATCAGGAACAGCAGGTGCTCTTGGCTCCGGCGGCGGCGGCGGCGGCGGTGGGAAAGGAGGCGATGAGAGTAGTGGAGCAGACGAACAAGGAGGTCGTGGTGGTGTTGGTGGTGATGGTGGCTTTGGTGCTGGCGGCGGCGGCGGCGGCGGTGCTGGCGGCAACTCAGATGCCAATGAGGGTTCTTACGGTGGCAGTGGTGGCGAACGAGGAGCTTTTGGGGGTAATGGCTCCAGTGCATCCAAGGCCAGTGAAAACGACGAAACTGGTACTGAAGGGGCTGCTGGAGGGGCTGGTGCTGGCTTAGGTGGTGCAATCTTTGTGGCAGATGGAGATAATCTCTCTGGTCCGAACATTAGACCTAAGATCAGCATTACTAACAGTGACTTCATCAATAATTCTGTAACAAGTGCCAGTCCTGCCCGACATCATGGTAGTGCTATTTTCATTCAAAATGCCTCGGGTTTTGAAAGCCATCGTCAAGGAGGAAGGATAGAATCAGATACGTTAGACAATAACAAGACTGTTGAGAGTATAACTTGGTCAAACAGTAAAGCGACTGACAGAACTATCGTTACTCCAGACCAGGGTATTTTTCAAACAACTGATCTTGAGATACCTAGCAAGCATGTCACCTTTACCTATGATAGTGATGACTTTGACCAGAACTGGCATCATGTAGCCACCAGCTTTGCTGATGGAGATGTTCCCCGAGTCTATTTAGACGGCATCCCCCTAACTCGCACTGACGAAAACCCTGCCATTGACGTCAACCCAGAACGTCGCGGCGGCGGCTTTTTGCCTTCCCAAAATGGCGTAGTACGCTGGGGTGATGTGGAGTCCGTCAAGGGAGGCTTTGAAGGACAGGTGGATGGTTTCCGCTTCTATGACCGCGCCTTGAGTCCTGAGGAAGTGATGAAGTCGGCTAATGCCAGCAAGCGGGTGATTATACAGTTGGATAATAGTACCAGTGGCGATGTGTACAATACAGCCCAATACCTATTCCAAGCGGCAGCCCCAGCCTCCTTTAATACCGTGTGGCTCAAACTAGCCAAGGGGGCTCAGACTCCCACTGTCGTCGATGGAGGTTCTAATCAAACCTGGGCTCAGATCAAGGCTCGCTTAGGGGATGACTTTTCCCTAGAATTAGTGGGTAGCGGTAATGGAAATAACTTCTCTAGCTTTGGTGACGGTAATGCTGAGACAACTCCCGATAATACTAAAATTACCCTATCACGCTACAGTCCTACGGAACTACGGGATGCGTTGCTAAAAATCTTGCCTGGGGGCATTTCTACACCGACAATCTACATTTCGGCTAACCATCTAATTGACCCCGATGGCTTTGAGGAAGACGATGAGCAAGGAGAAAAACACCTTTCTAAACAAGAGGAACCCGCCACTCTAAAGTTTTCTGAGGCCTTTATGAGCGCAGGACTCACCGAGAACATTAACTATGTCCCTCTGATGCGCGTCAATTCTTCAGGTCAAGTAGAGTTTAAATCCAATGATATCTGGCTGGAGTATGACGAGGTTAATGAACAGAACCCCCTCTCAGTTGATCTGCAATGGAAACAGCCAAAAACTAGTGCTTATTTTGCCTTCCTATTCAATATTTATGGTTTGTACAAGAATTATAAGGATTTCCGGCTCAAAGCGACAGAAGCCGCCGATGCATTGCTCAAGCAGAGAACGGTAACCGAATCAATTACCAACTTTGATGATAACGGCAAAGTTCTCTCTAAATTAACCCAGGAAAAAACCTTAAAACAGGGAACGGCGGAGAAAATCTACGACGTATTCAGGTTGAGTGAAGCCAAAAAAGCTAAATTGCTCAACAAGACCTCTAAATTATCCAGCTTCCTGACAAGTACTGCTGAGGGAATTACCCAAATCGAATTAGCCAAAATGGGTCTGAACCCTCTACAGTCAACTGGTACAGATAGTTTCCGTAAACAAAAGGACTTCTCGGAAGTAGCAGGAGAAATTGCCAAAAACAACCCTGAATATACCAAAGAGTCAGACAAGAAAAGTAAAACTGGTCTCTCAAAAACTGGACTGGCTATGGATGGAGTGGGTGCAGTTGTCGCCCTCGGCTCAAGTATTAAGACATTCAAGAATGACGATGCTACTCCCTACCAGATCACAAAAGCCAGCATACAACTAGTGACAGGCATAGTCTTACCTGCTATTGAGGGGGCTCTGACTTATGCAGCAGCAGCTGGTACAGCAGCAGCTGGTCCGGCTGCTCCTGTGGTGGCGGCTGTGGCGATAATCACTGAATTGGCCCTATTTTTGACGGATCTGATTGCTTCATCCATACAGAATAAAAAACTACGGCGAGAAGCCATTGAATTTGCCTCCGAGGGCTTTCCTGACTTGATTAACAACCTCAAGAATGACTTCAGTGATGCGGATGACCTCTACATATCGGGTCGTTTCTCCGCAGTTCCTCCTGAAAACGACGCATTGACCTATGAAGATGTTTTTGTAGCGGTATCTTCCTGGCTATATGAGGCATTATTGTCAGCTTATAATGACGATCGAACAAATTTGCAGAACTTCATTGACGGACTCAGTAGTCAAGAACTAGCCTTATCAGTAAATGACTTTATTAAGGCGATTGAGAGCAAATCTATTTATTTACCCAATGATGTCCGAGATGAGTTTCTAGATCTCTTAGCTTTGTGGACTGACTCAGACGACATAGACAAATTAGCCACAGAGATCGACCTTTTGAGTAATCACAAGATGTTTTTCGGGCCAGGCAAAAATGACTTAAGGAATGCCCTACAACAGTTTGTCGGCGAAAGACTCGATGATGGAGGTGAAAATCCTGATACCGATGATGTATTTACTGCTGAGGAAGCCTTAGCCTTAGATGGGTCCAACATTAAAAACTATGAGCGTAACATCGCTGTCTACGGCGTTAATGATGAACTTGACGATGACGATGAAGATGAGCAACAGGGAATTCGGGAAGAAGTTCAGACCGGCAAAGGCAACGATACCATCCTGTTAGGTCTCGGTGAGTTTGATATCCAAACTAACGACGGCAATGACACCATTTTCCTCAGTGGAGACTTTAAAGACGTTACTAATGCTGATAATGAGTTTAAATATCATCTAGATGCCGGGGATATGACTGACGTTACCCCCGTTACTCAAGCCCTTGAGGACAGCGACACCGTTGTCTTAGAAAGGGCTGCCTTTGTTAACTTAACTCCGGTTCAAAAGAATAAAAACAAGCAAGCAGTTTTATTCAAGGACGGCATTAGTAACGTTCCCCTGCTGATGAGCGGTGTTGAAAACGTCTCTGGTAGTAACGGTGATGGTCGTGATCGTACAACCGCCAATGATCAGATTATTAGCCGCGCTGATAAAAATGGCTCAATTACCGGTAATGACGGTGAGGACATCCTGGTTACAGCCTATGGGGTTGTAAAAAATCTCCCTCCTAGCCAAAACATCAGCACTCAGCTAGATGGGGGAGCCAACGCAGATCTGCTCTACGGCAAACATGCAGGAGGACGAGGTTATGTGGGATTGGTGGGCAATACAGGCAATGACACCCTAGTGGCTGATGGCGGTTGGGTTACCCTTGATGGGGGGACTGGCTCTGATCGCTTGATCGCCAGCATTGATTCAGATAGCGAGACTGACACCATCTTTATCTTCGGTTTGGACAGTGGCCAAGACACGATTGAAAAAGGATTAACTTCCTTTAAGGTGACTACAGATAATCGCACTGAGATTGAGTTTGATTTGAACAATAATTACAATGGCAAAGTTCTTACCTCAGCTGATGATGTCAAGGACGTTCTGCAATTTGGTGAGGGCATTTCCGGTGATAACCTACGGGTAACCCAAAATGATGATGGCTCGATTACCTTGTCCTTGATTGCCAACGATGGCAGTGTCTTGGATGCCGCTATTGGTGATGACCTGACCAAGCCTAACCTACAAACAGGGGATGCTATGACCATCGAAGGGGACTGGAACGAGAGTGGCAACTATAATCACCGTGTTCGTACCCTACGCTTTGGTGATGGTAGCAGCCTTGAGATTGGTCACATCGAAACCTGGAAACCCTCGGGCACAATCTTAGATGATCAAGTAGGCTTTAATAGCATTAACAGTTTCTATCAAGGCTTCGCCGGTGATGACACCATTATCCTGAATAATGGCTCCGATGTAATTCTGCCAGGAACTGGTGATGACACTATCAACAAATTTGCCGGCGGTGGAAAAGACCAGGTGTTGATTACCCGCAATCCCCAGGATCAAGATACGATCAACTTCGGTGTAAACCGTAATGGTACTGTGGTGTTGGATGGCTCTATTCGTCTACGGGATGTGGGCTTTAATGGGGATAATACAGAGCAAGGTAATCTTACCCTGACTATTGGTGAGGGGAGCAATTTAACAGAAGCGACCCAAACCCTTCAACTCAACAGTGCTGAGAGGAAATTATTGCTGCAGTTTGGCACTGGTTTTACCCTCAATTTGAAGGATTTCAATATCAGCACTGAAATGCGGCATTACGACAATGGAGACAACAATATCTCCCTTCAAAGTCAGAGTCTGGTTAATGGTGGTTTTGGTAAGGACAAGATTGCCGGTTCAGGTTCAGCCGATATCTTGATTGGAGGTGCCGGAGATGACACCTTGGATGGTGGTTCAGGGGGTGACCTCTTTATCATTGAAGACCAAGGGGGTATGGATATCATCACTGGGGGCGATGATACAAACACTGTGCTGATGATTAATACTAACGTTGAGGTAGATCGGGAATTCCTGCTACTACCCGAAAAAATTTGGTTTATCAACAAAGCTACCGTAGATGCTCTCAAAGAGCGTGGTGGCATTGACCCTGAAACCATCCCCATGCGTCCTGATGGACGACAACTCCAAGATGATGACCTCTTGATTTACATTGGCGATGCCAATAATGGAGCCCTGATTGAAGATTGGGGTAACTGGAATAACAATGATCGGTTGGTATTTACCAATCAGTACACAGGAGCCTTTGAAACCAGTAAAATATGGGTTAAACTGCTAGCTGCAAAGATGGCTGAATACATTGATCTTGCTAATCTTGAGGATGATATTGATGACAACGACCTAGATGCTTACAGTCCTTGGCATGCTGATCTTGGGGAGGGGAATAGCGATGAGCTGACTCTTGAGCTGAATCAAGATCTGTATAATTTGATGCAGAGGGCTTGGCAGCCGACGAGTCCAGTAATTAAGCCTGGAGCTAGTTTTGGGGGTAAAATAATAAATCTGCGGCCAGAAATTGAGGAGCAAGAATTTAATTGTTATGTTCCTAGTGATAAGAACCAAATAGTCGGGACAGTACAAGCTTCTGATCCTAACAGTGATAAACTCACTTTTACTATCACCAGTGGTAATCCTAAATTCGAGATAGATAGTAACAGTGGAGTTATTACAGTTCTTGATTCGAGTCGTTTAGAACCCGGTACGGAGGAAAAATTAACTGTACAAGTCTCTGATGGTTCTCTATCATCAGCAGCAGAAATCACAATATCTATTATCTTCAATCACCCGCCGGAAATTGAGGATCAAAAGTTTGACTTTGATACTGCTGATCGATTGGTGGGGAAAGTAGAAGCTTCCGATCCTGATGGTCACAATCTCACTTTTAGCAAAACTAGTGGGAATGAGGCTTTTAAAATTACTGCTCATGGAGATATTGTGTTTGGTGGTTTTTTGGGTTTCAAGCCAGGTACGCAGGAAGAATTAACTGTGGAAGTCTCTGATGGCTATCTATCATCAGAAGCCAAAATCATAATATATATTATCGGCGGTGACTTACCACCCAATCAACTGCCGGAAATTGACGATCAAGAGTTTGACTTTGATACTGCTGATCGATTCGTGGGGAAAGTAGAAGCTTTTGATCCTGATGGTGACGACCTCACTTTTAGCAAAACTAGTGGGGATGAAGCTTTTAAAATTACTACTGATGGATATATTTGGTTTGGTGGTTTGTCGGGTTTCGAGCCAGGTGATGAGGAAAAATTAACTGTGGAAGTCTCTGATGGCTATGTATCATTAGAAGCAGAAATCACAATACATATTGTCAATTAACCGAAGCCCGAAATTACCTGATGGGGTGACAACTATGTCTGTTGTTGTTACCCCGTCAGTCAGCATTGGTCAATCTATAATTAACTAGGGTGTGCTGACAAAGTCCATTGATTGGGGTTTTGAAGTAATGAGCGCCTAACGGCGCAGGGAACAGGGAACAGGGAACAGGCAACAGAGTAAAAATACACGCCGAAAAAGAAGATAAGAAACAAGTCAGTTTCCCTTTGAGCCTCCTGCCTCCTGCCTCCTGCCTCCTGCCTTCTTCCTGGAGAGTAATGAGTAATGAGTAATGAGTCAAGAATTCATTAGGGATTTCCCGGTTAAAATGCAAGGTTTTTGAGTCTATCGATACAAAAGCCTTGGACTAAGTTTTGCCTAAAAAGGATTAAAATCCTTGTCTGGCATGGCTTCCACACTTATACAGCAAGCCCTAACTATTTGCCATCTACAATCGAGTGACTCCACCCAAGCTAATCTTTGAAACCTATTTCCCAACCCTAATCGCCTTCCAAGACTGGCCCGATACCCCTTCTCTCAATGCCTACCTCAAACAGCAGATTTACGCTTTAAGAGAGGCTAACCCCGAAGGGGTTGAACGCTCTAATATGCGTAAGGTTGGGGCTTGGCACAGTAAAACCAATCTCAATCGCCTTCCGGAATTTGCCGATTTCACGGCACGAGTCACCGCCACTGTACAGGGTTATTTCGACAACTTGGGCTGCCATCCCGACTGGAAAGCCACCTGTGATAATATGTGGGCTAATGTCAGTCCCAAGTATGCCTACAATCGTCATCATTCCCACGGCAGCACCCTCTGTAGTGGAGTCTACTATGTCCAAGCTGACCCTGCCCACAGTGGGCGCATCAATTTCTTTGATCCTCGTGTCCAAGCGGTTACTCAACCCAGGTATACTGATGAAGCCCGCACAAACCAAGCTCATACTTGGGGCAAAGTCTATTTTGACCCCATTCCAGGTCGGATCATCCTGTTCCCTGGCTGGTTAAGCCACGATGTCGATCCCAACCTCCACGAGTCCCCAAGTCCAGAAGGCGATCGCATCAGCATCAGTTTCAATTTCTACCAACAAAAGCTGACAGAGTGACAATTTTGGCTATGACCAAACAGTGGATTGATCGAGCTGAGTAATAGAGGAATAAATCATAACCGCTCACAAGCCTTGTGGGCGGTTACATTGACTTTAAACATTATTGAGAAAATCTAAAGCCATCCAGCCAAATTGGTTTTGATTGACACCTTGGGTAGCATGACCAAAAAGCCATCCTTTACTAGAACCGAGACCACTCTCAGGTTGCCCCCAAACCTCAATCGGAGTTCCGTTGGCGAGTTCAGTGAGTTTTTCTGACTGGTTGCTTGGTTCAAATCTTACAGCGAGGGGACTTCCGTTAGTTGCGACATAACCAGAGCGTGCATATTTTTTTAACCTGATATAGTCTCTACCCATCCAGCCACGCTCTTGTTCCGGAGCCCCTGGCTCGCCACCATAACACCAGTCTTCTCCGTCTTTAGTTAAGATCTGGGACTCGTCAATCTCGACTATAGTGCCTGGAGACAGATTTTTCTTGATGGGTTCTTGTTTACCTGGATTGGAACGCAGGGGAAGATCACTTTTCCTAGTAGCAATATACCCTGCACTGTATTGTCCCTCTATTTGGGCATGACCCTCGTACACATACCAAGAATTATAATTTCCTAGTTTTCCGAGCAAATTCAAATAGTAATGTTCGTTATCTATTTGATATGAAGTTACTTCAAAAGTACTACCAGGTGGAACATTAAGCAACTGAGATGCTGGCAAAGAACCTGAATCTGCTGTGCTTTGTTTAAATATTGTGTTCTGAATGATTTTTATACTAACCATGATGCTTCCTTGAATTCAAATCAGTTAAGTATAGCACGGTGATGATTTATTAGACTTCCGTAAAAACCATGTAGTAGCAAGCTGTTGTGTATTTAAATTGTGAATTATTATTGACTTAGATCCTGGGATATGACGAATTCAAAGTTTCTCTCTCCTTATGTATTAAAATGATTTTAAAATTTATTTGGCAAGCCCTAAATATGAATCAAATAACAAAACAGATGTTGAATTATTTCAAAACCAATGTTCAACAAGCGATCCAGATGTTTGATCTCAATCGAGATGGAATGGTTAACAGGAACGAAGTTATTCAAGTCTTACAGCAATCAGGTTTAGAGATAAATAGTGCTAGACAAATAACTGATAGCCTATTTGAGCAATTAGATGTTGATCACGATGGGTATCTCACCCTAAAAGATTTTCAAACCGAAGTTAATCCACCACAAAGTCCTGGACACTCCTCTCAGCTTGAACAACAGATGCTGAATTATTTCAAAACCAATGTTCAACAAGCGATCCAGACGTTTGATCTCAATCGGGATGGAATGGTTGATAAAAATGAAGCTATCCAAATTTTCCAGCAATCAGGTTTAGACATAAATAGTGCTAGACAAATTACAGAAAGTCTGTTCCATCAATTGGATGTTGATCAAAATGGGTATCTCACTCTGAAAGATTTTCAAGCCTAAGTTGATCAAGAGGTAAGGTGATTTCCACCAAAAGTTTGTACCAAGATGGATGTGCCGTAGGGTGCTGTTAGCGATAGCGTAACGCACCATCCCTTGGATTTGCTGGTACTTTCACCTCTCAAAAATCACCTAAAGGAGCAGGGAACGATGGTAAATCCCTTATTATGGGGATAATTTCGCCTTTTTAGCCCTGTTTTCCTGATACCAGAGAGCTACAGCCGGTGACCACTGTTCAAAATGAATATATAGGAGTTCACATAGCTTCTGTGCTTCTAACTGAGCATCTTTTTTCCATCTTAAGTCCAACAAATGCATAAGCGATCGCATATTGCAACTGAGGACAAAATGCTGTCGAGCGTCGAAAGGAATCAATCCTCTAGCATGTTCTTCTGATAAACCTTCGTTGATGCGTTTTTTGTAATGTTGGCAAGCCTTCAAGCACCATTCTAGATCTTCAGATCGTTGTGCTTCAGAATAAAAGTAACGCTTGCCTTGACGATTAGTGTATTTGCCAACAGGACGGAGATAGAAAACTTCTTCTACATTTTGTTTATTTTCTGCAACATTAATGATTCTTTGACCTGTATAGCGAAATGATTGGACGTCAAAACTCACCCCAACCCGATGGGTACGTACTTGTTGCATCATTGAGTGGGGAAAGTAGCCAACATTGAATGTAATCTGTGGATGTTCTAGAGGACCATAATGTCCGCGATCGCCTGATAACAAGTGCTTCACAATTAGTTCACCAGCCCGTTGTTCATCTGGCCAGCTATCTTGACTATCCCAGACAAAATTCTCCGAATAATCCTGGTGCATTGCTGCCCAAACAACTTGTTGTGGTTTGGCTGTGGCAGCAATTACTTCAACACAAAATCTTTCCACTTTACTTTAGCTTTTTTGCTTCAAACTTTAGAGAAAACCACTGTTTCTGGTTGATCTTGATATTTACCTCGCCGTTTTTCATAACTTACAGAGCAAGGATTTCCCGATAAAAACAGCAACTGAACTACTCCCTCATTGGCATAAATACGACAGTCAGCACTCGAAGAGTTGGAAAATTCCAAGGTCAAGTGTCCACGCCATCCTGCTTCAGCTGGAGTTAAATTAGCTATTAAACCCACACGAGCATATGTGCTTTTTCCAATGCACAAAACCGAGATATCTTCAGGAACTTCTAGCCGCTCTAAAGCTACTCCTAGTCCATAGGAATGAGCAGGCAAAATAAAGTAGCTGCCATTAGCATCTGTATGTAGTTGAACTGGTTCTAGATTGTTAGGATTGAAGTTTTTCGGGTCAACGACAGTACCAGGGATATGCCGAAAGACTCGAAATTCTAATGGTGATAATCTAACATCATAGCCATAGCTGCTCAGACCGTAGGAAATAACTGGCAGTCCCTCTAGGTGACGAACTAGCCTGGGTTCAAAGGGAGCAATCATTCCCCGAGCTGCCATTTCTGTAATCCAGACATCGTTCTTGATCATAGTAAGCTGTCGTGCAAATAAAGCTATTATTGCAGAAGATTTGAAGTGCTATTCATCCCATCTCCAACCTGACAGGTATGGAGTGGTACTTCTGGCAGTTAAGGCTAAAGTTGGTGACTGCGACGAATTTCTGTAATTTGGTCAGCGACATCAAGGATAGCTTGAGGCATCTGTGGACCTGTCAGAATAATATCAACATGACTAGGACGTCTTTCCAGAAAAGCCAATACCTCCTCTTGGGGAATTAAGCCAAAGTTGATTGCTAAGCTCAATTCATCCAAAACGACTAAGGAGTATTTTTCCTGGTAGACTACATCTTGAGTATAGTGCCACAACTGCATTAAAGCTTTAGATTCTGCTTCATCCAATTCCGGTGTGTCAATGTAACGGGGCAGGTCACAGCGAATCCAATCTAGATGTTGTCCTAGACGAATAGGATGCTCATAGCCTTGTCCAATTCCTCCTTTGAGGAACTGAACTACTAGTACTTTTGTTCCTTGGCCGGCAATTCTTAGAGCTTGAGCAATAACATTTGTAAAAAAGCTGCGGTGGGAGCTGGTAAATACTTGTAGTAGTCCTTCAACGCGGTAAGTTAATTGACGAGGAGAATCAAGGCTGGGAGCTTCTAACTGGGAAATCATAGCTAAAAAATAACAGGCAATGAGCTTCTGTAGCCAATGAAAGAGTTGTTACATCTTCAATTATGTAACCTATATATATATAGCGTATTTTCTTAGTTGCCGACCTAGTCACACACTACATCTATCATGCCGTCACGGAATTATGTCATCCTGAGCGATAGCGAAGGAGCTCCAAACGAGGTTGCACTCAGGTAAGCATCTGTCTCTTCAGGATTGACAACGATAGTACGACTGTATTTTTAGCTGAATTTTGGCTTCATACCAAATCCAGCATACATAATCCTGTTATGCTCCATTAGTAAGAAGTCAAGTCTACATTAGCGAGCAAAAAAGTAAAGTAGGAGTTTTCTAATCGTGAGACTGGTGATTCTAGGAGGTCCAGGTGCAGGGAAAGGAACACAGGCAAAAAAGTTGTGCCAGCAGCAGAGTATCCCTTTAGTTTCCACCGGTGATATATTACGAGAGGCGATCGCTTCTCAATCTGATTTAGGACGGCAAGTGGAGCCCTATGTTACTCAGGGAGAGTTAGTGCCAGATACACTGCTCATCGAATTTATGGGCCAGCGTCTTGTGCAGTCTGATGCTGCCAATGGTTGGTTGTTAGAAGGGTATCCTCGTACTGCTTTCCAGGCAGAGGAATTGGATTTTTTACTAGAGAAGTTGGAGCAAAAGCTGGATTGGGCAATTTACTTGGAGGTACCAGAATCGGTAATGAGCGATCGCTGTCTTGGGAAATTGAATACTCTAGGAAATAAGACCTATCAAGAAAATTTACGCCCAGACAATCACCCTGATATTGTACAGCGCCGCATTGATCTGTTCCATGAATGTACCATTCCTATCCTAGAATATTACGGATATTGCCACCGGCTATTGACTATTAATGGAAACCAGTCGCCAGAGGAAGTACATCAGGAAATATTAGAAAAACTTAAGCTTTGAAAGTTTATAAACCCGCCGAGAAAACCCCATCCCCTTGTGGGTGCGGCTGTTGACAGACTTACTTCGTGTCGCAACAAACAACAAACAACAAACAACAAATAACAAATAACAAACTTATGTCTTGGCAGCGTCCGGATCACCGACAATCTGATCAATTACGTCCCATCAGCTTTGAGCGCGAATTCACTCGATTTGCTCCTGGTTCCGTTTTAGTCAAGTGTGGTAACACGGAGGTGCTTTGTACTGTGACAGTACAAGAAGGAGTACCCAAGTTTCTCGAAAACACTGGCAGCGGCTGGTTAACTGCTGAATATAGAATGCTGCCAGGAGCGACACCTGAGCGGCAAAAACGGGAATTTCTCAAGCTTTCAGGGCGTACTCAAGAAATTCAGCGGCTGATTGGACGCAGTTTAAGAGCTTCTATGGATCTCAAAGCTTTGGGAGAACTGACATTAACTGTCGATGCAGATGTTTTACAGGCTGATGCTGGAACTCGCACTGCCTCCATTACGGGGGGATATGTTGCTCTTGCCGATGCTGTAGCCAAGTTGGTAAAAACTGGTAAGTTAGTGAGATCGCCTCTACGTCACCAAATTGCTGCTGTTTCTGTAGGGTTATTAGAGGGAGAGGCATTTTTGGATTTGAACTACCTTGAAGATGTAGCAGCTCAAGTAGACTGCAATATCGTCATGAATGACGAGATGGAGATTATTGAAATTCAAGGAACTGCTGAGGAGGGAAGCTTTAGCCGCAACCAGCTTAATCAGATATTGAATGTAGGAGAAAAAGGCATTAAGGAGTTGTTCGAGGCACAGCGCCTTACTCTTGGTACTGTAACTGGTGACATTGTTTCAGATAGAATTTAGCCGCTTTATCTTGATTGTTGATCTGTATAACCTCTTGGAATATTTTAGCTGCTAAGTCAAATTTTTGCTGATAATAAAGTACTATTGCTTCTTCAAATCTTGTCTTAGTGTGCCACTTTAGTTCTTGCAGCTTAGTTGGTTCAGCATCTAAGACTTCAAACACTGAAACCAATTTATTTTTACCTTTGATTTGCACTCTACCGAGAAATCTATAATGGTAATTGATGGCTTCTGCCAGCTCTATTAGAGTATCTCCACTGATCAAAATTGAAGCTCCATAAATTTTAGTCAAACTTTCCAAGCGAGAGGCTAAGTTGACAGCATCAGCAATTACGGTACTTTCCATCCGCTCTGACTCACCAATAGTACCTAACATTAAACTGCCTGTATGCAAACCAACTCCAATGGAAATTGCTCCATCTCCGTTCTGTTGACGCTCGAAGTTGTAAAAAGAGACTTGTTTTTGCAAAGCAATGGCAGCTTGCAGGGCATCATCAGCAGTGTTAGGAAATAGAGCCATGACAGCATCACCAATATATTTATCTATAAAACCGTGGTGAGCGCGGATTACTGGTCCGACTCTACTCAAATAATCATTAATAAAGTCGAAATTTTCCTTGGGGGACATCCTTTCAGAAAGGGTAGCAAAGTTACGAATGTCAGCAAACATAATTGACATTTCCTGCTGTACTTGATCCCCTAACTGAACATCCACAATGCTTTTATGTCCCAGAAAATTAAGAAACTCATGGGGGACAAAGCGTTTGGCTGCATCAGTTAATTCTAACTCAGCATTGAGGGCAAGTTCCAAATTGCAATTAACTTCAAAGAGTTCCTCAATAAAGTTTTGCCGTTCTACTTCTGCTTGTTTGCGTTGTGTGATATCTTGAAAGGCAGCGATCGCATAAACAATTTGACCTTTGTCATCAAAAATTGGGGTTGCCCACACCTCCAAAGGTACGATTTTGTCTCCTTGGTGGAGCTCTAGATCATCAGCAGTAGCTTTTTCTCCACGCAACGCTAGCATGATGGGTTGGCGCTCACTAGGGTACAATTCCTCTGTTCCCGCTAGATAGGCTTGATAAATATCTGGAAATTGTTCAGCGGTAGCTTCCGGAATAATCTCCTGAAAAAGTAATTGTTTTGCTGTCTGATTAACGTAATAGGTTTTGCCCCCTGCATCAACGATAAATACACCTACTGGCATAGCTTCTAAGAATTGAGTTAGTCGTGTTTGGCTTACCTGTAGCGCTTCTTCTACCCACTGCCGTTGACTTACTTCTTGCTTTAGATGAATTAATAATTCTGTTTGAGCCTCCTGAGCCCAATGTTCCTTTGCCAAAGCTGCTCTTGTTTGCTGTACATACTGTAGAGTTTTGTTGGTAGTAATTTCTAAATCCTGAAAATCTATGGGTTTGGTGAGGAAGTCAAAAGCGCCATAATTCATTGCCTTTCTGATATTTGCTAAGTCACCATAGGCAGAAAGAATGACTGTTTTAGTGGTAGGATACGCTTCCGAAATCCTCGTTAGCAAAGTTAACCCGTCCATGTAGGGCATATTGATATCGGTTAATACCATATCCATCTCTGGTTCGGCTTGCAGTACTTCTAGGGCTCTCAAACCGTTATCCGCAAAAAATAACTGGAGTTCTTTTTGCCTGATTTTTCTTCTAAATTTTTGGCGGATTAGGGCTTCTAAATCAGGCTCATCATCCACAACCAGTACTTTTGCTGGCATAGCTTTAGCAATTCAAATTCAAGATTAAACTTAGGAAAAAACTCTTCAGCTGGAGGTAATCAGCTACTTTGGGTAGCCTGTTACGAATATAACCTTCCCTGGAAAAGTAGGATTAGCTACAATTCAGGGAGACTTAGTTTTTTACTCACCAAAATAACGCCGCACGTCGTCAATGATAACCTGCCTGATTTTTCCAAACAACACTCACCGAAAGCGGCACAGAAGCCCATTCGTCTAAGGATGGGAGGGATAGCCGCCCGCCGCTTAGTTATTTGTTATTTGTTATTTGATTTCTTTACAAATTTTGTCATTGCTTGCATTGTTAAATCGAGAAAGCTTAACTATTTTTTGCGGTAGCCTTATTTTATTAGGAGGCTTAATTTATCCTTGGTATCAACTACCATCCCTAACTGGTTCCTCCTTTGGTATTAATTTCTTCTTGATCAACTTACCAAGGTTAATAGTTGCTCCATTGATCCTAGCTTTTTTGCTGGCAATTGTTTGGGGAGGCAAAAAGTCTGCTCGTTTGTTGCTGTGGAGTAGCTTGCTCATTCCCTTGCTCTTCCCCTATTTTGTCCATACCTGGCTACCTGATGTTAATTATTTAACTACTGCCTACTATCAGCAGGGAAGACAGGCGGCAGCTTTTAGCGAAAATCATTTGCCTGAAGTTCAAGCTCACTGGAAACAGAATATTATCTTACAACCAGTCAGTCCTATCCGTTCCCTGGCTAATTTATCCCTCTCGGATAGTCGCTTCTTTCAGCTTTCAGCTTGGGATCGTATTGTTCAAGAAGGTTTGGGATATAAGCAGAGTTTCTTAGCTTTTACCCTTAAAGGATGGGAGCTAACTATGATTGGCATTGTCATTACTCTAATGGGTTTTTATTTAGGGGATGGTATAGAGGCGTTGATAGCAGATTTGAAGTGGATTGTGCCGATCGCTGCTTTATTGCTCAGTTGTCTTGTATTCTCGATTATTGGTGCGAATATCGTCAATTATCACTTAGATACTTGGTTCGCTCAAGGGCAATACCATCGCGTAGTAAAAACCAGTCAAAAGTTGCAAGCTTGGTATCCTCCCCTAAAAACTGACGAAGCTTTTCTCAAGCGTCTTGGTGAAGCTCAATTCTATGGAGATGAGCAGATACCCTCACTGAGCTACTTTATCAAAGGACTCGAACAGTATCGAGGGGGAAATTTATGGCAAGCACAAATAGATTTTCAAACAGCTTGGGAACTTCAGCCTGACTTCATTGCAGTTAGAGGTTATCTTGCCTCTATCTTAATTAACCAAGGGGTTGAGGCTTTGCACCAGTTTCCCTCCATCAGACTCTCACCCCTGGCTAATAAACGTCGGGTTCCTTATAAGCGCAGTTTTCTGGATACATCTGAGTCCTTAGAAAATAGTCCCGCTTATCGAGCCGCGATCGCAACAGAGTTTTTTGAGCAAGCTTTAACAGTTTTTCCAGGGCATCTCACTGCCCTCAATTATCTCATGTTAGCTAGAGCCATTAACAATCAATGGCACGAATCTGCCCAACTTGCCAGAGAAATCATTGATATCGAGCAATATTTCCATCCCCCTCACCTGAGTCTTCTAGGACAAGCTTACCTACATTTAACCTGGAACGACTATCACAATGGGGAGCTCGAAACAGCTTGGAAACGTTACCGCCAAACTATTGATCCGAAAACCTGGAAGCAACCTTTGTATTAAATTAGATAAAGACATTCATTTTCCTACCCTACAAAATTTGCGATCGCACTATGTCTGACATCTTAACTAAGCTCACCTATCAGACTTTTGCACAAGGCAAAAAATACCTTAGTTTTGCTCACAAGAACCTGAGTTCAAAGCTGCTGAATTTTATTAATCCTCCAGTTAATCAACTCCAGACAAAACGTCTTACTCCAGGAGTTTTACAACAACTTCAGGAAAAGCTCGATCAGATTATTGAAACAGATTGGCAGGATGCCCAAAAGGGTATTTATCCAGAGAGTCTATTATTTGATGATCTCTTCTCAGACTTTTGGCACTACTATCCACTAGTTTTCCAGGATCTGCCTCAAGTTCGTGAGCGCCGCAACCAGAAGCAATATCAAGAATTTGCTTCAGGAATTGAGACGGAAGGTTATCCCCAATATTACCTACAAAACTTCCATTACCAAACCGATGGTTATCTGAGTGATATGTCTGCCAACCTGTACGACTTACAGGTAGAAATTCTCTTTAATGGTACTGCTGATGCTATGCGGCGACGTATTCTCGCACCATTAAAAGAAGGCTTAAAAACTTTTGCTGCGGTTCCTCCCAAGGAAATTCGGGTTCTGGATGTAGCTTGTGGTACCGGTCGTACTTTGAAGATGGTTAGGGCAAGTTTACCAAGCGCTTCTCTGTTTGGCATAGATTTATCACCAGCTTATTTGCGCAAGGCTAATCAGGTTTTGTCGGAGAACCCTGGGGAACTACCTCAGTTGATACAAGCAAATGCGGAAGAGTTACCTTACGTAGATAATTACTTTCATGGCGTCACTTGCGTATTTAGCTTCCATGAGTTACCGTCTACCGTGCGTCAGCGAGTCATTGAGGAATGTTTTCGAGTCACTCAACCAGGGGGAGTCTTGGTGATTTGTGATTCCATACAAGCAGTAGATTATCCAGAATTGACACCAATGATGGAAAACTTTTCGATCATGTTCCATGAACCTTACTACAGAAACTACATCAATGACAATTTCGTAGAACGTTTAGAGCAAGCTGGCTTTGTCAATATTGCCACAGAAAACCACTTTGTGAGCAAGTACTGGATTGCTCACAAGCCTCAGCAATAAAAAGGCACAAATTCTGTAAGGATAAAGTATGAAAGGATTATTAATCCATTATTCCTATTTTATCCTTTATCGTTTTAGCAAGTTTTCAATATGAATACCCAACAGCCTAATCCAACAACAGTTTCCACCGAAAGTTTGTCAACACCAGATCTAGCTGCTACTGAGTTAATTGAAGAGAGCACTACCGTCAACTATGTAGATACGATTGAAACCGTGATCTCCAGCTTAGATCAAGAAGACACTGCTATGGTGAGCCATAGCGAAGGAGGCTTTTTATGGAAGTTTAAGTACGGTAGTGTCGAAGTGTTTGTCCAACTGACTGGCGTCACCGATGATGATACTTTTACAGTTTGGTCTTCAGTACTGCAACTCCCTGCTAATAATGAGCCAGAGTTAATGCACAAGCTACTAGAAATGAATTGGTCTGACACTTTTGAAGCCTGTTTCGGGATTGTCGAGAACCAAGTAGTTGTACTCTCTACACGAACTGTAGCAGAATTGTCTCCTGGAGAAATTTCTCGTGCGATTACTGTAGTAGCAACTATTGCAGATGACAATGATGACGCCTTACAGGCTGAGTATGGTGCTTCATGAAACAGTAGATAAATAGAGAAATGGAGAGGAGGGGATTGGGAATGGGGGATTGGGAAGAGAAATTTTCAACTTGGCGTTTGATTCCTTTACTACAAACGTCAGGACAGATTCAAATGGCAATTGATCAGTGGTTACTAGAGCAGCATCGACTAGGAAAACATCCTCCAGCTTTACGATTTTATACCTGGGAATTACCAACCATCTCACTAGGCTATCATCAACGTCGGTGGCCAGCCTCTTGGCAGCAGCTAACTTGGCGAGAAATGCCTATACAACTGGTGCGGCGTCCCACTGGTGGACGAGCAGTACTACATCAGGGAGATTTAACTTATATGGTCGTCACATCAGGACTGATGGGCAAACGTCTTGATGTCTACCAGGCAATTTGTAAGTTTTTGATTGAAGGTTGGCGATCGCTTGGTATCAATCTGCACTATGGTACAGCTGGACGGGGCTATATTCACAATCCCAATTGTTTTGGCACTGCTACTGGTGCTGATTTAGTTACCGCTGAAGGCTATAAATTAATTGGTAGCGCTCAGTTGCGACGAGGCAAGGCAATTTTACAGCATGGTTCCATTTGCTTAGAGCCTGATGCTCAACTATTTACTCAAGTATTTGGTGAAGCAGTAGCGCCAATTAATTTACCACTGACTCAACAAGGCAACAGTTTAATTCAAACGGTGGTTGATGCTCTGACTAAGACTGCTGCGGATTATTTTGGTGTAGAGTTGGAGCTGCAACCTTTTTCTGATGAGGAATGGCAAGCAATTCTAGCACAACAGAACTCAGCAGTTGGTCAACCAGTTTAACCAGATTAAAATCCCCGTGCTCAAGGGAAGGATACCAAATCCGCCTTTCATATCCCCTTTATAGAACCCATTTGATATCTATTCCTATAACTTTGATTGGCTAAGGTTTTTAGCAATTTTAAACAATTTTCTTTGAAATCCTTGTTATGCAAGGATTTCAAAGAAAGATACCAAATGGGTTCTATAGAAAAAGTAATACCGATGCTCTAGAGAACACCAGCATTGGCAAGACCCAAAATCAAGCCAGCACCAAGAATGTGACCAAAGCTAGTAGTCGCTAATAGTTCAGCAAAGCCAAATTTTTTCAAAATGTCAGGCTTACTCTCGCCAGCAGGTAAATCTGGTCCAACGCCAGCATTCTTGATGGCGAAGCGACCAACGACAATAGCAAATAGATTACATAAAATCATCACCAGTCCTACTGTGGGACTCCATTCTAGAGTTGTTGGAGTAGTGGCTAGTAAAATTGACTGAATCAAGTGATGTTCTCCTTTATTGGTTAATTTTATATAGATAATAAAGGAATCATAAAGAACTATTGGTAAAAAATTCTCAACTTGTTTTAAGAATTAACAATTACGAAACAAGGGAACAGCGAGTAGGGAGTAGGGAGTGTTTCTTTCATTGCGAGTCAAGATTTGCGGCATTACGAAACCAGAACAAGGTCAAGCGATCGCTAATTTAGGAGCAACTGCCCTAGGATTCATCTGTGTCAGTGCATCTCCCCGTTACGTGACACCAGAGCAAATCCGGACAATAGTAGAGCAGCTTACAGTAACTGTTGACCGAGTTGGAGTATTTGTTGATGCTGCTGTTGAGGCAATTTGCCAGATTGTGAATGAGGCTAATTTAAATGTAGTGCAGTTGCATGGTAGTGAATCACCGGAATTTTGCACTCAGCTGCGCCAGTTTCTCCCAGGGGTGGAAATTATCAAAGCCTTCAGAGTGAGGACACCAGATTGTTTAAATCAAGTACTTACTTATACTGATTACATCGATACGCTCCTCTTGGATGCCTACCACCCAAAAATGCTGGGAGGCACTGGCAAAACTTTAGATTGGTCCACCCTACGACAATTTAGTCCCAACTGCCCTTGGTTACTAGCTGGTGGTTTAACCCCAGATAATGTCTTAGATGCCCTCAATCTGCTACAACCGAATGGTATTGACTTATCTAGTGGTGTAGAGCGATCGCCAGGAGATAAAGATTTAGACAAAGTTGCTCAGTTATTCAAAAACCTATCAGGAAAGTCCTAAGTTAACTCATCCCCCGGAAGACAGCACGGGAGATAGGGAGATAGGGAGATGGGGAAATAGGGGAATTATGTCATCCTGAGCGATAGCGAAGGATCTCCAAACGGCCTAGATGCTTCACTATCAACTATCTCTTGTTAATTGATAAATATGGACTTGCCAATCATTTATCATCCCGATTATGTTGCACCTCTCCCTGAAGAGCATCGCTTTCCCATGCCCAAATTCGGAAAACTCTACGAATTACTTCTAAAAGATCACCTAGCTACTCCCCAACAATTTTACACTCCCAATCTTCCTCCAACAGAGTGGATCGAACTAGTCCATACCCCTGAATATGTCCAAGCTTACTGCCAAGGAACCCTCAACCCCAAAGCTCAGCGACGCATTGGGTTACCTTGGAGTCTAGCCTTAGCAAAGCGTACCTGCACAGCTTTAGGGGGCGCCATCCTCACAGCTCAATTGGCATTAACTCACGGTT
Organism: Caldora sp.; assembly: GCA_965222765.1. Lineage (GTDB taxonomy): Bacteria > Cyanobacteriota > Cyanobacteriia > Cyanobacteriales > Coleofasciculaceae > Caldora. Next base: position 77,682 of record CBDCVG010000108.1, read on the forward strand.
TAGCCTGTAACACTGCTGGAGGAACCCATCATGCTTTTCCCAGTTACGGTTCTGGTTTTTGTATTTTTAATGATTTAGCAGTTGCTGCTCGTGTTCTGCAAAAATTAGGAGTTGCTCAAAAAATTCTGATCCTTGACCTTGATGTTCATCAAGGAGACGGTACTGCCTTTATTTTCCAAAATGACCCAAGCGTCTTCACTTTTTCTATGCACTGCGAAGTAAATTTCCCTGGAACTAAACAAAAAAGTGACTTAGATGTACCCCTACCAGAGGGATTGGATGATGATGCCTACCTACAAACTTTAGCCAAGTATCTCCCTGATTTACTCTCTGGAGTCCAGCCAGATTTAGTCCTCTATGATGCCGGAGTTGATCCCCACATCAGCGATCGCTTAGGCAAATTAGCTCTCACTGACACAGGTATTTACCGCCGCGAGATGCAGGTTTTAAGTACTTGTATCGCCGCTGGTTATCCTGTTGCCAGCGTGATTGGTGGTGGCTACGCCTACGACCTTGATAGCTTAGTCTACCGACACTCCCTTCTCCATCGTGCCGCTAATGAGGTTTATCGTCAGTATCGGCTTTAGGTTTTAGGTATATAAGGTTTTTTGATTTGCTATCGCTCAGGATGACATAATTCCGTTACGGTGTGTAAGTCCTAACTATATTGTTTGAGCCAATCTACCAATTGCTCTTCCGATACTTCATCAGTAGCAAGTGCTTGCATAAGCAACACAACTTCAGGTTCAGGCAAATTAAGCAAAATGTGATTACCTTAATGTCGGCAGAAGGCTCCCGCTATAACCGAGGCGGATTTATCGAGGCGTAGCCGAGTACCGCCAATGGTTTAGCGGTGAGATGAATGCCGACCAGCTAACAATTGAGCGGTAGCGAATCCAAATAATTATACCTGTATTCGTAGTCGGTAAAATATGTTATGCTTGGTCTCATGCTAGTCATTGAAGCCAAGCTCAAAGGAACCAAAGTTCAGTACAGCAAGTTGGATGAAGCAATCCGAACAGGGCAGTTCATCCGCAACACCTGTTTGCGCTATTGGGAAGATAACAGACGGGTCACTCGTAACGACCTCCAAAAGCTTTGCGCCCTACTAGCTAAGGACAAACTTGCCCCTTGGGCGAAAAAACTTAACTCCCAAGCAAGGCAGGCTCACGCTGATAGGGCATGGTCTGCCATTCAGCGTTTTTATGAAAACTGTAGATTAGGAAAACCCGGTAAAAAAGTCTATCCTCGCTACAAAAAATTCAGTCGTTCCCTCGAGTACAAAAATTCAGGGTGGAAATTGTCTGCTGAGAGAAGGACTATAACTTTCACTGATGGTTTTCAAGTCGGAATGATGGATTTGTGGAGTTCTAGGGATTTAGTTTGGACCAGGGAAAAACAAATCCGAAGAGTTCGAGTCATCAGACGTGCCGACGGCTACTATGCTCAGTTCTTAGTGGATTGGGATAGACGAGAGGAGCATGAATTTCAAGGGAAAATGACGGGAATTGATTTAGGACTAAAAGAGTTCTATACCGATTCCGATGGAAATACTGTTGACAACCCTCGATATTTGAGGAAATCCGAACGAAGATTAAAGATGCTTCAACGTCGAGTTTCCAAGAAACATGTTTTGGGGAAGAAACAGTCTAACAGATACCACAAGGCACGCAAGGCTTTAGCGAAGCAACATCTGAAGGTAAGTAGACAGCGTGAAGACAAAGCTCGTAAAGATGCTTTGGCGCTAGTTAAGTCGAAAGATTTAATTGTCTACGAGGACTTGAAGATACAAAACATGGTAAAAAATCACCAGCTAGCTAAATCCATCAGCGATGCATCTTGGTATCGATTCACCAAATGGCTTCAATACTTTGCCAAAGTGTATGGTGTGATAGTTATTGCTGTAGCGCCTCACAATACAACTGTTGATTGCTCATGTTGTAAGGCGAAGGTGAAGAAAACACTTAGCAGCAGAACACATAAATGCAGTAGTTGTAAAACGGTATTAGACCGGGACCATAACGCAGCCAAAAACATCTTGAAAAAAGGATTATTGTTATTAGCTGAATATTTAAACGGTACTGTAGGGCATACAGAATCCGGAGCCAAAAGCTCGAAAGCGCAGGGAGAAACTGACCTCTGGCTCAAGAACGGAGACGCTCTGGTTCTAAGTCGGCTCGATGAACTGCGAACCAAGAACTCTTGGGAATCCCCCGCTAACCTCTAACGAGGTATAGCGGAGGGAGGATGTCAATATAGTAATCACATTTATATAAAAAATATGAATAATTTTGTTTTAATCGATACAATATACTTCTAGATAAGCCAGCAAATGACTAGTGCAGCGCGGTGGAAATAACCTACCAGTTTGAGAGCAATAGAATCCTTACTTGATAAGCATTCTTCATTCTTAATTCTGCGCAGCGGTACTAGTGACTAATGACCAATTCCCATCCAGGAGAAACCAAGGTGCTATCCAAAGGCTTTGAAATAGAGATGTATACCGGCACATCCCAAGGGGATATTGTCGGTCTCTCCGACCAGATTGTGGCTGCCCTGGACGGATTTGTAAGGGAGCCAGACAGCCGCAATGTGGAATATACTACTGCCCCTTTATGTTGCTATGACCGTCTTTTATGTGCTTTAGTGCGCCCTCGTAGGCAATTGCGGAAATATCTAGAGCGCCTAGGGCATTACACCCTGATTCCGGGGAGTACTTTGTCTTTGGGTAAAAGCGATCGCTTTTACCGTTCCGACCCCCATAACCCTTACCACAGCTACATTGAGCAAACCTACGGGACTAAAGTGGTCACCGCTAGTGTCCATATTAATGTTGGTATATCTGACCCGGAACTTTTGATGCAGGCCTGTCGTCTCATTCGTCTAGAAGCCCCTCTCTATCTTGCCTTAAGCGCTTCTTCCCCCTTTTTGGATGGACAGTCTACTGGTTATCACTCCACCCGATGGGCAATTTTTCCCCAAACTCCCGTTGATGTGCCCCTATTTGAGAGTCACTCCCACTTTATTAAGTGGACTCAAGAGCAACTGGCAGCTGGAACCATGCGCAATGTCCGTCACCTCTGGTCATCTGTCCGGCCGAATGGTAATCGACGCCCCTATGACTTAAATCGCTTAGAACTGAGAATTTGTGATTTGGTGATCGACCCTATTGCCCTACTATCGGTGATGGCATTGTTGGAAGCACGCCTCACTCAGATGTTAGAAGAACCAGCACTTGACCCTCTCGAAACCAGTAAATTACCAGCTTCAGGACGTTCAGATGACCTGATTACTCTAACTGCTGCCAATGAAGCTGCTGTTGCTAAATCAAGCTTAGATGCCCAACTCAGACATTGGCAGGATGGTAGAAAAATATCGGCACGGGATTGGATTGAGGAAATTTATCAAGAGGTTTGGCCCATTGCCAAAAAACAGGGTTTCAGTTGTTTCCTCTCCCCAGTTAAGAAAATTCTTCGGGAAGGCAATACTGCCCAACAATGGTTACAACTTGAGGCAATTGGTCTTGACAGCCGCCAGATTTTGGTTCAAGGAATTCAAGCAATGGCTCAGCAGGAGCAGGAACTCGAAGATAAATTGTGCCAGTTAATGGTCGCCTAATTTAGATTATAGCAGCCTGATTTAATGATTAAAATATCTAATCAAATTTTTCAGACTGCCGGATATTAAGAAAACCTATAATATAGCTATCTATGGGCAGATAAATGCATAGAGTCCAATTTGTTAATACCGAAATTCAATAGACAGCTCATGGTAAGAGTTGTTTTGGTTCATCCTCAAATTCCACCGAATACTGGCAATATTGCCAGAACCTGTGCTGCGACAAGCACAGAGTTGCATTTGGTAGGTCCTCTGGGTTTTGAACTCAGCGATCGCTACCTGAAACGAGCAGGGCTAGATTACTGGCCTTATGTTAGTCTTCAGTATCATGACTCCCTCAATCAATTTAAACAGGTTTACCAACAGCTAGGCGGACGTTGGATTGGTTTCAGCGCTAGAGGAAAATGTAGTTATGTTAAGTTTGAATTTCAGAACAATGACTGGTTGTTGTTTGGTAGTGAAACAACTGGTTTACCATCTCCAGTCTTAGATGCTTGTGATGCCGTTGTTTATATCCCGATGAGCCAACCAAGGGTTCGTAGCTTAAATCTCTCTGTCAGCGTCGCCATTGGTTTATTGGAAGCTAGGCGTCAGTTGGGCTATTTGGAATAAGCATTATTCTTCATCCCTAATAGCCAGTTTGCTCAGAACTTACGCAGCGCAGTAACACCATACCTAGTGGGAATGTGCTAGCACTATAAGATTTGCGAATCCTGATAGTTTAGATATTATATCTGGGTGATAAAGATGGACACTGGTCAGCCTACATTTATATATGTAGATAAATTTATCCGCATATGTAGATAAATGTATCTAATATGAAGTAAATTTTAGTTAAATACACCTACTAAGTTGAGTGTTTGGGACAATCTTGCATCCTGCTACCAAGAGATTAACGAGTGATTCAGTCACATACAATACGAAAGTGTGCAGCTACCATAAGAAATTCCTATTAAAAAGTCGAGAAAAAGCTGGAAATTGACTGATAGATTTTGATCATCATCAATCAGTCAGTGTTGAAGCTTACAATCCCCTACTGGCAAAGAAAAACAAGTATTTTAAACGTTTAAAAGAGTTAGAGCAGTTGGCAATATAATGGTTTAAGTTGTAATATTCTACGGTTGTTTCCTTGCCAGGAATGGCGTAGAGTTCCGTCTGTGAGTAATCAGCTGTTAGGGTATGGTCTTGCAAATTTGGAAAACTACTTTCCACTCCTTCCAAAAGGAGTTTTGTTTCGACCTATAAACTTCTTCCGGAGGAAAGCCTAAGAGGTGAGTAAATCCTAAAAAGCAAGGCTTGCCACAAGCCTTAACTACTACTGGCTGTGTCTCTGGTGAATGAACATGCTTTACCTAAGTCGCCCAGTTATTGCTCCTTTAAGGGTGGATCTAAAATAATTGCCGTCAAAGATAGAAATCTTTACTCAGTCATGTAAACTTGTCTAAATCAAAAAAGCAGGTTACTCTTGCCTAGGCATGATTATCAAGTGTGATCTAAATCACATTTATGGGTGAGTTGCTTCATTGACTGGTAAAACACTCAATCAGGAATTGTTAAGCACTCTTCACACACCAGGAGGTCGTTGTTGAAACGAACACTTACACAGAAGCTAAAACATGTTCCAACCGGTGCACCAGTTACGGCTGATGCATTATTGCAGCTCTCTGTAGAGAAGAATTCGGTTGAGACACCAATGTCAACCGAAGTTAACCGTAAAGCTCGCACCTCTGCCGCCATGATTGGATTGGCAATTTCTATGGGTGCTTCTAGCTTGTTGCTGCCTCAAAAGGGTGATGAAGCAATGGCTGTTGAGCCCATTGCTGCTGAACCAACTATCACAAATCTTCCCGTTGAGAAGAGTACAAGTGTTTCGAGTCCACCAGCAGTAGAACCAAAAGTTATAACTGCCTCTAAGCCGTCGGTTCCCGTGAAACCACAAGCGGTAGTGGAATCATTCCCTAACTCAAGTCCTGTAATTAAACCTCAGGTAAAGCAAGGGAAAACTCTTCGGGAAGTATCCAAGACTTATGAGATTCAGCCACAAGCGATCGCTGCTTCTAATAGAGTCCAACCCGATGCTACGTTCTCGGTTGGTGAGAAGCTGAAAATTCCTACCAAGAACAGTATTGTTAACCAAGCCCAAACCGGTGAAACTGTCGAAACCATTTCTGAATCCTATAGAGTGGAGCAGACAAAGTCACAGGTATCTACAGCGATTTCAGAATCTAGTCAGGTATCAGCAGATGAACCTGTCAAAGTCTCTGGGAATGTTGATGAGCAATTAAAGGCTAGGCAAGAAGTTGCGCTGAACCGATTAAAGGAACAGCAGAACCGCTTAAGTGAAAGTCTGGCGGAGTTGAGGTCTGAGGAGTATAACAATGTAGCTGAACAGGTAACAGTACCTAGTTCACCCGTAGGTTTTCAACCAGAGGAGAATATCCCTAACTCACCCAAGCCAGCGGTTATTCCAGTACCGACGCCGAAAGTGGCTGTTTCACCTACCACAGTGGAACGGGAAGTCAACTCCTCCCAGCCAGCGGTGAGAGTGCTTAATGAACCAGTGGTTATTCCAGTACCAACACCGGAAGTAGCTGTTTCACCTGCCACAGTGGAACGGAAAGTTAATTCCTCTCAGCCAGTGGTAAGAGTGCCTAATGGTCCAGTGGTTATTCCAGTACCAACACCAGAAGTAGCTGTTTCACCTACCACAGTAGAACGGGAAGTCAATTCTCCCAAGCCAGTGGTGAGAGTACTTAATGAACCAACAGTTATTCCAGTACCAACACCAAAAGTAGCTGTTTCACCTACCACAGTAGAACGGGAAGCTACAGAAGCCACAAATCTGGCAATTGAGCCAGTAACAATCCCAGAAATTGCTACTGAGGAAGGTGCCCCCCAACCAGTAGTAGTAGAGACTCTGGTTAGAGAAAATACTGCTAGTGTCTACCAGGTTAGGCCTGGAGATACAATAGAAGAGATTGCCCGTAATTACGATTTGACTCCCTCGGAACTAATCGAGGTTAATGAACTCGACAATCCCCATGTGATTCAAATCGATCAAAAGCTGAAAATTCCTCAAATTCAGCCAGTCGATGCCCCTTCTGAAACCGTAACGCTACTACCCGGAATCAGAACCAACTCAAACTCTGACACTACTAGACAACAGCAACAAAAAGTTGGGACACCTGTTGTACCAACCGTACCACAATCATTAACCAGCCCAGTTTTGGCTCAATCTATCTCTGTAGATGCTGAGCCGACAAACTCTACAAATAAGGTTAAGACAGAGCAGAATCAGTCTAATGAATCTGAGTATCCGCCTCATCTTCAGCGATTAATGGCTGAGATTGAGAAAATGCGGGAAGAATACAGAAATCAGAGCACAAGTAGCCAAGTTACTGCACAGACGATTCAAGTGCCAGTTGCTGAGAGCTTGAACAATCAGTCTAAACCTTCCAGAATCAATCCAGAGTTCAATCCCAACGCTTACAACGAAAGCATACAGATCAATCAGCCAAGGCAGCAGGAACAGTCGAATGCTATCACGATCGCTGTGCCTCCTCCTGAGCTAAACCAGCCAAGGCAACAGCCAAGGCGGATTCCTGAGCTAAACCAGCCAAGGCAACAGCCAAGGCGGATTCCTGTGCAAAGGCAAGCTTCTGGTTCTATTCCCATCGTTGTACCTCCACCAGAGAGAGGAACTTCTAGCCCACAAGAAGGACTTTTTGCCACAGCCCCTGTACCAGGACAAATCTATAATGGTAACCTTCAGCCCCAACCAGGAGAAACCGTTTCTCCTCAACTACCACCTCTATCGCCACCAGGTACGTATCTACCGGATAGTCCTACCCGATTTAATGGTTATATATGGCCAAGCAAAGGTGTGATTACTTCAGGCTATGGTATGCGTTGGGGACGGATGCACAAAGGACTTGATATCGCTGCCCCAACTGGCACACCAATTGTTGCAGCTGCACCTGGTGTAGTTGTTACTGCTGGTTGGAATAGTGGTGGCTATGGCAAATTAGTGGAAATTCAACATCCAGATGGCAGCCAAACACTCTATGCCCACAACAACCGGATTTTAGTACAGCGTGGGCAACAAGTTGCTCAAGGTCAACAAATTTCCGAGATGGGTAGTACTGGCTACAGCACCGGTCCTCACTTACATTTTGAGGTACATCCGAGCGGAGGTGGAGCTGTAAACCCTATGGCATATCTGCCGAAACGTTAATCGATGTTGTAATACTAATTCACGACATAACAGCGGGGAAGCTTAATCCTTCTAAGGAGAAAACTTCCCCGTCTTTGTCTTTGTTATTAGTTATAGTATGATAATGATTATCATTTTAACCTAGTTTCTGCCTGGTTAGTCGATGTTATATTCCTCTAACAGTTTGGCACACTAAGTACGGAAGATCCGGAATTGGATATGACCGACACAGCAACTCTTTCCAACCCAACTACTCTGAACATTCCTAAACGAGGAATGCCTGTCACTATCATTACAGGGTTTCTCGGCAGTGGTAAAACTACTTTGCTCAATCATATTCTGAGCAATTGCCAGGATTTAAAGATCGCAATTTTAGTGAATGAATTTGGTGACATTAACATCGATAGTCAGCTTCTAGTATCGATGGATGAAGACATGATGGAACTGAGTAATGGCTGTATCTGCTGCACCATCAATGATGGGTTAGTAGACGCAGTTTACCGAGTGTTAGAACGAGAAGATCAAGTTGATTATATGGTGATTGAAACCACTGGAGTCGCTGACCCATTACCCATCATTGTGACCTTCTTGGGAACGGAATTGCGTGACATGACTCGGCTAGATTCAATCATCACGATGGTGGATTCTGAGACATTCACCCCCGATCACTTTGATAGCGAAGCGGCACTCAAGCAAATTGGCTATGCCGATATCACAATTTTGAATAAAACTGACCTGGCAAATCCAGATCAAATACAGTATCTGGAAGCTTACATCCGCACCGTGAAAAAAGATGCCAGAATTCTCCATAGTCAACACGGACAGGTACCACTGCCACTCATTTTGGATGTGGGGTACAATAACCCCGAAGCTTATGCTAATTTAGTTCAGGAAGAGATCGAGCAATCTCAGCATGACCATCATCACCATGACGAGCATGACCATCATCCTCACGAACATCACCACCATCATTCCGCTCACTTAGATAATGATGGCTTTGTATCGATATCATTTGAGAGCGATCGCCCCTTTGATGTTCACAAGTTTGAATCGTTCCTGAAAGAACAATTGCCCCAAGAAGTCTTCCGGGCAAAAGGAATCCTTTGGTTTACTGACAGCGAGTTACGCCATATCTTTCAATTGAGTGGTCCGCGCTTTGACTTGCAAGCAGAACAGTGGCAGGCTTCACCCAGTAACCAGCTTGTGTTTATTGGGCGCAATCTGAATGCAGAGAACCTACGGCAAAAGCTGAAGCATTGTCTCACCTAATCGGAGGCTCTCAGTAGCTTTGCCGTCTGCTGGAGGTAGAGCCATTCACAATCTGTGTCTCTACACCATAGGACTGGTTGTTATCTTACTTCAATTCACTCATGACCTTATCTATTTCACCTGAAGAGATTCGCAAGCAAACCATTAGCACTCAAGCCAAGTCTCCTGTTTCTGAAGAAGAAATGCGGCAAGCAGTTCGCACATTGCTATTGGGCATGGGTGAAGATCCTGATCGCGAAGGGCTTCGTGATACCCCTCAGCGGGTAGTCAAAGCCCTGAAGTTCCTTACATCTGGCTACCAACAATCCCTAGATGAGTTGCTCAATGGGGCTGTTTTCCATGAAAATGCCAATGAAATGGTATTAGTGCGCGACATTGATTTGTTTAGCTCCTGTGAGCATCACATTCTACCGATTTTGGGACGTGCTCATGTGGCTTATATTCCCAATGGGAAAGTGATTGGCTTATCCAAAATTGCCCGAATTTGTGAAATGTATGCTCGTCGCTTGCAAGTACAGGAACGACTCACTGCACAAATTGCCGATGCTATTCAGGGATTGCTTAAACCGCAAGGAGTTGCCGTAGTCGTTGAAGCTACTCATATGTGTATGGTGATGCGGGGTGTGCAAAAACCCGGTTCTTGGACAGTGACAAGTTCGATGCAAGGCCTATTTGCTGACGATGCCAAAACCCGTCAGGAATTTATGGACTTGATTCGTCACAGACCATCTTTCCATTAATCTCTTTCCTCACAAGCGAGGTAATGGTTTTCTATTCCACCATTGCCTCTTTTTTTCGCTATTCAACTGCTCAGTTCCGAGCTTAATTTATGTTAGATACTCTTACCACTTCATCTGATAAACTACCTGTAACTATCATTACAGGCTTTCTAGGCAGTGGTAAAACAACATTGTTGAATTATATCCTGCAAAATTTTGACAATTATAAAGTTGCTGTTTTAGTCAATGAGTTTGGCGATATCAACATTGACAGTCAGTTATTGACTGCTGTTGAAGAGGACATGATTGAACTGACTAATGGCTGTATCTGCTGTACAATTAACGACAATCTAACAGATGCAGTTTATCGAGTAATAGAACGGCACGAGCAGATTGACTATCTAATTGTTGAAACCACAGGTGTGGCTGACCCGTTACCGATTGCGGTAACCTTTTTAGGGACAGATTTGCGAGAGCTGACTCAGTTGGATGCAATTTTAACGGTTGTAGATGCAGAAACATTTATATCTGAAGCATTCAATAGTGAAGCGGCAAATCGGCAACTCATGTATGGAGACATGATTTTGCTCAATAAAATTGATTTGGTTGATGAGGCTGAGCTCAACACGATAGAAACTCATACTCTTACTATTAAACAAGGAGCAAGAATTCTGCGATGTGAGTATGGTAGAGTTCCACTATCGCTAATTTTAGATGTTAATTTTTCTGAGTCAGGTTCCTCCCAAAAAGTACTGAGCACTCCCCAGTTAGGAGCATCAGATCATTTGGTAAACGATGGGTTTATGTCGATGTCGTTTCAGAGCGATCGCCCGTTTGCCATGAAAAAATTTCAACAGTTCCTCGATTACCGACTGCCGGATAATGTGTTTCGAGCCAAGGGCGTTCTTTGGTTTGCTGAAAGCCCAAAATGTCACTTATTTCAACTTAGTGGCAAGCGATTCTCAATTGATGACAGTGAGTGGACAAAAACTCCCAAAAATCAACTGGTGTTGATTGGACGTAAGCTTGACATACTTTTTTTGCAACAAACACTGAATAATTGTCTGTCTAGAAAATACAGCAGAGGGCAAAAGGAATAAGGATTTTTACCCATAGAGTTAGCGACGGGAGGGTGAGCGAAATATGAAGTGGGATTTATAGCAAAGTATCCTCTCAAATCATTAGTTCTCCTTTATTTCCCTATCTCCCCATCTCCCTATCTCCCCACCCTTTTTTTCGCTCACCCGCAACGGGAGCTATCACAATTCACTACTCCTTGCTCCCAATGCTTCTTTACTCAACACCCGATTTAACTTCCCACTACGATACCCTTCCAAATCCAGAGTCACATAAACAAAACCTAACTCCTGAAAAGCTGAGACTAGCTTTGGTAGATCAGTCGTCAAAATAAACTCCTTAATTTGCTCCGGCGGTAACTCAATCTTTGCCGTGTCGCCTTCTGAACGAACACGGAGATTAGAAAAACTTAGCCGACGTAAATAAATTTCAGCACGCCCTACCCGTTCTAGCTTTCTCACTGTAATCTCTTCACCATAGGGGAAGCGAGAACTCAAACAAGGTTGTGCCGGTTTATCCCACCAAGGAAGCTCTAACTGTTTCGAGAGTTGGCGCACTTCTGTTTTCGTAACTCCCACTTCGGCTAAAGGTGATCTTGCTCCTCTTTCCTTTGCTGCCTGAATTCCTGGACGATAGTCTCTTAAATCATCAGCATTTACTCCATCCACCACATAAGGATAACTTCTTTGCTGTGCCAGAGGTTTGAGGGTGTTGTGAAGTTCACTTTTGCAAAAATAGCAACGGTTGATAGGGTTGGAAGTGTAATTGGGATTGTCCATTTCGTAGGTTTCTACTACCTCATGGGTAATACCAATAGCAGCAGCTTGGATACGAGCATCTTCTAACTCTTCTGGTAATAAGGAAGGAGATTTAGCTGTAACTGCTAAAGCGCGATCGCCTAAAGCATCATAGGCTATCTTCGCCACCAAGGTACTATCGACTCCTCCAGAATAGGCAATCAACGCCTGTTCCATCTCAGCGAATATGGTCTTTAATTGCTCTAGTTTCTGCTTTAGCATAGGGGTAAGATATTAGGCAATGAAGCATATGATGAAATTGAAAGAAGTGAATTTAGAAAAAGATAAACTCATCTCATATGCTCTCAATGATCTCAGTTATCAATACTCACTCTATCTGGGTTAAGTGTAACTCTAATCGAGTAAACTTGATCTAAGAAGTCTGCTCCTGAGGAAAACTATATTTTGTCTGACTTAAGTCATCCTAGACTCTTATCCTTTACCCTCGATAGTTGGACTGTCCTTGGGGGGCGAGTCACTCTAAATTTGACTGATGGGGTTGGGGTGTTAGTTGGTCGAAATGGAGTGGGAAAATCAGCTATCCTTGAAGGCTTAGATGCGATCTCGTCATTCGCTACTGGTCGATTTAGACGAATTCTGCCAAATGATTACGAAAGCATCCCTAAGATACTGGAAATTTTAATAATGTCACATATCCTACCATTGGAAATCTAATTTGACTTCGATGAATCATACCTTTATTTTAACTGCAATAATCAGTGATATACCAATTCTTATCTTTCCTGTCTAGCAACTGATAAGAAAGTGGCTGCTTCAACTCAAAATATTGCTCTTTCAGTATTGTTATTTCTTTATGGTCAAGTTCTTCAAGTTGATTTACCTCAGAAGGTTTGGACACAATGCCAATATTTAATCTCACAGTAGATTGCGATCGCTCTTTTCTAACTCACAGGTGCTTGATGATCAGTTATTATTGACGCAGCTGAAAACCCTGTCTCTTTAGAGCAGGGATGAAAGCAAGGTAGCACTTTTAAGTGCCTAAATATTTTCCGTTTAAACGGGTGTCAAACATGGTAAAATAATAACATTGATCTGAGGTCGAATCAATGTTAGTTCTCGAATACAAAATCAAAGCGAAATCAGCTCAATATCGAGCTATTGATGAAGCAATTAGGACGGTTCAGTTTATCCGCAACAAATGCTTGCGATACTGGATAGACGCACCTAAAGAAGCCAAAATCAAGCGTTTTGATCTAAATAAATACTCTACAGAACTACGCAACGAATTCACATTCCTCAAAGACCTCAACTCAATGGCTTGTCAAGCTTCTGCGGAACGAGCATGGTTAGCCATTAGTCGTTTCTACGATAACTGCAAGTCCCATAAACCAGGGAAAAAAGGCTTCCCTAAGTTTCAGAAAAACAACCGTTCAGTTGAGTACAAAACTACAGGTTGGTCACTTCATCCTGCCTTACGACGGCTCACTATTACTGATAAAAAAGGTATTGGTCAATTGAAGTTGTTAGGGAAATGGGATATTCACACCTATCCTGTTACATCTATCAAACGAGTGCGTTTATTGCGTAGAGCTGATGGATATTATTGCCAATTTTGTATTGATGTTGAATGTATTGATATTCAGCCCAAAACAGGAAATGAAATTGGCTTAGATGTCGGTCTGGAATCTTTCTATACTGACTCTAATGGCTACCAAGAGCCTAATCCCAGATTTCTGAGAAAGGCTGAATCTAGTATCAAGCAAGTTCAACGTCGTATTTACAAAAAACATCTTGGTTCAACTCGACGCCGCAAAGCAAGAGCTAGATATGCAACAATTCACTTAAGAGTAAGTAGGCAACGCAGAGAACACGCATTGAGATTAGCGCGTAACGTATGCAAGTCTAGCGACTTAGTGGCCTATGAAGACTTAAGGGTTAGTAATATGCTCCACAATCATTGCCTAGCCAAATCCATTGCTGATGCTAGTTGGTATCAGTTTAGGCAGTGGATAGAGTATTTCGCTAACAAGTTTGGAAAACTAGCTATTGCTGTTCCACCACAGTACACATCACAAGAATGCAGTCGGTGCAAGGGGATAGTCAAGAAATCTCTGAGCACAAGGACTCACGTCTGTCAGTGTGGCTGCGTTCTGCATCGGGATACGAATGCGGCAATTAACATTTTACAGAAGGCAAAAACTAGGGGAGGGCATCCCCGAAGTAACGCTAAGGGAGTAGCTACCTCTACCCTAGTTGGCGCAAGCCTGCTAGAGCAAGTGGCTACAGCGAACTTAGAATCCCCGCTGCTTTAGCACGGGGAGTGTCAACTTAAATACTTACTTTGGGCTTAGCTTCGGGCATAAATACGCTACATAGAGCTTTTATACTCTATTATGAGGTAAAATTTCTAGGGTGGGAACGAGATTCCAAGGCATTCAGGATAAAATGAGGTTATTATCTGATGATAAATGTCTCTACGAAATATTAAAGACAGATATTATGAGTAATCTTTCCCCTCGTTGTTCTACTTACTCTAATCTGAATTTTTTCTGCTAGTAGTTCACACAATTACAATAGAGTTGCATCATTATTTGTTTCTATTATTTTCTGCCTAAAGTCCAATGAATTAAGGTCTCATCGCCAATCATTCATTAATATATATTTTCACTATAACTGTACCTCATAAGTCGTAGAATTGCTATAGCGCAACCGATTAAATACCCCCTTCGTATCATTGACAAATTGAAGGTGAAAGAAAAATCAGAAGCAGTTTCTGTTTTTGAAGTTTTTGAGGCTGACCCTCCACAAATCAGAGCTGGTAAGCTTAAAACTAAAGCATTGTTTGAAGAAGCGCTTTTAAACTACCATCTAAAAAATTTCCGTACAGCCACAGCATTATGTCAAGGGTGTTTAGAGCTTGTACCCCAAGATAAAACTGCTCCAATTTATTTCCAACGCTCTCATCGGTTGTCTCAAAAGTAGCCTTTACTTGTTTTACTCACAATAAAAGGTATCAGGTGTTAGGAGCCATTGTCGTCCAACCCATGACCCCTATGGTCCATTTTGAAAAGCAGCGAGTCTGCTAATCCCAGATCATGAGCCGCTAGTAGTAAGGGAAAGAATTGACTCATACTAGTTTCAAGGGAGTCGGGGCAATCGGCAAAATCCAGGCATAATACCGTAGAACGGTCCCAAAGCTCCCGACATACCCTACACTGTTGGGGAAGATCAACTACTCGCGAGCGAAATCGGTTAAGCGCTGCTTTCTCTAAATCGGCACTCGTGTAATTGAGTGGAGAGTTTCTGTGTGCCATAGTGAGTCTCCTGTTAACAATGCGATCACATTTTGTACTCTTGTTCTAATTTCATGATGCCATAGTGGCTTTTACGTAAATGTAACTAACTTCACTCGTTAATAGTGCTTAAATCACTATTAAAAATTTCAATACCTTAACTACAACTAGTAGTCCACCAGAACAAATTTGACAGGTTAGCAAGACCCACCAGACGCCGAGAAACAGAGATACGGGGACGCCAAGATATCAATACAGAGCAACCTTGACGCTAAATTCCTCTCCCAAACTTGAGAAATCGCACCACAATTGTAGATAAAAAAAATCTACTTTAGTTTTTTTTTAGATTAATTATATTATTCTTAATAAGGTGTGTGGAAGAACAATAATAAGTTCTCAATTCACTGCTCCTATCTCAAATAATTATCTACAATTGCCAAAATCCGTTCTGCTGCATGACCATCTCCGAAAGGATTAATTGCCGTTGCCATTTCTTGATAAGCAGCTGTATCCTTAAGTAACTCGCTAGCTGCCGCTACAATTTGTGTCGGATGGGTTCCTACTAACTTGGCAGTACCAGCGTCAATAGCTTCCGGTCTTTCTGTAGTTTCCCGCAACACCAAAACTGGCTTCCCCAGACTTGGTGCTTCTTCCTGCAATCCCCCAGAATCTGTTAGCAACAAATAACAACGTGCGATCGCTCCTACTAATTCTGCATAATCTAGGGGTTCGGTTAAAAATACCCTGGGATGGTTACCCAAAAATGCTTGTAGTGGTTCCCTAACTGTGGGGTTGCGGTGCAGTGGTAGGAGTAAAGCAGTATCTGGAAACTTGTCTAAAATTTGCACAAACCCCTGAGCAATATCTTCTAATGGTTTTCCCCAGTTCTCCCGCCGATGAACTGTTGCCAACAAAGTACGGTACTTTTCCCAATCCAAGCCATTGACTTGGCAGGGGGGTTGACCCTTTGCTACTGTTAGCAAGGCATCTATTACAGTATTACCGGTGTGGTGAATTTCCCCAACAATTCCAGATTGTTGTAGGTTTTCCACAGCCAAGGAAGTAGGAGCAAAATTTAGTTGAGCCAGCTGAGAGATCAAGCGCCGGTTTGCTTCTTCTGGGTAGGGATTAAACAAATCATCAGTACGCAATCCCGCTTCCACATGACCAACCGGAATTTGTTGGTAAAATGCTGCCAAGGTAGCAGCAAAAGCTGTGGTTGTATCCCCTTGCACAATTACTAGCTTCGGCTGAATCTCCTTAAATACAGTTTCGAGTCCCTGCAAACTCAGACAAGTAATATCTGTCAGAGTTTGCTTAGTTTGCATAATTTCTAAATCTCTGTCGGCGCTCAGCTCAAATAACTGCATCACCTGCTCCACCATTTCTCGATGCTGGCCCGTCAAAATTACCTGAGTATCAAAAACATCACAGCGCCGGAACTGTTGGATAACTGGTGCTAGTTTAATCGCCTCGGGACGAGTTCCCAAGGTAATGCAAATCGGCAATGGAGCTGATGTCATCAGGATTACTCAAGCAACAACGAATCTATTTCTCATCCAAAAGAAGACCCTCACTTTCAATAGCTGGATGAATTTTGGGTAACCGCTTAACATAGTCGCGGATAACCTCGGTCAGGGTGTAGTCTTTAGATTTAGCATAATTTTCCAATCTTTCCCACTCTTCATCAGATAAACGAACCCTTAAGATTTTGTTTCTTGCCATTGTAATCAATTAAGTGCTACAATTTCGGCGAACAGCTCAATTAACCACTAGTAACTGATCTAAAGACAGCCATATTTTCTGTAACAGAGAATCTAAGCCAATTTTCGTTACTGCTGAAATCGAGAAAACTGGCACTTGAGTCAGCTGATTTAGCTCCGTAGTAAGCTCATCTACAGTTTCTGCATCAACAGCATCAACTTTATTGAGAGCGAGAATTTGAGGACGTTCCGCTAACCCTCGCCCATAAGCTTGTAACTCTTGTTGAATTGTTTGATAGTTAGCAATAGGATCTACATCAGTAGCATCAATCATGTGCAGTAACAGACGAGTCCGCTCAATATGGCGTAGAAAATCGTGACCTAAACCAGTACCGAGATGAGCACCAGCAATTAACCCAGGAATATCAGCAAAAACCGTGCCATCACCACTAGGTTTGCGCACAACCCCCAAATTTGGCACCAGAGTTGTAAAAGGATAGTTTGCTACCTTAGGACGTGCTGCTGAAAGGGATGAAATTAAGGTGGACTTACCTGCATTCGGTAAACCAATAATGCCCACTTCCGCCAGTAACTTTAACTCCAAGCGCAGTTTTAGTTCTTCTCCGGGTAGTCCCGGTAAAGCATACTCCGGTGCTCGATTACGATTACTCAGGAAGTGCTTGTTTCCCAAGCCTCCTTTACCCCCCTTAGCCGCATAAAAAGTTTGACCCAGCTGTACCAAATCCGCAAGAACTGCACCCGTATCAGCGTTATAGACGACAGTACCACAGGGAACCTCAATAACGCGATCGCTTCCATTGGCTCCAGTTCGATTATTGGGTCCCCCTCGCTTACCATCCTGAGCTTGAAAACAGTGGATATATTTAAAATCGAGCAAAGTTTGTAGGTTTTCTACTGCTGTTAAGATGACATCGCCACCACGTCCTCCATTGCCACCAGCAGGTCCCCCTGCAGGGACATATTTCTCCCGCCTAAAGGCGACAATGCCATCACCACCCTTCCCGGCTACAACTTCAATTTCTGCCCAGTCAACAAATTGCATTGTTTGTTATTGATCAATTGTCAATTGTTTTTACCTGAATTACTACTTAAAATATTTGGAAACATCTTCCCCTTTCTCATCAGCCAGATAAGATAAAGCTCGAAAGCGTAACCCTACTAACTGTTCATAGAGGGGATTGAGCTTACACATCGGCGGAATATGAACAACTTTGTTACCAAATAGCTTCACATCTCGCTCAAAGGGACATTGATCAGGGATCATTTTGCAGAGGAATCGTGCTACCCGTGGATCGTGCATTTCCATGCCATCTAACCATTCCCTTATGGGTTTGAGAGCATCTGGATGGGTTGGAGCCTGTGGGGGCTGAGGCAAAGTACCAGCAGAACCAGTTTCTTGAACTACTTCACCCTCATAAAGAGTGTGACGCAATGCTTCCAGGGCCTCTATTTTTTGTCCTAATGCCTCACAGAACTCATAAAGTACATCAGCTTCAGAACTGGAGTAGACGCCATCAGCAATAGCTACCATCACAGCTGTTCTTAAAAAATTCTCTCCTATTATTGGATCTTTACCTAAAGCTGCTGCTAGTTCCTCAGGAGAAATTCGCTGCTCAAGAGACTGCAAATCACTTGCAGAAGATAGTTCTTCCTGAGTTAGTTGAGCTAGCACCTCTTGCTCTTCTGGATCAAAATGGCCATCAGCCCAAGCAATAGTGAATAAACCCCGCAGCCAAGCGGAAATTTGCTCTTCAGTGTAGGAAGATTGAGTAGTGCTGGTCATAAATACCTAAAATGAAATCCACGAACATAATTGTATGAGCTAACTCCAGCTTGGTCTAAACTAGCTGTAAACTATAAAGGCTAAACAATGATAGTATTTTTGAGATATTTGTGACTCCACCAGAGTTAGGACTTTTCCTTATTTCCATCTTAACCAGTGCTGCTGGACAATTTTTGCTCAAAACTGGCGCTCTACAGTTAGGAAAGGTCAATGCTAGCAATTTGACCGGTCATATTTTGGGTATGCTCACCACTCCGGCTGTATTGGCAGGTCTTTCTTGCTATGGTTTGGGAGCTATTTCTTACATTTTGCTGCTGACGCGGGTCAATCTTAGTGTTGCTGGTCCTTCCGTCGCAATGGTTTATATCTTCTCGGTACTTATAGGTTATTTTTTCTTCCGAGAAGCAATTCCCTTGAGTCGAGCCATTGGCTTGGGCTTAATTATTTGTGGTGTATTACTGGTGATGTGGAAAAATTGACATTTGTTACTGCTAATCAGAATAATTTTTTTTAAATCATAACAATAATAAAAAAAAACAATATCTTTGTATTTTTTAGCAAAAGTTTACTTTTCTTAACTTAAAATTACTAAAAAATTTAAACTTCATTGCAAAATCAAAAGACTGCAAGAGTGCTGTGATAATTTCTATCAATATGAGTGATAATTTATCTTGACTTTGACAGACAGCCCAGAGAAAGGGAAGGAGAACACTTTGACTATTAATTCTGCTCAAGCCTCAAACAAGATTTTTCAGGAAGATATTAGTGAATATGTGGCTGAGCTTCAGCTTCACATGGCATTACAAGCTCGTAACTTAGTTCCCACCCTTACTCAGGCAACAGATAGTCGAGAGCAACTATTGCACCAAACTCAAGCAAATATTGAAAAGTTGGTTTCGCGGCAAGCTAGGTAAACTACTCCTGTTTTGGGACTCAACCGGCTTGTGTTATTCCCCCTATAGTGGAGTTCCCTATTCTTCAGAGTCCCTTAATGACCAATTCCCCCGCAATTTGATACCCTAGCTTAAATAACCTTGGGAATAGACAAAAAGCGTGGATATTCAAATTGGGCGAGGTAAAACAGCTCGCAGAGCCTACGGCATCGATGAAATTGCACTAGTCCCCGGATCGCGTACACTCGACCCCAGTTTGGCAGACACTCGCTGGAGTATAGGTAATATTGACCGGGAAATTCCGATCATCGCCAGTGCGATGGATAGCGTGGTTGATGTATCAATGGCAGTTCACCTTTCCCAGTTGGGAGCAATTGGGGTTCTCAACTTAGAAGGTATTCAAACTCGCTATATTGATCCATCTTCAGTACTCAAACGTATTTCTTCAGTAGGGAAGTCCGAGTTTGTTTCCCTAATGCAAGAGCTGTATGCCGAACCAATTAAGCAAGAATTAATTAGCCAGCGGATTCGGGAAATTAAAGACCAAGGAGGGATTGCAGCTGTCAGTTTAACCCCAGCGGGTGCTAGTCAATACGGTGAAATTGTAGCTTCTGCTGGTGCTGATTTATGTTTGGTGCAAGCTACGGTGGTTTCAACTGCTCACCTTTCACCCCAGTCCGTAAACCCTCTAGACTTGGCTCAGTTTTGCCAAGAAATGCCCTTGCCAGTAATTTTGGGAAATTGCGTAACCTACGAAGTTACCCTCAAGTTGATGAAAGCTGGTGCTGCTGGAGTCCTGGTTGGTATTGGTCCTGGTGCTGCTTGTACATCTCGTGGTGTCTTAGGTGTGGGAGTTCCTCAGGTAACAGCTGTTGCTGACTGTGCTGCGGCTAGAGACGACTACCACCAAGAAACTGGCAAGTATGTACCAGTGATTGCTGATGGGGGTTTAATTACTGGTGGTGACATCTGCAAATGTATTGCCTGTGGTGCTGATGGTGTAATGATTGGTTCCCCTTTTGCTCGTGCAAAAGAAGCACCCGGACAAGGTTTTCATTGGGGAATGGCAACCCCATCTCCAGTGCTCCCACGCGGCACCCGCATCCAAGTGGGTAACACTGGTACACTAAAGCAAATTCTCACTGGACCAGCACAACTTGATGATGGCACTCACAACCTCTTGGGAGCATTGAAAACTAGCATGGGTACCTTGGGAGCCAAAAACCTCAAAGAGATGCAACAAGTTGAAGTGATAATTGCGCCATCTCTGCTGACGGAAGGAAAGGTTTACCAAAAAGCACAGCAGTTGGGTATGGGTAAATAAGTTTATAGGGCTGAATCTGACCCTTGAAAATGCCCAATGCGTTTCAATTCCTGGATTAGGGTCAAGAATAAGGGGGAAAAAAATAAAGCAGTCGCTTACAATAGAGGGAGCGGAGACGAATGTTTCCGTTCACTCCTCACACCACACTCCGCCCGACTACGCTCGGGCGGTTCCTTATTAAGATTATTATTCTGTAGCCGGTAATGCCAGCCAATAATCAGACAATTGCTCTGGAAGAAATTTGTGACTAAATGTATACTTTTAGAACCTGCGTTTTTGCTGTGGTAAAATTTCTAAAGATATAGAAAGTACCAGCAAGGATTTTCAGGCATGCCAACCGAAGTTTCAGACGCTACCTTTGCAGAAGAGGTAATTCAAAGTACTATCCCCGTCTTAGTAGATTTTTGGGCTCCTTGGTGTGGTCCTTGTAGGATGGTTGCCCCTGTTGTGGACGAAATTGGCGCTCAGTACGATGGTAAGGTAAAAGTAGTTAAGCTCAATACCGACGAGAATCCCTCTGTGGCTAGCCAGTATGGTATCCGCAGTATCCCAACATTGATGATTTTCAAAGATGGACAGCGAGTTGATATGGTAGTGGGAGCAGTTCCCAAAACTACCTTAGCGAATACTCTGGAGAAATACCTCGATCAAGATTAGTATTTGTTACTGTTGGTATAACAGAGTTACACTGCTGTACGTGAAAAATATCTAGAGACATATAGTAAAACTGGAGTATTTTTGTCTGGGCTTTCCTTGAGAACAGAACTTTCTTTTCTTGGTAAGCTGTTGAATTCCTAAAGGACTTCCAGGCAAGAAGTTCTCCGAAAAATATAGTTACCTACAAGATCATCAAAAGTGTTCAAAGACACAAGAGCGCCTTGAGCTATCAGAGCTAGGGTGCTTTTTAATGCGAGTTTTTGTACTGCAATTAGGGATGATTGAAATAATTATCAACTTAGATTATATAGATTACGCTAAAATTGCCTTTATAAAATAAAACCTCTAGCATCCATTTTTGAGGCATTCTCCACAGACTTTGATGACTCCCTAGCATCAATAGAAAGTCCCTTCTTAGAAACTCTATCAAGCTTACTGAGAATCTACAATTGCTGCTTGCTCACAGTACTAACGTTATAAAACACTCTTTTGAAATCAAAGGTACAAGAATCCATGTTCAAGAATGTGAGCAAACGGTTCAATGTTAAATCCAAGCTGATGATCATACTTGTAGGAGTCAGTTTGGGTTCAATCCTCATCGTTAGTTTCCTGAGTTGGGAGAGATCGAGAACCAATCTTCGAGAAGCTATCCGCAACCAGTTAACTAGTATTCGCTTTGCTAGAGCTAATCAGATCGAATCCTTCTTCGAGAACTTGAAAAGCCATGTTGAAACTCTTAGCGAAGATCGCATGGTGATTGAAGCAATGATCGAGTTCAACCGGGAATTCGATAAACTTAACAACCCAAATACCTTCACTGACGAGCAACCCGATAACCAGGATGTCCTGACTGAGCAACCCAACAACCAGGAAAATCCAAAGGAATGGAATAATGCCCTCAAAGACTACTATACCAAAGAATTTTTTCCCAGACTGTCTAAAGCTGTCTCAGGAGAGCTCAACCCTGGAAGCTACATTCCTCAGAGTAAAGCCGCTAAATATCTCCAGTATCACTACATAGCCAAAAACTCCAATCCAGTAGGAGAAAAGGACAAATTACTCAACGCCAAAGATGGCAGTGCTTACAGTAGGGTTCATGCCAAGTACCAGGATATTTTTAGGCATGTAGTAGAAAAGTTTGGCTACTACGACTTGTTTCTCATCGATTTTGCAACAGGGGATATCGTTTACTCGGTTTACAAGGAAACCGACTATGGAACAAGCCTCAATGTTGGACCTTATCAGCATAGTAACCTAGCCGAGCTCACAGAATTGGTGAAAAAAAATCCAGAGCGCCGAACGGTTCAGATCGTCGATTTTGCTTTTTATCGCCCCTCCTATGGTGCGCCGGCTGCATTCCTTGGCGCTCCCATTTACGAAGGCTCCAATATTGTTGGGATTTTAGCTGCTCAACTACCTGTGGATGAGTTGGATAAAATCATGACAGTAAACGGCGAATGGAAAGAAGTAGGACTAGGGGAAAGTGGAGAAACTTACCTGGTAGGGTCAGATTTGCTAATGCGTTCCAATTCCCGTTTTTTGATTGAAGATCCTAAAGAGTACCTCAAGGTTTTATCTAAAAGCACCACGCCGGAAG
The DNA here is from genome assembly GCA_965222765.1 of Caldora sp. GTDB lineage: Bacteria > Cyanobacteriota > Cyanobacteriia > Cyanobacteriales > Coleofasciculaceae > Caldora. The sequence continues at coordinate 100,607 of CBDCVG010000108.1, forward strand.
AGAACATCCCTAAAATCAAGGAGTTTGAAACCTCGATTCTGTTGCAGAAAGTGGATACTGTAGCTTCTCGAGCTGCCCTCAGAACAAAGGAAGGCACTGGGATTATTCAAGACTATCGCGGTGTAAGTGTTTTGAGTTCCTATACACCTTTAACAATCAAGGGACTAGACTGGGTGTTACTTTCAGAAATAGACCTTGCAGAAGCCTATAAACCTGTCACCGCTCTCAAAGTATACATCTTTATCCTGACTACAATTGTGGTGGTGGTGGTGACTTGGATAGCATCAGCAGTAGCCTCTGGCTTCCTTAAACCATTTAACCAACTGATTGGAGGATTACGTCAGGTTGGCCAAGGAGAACTTGATGTAGAGCTGAAAAGGGAATCTGATGACGAATTTGGTGAAGCAAAAGAAAAGTTCAACGAAACAGTTGATAGAATGCGCCAATTCTCTGAATCTTTGGAACAAAAAAATCGTGAGAACGACGCGCTGCTGCTGAATATCTTGCCTGTTTCAGTGGTAGAAAGGCTCAAACAAGGGGAAGCCCACATTGCCAACAACGTTAAACTGGCAACAGTAATGTTTGCTCGCATCGAAGGCTTGGAGAAAATCAAGGACAGGGACGTCAAACAAGTTGCTACCTTGCTCAGTGAACTGATTAGTGCCTTTGATCGGGCAGCAGTTGCCCACGAGGTCGGTAAGATCAAAACTAATGGCGATCTTTATATAGCTGCCTGTGGAGTAGCAAAACCGCGTTTGGATAGTACCAAGCGGGTGATGGCCTTTGCGATCGATATGTTCAGCATTCTGCAACGGTTCGACAATGAGTATAAGACTGAGCTGCGTATCAGTATGGGCATTGATGACGGTCCGGTTACCGCTGCTGTTCTGGGAACTGAAATGTTTTCCTATGATGTGTGGGGCGAAACAGTTAGTATTGCCGACTTTCTCCAATTGAATGCTGTACCGGGTACTATTCTTGTGACTGAAGAAGTTTACGAACGCCTGGAAGGTTTATATGATTTTGAGCCCGGTCCAGACATCGAACTCCCAGAAATTAATCAAACGTTGACAACCTGGCTGTTAAGCAACCCAACGCCTAGTTTATTGAATAGCTACCACAGCGATCGCGAAGCTCCAGTCACAAAGGATACTGCGAACAACAGTGGGGTTCAAGCCCCAATAAAAAGCTAAGCACAAGTCAACTACTCTGACTTAGTTCAGATCGGAGTTTACCAAAATAGCTTGTGTCTAAGCTAAAGTGCATCTAATTTGTATAAACAAAAATAATCAGTTTCTTGTGAGATGGGCGTTTCGCCCGTCCAAAATATACAAGTTAGATCCGCAACAACTTATCAAAAAACTTGAAAAGAAAAAGTTGAGGATCAGATGAACCAATCGCTTTTGGTTTGGGGATGTATTTTGATTTTCGGATTCCCCATATTAACCATTATTTTAGGTCAGGCTGGGGAATCTTTGAGGCGACGAGGACATCCTCTAGGACCATTTGTCTACCGCCTCCAAAGATTTGTCTTGCCACCACTGAGCATTTTGGTAATTGTTCGGAAAATCTTGGGTGTCCAAGAGAGTGCAATAGCCTTGCAAGTCTTAGAAACTTTATTGGGGATTGCTGTTATTTACACATCTCTTTCCTTGCTGCAAGCTCTATTGACTTCCGGAAAAAAAGAATATATTTGGCAGATTTCAGTGCCAAATCTGTTATTTCAGGTGATTCGTGCTTCTCTGGTATTAATCATTGCAGCCTATATACTCACCGATATTTGGAATATCGATTTGAGTCAAGCGGCTGCCGCCTTAGGAGTCGGTTCTCTCGTCATTGCCTTGGCACTACAGGATACATTGAGCAATCTTGTCTCTGGCTTTCTGTTACTTGCCGATAGCCCCTTCAAAAAAGGTGACTGGATTAAGGTGAACGATTTGGTAGGTCAAGTAATGGATATGAACTGGCGTGCCGTTCGCCTACTCACATGGAATGACAACGTCTTGGTTATTCCTAACGGGAGTTTAGGTAAGCAGAATATTCTTAACTACAGCCAGCCCACAACTGCAAGAGGCAGTAATTTCAGCGTCAGCTTTTCCCGGAATGATCCACCGAACCGCGTTAAGCAGGTTTTGGAAGAGGTTTACGAGCAAATTTCAGGTACAGTTGGACCTGTGTATATTAGTACACAGTCCTTCGAGGATTTTTCGATTTCATACTCAGTGTGGTTTTACGCTGAGGGCTTTTACCCTGCCTTTAGAGTTGCCCGTGAGTTTAAAACGCTCCTGTATTATGCAGCCAGGCGAAATGGCCTCACTATGGCTTACCCCATGGAATATCAAGCAGATGTTAGTGAACTAGATAAACAGAAGGGTACGCCGGAAAATCAGCAGCAACTCGTAGAGTACTTGCTGTCACTTCCTTATTTCATGTCTGTGAGTTCCGAAGCGATTGCCAAGCTGGTTTTAGATGCAACTGTGGAATATTACGGCACGAAAGAACAGATAATTCAAGAAGGAGAATTTGTTCGAGGACTTTATATTATTCAAAACGGTAGTGCTAGACTCACAATCAAAGATGTTAATAGCATTGAACAAGAAGTCGCTCAGGTTTCCAGCAGTGACTTTTTTGGAGAATCGGTATTTATGTCAGGCAAACCCAGTGTGGTATCAGTCAGTGCCCTCACTGATTTGAAACTGATTAAGATTGGGGCAGATACAGCAGCCAATTTGCTCTTAGAGAATCCCAGGTTTGCTAAACAAATAGACGATTCCCTTGAAGATCGGCGCACAGCAATACAACGAGTTCTAAAACAAACAGATGGATTAGCTAATAATGCAACCGGCAATGGTAATCTGGGCGGTAGTTCCATCTTGAAGCAGTTCAGCTCATAAAAAGTCAAATAAAACAGTTGGGGGCAAGATGAACCAATCGCTATTGATTTGGGGATCTGTTTTGATTTTTGGATTCCCCATATTAACCATTGTACTGGGGCAGCTCGGGGACTCTTTGAAGCGAAGAGAGCATCCTCTAGCACCGTTTGTTCGGAACCTCCAACGCTTTGTCTTGCCTCCTTTGATCCTCCTGTTAATTATTAAGCAGATTTTGGGATGGAGAGAGTTGGTAGTATTCCTACAAATTCTTGAAACCCTCCTGTGGATCGCTGTTATTCATACCACTTTGTCTTTGCTCAAGGTAGTCTTAACCCTTGAAGACAAACAGTACCGTTGGCAACTCCCCGTTGCTAATTTATTCTTCCAAGTTGTCCGTGCTGCAATCGTTTTAATCATTACCAGTTACGCCCTCGCCGAGGTTTGGAAAGTTGACATCAGTAAAGCGGCTCAGGCACTGGGTGTTGGTTCCCTTGTCATTGCTTTGGCTCTACAAGATACTCTCAGCAACCTTGTCTCTGGCTTTCTGTTACTTGCTGATAGCCCCTTCAAGAAAGGGGACTGGTTGCAACTGGGGGATCTCGAAGGTCAAGTTATTGACATGAACTGGCGCTCTGTCCGCTTGAAAACGGTAGAGGGAAATGTTGTCATTATTCCCAATGGAGCTTTAGGCAAAGAGCGCATTCTTAACTATTCTCTGCCAAATACTGCACGGGGCATCTGGATTGATGTTGCTTTTGCCAATGACGATCCACCTAACCGTGTTCGGCAGGTTCTCCAGCAGGTTTTGTTGGAAACTCAAGGTACAGATCTAGAACAGGGATTCAAGATTATCTCCACAGGTTCTTTTGACGATTTTTCCATCAGTTACAAAGTGATGTTCATGGCAAAAGACTTCATGAGCACCTATAAAGCTCGCAGCGATTTCAAAACGCGCCTGTATTACACAGCTCAACGTAGTGGTCTTAGTCTCTCACCCTATCCGATTAACCATATCTATTATGCACGTATTAATGATCCAGAATTAGAACACACCCAGCAGGAAATTGCAGACTATTTTCAGTCGCTCCCTTATTTCACTTCTCTCAGCATCGAAGCGCTTGATAGACTAGCTCTAGATTCAACTGTGGAATACTACGGTAAAGAAGAACAGCTCATTCAAGAAGGAGAATTTGTCGGAGGACTTTACATTATTCAAAATGGCCATGCCAGACTCACCATCAAAGATGTTATGGGCATTGAACAAGAAGTAGCTCAGATTTCCAGCGGTGACTTTTTTGGAGAATCGGTATTCATGTCCGGTAAACCTAGTGTTGTCTCAATCAGTGCTCTTGATGATCTCAAAGTCATCAGGATTGAGGGGGATACAGCGGCCAATTTGCTCGTAGATAATCGCAGGTTTGCTAAACAGATAGATGAATCCCTTGAGGAACGCCGCTCAGCTATACGACGAGTTCGAGGAGAAAACGAGGAAGAAGCCAATAACTTAACTGACAACGGCAATCTCGGCAGTCATTCCATTTTGAAGCAATTCAGGTCATCATAACACTTTGTAACAAAAATCTGACTTTTGCATATAACTAGCCTGTAAATCCAAAGTACTTAGTAGAGTCCAGTAAATAATTGATTCTCATCTAAGTCCATAGGATGAATACTCTCACACAGAATCTAGAAAGAGCAAATTCTCAAGTAAAACAATTAGACGGTGCTCTCTTACAAGGGGTACTAGAAGGCTTTATGGATGGCGTTTTGATTTTGACAGATCAAGGAGAGTGGGTTCATGGGAATAATTATGCTTGTCAAATTTGCCAACAACTCCAAGACAGATCACAACTTAACTCAGTGCCAAAAGAAATTTGGCGTAACTGCCAAGCTTTAATCGATAGCCGTGAATTCTATCCTAATCAACCAGTAATTATCGAATCTGAGATTACCGTTGATCAATCAACTACTTTTCGAGTTCGGACTAGATGGCTAAAGTTAGCATCATCAAAGCATCCCTACATTCTAATCACTATTGAAGACCAACATCAATCTCTTCGGAGTATGGCGATCGCAGAAGTACTCAAATACGACTTAACTCCCCGTCAGGCAGATGTTTGGTTGCTGCGTCGAGTCAACTATTCCTATAAAGAGATTGCTGCAGAACTGTTCATTTCCCTCAACACAGTGAAGAAACACATTAAAAACATTCATGCCAAGCAGGAAATGGCTATCGAGAAACACTCTTTCGGAGTGAGGGTGTAGGGTCTTAATTGTGGAACTAGCATCTTGCCAGTTACAAGAAACTAGAATTGTCTCTCCGATTTAATGGGAGCGTTCCCATTTTAGGCGTGTACCTCAGTGGCTCTTGATTGTCAAGCCTCGTAAAGGCGAATTTAGTATGAAATGCTGCTGAATAATCTGCAATTATCAATTTTATTGAGTGCCCCAATACTTTTCATAGCTTACTATAGGCACAAGTTAATGCATGACTTTATCAGCACAAAATCATTTAATTTTTATTAAAAAAACAACAAAATTGTTATGATCATGTCAAGATCATAATCGTATTTTGTTATTACAAAGAACTTCTATGCCTAGAACTAAGCCACCATCCAATAAAGTTCTAACTATCCGTTTGACAGAAGCAGATTTGTCTACTCTAGAAACCTACTGCCTAGCCAAAGGCAAAACTAAAACCGAAGTGATTATAGAGTACATTCGCCGATTGAAGCGCTATTGCTCAGATTGATCTCGATTGTACCTGCATCAGTAATGTAATCAACTCAGTCTGAATAGCACTCAAGTTCCACGACACAACTTAAGATGACCGAAGAAGAAAGAGGGAGCCAGTTTTGACTCCCCCAATTGCTCAGCTCATAATCTGAAAATTAAGCAGGCAGAGCAGAGCAACAACCAATTCGAGTCGCATCAAAGTCTACGTTAGTCATAAAGAAAGTGGCATCTGTGACTCCCTCGAATGTCACTCTGTCACCAGAGTTGAATGTTAGCACTAAATCGCTAATACCACTGCCAATAACTGACGCCACGTCGTCCATGCCGAGGTCTACCAGCCGTAGACGATCGCCTTCTGCGGTATTGAAATCTAAGATTCGATCTGTAAACAAGCCACCTTGCAAGTCTTTCCGACTAATTTGGAAGATATCGGCTCCCTCACCGCCAGTCATCTTGTCGTTACCCTTTCCACCTTCGAGCAGGTCTCGATCGCGACCACCAAGCAGCGTATCATTATCATTCTGACCAAAAAGGCGATCGCTTCCATCTCCTCCATCAAGGAAATCGTCTTTCGCTTCACCCCAAAGGATGTCATCCCCATCTTCCCCAAAGAGGAAATCATAGCCATTTTGCCCTGTAATGCGATCGTTACCTGCTCCACCAAAGACTACATCATTCCCTGCACCACTGCCGATCCGATTGTTACCTGAATCGAGCACAATGCGATCGCCGCCTGATGTACCTACACTGGAGGGGTTAAGGGATCCTTCAAAGGCACCAATGTCCGCATTGCGGAAAGGACGAATTACACCTCGTTGATCAATACTGGTACCTGCAAAGGGATTAGCAGCATCAATTGCCGGACTGCCAGTAAGGAGCGCATGGGTGAAGGTGGGACCACCATTGTTTTGCAGAGCTCCAAGCATCGCATCGATGGGATTAGTGCTGGTGCCCACTTGGTTCCCTTCTGTTGTCAGGAAGTCAGTGCTGCTAGTGTTGTCACCAAGATCACCAATTAGGTTAAATCGGTTGTTAGAGGAGAATTCACCCCAAACATCAGGACTGTTTCCGTCTGAACTGTCATTGTCAAAGTTTTGGGCAATGATGGTGTTATTGATAGAAATCAAGTCATCACTAGGATCTGCTAATCTTGAGAAGATACCCCCACCATTACCATTGGTTGTATTTTGAGTGATGGTACTGCTATTGACAATCAAGGTGTCTCCGCCAGAGCCCTGACCGAAGGAGATGCCACCACCGTTATTACCTGCTTGATTGCCGCTGATAGTGATGTTGGCAATTGACAGGAAATTTGCACCGTCGATGCCACCACCAGGTCCTATCTCTGCTGTATTTCCACTGATGGTACTGCTCTCAATATTTAAACGTCCACCAGAAAAAATACCACCACCACTGAATTGTGCTGTGTTATCGCGAATCGTGCTGCTGCTGATTAGAAGCTGTTCTTCATTAAAGATGCCGCCACCAAAATTAGCATCTCCATCAGCAATGGTTAACCCACGAATCTTGACATCAAGGGAGTTGAAAGCATCTCCATCGTCAATGTTGAAGATACGAGAGGTATTGTTGCCGCTAATAGTCAGTTGATCTGCACCTAGTCCATTGATAGTTAGGTCTTTGTCGATGACAAGTTCCCCTAAAGTAAGGTCAATGGTTCCACCTGCAAGACTGGAGTCAAAGTCAATCGTTGCGCCGGGAAGGGCAAATAGAATTGCCTCTCGCAGGGAAACATCTCCAGGAATGAGGACTCCGTCATTTTCATCCACGAGAGTGTCTACAGTTAGAGAGATGAGCGGAGCTGTCTGATCAATAACATCAGCTGCCGCATCAATGAAAGAGCGATCTTCGTTTGAGAGGGCAAAGTCCAGAACAGCAGCATCGAACACCGGACCTTCAGTAATTCCAGCATTACGGACCTCATCCTCGGCGTTCATTCGCTCTACGGGACCTAAATCATCAACTGTGAATATTTGAGAGGGAAAATCCTTAGTAAAGGTACTAGTATCCTCTCCAGGATCGTAGTTAAAGAGAGATTCTTGCTGACTAATGCGCCAACTATCAGCATACTCTCCATAGATTTCATCGAGGGGAAGGTTCTGAGGGAGTACAGTGCGATCAGGATCACGTAGGGCAAAATCATTGGTAGAGTCCATGTCACCATTGCCCAAAAGTCCTCGAACAGAACCTTCTCGTTCCCTGCTCAGGAAGACCTCAGTCGTGATGTGAGTGCCATACAACGTCACCTCTAGCCTGTCATCCCCGTTAGTCACGATGCCATCGTCACCCGCATATACAAGAGTAAAGGTGTCTCCGACACGAGTAATGCGACTGTTGTCTTGTAACGTTAGGAAGCCGCCATTGCTGATCGAAGTTTCCATGCCATCGATTTCTAAGGGTTGAGCTTGTCCTAAATAAAACCCCACATTTTGTGTATCTACGAGGGTTGCTACTGCCGTATTTGATGATACTCTTTGACTGTTCCTGAAAGGCTCTTGGCGCACTTGGACTTGCCAATCCCCGCTGTTGGATTCTACGAGGACAAATTCACCTACAGTTTGGAATTCATAATTCCGGCCATCGAAGGTTTGAATATGAGGATCACCCCAGCTGAGCCCTCGTTTGTTAGGAGGTAAAAGTGCTTCAAATGCCCCAATATCTGCATTGGGTAGAGAACGAGTCACACCTCGTTGATCAACTATGACACCTGCGGAGGGATTAGCAGCATCAATTGCCGGACTTCCAGGAAGGAGCGCATGGGTGAAGGTGGGACCACCATTATTTTGCAGAGCTCCAAGCATCGGGTCGATAGGATTAGCGCTAGTGCCCACTTGGTTCCCTTCTGTTGTCAGAAAGTCAGTGCTGCTAGTGTTGTCACCCAGATCACCAATTAGGTTAAATCGGTTGTTAGAGGAGAATTCACCCCAAACATCAGGACTGTTTCCGTCTGAACTGTCATTGTCAAAGTTTTGGGCAATGATGGTGTTATTGATAGAAATCAAGTCATCACTAGGATCTGCTAATCTTGAGAAGATACCCCCACCATTACCATTGGTTGTATTTTGAGTGAGGGTACTGCTATTGACAATCAAGGTGTCTCTGCCAGAGCCCTGACCGAAGGAGATGCCACCACCGTTATTACCTGCTTGATTGCCGCTGATAGTGACATTGGCAATTGACAGGAAATTTGCACCGTCGATGCCACCACCAGATACTATCTCTGCTGTATTTCCACTGATGGTACTGTTCTCAATATTTAAACGTCCACCAGAAAAAATACCACCACCACTGAATTGTGCGGTGTTATCGCGAATCGTGCTGCTGCTGATTAGAAGCTGTTCTTCATTAAAGATGCCACCACCAAAATTAGCCTCTCCATCAGCGATGGTTAGACCACTAATCTTGACATCAAGGGAATTGAGAGCATTTCCATCGTCAATATTGAAGATACGAGAGGTATTGTTGCCGCTAATAGTCAGTTGGTCTGCACCTAGTCCATCAACGACGAGATCGTCAGTAATTTCTAGCTGACCATTTGTGAGGGTAATCGTTTGCCCACTTAATCCAGAAGCAAATTCAATGATATCGTCGGTGGACGAAGCATTGGCTGCGTTAATAGCTTCTCGCAGGGTAGTGACACCATTATTGATGTCTCCATCGTCAAAATCCCCTGTGTTATTAACTAAGAAGGTAGCTAACACTGCTGGATAAGCTTCCTGTACTACTGCCTCAAATGCTAGAGATACCTGAATCTCGTCAGTGGTGACTTCCAGCTCCCAGTCTCCCCCCAGTGCAACAGAACCTGTGCGCTTTGCAGAAGCAGCAATATTTGCCCCTGTCAGTTGTCCTAGTCGTGTTACAAACTCTTCCCCTGCATCCCCAGCAGCCACATTGCAACCGTAGAGAAGGATAGAATAGAATCAAACTTGCCTTCCTTAGTCACAGAAGTTGAAGGAATCCAGGTTTTTAGTTGTGCAGTGTAGTGATTTAGAGTATCTAGACTCAGTTGACTATTCCCTAAATACAAACACCCTGGTGAACCGTGAGAAACAAGATGAATAGCAGTAATCTCAGTGCGTCCTTGCAGTACCTTGGTAATTTGTTCAACGCCATCCTGTGCAGAGTCCAGGACAATTACCTCAGCTTCCGGTACTGCACCATTAACTAAACTTTGATAATCATCAACCCCCGAGTCGATAAAGACAATAGTGCTAGAAGTTTTGTCCAAACTTTCTAGTATTTTATGTTGCTCTGTCTCGCGATAATTCAAGATCTGATACAGTTGGTTGTACCTTGCCTCTTTAATATCTAACATGTTAAAATTTCCTTCAGAATGTGTGTGTTTATAACAGTAGATACTGGTGAAATAGCTAGTATCAGCAATTCCCTAAAATCCGGTAAATTACTGTTATTATTTGCTGCATTATCATTAGTAGATGGCTGCAACCCACCTACTAATAATTACAGTTTATCAACAGCTCAAAACCTCTGCTGACAGAACGTTAAACTCATCCCACGACTAAGTACTTGGGAGTTCGCGTTATTTGTTGTTGGTTGTTAGTTGAATGTTTAAGAAAAACTTTCTAACAAATAACTTGCCAACTAAGCGGCGGGCGGCTATCCCTCCCAGCCCTAGAAGGAATGGGCTTCCCGCCGCTTTCGGTGAATGATTGTAATTTAAGACATAGTCACCAATCTTTAGCTCAAAATATTTAATAGAAAGATTACCATCGCCTATTGTACATAGTACTAATCGAAAGTAAGTTAGGTGACTATAGATATTCCTTAAATAACAACCAGTTCAGAGTAAATAAATTTCCTGAATAAAATTCGGATACTAGTTACCTGAGAAATCTATTGAAGTTATCTTAAATAAAAATAAGGACAAAAGCTATAAAGCTTTGTGCAAAAATAACTGCACTTTTCTGCAACAAGGTAGTTATTTAGCAATAATTTATCGTATTTCTCTTACCAAAAATAATTTCTAAGATGATGTTGGAAAAGTTATGCTAAACCCTTCACTTCCTTCGTGGCACTGGCATCTTGGCAGTATGCTCGTGCATTCGCAGGTACAGGCAATGGCGAATACTATTACTCAAGGGTGTTGTGAATTGTTCTATTGATTCAATAACGCCACCTAACTGTTCCAACTTTGGCAGAAGAGCATCTGTCTCCTCATTAGTCCAATTACCTCGATAAAGAATAGCTAAACCCCCAGGTTTTAGCAAAGGTAGCGCATATTCGGCACAGACAGATGCTTTACCAACAGCACGCACTAAAGCAAGATCATACTTTTGTCGGTGTTGCCGTTGTCGCCCGATCGCTTCAGCTCGACCAATTAAGGTGGTAACATTTTTAAGATCCAACTTGGGTATTAAATTGGTCAGAAAGTTGATTTTCTTGCGAGTAGAATCGAGTAAGGTAACCCGAGTATTGAGGAAATGCGATCGCAACTGGTAGTCCTGGAAATCCTGCACCAGTGCCAATATCAATCACCTGCTGGGATGTAGCCAAAGATGGCAATTGGGGCACTACTCCCCGTAGAGAATCCCATAAGTGCTTTTCCCAGAACTCTTCGGGGGTCGTAATCCGAGTTAAATTGAACTGGCGGTTACCCTCCAAAATCTCTTCGTAGAGGTGCTGAAACTGAGCCTGACATTTTTCATCTGGCAGCCAGTTTAGGGTTTCCTGCCAAACTGTATCCATTTTTGGCAGTTTTAAAGAAGGTTGAATATTATTCATTATTGATAGTTTAAATCACTCCCAACTTAGCTAAGCGCTCAATAGTTTCTTGCTGAGTTTGGATAAAATGTTTACGGTCTACTTCTGTCTCCAACATACTATTAGCAGGGTAAAAGTGAGATTTCTGATAAGTGTCTGCATACAGTGCTGGGCGATGTCGAGCCAGCAGATTGTTCATCCCCAGTCGGCGGCGGTATCGTCGCAATGCTACTAAATCTATTTCTGCAAAAGCTGCCATACTCTCCCCTGCACCAATTTCAGTTAAAACCAGTCCCCGATAATCAATGATTTTCGAGCCGCCATCTACTGAAGCAGTGGGAATAGCAGTGTTAGTGATACCTGCGGTGTTAGCTGAAATAATATAGACCATATTTTCAACAGCACGAGAGATTTTGGCTGCTTCTTTGGGTACTCGTGCATTACCGTAAACTTCTGATGTTGGGTGGAGAAAAATTTCCGCTCCTCGTGTAGCTAAGGAGCGTGCTACTTCGGGAAACAAGATTTCATCCGAGGCTACAGCGGCAAGATTACCAATCTCGGTTTTAGCAACAGGAAACACTCCCTCAATTCCATAGCAGTCGAGATACTTATCCCAAACATCGTGGGGAGTGGGAGCAAACATGGAGTTGAGTCGGCGATAGCGTAAGACTATTCTTCCAGTGGGATCCAGGACAAAACAGGTTTGGAAGTATAATCCTGGAAAATTAGGATCTAGTTCATAAGCATTCCCTGCTAGAAATATACCCTGTCTCTCAGCAATCTCACCCAGGCTCTCATATAAAGGATCTGTCATTGCCAAACAGGCTTTTTCAGCCCAAACAGTCAGTGACTCACCCATAGGGAAACCTGTGAGTAAATATTCTGGCAGCACCACCAACCGACAATCAGGACCAATAAATGCCAGACTAGCAGCAATTTGTTGCCCTAGTCTCTTGATTGTATCTTGCATCAGCGATCGCGCTTCGGTTCGGTTCTGTGCTTGGTTAACTGCTTGGCAAGTTACCTGAAGTGCCAAAGCCTTGAATGAATCTATCCTACTCAGTTTTTTTTCACTCATCTCGCACGAAGCCTTTATTGGTAGTGGCGTGACACGACTAAAACTGTAGGTTGGGTGGAACGAAGTGAAACCCAACACGCCTTGTACACTGTGTTTAGATTACGAAGAAAGCTCCACCCAACCTACCTCTTGCAATATTTTAAGCTTGCTGCGGCACTATGTAGACCATCCACTCTAAAATTGTGATAATGGTTTTCTTGCTATCAGAGCTTATACAGGATTTTAAATCACAAAATAAGGATAGATGCTGTACTAGTGCGATCGCATAATCTTGTAGTACTAGTGCAGCGCGGCAGAAATAACTAACCAGTTTGAGATCGATAGAATCCTTACTCTATAAGCATTCTTAATTCTTAATTATTAATTCTTAATTCCGCGCAGCGGTACTAGTATTAGGGTGGACAAGAAACACTCTAATCCAATTTTCAGTATTTCAAACCTCTATCAATTTGGTATTATGTATTTGTTCTTTTTCTTTCGTATTTAGTTTTCGCTCTTCATCAACCATTTTCCTCCCTTCAAGAGCTCTTGCCGATTCATTTAAACCTTGTATATTTAACCCTTGTACAAAAGCAGCTATTAAAGATGCGACCTTCTCTAGAAATTTCTGAGTACTGGGGTGAAAATCGTACTCATATCCGGTATATACAGAAAGTGTACCTAAAACTTCCCCCTGAGAAATTAGTGGAAAACAAGCGAAGGATTGAAACTGGTAACGCTCTACCCATTTCTTATTTTTGAAGTTATCTATTTGCTTGCTGATGAGAGGAACTATTTGAGGTTTTCTTGACTTAATTGCCTTCGAGGTAAAGTTTTCTCCAATCTTTATTTGTTTATGAATTCTTCCTTCCCAATTAATTCCTTCTACTTTGCATTTTGCTACTTCTTCAAGTATTTCAGACTTGGTTATCACCCTGATTATGCAAACTTTAAAGGCAGTTTCTGGAGAACACAAGCGATAAGTGACTTTTTGGTAAACCTCTTGAGGATTTTGGTGAGGTTTAACTAGACAGTTAAACAAATCTGCGTATAATTGATTTTGTTTATTGCGGCGTGAATTGGATATAGCAGTTGCTACGTATGACCCAATCGCAGATAACCAGTGAATTTCTTCCCGAGCAAAACCATAAGATGGGTGAGGTTTCCCAGTCTTTGGATCTACTTTATTGGTAACTTCAATCACACCATAGGTCTTATTATGACCGTTTAAAGGAACTGCAATAATAGAGCGCTTTGATCCCAGCTTCTGGGAATATTTCTCGCTGCTCTCCTTGTTCAGCTGTACTTTATCCAAATCATTGGTCCACTGAGGTTCCCCATAGCCGTCAGCTTTTGGAACTGCAGCTCTTCCTGTAAAGCTTTCGCCGACAGCATAGTTTTCATCAGGAAACCAGTTATTATCTATAGATTTACCATGGATATCAATGCCCTGTATCCCCTCGCGATGTAGTCTTCCATCCTTATGGAATAAAAAGATGGCAGCTTTTTGGCAATGAAGCCTCTCACGCACAAGTTTCAGAGCAGTAGGTATGATTTCCTCCTTTGTCTGCAAAACTATCAACTCATTTCTAACTGCATGTAAATCTTTAAGTAATTGTTCGGGATGTGCAAGGATACTACTATATAAACTATGCTCATCAAAATCTTGCTTAATTTGCTTAAATTTTTCAGCTATTTGTTCTTGGCAATCTTTATGCTCAAAAGAGAATGGAATAACTCCTTGAGTATTTTTGATTGTTTCAAATGCTTGATCATATAAATTAATTTCTTCTGGTTTAGCAGAAATTTGAATAATCTTTTTGTTTCTCGGGTTATTGGCATTATCCTCGTGATACCATGCCAATAACCGATGATCATCAGAGGTCTGAATAATTGCATATTCTTTGGTTGGCAAAGCAAAATGATCACCCTGCCATTGAGTTAGTTCTCCCCCACTAGAAAATTCTGCTGCTAAAGGTAAGTATTTATCTAAAATTGTCACAAAAACTTTGTAGCAAGAAGCATGTTCTAGCAGGAATTTTGTACTTTGCTTGAAGCTGGCTAGATCTGGAAAAACAAATAGTCTTTCGCTGTCAGAGTTGGCAGTTTTTGCCACCTCATCCCCTTCTTCATTACCCCAAAAATGGTCTGTATTTTCGATAATTGCCACAGATTTTACCCTGGGCTTTAGTTCTTGTTGTAAGGAGGTGAGAAAGCGGGGATACAGCTCGAAAGGCATCGAGTAAGCTTTGCCACTTGAGCCTACTTTCTCCAGCTGATTGTCTAAGTCCTTCAGATGATTTTTGATTGGGTATTGGAAAAGTTTATTTTCTCGGAAGCAGTTATTATCTTTAAGGATTCGTAACCCAGCGTCGAGGATCAAGCTGGAATTTGGTGACTCATCTTCAACAGATTGCTCTTGTTTACCTATTTTTTCCCACTTATCGGAACTAGAGAGTTTGAAGTTTACCCAATCTTTTGCTTCTTGTAGCTCTCCACCAATGATCTCGTTAAGTAACTTGGCTAGGTCATCTTCTTTAGTAGCATCAACTTTGGGAAAGGGCAATGGGGATTCAGTTAGCTCCTCTGGGCTAAAATGCACGAGCCTAAAGTACTGAAGCTTGGCAAAGAGGTAGCCAGTTGCAGAACTAACTTCTGGATTTGTCGAAAAACCCTTTGGTAAGCAGATGACACCGAAATCTACTCCCTCTAAGACTTTTTCAATTTCGGCAAACCAAACAGAACCGGAGCTCATATCTGTATCTAAGAGTAATGCCTCAACCTGCGGATGGGCTAAAATATCCCTCAGTCCTTCAGCCTGAAATTTCCCTGTACTGCCATACCAAGAAATGAGGACTTTCTTCTTACCTTGCTGAGCCTGAAATCTGTCGGTGAGGATTTTTTGCAATTTAGGCAGTTTACCAGGGCCTTTGCCTGAGATTCGGAATTTGGCATAAATTTTCCCTAGCTTCTTCTGTACTGCATTCTCAGACTTGATTTGCAGAAGCTCTTTAATTTCCGTCGGTGATTTTCCATCCAAAGCAAGAGATAAGGCTTCTAGTTCAGTATCAGATAACCCTTCCTCTACAACTAGCTCTCTGAGGAGCTCCTGGGGAATATTAGTCATACTTCTACGGATAAAGTACTCATTTAAATTTTATCGTTTGTATGGGTGTAATCAAATGAGTCACTATACTCACCAAAAGCGGCTATAAACCGTATTCTTGTAGGGATAACACGAAATTTTGCATCTAAATGACTCATTTATTAAAAAAATGTTATAGTAAATGAGTAAAAATTAATCAACGATCAAATAGTATGCTTTTAAATGACTCACTTAACCGATCTTTGCGTAAATCCAAGGCAGGAACTTGCATTATGAATGGAATCATAACAACCTTCTTCAGGTTTAAAACAGAGATCTTACTCTTTGCCTTACTAGTATTAGTGCTAGTAGTCAGAGATTTTTACCCCTCAAATCAATTTCTGGCGATTGTCGCCAAGAGCCTTGAAATTGGTTTTAGCGGCTTTATTGGGGCGTTGCTTATGCGTAAGTAAACTCATTTTTCTTTATAAGGTTAGGATTGCTATATTTTTTCTCCCTAATTCCCTACCTGCCTATTTCCCCATCTCCCTATCTCCCCAGGATTTTACTAGCTTTGAGGTGATTCGCCCACAGTATCCTAAGCGAGGTTGCTCTTTCAGAAGTGAGAGCAACTCTAGCTTGAAAATTGAAAATTGGGTTCGCGTAATGATAAACAATAACAATCCCTATACTTGGCTAGAACAATCCCTTAGCACCATCCATAAAGCTAAGTGGTATCGTTCAGTACAAGCCATAACCAGTCCTCCTGGTGCAGTAGTGCAACTTGAAGGAAAGGAAGTAATCAACTTTGCTAGCAATGATTATCTGGGACTTACAGGGGATCAGCGCTTGATTCAGGCAGCAGTTGCCGCGACGAAAAAATATGGTACTGGTAGTACTGGTTCTCGACTGCTTACCGGACATAGGAAATTACATCGACAATTAGAAGAAGCGATCGCATATATTAAACAAACAGAAGATGCTTTAGTATTTAGCTCCGGGTATTTGGCCAACTTAGGAACTATTGCTGCCTTAGTCGGGAAGCGAGATTTGATTCTAGCAGATGAGTATAATCACTCCAGCTTGAAGAATGGCGCAATTTTGAGCGGCGCATTAGTTCTAGACTATGCTCACAGCGACATGGCTAATTTGCAGCATCAGCTAGCTCAACACCGCAACCTATACCGCCGCTGCCTAATTATTACTGACAGCGTCTTCAGTATGGATGGGGATCTTTGTCCAATACCTGAAATATTAGCGATCGCTAAACAGTTTAACTGTATGGTATTGGTAGATGAAGCTCATGCTACTGGAGTTTTGGGAGCAACGGGTGCTGGTTGTGTGGAACATTTTGGTTGTACTGGACAAACTCTCATTCAAGTAGGTACTCTCAGTAAAGCTTTGGGTAGTTTGGGAGGTTATGTAGCAGGTTCGGCTGCCTTGATTGACTTCCTCCGTAATCGTGCTCCTAGCTGGATTTATACCACTGGTTTATCCCCCGCTGACACCGCAGCCGCATTAGCAGCAGTGGAGATTATGCAACAAGAACCAGAACGCCGCATTCAACTCCAGAAGAATATCAACATCCTCAAGCAACTAATACAACAGCAGCTAAAGCATCTACAACTTTTGCCTACCGATTCACCAATTCTTTGCATTCCCCTAGCTAGTGCTACGGCTGCTGTTACTGTTGGGGAACAGCTAAAAGCTGCTGGTATTTTTGCTCCGGCGATTCGTCCTCCTACAGTTCCCACTAGTAGGATTCGCATTTCGGTAATGGCTACTCATGAACTAGCTCACCTCAAGCAGTTAGTGAGAGTATTGGACGCGATCGACTGTATATAAAAGGTTTTAGGTTTTAGGAGAGGTAATTATTCATTATTCATTATTCATTAGTCATTATTAATTGTTGAGTCACGGTTTGGCTGTTGCAGTAGTTCATACTTATACCCTGTTTCACTATCACTGTCTGGATCTAGTTGGACTTGGACTAAGACACCAATACCATTAAAGAGCTTGCGATCGCCTGATGAGTCAAATTCTACTGTACCTGTAGCACCCTTGGCTGAAAAATCAGGACTCGATAGTGCTTGCTTCAAACCCTCACGAGTGAAATTCCTCTCCTGTTGCTCCAGAACTTTCAGACCTTCGATAAGTGCCTGAGTAGCGTCATATGCCATAGCAGTCTGCAAGTATATATCTTCTCCCCAGAGTTTTTGAGCCTCCTGCTCGAACTGACTAGGATTATCCTCATTTCTGTGCCAAGAAAGAGCAATTACCATACCTTCAACTGCTGTACCAGCATTCTCTAGGGTATCTGTACCATATACAGCATCTCCACCCAATAAGCTTAAAGGAGTTTGATGTTGAGAATTATTCCAAACAATCTGTCTCGCATCGTTTGAGAGTTTAGTGCTGGGAGCTAACAGTAGCACTTGTGCATCGTTATCAATTGCCTCCTCTACACACCTGTTTGGATGAAAAGTTGTACTGGACAAATTACACTCAGAATTAGCATCAGAAACAACGGTTCCCTCTTTTGCTTTAAGCTGCTCTTTGAACTGCCTTCTAAGAGATCGACTATAGAGATTGTCATTCTCATAGACAATAGCAGCTTTCGTGTAGTTGAGTGTGTCTCGCATATAGTTAACTAGGTCTTTAGCCGCAGTCGCATCAGTGGTGGCTGTGCGGAAAACGTAGGGGCTGAAGTTAACTTCATCGTCCTCAGTATTAGTTCCTCTAACAGCTGTGCTAGTGGGAGAAATGACCACAAGTTTCCCTCTTTCGTATATCTTTCCTGCTTGCAGAGTGGTATCACTGGAGAAATGACCAATGACTCCCAAAATATCGTCATTTTTGACGAATAAATTAGCTACTTTTTCTACTGTTTCAGGCTCACCTTGGTCATCAGCAATTCCGATTTTCAAAAGTCTGTTGTTGATACCACCTTGCTTGTTGAGTTCCTCTTGAGCTTGGGCAACTCCTCGCAGAATACCTTGAGAAATAAAGGGACTCAATTTACGAGTATCAATTGGAACACTAACTGCAATTTTAATCGGATTTCCACTGTATTCAGCCTGAGCATTGTTGAGATAAATCCGTGCTTCTGGATCGTAAGGACACTGCTCCAAAAAAGACCGAAAATGCTCAACAGCTTCGGAGAAGTTTTTCTCCTCAAAAGCTTTTTCTCCTTCAGCCTTTTTAGTATAAGCTTCATTACATTTTGGCTTGTCGGAGTTAGTGCTGGGTGATGTCAGAAGTTCTTCTCCCCAGCTGAATTTTACTGGAGGAACACTTAGAGATTTAGGGGGAATTTTGTCATTAAAATAAACTACAGCAATTGCGATCGCGGCTGCCAATCCTAGCGCCAATTTCCCCCTGTTTTGACGAATGAGGTTCAGGAGCTGCTTAAGTGGAGATGAAGTTTCTGAGAGTCGAATCTCTGGGGGTGGAGGCCACATCAGCTCTGGTGCAGCAGGGTTTTGGCACATTATCGGCAGCCAAGTAGCACAGGGAAATTTGTTTTCCCTCCCCTGCAACCACTCACGCGCTTTCCGCACCGCTATATAAAGTGATTTACCTTCGGAAAAAAATTTCAAGAATCTCTTTAAAAATTCCTGCGCTACTAGATCAGGCACAGGCTCCCGCATAACAATCACTTGGGGGATATTCAATTTTTCCAAATGCCGCGCCAATTTCAATCCATCACAGGAATTGAAGATTGCCAGTTTTAAACCATTTTGTATAGCTTCGTCCAGAGCATACTCCAACTTTTGAAGAGATAGGCTTTCATTGTCATTGAGCTTAATTTCTCCGTCAAAACTATGACCAGCAAAAAACAGAATGTCCCAACGCTGATCATATAAATGTTCAAACAGTTCTTCTTGTTGAGGTTTTTCCAGCAGAGTAACTGTTGCTCTTGGTAACTCGTTCAGCAAGTCTCGGTCTCTATTAACATTAATACCTTCACTACTCCCCAAAATCACCAAGATTTTGACTGGATTTTCTAAATTATCACGAGAACACGTTTGATGCCTAGCACTAAGAACAACTTCCGCCTTTTTCCGACGATGCTTCAACAAATCCCATAGATGCAAAGGGAGTTTCCGCAGGTGTTCATTCTCAGTTTGGAAGATGATGCGAATCGAATCATGCTCACTTGTCCTGTCTAGGACATCCATTTTCAAACTTCGACTGGATTCTTGATCGAACCACTTTTGAAGCTGAGCTTCAAGTGCTTTGGATGACCTCTTACAGTTTTCCCTCCGCTCCTTCTCAGGGTCTGGTTCATCAGGAAAAGTGATTTTCCTGACTGGCTCCGAGTTATTGTCGGTAGCTTGATTGTCGGTAGCTTGATTGTCGGTAGCTTGATTGTCGGTAGCTTGATTGTCGGTAGCTTGATTGTTGGTAGCCCCCAAGTCTAGCCAAGTATAGTACTTATTTTGCCAGTCCTGATAGAGCTGAGGAATCCTAAGGTCTCCAGGGAGACTACTAGTATCTTCTTGGAGTAGCTCGCCATTCTCCCAAATTTGGAGAGTGACAGAAAAACCCTGATCAAAATCGCCTTGGTTAATTTTGAAAATAGCTAGTTTGCTCATATTAGATTGGGAAGAGTTATAATCGTGCATCCCCAATCTCTCTTGGAGATCGGGGATTAGTTATCAATTTAATTGATTCTGTTCACATTGCTGGAAAAATCAGTGAAGCACTCCTAAAATTCCTCGCGTGTGGCTGATGTGACAGCTATACTCAGACTATAAAACGTTTCGTGATACTAGTACTGTCCAGAACAACTCTGACGCTGAATTGGTCTCCGGATTCGGCAGTAAACATATGCTCAATGTAATCCTTGTCTTCTTCTGCTGAAGTTTGAGCTTCTCGAAGGGGATTACCAGCTTCATCCAGAATGATCAGTCGCAGACCTAGGGGTAGATAGGTCTCACGTTCTATTGGGTACACCAGTACCAGGATCGCTACACTCTGGTCAAGCTTTTGTAGGATTGCGACAATGAGGGCAACTGAATGACCTGTCAGCTGCATCCCCAAATCTATGACTCTTCTTACTCCGCCTACAGGATTTTTCGGATCAAGCTTCCATAGGCGTTCTGCAGCTCCCCATCGAGTTTTTTCTTGCTGGGTAGTCTGCAAGATTTTAATCAACTCTCCTTTTGTTGTGCCGCGAAATCTCGGAGTTCCACCGCGAGATTCTAGAGCAAAGCTAACATCTCTAGTGCCAAACAATTCTTCAACAGCCTGCCAACCTGCCTCAAAAATATTGTCAAACCATCGACTTAACTGCACTATAGATGGTGGAGCTGCTGAATAATTAAGCTCCTCAATTAGCGTGTCAATATGCTCAATTAGTCGATCAAGAGGTTGCAGCTGACTAATGCCAAGCATAGTTGTTGATACTGCTGGTACAAACCCCAACACTGTTCCTTCTTTGTAAGCTTCATTTAGCTTCACCACCACATAGCCGATGCGGTCTTTCCAGACTTCTTGGGGAATAAAACAAGTATGATCTCCCTCTCTTATTGGACGACACTCCAGGCGTCCTCTCGCTTCAGGAATGTATAAATCAGCCACATCAGCAAACAAACGACCTACAGGATTCCAGCAATAGCTAGCTTTCAAATCCGTCGGAATCTCCAGCATTTCCAAGTAGTAGTGCATGACTAGCACCGCCAGAGTATTTCGCTCCACTTGCTCTTGTTTTTCAACAGTAGGTTGCTGTTGAGCAAATTCTTTGGCTTTCTGCCGATCTGCTTTGGTGATAGGAATAGCAATGGTGATATGTTCTGTTGAATAAATCATGGGTAGGATAAGAAATAAGGGTTACATGGTAAAAGGATAGGTTGAATCAGTATGTTAGTTGAAAAGCCGAAGTGATGGACTAGGGCGTGTTTTCAAAGTCAAAAATATGATGTAGGGGCTCTCGCATTTGGGCGATAATTCATCGGTGAAACCCAAAGTATATTTGCCAAATGCTTCGCCCTCCGACAGGTGAGAAAACAGGCTCATAGTCCTCCTTAATGGTAGTTTGAGTTTTTACTCTTCGAGCCATCCCTGGGATTTGCCAAAATCTAGCAGAAGAGGGAAGCATTTTCGCTGGTAGAAGCTGCTGAGGGTTGAGGTTGATACGCCAAATTCTTTTGCTAATTCCCCCCAGGTTTTTTCTTCTGTTGGTAAGCGGCACAAGATCAAGCTGTAGGCATTGATATCCTTGCGATCGCGAAGATGAATGCGACTAAGCTCACTCTTATGTTGCTCAAGCCATTTCCAAGTCTCTTCCAGAATACTCAGCGGATCTGAATTACCTACTGGATCAGGTATATTATCTATCAGGTCTGATACTTCATCATCATCGTATAGTTTTTGAGTGGAATTGTGTTTTTTCTTTGCCTCCGCTGCTGCTACGCACAAATCCCTGATTCTGAATTTAAGGTATTTATTAAACCAAGTCATCACTCTGCCTCGTTCTAAGTCGTAATTACAGAAATTTTTGCTAAACCAAAGCCAAGTTACTTGGAGTGCCTCCTCGTAAAGCTCCTCAACAACACCCCAACCCCTCCAGATTTGCTTTGATTGCTGCATTTTTCCCACAATCTCATTCAGTAATTTTTGTCGCTCTAGACTACGGGGTAAATGCATACGAGCCTCTTTTATTAATTGATTCAGTTGCTCGTTTAAATCGTCTGTGTACATAACTTGGTTGAGGGTGGAGTTGATCATGTTGGCTGAGTTAAACCTCCGAAACCTGTCCCCACATCATTTTTGTTCTGGCAAGCTAGTCTTAGTTATCCAGTTAGGTGTTCTGTAGGCTTATCAGGCTAAATCTAGAGGCTTAATATAATTCGTTACAAATTTTCACAATAATTTCGCTATCAACCCATCACTTGACGGGGTGACAGAAACTTTTCGTTTTCAGCATTTGCTTTAGACTCTGGACAAAATCCTTAAAAGAACCATGGCTAGAGGCGTATAATGCAATTTGCGAGGCACAAATACCTTAACCATCGCTTTGGCAACATTGATCCATCCTTTCGACTGACCAAAATTGAGGAGACGAGGGAAGCATTCTCGATTCCAGAAGTCAATGAGAGTTGAGTCTGACACTTTAAACTCTGCTTCTAACTCCTTCCAGGTTTTTGCTCTGTTTTTCTTTTGAGGTAAGCGGTACAAAATGAGAAGATAACAGTTAACCTTTTCTGAGCGATTGCGCAGGCGAATACGACAGAGATCATGCTTGTTTTCTTCTAGCCATTGCCGAGTCTCTTTTGAGAGCAACCATGGATCACGAGTATGGGTATCAGCTAAGTTATTGAAGATATCTGGTTCTTTATCGTCCTGATTGGATGGAGGATTATATATCCACTGTTGATCCTCTCTTGCTTCTCTGTATACATCTTTGAGTTTGTATTTATAAAGGTTAAACTTAAACCAACCGATAACAGTTGCTTCCTCTGGATTTTTCGCCTTTTCTGGATTGAACTTACAGAAATTTTTACTGAACCAAATCCAAGTTCGCTGGAGTGCCTCTTCATAATACTCATCACCATCCTTTCTGATTTCACCCGATTGCTGCATTGTGTAAATGATCTGATTGAGCAAGTGCCGCCTTTTCCTGAGCAATTCCCGTCGCTTCCGGCTGTTTTCTGGAAGTTGCTCTGCTTCTTTGAGAAGCATACAAGCTTGCTGAATTAGTTGGCGTAGCTGCTGATCCAAGTTCATGATTGACTCAAAGGTAGAATGCGTCTCAAGTGTTATGCATTTAAACTGCGATATTGATATTGATAAAAATATTGTTGATAATGGGCTAGAGAATTTTAAGGATACTAATTTGAATGCGTTTCATCTTATCTTTTTTGAAAATGAAATAATATTAAGTTCAGATGATTACTTATAATAAAGAATTACTCTCACCTGCTTTAAAACATATTTGAATATTATAAGTGTTTAGGTGAGTTTGACCTAAATATCTTGTAATAAAGATATATTTCCTGACTTTTTTGTTTATACACTTACTTAAAAAGAAGCTTACTATTGAAGATTATCAAAAAACAAACTAATTTTATGTCACGAACTTCAGTCAATTATTCATTCATTAAATTCAAGATCTTCAATATTTACAACTTAATCAGTAAATTTGCTCGAGATAGACAGTTTTTCCTACAATCCAGGGTACGTTCAATACAAGACCCATTTCTGGCTGACCGATGAGCATATCACAACTAATCGGAGTGGCAAACGAACAGGTTTTTGCTAAAACTGGAAAGACCTTAACAGATGTCCAAGAATGTATTTTGCAGCAAGTCTTAGCAGGAAAGAAGCTCAAGGAGATTAGTGTTACTGGCTACGCTGATAGCACTATCCAGCGAGTTTTCTGTCCCAACCTTTGGCAACTTTTGGCAGATGCTATAGGACAGAAAGTGCGTGTCAATAATGTCCGACTACTGCTAGAGAAAGTTCAGCAAGAGCTCAAGAGCGGCAATCCTAAGAAGATACAACCTCCTCCATCTCCTCCAACCAGAAATGTGCCGCACACTTAATTAGTGTTGATGGTATTGGTGGTGTGGGGAAAACGACTCTCGTCGTGGAAGCTGCCTATCAATGCTTGCAAGCTAGCTACAGGAATAAAGCTTGCCTAGGTGTACCCACCTTCGATGTGATCATCTTCACCTCAGCCAAAAAAGAATACCTAACTCCCTTCGGTTTACTGCCAAGCTTAGTTCCTCGAAAGACATTGAGTGACATTTTCCGACAGATTGCTCGTAATTTGGACGATTTAGACATTTCTGGAATCAGTTTTCCAGAGCAAATAGACTTAATCACAGAGTCCTTGTCCCACCAACGCACTTTGCTGATTGTGGATAATTTGGAGACAGTTGAGAATCAGCAAGACATTCTAGCCTTTTTGTATGAGCTGCCACCTACCGTAAAAGCAGTCATTACTACCCGCGAACAGATTGTATTTGTCCCTGTGCGTCTGACTTCTTTACCTCAGGAAGATGGTCTTCATCTCATTCAACATGAGGCTCAAGAAAAAGGAGTAACCCTTACTCGTAAAGACAGCCTAGCACTTTACCAGGGAACAGGAGGTATTCCAGTAGCCATCAGCTATGCCACTGGACAGTTAGCCAACGGTTACTTGATTAAGGAAGTGTTGGAAAGGATGTCTCAATCTACAGGAGATGTCGCCCGTTTTTGCTTTGAAAGTTCCGTAAAGCTACTCCAAGGACAACCAGCTCACAAGCTACTCATGGCTCTAGCTCTATTCCCCATGCCTGCTCCACCAAATGCTCTTGTTCAGGTGGCAGTACCAGAAACTGACCCTAATACTATCAAAGACGACTTGGCACGATTGCGGGGAATGTCTTTGGTGAAGCATGAGGAGAATCGCTATAGTATGTTACCTCTAACCCGTGAATATGCCCTTGCTGAACTGGAGGCTCACCCCGATTTTGAACTTGAGGCACGAGAGCGTTGGATTATTTGGTACTTGGGCTTTTCAGCAGAGCATGGAGGACAGGATGCCCAAGAATGGCAAGGACAGTGCGATGGTTTAGAGCAAGAGTGGCAGAATCTGCAAGCCGTCATTGACTGGTGTATTGCTCAAGGACGATACGCAGATTTTCTCAAGATTTGGCGCAATATTGAAGCATACACCCAGATTATAGGAAGCCAGAAAAGCCGCTGGGGGTACTGGGATGACCGACTGCATTGGACTACCTTCCTTATTCAAGCAGCAGAACAGCGAGGAGATTGGTCAGTTTTGGCAGAGGTTATGGTTGATCGAGGTTGGACTCTCACCTCTATGGGGAAGCCAAACCAGTTAGAAGCAGCAGATGAGTTGTTTCAACGAGCTTGGGAGCTACGGCATCATCAAGACCAATTATTTCAGGTAAGGTTGGCTAAAAACATCGCTGTTCTCCATATTCAACAGCAGAGATTTGACGAGGCGCAGACTTGGCTTAACCAAACCCTGGCACTACTCGAACCAGCTCAACTACCAGAACAAACTCGACTGCGATTGTTGACTCAGGTTCACTACTACCAAGGTGAGATCCTCTTCAAAACTGGAAAGTATGAGCAAGCCAAAATTCCCTTTCAAAAAGCTCTAGACTCTGCTCAGAAAAATGATTGGAGGCGTGCTATCTTCTGTACACAAAATTGGTTGGCTGACATTGCAGTTAAACAAGGGGATCTCGAATACGCTCAACGAATCCTTACCGAAGGACTGCAAGTAGCGAAATTTAATCAAGATAAATGCCGCATGGCTTTTTGTCAGCGCTCATTGTCAACTCTAGCAAAAGCGCAGGGGAATTTAGCAGAGGCCCTTCGTTCGGCAGGGGAAGCAAGGGAGCATTTCGAGAACTTGGGAATGATGCCAGAAGCAGAAGAAGCCCAAACTTTTCTCTTAACTCTGGAGACAACTCTGTCGGAAGTCAATCAACGAAGAAGGGAGCAATAAGGAACAAACAGCTCCCTGCTCCCCAATCCTTAAGTTGAAACTTGGAGTACTTCGCAACAAGCGGCTACGGAATGACCCATTGCGCCTTGCCCGAAATTATACTCAAAGAGTTCCCGAGTTTGAGCAAAAGCAACAAGCCATTCCTGCCGATCTACCTCTCCTCTTGTTCCCAATCCCGGAGAGTGAACAAGGGAAGTACCAAAGAGATATTGACATTCCTCCTTATACTGTTGATTCGTAGCAATGTGGACGTGTAAAACAGCATCAATTTCTTTGCTGGGAACCAGGCGCATATTGGCGTACTTTCTTACTAGGAAGAGAAACAACTGATACCGCAGGATGGCGATAACAGCTTGCGCCAAGGTGAATTCCCGACCTTTGTCAGAGCCAAGTAGGTTATGTACGATTGCCAGCCAGTCAATAATTTGCAGCTTGTTAAGGAATACCAGATCCACACCAGATAATTTGTGGTGAATAATAGAATAGACTCTCATTTTGCTAGTCAATTTGGCACTTCGCCGCTGACCACTCCGAGCCTAAAAGACTCTTAATGCTCATCAGCTTCTATCTAGTAGGTGCTGTTTTGAGTTTTGACTAAATCTCTTAATAGAACTTAACATGAAGTTTTCAACTGGCTCTTTCAACAATTAATAATCAAAGAGTGAATAATGAATAATTACCAAGGGATGATATGTGTAAAAAAGGAAATTGTTCTATGGGAAAACTAGATTATCGCGAGTTAATCAAGAAGGTTTTAGAAAAATACATCAACTATCAAGTGCAGGATGAATCAATGATAGCGATCGCTATAATAAGGTAAGTTAAACGCCTCTTGGGAGGATATCCATGACCCAAAGCGTCGAAAAGATTACTTTACCGCCTCCTTTCCCGGATCATACGCAACTACCAGAGGAGGATGGCACCTTTGTGAAAAATTTTCAAGAGCATCCCCAAAGCATTATTCTTACGGATTCCATCGGCCCTGTCTTAGAACAACTGCATCCCGATAAACAATATGCCATCGGACAAGACAGTGGCATTTATTGGCGAGAAACCGATCCCCCTCAAGATGGAGCAGAGGCTCCCGATTGGTTCTACGTTCCCAACGTCCCACCGAATCTAGACGGCAAGATTCGGCGTTCTTATGTCCTGTGGCGGGAATTTATCGCTCCCTTCATTGCCTTGGAGTTTGCTAGTGGTAGTGGCAAAGAAGAACGAGATCAAACACCTTTATCCCAGGCAAACCTCGAAGTAGGGAAAAAGCCAGGAAAATTTTGGGTTTACGAGCAAATAGTCCATATTCCTTACTACGGCATTTATATAATCGGGACTGGCAAGCTGGAGGTATACAACCTAGTCAACGGATTTTATCGAGAGATGGTTCCCAACAAACGGGGACACTATCCCATCGAGCGCTTGGGCGTTGAATTAGGACTGTGGCAAGGAACCTATCAAAATCAAACTCAACTCTGGTTGAGGTGGTGGGATAAGGAAGGAAATCTGTTGTTAACCGGATGGGAACAAACCGAACTCGAGCGTGCGAAAACAGAGAAAGAACGACAACGCGCTGAGAATGCAGAGCGATCGCAAAAAGATGCGATTCCTCAGCTCTTGGCAATGGGACTAAGTGCTGAACAGGTGGCACAAGCCCTCGGCTTGACAGTCGAAGAAATTAGGCAATCTACAGCAGACGGAAGATAAACGAGTAGCGGTAAGACTCATTAGGATTGGCGAAAATTTTGATGATTGCCAATTGATTAATCCTGTTGTCAAAAAAAACTCGGCTGATTAGCAAAGCAAAGCTTTGTCTTTAGCCGAGGGGAGTTATCAGGGTGCATCAACTTTTTCTCTATCCAGCATTTTTTTTATAGCATCAGGAAGAATTGACAATTGCTAGCTGACTTGTACCTGACTTGTGCTTGAGTTGGTCTTTCTAGCAGGGAAATCAGGTAACTCTTCGTTGTCGGTTGTATCGGGAGTATTTTCGAGAGCGATTTGAGGATATGAGGAGAATAAACCACAGAGACACAGAGGACACAGAGAGAATTTATCCACACTAGTTGACAAAATAGTATGGAGACTTATCAGGTTGGCGGCGCTTTACCTATTGATGCTGAAAGTATTGCTGCTGGGGTTGTCTGTTTCATCACTTTTCTCGTGGAAGAAAACGACGTAAAACTAAAGCCATCAGCTTAATGCTGAGAGATTTTTACAAACTCTTTATAGAGTTCTCATTTTCTAGTTGTTTTTTTAGACGATACTGGATAAAAGATTGGGATGCATCTCCACAAATAATCAGTAACTTAAAGTTCTTTCAAGGAATAATTAACTCATGAATAGTTTCAAAGCACTTGTTGCGACAGCAGGGGGAGTAATTTTAGGTAACCTATTCCTTGCTGCACCAGCTCAAGCTCAAATCGCTAGTTACTGCGCTGTTATAAGTGGTCAAGACCTTTATACTTCTAACGGTGATCGATTGCGTAGTGTAAGCCAGATTATTCAGCAGGATAGGGCTAACGTCCACAAATTTGGTAAAGTAGATTCCGGAGATGATTATGATAGTTACTTTCACATTTATGAACGCAGAGTTGCCTTAGAAAGGGCTGTAAGGAATTCACGTATAAACAGCGATCTAAAGAGCAACATTCTAAACGGCAACGCATATATTTGCGTAGAATTTTACGGAAACTCTGTAAGCATATACTAAGACCTCATGCTTTTTTACCAGACGTAGCCCCTAGCAGCGGCACTAGGGGCTACGTCTGGTACTTACGGGGTGAGATTTAGTCACTAGGCAACAGACGGCTGAAGTAGCTGTCTATCGGATAAGCCGGGACGCGAGTGGTGTAGTCCATCTCAGTACCAGTAATGGACTTAGCCAGCTTCTCAAAAGATCCTGAACGCCAGTTACGCTCATGGATGGGCTTAGTGAAACGTAACGCACCATCCTAATCTATAGAGTGAGTAACGGTGCGTTACGGCGTTGCCTATGCACACCCTACTGGCTCATTGTGTATTAATATCTAAGCGATCGCGATCGCAAACTAACAGTCACAAACCACCAAAGTTACACAAATAATTGTTTGAATCCGTCAGGATCTTGCAAACTCCACCGGTTATAACTCAAGTCCACGCTGTATGGATTAAAACTGATAACTGACTTGGCAATAATTTCGATTCAAGTCCATTTTGATGGAATCTGAGCTTGATAGCCGTGCAATGTAATTAATTCCATAGTGGTACATGAAATAATAGTGGCAAAACTCCGTCAAAAGAGTGTTCAACTATAGGAGCCGGAGCCGTTGACGCCAGTACCACACCCTTATCTCTTGACGAGTTGCTTGCTCATCAGTCAAGGTATAAATATCCTTAGGGTTAAAACCAAAACGGTGGATCAACAGATGATGCTGCAACTCCACATCATTAATACATCCCTTTAAATGATTTATATTCAAAATCATCTCAGTATCTAATTCATCTTAATAGCACTATCAATTCAAGGTAAAATTAATACTATGAGTCTAAATTTTCGCTTTGCGGTGATCAGTGATCTGCATATCGGATTGCCCCACACTATTTTAAATACTTCGACGCGGTTTCATCTGATAGAAGTTAGTATTCCCTTACTAGAGCTAACATTGGAGCATTTGCAGCAGGAAGAGCTAGACTTCCTTTTGCTACCGGGAGACTTAACTCAGCATGGTGAACCAGATAACCATGCTTGGTTGCAACAGCGGTTGAGCCAGCTGCCTTTTCCCGTTTACGTTGTACCAGGAAATCACGACGTTCCCACTCTGTTGCCAGATGAGCAATCCATCGGACTCCAAGACTTTCCTCACTACTACCAAAAATTTGGCTATGTTAATCCACAGCAACTTTACTACACCTGTGAACCAGTGCCAGGATTACAACTAATTGCTCTTAATTCCAACAAATTTGACTCTTCTAATCAACAGTTAGGGTGTTTGGATGAGCAGCAATTAGTCTGGCTTGAGCAGGTACTTGCTCAAACACAGGACAAGTTAGTAGTAGTAATGTTGCATCACAATGTTATCGAGCATGTACCAGGGCAAACTACCCATCCCCTAGGAAAGCGATATATGTTAGCCAATGCTCCAGTACTGCTCAACATCCTCAAGGCAGGTGGAGTTAATCTCATCTTTACAGGTCACTTGCACGTTCAGGATATCGCTTACCAAGAAGGCATCTATGAGATTACCACAGGTTCATTAGTTAGCTATCCTCACCCCTACCGAATACTGCAACTGCAAACCGATGAGCAGGGAAAAAGAACTTTGCAGATTGAGTCTCATCGAGTTGAATCAGTACCCGGTTGGGAAAATTTACCACAGATATCCCGCGAATGGATGGGCGATCGCTCTTATCCCTTCATGATGAAATTGCTGACTAGTCCCCCTTTAAACTTACCCAGAGCAGAAGCAGACAAGCTAGCTCCTAGTCTACGGTACTTCTGGGCTACTATTGCTGCTGGTGATGCCTTGTTTGACTATCCAGATTTTCCCCCAACTGTCCGTCGCTACTTTCAGTCCTTTAGTGCTATGACTAGCGATGGTAAACCGGCTTTGATTGACAACCACACTAGTTTACTTATTTAATTCTTAATTCTCTCACCTAATACCTATCAAAGAATCTGACTCAGGAATTCTCTGGTTCTCTCATGCTGAGGATTGCTGAAGAAATCAGCAGGTGGCCCACTCTCGAGAATTACCCCTTGATCAGTAAAATACATTTGGTCAGCAACCTCACGAGCAAATCCCATTTCATGGGTAACTAACAGACAAGTCATTCCCTCTTCTGCTAGTTCACGAATAGTGAGCAAAACTTCCTTTACTGTCTCAGGATCTAGAGCTGCTGTCACTTCATCAAATAGTATAACCTCTGGTTTCATCGCTAACGATCGCGCGATTGCTACCCGCTGTTGTTGTCCTCCAGACAGTTCTCCTGGATAGTTCTTTTCTTTACCCTGGAGTCGAACTTTTGCTAGCAAGCGATAAGCAAGTTCTTTTACTTCTTTGGGGTCTTGCTTGAGCACATGAATCGGAGCCATCATGACATTCTCCAAAGCTGTGCGGTGGGGAAATAGGTTGTACTGCTGAAACACCATTGATACCATCCGCCGCAGAGGTATTTTTTCTCGCTCAGATTTGAGTTGGTGTACCTGAAATTCTCCCACACGGATTGAGCCACTATTGATGGGTACTAGAGCATTAATACACCGCAAGATAGTTGATTTTCCTGATCCAGATGGACCAATAATACAGATGACATCCCCTTTGCCGACATCCAAGGAAATGCCCTTCAAGACTTCAGTTTTACCAAAGGACTTGTGTACATCGTAGATAGAAATTAATTTGTCATTTGTCATTTGTTGTTTGTTATTTGTTGTTTGTTATTCGTTATTTGTTCAGATTAAATGTATTAGGTCTTACGCACCGTAACGGAATTACGTCATCCTGAGCGGTAGTCAAGGATCTCCCGGCGGCTGAGATGCTTCACTATCACCTCAGCATGACACTTGAGTGCGTAAGTCCTATGTCTAATAAATTATTTTTCTGCCTTTCCCTTTGTCCTGCCATATAGGGTTGCCTTTTTGTCAACTTACCATTAACAATTAGCCATTAGCCATTAACCATTAACCATTAGCAATTCTTAATTCTTAATTCTTAATTCCAATTCCTTTGTCCACCGAGCAATGGGATAACAATAGATAAAAAACAACAGCATTAGGACTGTGTATAAGGGAATTGCCAAACCTTCTCCTTCTTGTTCTAGCACCTCCCGCACTGCTGTCAATCCTTCGGGAACTCCCACCAAATTGGTTAGAGTTGTACCCATCGTCAAGATAGCGTACCAGTTCATCCAGGGGGGAATCATGCGCCGCAGTGCTTGAGGCAAAATCACTAGCTGCAAGATTTGCCAGCGAGTGTAACCCATTGCCTCGGATGCTTCCCATTGCCCTGAAGGGATAGACTGAATCGCACCCCGGACAATTTCTGAGATATTGGCAGCTACTACTAGAGATAAACCAATAATTGATTTAGCCAAGGGTGAGAATTCAACAGTGGTGAAACCCAGATTGAGCTGAAAAGGTAGCAGGTAGAGCATCACGTAGAGAATTACTAACCAAGGGGAGTTGCGGAAGAACTGGGTAAGAAACCAGGCTATCCCCCGAATTACTCGCTGACGGGCAATTTGTGCTAAACCGAGAAAAGTACCCAAAATGGTTGCGATCGCCATGCAAGCTAAGCTCATGATAATATTCATTGCAAAGCCGCCTTTAATTGACCAACTTTGTTGATTGCCAATCAAGACATAAGGCAGACGCTTGATTAAAGTCTGGAATTCTGCTGCAGAAAAATTACCAAATACTGCCGCCAGAATAACAGTAACCAGTAAAGCGGCTACAGCTAAACCGAGAAAAGTTTGCCAGTTAAATTGAGTGCGTTTGTCCCTAGTTTCCATAACCTGGTATCCGCAGCTTACGTTCCCACCAATGCATAAAAGCGACCAAAACTCCCACTAAAGCTACGTAAAATACCCAAATCAAGAGCATGACTTCTAAAGTGGCAAAATTATCAGCATAGATTTGTCCAGCATAGTAAAGTAGCTCTGGGGTAGCAATAGCAGAAGCGAGAGTTGTAGTTTTAATCAGGTTAACCAGGTTGTTATTCAAGGCAGGTAGGCAGATGCGGAAAGCTAGGGGAAAAATTACCTGGATAAAGTACTGACTCCGAGAAAATCCTAAACTTTCACATGCCTCTATCAGGGTTTTCGGTACTGCTTCAATTCCAGAGCGAAAAATTTCAATATTAAAAGCTCCTGCAAATAGACTCAATGCGATCGCAGCACTGGAAAATGAACCTAACAGAGGTTTTTCTCCCCCTGTTGTGGGATCGTACACTTTTGGTAGCAGGTTGGCTAGTACAAAGAAAAGGAAGAATAACTGTACTAGGGGGGGAGTATTCCGGAAGACTTGGATATAGCCTTGGAGGAGATTGCGCACCCATTGATTGGGGATGCCTTGTAGCCATACCCCCACTAATCCGATTACTAAAGACAGGATAATACAAACAACGGACAAAGAAATTGTATTGAAAATCCCTGTTTTTAACCAAGTTTGGTAGGTTGGATCACTTAGCCAACTGAAGTTAAGTTCCATTTGTCATTTGTCATTTGTCATTTGTTATTTGTCATTTGTCATTTGTTATTTGTCATTTGTCATTTGTTATTTGTCATTTGTCATTTGTTATTTGTCATTTGTCATTTGTTATTTGTCATTTGTCATTTGTTATTTGTCATTTGTCATTTGTTATTTGTCATTGGTGATTATACAGAGTTGCGTTTGTAGTAATGGCACTCGCGTTGAGCCAGTACGCTCCAATTTAATCAGCTGTCTGTAAAGTTATCAAGATGCTGACGAGTGCCCTGCAAAGATAATCGTAACGGTTACACACCATAGGCTGTAACAACTTCCCACATTGAAGAAAACAGGGCAAAGGGTACAGTGTCTACTCCGCCTCACACACTACACGAAAACCGACAAATGCGTTGTTCAGACGAACATAGTAGCGAGATCCAGAACGGCAGAACTCAAGATCGTGGTATCCGGAACCGCCCCGCAACACCGGATGCCTCCGCTGATCACGATTCTCATTATCATCCAGCCACGCACTACCATCTGTCGGTGCACCTTCATAGTTCTTATGCCAATCGTCTGCACACCACTCCGACACATTCCCATGCATATCGTAGAGTCCAAAGTCATTAGCTACGCCAAAACTCCCCACTGGGGTAGGTTTAGTTGACGCTGAGGACGGCCAATACCAACCATCATCAGGATCATGGTCATGGTAGATGGCATGAATAACTAGTTCAATGGTGATTGTCTCTCCAAAATGGAAGGGGGTAGTAGTTCCAGCACGACAGGCATATTCCCATTCCGCTTCACTTGGTAACCGATAAGTGCGTCCAGTTTTTTGAGAGAGGCGAGTGCAGAATTCTACGGCCTCATCCCAGGAGACACATTGTACAGGTCTGTCTTCTCCTACAAAAAAGGATGGATTGGGTTCAAGTTCAGTGTTGACTGGTGGCAAAGCAGCTACGGCTTGCCATTGTGCTTGGGTAACTGGGTATTTCCCCATCAAGAAGGATTTAACTGTGACTTGATGCTGCGGACTTTCAGTACGAGCTGCCCCATATTCTGTTTTTGGGGAACCCATGAGAAATGTTCCACCAGGAATATTCACCATTTCCAAGGTGATACCATTGCCTAAGTCTTCAAGAAAAAATTGGGCTTGTTTTTTATAGCGACTGTTGATCACCCCATGTGCATCTACCTTCACCACATCAAATTCAAATTCTTTACGGTTAGTTGGCATTGGAATATACTTTGCCTCCACTCATGGCTACCGCCGCACTTTCTTAGAGTACCTGGATGCCTCCAGCTTAACCCAAGAGAAATTATTGACCAATTTTCGCTCTGAGCCTGGGTTTGAGCCTTAACAAGTGTGCTATTCATTGATATCCTTTGTTCTTTACAGCCAATTTCCCATTTCCTTTGCGTTCGCGGAGCGGAAGGACGTTCAGTATGGTGAGTGTTGGCGACAGCATGGTGCTCAGCAGCAAAGCGTTAGCGCAGCGGGAAGAAGTCCGGCAAAATAACCAACAACAATTATTTATTCTCCACTAATCCTTTAGCTTTCGACCTGCGCTCTTTCGCATATTCTGTTGAGGGAATCTCCCATTTTTTCTCACCTTCAACAATGAAGCCTTCCGCTTCCATCTTTAAAATAGCATCATTAACTGCTGCCAGAAATTCTTCCTCACCTTTGCGTATCCCCATACCCCAGGGTTGTTGAAGGATAGGCTCCAAAGGTTGATGCCAATCTTTAGACCATTCAGACTCTTGCAATTTTCCTACCAAAGCTGAGTCATCGTAGGCAAATCCGATACAACGTCCATCCTTAAGCGCTTTGTAAGCTTCTGCTGTTCCAGGAAAGTTGACCATTTCAATGTCCATTTCTGTGAGATCCTTGTTGTAGAAGGCACCCTGAATACCACAAACTTTCTTCCCTTTAAGGTCTTCCCAAGTTTGAATATCATTGTCTTGTTTCGTCAGCAATCCTGTTCCAGAAGAATAGTAGTTTTCACTAAAGTCAATCTCTTGCCTACGTTCTTCCGTATCGGTCATAGTGGCAATTACTAAGTCTACCTTCCCTTGCTTGAGAAACTCGATGCGATTAGCAGCCACCACTGTCACAAATTCTAACTTTTCCTCTGAGTCGAGAATTTCCTCAGTCAGTTTACGAGCAATATCAATTTCAAGTCCAGCATTTTTACCATCGGAGTCAATGAAGCCAAAGGGAGTGTAATCTGTCTTTACTCCAATAACAATTTTATCCTTTTCCTTGATTGCCCCTAGTATGCCTTTTTCTGTATTTTTAGTTTCTGTCTCAGAACAAGCAGTAATACTAACTGTTGCCGCAATAAGACTGACAGCTAGGGTGGCAATACTTAAAGATTTATGAAGATTGTTGAGCATTATTGGCGTACTTTTTGTTTCTCTAATAGTTAAACTATAGCAAACTAGTACCGCTGCGCGGAATTAAGAATTAAGAATTAAGAATGCTTATAGAGTAAGGATTCTGAATAATTTTCCGGAAATCCATAGAACAATCTTGTATCTACTTCTTGTATCTACTACAGATATCAATAATCTTTCCTCTACTTGGATAGACATCTTGCCTGTCTTTGTCTATCCCACTTAGATGAAATTTACTGTAGTTTGAGCAGTTGCATCATCACATAAATCAAAAAAAAGGTTAAATATGCTACCTGTATCCACTTATCCCGGCGTCATTTTAGAAAAAGACTCTAAAGAAGAGGAGGCTGTTGTAAAATTACAAATACAACTTAACAAAAAAGGATACTTTTGTGAGGTTGATGGAGATTTTGGCAAGGAAACTGAAAAGCAGGTCAAAGAATTCCAAGAAGACCAAACTCTCCTAGAAGTTGATGGTATAGTTGGACCTCTAACATGGGAAAAACTCTTTGATGAAATTCCACCAGAAGAACCTTCAAAGGAAACCATGAAGGTTTTGCAAACCTTAAGTCGTCGTAAGGATGTCTTTCATCAGCCAACTTACCAGGACAATACAGGAACAGGAATGTTTTCCTCTAAGGGGCATAAAGACAGACTTTCAGAGCCTGTTTATCCACCTTTTGTTCTAGGTCCCCGCAGACAAGTTGACTCTTTAGTTAGACAAATGCAAGCTCTGTTGCCAAACCAAGAAATAGCATTTATTATAACCGACCGGCTTGTCCAATATCCTCATGAATATTTGCCCTATATTTCAGGAGCTAAGAGTGTTGTTCTGATTGGTTCATTTGTAGGAATTGGTACAACAGAAGAAGACCTAAAAAAAGCACCGACAAGACATAAACGAGAGTTGTGGCAACTAGAGCAATCAATTCGACTCACTCAAGCAATGAAACGCCCTATCCAGTCAGTTGTTTTTGCGATGGGAGATTCATCTCGTTCAGAGGCTGAGGAGGTGCGTAGTCAAATGCAAGGTAAACTAGATACTCTCCTGGAGAAATACAACCTCTCCCAACTGAAACAGCCTATTACTTGGGGAGCTGATGAAACTGTATTAATGGCATTTGCCCAAACCCTTGATTTTGGTGAACTCCCTAGAAAAATACTGGTTCGCATCTCTAACCCAGAGAGCAAACACCGTTACGATGCAGAAAAAACTGCTAAAGAAATTATTCCCGAAAAGCTAGAGGCAGTGGGATTAACAAAAGTCAATCAAGGTTGGGATTTTGACTCTAGTTTTGCCACAACCAATACTGACTGGGATTTTGAGGTTGCTATTTTAACCCGCCGTTCAGGAGGTAGCAATAATCAGTATCAAGCTAATGATGCCGAACAAACGGAGTTAGACGAGAATTTTTTGAGCCGCTATCGTGACTATTCTCCAGAACAGCTCAGTAAGTTAGTGATTATTGATGGCAGACTATTTAATGGAGCCTGGGATTCTCGTTCTGTTCTTGATAGTTGTGATTTATTAGCATTCGGTTCTTGGGGAACTTTTGGCAATGCAGTTGGAGCTACCTTAGCCATCGCTAAAATTTTATTTTTCGCTCAAAACCCCCTTGCTCAAAAACAACTCTATCTCGAAGCTGTTGCTCACGATGTTTTTGCCAATGGCTATGCCGAAGCTCAAAAAGGAGAATTGAAGCAGCAAGTAAATAAGGCAGCGGGTATTAAGTTCGATCACTATTACGGATACAAAACAGATAAAGACACGGCTAAAGTCTTTGCAATCCTTAACAAATTAGTCAACCAACGTCTGAAAGAACATTTTGCAGACACAAATTGTCTAGAAGGAAAGAACTTTAGCTTTACTCCACAACTTTGGCGAACTTTTGAGAGTGAGGTTCATCTTATGCCGCCCCTTGAACCCAAGATTGCTCAAGTGGGAGTATTTCGGAAAGATCTCAATCCCAAAGTATTCCAGCCACAGGCTAAATAGGGCTTGCTGAATAAGTCAAATGGGAGCATCCCAAAGTTGCACAAACAAGAGTAGTGGGAGCATCCTGCTCCCTAGAATTATCCTGCTCCCTAGAATTATCCTGCTCCCTAGAATTACCGGAAGCGAGCAAGATGCTCGCACTACTTTCTTTGTCAAAATGGGATGTTCGCAAATAGGTCATACAACATTAGAGCTTATTCGATTGTAAATCAGCGAACGGTAAGAGCCAAAGTATAATCGATGTTATTATGACCCTTGTAAGTGTAATTGCCTTCAAGGTAATCCACTAAAGTAAAATTGGAATCTAGATTAACATAATTGCTAGTAGTCCAGTCTTGGTGGGATGCTCTACCAATAGAATTGATAATTCTTGCGGGTTTCACTTCTCTATTGACTTCCATTACAGCCAAACTGAAAACAGTACCAGCCGCCACAACTGCTATTTTTTGGTAAATGTTAATCATATCAAAACTATATATAGATTTATTACCTGAAGTTGAATGACAACTCTGAGTTCGCCCCTCTATTAGCTAATTGGGGGCGAATGGCGACTGTATGCACAAAACTGTATTTTCTTTTACAAAACTTTAACTTATACCAAATCCGGGTTAATCCCCCCCCGTTTTGAGCAAACGCGAAAACCCTGTGGGGACATTGTTAAGCAGGTGAACAAAATTTTGCGTGAAGACTTCAATTCTCGGCGTCTCCGTGTCTCCGTGTCTCCGCGTCTCCGTGTCTGCTTACTCTTTTCCCCACTCCCTGCTCCCTTGTTTCTTGAAACACAAGCTAGATAAACAATTCCTTAAAATTATATCAATTCGTGGCTCAGTCAGTTATCCTAAGCTTGAATCCGTTTAAAATGGGTTTTAAAAAGCTAAAAAACAATCACGCAAAAGAAAAAAATAAGGTGATATTGAATCTGGGTTAGGCGTCCGGTTTATCTCAAAAAACAGATTAGCGTGTAGATCGTGAGCAGGGAATAAAGTAATGCTGAATGATGATCCAGGGTATAGTTACTCCGAATTTATTATGACATATATCTGTTTTATTTGATTTTACTAATATACAATTTAAAAGCACAACAAGTTAACTGTGGAGAAAAAATTTAAAAATCTCTATTAACTAGGACTCATGTTTGCCCCTATTCTAGATCTAGAGATAATTGCTGAGAGTGCTGGAATATTCAATATAAATTCGGCGATCCATCAGTTCGGTCACTTGAAACAAACCAATGCAACCTTATTTATGATCAGCTTAATAAACTGAATTGACAAACTACAGTTATTGGTATAGCTGGAAGTAAAACCTTCCCAGACCAACAGATAGTAAAATCTTTTGTCAAGCAGGATTTGGGCGTAATTTTCAGAATGTTTAGCATTTATTAACACTTAGGAACTTCATCATGGCTGCTTCCCCTCAATCAGTACTTACATTTAATGGAACCAGTGATTACATCAGTGTTCCTGATAGTTCCAGTTTACAAATTTCAGCTTACACAGTAGAAGCCTGGATTAAGCCGGCTGGTAAACCAAATGAAGCTTGGAAAGGAATCGTAGGCAAACCAGGTCGGAATTACAATATCTGGATACACAATACTGGATACGTACACCACCGTTTTCATACGAAGGCAAGCACTAATTCTGGGGTACCAAACACAGCAAAGAGCTCCATAAAATGGAATAAATGGAGTCATGTGGCTATTACAAACGATGGCAAGACGGCTAAGACTTATATTAATGGCCAGTTGAAAAAACAAGGACCGACAGGAGGAGCTTTAATTGTTGATAAAACCCCTCTGTATGTAGCTCGCCGATTAGATCAACAGAGCGGTAATTATTTTAAAGGTCAGATTGCTGATATTCGGGTTTGGGATCAAGTTCGTTCCCCAGATCAAATTAAAAACTTGATGGGACAACGACTCAAGGGAGATGAAGCTGGATTGGTTGGTTATTGGCCTTTAAATGAAGGGAGTGGTACAACAGCAAAGGATCTGACGGGGAATGGTAACCAAGGAACCATTCACGGAGGGACTTGGACACAGGAGGAACTCGACTTTATCACACCTGCTTCTCCGAAAGAAAAAACAATTACCGAGACAAAACAACTTCTGCCCGTCCTTACCTTTGACGGCAAGGATGATTTTATTGACTGTGGAAGTGGAATTAATCTCACAAACACTAACTTTACAATCGAGTTTTGGGCAAAACGCAAGAGAGCTGGTAAATGGCATATAGTAGCATTTCAAGGTGAGCTGAAAAACAATCACGGCTTACACATTGGATTTCGCTCCGAAAATTTATTTACCTTAGCTTTCTTCGGTAACGATCTCAATACAGGTAAGTATACAGATAGTGATTGGCATCACTGGAGCTGTGTTTATGATCGCGATCGCAACCAACAAATCGTTTACCGTGATGGAATAGAAGTAAAGAACAGGCAAGCACAAGCTACTTACCAAGGCACAGGAAGTTTTTACATCGGTTCTTTACAAGGAACTGAACTTTTTTTTGAGGGACAATTAGCCGATCTACGCATTTGGAAAGAGGTTCGCACTCCCCAAGAAATTCAAGATGGCATGAACTCCCGCCTTATTGGGAACGAGTCGGGATTGATGGCGTACTGGCCTTTCGATGAAAGCGAAGGTACCACCGTCAAAGATAAGACAGGCAATGGCAACGACGGTAAGATTTCTGGAGCCGTTTGGCAACAGGAGGAACTAGACCTTATCACACCAGCTTCCCCCACAGAGCAATCCCCACAGTCAGTACCTACATTTGATGGTAAAGATGATTATATTGAGGTTCCTTACAAATCGGAACTTAATCCAGCCCAGTTTACCCTATCCTGTTGGGTGAAAGTAGCAGGAGGACAGGGAAAATGGCGATCGCCCGTTACGTCTAGACATGCGAAAGGAAGGCATGAAGGATACAAACTTTATGCCGGAACAAATAATAAATGGCAGTTTTGGACAGGAGATGGTAAGCGTTGGGTAACCCTAATTGGCTCAGATGTAGTTCTCAATACTTGGACTCATGTAGCTGCTACCTATGATGGTAGCAAGATGACACTTTACATTAACGGGGAACCAGTAGGCACTCCAGTCCAATCAAAGATTAATCTCAATACAACCTATCCTTTACGCATTGGTGCAGGAAAAACCGAAGGCAATCCAGGCTTTTTCTTTAATGGTGAAATCACTGAAGTACGTTTGTGGAATCGAGTCCATTCCCAAGATCAAATCAAACAATCGATGAACCAGCGACTTCAGGGAGATGAAGCTGGATTAGTCGGTTACTGGCCCCTAAATGAAGGTAGTGGTACGACAGTTGCTGACAAAACCAATCATGAAAACTCAGGAACCATTCATGGTGCAACTTGGAAGCAGGAAGAACTAGACTTAAGCACATCCGATTCTTCCCAAGAAGAGACACAGGCTAAAGAACTTCAGCCTGCCCTTACCTTTGATGGCAAAGACGACTATATCTCCATTGCTCTGAATGAACCAGAAACCGAAGTCACTCACGAATTTTGGTTTAAAACAGATTCTCCCAATTGTGGTTTCTTTTCCGTCGTCATCGGTAACAATTGGGGATACCATGACCGCCATCTTTATCTGAGCGGTGGTAACATTAAGACTCGCATTTGGAGCAACGAAGTTATTTCCAGCTCCAATCTGAAGCTAGCTGATAATAAGTGGCATCACCTAGCACACGTTTTTGGCTCCTCTGTTGGTGGTCAAAAAATATACATTGATGGTGAATTAGTTGCTAGTGGCTCCAAACACACGTCTGACGCTAACAAGCAAGATACAATCTGGATCGGCTACTCCGTTGATGCTCAGAAGAAGTATTGTCAAGGTCAAATTACTGATGTCCGTATTTGGAAGATTGCTCGTTCTCCAGAAGAAATCAAGCAATCGATGAACCACCGACTCAGGGGAGATGAGGAAGGATTACTCGGTTATTGGCCTCTTAATGAAGGTAGTGGCGCGATAGCGACGGATAAGACAAGCAATGGCAACCAAGGTACCATTTATGGAGCTGGTACATGGAAGAAAGAGGGAGGAGGTACATGGAAGCAGGAGGAAATCGATTTTCTCCAACCAGCTCCCCCCAAAGAGCAATCCCCAGAAACCAGTTCTGAAGGTGAGAGTGAGGAGTCTCAGAAACCTGAAGAAGCAGGAGAACTGCTCAAACTCGGACCAAAAGGTAGTTCGATTAAGGGAACATCTTTTGATATTTACCCCAAAGAGGTAGCCCAATCAAAGATTACCAGTATTAGTGTTGGGCACGCTTGGGCGATCGACAATCTTCAAGTCACATATAAATCACCTGACTCTAGTTCAGTTTTGCGGTGTAAAGAATCTCCTAACCAATCTGGGGAGGAATTTAGCCTGGAAGCAGGAGATTATCTGACGAAAATTTCAGGAAGTTGGGGAAGGCAAGCTCCTGATTATCCCAAAGAAGAAATTATCACCCTCCAGTTTCATACTCATAAAGGCGTGAGCTCTAAAGTTTTTGGTGGAGGGAGTGGCAAACAGCAAGTAGAACCTTTCACATTGGAAGCACCTGAAGGTCAGGAAATTATTGGCTTTTTTGGTAGTCATGGAGGTCGTCAGGATATCTTAACTTCCTTAGGAATTTATCTCAAACCTGTTGAGGAAATTGCACCAGCTCCAGAAGAACCAACAGAGCCTGACTCAAACCTATCTACAGCAATTACCTTTGATGGTAAGAAAGACTATGTAGACATTCCACCGGATTCAGCCCTAGATCTGACTGACGACTTTACGATCGAAGCCTGGATTAAACCGGAAATCTTAGGCAAGCGAATAGTTGATAAAGGTATCGGTGGCAAAGCAGAAGGTTTTACCTTCGATACTTACCCACAAAACCTGCGCTTCATCAACAAAGGGGTAAAATTCACCAGTCGCAATCAGTTGAAAACAAAGATTTGGCAACATGTGGCTGTAACTTTTAAAAATGAGGTCGATGGGGTCAAACTCTATATCAATGGAGAAGAAGAAAATACAGCTACTCCAAATAAAGTAGGCACAGTCACCAAATTACCAGTGCGTATTGCTTCACAGGCAGATAAGCTTGGGAACTTATTTAAAGGTGACATCGCAGAAGTGCGGATGTGGAACCGAGTTCGTTCCCAAGATGAGCTCAAACAATCCATGAATCACCGACTCAGGGGAGATGAAGCAGGATTAGTTGGTTATTGGCCTCTAAATGAAGGTAGTGGTACAACAATTGCTGACAAAACCAGCAATGATAACCCAGGAACCCTTCAT
This sequence comes from Caldora sp., assembly GCA_965222765.1. Taxonomy (GTDB): domain Bacteria; phylum Cyanobacteriota; class Cyanobacteriia; order Cyanobacteriales; family Coleofasciculaceae; genus Caldora. Next base: position 143,422 of record CBDCVG010000108.1, read on the forward strand.
GGAGGTACATGGCAAGAGGATGCCTTGGATTTCATCCAACCAGCTCCACCCAAACAAGAAACTACTGATTCCCAATCAGCTCTGATGTTTGATGGGGTTGATGATTATGTCAGCTTGCCTATTAGTAGTATTCCCGAAGGTAAAGCAATTACTATTAGTTTCTGGGCTAAGGGTGGAGCATCTTTACCTAAACAGAACTCCGTGTTTTTTGCCAATGCCAATCCGGATTTCGATCCAGGAAAAGGCAGAATTGTCAATATCCATTTACCTTGGAGCGACAGCACTATTTATTTTGATTGTGGTTCCGATGGTAAAACATACAATCGGATCTCTAAAGCTGCCAAGGCAACAGATTTTAAGGATAAATGGACTCATTGGGCATTTACCCTGGATGCCAACACTGGAAAAATGGCGATTTATCTCAATGGAGAGCTGTGGTGTGAAGGTAATAAGAAAACCCTATCGATTCCTAAACCAGCCGAAGTCAAATTAGGAAGTGGCTACGGTTTTTATCATGGCTCACTCAGTGATGTCCGGGTTTGGGATAAAGCGCTGACTCCAACTGAAGTGAAAGAGACAATGTCTGTTCGCTTAACAGGTAAAGAGCCAGGATTGGTTAGCTATTGGCCATTAGATGAAGGGATAGGCACTACACTAACTGATCTGACCAGTAATGGAAATCATGGCACGATTCATGGTGCCACTTGGGAGGAGGATGAACTTGAGTTTATTACACCAGCTTCCCCTGAAGAACAAGCTACCACTGATTCAGAACAAGCTACCACTGATTCAGAACAAGCTACTACTGATTCAGAACAAGCTACTACTGATTCAGAACAAACTACTACTGATTCAGAACAAGCTACTACTGATTCAGAGCAAACTACTACCGATTCAGAACAAACTACTACTGATTCAGAACAAACTACTACTGATTCAGAACAAGCTACTACCGATTCAGAACAAGCTACTACTGATTCAGAACAAGCTACTACTGACGAAGAAAAACTTCCTTCCGTCCTTACGTTTGACGGCAAAGATGATTGTATCGACTGTGGAAGTGGCATTAATCTCACCAACACGAGCTTTACGATCGAGTTTTGGGCAAAACGCAAGATAGCTGGTAAATTCGATCTAATCGTCTCTCAAGGTGAGCAGAAAAAGAATCACTGCTTACACATTGGATTTCGCGACAGCGATTTATTTACCTTCGCCTTCTGGGGTGATGATCTCAATACAGGTAAGTTTACGGATACCGATTGGCATCACTGGAGCTGTGTTTATGACGTTGATCGCCAGCAACAAATCATTTACCGTGATGGACAATTGGAAGCCTGCCGCCAGCCAGCAAACTACAAGGGGACAGGAAATTTTTACATCGGTTCTTTCAAAGGAACCAGCCATTTTTTTGAGGGACAATTAGCCGATTTGCGAATTTGGGAAGAGGTTCGCACTCCCCAAGAAATTCAAGATGGCATGAACTCCCGCCTTACCGGGAACGAGTCAGGATTGATGGCATACTGGCCTTTAGATGAAGGCGAAGGTACTACCATCACAGACAAGACAGGTAACGGCAACGATGGTACGATTACCGGAGCAATTTGGGAACAGATGGAGATTCCCTTTGAGGATGCAGAGCCCTCCTCAAAAGGGAACATAGTGATTACCTTGAATGGTGAGCAAGAATATATAGAGATTCCATCTGATTCAACCCTAGATCTGCTCGACAAGTTGATTATCAGATTTCAATGGGGAGCAGCTCGTATTAAGAAAAACTCAATCAAGATTAAAATGAAAACCTCTAAGTCAAAGAAAAAACCATCCCGAAAGCGTAAGCCTCGCAAAAACCCCTTCCTGTAGGATACTGTGGGCGAATCGACTGGGGGGTCAGACCCCTCCCCAAACCCCTCCCCACCTCTCCCTAACCCTCTCCTACAAGGAGAGGGAAAAGGAATAAATTTGTTGGGTGAGAGGGGCTTTCCGGCTCCCCCTGAGAAAATAATGTAATAGGTAGGTTGGGTGAAGCGATAGCGTAACCCAACACTCCTCGCAATACTGCTCGGTTAAGAGAAATTATCGGTTAAAAAGCTGGGGGAGCTGGGGGAGAGAGATTAAGGCTTATCCGAGCAGTATTGACACTCCTCGGATATTCCCTTGGGTTTCACTTCGTTCCACCCAACCTACAGGTTTTGCGCTGTTTGCTCAAAACTCTGATTTACCACGCATTAAAGACTTGAGAGACTTGCGCTTACGCAAATCCATCATCTCCGCAAGACTTTCTGGTTTACTATCTAGGGGATGGTTATCCTCCGGCGGTAATACCGTTACCTGAGTTTGTTGGGTATTAAATTGGGTATTGGGTGGAATATTGGATTGAGTATTTTGTGGGATATTAGGCGGAATATTAGGTTGAGTATTTTGTGGGATATTAGATGGAATATTTGGCTTGGGTTTGGGTTTGGTTTGGGCAGAAGTGACTGGCTGTGGTGTCTTGGCAGCATTTGGACGACGTCTTTTGGCAGGGAGACTTCTTTGTTGGTGAACGATTGTACCTGATTTTGGTCGCTTGGAGAATCGACGGCGTTGGGTTGATCTTCTCAGAGCGTTGGTAACTAGTAGGGAACCACCAGCACAACCTAGAACAACTGCACTAAACAAAGGTAAAGACCAATCCCTTTCTTTGGGGGATTCTTCTATTTGTGTTGGAGCTGGTGTTGATAATGGTTCTTCTTCTTCAATGGAACCGGGGTTAAGCAAGCCGATAGTCGCTACAGTACCTACTACAAGTAGTATTCCCCACAGCCCACCCCAAAAAGCAAAGGGATGTTTTTGGAGCAGCTTGTGGAAATGCGCTAGGGCATACTGCTGTTCAGGAAAATTATCAGATGATGATTGGAGCATTGACGCCCTTAACAGTCAAAATTAACTTAAACGCAAGGCAATTATTTGCGTCTGTACAGAATTATAGTCATCACGATAACTTAATTCCAGCTTGATTAAGTATCAAAATCTGCCGCTGCTATTCCTGAGTGGGGCTGTACAATTAGTGCGAACGACTACAACTAATGATTAAAGTACGGTTATGGGGAAAGTTCTGATTATTGGTGCAGGCGGAGTTGGTAATGTAGTTGCTCACAAGTGTGCTCAAGTAAAAGAGGTATTCTCCGAGATTCTCCTAGCGAGCAGAACCAAGGATAAATGTGATGCGATCGCATCTTCCATTAAACATCCATCATTGACAACAGCTCAACTTGATGCAGATAACGTTGCGGAAATTGTTGCCCTCATTAATGACTTTCAACCCGACATTGTCATCAATGTTGCTCTGCCTTATCAAGACTTGACGATTATGGATGCCTGTCTCGAAACAGGGGTGCATTACTTGGATACAGCTAACTACGAACCCCTCGATGAAGCAAAATTTGAGTATAAGTGGCAGTGGGCTTACCAAGAACGGTACAAAGAAGCTGGGATTATGGCTGTTTTGGGATGCGGATTCGATCCTGGAGTAACAGGGGTATTTACCGCCTACGCCCTAAAGCACCATTTCGATGAGATTCATTACCTTGATATCGTCGATTGCAACGCCGGAGATCATGGCCATCCCTTCGCTACTAATTTTAATCCTGAGATTAACATCAGAGAGATTACCCAAAAAGGGCGATACTATGAAAACTCCACTTGGGTAGAAACTGCCCCCCTTTCCGTACATCGCCCCATCAATTATCCTGAGATTGGTGCGAGAGAGTCCTACCTCTTGTATCATGAAGAGCTTGAGTCTTTAGTAAAACACATTCCCACCATTAAACGGGCTCGCTTCTGGATGACTTTCGGTGAAAGTTATCTGACGCATCTTCGAGTACTCGAGAATGTAGGATTAACTAGTATTGAGCCGATTGAGTATGAAGGGCATCAGATTGTACCCTTACAATTCCTCAAAGCTGTCCTACCTACACCGTCTTCACTGGGAGAAAACTATCAAGGTCAAACTTCCATAGGTTGCCATATTCGGGGGGTAAAAGATAGCAAACCAAGAACATACTATATCTACAATAATTGTGACCATGCCCAAGCTTATCAAGAAGTAGGGGCACAAGCTGTTGCCTATACTACAGGAGTACCGGCAATGCTTGGTGCTTCACTCGTTTTAACTGGTGAATGGCAAGGGGAGGGAGTCTTTAATGTCGAACAACTTGATCCTGATCCTTTTTTGGCAAAGCTGGGAACCTATGGGTTGGAGTGGCATGAGTTAATTGACAGCTCAGAAGAATTTGGAGATTTGGCATGAGTGATATTGGAAGTCCAAATTTAACTGATATTAAATAAACCACGAAGGCACAAAGGACACAAAGGAAGAAAAGAAGAAGATAAAGAGGAAGCCAAAAAACTTAAGTTAATCCATCAAGGATAGGTGTCGCTAGACTCCAATTAGTGAACAAGATGACTGATTATTCCAAAAATCCTTCCCCCTGCTATGTGCTTGAGGAAGAAAAGCTAATTGAGAATCTTGAGTTAATTGACTCAGTACAAAAACGAGCTGGGGTTACCATAATTCTGGCACTGAAAGGGTTTGCCATGTTTAGTGCCTTTCCCATTGTCAAAAAATACTTACTAGGCACTACCGCTAGCTCTCTGTTTGAAGCAAGATTAGGGCGAGAAGAATTTGGTGGACAACTTCATCTCTACTGTCCTGTTTATCAAGAAAACGAGTTTCCAGAACTCATCCAAGGAGCAACCCATATCTCGTTTAATTCTCTCAGCCAATGGCAGCAATTTAAAGAAAAGACTCTTTTAGCCCAGATATCACCGGGTTTACGCATTAATCCAGAATATTCGACCGTAGAACAGGATATCTATAATCCCTCGTCTCCCCTATCTCGTCTGGGAATACGTGCTGAAGTATTAGGTGATAAGTTACCGGAAGGTATTGAAGGGTTGCATTGCCACAACTTATGTGAAAGCAACTCACAGGCTTTAGCTCGTACTTTAGAGCAGATTGAAAGGCTATTTGGACATCATCTTCCCCAGCTCAAGTGGCTTAATTTAGGTGGAGGACATTTGATGACTTCTAAAAGTTATGATATCGAACACCTAATCCAAGTAATAACCAGCTTTAAAAAGCGCTACCCTCACTTAGATATCTATCTGGAGCCCGGTTCAGCAGTAGCATGGGAAACTGGAGTGCTTCGAGCAACAGTTTTGGATTTGATTGAGACATCTGGTCCAATTATTGCCATGCTTGATGTATCATTTACAGCTCATATGCCTGATTGTTTGGAGATGCCTTATAAACCTCGTATTCGAGGTGCTAGAGATCCAAAAGAGGAAGAGCCAAGATACCGAATGGGGGGACTTACTTGTCTTGCAGGAGACTTTATGGGTATGGGAGATTACTACTTTGAAACGCCTTTGCAGGTTGGTGAGACGATTATTTTTGAAGATATGATTCACTATACGATGGTGAAGACTTCTATGTTTAATGGCATAAAACATCCAGGGATTGGTATTGTTCGTTCTGATGGTAGCTTTGATTTGATTAGAGAATTTGGCTATGAGGATTATAAGGGTCGATTATCTTAGAATTGTTAAGTATGGACATAGCACCTAGAGTTTCATATAATGAACCACAAAGACACAAAGGACACAAAGTGGGAGACTTTAGACGCTGTAGAACGCTCTCCTGGCAAAGTGAGTGGCGTTTGGGTATTCCGGAACACGCGAGTCCCCGTTGCTGCCTTATCGAGCAAAGCATCTTGCTCTTCTAGAGACAAGGTGTCTATCATATCTAAAATTTCATCAAAACTGGCAGCTTTTGTCATTAAAAATCCCACTCTTCAAACAGTTCAGCAACCGACATAGAAAAGCCAGGAATGATTGCGTCACCCTCTAGCACATCTTGAGGACGAAGCAAGCGATCGGGTTCGGGCGAATGGTAAACTAGAACATATTTTTCATCGGGATGAATCACCCAAACTAAGCGAGTATCGTTGTCGAAATATTCCACAATCTTGTCGTGGATTTCCTCAACCGTGTTGCTGGGAGAGAGAATTTCCACCGCCAGATCAGGAGAACCTTGAAAGAAACCACGAGGGGGACGCTTTAAACCCTTGAGCCGTTCTTTAGAGACAAAAGAGACGTCAGGCGCTCGCTTGTTGCCGTTATTTAAGGTAAACGCTGTACTGGAATCACAGACTGCCCCTAGCTTATTCTGTTGAACAAACGTTGTCAGCAGTGCAACTAAGATGCAGGCAACATAGCCATGCTCCATCCCTGAATTGCCCATATCCACAAGCTCCCCGTTTACTAATTCATAGCGATGCCCATCTTTGGACAGTGCCATAAATTCCTCATCTGTCCAAACTTTTTTCTCGGTGGAGATTGTCATTAACCAAGCCTCCTCTCGATTTTCCTGAATCTTTGCTTATAGTGTTACACGTTAGATGAAATCATTGCCAAAAATCTAAAATAGCTGCGATATGATTCAAAGCAATGCCCAATCTAGAAATTGCAATTACGGGATATGAGGTAGTGACTAAAGTCTTTACCCGCGAGGCTTTTCCCTAGAAAAATGCTGGAATCTTATTTAATCTCGGAGTAACCTATCAAGCCTCCAATCAATTCTCATCCCCCATACATTTCTGCATCTACTTCCTATTCATGCCTTGCCCATCTCCCACAACGACAAAACAGTTAACTTACTAGATCGCTTCCCCAAAGGTGTCAGCTACGCACCCAGTTGTCAACTCCTACTACAAGCACAACAACGAAAACGCCCCAACTTTACCAACCTGTTCGCCATCCAAAACCCCACAAACGACCTTGCCTATACCGATTTGGAAGTGCAAGCCATTACAGACTACTTTAACCCCGTTAATATCCTCGAAAAAGAAACTGCTACATTAGCAGCCATCAATGACACTAACCTGAACGCAATCCACTGCGCCCACTTTAGCTGTCACGGCTACTTTAACCAACGCAATGCTCGTAAATCTGCCCTTATTCCAGCAGAGTCTCTGCTTAATTCTCCACCCAGCCAACTCGATCCAGAACATCATTTACTTTTGAAAGATGGCAAAGTACTTGATCTCGACAAGTGCCTCACTCTTGATGCCATTTTCCACTAACCATTTTCACCCCTTGACTCAATCATTGTTTTTAAGCTTAGTTTTTGGTGCTGCAGGGGCATTCATTACCAATAGACTCATCACTTTCATTCACAAAAGAAAGCTGTTTTAGTGGCGTGGCACAGCTAAAATGGTGGTTTACGAAGAAATTTCACCACAGAGGCACAGAGGAGCACAGAGGTGAAAAGTTTTAATCCTAATGATATTACTATTCCCAATGGTCGCTTCTTTGGCTTTCCCTATGGGGTTGAGGAGGCTGCAATTGTTTTGTTACCTGTACCTTGGGATGTCACAACATCTTATCGAGAAGGCGCAGCTAATGGCTCTCAAGCAATCTTAGATGCTTCGGTACAGTTAGATTGGTACGATTTTGATCTACCCCAAGCTTGGCAAACCAACTGTGGGACTATACCCATTAACTCGGATATCCAAGAACAAAATCAGAGTATGCGAGCGATCGCTAAAGTAATTATTAAGCATTTGGAAGCTGGTGGTAAAGTTGATGATCATGCGATCGCAAAACAGTTAGCAACGGTTAATCAAGCTTCGGCTACTCTCAACCATTGGGTTTACACTCAATCCTTGGAACTGCTAGAGCAAGGGAAGCTAGTAGGTATAGTTGGTGGAGATCACAGTGTTCCTCTGGGGTTAATGCAAGCTCTAGCACAACAGCACGAAGACTATGGCATTTTACACATTGATGCCCATGCAGATCTGCGACAAGCCTACGAGGGGTTTACTTATTCCCATGCCTCAATCATGCACAACGCTCTCAAGCTACCTCAAATTAGTCGCTTAGTTCAAGTTGGTATCCGCGATGTTTGTGAGGCAGAAATGGCAATGGTACAGATTGATGAGCGAATTGTCATGTTTGATGACTGGCAGCTTAAAGCCAATGCTTATGAAGGCATCACTTGGGCAGTTCAATGTCGTGATATTATATCTCATTTACCCGATAAAGTCTATATTAGTTTTGATATTGATGGCTTAAATCCCTCCTATTGTCCTAATACAGGTACTCCCGTACCCGGTGGCTTAGAGTTTAATGAAGCAATTTACTTATTGCGATCGCTAGTTCAAACTGGGAAAACGATTATTGGTTTTGATCTGTGTGAAGTTGCTCCTGGTGAGTTGGGAGATGAGTGGGATGGTAATGTTGGTGCTAGAGTACTGTACAAGCTGGCTTGTTTGCAGGGTTTGACACTATTAGCAGGGAAGCTGGAAGCTCCCTAAAACACTTATTCTATAAAGGTTTGAGAAGATATAGAGACGGGTGAGCTTTCTAGAAATTGAAAGAATGCGATCGCTAGCTAAGATCCTTCAACTCCTGATAACGTCGTTGGCAGCCCAATCAGGGTAAAATTTTCCCTGTCTCCTCTCAAATTCCTGAAAGCCTTGTGTACAAGACTTTTTAACCGGATAAGATATTAATGTGCCATTAATATCAGTCGCAGTGGATCTAAACGAACATACCAGGGAAATGGTCGGTTCTTGAGATTTGCCCATTTCTCTTTATACACCTCCGCTTGTAAATGATACTCCCGCTCCCTGTTAGTCGAATTGTGCAACTTGAGATAAAGGGTAATCCGATGTTGAGTTTCACTCAGCGTCACCAAGGAGCAAGGAAAAGTATTTTCTCCCTCTGGTTCTAGGGGAAAGGTGAGATGATGAGCACGGATGCCGATGTAGGATAGGGGATAAGGAATGGGTTCAATAACTCGCAACTTACACCCCCAATCGATCGCTTGAACCTGTTGATGGGCAATAGGCTGTGCTAGAGAAAAATTTTTGCATTCTGTTAGCTGGGCAACTTGAAAGTTAGGGGGATGCTCAAAAATATCTTCTTTGCGCCCTGATGCAATCACTTGTCCTTGGGAGAGAACTATCAGATTACCACAAACTCGATAGGCTTCTTCTAGTTTATGGGTAACAAATAAGGTAACACCTTGATAGGACAAAAAAACCTCAATTAACAGCTTTTCAATCTGACTTCTCAGATAGTTATCTAAGGCGGAAAGAGGTTCATCTAAAAGTAATGCTTCTGGTTCAATAGCTAAGGCTCTGGCTAATGCCACTCGCTGCTGTTGCCCACCAGAAAGTTCATGGGGATAGCGTCTTTCTAATCCCTGCAACTGCATTAATTCGATATATTTAGACACCCGTTGCTTGCGTTCTGTCTTCGATAAGTCCTGCAGCCCAAACCCAATATTGCGTGCTACTCTCATCTGGGGAAACAGAGCATAATTTTGAAAGACAAAACCAATGCGACGTTCTCGACTGGGAAGATTAATTCCCTGGGCTGAATCAAATAAAACCCGTCCATTTAACACAATACGCCCTTGACTAGGCATTTCTAACCCTGCTAGACAACGCAGAGTCATACTTTTCCCTGAACCGGATGCACCTAAAATTCCCAAGGGTTTCCCCTGGGCAACAAAATTGGTTTCCAGGGTAAAATTGGCAATTTTTTTTTGTAGGTTAACTAGAAGTCCTTGGTTATTGTGAATAGTTAATGATGGGACTTCTTGTTTGGGGAAGAGATGTTTCTCTGGGTGAGCGAAATTAGGGAAGGAATTTCTAGCGAAGTATCCTCTCAAATCATTAGTTTTCCTTTGTTTCCCTATCTCCCTATCTCCCCATCTCCCCATCTCCCCATCTCCCCACCATTTTTTTTGCTCACCCCGTTTCTCTGTTCGGGGTTGGAATAATCGATGCCCTAAAATAGATGACCAACGATTAATTAAGAAAGACCAATAAGCAACCAGTCGAGTTTGAGCTACACTAGGGGCATTAGATAAATAATTGATTCCTGCGATCGCTATTAGGGCAATTGCTACTACCACTAATACCCAGAGTAACGCTTCATCTCTCTTCCCCGCCTCCGCTGCAAAGAAAATCGCGATGGGCATGGTTTGGGTTTTACCGGGAATACTACCCGCTAGCATTAACGTCGCCCCAAACTCCCCTAATGCCCGAGCAAAGGTCAAAATTATTCCCGCGATCGCACCTGGCCATGCTAAAGGTAATAGTACCTCCCAAAAAATGCGCCATTCCGATGCTCCTAGAGTACGAGCGCAGTTAATTAAGTCTCGATTAACTTGTTCAAAAGCACCCAATACAGTTTTATACATTAACGGAAAAGCCACTACTGTTGCCGCAATTACCGCTGCTGGCCAAGAGAAAATCAGTGTAATTCCCCATTGGTATAATAGCTGTCCTAGAGGACTATTTTTTCCTAAAAGTAGCAGTAGCAAAAAGCCAACTACCGTGGGAGGTAGTACCAATGGTAAGGTAAGCAATCCATCGATTAATCCTTTGCCTTTTCCTCGATATCCAAACATCCACCCTGCCACCATAATCCCCGCAAAAAAAGCAAAAATGGTGGCAACAGTTGCTGTTTTTAACGAAATCCAGAGAGGGGAGAGGTCAAGAGGCATAAGAATTAAGAATTAAGAATTAAGAATTAAGAATTAAATAAATTTATAAATAGTTTATTTTTACCTGTTGCCTGTTATCTGTTGCCTAGCGCGTAGGACTATAAAACCATAGTCTTGAAAGACTGTTTTAATTCCATCACTGGATAAAAACTGGATCAAGTCTTTAGCTGCATCTAGATTTTTACTCTCCTTTGTCCCATAATTTAGTTTAAAATTAAACTAAACAATGGGGGTAAAGTTGACGCCTGAAATGACTATCACTGTTCAGAGACAAGACAAGACAAGCGAGGAAACCCTAGCAGAGCCAAACCAGCAGAATGGGGAAAAAGTACAACCTACCTGGACAATTGAGGACAGTGAAGAACTCTATCAGGTTCAGGGGTGGGGGGAACCCTACTTCTCCATTAATGCCGCTGGTCATGTTACAGTTTCTCCCAAAGGCGATCGCGGTGGCTCTTTGGATTTGTTTGAACTAGTGGGAGCCTTGAATAAGCGTAACTTAGGATTACCTCTGTTAATCCGCTTTTCAGATATTTTGGCAGACCGAGTAGAGCGGTTGAATGCCTGTTTTGCGAAAGCGATCGCTCGCTACAAATATCCCAACACCTACCAGGGAGTCTTTCCGATCAAGTGCAATCAGCACCGACAGCTGGTTGAGGATCTGGTACAGTTTGGTCAACCCTTCCAATTTGGTTTAGAAGCAGGTTCCAAGCCAGAATTGATGATTGCTCTGGCAACGTTGAACACTCCCAATTCCCTGCTAATTTGTAATGGTTACAAGGATCGGGAATATATTGAAACTGCTTTATTAGCTACCCGGATTGGACACAAGCCAATAATTGTCTTAGAACAACTAGAAGAAGTACTCCTCGTAATTGAAGCTGCACGCAAGCTGGCAATTAAACCAGTACTAGGAGTGCGAGCGAAATTAAGTACTAAAGGCACAGGACGTTGGGGAGAATCCACAGGGGATCGTGCTAAATTCGGTATGACGATTCCTCAGATCCTCTCCTGCATTAACCAATTACGGGAAGTACAGATGTTGGAATCCCTACAGTTGTTACACTTCCACATCGGTTCTCAAATTTCCGCTATCAGCGTCATCAAAGATGCCATCCGAGAAGCCAGCAAAATTTACGTTGAGTTGAAAGTATTGGGTGCTAATATGCAATATCTTGATGTCGGTGGTGGCTTAGGGATAGATTACGACGGCTCCAAAACTAACTTCCACGCCTCCAAGAACTACAACATGCAGAACTATGCTAATGATGTTGTAGCAGAGGTAAAGGAAGCTTGTGAAGCACGTCAGATACCAGCACCAGTGCTCATTAGTGAGAGTGGCCGTGCGATCGCGGCTCATCAATCTGTGCTCATTTTTGATGTACTTAGTACGAGTGATGTTATTTCTGAAACTCCTGTCCGTCAAGAACAAGAGCATCTAATTATCCGCAACTTCTGGGAAACTTACAACACTATTAAAATCGAGAATTACCAGGAAGCTTACCATGACGCTATCCAGTTAAACGAAGAAGCAAAAAGCCTCTTTAATCTCGGCTATCTTAGCATCACCCAAAGAGCTAGAGCTGAGCAACTTTATTGGGCATGTTGTCAGAAGATTCTGGAAATTACCAGAACTCAGGATTATGTCCCTGATGACTTGGAAGATTTGGAAAAAATCATGGCATCGATTTATTATGTTAACCTTTCTGTCTTCCAATCGGTGCCAGATGCCTGGGCTATTAAACAGTTGTTTCCCATTATGCCCATCCACCGGCTTGATGAACAACCCACCCGTCGAGCTACTCTCGCTGATCTAACCTGCGACAGCGATGGTAAAATTAACCAATTTATTGACCTGCGGGATGTTAAATCAGTACTAGAGTTACATCCACTCCGGGAGATGGAGAGATGGGGAGATAGGGAGACAGGGAGACGGGGAGACGCGGAGGAAAAGGGAGAAATTTCCAAACAACAAACAACAAACAACAAACAACAAAATAAAGAACCTTACTACTTGGGTTTATTCCTAGCTGGAGCCTATCAGGAGATTATGGGCAATTTACACAACCTCTTTGGCGATACTAATGCTGTTCATATCCGCTTGACACCAAGAGGCTATGAAATTGAACAGGTGGTGAAGGGAGATACCGTCACGGAGGTTTTGGCTTATGTCCAGTATGATGCGGAAGATTTGGTAGAAAATATCCGCCGCCGCACTGAGCAAGCTTTGCAAGAGAACAATATCACTATTGAAGAATCTCAACTACTGTTGCAAAACTATGAACGGAGTCTCGATAGTTATACTTATCCATCTTGAGAATGTTGACTATATTTTTATTAAAACTTTACGATACCATATCTGCTAGATCTCCGTTAGACATAGGCAATGATTTATATATAGTTTTTTGGCATAACTCTCCGGATTTTCCTCTGAAATTGTAGAAAGACTACTCAGATAGATAGTTCGACCTATTGTAAATTCGCCAACCACTGTTGGGGGTTGCATAATCTGAAGCTTTGCAGCTTAATGATTGACCAACCTAGGAATTGTTTTGGGTGGGATTGGTAGTTGATTGGCATCCTCACCGCACTTTTAGGGCGGTGATTCTAAACCTCACGATTTAGGTTTCTGTTTCATTCACCGTTGCATACCTTCGATGAAAATTCTGCAAGCTACATCAATTCGGTGAAAGCAAGCACTCAAGGCAAGAATACAAGTTTCAGTTTTTGAGCTGCAACGGTAGAACCAGGATTTGAGTCTTACGTCAACTCACGTAAGCTCTTGGGTGATAATCGAACTCCTATTTTAGTCCGTTGTCTGGCTTGCTCCCAACAATATTACTCAGATACAGCAAACAAGAGAAAGTTATGGTAATGCAACCTATGTATGGTAAACCTGCGCTCCCAAGCTCTGCCATTGAAATCTCTCAGGAAGGATTATGTTCTCTATTGGAGCAAATAGAAGCTGAACTGCTCAATAGCAAAGTTTACCGTCATACAACCGGTGGACTAGAAACAATGTTAGGAGAAGCTTATCACTCTGCCCAAATTCTTGTTAAGGAAGTGTGGCAAGAGGCTGTCCGTTTAACTTTCCACCACTTAGAAAAGCAGTATAACATTGTTCCTGTTGCTCCGAATGACAACAATCTTCCTGTTGCTGCCAATGACAACAATGAAGCTAGCTCGGAAAATTCAAATTCCCCTGACAACAATGAAGCTAGCTCGGAAAATTCAGATTCCCCCCAAGGGCAAGAGAAGAAGCTAATGAAGATAGAGCAACCAACTCAGATAACCTCCGTTGACGAAGAGACTAACTCCCCTGAGAAAACTAAACGACCTAATCTAATTGCCAGAGCTATTGGTCATACTAAATCAACCAAAGAGCCTACTGAGCAGGAACTAGTGGCACAAAAAGAACAAGAACGAGATCAACTTTTGTTGGAAATTGCTCAACAACTACAGCAAAAGCGTGAAGCCATCTCCCTCAGTGTGCGCCAACTTCATAATCAAACCCTAGTACCAATGCATATTATTGAGGCTTTAGAAGCTGGTAATTTAGAAAGGCTGCCAGAGGATATCTACGTTCGGGGTTTTATTCGTCGGCTTGGTCAAGCTTTAGGTTTGAATGGTGTGGCGTTGGCGGCTTCTTTACCAGCACCAGACCCCGTGAAATCAGTAATTCCCTCTTGGTCCCACCAGCCATCAGAGTCAGGGGGATTGCAGTTTAGTTCAGTTCATATGTATCTTGGCTACACAGCTTTGATTGCTGGAGCTGTTGGAGGATTGAGTTTCATGTCGAATCAGTCACTCCCCAACTTTTTTGCTGAGCCTGAGTCAGATAATTCTTCTGGGATATCAGTTTCTGCTGAAGATGAAACTGATATCCCAGATAGCAAACCTGGGTTACAATCTAGCAAAAATGGTGTTAAAGCTGGCTCAGATATTTCCCCACCGGAATCATTATGAGCAGTATATCCAAGCGATCGTTTCTAGTGAGCTGAAGGAGCGATCGCTCCATTATAAGCTTAGACGTATTCACCTTGCATGTTTCGGACAGGCAAGATGCCTGTTCCACAAGAAGCTGATGATTGAATTTGGTGCAAATTAGATGCGTTTTAGCTCAACCGCCAGAAGCCCCACGTCTCAACCAGTAGGGTGAGCGTGGGATGAATGGCGGGCAACCAACCTCGATTTATACTGATATTAATTGTCCCAAAATTGTATAATTAAGAAGGAGGTGATTTTTTCTGAGGACAGCTTATCAATACAGGTTACGTCCAACTCAGCAGCAAGTAGCTGAAATTGATAGATGGCTATCAATGTTGTGCGCTCAATACAATTATTTGCTGGCTGATAGATTTAACTGGTATGAGTAAAATCGCTCACCGGTCAACGCTTGTCCTCTGGTTTGTAACCTACCGGAACTCAGGGTTAATCCCGACTACTACTCTCAAAAGAAAACCTTACCTCAGCTCAAGAAAGATAGACCTTGGTACAAAGATATTTATTCTCAGGTTTTACAGGATGTAGTCAAGAGAGTTAAACTAACCTTTGACAGGTTCAGTAAGGGGGATACTAACGGCAAAAAAAGTGGTAAACCTAGATTCAAATCACTTAGCCGTTACAGAACCTTTACTTATCCTCAAATTAACTCCGACTGCCTACAGGGAAATAAAATCAATCTTCCCAAGCTGGGCAAGATTAAGGTCATAGTACACCGTCCCATACCTGAGGGGTTCAAAATAAAAACGGTCTCTATCAGCAAGAAAGCTGACGGTTTTTATGTCACACTTTCACTGGAAGACAAGACCATTCCGGAAATTAAACCTGATATTAATCCTCACTCAATAACAGGAATTGATGTGGGTTTAAAAGACTTCTTGACTACTTCCAATGGTGAAGCAGTCGCAATTCCTCAACACTACCGTAAAGCTCAAAAACGATTACGACTTATTCATCAAAAAGTGTCGCGACGTCAAAAGGGTAGTAGTCGTAGACTCAAGGCTATTAAACTACTAGCCAAGCAACACCAAAAAGTAGCTAACAAGCGTAAAGATTTTCACTTCAAAACAGCTAATCAATTGCTATCAAAATATGATGTTATTGCTCATGAAGATTTAAACATCAAAGGTCTTGCTCGTACCAAGTTGGCAAAGTCTGTGTTAGATGCTGGGTGGTCAAACTTTCTGTCGATATTGACAAACAAAGCCGAGAAAGCTGGTTTGTTGGTTGTCCCAGTAAGCGCCCATAACACCTCACAAGAGTGCTCAAGTTGTGGAGAGAAAGTCCAGAAAAAGCTGCATATTCGCTGGCACAACTGTCCCCATTGTGGGTGCAGTCTGGGGCGTGATCACAATGCAGCACTCAATATCAAAAATAGAGCGGTGGGGCATCCCGTTCTTAAAGCTCAGTTAATGTCCGACGGAATACCGGGAGTCGCTGAGAAGCCCACACTTACCCGATAGGGAAGTGTGGGAGCATGTCACCTTAGTCAATAACTTCCATAAGCACCTACACAGCAATTATTTACCTATTCTCGATAGCACAAAATTACAGCACTCACGCTGTATAAAAAACAATTACTATTAAAATATAAGAATTTTAACAATCTTAGATATAATTACTTTACAATAGCATCCATTAAAACTGGGGCAATAATAACAAAAAACCGCTTTCCGACTTTCGGAGGCGGAAGTACCTATTTTTGTCAACAACCAGTCGCTATTGCCTTGCTAGCATTTTGTCCTCATGAAGGTATCCCTCTCAACAGATAATTAGAAACTAGAGTAACCAAGAAAGGAAGCCAGAAAAGGAATATGGGTAATTGCAGGGTTAGTGCTTGTTGTCGAGAGATTAGAGAATTTGGTGTACTTTGCACACCTAGTTGCTTGATGGATATTAATGATTGTGGATAGTTGAACTAAGTAACCTATGCCCGAGAATTCCTGGTCAGAAAATGATTGTGGGAGTGAGCTTGACCCGATTAGCTCTCTGTTATCTGAGTTGTCAGATGATGATTTTGAAAGTGACTTCTTCTTGCAGGGACAAGAAGGACGCCGACGCAAAGCGGCTTTGACATTAACGATAGTTTGGGGTAGCACTATTACCCTACATTTAGTGTCTTGGGGTTCCTGGTTAATTTGGGGTTTAATGGGGCTCTTAGGAATTCAGGCGCTCAGGTTATTCCTAGCTCGACCTTTAACAACACCTGAACCCCTCTGCGATGAGGAACAAGCTGACTTTCCTGAGGTTTCCTTACTAGTTGCTGCCAAGAATGAGGAAGCTGTAATCAGTAATTTAGTCGAAATGTTATGTAATTTAGATTACCCAAAAGATAAATATGAACTTTGGGTAATTAACGATTACAGTACTGATCGCACACCAGCTTTATTGGAACAGCTCGCTACCAAATACAAGCAGTTGAAGATACTGCATCGAGCTGCTGATGCTGGTGGTGGTAAATCAGGCGCACTGAATCAGGTACTACCCCTTGCCAAAGGAGAGATTGTAGGGGTCTTCGATGCAGATGCTCACGTACCCAAAGACTTGCTCAGACAGGTTCTGCCTTTGTTTAACCAGGAGTCAGTGGGAGCAGTACAGGTGCGCAAAGCGATCGCTAATGCTTCCCTAAATTTTTGGACTAAAGGGCAGATGACAGAAATGGCCTTTGATAGTTTCGTACAACAGCAGCGTACTGCTATTGGTGGTATTGGCGAACTACGAGGTAACGGTCAATTTGTCCGGCGCACTGCCTTGGAGCGTTGTGGCAGCTGGAATGAGCAAACTATCACTGATGATTTAGATTTGACCTTACGCTTGCATCTCGACAACTGGGATATCAGCTTTCTCAACTATCCCCCTGTGGAAGAAGAAGGTGTTACCAACGCTTTGTCACTCTGGCATCAGCGTAACCGTTGGGCAGAAGGAGGATACCAGCGCTATCTTGACTATTGGCGTCTAATTGTCAGTAATCGTATGGGTACGGGGAAGACCCTGGATTTGTTCAGCTTCTTGCTTATGCAGTACTTGTTGCCTGCTGCTACTATACCGGACTTTCTGATGGCGATTGCTGGCAGCCGTCTACCTCTCCTTGCTCCTTTGACTGGGCTCAGTATAACGTTTCCCTTAATCGGTATGTTCATTGGATTACGCCGCACACGTAGTAACAAACGCCTTACTTTTTCACAATTCTTTGTCACCCTCTGGCAGACGCTACGGGGCAACTTCTATCTACTCCACTGGATGTTGGTGATGGTTGGCACTACTGCGCGGATGTCTATACGTCCTAAGCGGTTGAAATGGGTTAAAACAGTACATCAAGGCACTACATCTGAAAGTTTTGAGTTTTAATCTCAATGTCAGCTTTTCCCGCTAAATTTATGGGTATAATCTGGGACTACTGTAGGGAGAAGTTGAAGAATTTCCCTAGCTGCACGATCGCATACTCCTACTTCTCCCAATAACTGCCGCATTTTTTGATAATCTGCCAAGGTTTGCTGACGCCTGTTGTGATCAAACAGTAGTTCTAAAGCTTCTTTGAGAATATTTTCTGGTGTTGCCTTCTCCTGTAGTAACTCCGGCACAATCGAGCGCATTACCACTAAGTTCGGAGGTGACATAAAAGGAATGGTAACTTTCAATATGCGCCCAATCAAGTAAGTGAAAGAACTAACCCGGTAGAAAACGACTTGGGGTACATCCAATAATGCTAGTTCTAAATTTACTGTGCCAGACTTAGCGATCGCTAAATCCACAGCTGCCAAAACTTCTTGATTTTTACCAGCAATTACCTTTGCTCTTAAACCATAACGCTTGATAGCTGCTTCAATAGGACGGCGATAAGCTTCTAGGGACAGAGGAATCCAAAAAGTTGTTTGTTGTTTGTTGTTTGTTGTTTGGGAATATCTCACCATCCCATCATCTCCCCATCCCCGCGTCCCCACGTCTCCGCGTCCCATCATCTCCCCTGCATCCAACCGGGACTGCAACCGCCGTGCAGCTTCAAAAACAACTGGCATCATATACTTAAGTTCTTGGGGTCTAGAAGCTGGTAAAAGAGCGATCGCAATTTGCTCTGGTTCAATTCCTAATTTAGCTCTGGCTTCCTCTCGGGTTGGACTTGATTGCATCTTATCCAATAGAGGATGACCTACCCAACTAACGGAGGCTCCTTTTTTTTGAAAAAAACGGGCTTCTTCTGGGAAAATTGCCAACACATGGTCTGTCATCTGTACAATTGTTGCTGTATCGCGACCAACAATAAAAGGAGCAGACCAAACCCAAGATTGGGGAGCAATGTAATAAACTATTGGTACTTGGGGCAGCTCACTGTGAATAAAATTTCCCAAATTGAGGTTGGGTCCCATATAGTCAATCAACACTACTATATCGGGAGGATTCTGCTGCAGGTATTGCTTGGCACGACGTTGGATTTTCCAAGTGGGTAGCACAAAAGGCAAAGACTCTAGTACTCCGATTGAGCCAATACCAGTAGTATCACTCAGCAGCTTAGCACCAGCCTGCGCCATTTTTTCCCCTCCTAAGGCAACAACCTCCAATTCAAAGCCTGCTGTTGCTGCCTGACGTTTCAGTGCTTCAATCAGTAATGCCCCTTGCAAATCACCAGAAACCTCTCCAGTACTGATAAAAATCCTTTTCACTGTCTCACCCTTTTAAACTGTCGTTGAGTTCTCCGCGCTTTTAGCAGTCGCCATAGTTATTAGGACATCAGATGAAAGCTGTATATTGTTTCAATGTACACTTAGTGTCCTAACCCTTGTGGCGAGCGAAACATAAGAAGATTTAGACAAAATTCATCCCTCAATTTATTCATCTCTGGGCCCAAAAAGAAGACTGGGCTATTTTGTCATAGTCTAAACTCCAGTTGATCAGCATCCAGCCAAGGTTTCTCCGCACTCGCTGGGGAAACTACTTCAATGGAAACAATTCAGATGACTATACGATTACGCGACTTGATTGACAACAGGTTGCTGTTCTGGCTGGATTTGCTCTGCATTCAATTGGGACTGCTGGGCTT
The DNA here is from genome assembly GCA_965222765.1 of Caldora sp. Classification (GTDB taxonomy): domain Bacteria; phylum Cyanobacteriota; class Cyanobacteriia; order Cyanobacteriales; family Coleofasciculaceae; genus Caldora. The sequence continues at coordinate 163,020 of CBDCVG010000108.1, forward strand.
GCTTGGCCAGGAACAGCTCTAATTGTTGCTGGATTTGCGATCGCACCACATAGCGATACTCGCTGAAATGCTCGGCATAGGCACAAACAATCAAATAGCTGATCACACCACCTGGATTGTGACGACAGATATTGAACAGATAGGGCCAGAACTTCCAGCGGGTTTTGCGCACCACCCCCTGCATCCAGAACAAGATCAGCACCCCCAGCACATAGCGCAGCGACTGCCAGGTCACCGGCTTCGGCGCGCGATTCTTCTTGGGAAAATCCACCTCGCCCAGAATGCGGTAACAGCGATAGGTGCGATCCAGAAACATCTCCGGATCGTACAGCTGCCAGAAGGTTTGAATATATTCCTGGACGATATCTTCAATCGGGCGGGTGGGAATAAAGTTCATCAACGTAGTCTGGTTAATATCCCCCGAACCATCCACGAGACGGTCTTCTTTTTTCAAGCGATGCCAGAGCGCCGTATCCGGCAGCGCTTGCAGAATGCTATACAGCGCTAGAGGAATCCCACTTTCCTGGACAAACCGGACAATGCGATCACCTGCTCCCGGTTTCTCCCCATCGAACCCAATGATGAACCCGGCCATAATTCGCAGTCCAGAACGCATGATTTTATCAACAGATTCCCGCAGCGGATCGCGCGTATTCTGGAATTTCTTCGTCACCGTCAGACTGTCCTCGTCCGGAGTCTCAATCCCCAGGAAAACGGAGCCAAAGTTACAGGCTACCATCAAATCCATCAGCTCTTGATCCTGAGCCAGATCCACCGACGCCTCTGTATTGAAGGTAAAGGGATAGCCGCGATCCTGCATCCAGGGCAATAGTGCTTTCAGCAAGAGCTTGACATTCCGTTTATTGCCAATAAAGTTGTCGTCGACCATAAAAATCGTCTCGCGCCAGCCCAGGTCGTAGAGCGTCTGCAATTCTGCCAGTAACTGTTGCGGCGTCTTAGTCCGGGGCTTGCGACCGTAGAGCACGATGATATCGCAGAACTCGCACTGAAACGGGCAACCGCGAGAAAACTGCACCGACATCATCGCATAGGCATTCATCTCCAGCAAGTCGTAGCGCGGAATCGGCGTTTCAGTCACATCCGGCTTCTCGCCACCGGAGCGAAACTTGCCCGACGTTTCCCCCTGCTTAATTGCCTCCACAAACATCGGGATCGTGATTTCCCCTTCATCCAGAATCAAGAAATCAATCCCTGCTGCCTCGCATTCCTGAGAAAAGGCTGTAGGATAGGGACCACCCGCTGCAACCAATTTGCCGCAACGCTTTGCCTCCTCAATTTTCGCCAGCAAATCAGGTTTCTGGACAATCATCCCCGACAAGATCGCCACATCCGCCCAATCCCAGTCTGCATCGGTCAACGGGCGCACATTGCAATCTACCAACCGCATGTCCCAATCCTGGGGTAACAGGGCTGCTGCCGTAATCAGTCCCAGGGGCGGGACAAAGGCTTTGCGTCCAATGAGGGAAATGGTACTCTCAAGCGACCAAAAGCTTTTGGGGAATAGCGGATAAATCAGGAGCGCTTTCATAGAGATTTTTTAAATATTAGCTTAATGCAGTATTTAGACAGCATTATACAGAGGGGATAATTATATCAACTCTCCTATTACTGCTCTACGTAAAATCTCTGTTACTTCCGCTGCCATACTGGCATCAAGCTCCACCACTTCTTGGTCTAAATCTCTGGGCTCCAGCTGCTTTGCTCCTTTTATTGCCATACTTAAGCTAATTAACTTAGCTGGCTGCTCTAATTCCAGGGGATTCCTTACAACCAACTGTACCAGAGCTACATAAACTGCTTCGGTTCGATTCCTAACACTAGTAGCACCGTTGCCCAACTTAGAGATAATTACTGGGTAGTCGATCACTTTCTGTAGGCCTAATTTAGCGATCGCTAAATCAATATATCTAGCGGGATCTGTCCCTAGTGCCCTAACTATACTTTCCAGATTATGCCACTGAACACCAGGTAGCTTAGATGTTTCTGGTAAATGCTCATGCCAACCCACCAGAGACATCATCCTAGTTAAATCATAGGCAGATATACTATTACTGCCCCGATGCGTTGGTGCTGTAGAAGTAAGCATTACCTGTTGATTTTTGCTGTCAAACAACTCCGGTTGCTCAATAAAAGGCTTTTCTCCATATCCCCCCAAGAACATCAGGTCATGATTACCTGTAATACTTTTTACCCAATCAGTAATCTCTCCCTGGGTATAAAATTGCTTAAACATTACTCCCAAGGCATTAGAAGTTCCTATATTTTCCTCATAACTGACTACTTCTCTAACTAAATCAGAGAAAGAATAATTATTCTCAACCCCTTGTTGATTTGCACCTCGAATATAGCAATTGTCAATACTAATATTTGGATAATTTGTATTTAGTCTAGATACCAAATTGAGGATTGGCAATATTTTAGTTGTACTCCAGAATTCATCATTTTTTAGAGCATTTCTTCCTAGCCATTTAGTCTTGATTTGTTCCTCAACAAAGCTACTAACACAAATACAAGCTTCTGTAATATCTTGATCAAGAAACTTCAGACCTTGTTCATCAATTGCCGGTACTTCCCCAATTTGAGGATAAGGACTGAAAGTTGCATCTGCTTTCGGAACAGAAACCAAATTTTTGCCATCGGGTTTAATACTGAGGTAATTAGGATAATCCTTAATTGTTTGCTTGTAGGGACAAGTTTCAACACCCGTATACATTAATTTCGGGTAATCCTCTACACCACCAGCCGCAGCAGTAAGGAATTGTTGATAAATTTGTTGTTTGTCATTGGTCATTGGTTATTGGTCATTGGTCATTGGTCATTTGTTATTTGTCATTTGTTATTTGTCATTCATCCTTACTGTGAGCTTTGCGATTACCGGGAATAGAACCTCGGCGTCCTTTAAGTTGAGACTGTTGCAAAAAGTGGCGCAGATGTTTTATGTGTTCGTTATCTGGCAGTAATTCTAGATGCTCTAATGCTTGATTAAAAGTTTGTTCAGAGCGGTAGAGAGTGCGGAAAGCCTTTTTCAGTTGTCCGATTTGAGCTGTAGTGAGTCCAGCACGCTTAAGACCAACTAGATTTAGCGATCGCACTCTGGAGGGACTGCCTTCAACTAGCATATAAGGTGGCACATCCCGGTCAATACGACTCATACCACCCACCATTGCCAGACGTCCAATATGGACAAATTGATGAATTCCTAATACTCCACCAATTACTGCCTTTGACTCAATGTGAACATGACCTGCTAAAGCCACTGCGTTAGCAATCACTACAGAATCTTCAATCAAGCAATTGTGAGCAACATGGACGTAAGCCATTAGCAAATTGTTATTACCGATTAGGGTTGCCTCTCCAGCACCAGTTGCCCGGTTAACGGTTACATACTCACGAATTGTGTTGTTATCACCAATTCTTACCCAACTGGGAGCACCTTCATATTTTAGATCTTGGGGTTCTAAGCCAATTACTGCTCCAGGAAAGATTTTATTCCTGGCTCCAATTTCTGTTGGTCCTTCCAACACGACATGAGCACCGATGGTGGTTTCTGGACCAACTTTCACTTTATTTCCAATCACCGCGTAGGCACCAATGTTAACTGTTGGGTGCAGTTGAGCACCAGGGTGAATAACAGCAGTAGGATGAATCAGTGTTACCAATTTTTTAATCCTGAGTACTGAGTCCAATGAAGAGTTGCAGGTTTAATGAATTGACACTCCCCGCGCTAAAGCGTAACTGGCAAGATGCCAGTTCCACAATTGATACCCTACACCCCACACCCTACAACCTAAACCCTACACCCTCACTCCGAAGGAGTATTTCTCAAGAGAGATACAGGTTAGTCGCTGTGTTACAGGGAAAATATTAAAGGGATAAGGAGACGCTGGGGGCATAGATTAAACAAAGCAAGAAAATAACCTTTTTTCCCTTCCCCCGCGCCGTAATGGCTTCCTGGGAATAGAGAATAGAACGTGCTCAAACCGAACATTTGCCAGAGCTCTAATTTACAAGAGAAAACATCAGTTCGCCTCCTGTAACTAGTTGACCATCAACGAATGCACTAGCCTGCATCTTGCCAAAACGACGTCGCTTGATAGACAACAGTTCCGTTGTCATTACAAGTTGATCTCCTGGAACCACTGGACGCCGGAAGCGAACTTTGTCAATACCAGCAAATACGAATAAATTACCATCCATATCAGGCAGTTGGGTTAAGACAATACCACCAACCTGAGCCATCGCTTCCACAATCATTACCCCAGGCATTATCGGACGTCCGGGAAAATGCCCTTGAAAATATGGTTCGTTAAATGTGACATTCTTGATCCCGACAGCTAGTTTACTGGGAACATATTCAATAATGCGATCCACTAACGCAAAAGGATAGCGGTGGGGTAGTATTTTTTGAATTTCTTCCAGGGTAAAAACAGCTTTATTAGATGGATTAGTGTCGGATTGCTTAGGATTTGTAGAAGAGGCATGGTCAGTTTTAACGTCGGTCAGTGTAGACATAGGCTTGCTGTAGTTAGAGCTTTGGTGCTTGGTGCATTTGCTAATAGTCAATGAACAATTAGCTATTCGCCATTTGTTGAGCCAGCTGTTGAGCAAGTTGGATATGCAGGTTGTGGCTGGCTTTGTAGGCGAGGAAGTGAGCCACAGGAAATTTTCCTAATAAACTTAAATCCCCTACTAAGTCTAAAAGTTTATGGCGCACTGGCTCATTTGAAAATCTTAAAGGAGGATTAAGCCATCCTTGCTTGCCACAAACTAAGGCATTTTCCAAGCTACCGCCTTTTATTAAACCAGCTTTTTGCAATCCTTCTATTTGGTGAGCTAAACCAAAAGTGCGAGCCGGAGCGATCGCTTCTGCAAAGCTTTCCTGTTCCGGTGTCCAACTATACCATTGATTGCCAATTGCAGGTAAATCAAAGTCAATGCCGTAGGTAAATCGGATGATAGGAGCTGGCAAAGCAGCAACAAAGGCATCTCCTTGATATATCCAGATTGGTTGTTTGTTGTTTGTTGTTTGGGAATCGGGATATTTTCTTGTCTCCGCGTCTCCGCGTCCCCGCGTCTCCGCGTCTTCTTGTCCCCCCATCTCCCTTTCTCCGGCAATGACACCCGCTTCCTGGATTGCTTCTACCCAAAGAAGTGCGGAGCCATCCAAAAGGGGTACTTCGGGACCATTAATCTCAATCCGAGCATCATCAACACCACTGCACGCCAGTGCTGCTAACAGATGTTCTACCGTCCTTACAAAAACCTCTCCCTTGCTGGGGTCACTCCGGAGTTCTGTAGAAAGTGTTGTCTGATGGACAGCATCGACTCGCGCTTTGATAATTGGTGCTTCCTGTAGATCAACCCGCACAAAATAGCGTCCCTCTCCAGGAAGTGCTGGTAGCACCCTTACTGTTGTAGAGATGCCACTGTGCAGTCCCACACCCGAACGTTCAAATATGCCACCCAAGGTATAGTGATTTTGGATTTGTTTCTCTAATATCACCATGCTGCGATGAAAATTTCTAACATTTTGTTAATGGTTAATTGACAATTAACCATTAGCCATTAGCCATTAGCCATTATCCATTACCAACTCTAGAATCGCTCTCCAATACCAAAGTGAAACTGATTATCACCTTGATCGCTCCAACCAAAGTCGATACGAATTGGGCCTAGGGGTGACTGAATACGAGCTCCCACACCGTAACCAAGACCAGAACCTGGCAAATTCCGCACTTCACTGGGGTTACCTGGTACATTATCATCTGTACCCAAAGTAGTTGCAGCATCAACAAATAGAACTGCTCCCAGGAAGTTGAAAATTGGGAAGCGATATTCAACTGTTCCTTGGATATAGCTACGTCCTGAACCTACTTCTCCTGATTCGTAACCCCTTACTGATTCACTACCACCGAGAGAAAAGGCTTCATAGGGGGGCAAATCTCCTAAAACTGTCCCTCCTTGAATATTCAAGGCAATAGTTTGGCTTTTATTACCTTCTTCCTCTTGAACAAAGTTGGTTAATTGAACAGGGATATAGTAGTTGTAGTTAGCCCTAATACGGTTCATAAGAATGCTACCACCGCCCAGTGGGACGGACTGCTCTGTACTTAGCCGTAATAGAGAGCCTTGGGTAGGTCGTAAGAGATTATTCCGACGATCTCTAACTGCACCTAACTGAAGAGTAATTAGGTTGTCTGTGCCATCATCACTAAAGCTCAGGAGTTCGCCAGTAGTTGATCTTGGGGTGATATCACCATCACTATTTTTGATGGCAATGGTTTGGAATTGAGTTCCCAAAGATAGGAGCCAATCTGGTCGAACATAGGGATTGTCAGCTATAGGACGGCTAAATCTGATACCACCGCCGGTACGCACAATACGGGGACGATCCGTATTTATACCGTCTTCTTCAAATACTCTAATGTCATCATCATCGTTAACACCAAAGACTAGTGAGATCGACCTTCGCCGGAAGGCGTTAACGGTGTAAGAGGTACGGTAAGGATCTCCAGCAATCCAGGGATCAGTAAAACTCAAATCAAACAGGAGAGCTCTGGTTCCTAGTTGAAACTCTGCCCCAAGAATATGATTATTACCCCCTAGGTTTTGTTGTTGATAGCTAGCTGAACCAAAAAATCCATTAGCCGAACTAAAACCTCCTCCAGCGGCAAAGGAACCGGTCTTTTTCTCAATCACGTCTACCACCATAATCACTTTGCTGGGATCATCACCAGGAGCAAAAGAAAGGCGCACGTCATCAAAAATTCCTAGACCAAAGACTCTTTGCAAATCCCTTTGCACTGTAGCCCGATTAAATACTTCCCCTGGTTTTAACTGGATCTCCCGTGTAATGATAAAAGGACGGGTACGTCCCCCAATTGGTTCTTCTTTATCACTTTGGGGTGGTAGAGGGTTTCCCTCTTCATCAACTACCGGGTCTCCCTCTTCGTCAAGATAACGCACTAAAATATCTTGAATGACCCCTTCTGCCACAATCAATTTGACTGTGCCATCATCGTTAATTTCCACTTGCTCAGCATTAATTACTTGAGCTAAGTCATAACCTTGCTCTCGATACCACTCGTTTAATTCAATGATCCCTTGTTGGAGGTCTCTAAGATTAATTATCTTGCCATATTGCTCACTGAAAATATTATCTACCACTTCCTGAGGCAATATACGTTCACCATCTGTTGGTAAAGTATCAACCGCAACCTCCCGCAGTACTGGGTTAGGAGTTACTAGGAAGGTGATACGGACGCCCAAAGGAGTATCTACTGGTTCTACATCAACATTGGAAAAGAAGCCAGTAGCAAAGACTGCATTCACATCTTCCTGTAGTTGAGAGCGGGTTGTGGGACGTCCAGGTTGGGTCTTAATTACCCTGTAGATTTCATTTTCTAGTTCCACCGGTGCGCCAGTAACTAAGACTTCCGCTACTAGCACTCGCGGTTCTGCTTCTTCAGGAGGGGTTTGTGTTGGCGTAATTGGTGGCGGTTCCGGTGCAATTGGTTCAGACTCAGACGGTTGGTCCTCCTCGTCTGAGAGCCTTTCTTGATCCTCAATTTCAGACCCTTCCGGCGTTTCTTGTGCCAGCACAGAATCTTCATCCGGTTGAACAATTATCTGCTCTGGCATCAAAATTGGTTCTGAGGCTTCTATCTGGTTGAAGGATGGGGGGACTGATGCTTCTGGAACCTGGACTGAGAATTGGGGACTAGGGGCAACAGAGTGAACGTTTGTAGGGGATGGGAGACTGGGGAATATTGTTTCCCATCCAGGTTCATCAATCGATAATTTTCCGTTAACCTCAAGGTTATCAGCAATAAACTCAGTAGTCTGTCCACTGCTGGGTTTAGATAAACTAACACTAGCTACAGCGGCGATTGATGCCGCTAACAAAGGAGATAAGCGCATTGTTTTGAGCTTTGTTGACACTTCCACACACCATACATTGATTGCCAAAAGAACAATCAGCTGTTTGTCTCGTTCGTCTATTGTCTACTGTCTGCTGCTGGTTTTAAAGGAAAATTAATTATCCACCACACAAGTACCATTAATTGCTACTCTGATTGATTGATATAATTCGCTCTAGAACTTGCTGATAAGCAGCTTCGACATTTCCCAAATCGTGACGAAACCGGTCTTTATCCATGACTCGTCGGTCTGGGTCTGTTTCGCTTTGGTTCCAAAGACGGCAGCTATCAGGACTGATTTCATCTGCCAAGAGTAACTCTTGGTTGGAACTTACACCAAACTCTAGCTTAAAGTCCACCAGAGTAATGTTGCATTGGTTGAAGGTAGCTGTGAGAATCTGGTTAATTTTTAAAGCTTGCTCCTTTAATTGGTTGAGTTGTTCGGGTGTTGCTAGCTCCAGGAGTAATAAGCGATCGCTTGTTAACAAAGGATCTCCTAACTCATCGTTCTTGAAATAGAACTCCACTAGTGGTGTAGGCAAGATCTTGCCTACAGGTAATCCAGTTTGTTGACAGAGGCTACCGGCAGCAATGTTCCTGACTACCACCTCTACCGGCAAAATTTTTACTCTTTTGACCAGCATTTGGTTCGGAGCAAGTCTGTCAATAAAATGGGTGGGAATGCCTTGAGCTTCTAGCAACTGGAATAATTGGGTTGCGATCGCACAGTTGATCTCTCCCTTGCCAGTAATCTGACCTCGCTTTTGAGCGTTGAAGGCGGTAGCATCATCTTTGAAGTGGGTCAGCAGAATCTCTGGGTCATCGGTAGTGTAAAGAATCTTGGCTTTCCCTTCGTAAAGTTGGTGATCAACAGACATAAGAAATTTAGAATTTAGAATTTAGAATTTAGAATGAATTTTTGGTCTAAAATCTTTGCTGTGCAAGGATTTTAGAATTGATTTTCGATGAATTTACCACACTTAATCCACGATAGCCATTTTTTCTATAGAGGAGTGAGCAAAATTTTTGGTGGAATTAGGACTTACCCACTTAAGTTTCAGGCGGGTGAGCGAAAAAAGGCGTGGGGAAATGAGTCATATCAAGTTCGGTTGAATACTTATACTTCAGTGAAAACAAGGCAGATGGCAGAAGGCAGATGGCAGAAGGGAATAAAGAAAGTTGCAAGGGAGAAGGGAATTATAAGTGATTATCCGAACTTGATAAGCTAAAACGCATCTAATTTGCACCAAATTCAATCATCAGCTTCTTGTGGAACAGGCATCTTGCCTGTCCGAAACATGCAAGGTGAATGCGTCTAAGCTTATCAGCAGACACAGCAGACACAGCAGACGCGGAGACGCGGAGAATGGAAATCCTACGAAAATTTCGTTCACCCGTGTCAGGCTGAGGTGATAGTAAAGCATCTAGTGCAGCACGGCAGAAGTAACTAACCAGCTGGAGATCGATAGAATCCTTACGCTATAAGCATTCTTAATTCTTAATTCTTAATTCTTAATTCTTAATTCCGCGCAGCGGTACTAGGTCGTCTGGAGATCCTTCGCTACCGCTCAGGATGACGCAATTCCGTAACGGTGGGTAAATCCTATCACCTTCTTAGTTAGCTAAATTTTGATTAATTCAAGGTTAATAAAAGATTAACAAAAGAAGCCTCATTTTCTCGTAGACATAACTACAATAGAGGTTGGTGACAACATGAACATTCATAAAGAATAACTTTCATCATCCTCAAAGCAAGCAGGCGAGACAATCCAAGGTTTTGAACAGTCTGAGTATTTTTAAAATCAGGAGATAATTATGGCAGATAAATCTAATTTTCTATATCCCCGAAGTTCCTATCATGGTAATTTCACCCCAGAGCATTTGGTTTTTAACGCTAATCTCCAAGAATTTTCTCAACAGGTGAACTACATCTGCAATCTTGAGACTGGTGGCAAGCTCCAGCCAGAAGACGCTTATAAGCGAATCAAAGTTCTCTGGAAGCAGTTAAAACGTTCCAAAAAGGAACTCGCAATTGGTCAAAATCCTTTTCACAGTGATGAAGGAAGCTAAGGAGAATTTAGAATGTAGAATTTAGAATGTAGAATTTAGAGGAGTTGAGGTATCTAAGGAGATGGGGAGATAAGAAGGACAAGGAAAATATTCCTAATTCTCAATTCCCAAGCAACAAACAACAAACAACAAACAACTACTTCCTCAACATTGTGTGAACACCATCCCAGAAATCTGGGGGTGGGTTGTCAAGATAGTTTTTTGCTCTTTGTAAGTGAGTAAGCACAGCTTGATCAGTGGCTTTTAATTGATGAGCCTGTTCAAAGTAGGTTAATGCTTTTTGGAAGTCTCTGTTGATATAGGCATGACGTCCTGCTTCGTAGAAGGACAAAAACCGGTTCATATTATCATTAAGGCAGACATCAGCTGTGTCAATCAATTCGTAAATACTGACTGCCTGATTCTTGCCCTTAACCCGAATTTTGTCTAGTTCCCGCACACAGATGCGATCGCGGCAGAGGTTATAGGTATACTCGCTCAAGATAATGTCGCAGCCATACTCTTTGGTTACTCCTTCGAGACGAGCGCTAAGATTAACTCCATCTCCAATCACGGTGTAATCCATCCGTTTTTGGGAACCAATATTGCCAGAAACAACTTCTCCTGAACTAATACCGATGCCAATGTGGATTAGGGGCTGCTTGTTCATAATCCGGGATTCATTAAATGCTGCCAAGCGCCAGCGCATATCAAGGGCTGACTGCACAGCTAGCCAAGCATGATTCTCTTTTAATGGTAGTGGCGCTCCAAAAACAGCCATTAGAGCATCCCCAATAAACTTGTCTAAAGTGCCTTCATGGTTGAAGACGGCTTCTACCATAGTTTCAAAATACTTATTCAGTAGGGATACTACTTCTGCTGCTCCCAGATTCTCTGTTAGCGTTGTATAACCCCTAATATCGGAAAATAGTATCGTTACTTCTTCCTTACTTCCCTGCATTAGGGTATCTTCACCCAATGCCAATACTTGTTCAGCAACTCCGGGGGTTAGGTAGCGATACATTGTGGTCTTTAGCCGCTTTTCTTGGCTAATATCCTCTAAGACGACTAAACCACCTCGCACCGTTCCCTCTGGATTAGTTAGAGGATTGACAGTTAGATTCGTACTGCGCTCTATTTTCTGAACTTGCTCATAAGATAGATCAGTTGAAGTTTTGGAATCCCAAGGTGTCTCATTCCAAGGCACATAAACTTCTGGATTATCCGGCTTCGGAATTGCCAGGATATAGAAACTATCCTCAGCTTGTGAGTTAGAGGGGGAATTTGACCGATGAGAAGATGAGGAGCCGGAACTTTCAACATTCAACTTGGAATGACTGTTAAACAAGCCTACTATCAGGCTTTGTTCTGGCAGAAAATGCTTAGCACCAGTGGTCAAACTGTCTTTTAGACGGGACTGTAGATGTTCAATTGGTACAACATCCCAAACATAGCGATTTGTGAGTTTGTACTCCCACAACTCTCGATTTTTACTATCGATTTGCTTGATGGGACAACCCAACAAAGATAGAGCAGCATCATTAATAGTGACAATCTTACCCTCCATATCCGTTGAAATTACGGCATCAGAGAGACTTTGGAGAATGTCCTTCTGATATTGCTTTTCTACCAGGACACTTTCAAAGAGCTTAGCATTTTCTAGAGCCATCCCTGCCTGAATATTGAAAGCCCTCATAAACTCTTCATCAGAGCTAGTAAAACTGCCTTGTTCCTTATTAATCAGTTGGGTAACACCAATTAATTCCCCGGCAGAGTTAAATACTGGCATACAGAGTATGCTGCGAGTCTTATAGCCGGTTTGTTTGTCCGCATTAGGGTCAAAGCGAGGATCTTGATAAGCATCGGAGATATTGAGAGTTTCACCAGTAGAAGCTACATAGCCAGCAATTCCACGATTAGCAGGAATGCGAATTGGTATAATTTCTGTACCTTCTTTGTTGAGTACTTTAGTCCAAAGTTCTCCGGTTTCTTTGCTCAGCATAAACAAAGTACTGCGGTCTGCCTTCATCAACTTGCGAGCTTGATCCATTACTGACTGTAGTGTGGCTTCTAAATCTAAGCTTTGGACAAGAGATTGGGTTGCCTTTAGCAGAGCAGCAGCTCCCCGTTGGTTGCGAGCAGCCATGTACAAAGATTGACAAGTTTCGAGGATAATGCCAATCGAAGCAGCAAAGTCGCGGAATCGCTGTTCATCTTCGCTATCAAATGGTACACCTCCAGCTTTGTTCAACAGCTGAGCTACCGCAACTACTTGATTCGTGCGGCTAAAAATCGGCATACATAGGAGGGTTTGAGTTTTATAGCCGGGGCGTTCATCAACTTCTCTGTTGAATAGGGGGTGGTTGTAGGCATCTGGGATATTAAGCTCATCGCCAGTTTTGGCAACATGGCCAGCTAAACCAACATTGAGGGGAATCCGAATTTCTATGCCTTTGTTACTCTCACTTCCTGGTTCTACTTTGGAAGTTGGATCTGTGTGGAAACGGGGAATTTTTGCCCAGAGTTGGTCTTTTTCCGCATCTACCAAAAAGATGGTAGTACGGTCAGCTTGCAGGATTTGACCAACTTTGAGGGTAAAAGCATCCATCACCTGCTCTAACATGGTTTCAAGAGCTTCGTTGTTGATCATCTCGATCGCCCGCAAAAATTGTTGAAATTCAGCAGTGATGAAGTCCAACAAACAGATGAATTCGGGGACGGATAGCTCTTTGACTCGGTTAGTCAGGATGCTTGTCCGATTGAGTGTGGTTAACTGAGTCAATGTAGCCAGAATGCTACCGGTGTTAGAAAGTGGCATAGTGATGACGGTTCAACAGCTGCTGTGCTCCGATGTATAGGTGAACGAACTCAAGGGCACGTCAACCCAATAGATAATTGCTGCCAAAGAGAAAGCATCTATCAAGATTAAAATCCACAAATAAACAAATCGATGTGACACACCCAACCCAGAAATTAAAGCTCACGATTGCCATACTCTTCACCAGTATAAAGTTAGTGTCTTGTTGCTGCATCCTATTGCCCTGTTTCTAATCTGGTAAGTAAGTAAGAAGTATCAGGACTTAGGCTTTCTTTGGCTTGGAATCGGCACTAGTAGAGGTGATTCATCAATTGCCCCTACTGTAATCAATTCCTCAGCTCTTTTCTCCTCAATGCTTTACCTTCTATCCTGAGAAACACAACCGTGAATATACTTAATTCAAGGTAAATGCTTGTAAGGGTACACTTAAGTGCATCCAATCAACACATTTCCAGTAAGTTCCAAGTGTGTCTTTCAGTCTTTTGTTGGTTGCGATCGCCTCCAGGATAGGCAGAACTGATCCCAGTCCTCTAGAACCAGATAGTGGAGATTATTTATTGATCCCGATGAAGAAGTTTGTTTCCAGAAAATACGCCAAAAGCACGCTACAGCAAGAATTATGGCAATGCGCCTCAATGAAACAGGGGCTTCATTGGTGTCAACTTAAGGTGAAATCCTTGCCCCACAAGGAACTCAAGTTCCTTACTAAGAGCTGAAGTCATCTAAAGATGACTCAATCTGCTCAAAAATCTAGGACTTATCCACTGTAAGGGAATTATGTCATCCTGAGCGATAGCGAAGGATCTCCAAACGGCTTAGATGCTTCACTATCACCTATCTCTAACTTAAGTTGACACCAATAGACCGACGTGCGCCCAATCAACACATCCTCAATTAACCCCAATTGTGTCGTAGAATTTTTGGCTGGTTGCGATCGCCTACGGCACCAGCTTTCCCTAAGCGCCATTATTTTATGCTATTATTATTTTATAATGGGTAAATTGTGGGCCCATATATAAAGGCGTTTGAATCTCTGGTGCAAGATGCCAGCTCTTGTCCAAAGAGGTAATAAGCTCAAAAGATATATACTGACAAACAAATTAGCCTGTTGACTGGAGTTCGGTATGCGACTCAAACGCATCAAACTGGTTGCAATTGTTCTGCTAACACTGCTGGTAACTTTGACAGTGGGTAAGGTTGAATTCAACCCAAATCCCCGATTCGTTAAAAGGGATATGTCATCCTGAGCGGTAGCGAAGGATCTCCAGACGGCTGAGATGCTTCACTATCACCTCAGCATGACACTTGAGTGCGTAAGTCCTAGATATACAAATATCCAGGATTATTGTCATTAATTGATGTTTTTCGGGAAGATTCAGCTGTTGGGTTTCGCCGTTGGAGCAGGCTCACAAGATACCCTGAATCCCTGCGGCTCCACCCAACCTACACCCCTGGGAGTGGGGGAAGCTTAAGCGGCTGCTGACATTGATTGAGAAGCAACCACTCCTCTATAGTAACCTTGCAGTTGACGGGTTGCTGCTGACCAACTCCAGCGCTCTGCTTCTTTCCTAGCGTTTTGACGTAAGGTATCTCGCTCCTCTTGCTGTTCCAAAAGGCGCTGGGTAGCAATGAGCGCACCTTGATCATCTGCGGGATCAAACAGGTAGCCATTAACCCCATCGGTGACAATATCAGGAATTCCTCCAGAGCGCGCCGCTACTACTGGACAACCCGCTGCCATTGCTTCTAAGAGCACTAATCCTAAGGTTTCTGTCCGTGAGGGGAAAATAAAGGCATCAGAAGACGCAAAGGCAGAACCCAAAGGTTTACCCGTGAGGTAACCAACAAAGTGAGTTGGTGTGTCAGCAAAGTGCTTTTCTAAGGCACTACGATGGGGACCATCACCAACTAAAGCCAAACGAGCGCCGGGGATTGCTTCTAATACGGGTTTGATCCGGTCAATTTCTTTTTCAGCGGAAAGACGCCCTACATAAAGGAGTAAAGGACTTTCAGGATGTCCCTGAGAAAGATGCGATCGCATTTCTAGTGATGCTAGCTCAGGTTGGAAAGTCTCTGTATCTACTCCTCGTTGCCACAAATCTAACCTTTCTACACCATGCTCTCTCAATTGCTCTACCATGGCTGTGGAGGTACATAAATTCAGCTGAGCTTGATTGTGACTTGCTTTAATTAATTCCCACATCACAGGTTCCAGCATTCCCAGTCCGTAGTGTTGGAGGTACTGGGGTAAATGGGTGTGGTAAGAAGCTACCAAGGGAATTTGCATTGTCTTGGCATAGTACAAACCAGCCAACCCTAATACGGCGGGATTAACCACATGAATCAAGTCGGGTTGAAACTCTTCTAAAGCTACACCAATTGATGGTCTTGGCAATGCCAGTTTCAGCTCTGGATACAGAGGTAGTGGGAAACCCGAGACTCCGTAAATTTTGGCTCCTTGGTATTCTGTCAGCCCACCATCTGGCGATACAATTAGCACCTTCTCGCCTTGACGTTGTAAGTGTTCGACTGTATGACGCAGTCTGGTCACAATGCCATCAACTTTGGGTAAAAAAGTTTCGGTGAATAGAGCTATGTGCATAATTTAGGGAGGATGGAATATTTTTTTTTTGGAAGTCCGTGATTGTGGACAGCTTAGGACTTTTTGGGATCTATGGTACAGATTCCATGAATACCAATAGCTGAAATTACACCACCTAACAAGACTCCCACTCCTTCAGCGAAGCAATTTATTCTGTGCCTTTGCTCCGCCGCTTGAGCAATGGATAAGTCACGTATTGTTGATGATGGAGATTGAGATGCTTCCTGATAAGACTGATAGGCAGCTTCTAATGCTAACCATTCAGGAAATAGGTAGTAGGAGCTTGCAGCAGAAGCAGTGCAGCCCGGTAGCACCACGAACAGTAAGAGAATAATCCGTCGTATGTTCATTCAATAGGTTAAGATCCCATCTTTTTAGATCAGGGGCAATTAGTTTGGCTATTGCCCCTTGTCTATTGTCTGCTAAGCTATCGCCGCCAAGACACTTTGGGCAAAATTTGGTTTTTATCCACACGATGCTTGTACTTAGTGGCAAAGTTGAGTAGGGAATCGAGCAGGGAATCTGAGAGATAGTGAGGCTGTAAACCAAGATCCAAAAGATTGGTATTTTTGGCATTAAAGTAGTGCTGTTCGAGCTCAACTCTAGGATTATCGAGATGGTCAATTTTGACCTTCAACCCCATATCTGTACCAGCTTTCTGCACCATTTCTGCCAAATCCGCTATACTGAACATTTCAGTAAACTGGTTGAAGACACGGAATTGACCAGCTTCAGCTGGGTTAGCGATCGCAATTTCCACACAGCGCACTGTATCTCGAATGTCTAAAAAGCCACGAGTTTGACCACCTTTGCCATAAACTGTTAAAGGATGATCAATGGCAGCTTGAATACAGAAGCGGTTGAGGGCTGTACCAAAGATACCGTCATAATCTAAGCGGTTAATCAGTAGCTCGTCCATACCAGTTTCTTCCGTTAGGACACCATACACAACCCCCTGATTGAGGTCTGTAGCCCGTAAACCCCAAATTTTGCAGGCAAAGTGGATATTGTGACTATCGTGGACTTTACTTAAGTGGTAAAAAGAGCCCGGCTGTTTGGGATAAGGTAGGGTATCCTTGCGTCCATTGTGTTCAATGGTGATGTAGCCTTCCTCAATATCAATATTGGGAGTACCGTACTCACCCATTGTCCCCAGCTTGACCAAATGGCAATCTGGAAAATCTTGTTGCATGGCATAGAGTATGTTCAGTGTCCCTATGACATTGTTTGCTTGAGTTAGTACAGCATGTTCACGGTCAATCATGGAGAAGGGAGCTGATCTTTGTTCGCCGAAGTGAACAATTGCCTCTGGCTTAAACTGATTCATCCCCTTGCTGAGGAAATCGTAATTGTTGATATCTCCAATAAAAAGATCGATCGATTTACCAGTAAGGTCCTTCCAACGCTGAAGGCGTTGCTGAATCGGTGCAATGGGAGTGAGAGTCTCAACACAGATTTCCATATCCCATTGACGGCGCACCAGGCTATCCATGATGCCGACTTCGTAACCTTTATTGGAAAGATGGAGTGCAGTTGCCCAACCACAATACCCATCGCCGCCTATAACCAGGACTTTCATACTTGCTCAATAAATTTTGCTTGCCGATACTCGGTAAATGTACCAGGTTTATGCCCCTAGTGACACCCTCTACCTCTGTTGTTATCTACTTCATATTCTATGTGCTACCCTTACTACCTCATAGGTATTCTTTATAGTGAGAAGGGAGTAGAAAGATAGAGGTAATCATCATAATTAACAACTAGTGCAGCGGGCATGGAAATAAGCCACCAGTTTGAGATCGATAGAATCCTTACTCTATAAGCATTCTTAATTCTTAATTCTTAATTCTTAATTCCGCGCAGCGGTACTAGCCTAGATCAAGCTGGCAATTTCTCTTGTTTTCGGTTTGCCTATGTCAACTGCAGCATTTTTACAGGGTGTTCTGGGGGCTTCAAGTTTAGCCTTAGGAGCCTGTGTCGGTGTTTTTTGGCAACCGAACAGAACTATTTCTGCTGCCATAATGGCGTTTGGTAGTGGGACATTGCTCTCTGCGATCGCTTTTGAAATTACAGTACCTGTATATCAAGAGAGTGGCTTTTTGCCTCTCCTGCTGGGATTTCTGTTTGGTGGTGTTCTGTTTACTGGCTTAACAGAATATATTGACCAACATGGTGGATTTTTACGCAAGCCTGCTTCTAGTCGCCGTTACCTCTTTGAACATCGTCAGGAGCATACATCAGATATTCTCAATCGTATTGCTCATATTGAGGTAATACAAAATCTTTCTGAGCACGAGAAACAGGCGATTGTCCCCTTCCTTCAACCAGTGTTTGCTCAACCCGGAGACATACTTTGCCAAGAAGGAGAGCTAGGAGAGCATTTTTACATGGTTGTCGATGGTGAAGCAGAGGTTATCAAAGACCGGAAATTGGTTAATACTATGGGAGCAGGGGAAGTATTTGGCGAAATGTCGCTGTTGACAGGAGAACCACGCTCTGCTACGGTGATTGCCCGCACTCCTATGGAGTTGTATAAACTCAACCAGGAAGACTTTAACAATGTATTGGCTTTGTCTCCTCACATGGCTTGGTCCATCAGCCGTTCTTTAGCTCGGCGACTGCGATTAGCTACTGATTCACGGGTTGCAGCAGAACATAACTTAGACCGTTGGCGACAAAATTTGATCGATCAGGTAGAACTAGATCTGTTGCTCAGGGAAGATCCTAAGACCTTAGAGGGATTACTCCAAAGTTCTGCTCCTTTAGCAATTGTTGTTGGTACTTTGATTGACAATATTCCTGAATCTGCGGTGATTGGAATGCATGTGGGAGAGAGTCATTTTGGCTGGTCATTTTTGCTAGCTGTCTTTATTTCCAACTTCCCAGAAGCGTTATCCAGTGCAGTTGGTATGAAACAGGCAGGAAGCAAAACTATTCAGATTCTAGGTTTGTGGATTGGAGTTGTTGTTTTGTCTGGTCTTTGTGCTGCTGCTGGGTACTCCTTAAAAAATAATACTCCTGAATTATTTGTCAGCTTAGCTCAGGCTGTTGCTGGTGGAGCAATTCTGGCAATGGTAGCTAGTACCATGATGCCGGAAGCCTATGAACTGGGAGGTGGTTCGGTTTCCTTTTCAACTATTATCGGATTCCTCCTCGGTTTCTTTATTTCTTCAGCTTCATTTTGATTTGGGAGTTTCATATATCATCCCAGGGTAATGATGTCTATTTTGTCACTCGGAGTAGTTAACCCAGATTTCGTGTAAGAGGCTGTTCCGAAAAGCTTGGTAGACACACCCGATCCTTAATTAACAATTTGTGTGTTGAGGGATTGAAAATGTTTACGATATTCCGGAGTTGCCCTCAAAGGGATAATAGCCCAGAGTCGCCCTCAAAGGTCAATAGTCCAGAATCGCCCTCAAAGGTCAATAGCCCAGAGTCGCCCTCAAAGGTCAATAGTCTAGAGTCGCCCTCAAAGGCTAATAACAAGTATAGCTTTGCTGCTGCCAGCAAATGCCTTAGAAATCCTTTAAGCAATTCTGATACTTTTGTTTCCATTTGCTTTACCTAAGAAATCAACAACAGGCTCTAATGACGCATTAGAGCCGCAAATTCAAGATTTGTGGCTTTTAGTAGACATCTCCAATAATTATGCTAGAACCCTTATGCCACCGTGCCACAATCAGGGTTTCTGGAGATGTCTAGTGAGTCATCTAGAGTTTCGTTTCGTGCGAAGTAGATGGAGATAAATAATCTATTTTTTAGTCAATCCTGACATAAAAGTTTTCATGATTAAGTTTAAAAATCCGGAGCATTTCAGGGTAATCGCATCTTAGTCAGGTTCTCCAATTAAGTTTCTTGGAAACTAAACAAGTTCTATTAATCGCTCTGCTCATCACCTCCTTCAATGGGTTATCAACAATCTGGCACTGATGCCAGATTACCCCTGACAGCACTGGCAGCCAAAATTTTCCGGAGGAAGTCATTGTTCATCGCAGTTTTGTAGCGCTTCATCCTCAAACTCTGGCGGGAGAGTTCGCGCTTGAGTAGATTAATACTTAGGCAGCGCACCAGCCCCAGATTTTCGCAGCTTGTTGCTGCTCCTTATATTAACTACTGTGATATCTGCCCGACAGAAGTAGCGACCAAAAACTTTAATCTACACATCCCGCTTAAAGTAAAGTACAATTTATACCAAACAAAATGCGATTACCCCAGGAGCATTTAACAAAAACCTTATAAAAATTCAAAAAAAATACGCCTATTTCTTCTTCCATTTGTCACACAAGTCAGTTAGAGCCAGGAAAATTTCTTCACGATTTTTTTCTTTTCGTCTTTCTTGTATTAAAGTGTAAAATGTTTCAGTATACAGTATAACAATACCTTTATAATATTCCTTAATTACATCCTCTTTGATAAGTCTTAATTTTATGCAAATAGCCAATTCTTCTAAGAAGTTTAATAAATTTAAAATAGCTTGTTTTGTTTCATAATTCTTGGGATCGCTTAAATAATTTATGATAAATTTTTCCTGATCAATAACTTTTTGACTACTTTTTAATTGATATAGTTCTTGCGCTATTTTTCTAGCAGGAAAATAGCCTGGATCATTCCAACGTGTAATATATGGCAAAGTTCGGTCTAGGAGTTGAGACTCTGCAATTTGTTTTATTTCTACTTCTCTTTGTTCTATATCTTGCTTAATACTTCGTAAGCCATAAACAGCACTTGCACCAGCAGCACTAGTTGCTAGAGCTGTCGCCAGAAAAGTTAATGTTTCTCTATGCTCTTTTTTGACTGCATGAAATATGGTTAATCCCAACGAAATAATAACTAAGCTAACTCCTATACTAAAAGTCAATTTTATAGTAACGTTACCATATGTGTCTGGATTGGATTGAGGAGGCATTCTTAATTAGTTTTGATCTACACTTTCAATTAATCTTTCTTCTTTTTTTTGCTCCATCAGGAAATTTTTGAAATTTTCAGGACTTACGCACAGTAACGTAATTACCTAATACTGAGCGATAGCGTTAGCGAAGCAAAGCATTAGCAAGCCAAGCTGTAGCTAGAGCTTGCTGCACAAGTGTGTAAGCAATACCACTTATTCAGCAAGCCCTAGCTGTAGGGTGGGCAAAAATGGGATGTGAACACAGTTATTCAGAAAAAGGCAACAGGGGAAAGAGATTGTAGTTTTTTTTATAAGAAAAAAACTACAATCTAAGTTTTCAACTCATTTGGAGAAGCTATATTGCTTTAACTAGCAGCAAAGTCAGTAAATTTTCGTTTATATGGGGCTTTAAAACCCAAAACTATATCTTGTTTGGGAACGCCAGCTTTAACTAATTCATTAGCTACTCCAATTTCCGTTCCATCACGTTCGATCCAGATTTTGCCATCTTTGATTTCCACGTAAATGATACAACCAAATACCCGCGTTAGATCTTGCCAACCAACATTAAGAACTTGATAGCGATCACGCTCCGTATCAAATATTAGTTGTACTTCTGTTTTACTATTTGAGCGATTCTTGCCGTGATTTTTCAGAACAGTTTGTACTACTTCGCTGTAATTCAATCTCTCCATTGCACAATCTCCTCTCGCTCTGGGTTAAAAATTAATAGTTTGAGTTGATGTTCAGCAATAACTCTTTGAATAAACCTACGCCTAAAAAAATCATCGTAAACATCTTCCGGAACTGCTAAATACAAATTCCGCTCTGGTTCTGTCAATCTCAAGGCTGAACGGTAGTTGAGAGATTGACCTAGCGCTGTGTGAAACTCAGTCACATCTGACGCTCCTAAAAACGAAATGACTAGTTATAACTAAATCAATCTCAACTTCAGCCGCAGCCTCATCATCATAGGACTTACGCACTCAGCTGTCATTCTCAACGTAAGAAAAGCATCTTAAGCGCCTGGGAGATCCTTCGCTATCGCTCAGGATGACAGAATTGCGTTACAGTGCGTAAGTCCTACATCAAACCGGTTAAGCTGGTAGCAACTGGCTAATGGTGGGATAAGGAACTGAGGTAGTGGAAACACTTAAACGGGTTTGGCAACTTCTGAAGACTGATATCCGAGAGTTGGGTACGCCTGGAAATTATGCGGTAACTGGTGCAGAAGTTTCTAAGGCTGGATTAGAATTAGCGATCGCATTTGGTTTGTCAGCTTCTCCTCTCGTAGCAGCAGGACTATCGTTTATAGGGTTAGGAGGAAAAGGATTAAACTTACTCCGTAGTAAGACTAACAACTCACAAAGTTTAGAGCAATGGGTTGCGATCGCTTTTCCTTTGGCTTATCTGGAAAGTTTTGATGCTTTGGTTCGGAAGAATTACTGGTTGGAAAAACAGATAGGTGCAGGTGTATCAGGTAAGGAAGTTGGGGAGCAAATTGAGCAACTGCTAGAACTACAGTTAGATAAGGGGTTAGTTTGGGAAGCTTTTGCTTACTTCCCTGAATCTTTGTTAGGGCAAGCTTTGAATCAACAGTTATCTGGTTTTCTGGAACAAGTGGAATTAGAGCAGGATACCATTCCCATTGTGACTGGCTGGGTAGCTTGGGGAACTAAGGCTGTTGTGGAGTCACTCCTAGAGTATGAACCAGAAGCAATGCGTAGGAATTATGGTTTGCCGATAGCAGCAGCCAAGGAAAGAGCAATAGTTCGGAAATACGGCAATATTGAATCTTACCTCACCGAGCAGATATCTCCTGAGCCTAATAGTCTACGGCTGCGGGAACAGTGGAAGGTATTGGGGGAAGAGTCGATTAGGCTTCCCGATATCTATGTACCTCTGAAAGCAGAGTTAGTAGATGCTAATGGCAAGGTAAATACTAAAACAAAGCCAGTTGATTTAGAGAGTTGGGCAACAGAGCAGCTTACTAACCCTAAGCAAAACAGCCAGGTAATGTTTATTCAAGGGGGACCAGGGCGTGGTAAGACTGTCTTTTGTCGGATGTTTGCTAATTGGGTGCGGGAACATCTTCATCCCCTGTGGACACCAATATTGATTCGACTACGAGATATTGATGCCTTTGAGCCGAATATCGAGAATACCCTCCGTGCTGCGGTTAAGGCAGATTTTGCTAAGAGTGATGATGGCTGGTTGACAGATTCCAATACCCGGTTTTTGTTCTTACTGGATGGGTTTGATGAATTGCGCTTGGAAGGGAGAACCACTGGTGGTATTGAAAAGTGCCTCAAACAGGTGGGGAATTTGCAAGCCAGCTGCCAAAGCAATCCTCAGTTGGGACATCGGTTTTTGGTAACTGGTAGGGAATTGGCACTACAGGGTATCGAACAGTTCTTGCCTCGAAATCTAGAACGGGTAGAAATTGCCCTGATGGATAAACAACTCCAGCAGCAGTGGTTCGGTAAGTGGGAAAAACAGGTTGGTGAGGAGAAAGCTTCAGCGTTTCAGGAGTTTCTGCAAACTCAAACCTGTCCAGAACGAGTCAAGCAATTAGCCCAAGAACCCCTGTTACTCTATCTGTTAGCAGCTATGCATCGGGATGGTAAATTAACAACTCAAATGTTTGAGGAGGCTAGCAGTACTGAGGCCAAAATTCTCATTTATCAAACTGCTCTGGATTGGGTACTTACTCAACAACGTCCTGAACAGCTTAATTTTGAACTCACTGAACAAGAAACTGAGGATTTACGACGCATTCTCACCGAAGCAGGGTTGTGTGTTACCCAAGCGGGTGGGGAATCGGCATCAATCGCCATGATTGAGGCACGACTCAAGGGAGATGATGCAGCCAAAGAACTATTAGAAAAAGCTCAACAGCGCCTTGGTGACAATCCTCTGAGAAATGCTTTAGCATCCTTTTACCTACGACCAGCTGGCAGTGGGGAAGGAGCAGTAGAATTTGTTCATAAGAGTTTTGGTGAGTTTCTCTGTGCCGAACGTTTGCAAGAAAGCCTAGAAGAATGGACAGCACCAGGTAGGAAACGCCAAAGATTTTTCCTCAATGATGAGCAGTTGGTAGAGAAGATTTATGACCTATTGGGTTATGGTGGACTGACGCCAGAAATTGTGGACTACCTAATGGCGTTATTGGCTGCTAGTAAGGAATTTCGACCAGTGGAGCTGTTCGAGCGTCTGGAATATTTCTATCAGCGCTGGTGTGATGGAGAATTTATTGATCTAGCAAAGGAAACCGTACCTCAGAAAAAGACACAGCAATTCAAAGAACTAGGAATTCAATTAGGTCAACGACAGGTGGACATCTATACAGGACTGAATGTGATGATTTTGCTCCTAGAGTTGCATCGCTATGCTCTCTCCAGAGATGACCTGAAAGATAAAATCATCTTTTACCCTTGTGGCAAATACGACATTGAAGGTTTTGATCCAACTCGATTGCTTTATATTATCAGCTACAGCGATTGTATAGGTATTTACGGCTTCTTAAATACAGTTGGAGGATTTCTTAGTCACGCAGATCTTATAGGCGCATACCTTAGAAGCGCAAACCTTAGAGGCGCAAACCTTAGAGGCGCAAACCTTAGAGGCGCAAACCTTAGAGGCACATACCTTAGAGGCGCAAACCTTAGAGGCGCAAACCTTAGAAGCGCAAACCTTAGAGGCGCAAACCTTAGAAGCGCAAACCTTAGAGACGCAAACCTTAGTGGCATAAACCTTATTGGCGTAGATCTGAGTGATGCAAACCTTATTGGCGCAAATCTGAGTGGCGCAAACCTTATTGGCGCAAACCTTATTGGCGCAAACCTGAGTGGCGCAAACCTGAGTGGCGCAAACCTTAGAGCCGCAAACCTTAATGGCGCAAACCTTAGTGACGCAAACCTCAAAGATATTACCTGGGATGAGCAGACACAATGGGAGAATATCCGAGGCTTGGAGACAGCTATTAATGTACCTGACGCCTTGAAACAAAAGCTTGCAATATATGGCTTGTAGGAAATGGAAAGGAAATGGGATTAGCCTTTTTTGTCAAACAGAGTGTGTGTGAGTGAAAAAAGAGCGATCGCTCTCCAGTTTTTAGGTAAACTGAAAAAGCGATCGCTAAGTTACAACAGCTTGTTACTATTTTCACCAACTTGCAAAACCACCGTGAACTTTAAGTCCACGGCTCATAATCAATATGGACAATTACCTCTTCAATCAAGAAAGAGGATTACAGGTTTTTCAGTCTTAATCTCCATCTTCACCCTAATCGGAAGTTGTCTGCCAACCGCCGTCCATGCTCAACAAACTGAAACTTTCAACAACTTTGCTGATTGGTGTGTTCACAAGGAGAGTCTTGCTTCAGATACAAGGTATACGGTTGAGCTTCTGTTGCAGGAAGCTGGTACAAGGAACTGCCAGGAGGCAAACCAGAAGCTTTCTAACTTGACGACTCTCCATCTCCACTCCAAGCAAATTAGCAACCTCCAACCTCTGGAGTCCCTTACCAATCTGACTATACTTGACCTCAGTCACAATAAAATTAGTAATCTCCAACCCCTGCGATCGCTTACTAATCTGACTTACCTTAACCTCTGGCACAACCAAATTGATGATATCAGTCCTCTGGCATCCCTAACAAATTTGACCACCCTAGACATTCCTATCAATCCCATCAACAATCTTCAACCGCTAAAGTCATTAACAAATTTGACATTTATCAATCTCGTTGGCAATTCAATTGATGATGAAGACCTTTCTGCATTTGAATCCCTGAAAAACTTGCAATTTATTCTACTAAGTGGAAATAACATTACTGATGCAGGTCTTCCTTGGTTGCAAGGACTCAACAATTTAGTTGATCTCTATCTTGATGATAATCAAATTACTAATCTCCAAGCTTTGGAACCACTTACCAATTTGCGCCGACTCGACCTAAGCGACAATCAAATTACTAATCTCGAAACTTTGCGATCGCTTACTAATTTGGAAGATCTTAGCTTAGACGGAAACCAAATATCTGTTCTGACTCCTGTAGAGTCTCTGTCTAAGTTAACCTCACTCAGTCTACGTCAAAACCAAATTGCGGACTTAACTCCGCTGCAATCTTTGAAGAATTTGACTTCACTTAGCCTTAATGGTAATCAGATTACTGACATCCGTCCACTACAATTTTTAACTAATCTCACAACGCTCAATCTTACTTATAATCAGATTACCGACCTCAATCCACTCAAATCACTGACTCAACTAGAACTCCTTCAGGTTTATGACAATCCATTAACTGAGCAAATCTGTCCAGTGGAGCCAGCCTCTGTGTGCATATATTATAATCCTTTTATTCATCGCGCTCCCAATTTTATCAAATAGCTTTATCAATGGATAATGGATAATTGATAATTGATAATTGGTTAATTGGTTAATTTTGATCCAAAGCGAAACCCAAAATCAGATAGTTGGCGGCGTTGGGTTTCGCTTTGCTTCACCCAACATACTTTTGTGATCTACATAAAAGGTAACTTATTTTCTGTGATTACCTGATATCAAATCACTTAATATTGAAGTAATTGATTTGGGTGTGGCGAATCATGAAGCCAAGGTACAGTGAAGATAAGGTAATAGGCAACAAGCAACAGGTAACAGAAAGAAGATGTGGCATTAATTTTGTTTTTCTACCTAAAACTTCCCAAGTATCGGTAGAGGAAAATGTGAAGAAGCCGATTAATTGGCAACATTGTTGCTGGCAGTTGGGGATAACTTTGGGGATAAGTGGTGTTGTCGCCTTAGCTGGAAATTCTGCCTTGGCTCAAAGCAATATCGTACCTGATAATACTCTGGGAGTTGGTCAAAATTCTAATGTCATACCTAATTTCTTTGGTTTACCTATTGAAGTAATTACTGGTGGAGCACAACGGCAGCAAAACTTATTTCATAGTTTCACCGAGTTCAATGTTGCTGTAGGTAGAGGCGCTCTTTTCTTCAGTCCTGATACAGCTATCCAGAATATTCTGGCGAGGGTAACTGGTGGTAATCCTTCTGAAATTCTGGGGAGACTTGGCACTTTCGAGTTTGTGGGTGGCGCTTTTGTGCCATCCAATGCGAATTTATTTCTGATTAATCCCAACGGCATTATCTTTGGAGAAGATGCCAGGTTGGATGTTGGTGGTTCGTTTGTAGCGAGTACAGCGGACTCTTTAGTGTTTGACAATGGATTTGAGTTCAGTGCCAGCAATCCCCAAGCACCACCTCTGCTGACGATTAATGTACCAATTGGTTTGCAATATGGGCAAAACCCTGGAGGTATTGCCAATCAAGCAATACTTCTAGTCCAGCCAGGGAGAACTTTGGCACTGGTGGGGGGTGAGGTTACTGTAGATAGTGGTATTCTCTTTGCTCCTGATGGACGAATTGAGCTAGGAAGTGTTGCGGGTAACAATCGGGTGAACCTGACATCAACAGACACGGGTTATGTTCTGGGGTATCAAGGCATCGAGGATTTCCAGGATATTAGTCTGTCCCAGTCAGGCGTCATTACCAGTGGCGACGGCGGTGGTAGTATCCAGGTGCAGGGTAGAGAGGTGACGCTGAGCGATGGGACATTCATGTTTGCAGATACCTTAGGAAATGAGAATGGCGGGGGTATTTTGCTCAAAGCGGAGCAGTTAACCCTTGAGGATGGTGCACAGGTGAGTGTTAACACTTTTGCTCAAGGAGAGGGAGGAAATTTGATTGTCAATGCCTCGGAATCGGTGCGACTGATTGGTATCTCTGCTGACAGTCAGTTTGAGAGTGGCTTGTTTACTCAAACTGAAGGTTCAGGCAAGGCAGGGAACGTAGAAATTACCACCGCCGAGTTGCTCGTTGCTGATGGTGCAGTAGTGAGTACTGTCACTTTTAATGAAGGAGAGGGAGGCAGTTTGATGATCAATGCCTCGGAGTCGGTGCAGGTGATTGGCACTTCTGCCGACGGTCAGTTTGTCAGCGCTTTGTTGGCTCAAACTGAAGGTTCAGGCAAGGCAGGGAACGTAGAGATTACCACTGCTGAGTTGCTCATTGCTGATGGCGCAGTAGTGAGTGCTGGCACCTTCGGAGAAGGAGAGGGAGGCAGTTTGATTGTCAATGCCTCGGAGTCGGTGCAGGTGATTGGCACTTCTGCCGACGGTCAGTTTGTCAGCGCTTTGTTGGCTCAAACTGAAGGTTCAGGCAAGGCAGGGAACGTAGAGATTACCACCGCCGAGTTGCTCGTTGTTGATGGTGCACAGGTGAGTGTTGGCACCCTAACTCAAGGAGAGGGAGGCAGTTTGATTATCAATGCTTCTGAGTCGGTGCAACTAATTGGGACTTCTGCCGACGGTCAGTCGTCCAGCAGCTTGCTTACTCAATCTTTCGGTTCAGGGAAGGCGGGGAACTTGGAGATTACCACTGCTGACTTGCTCGTTGCCGATGGCGCAAAGGCGAGTGGTAGCACCTTCGCTCAAGGAGGGGGAGGCAGTTTGATTATTAATGCTTCTGAGTCAGTGCAGCTAATTGGGACTTCTGCCGACGGTCAGATTCCCAGCGGCTTATTTAATCAATCTCAAGGTTCAGGGAAGGCGGAGAACTTGGAGATTACCACCGTTGACTTGCTCGTTGCCGATGGTGCACGGGTTAGTGCTGGCACCTTCGGAGAAGAAGAGGGAGGCAGTTTGATTATTAATGCTTCTGAGTCGGTGCAGCTAATTGGAACTTCTGCCAACGGTCAGATTGCTAGTAGCTTAGATACTCAATCTCAAGGTTCAGGGAAGGCGGGGAACGTAGAGATTACCACCGTTGACTTGCTCGTTACCGATGGCGCACGGGTTAGTGCTGGCACCTCCGGAGAAGGAGAGGGAGGCAGTTTGATTATTAATGCTTTTGAGTCGGTGCAGCTAATTGGGACTTCTGCCGATGGTCAGATTGCTAGTGGCTTAGGTACTCAAACTGAAGGTTCAGGCAAGGCAGGGAACTTAGAGATTACCACGACTCAGTTGCTGGTTACCGACGGCGCAGGAGTGAATGCTGGCACCTCAGGTGAAGGAGAGGGAGGCAGTTTGATTGTCAATGCTTCCGAGTCGGTGCAGCTAATTGGGACTTCTGCCAACGGTCAGATTCCCAGCAGTTTGTTTGCTTTATCTTTAGGTTCAGGCAAAGCAGGGAACTTGGAGATTACCACGACTCAGTTGCTGGTTACCGATGGCGCAAAGGTGGATGTTAGTACCTTTAGAGAAGGAGAGGGAGGCAGTTTGATTATTAATGCTTCTGAGTCAGTGCAGCTAATTGGGACTTCTGTCGATGGTCAGTTTGCCAGTGGCTTATTTGCTTTATCTGAAGGCTCAGGCAAAGCAGGGAACTTGGAGATTACCACTGCTCATTTGCTCGTTACTGATGGCGCACAGGTGAGTACTGAAACCTTTGCTCAAGGAAAGGGAGGCAATTTGATTGTCGATGCTTCTGAGTCGGTGCAAGTGATTGGGACTACTGCAGATGGTCGGTTTGCTAGCGGTTTATTGGCTGGCTCTTTTGGTTCAGGAAAGGCAGGGAACTTGGAGATTTACACCCCTGAGTTACTCGTTGCCAATGGTGCACAAGTCAGTGCTGGTACCTTTGGGGAAGGAGAAGGAGGCAGTTTGATTGTTGATGTATCAGAATCAGTGCGAGTGATTGGAATTTCTCCCAATGGCGAGTTTGCCAGCGGTTTGTTTGCTTCATCTGAAGGCTCAGGCAGGTAATCTAGATATTACGACGAATTCCCTGTTGCTCAACCAAGGGACAATTTCCGCTATAACTGCTGAGAGCGGTAGTGATCCTCAAGGTAGTGCCAACATCACCCTCAATGTCTCAGACTTATTACTGATGCGCAACGAAAGCTTGATTTCCGCCACTGCTCTGGATGAAGCAAATGGCGGTAACATCACCATCAATACCCCATTCCTTATTGCTCTACCTCCAGAAGGACCAGAAGGTAGTGACATCACTGCTAATGCCTCCCAAGGGGACGGCGGTAGAGTTAACATTAACGCTATTGGTATTTTCGGGATTCAATTTCGCGATCGCTTAACTCCATTCAACGATATTACCGTTAGTTCTGAGTCTGGCTTACCAGGTGTAGTAGACATCAACACCTCTTTTGATGTGACACGGGGATTAGTCACCTTACCAACAGATTTTGTCGATGCCACCCAACTAATCGATCGCCGCTGTACTCCCGGTGATCCCTTCCGGCAGAGTAGCTTCTATATTACAGGACGTGGTGGCATTCCCCAGAATCCGACAGAGATGCTGGATGCTGATGCCACAGTCAGTAATTGGGTGACCCTCGATTCTGAAGAAGAAAACAGTCAAAATGCTGAGATCAATCCCACCAGTACCAATCCTCAGCGGATTATCGAAGCCCAAGGAATAATCAAAACTCCCGATGGGCAATTATATCTCGCCGCCGAAGTACCTACAGTAACACCCCATGGAGAATGGATTCCAGCAGTTGATTGCAACAACTTCCGTAACTGATTTGAAAAGTTGGAAAAGGTATAATTTGTCATTCTGAGGGTCGCAAAGCGGAGCGAAGAATCTGAGATTTGAGCGATTGATCGTGAAGCATCTGGATCGTCTGGAGATCCTTCGCTATCGCTCAGGATGACATAATTATGTGACGTTGCGTATAGCGCTACGCACATACATTAGGACGATATTTTTTCTCTGTGTTCCTCTGTGCCTGGAGTGGTGAGTTTCCTAAATGTCCTAACCAAAATGCGTAGTGCTATAAGTCCTAGAAAGTACCATTACCTTAACTCTCTTCTGTCAAACCGGGTTGAAACGTTGATTTTACGTTGGCTGTAATGCCGGAAATTCGTGGAAATATCCCAGAGTGACAGAAGAGAGTTAATGTCGGCAGAAGGCTCCCGCTATAACCGAGGCGGATTGATCGAGGCGTAGCCGAGTACCGCCAATGGTTTAGCGGTGAGATGAATGCCGACCAGCTAACAATTGAGCGGCAGGGAATCCAAATAATTAGGGCTTGCTGAATAAGTCGTAACTTTCGGGTTTGAATAGGTGGTAGGTGGTAGGTGGCAGGTGGTAGGTAAGGGAAAGAGGTGGTAGGTGTTAGGGATTTTTGACTTACGGTGCAAGGAAATTGAGCCAAAAGATACAATTTCCTTGCACGCCTGCTAGGCATAAAATGATTGAAAGCAAAGTATGGTATAGTTTACACACTTTTGCAGCAAGCCCTAATTATACCTGTATTCGCAGTGGGTAACAGATGTTATGCTTGGTCTCATGCTAGTAATTGAAGCCAAGCTCAAAGGAACCAAAGTTCAGTACAGCAAGTTGGATGAAGCAATCCGAACAGGGCAGTTCATCCGCAACACCTGTTTGCGCTATTGGGAAGATAACAGACGGGTCACTCGTAACGACCTCCAAAAGCTTTGCGCCCTACTAGCTAAGGACAAACTTGCCCCTTGGGCGAAAAAACTCAACTCCCAAGCAAGGCAGGCTCACGCTGATAGGGCATGGTCTGCCATTCAGCGTTTTTATGAAAACTGTAGATTAGGAAAACCCGGTAAAAAAGGCTATCCTCGCTACAAAAAATTCAGTCGTTCCGTCGAGTACAAAAATTCAGGGTGGAAATTGTCTGCGGATAGAAGGACTATAACTTTCACTGATGGTTTTCAAGTCGGAATGATGGATTTGTGGAGTTCTAGGGATTTAGTTTGGACCAGGGAAAAACAAATCCGAAGAGTTCGAGTCATAAGACGTGCTGACGGCTACTATGCTCAGTTCTTAGTGGATTGGGATAGACGAGAGGAGCATGAATTTCAAGGGAAAATGACGGGAATTGATTTAGGACTAAAAGAGTTCTATACCGATTCCGATGGAAATACTGTTGACAACCCTCGATATTTGAGGAAATCCGAACGAAGATTAAAGATGCTTCAACGTCGGGTTTCCAAGAAACATGTTGAAAAGAAGAAACAGTCTAACAGATACCACAAGGCACGCAAGGCTTTAGCGAAGCAACATCTGAAGGTAAGTAGACAGCGTGAAGACAAAGCTCGTAAAGATGCTTTGGCGCTAGTTAAGTCGAAAGATTTAATTGTCTACGAGGACTTGAAGATACAAAACATGGTAAAAAATCACCAGCTAGCTAAATCCATCAGCGATGCATCTTGGTATCGATTCACCCAATGGCTTCAATACTTTGCCAAAGTGTATGGTGTGATAGTTATTGCTGTAGTGCCTCACAATACAACTGTTGATTGCTCATGTTGTAAGGCGAAGGTGAAGAAAACACTTAGCAGCAGAACACATAAATGCAGTAGTTGTAAAACGGTATTAGACCGGGACCATAACGCAGCCAAAAACATCTTGAAAAAAGGATTATTGTTATTAGCTGAATATTTAAACGGTACTGTAGGGCATACAGAATCCGGAGCCAAAAGCTCGAAAGCGCAGGGAGAAACTGACCTCTGGCTCAGGAACGGAGACGCTCTGGTTCTAAGTCGGCTCGATGAACTGCGAACCAAGAACTCTTGGGAATCCCCCGCTATACCTCTAACGAGGTATAGCGGAGGGAGGATGTCAACCAAAGAGAAACGCGATACATGTTCATCGTTGCAATTGCTCTTGCAAAGATTGCCGCATAATGTCTACCGCTGGAGTTTGTCCTATCCAAATTTTGAATGCCGCTACTCCCTGCTGCACCAACATTTCTAAGCCATCAAAAATAACTGCACCCTGTTGTTTAGCTTGTTGCAGAAATTTAGTGGGACTAGGAGTATAAATCAGGTCATAAGCGATCGCTTTTGCTGATAACCTTTGCATGGTTGCTGCATCAACGGGAGAACTGTCAATATCAGGATACATGCCCACAGGAGTACTATTGACCAACAAATCTGCTTGGGGAACTAGTTCCGGAAGTTGCTGCCAAGGGTGAATATTGATATTTACTGGTAGGGGAGTATTTTCCCAACTTTGCTGAAATTGACTTAACTTTTCGGGATTGCGACCAATAACATGAATTTGGGTACAACCCAACTGAGCACAACCAACTACGACAGCACGGGCAGCACCACCATACCCTAAAATCACTACTTTAGTTTGACTCCAATCTCGATCAAGAGTTTGCAAGGGACTAATAAAGCCTGCAACATCGGTATTTGTACCCCACCAGCCCCTATCAGTACGATATACCGTATTCACTGCTCCTACTCCTTGAGCTATGTCAGATACTTCTGAGAGTAGGGGAATAATTGCCTGTTTGTGAGGGATGGTGATACTAAATCCCACTATACCAATAGCCTCAAAACCAGCGATCGCAACTGCTAAATCTTTTGGTTTAATGGGTAGAGGTAAATACACGTAATCAACACCCAAAGATGCGATCGCTTTATTGTGCATCACTGGTGAAAAAGAATGCTCAACTGGATCGCCAATTATTCCTAATAGTTTGGTTGTACCTGTAATCAGCTGCATCAACTTCTCTGTTTCAACTAGAAACTTTGATCTTAATCAGCTCAAGAGGCATCAGCAAGAGGTAATACTGGAGCAGGGAGCAGGGAGCAGGGAGCAGGGAGCAGAGTAAAATTTCAGAAAATGAGAAACCAGTCAACTTTCCTTGGAGCCTTCTGCCTTCTGCCTCCTGCCTCCTGCCTCCTGCCTCCTGCCTTCTTAGACAATTATCCTGATGGAATCTAGTTCCATGTGTATCTAAATTGAAGCGGCAATTAGATTCACCATTCTTTAGATTACGTAGCTCATGTCGGATTGGAAATGGTTTTTACGAGTAGCATTTCTCGGCTTCGTAGGTACAGTCGTACTCTCCCAGTTATTCTCCCCCACCTTAGAACAAGACAAAAGCGATCGCAGCTTGGTTTTGGCTATTACTCCCAAGGAAGTTCAAGCTCAAGCAGATTTACTTGAACCATTAGAGTCTTCTATCATTCCAAAAGATCTCTCAGTACCTCTATTCCCGTCGGTACCTTCTACTACAGAAAATATCCCAGCACCAGAAACGCCACTACCCTCACTACCCCTAATCACACCAAAGGAGATTCCCACCCCAGAAGCGTCACTACCGGCATCAACTCCCATTCCTCAACTAGAAACTCTCACCCAGGTGAACGAAAAAAAGAGTAAGCAGACACGGAGATACGAGACGCACCAGACGCCGAGAATAAAAACCCCTTTCAAAGAAACCCCTCAATCAAAAAGGCAGGAGGCAGAGGGCAGGAGGCAGGAGGGAAGAGGATTTGGCTTGTTTGTTCCATTTATAGCCGATGGTGCGCCGCCCGTCGGGCACTCTGAAGAAACACAAGGCAAGAGGGAAGAGAAAAAGACATCGATAAAAGTTGCCGCCAACACCTTAGAGCGCTCTTCATCAACTTCCAATACTCCAGATGAAACTCCCCAACAACAAGTTTCTGGAACATCTGTCAATACTCCAGAGGAAACCTCTTCTTTACCAGTTACCGAAACATCTGTCAATACTCTAGAAGAAACTTCCCAAACATCAGTTACTGAACCACCTGTTAATACTCCAGAGCAAACCTCTCAAGAACAACTATCAGGAGCTAATCAAGAAATTCTATCCGCTAGCTTGGATGAAGAGGAAAGCTTAGATCAATATTCTGCTCTTTTTGCCACCCCTGTTTCCGTAGGAATGGTAGCAATTGGTGTAGCTGAAGGGAATTATCGCTTATTTATAGAAGACGGTAATCTCTATGTAGAACAGACATCACTCTATTTCGGACATACTGATCCTGGTAACTTATCCTGGGGAGATGTAGTAACTAATTATGGACCTTGTAGTGATCAAGGGCGTAGTGGAGGCAATATAGCTCTTGCTGAGGAGTTGTGCTTGCAGCGTTCCCTATCTCAACTACCTACCAATATTGCTGATTTACAAGCGGTAGGGATTGATCCTAGTACAGATATAGAAGCCTTGATAAATACTGCTGACCTTTACAACCAAGCCAGCTTAATCCATTCTCGCAGATTTCCCGAAGCCTTGGCCTGGGCACGCCATGCAGGTCACAATGGAGTAGAAGCGATCGCTTGGGCTAGAACTGCATCCTTCTACCTCAATGAGAACCAGGAGATTGATTTACAAGAAGGTGAGAACAAAGCGAGTGGACTCCTAGGCATCTGTGCCAGGGAAAATCAGCCTATAACTGAATGGCAATGTGTCTATCGGGATCAGCTACGACGAACAAAAGCCATTGCCTCAGTTCTAGATACCTATCGGCAACTCTCCCAAACTGAGGAGGTGAGGGGATAGGGAGATGGGGAAGCTGGGGGTGAGCGAAAAAAAGGGTGGGGAGATAGGGAAATGGGGAGATGGGGAGATAGGGAAACAAAGGAGAACTAATAATTTGAGAGGATACTTTGCTATAAATCCCACTTCATATTTCGTTCACCCGGGAAGCTGGGGAGATATTTAGCAATTAGCAATTAACAATTAACAATTAACAATTAACAATTAACAATCCCCAGTTTCGGTTAATATAGATTGCTGAAGACTCGTGCTCATTCAGGAGAAAAAAGCAAGTGCTGACTCTTGGCGTTAATATAGACCACATTGCCACAATTCGGCAGGCGCGGCGCACGGTCGAACCAGATCCGGTGGCAGCAGCAGTGTTGGCGGAACTGGCTGGTGCAGATGGCATTACTACCCATCTGAGGGAAGACAGGCGTCATATTCAAGACAGGGATGTGCGCTTGTTGCGACAGACAGTGCGAACTCACTTAAATCTGGAAATGGCTCCTACTGATGAAATGGTAGCGATCGCCTTGGACATTAAACCTGATTATGTTACCCTCGTACCTGAAAAACGGGAAGAAGTGACTACAGAGGGGGGACTCGATGTTGCTGGTCAAATGCCTCGGATGAGTGAGATTATCGCCAAGTTGCAAGATAGTGGTATTCCCGTTAGCTTATTTATTGATCCTGACTCAACTCAAATCGAGGCTGCTAGTAAACTGCAAGCTAAGTTCATTGAACTGCATACTGGTTCCTATGCAGAGGCAGTTAGTGAAGCAAGTCGCCAACAAGAATTAGCTTTGTTAACCAAGGGATGCGAAAATGCGATCGCAGCTGGAATCCGAGTCAACGCTGGACATGGTCTCACCTATTGGAATGTCTATCCTGTAGCTTGCATTACAGGCATGGAAGAACTCAATATTGGACACAGTATAATCTCTAGAGCTGTTCTCGTTGGTCTAGAACGAGCTGTCCGAGAAATGAAACAAGCCATGCGGGGAATTTAGAATTTAGAATTTAGAATTTAGAATTACTTTCTTCAATCTAAAATGCTAAATCAAGGAATGTAACCACAAACTAACAACCAATGACAACTTACTACTACGTTTTAGCTAGTCAAAGCTTTCTCACAGAAAAAGAACCCTTGGAAGAAGTACTCAGGGAGCGCACCAGGAATTACCACGAAAATGAGAAAGAAATTGACTTTTGGTTAGTCAAGCAACCTGCCTTCCTAGAAGCACCAGAAATGGCAGCGGTTAAGCAAGAATGCCCTCAACCAGCAGCTGCGATAATTTCCACCAATTCTAAATTCATCACCTGGCTCAAGTTACGCTTAGAATTTGTTAACACTGGCGAATTTCAAGCTCCTTCAGATCTTATTCCTGATCCTCTAGCTTCTCTTGTTTCCGTATCTTAATAGGTGTTAGGTTGGACAGAAGATTAATCTTCAGCTTCGTCATCATTCCATTTATCCTATGGAGCAATTTGGTTGAGTCTACTATTGCTCAACCAACTGCTCCAGTTTGTCAGCCACCACAAAAGGATGAATATCTTTTGTTCATCCTCACCCAGACAAGGGCAGCCTATGAAGAAATTCAAGCAATTTTACCACCCCAACTTCCTACTACTTTTTGTCAATATTTAGAGGATAAGGTAACTCGCGTTGGTGGTTTCAAGAACTTGCTAGATGCTCAAGGATGGGCACGTTATTTCAATGAAATTGCAGGTTTATCAGCATTTGTGATTCAAGCAGCACCGCCTCGCAATTCTCCTAATCTCCCTACCTATAAACCTCAGCCTTTAACTGATGGCTATGCCGTATTAGTAGATTACTTCAGCCAGCCGGAAATTGCATCTGAGTTAAGGCAAGTAATTGGTACTGAGGTAGCTTTAGTCACTTATGCTCAGCGCCCCTATTTACTCGCACTACATACCAAGAGTGAAAAGGAAGCTAACTCCAAATTCAGGCAATTAAGCGATCGCGGTTTTACCAGTATAGTAGTTGATAGCCGTAGCGTGATTCTGATTAGACCTGTATTAGACGTCAATCCCTAATTACCAATTCTCAATTCTCAATTCTCAATTCTCAATGAGTCTCTGCATTAATCCTAACTGTCCCCATCCCGAAAATCCTGATAATAGTCTTTTCTGTAACACTTGTGGTTCAGAATTGCTGTTGGCAGGAAGATATCGGGTGAGGCAGTTACTCAGTGGCAAAGGGGGATTTGGTAGAACTTATGAAGTGAGTCAGGGGAGTACAACTAAAGTACTCAAAGTCTTGATTAACCATCAACCTAAAGCTATTGAATTATTTAAGTAGGATTTTTCTTTCGCCAATGCTTCACCCTTTCCGGATTTATCTCAGAGAAATTTTAAGAAACACATTCAGCTACAGGGCTTTGGATGAAGCATTTGTAGCAGGCGGTTGAGGGCGAAGCATTTGGATTGATATATTCGGGGTTTGTCTGGGAAAAATTATTGCTCAAATGCTTCGCCCCTACAATTCCAACTTACATTTGTTGCCTATAGTAAGCGATCGCATCCTTAAGGTACTCTATATGTGCGCACATTTTTCCATTGTAAAATGGTATCAAGCAATCAAATCCCAGTCAACTGAATTCCTAGCAACTCATTCCAACCCTGAGAATAT
Organism: Caldora sp.; assembly: GCA_965222765.1. Taxonomy (GTDB): domain Bacteria; phylum Cyanobacteriota; class Cyanobacteriia; order Cyanobacteriales; family Coleofasciculaceae; genus Caldora. The sequence continues at coordinate 200,260 of CBDCVG010000108.1, forward strand.
TAGCGATGAAAACTATCTCTCTTCAACTTCCAGAAACTGTATTCTCTGCTCTGCGCAAAAGTCCTGATGAATTTGTTCGAGAGATGCAGATTGCTGCTGCCGTTAAATGGTATGAACTAGGTGAGATATCCCAAGAAAAAGCCTCAGAAATAGCTGCTTTGACTCGTGAAGAATTTATCTTGGCATTGGCACGTTATCAGGTTGATTTTATGCAATATACAGCGGAAGAACTTGAAGAGGAAATGATGAATGTTAGTTAAGAAAGTGATTGTCAATTCTTCCCCACTCATTGTTTTGTTTAAAAGTCAACAGGTAGCTCTGCTTCCTCTCCCATCGTTAATCTTCTTAAGCAAAAAGCAGGAGAGTAAGAAGATAAAATAAATACCACAAGCAGATGAGCTCAGGAAACAAGGAGTTAGGTTATGCGATATAAAGGCGAATTTGTGTCATTATTCCCCATTTCCTAATAAGCAGGAGACGCCAACCAAGAAATGGCAATACCTAAGATTAAACCAACAATTACTTGAAAAGGCGTATGTCCAAGTAATTCCTTGAGGCGCTCTTCATTAAACTCTTTGCCTGCAAATAACTCATCAATGATTTGGTTGAGGATACGAGCTTGCTTACCAGCAGCTTGACGCACACCAGCAGCATCATACATCACAATTACAGCAAAAATTGTAGCGATCGCAAACTCAGCAGACCCCCATCCAACTGTTTGCCCTACTCCCGTTGCTAGAGCTGCTACTAGTGCGGAGTGGGAACTAGGCATACCGCCAGTAGTCACCAGCACACGGATATTAAATTTACGATTTTTGGTTAGCTCCACCAGGAACTTTAATATTTGAGTAATCAAACAAGCAAGAAGTGCAACCATTAATATATGGTTGTTTAGGATATCGCCAAAGTCCTGCATAATCTTTTACTGGTAATTAGTCATTGGTTGTTAGCTACTAGTTATTAACCAACAACTTGCCAACAAATTTAATGAGTGCGGGTGGTAATGAAGTCAGCAAGTACTATTAAAGGTACTGCCTTCTCACCAAAGGGTTCAAGTTGGGCTTTTGCTGTATCTACTAACTGTTTAGCTTTCGCTTTTGATACCTCTAGTCCCCAAAGAGCAGGATAAGTTACTTTTTGTGCTTGCAAATCTTTACCTGCGGTTTTCCCTAATTCCTCTTGAGTAGCAGTGATATCCAGAATGTCATCAACAATCTGAAATGCTAACCCAATATTTTGGGCATAGCAAGAGAGCCGTTCAATATCCCCATCTGTTGCTCCAGCTAAAATTGCTCCAGAAACTACTGAAGCTTCTAGCAAAGCCCCGGTTTTGTGAGTGTGAATGAAAGTGAGGGTTTCCTCCTGAATATCTAACTTACCTTCTGATTCCAAGTCAACAACTTGCCCCCCAACCAATCCCGACGCACCTACTGCTCTACCTAACCAAGCAATTACCTGTAACAATCTCTGAGCTGGAACACCCTGGGTTTGAACAGCAACAGACTCAAAGGCATAAGATAATAACCCATCTCCTGCCAGAATAGCAATATCTTCACCATAAACTTTGTGGTTAGTTAGTTGCCCTCGACGGTAGTCATCATTGTCCATTGCTGGCATATCATCGTGAATTAATGACATGGTATGAATCATTTCCAGAGCACAGGCGGTTGGCATTGCCATTTCCACGGTGCCACCCATTAGTTCACAGGTGGCAAGGCAAAGAATTGGGCGCAAACGTTTCCCTTTAGCCAACAGGGAATAGCGCATTGCCTCATAAATCTTTTCGGGATAGGCGATGGGCATAGAATGATCCATTGCCGCCTCAACTTGAGCCTGCCGCTTTTTTAAATAAGTTGATAAGTCAAAAACTGGCGATTTCCCTTGGGGGGCAGGACGCCCATCCGTCGCTACCATGCTTTAATTCCTTGATTTTCCTATCATTTCTTTAATAATTCTACGGGGCTAGGGGTACGAAAGGGAATTTGCTGTTGCATAACTCAGCACTGTATTTTGCAGCAACATAGTAACAGTCATTGGTCCAACCCCACCAGGCACGGGGGTAATAAATTGGGCAACTTCCCGGATAGAGTCGAAATGGACATCTCCCACTAAGCGGGATTCACCACTATCGTTAGTAACTCGGTTGATACCTACATCAATTACCACTGCTGATGGTTTTACCATATCAGCGGTGATCATTTGGGGACGCCCGACTGCAGCAATGAGAATATCAGCACTGTGGGTAAGGTTGGGGAGATTTTGCGATCGCGAATGAGCAATAGTTACGGTAGCATTGGCTTCTAAGAGCATTAAAGCTAAGGGTTTACCTACTAAAATACTGCGCCCTACTACTACTGCTTGTTTACCTTGTAAGTCAATCTGATATTCCTGCAAAAGGCGCATTACCCCTGCTGGAGTGCAGCTGCGTAAACCAGTTTCTCCCCGCACCAGCCTTCCCAGATTCATTGGGTGCAATCCATCGACATCTTTATCGGGATGGATTTGGTGTAGTAAGGAAACTGCATCCAAATGTTCGGGTACAGGTAGCTGGAGGAGAATACCATCAACCCGCGGATCTTGATTGAGAATACTGATTGCTTCCTCTAGTTCTGCTTGGGAAGTCTTAGTGGGAAAATGATGTCCAAAAGAGGCAATGCCTATCTTAGTGCAAGCACGCTCTTTATTACGGACATAGGTGGCGCTAGCAGGGTTATCTCCCACCATCAGTACTGCTAATCCAGGAGGGCGTCCAGTTTTTGAGATCAGGGGTTTGATTTGCTCATGCAACTGGGTTTGAATTTGTTTCGCTAGAGTTTTACCATCTAGCAGTTGGGCATAGTTTTTGTTCATCAGTCTTTCCGTGAGACTCTACCCTCAGTTTGTGCAGGGTAGAATAGATATTTAAGATAGTATCCGGAGTTTAGACTAGTACCGCTGCGTGGAATTTAGAATTTAGAATTTAAGAATGTAGTGCGAGCGTCTCGCTCGCGATCGATCAGTCACCCCGCGAGCAAGATGCTCGCACTACTCTATTCCAATATTTTAGCTGTGTCGCGCCAGTAGTTAATTTCATCAAACTTTTATGCAAGATTTATCTAGTCTTCACACAAAAGCTGGTTCAACTGTTACCTAGTAGGCGATAATTAGATCAAAGAGAGACATACTCTCATCAATTTAATCCGCTTCTATACAGAATTGCTATACTTACCACCTACCCGCCTGTATCCCTCAGGCGGGTAATTTTAACTAGTGCAAGAAGGTAGAAGGGAAGAACGCTTACTGTACAAGCTTTTTAAGCTCATCCTACGACTAATACCAAATCTGGGCTCACCCGGGAGCTGGGGGGGGGGTGAGCGAAATCTTGGTTGGAATTTCTAGCGAAGTATCCTGTCAAATTATTATTTCTCCTTTGTTTCCCTATCTCCCTATCTCCCTATCTCCCCACCTTTTTTTCGCTCACCCAGCTGGGGGTGAAGATAACAGGGTGGGCTCCCTGCCACTTTCGGTGATTACTATCACTGACAAGTGTTGTTTAAATCACATAAAAATCTTTGGATTATCACAATTATTGTTGCTCAAAATCAACTAACTAATTTTGATTTTTTGGGACTATAAAAATGTGATTCAAACAGGGAATAGCAGCTCATGAAACTTGCTTATCGCGGTCTAACTTACCAACCAGCACAAGTTACTATCGACACATTTGAAACTGAAGTAACTGCCAAATTCAGAGGAACACAGTACAACATCCATCGTCCCATCAATGTTCTTTGTAATCACACAAGAAGAAAGAAATACCGTGGCTTAGTTTACAGCTAGTCTCCAAAAGTCTTACAGGTCTATTACCCTCAATACTATATGTTGAGGGTTTTATCTGAAAAACTTTTTGTTGCTAATTTTATTTATTAAATTTTACTGACTGTTAGAAGTTGAAGATATTAAATTTTTTACTGGAGATTCTATATGTTGAAATTAAATTATTGTCGAAGTTGCCGCTACTATCAACCTACTGGACGTAGAGGAGGAATGTGTCAACTGTTGACAGTTCCTGTTAGAGGTGGTTGGAAGGCTTGTTCTTGTTCGGCTCTGCCTTTTGGAACTACAATTAATTCCGCTTCTCCCATTATCCAAAAGCCCAATCCTGAGTTGATTGCTATTGGTGGAATTTAGTATCAATCGCCATTTATCCCCACGTTATATCCGCTCCGATTAGCGTCGGGAATATGTCACCGAAAGCGGCAGGAAGCCGATTGCTTCAAGAGATGGGAGGGATAGCCGCCCGCTGCTTAGTTGACAAGTTATTTGTTATTTGATTTCTTGACAAACAACTAACAACAAATAACACTTGCATCCCCCGTGCTTCAGCCTTATTTTTCACGACTTATGCAGCTCAACTAAATTCTGTTCATACTTAGATAACAAATTCTCCACAACTCGTTCCCAAGAAAACAATGCTACTGCTCGCTGTCGTCCAGCTTTTCCCATAGCTTTCCTTAAATCTTCATTCTCCAGCAAGCGTAGAATAGCTGCGGCTAAGGAGCTAGGATTACCCGGTTCAACTAATAAACCAGTTTTACCATCTTCAACATATTCAGCCGTACCACCAGTTCGTGTAGAAATTACAGGAACTCCTACCGCCATTGCTTCAATCGGGGGATTGCCTGATGGTTCATCCCACACCGATGGAAAGATAAAAATATCTGCCTGCTGATAACGGTTAATTAATTCAAGGTGCGGAGTATAACCGCTAAAAAATACCTTCTTAGCTAGATCACAAGTAAGTTTGTTCTGCAAATGTAACCAATAATCTTCAGAATAAAATGATGCCAAACTTTGAACAAGAGGATTATTGCTCAGTTCAACAATAAATTCTTTGGGTACCACTCCTCTCGATCCGACAATTTCTAGCTCTACTTGAGGGTAAGACTCAACCACTTTTGCAAAAGCGTCTAGTAATACATGTACTCCTTTTTCTGGAGAAATTCTACCAATAAAGAGTAATTTTTTAATCTTATTGGTTGCGGTATCGCTCTGACTGTTACTGGGCACAAAGTACTTGACATCCCTACCATTAAGAAGAGTCTGAAAACGGTTGGTAAACTCGGGAAAACTTCTGCGGGTCTTTTCCGTAATATAGTCACTACAGCCAATAATCAGATCGACCTCCCTGAGCCGCTGCTGGATCATTGAGTGCTCAAGTTGCGTTAACCATTCACAACTCATCCTCAAGATAATTTTGATGTCGGGATTGCAAGCTCGGATTACAGGAACAAACTGAGAAAAATTGAACAGATGAACAACATCGCATTGCTGCTTCCTCAAGTCAATCGCTACTTGCAAAGCATATCCTAAGTAGTACAACTTAGAAGCAAAGAGAGGATGTTCGGAATTACCGATTCGTGCCCATGGTTGGAGCAGTTTCAGCAAAACTCGATCAAGAGCTATCGGTACTAGTTGATAATCAACTCTCTCATCTCTTGCCACTTTTTCCTGTAGAGCTTTCCGCTGTAAGCGACCTTTTTTAGTATAAACAATAACATTACAAGATTGAGCTAGGCGGCTCGCTACCTCATAAATCCAAATTCCTAAAGAGTTGCGAGAGGGATGAATAACCAGATCTAAGGGCTGTGCTACCAAAGCAATCTTCACTGTTTTTATTCCTAGGCTTATTAGAGATTCAATTAAACTAACTTCTTATGAACAATGAGGCTAAGTTAACGAAGCAAATTCCTTCTAGAACGGAGCGGAGTAAGCCAGGGTAATTGAATATTCTTAAGGTTTTTATAAGAGTACTCCAACAGCTGTATAGTGGCTATGAGCACATCTCTTCCCAACTTAGCCCAGTTCCAGTAAGCACCTAACCAATGTGCCATTTGCACATAACAACCTATTCTCTCATACAGACTTAATGGAGCTTGTCTAATAGAACTCGAATACTCGGATAAAATTTTCCAATTGGGTAGGATAATGCGATTAGCGTTGGCTGGATCAAACCATACCGCATACTGATGGAGTCTTGTCAGTTTTCGCTTCGGGTGAAACAGAAGTTCTATAGACTGTTGTGGATGCCTCCTGGCACAAAACAGATATTCTGGGAGTTCAAAAAACTGACCATACAGACTGAGTCTTGCCAATAATACTCGATCTGAACCTGCATAAGAGCCAATCAGTGGTGTTTTTGCCAGAGTGCTGCTGCGGATTAGACCAAAAATCTGATAGCAGCGGTGATGGAGACGGGTAAGGTCATAAAAACGCTCATGGGGCTTTAGTGAAGAGGTTTTTAGCTCTACTTTATAGTTCTCTATTAACTCAGAAAATTCATTGATAATCTTTATTTTAGGATAGCACAGAACTACGGAAGGATTGTTATCGAGTACTTCAAGGCACTTTTCCAGAAATTCTGGAGTACAGATATCATCATGAGCAGCCCACTTGAAGTATTTACCACGAGATAACTCAAAGACACGATTGTAATTCCAAGCAGGACCAAAATTTTTCTGATTGTAGTAATAACGGATGCGTTTATCTTGGGCTGCGTATGCCTGACAAATTGTCCCGGTTCTGTCAGTAGAAGCATTATCTGAAATAATCAGCTCGAAATCTTCAAAAGTTTGATATAACAGGGACTTTAGTGACTCTTCTAGGAAATTTTCACCGTTATATACCGGCAATCCAATACTAATGCAAGGTTGCATATTTTTTAATCTAACTAGAGTGTAAATTTTGGGATAATAGCTTAAGTTTAATCCTTAAACTTCTTGGACTTAAATTATTGCTAGGCTAGCACAAGGGTTGCAAGAATGTAACCAAAAATTCCCTCACCACTTCCCTTTTTTCAAAGGAAAAAAAGTCATCATACTTAAAATATGAGCATCAATGATGAAAATCTTTTGTGTGAATCATGGATAATCACTCCGGAACCGTTGCCTGTTTCCAGATGAGCTGTTGCCTTCTATCACTATCAGATAAATTACTCCCAAACCCTATGTCCCTAATCCCATAGCTGACGAACATTAATATTGACGTGCTTGTTGGCTTAAGCAAGCTAAACCTGAGGATATAGCTCAAATTGTTCAGCTTGGTGCAAATCTATTAGCTCAAGCCATCAAACCCAAATGGGGATGAGTTAAATAATTCTGTTCGTCAACTCGACCTGTAAAATAAGAGATGGCGCTTCATATTTCTTAATCATGGCCAGAGACTTGCGGGGATTTCTGAAACTACTGGAGGAAAGGGGGCAATTAAAGAAGATTACAGCTTTAGTTGACCCAGATTTGGAAATTGCCGAGATTTCCAACCGAATGCTCCAACGGGGTGGTCCGGGGTTACTATTTGAAAATGTCAAAGGCTCATCCTTTCCCTTAGCAGTTAACCTGTTGGGAACAGAGGAACGGGTTTGCTGGGCGATGAATAGGTCGCATCCCCAGGAGTTGGAGGCTCTGGGGAAGAAGCTGGGGATGCTACAACAACCGAAGCCACCAAAGAAGATTGGACAGGCAGTGGAATTTGGCAAGATACTGTTTGACGTGGTGAAGGCGAAGCCAGGAAGGGACTTTTTACCTGCTTGCCAGCAAGTGGTAGTGGAGAAAGATGCTCTGGATTTGCATAAACTGCCTTTGATTCGTCCTTATCCGGGGGATGCAGGCAAAATAATTACCCTAGGTTTGGTGATTACCAAGGATTGTGAGACGGGGACACCGAATGTCGGGGTGTATCGGTTGCAACTACAATCGAGCAACACGATGACGGTACATTGGCTATCAGTGCGGGGTGGAGCTCGGCATCTGCGGAAAGCAGCAGAGAAAGGTAAGAAACTGGAAATTGCGATCGCTCTTGGTGTGGATCCTTTAATTATTTTGGCAGCTGCTACCCCAATTCCAGTAGACTTGTCAGAATGGCTGTTTGCGGGACTTTACGGTGGTTCGGGGGTCAAGCTAGCCAAATGTAAGACTTTAAATTTGGAAGTGCCAGCGGACTCGGAATTTGTCCTAGAAGGTACGATTACCCCAGGAGAAATGTTACCAGACGGACCTTGTGGAGATCATATGGGTTACTACGGTGGGGTAGAAGATTCACCGCTGATTCGCTTCCACTGTCTGACACACCGACAAGATCCAATTTATCTGACTACCTTTAGTGGGCGTCCACCGAAGGAAGAAGCCATGATGGCGATCGCACTGAATCGCATTTATACTCCAATTCTACGGCAACAAGTCTCTGAGATTGTTGACTTTTTCTTGCCGATGGAAGCCCTTAGTTACAAAGCGGCGATTATTTCCATTGATAAAGCTTACCCCGGACAAGCCCGACGAGCAGCCTTAGCTTTCTGGAGTGCTTTACCTCAATTCACATACACCAAGTTTGTAATTGTGGTAGATAAGGCAATTAATATTCGCGATCCTCGTCAAGTGGTGTGGGCAATTAGTTCCAAAGTTGATCCCTCGCGGGATGTCTTTATTTTGCCCCAGACGCCGTTTGACAGTTTGGACTTTGCTAGTGAAAAAATTGGTTTAGGTGGACGTATGGGTATTGATGCTACTACCAAGATTCCTCCGGAAACAGAACATGAATGGGGTGAAACTTTAGAATCTGATCCCGATGTAGCAGCAATGGTGGAGCGACGTTGGGCAGAATATGGCTTAGCTGATTTAGAGTTAGGGGAAGTAGACCCAAATTTGTTTGGTTATGACATGCGGTAGTTGAAGTTTATAGCGATTTTATAGTGTGACAGCTCCCGTCGCTAAACCTAATTCCTTGAAAGTTTTACTTACTTATTGATACCCTGATTGACACGACCCGGCAATCTGATTAGATAGAACCTAAGCGAAGCGTTGCGTAGGGGGTATGGGGGAGGCGCTCCGTCCCCCATCGGGGGGTCTGGGGGGCTGGTCCCCCAGAAAAAACCTTCATCTTTGGCGAGAATAAATGGGCTAAAAGCATTATGGCTCAACACTTCAGCTTACTTGTCACCCCCTAAGGGTAAATTATGGTGTAGTTGCCAAGTTTCGGGCGAACCCGCCCCTAGATATTGAATTAATTGGGACAAAGGATCAGAAAAGCTGAAGGGATAAAACCATTCACAGGAGCAGAAATTGGTACCCAGCCATTTGCACCCCGATTCACAAGCGTAACCTGAGTGCCATTATTTAACGTACCGACAACAGTGGCATTCCCTGAAGCACTTTGTCGCACAGGAATACCGCCTGTCGATTGAATTTGGCGACATTTACTAGTAGTCGGCGTGGTGGGAGGTTTGGGAGTAGTTGTTTGACTACAGAATTTAAGAAATTGACCAAACACATACCCTTGACGAGGTGCAGAAATTGGTACCCAACCATCAGTACCAGTGTTAACAATAGTAACTTTAGTACCATTGGCTAATGAGTCAATGGTTGGGCCATTAGGACTCGAACGAACATTAAGATTTTGACTTTTAGTGCTAACTTCGCGACATTTATCAGCAGGAGGGGGTGGGGTTGAAGAGCGGGATCTTTGTGGGGAAGGAGCTGTTTGAGTACATGCTTTGAGATATTTCCCAAATACGAAGCCTTCCTTCGGAGCAGAAATTGGCACCCAAGCACCGCTACCAGTATTTTTAATTGTGACTTGCTCCCCATTATTTACTCTGCCGATAACTGGACCATTTGGACTAGAGCGAATATTGAGATAGAGATTGTTGCTGGGAGTATTAACCTGACGACAGTTTGTTGATGCCTGTGCTAGTTGATACTCATCTTCGTTCTCGGATGAGATTGTTTCTGGAGCAGAGTTTTGGGTATTTTGAGGAGTTGCAGTACTAGTAGCGGTAGAGGTCATGGGAAAAGTTGTCACTGCTAATGCTAGTGAGACACTCAGAGCTACAGGTGTTTGCCAACTACTAATGTTTCTCATAGGGAAAATTCCTAAATCACACCACAGGGGGATAATAGCATTTTGGTCATGGTTAATTAATAATTACAATTCTCTTATTTGTAGGCATCGCTGGAGGAATCAAAGATGTTGCGATTGGGGATGTGGTGGTAGCGACTGATGTTTACGGCTATGAGTCAGGAAAAGTAGCACAGGAGTTTTTTACCCGCCCTCAGGTGGGAAAGTCTGCTTATGCGCTGGTGCAGAGAGCGAAATTTGAGGCGAAACAAGAGGAATGGTTAGAACGGCTATCCAGCAAACCCCGTGTGTTTGTGGCTCCCATTGCTGCTGGGGAGAAGGTTGTTGCTTCTAAGCACTCAGACATTTTCCAGTTTTTGAGGGCAAGTTATAACGATGCGATCGCAGTTGAGATGGAGGGGTTTGGTTTCTTGAGTGCAACCTTTGCCTATCCTAATATTAAAGCGATCGTGATTCGAGGTATTTCTGATTTAATTGAGGGTAAAAATGACGATTCTATAGAACCGGAAGAGGTTCGACAGAAGAAGGCTTCTGATCATGCCAGTGCTTTTGCTTTTCAGGTGCTCTCGAAATTTCAGACAACTAAAGAATCACTAAAAATTGAACCCCAATTGATCGAACAAGTCAAGATGGCTATTAAGCCGGAACGTTTTCCCAGTTACAAGGCCCTTGCTACAGAGTTGGGAATCGCTCTTTCCACCGTGGGCAATTTTTTGAAGGGCAATGCGGTAGATTATCTCAATTTTGTTGCAATTAGTGAAAAATTGAAGCTGGATTGGCAAGAAATCGTTGCTAAACCTGATGATATAGTCAGTTCAAATAAGAGTGGAACATTAAGCAGTACAATAGTTGCGAATAATTTCATCCAGAGAAGTGTCTATATTCGCATACATTCTGGCTCTCTTTAATGCACTAAAATCATGCTCAATATCATTAAAATCAGGAGAGTATTTCGGCAAAAATAATACTTGATGCCCTCCTGACTCCATTAATTCTCTAATTACATTTTTTCTATGAATTGGTGCATTATCCATAATTATTACTGAAGGTATTTCTAATGACGGTAATAAATATTTCGTTAGCCACCCTTCAAATATTTCTGCATTCAGACTCTCTCTAAATAACATCGGCGCAATTAGATCTTTGTCTTTTTTTCTTCTTCCCGCTACTAAATTTTCTCTTTTCCCTCGTTTTCCTGTTTTTTCCCCGTACAGTTTTTTGCCTTTTTTTGACCAGCCATAAATGTAAGTTTGTGTCTCTTCAAACCCTGACTCATCAATGAATACCAGGCTTTTGACTCCATATATTTTTATTAATTCTCTTAGTGCTCTTAAATACTTAATTCTTTCTTTTCTATTTCTTTCTCGATAACGAAGTTCTTTTTTTTTACGAGTTATTTTCATTTTTTTGAGCGCCGAAAATATGGCACTCTTAGACACTCCAAATTTTTTGGCTCTGTCTAATAATTTCGCCTCTGGATTTTCTTTGACATCTTGTTCTAATGCTTTCCAGTCCAGTTTTCTTTGACGACGTTCTACCTTAGTTGCCTTTAGTTCTTTACGGTCTAACCACCTATATATTGTCGTTCTTCCTATCCCAAAGACTTTCGCTGCTTTGGTAATCTTTCCACCATTTTCTATATATTCTATGACTTTCTTTCTTATATCTAGATTGTACGGCATTGTTGGAGCTCGTTGAAAATATACCTTTTTTATTTTACTTCATTACTGTTTCATCCTTAACTGGAACAACTATAAATACCACTGCCTTAACAGGTAACCAAGCCACTAAAACCACTGTCAGCCAAAAGATGGCAAATGCCAGAATCATTCATCTGGCAACCCACGGATTACTAGATGATTTTGGTTTTGGTGTACCCGGTGCAGTTGCTCTTGCTCCCACTACTGATGATAATGGTCTACTGACTGCTGGAGAAATCCTCAGCCTCAAGCTGAATACCCAACTAGTAGTCTTGAGTGCTTGCGACACTGGCAGAGGGGAAATCAGTAGTGATGGAGTCATCGGACTATCCCGCTCCTTGGTTCTGGCTGGTGCTCCTAGTCTTATCGTTTCCCTGTGGGTAGTACCAGATATTCCTACTGCCTCCTTGATGACCGAATTTTACCGTCAATTAGACAAAAACCAAGATAAAGCCCAAGCCTTACGTCAAGCAATGCTCATCACTAAGCAACAATATCCCAACCCTAAAGATTGGGCAGCATTCACCTTAATTGGGGAATCTTAGCTAGGACTTATATCAAGTTCGGTAGACATCTTCAGTCCACATAAACGTTCCCTTTTGGAAAGGCTGCACGGGCAACTCTGGCTGTTTCTTCCGGGATTACCCATTCGTTTTTGGGATGAAGTGTGACACCCCCTCTTAATTCGCCAACAGTATCTTTTTTTACCCATCAACTTTTTTAACATTACCTGCTCTGACCCAACCTTCTTGGCTGGTATCAGGTAGGCGCACTTTCTGCCATAGTTTATCATCACTATCTTTGAGAATAATGATTTCTTGATTGTAGGCAATACCACCAATGCGGTTGGCATTTGCAGAAGGTTTATCCCTAAGACTCAATCCTTCTGGCCAAGTAACAGTAGCTTTATAAGCTCCTGGCTCTAGTTCCTTCTTTGGTGACTCAGAAGGAGTTGGTTTAGGTTTTTTGTCCGATGAAGAGGGAGAAGCCTTAGGAGAAGTGGCTGTTTTAGGAGATGGAGACGGTTTTGGTTTCTCCTCTGGAAAGATCGGTTTTTCTGGAGTATTTGACAACTTCGTAAAGAAATAATATCCAGCCGCCACACCAGCACTCAGCAATAGGGAGATACCGAGCAAGAAACCGATAATGAATTGAGCTACACCTGACAAACTCATGGTTGTTTGTTGTTTGTTGTTTGTTGTTTGTTGATCAATAACCATCAGTTACCAAACTTGTCGCTGAATACGACTTGTAAAACGGCTATCTCTAGAAGCCATGCGAGCTTTGCCAGCAGCTGCCCAATTTTGGAGGAACTGGATTTGCTCTTGCGCAGTCCGAGCTAGAGGAATAATCTGACTGGCAGCTTCTAAGATATCATCCGTAGTAAAGTCTCGGTTTTGACTGAAGCCAATGTGCATTGCTTCGATCAAAGTCTGCTCAATTTCTGCTCCAGAAAAGTCAGGGGTTTCGTAAGCTAAACGCTCTAAATCATAACTCTTGAGGTTGTGAGCTCTTAGTCGAGATAAATGTAGCTCAAAAATAGCATAACGTTCTTCCTGGCTTGGCAAACCGACAAAGAAAATTTCGTCAAATCGACCTTTACGCAGCATTTCTGGAGGTAAAGCTTGAATATTATTAGCTGTGGCAACAACAAATACTGGGGATTGCTTTTCAGCTAGCCAGTTGATGAAGGTACCAAAGACGCGACTAGTTGTCCCTGCATCTCCTTTAGAATCAATTCCAGAGAAGGCTTTATCAATTTCATCAATCCAAAGAATGCAGGGAGCTAAGGCTTCTGCTAATTGAATCATCTGCCTGGTACGAGATTCAGATTCTCCTACCAAACCACCAAACAGACGTCCTACATCTAAACGCAGTAGAGGGAGATGCCAGTGGTGCGCGATCGCTTTTGCTGTTAAAGATTTCCCAGTTCCCTGAATTCCTACCAGTAATAAACCCCGTGGATGAGGTAAACCGTATTGCCTGGCCCGTTCCGTAAAAGCTCCACCCCGTCGCAGTAGCCAGTCTTTCAAGTTATCTAAGCCGCCGATATCAGAAATTTTCTCTTGAGTTGGGTAAAACTCTAATATTTGCGTTTGGCGAATCGATTGGCGTTTTTCTTCTAGAATCAGTTCTACATCTTCTGGTTTAATTTCCCCATGAGAAGCGATCGCACGGGCGAGAACTCGACGAATCCGCTCTAGGGACAAACCTTGAGCTGAACGCATTAGTTCATCTAGGACTTTATTATTCAAAGATTGGCCTGTCGCTCCTAGTAAGCGTGCTATCTCCCCTCTAATTTCGGAGGCTTTGGGTAAAGCAAATTCTAACACTGTCAGTACTTCTGTCAATTCTGGAGGTACTGCCACTATTGGTGTCACGATCGCAATATTTTTTGGCTGGGACTTGAGCTGTCGTGACAGATTCCTTAGTTTACGAGAAACTGCAATATCTTCCAAAAATCGGTTAAAGTCTCTTAATATAAAGATTGCTGCATTGCTTTGGGCTATTTTATCAACAAATTCTAAGGCTTGTAGGGGATTGCGCTTGCCAAAACCGACATCATTTAAGTTACCTTGATAGCCGTCAACAAAATCCCAGATATACACAGCACGATTGCCCAAATTTTTAGCTGATTGTGCGATCGCATCTTCCACTCTCTCTTCTTCCAAGGTTGGAATATAAATTAAAGGATAGCGGGCTCGTAAAAGTAGTTCAAACTCATCATTGAAACTCATAGTAGCCAAGAAAAATTTAAATTTTTTAATAAAACAGATATTAAACTTCCTTCCCTTCTGCCTACTTCCTCCTGCCTCCTGCCTCCTGCCTCCTGCCTTCTTGAAACTATCCAGGAAGTTTTCCCTTAAAGGCTTCTAAGGCTTCCCAGCGCCGATCCTTTAATAAAATACTACCTTGCTCATTAATCGGGATTCCTGGACATTCTTGGTCACACAGTTGTTGTAGAGGCATTACTAGACACAATTGCTCATATAACCAAGTATCCACTTGAAAGTAACCTTGTGGGTGCAAGGTTTCTACTAAATCTTCCAGTAAGATTTCTTGCTCCAACGGAACATAATTTAATTGTTCTGCCAAGTCGTCTAACCAAATCAATTCTGATGTATCAAGTATTAAACGGTGATTGTACTGTTGTAAGCAGCGGTGACAGGTCAAAGTAAGAATTGTTGAACCTTGACCTGAAACTTCTAGGTAATTTCCTTGATGGGTTACTTTTAGGCGTCCTCTTACTGGAGTCAGGGTTTCCAAACCAGCAAGGCATTCATTTACCTCAATTACCTCTGTTTGATCTGGTAATTTAAGTAGCCCAGGAATATAAATTGCCTCCATCATTTTTTTACCCTTCTCTCAAAGAAGCACATTTAAGGATTAAGTAGTTACCAAGAATGCTTAATTGCTCACCTCTTCAATTCTTCTGCGCCGACTAACAACTAGCCTTCTGTCTGGTTCTTGTCCCCGACTCTGAGTTTTCAAATCTTCACAGTCCTTTAACAAAGTATGAACTTGACGCCGTTCTGCTGAGGACAAAGATTTCAGTTCAAACTCTTGGCCTGTTTTGCGGACTTGTTCTGCTGCCTCAGCTGCTATCGCCTGGAGTTCAGCTTGACGCCGAGCTCGATAGCCATCTAGTTCAACCGTATAAGAAGCTTGCTGCTGTTGGTCTTGATCTAAGTTCAAAATCGTATTAGCTAGGTACTGGATAGCATCAATGGTTATACCTTGCGAACCAATCAAGATTTGTATTTGTTCCGACGTCAGTTTTGTTTGATCGATGGTTAACCAGTAGCTATGCTCATCTCTATCTAAGAACTTACTATCTGTTGCCTTAACCTCAGCAGTTAATTTTAAGAAGTGCAGAAGTGTTTCTAGCCATTGCTCACCTCGCACCATTAGCGGATTGCTCATAACTAACTTGAAGCTTTTTTCTTAGAACGCTTACGCTCAAAAGGTAATGATTCTCTACCGTCACTCTTCTTTTCCTCTTTCTTGGCGCGCTTACGCTCAGAAGAGGTAGACTCTCGACGCTCCTCAGGCTTGTCTTCTTTCTTCGTACGCTTTGGCTCAAAAGGTAGTGCATCTCTACCCTCTTTAGCTTTTGCCTCTTTTTCTTGCTGCTCCATCATCTTCTGAATGTTTTCTGGCAGGGGTTCCCGCATCAGAATGAAAGTCTGGATAGTCTGAAAAACATTGGCAATAACAATGTACATCAAAACCCCAGCCGGTAGTGGGAAGAAGAAGAACATCCCAGAAAACATCACTGGGAGATATTTATTAACTGCATTTTGCTGAGAGTTAGCATCACTGGCATTTTGACCGGAGAGTACCTGGTTGAGATACATACTGATGCCAAAGAAGACAATCATACCGAAGATATCCCAGTGAATTGTCCCATCTTCTTCAAATGCACCGACACGACCTAGAGCATCAATGAAAAGGAATCCTCTATTCGCCGCTAGTCCAGGAACCTTACCTTGAAGGGTTACTTCTCCTGGCTCCAATGCCTCAATAGTACCGTCATCCTTAATTAATATCCGTTCTTGACCTTTGGTTACCTCCCACTTAGGAGTAATTTCAGTTTCTGGATAATCAGCTAGCAAGGCTGGGAGGGGTTTGCCTTCAACGGTTTGAAAATCAACTTTAGTTTGTTCCCCAACTACCAAGCGATTACCTCCAGGAAGAAGTGCAGCAACCTGAGCATGAACTCCATCTGCTATATATACATTCTGAGGTTTTGTGGTAAAAGCTTGGGGTTGAATGTACTCCACTCGCTCTGCTGGCAAGATTTGGAGGTTTACTGAGTAGTTGATGTCAGCGAATGGCGATCCCCGCAAAGTAGCGAACAGTGCAAATAGAACTGGCATTTGGAACAGCAATGGTAAACACCCTGCTAAAGGGTTGCCAAACTCTTTGAAAATTTTCCCCATTTCCTCCTGCTGTTTAGAAGGATCATCTTTATAGAGCTTCTGAATTTCCTCTTGTCGCTTTTTCATCAGCGGTTGAGTAATTTTCATCCGCCTCATATTGCGAATTGAACCAGCGTTTAGGGGAAATAGAGCAAAACGAATTACCAGAGTCAGGAAGACGATTGCCAGACCATAGCTTGGCACAATCCCGTAAAAGAAATCCAGGATTGGCAGCATGACGTTGTTAGAAAGAAACCCAATACCAAAATCCATTCGTATGAAGCCAACCTAAGCGCTGTAAAGTTTTCTGAATCTAATGTATCTAATATTTGTCCAAATGCCGGTTGAAAAGCTGCAACCTAAGCCTTTACTGAGTCAATGGGTTTGCCAGTTTTATTGGCTGCTTTTTCGGCAATATAGTCAAATATTTCCCGAAAACGAGGAACAGCTCGCATTTCTAGTCGGCTACCATCTTTAAGAGTAACGGCTATATCTCCCCAAGCACCGATACCACGGGGAATTTTGATGATTTTACTAACGTCTGCGTAAATAATGTCTGTGCGATCGCGACCTTGCCACCCCCCTGTTATTGAGACTCGCCGGTCTGTAATGCGATAGCGCAACCACAAGGATCTCACGATCGCAGCGATTGTCAAGGGCAAGCAAATTACCGTAAATCCTAACAAAATGTTGATAATCAGATCGCCCACATGGGGACCACCCTCATAGAATACTGTTTCTTTAATGGCCATTAAGCACCTTTGCCTCTACCAACAACTGCTTTAATTCTCGCAAAAATTGGGCATAATCGCACTCTTGCGATCCTGGTCGCACTACTACTACCAGTTGCCAGCCTGGTAATATTTGAGGTAATAACTGGCGTAAAGCAGCCCGAATCTGACGCTTAATGCGATTGCGAACCACTGCCTTTTTGCTGACTTTTTGGCTGATAGAGATGCCAATACGACTTGGCGGTTTACCCTTATCCATCCCTATCGACGTCTTTTTAGTTGAGTTGTCTACTACCTTTGTGTGCTGAGGCAACCCCCGCAAAGTCAAATGACGTCCTGAGCGACGAATTCCTTGTTGATAAACCGCCTTAAAATCTCGCCAGTGTCTGAGTCGATGAGCCTGAGGTAATCCCACGGGTAACTTCTATAGGCAATGGGGAATGGGGAATGGGGAATGGGGAAGAAAGTTGGATGTACCTCACGCTTTGGCAGAATTGCGATATTCCTTGGAGTTTTCTAAACCGAAAGACGATGGCGTCCTTTGCTCCTGCGTGCTTTAATTACTAGCCTTCCATTTTTAGTGCGCATCCGTGCGCGAAAGCCAGACTTTCTTTTTTGCTTGCGCTTCGTACCGCCTAAAGTGCGTTGAGTCATGAGCCGTCATTTCCAAACAAAACGTATGTAACTGTTTCTATAAACAATCACGATCTACTATTGTATCATTTGAACTGGAAAAAAGTTAAACCAACTTTCAACTTCGGCTAACGCTTCGAGGAGATTGATTGTCATCGGGTTTATCTGAAAGTCCCACTAGCGCAAGAAGGCAGAAGGCAGGAGGCTCCAAGGCAGAAGGAAAGAAAGCTTGTACGGTAAGCTTTTTAACTCTTTTTCACTGGTGGGTTATTTCCGCCGCGTTGCACTAGAAACAATTACCATACGGAAAAAAACCGTGAGCGAGAGATAGCCCCTCGTTTTAACGGGGGGCAGTGGAGCGAACAGGGGTTTTAACCACCTGTATCATTTCCCCTTTTTATGTTTCATCTATTTGGTAATGAGTATTCATATCTCTTGTTGTTATTTTGAATCACTGAAAGTATAATAAATATATCAAAAAAACAAGTGAATTTTGAAGTGTAATGTACGGTTGTCAACAAGTTTTGCTACATCCAGATAAAGAAAATCAAGCCGTATTGGAATTTATTTGTTCGGAGGTCAATAAGCTCACCAACTGTGGCATTTACTATGCCCGTCAGCTATATTTTAAAACCCAGAGATTCATTGGAAAGTACACCCTCGACAAAGAACTAAAAAGTAACTGGCACTTTAAAGCACTCAGAGCCAATGTAGCTCAACAAGCATTACACAAAATATATGATTCATTTAAAGGGTATCAAGCTTTAATCAAAAAATGGTGGGCAGGAGAATTAGATAACAAGCCAAGATTACCTAATTACCGCAAAAGAGGTGGTCTAGATGTAGCGGTTTATCCAGTCGCGAGTGTAAAATGTTTGGGCAATAAGATTAGATTAGGTTTAGGGAGACAAGTTAAAGCCTGGTTTGGTCTAGATAAGATTACTATTCCCCTGCCCAGTAATTTAGATTTTAAAAAGATAAAAGAAATAAGAATATTGCCAAGAAATAATTGTTTCTATGCAGAATTTGTTTATCGAATAAACCCAAGTAAAGCAGTTGTCAATTATAGTAATGCTTTGGGGATAGATCCAGGATTAAATAATTGGTTAACTTGTGTTTCAACGACAGGAAAATCTTTTATTATTGATGGCAAGAAAGTCAAAGCTCAAAATCAATGGTATAATAAGAGACTAGCAGCTCTCAAAAAAGGCAAAAGTCAAGATTATTGGGACTCAGAACTAGCGCATGTAACGGAAAAGCGAAATCGTCAGATGAGAGATGCTGTGAATAAAGCAGCACGTTTTATTATTAATTGGTGCTTAAAGAATGAGGTAGGTACGATTGTTTTTGGCTGGAATAAAAGAAATAAAGACTCGATTAATATTGGGCACAAAAACAACCAAGAGTTTGTCATGATTCCCACAGCTAGGTTAAAAGAGAGAATCGAGCAATTAGCAAGCCAATATGGTTTAAAATTTAGAGAAACAGAAGAATCTTACACTTCTAAAGCTTCTTTTTTAGATGAGGATTTTCTGCCTAAGTTTGGTGAAAAACCCAACCAGTGGAAACCCGTAGGAAAAAGAGGGAAAAAAGGAGATGGATTAGGAAGGGGACAATATCAAACAGAAGCAGGAGCAAAAATTAACAGTGACTGCAATGGTGCAGCCAATATTTTAAGAAAGGTAAGCTCACAGCTAAAGTTATCTTTAGTCAAGGTGCGTAGGGTAGTGTTGAGTCTACCAAAACGATATGATTTGACAAATTTATCTAAATTATATCGTAAGCATGGGTGAGGAGCGCGGTTTTAACCGCGCTCCGAACAACCGCTTAGAATCCCCGTCTTTTTAAAGCGGGGAGAACTCAAAAGTGTACTATAGCTTCTGAGTGCCCCCATTAACTTGTTCCCCATGCTGCTCCCTTGCTTCTTCGTTGAGTTGAACATCCAATGAAAGATCCGATCATTTATACTGAAAATTTATCTAAAGTTTATCGACTTTACAGCAAGCCTCACTATCGTTTTCTGGATATGTTTGGACTCTTAGGCAAGAAGCAAGGAGCTTACACTGAGCATAAAGCTTTAGATGGAATCAATTTAGAAATCCAGCAGGGAGAGAAGGTTGCGTTTATTGGACGGAATGGTGCGGGCAAGAGTACCTTTTTAAAGTTGGTTACCAATGTGACTAAGCCAACTTCGGGACGGTTGGTTGTTAAAGGAAAAGCACACGCGCTGTTACAAATTGGTACGGGTTTTCACCCTGATTTTACAGGCAGGGAAAATATCTATGCCTATTTAGCTCAGTTAGGAGTAACTGGAAGAGAGGCAAAGATTAAGTGTTCCGAGATTATTGAATTTGCTGAATTAGAAGAGTATATTGATCAGCCAGTGAAAACCTATTCCACTGGCATGGGAGTCCGGTTGATGTTTTCCACTTCTACGGCAATTTCTCCCAATTTGCTGGTTTTAGATGAAGTGCTGGGGGTTGGTGATGCTTATTTTGCTCAGAAGAGTTATGAGCGGATACAGGAATTATGCGATCGCGAAGGCACAACGTTACTATTGGTAAGTCATGACGTTTACTCAGCTTCTCGGATTTGCGATCGCATGATTTGGATTGATAAGGGGAGAATACTATTAGATGGTGATGGACAAACTGTTGTCCATGCTTATGAGCAGTCAATTCGGGATCAAGAAGAGGAACGTCTACGGCGTAAGCAATTAGCAACCTTAAAAATAAATCAGGAGTCTCAGCAGCCTGAAAATACAGTAATGTATGGACAGATACAACGTTGCGATCGTGAAGCTGTACAATCAGGAGTTGCGATTTCACACCTCCGCTTTTTGCTAGATGAGGTGGAGTTGGTTTCCGCTTCAATGGGGGATAGTAACAACGGCTCTGAAATTAGTCTGATTAGTGGAGTTGGTGAAGGAAATTGGGGTGAACCAATTCTTTGGCAGGATCGTACAGCAAGGGAGTTTTTAAACTACGGTTCAATCTATCATCGACTGCCTTTTGTGGTTAATTCTCAAGCAGTAATGAATGCTGTTCAAACTGGGAATTTGAAGGTAGAGGTTGGTTACTACAATGGGAATGAGCAAGAATTAGAATTAGTGTTGTTTCATCCCGATGGAGTTCGCCAATTTTCTGGATCTTTGGATGTTTCTACTGTAGCAAGTTGGTTAGATGTAAAAGTGGAGATTCAGGAATCTACATTTCAGGCAAGGCAAGATAATTCTAATAATAAGATTAAACGATATGGTCAGAGAGCCTTAGAGATTGTCAATGTCCAATTTTTGGATGAACAAGGCAAAGAAACTTTTCATTTTGGTATTGGCTCTACCATGAAAGTTCGTTTAAGCTACCGTCTGAATGATCCCAATTTTTCTGAATTTCCTACGCTTGTGGTTGCTTTTCAAAAAGATGGTATTATTAGGAGCCATCGCTTTTGGACGGATCAAATTAAACTTTCAGCGATGGATGCAAAAGAAGGAGTGATTGAAGTAATTGCCGATCCTCTTTTACTGTGTCGAGGGAGTTACGCCGTTACTGTTTCTGTCTTTAAAGAAAAATATTTTACATCAAATGCAGCTAAGCGGTTTTTCTCAGCCAACGAACAAGTTTATGATATGCATAGCCGTGCTTATGAGATAGTAATTAAGGAGAGTAGAGAATTTCCTCTCTGCAATGATGTTGTTTTTCAACACCCTTCCAGTTGGATACTTAATGATATTCAAATTGTAAATAATAAACTAATTTAAGATATAATTACACCTATTTTTTAAATCACCAAGTTTTTAGATAAACTCAAAGCATTATAGAATTGATTTAGAGTTAGGTTAGGAGTTACTTGGTGAAAATTTTGTGTGTCACCCATTCTAGTCGTCCCTTTATGGAAGAGCGAACTACCATCAATGGGCTCAGAAAACGTTTTGACCGGAAAGATAGATTAGAACAACTACCTCCCTTACAAACTCTTTCTGGAATTGAATCTTCTGTCCCTTTTTTTGGAGGCTTATCTTTATGGGAAATAGATGAAAATAATAATTATGAGTTAAAGTTTATACGTGAATATAAACCAAATTATAAAGTTCAGTTCGCTACATTTAAGGGAAATTATCTTTTAGTTTATGGTTCAGATCGTTTAGAAGTATTAAATACAGATTTTCAAGTTATTAAAACTATTCAAGATTCTTGGTTAGTCGGAGGTCATACAGTTTATGTTGATGATCAGAGTCATGCTTGGGTTACAAGTGCACCTGCTAATGCTGCTTTAAAGATTAATCTCGACACTGGAGAAATAATTGAGCGTATTATCATGCCTAAGCAGTATGGAGCAGGGTATGATTTAAGTACAGAAGATGACTTGCATACTCATTATATTCCTACTGATTTACAGCCCACTCATATTAATTGTGCTTTTCCCTTAAAAGATGGTTTACTGGTAACACTATGGATTCCTGGTACAGTAGGCTATTTTGATAAAGACAGAAGCTATAGAGAAATTGTTAGAGGAATTAGAGGATGTCATGGAGGAAAAAGGAACGAGGGACTAGAGACATTTACTTAACAGATAGCCCATCAGGTTTAGTTTGGTTTTTTGATTTTCATACAGGTTCAATTAAAGGACGTTACCAAATTGATAGCCGTTGGTTACATGATGTAGAGCAAATTTCGGGAAGCATATTTGCTGCTGGCTTGGGCGATATTAACGAAATTCAGATATTTGATAAAGAGAGTGGGGAGATTTTGAATCGATTTGATGCCAGTCGTTTTGGTCAGTCAGTGATGTTTCTAAATGCCTGCGAAGTAGAGCAATCTTGGTCAGAAGTGTTACAACCAGAATCTAATTCACAGCAACTCACTCAAAAAACATTAGATATCCATTTGGGTGACGAACAAGTTCTGCCAATTATAGATTTTAATTTGTGGCATCCAGTATCAGATTGTGGAGTTGAAATTTATACAAATTTACATTCTAATCAAAAACTTCAGTACGAATATCTTCTCATCTGGCTCAGATTTTTTTGTCTATCCTGGTGATTATCGTTTTTGCAGGAGAGGTCATCAGCCAAAAAGGAGGAGTGAGTGATTGGATTACTAGATGTAACTAGACTGATCAATGGATTTCAACAACTGATACGTTTGACTGCTGTTAATCTTTCACAAAAAGATGAAGCCTATTTATCTTCAAAGATGCCAAAATTACTTCGAGTTAACTTTAACTGCGTTTAATTCCTTTCACATAAGGTACCGAAGTAATCGCTAGCATAAAAAAAATTTCTTTGTGTTCAATAATTGATTTAGAACCAAATTTAGTAAGTAACATAGATCAGAATGCCCAGTAAAATCACATCAAAGCAGTATTATTCAAAGCACAAAGCTTAATTCACTCTTTAGATAATGAAAAGAGGAAGCTACTTTCTTAACTGAAAGATGTACTTGCAACTTAAAAAAATCGATTTACAACTAGACTGCAAGGTGATTTACAAGCAAACTCAAGTCAAATTTACAAGCAAACTCAAGTAAATTTGCAACAAACTCAAGGTGAATTACAGCAAAAGCAGGAATATCTGCAAGCAATTCAGAGTAGTGTTTTGGGAAAGCTATCGACAAAATGGATAGAATTGAAAACTAGAATTAGAAAATTTTAGACTACATAGATATAATGTGTGGAATTGTCGGCTCCTATAAACCTACTGGACAAAGCTGTAGCTCAGAAATTTTGGGTATAATGCGCGATCGCATGACTCATCGTGGACCTGATGGTGCTGGACTATGGCAATCACCTGATCAAAAATGTACCTTAGGACATCGTCGCCTTTCCATCATTGACTTATCTGATGCCGCAGCTCAACCGATGCTCAACCAAGCCGGAACAGTTGCTCTTACCTTCAACGGGGAAATCTATAACCACAGCCAAATTAGACAGGAACTAGAATCCCTCGACAAATATCACTGGAAAACTAACCACTCTGATACAGAAGTTCTGCTCCACGCCTACGAAGAATGGGGACTTGACTGTGTTAAGCGCTTTTATGGCATGTTCGCCTTTGCCATTTACGACACCCGTAACCCAGATAAACCAGTTTTACATCTAGTGCGCGATCGCGTGGGTATTAAACCCCTCTACATTACCCAAACTCCATCCGGCGAATGGCTCTTTGCTTCTGAGATCCGAGCCTTACTCGCTCATCCTGATATCAGTCCAGAAATGGATCGTACCGCTTTCTGGCACTATCTTACTTTTATTGTTACCCCTGCTCCTCTTACCTTATTTCGGGGTATCTTTAAACTCCCCGCAGGTTATACCATTACCATTGATTACACAGGACAAGCCACTGCTCAGCAATATTGGGATTGTCAACCCAGTACAACTGATAGCTTCACAGAACAAGACTTAAGCGAAGAAGACGCGATCGCAGAATTAACCCGACTACTCAAACAGTCTATCAGCCGTCGCATGGTTTCCGATGTTCCCTTCGGCGTACTCCTTTCTGGCGGTGTGGATTCTTCCCTCAATGTTGCTCTGATGAGCGAATTGATGAACCGTCCTGTTACAACCTTCACTATCGGTTACGAAGGCAAAGAAGACTACAATGAATTTCAATTTGCTCATCGTGTCAGCAAACGTTACCAAACAGAGCATCACGAAACTCTTGATTAATCGGCAGCAGATGCAAGACTTTTTGCCTCTGCTGGTGCAATTACAAGATGAGCCGATTGCTGATAACGTCTGTATTCCCTTGTACTTCTTAGCAAAACTGGTTCATGACAGTGGTACAACCGTTGTTCAAGTGGGAGAAGGAGCAGACGAAAATTTTCTTGGTTACTGGTTGGTGTGAGCATTATCGCCAGAAGTATGAATCTGTCTATCAACCCGCTTCCCAAAGCCTCAGCTGGTGGCAGCGCCTCCTTTCTTTGGGTAAAGCCAAAATGCCGGGATTGAGTGGAGAAGACTTAGAAATTCAGCAGCGCGCTGAAACGGGAAAAGAACTCTTTTGGGGGGGAGCAGTCTGTTGGTGGGGAGAAATGCGCCGTCAACTTACTCCTGATTCAGATCCTTTCCAGCAAGCTATTCACTGTCCTATTCAAGGTTTATTACCCCCAGAACACCAGCAACTGGATAGTCATGGTATTGTTCAGTCTTATCTAGGACAGTTAGAGGGAAAGTTAACAGAACCAGAAGTTTTACAAAAATTCCCTACTTAGAAATGAAGCAGCGCCTGCCGGAACACTTACTAATGCGGGTGGATAAGTTGACAATGGCTCATTCTATTGAAGCGAGAGTTCCCTTCCTTGACCATGAAGTAGTAGAATTTGCCTCCCGCATCCCCCCTCACTACAAGCTACAGAATAGTGTAGGGAAGTCAATTCTGAAAAAAGTTGCTCTACCCTACCTAGATCATGATATGGTGTATCGGAAAAAGCAAGGATTTGGCGCACCGATGGAGGAATGGTTTAAGGAGGGAGATTTCGGACAACGCTGTTTAGCTGCTTTTGAACGCTCTGAGATTAGAAAAGAGGGTTTTCTCAATAATCAGTATTTTACTGATTTACTCAAACATCAGATGAGTAGTGGAGGAGGTTATAGTTTCCATTTATGGACGGTGTTAAACGCTATCCTGTGGCATGAATCTTGGGTTGCTGGGAATCAAGATTGCTTTTAGTTGAAGTTTTTATTAACAATACACTTAAGTAGGGCTTGCTATATAAGTGTGAAAGCTATGCCATACTTTGCTTTCAATCATTTTATGCCATGCTCGCGTGCAAGGAAATTGTATCGATACCTATAATTTATCTGGCGATCGGAAAATTACTGGAGAGCTTGAAGCGGTTCAAGACGGTTAACAGGAGAATAGCAATGGCATGGATGTTTAGCTTGTCAGCTGAATGTGGGACACAACAAGCTGTCGCAGAGCAATTTTCTAACCATTTTGACCAAGTTTCCTGGGTTCTCGACCATGGTAGCCAGTCTCAATGTCGTGTAGGAATTTTTCAGGACATTGAGGAAAACTGGTGGTGTCGAGTTTCTCCAAGTAGCGTCAGTGAGATTGGGATCGATACACCGGAAAGTGCTTATCTAATGACGGAACTTGGTATTCTGCTCTATGAGCATTTACAGTCTGCTCCCACTTTTCGCTATGCTTTGGTGGGTGTGGAAGTGGATGAGTTTAGAACCTACGGTGAATTGCTTGAAGAGTCCTCTACTTTGGCTTTTCCGGGACTGGTTTTGGCTCAAACGACTTGGCAAGCAATGGGAGCGTCTCCAGGTTTTCGACTATTTAGTCCGGGATATGTTTGGCAACCCTATGAAGGTGAAATTTATAAGCCACTGATGGTATCGTCAGATTTGAAGAGCAAGCTGAAGGCATTGTTGGTGTTAGGGTGAGTAGAATTTGACACTCCCCACGCATAGAATGCGGGGGATTCTTAGTTCACAGGGATTCCAACGAATTTACCCTCACTAAGCATCTTGACCGTATGCCCTACGGCTGCAAGCCCTCTTATCAGAACTACTTGAGCGGCGGCAACATCTCTATCGGTTGTATAGCCGCAATTTTCACATTTATGAACACGTTCAGCTAATGTCTTCTTACCAGAAGAAGGAGAAGCAATTGTTGAAATTGGGGATAGATAGCGCAAGTAGGCTGGTGCAAGCAGATCACACTGAATAAATGAGGTATTGACCAAATAACCTCGCTGTGTATTCATCCCTTCGCGATCGCTCTGACTTTCCGTTTGAGTTAGCACTTGTTGTCACCAATGCATCCCTCATCACTACAAGCTACAGAAGGCAATCGGCAAGTCAATTCTCAAAAAAGTTGCCCTACCATACCTCGATCATGATATGGTGTATCGGAAAAAGCAAGGATTTGGCGCACCGATGGAGGAATGGTTTAAGGAGGGAGATTTCGGACAACGCTGTTTAGCTGCTTTTGAACGCTCTGAGATTAGAAAAGAGGGTTTTCTCAATAATCAGTATTTTACTGATTTACTCAAGCATCAGATGAGTAGTGGAGGAGGTTATAACTTCCATCTGTGGACTGTGTTGAATGCTATCCTTTGGCATGAATCTTGGGTCGCTGGGAATCAAGATTGCTTTTAGTTGAAGCTTTTATTAACTAACTATACACCTAAAATCTAACAGCTAACACCTAACATCTTTTATTATGGCCCGTTTTGCTCTGAAAACTCTTCTGATTTCAACAGCTTTACTTGTAACCAATATTGCTTGTCAGAGTATTACAAGTGACAATAATATAGAAAATAAAATATCGGACATTAATCAAGAAGAGTTAGTCAATCTTTACT
This sequence comes from Caldora sp., assembly GCA_965222765.1. Classification (GTDB taxonomy): domain Bacteria; phylum Cyanobacteriota; class Cyanobacteriia; order Cyanobacteriales; family Coleofasciculaceae; genus Caldora. The sequence goes on from CBDCVG010000108.1 coordinate 227,445, forward strand.
TTTCTAATACTCAGTATTATAATACACCTTTTATTCAGGCCAAACAAGACAGTTTGTTAATTGAAGGTAAAGGGCAACCTGCTGGTTTATTTTTGACATATAAACTTGAACCAAATATAACGTTATAGAGTTAAAATAACTGGTCATCCAGAACAAGGTCAAACTACCTTGCGAGTAAGACAAGATGAAAATGAGCCAGCTCATTCCCTTGCTCCCGACGGTAGCACTAATTTGGTTTTAGTTGATGTAGAGGAAGTTGAGTTTTTGCTTTACAGTGAATCAATCATTTGCTTATGAACTAAACTCTATCGAGATTGAAGAATGTTCGACTTGCAAAACAGATGAAGACTTGCGCCAAATGCTGTTAACTGAAATTCCTGAACTGAGAGAATCACTTCAGAATGACCCGCTCCATGCTGCTCGTTTATTATTAAATTGGGCATCTAATGTTGGGGATTTTGCAGGTAGTTCAGAAATCATTAAAATAACTGATCCTGGCTTCAGTAAAAAGTCGGTGTCTCAAATGTACTACGATATTTTTGATACCAATAATGGAGGTGTGTATTGTGGAGGTATGTCAGTTTTTTTTGATAAATTGCTTAAGCTTTTTGATTATGACTCATTCACTATCAATTTTGGTACTAAGCAAAATGATTTAACTCATGTCACTGTAATAGTTTCCCAAAAAGAATCAGATGGCTGGCGTTACTATATATTTGATCCAACTTTCAATGCTACATTTCGTTCTCAAACTACTAACCAATATTTAACTGTTAGTGAAATGATTAACTTTTTAAAAACTAATCAAACTAATCAAATATCCGTAGAAAGTCTACCTCTGAAACAACGTGATTTTCTAATGATAAAAGAATCCAAGCAAAATTGTGAGGTTTTAAAATTTGAGCTTGAGCACAGGGATTGGATTGTCTGTGCTCGTCCAAATTATAGTATTTACACTTATTTAAATTCTTGGGATAATACTTTTATAAAAAATGGTTATTCAACAGGTTTAACAGGATTTTTAGAGCTACTTACAACTAGGATTTTTAGCGCTGGCTCTAGTTTGAATCCAGAAGCATCTCAACAATTTATATCTGAGATGAAATCTCTTGGAATTGCTTATGGAGCTAATCATCAAAATTAGTTGATAGTTAATTTAGATTTGAACATCATTAAAAATGAATAAAATCATCAAAAACAAATTCAATAAAATAAAAGAGAGTTTAAATACTTTCTACTTTATAAAAAAGCTATATTTCTTGTATGATAACCTTTTTGTCGCTCATGTCACAAAGCTTCAATTAAAACAATCATTGAAAAAAAGTTTTGTTTTAACCTTAGTAGTCATTTTATTCAGTTTTTCTTTAAATTGGAATCTTATAAAAAATAAAAACCTCCCTTTTGGACCTGATAATCATAGTTCAGTATCTTTGAATATTGCTGTTAATAGGGTGGTATGTAAACAATTATCTAGCTTTACTCCTAATTTTAAGCAATTTATTTTGAGTGATAATTCTAAAATCCTAGATGAGAAAGTTTTAGATTTACCAACATTAATAGCTTCTTCACAAAATGAGTATTGCAAAAGCACAAATCCCTTCATAAACAATGAAAATACCTTGGGATGGTTAATGGAAATAGTTTTGCGAGTTTTGCCTAATATAACAGTCAGTCAATTAGGACTAGCATTAAATTCGATTAGGATAGGCTGTTTGCTCGTTTTCATATTTTTTTTAATATGGATTGGTATAAGCCCTTTTATAGCATTTATGACGCTCAATGTTGGAATCTTTGTAGTAGATTTAGTCAACAACACCCATTATTATTCTCTTTACCCTTTCTTTATGCCTTTTACAGTCTTAATGATTGCTTTACTGGGAATAGCAATTAAACTTAAGGCTTACAAACGAGTTTATGTAGCTGTACCAGTCTTAATAGGGATTGGTATATATGGTGCTTTATTTAAGAATCTGCGTACTAGCTACTATCCAATTATCATTTTTTTCTTACTAGCCTACATCATTTTTACTATCTTTGAGCTTAAAGAAAATCGTCAAATATCTCGTATGTATAAGAGAGTCTTTCCAGGGATAGCAATTATTGCATTTTGTGTTGGCATGGGTATTTTTAATATAAGCTTAGTGCAACCCATAGAAAACCTGAGTACTGGTTACAACCGAAGTTACCACGTTGTTGCTCATCCTTTAGTATTAAGTATAGCCGTACCAGAAAATGATCTGTCACAACGTGAAGGCATAAAATGGAATGATGGTGTAGGTCTATCTCTTGCTCATAAGATTGATCCAAATGTTACTTACCTTGGTAATAATTATGAGAAAGCTTTGTTTACTTACTATTTTAAGCTTTGGATATATTATCCCAATGAAATGGTTAATATATATTGGCAAAAGCTTAAACTTGCCGGAAGTCAAATTCCAAATTGGATAATAAAATCTGATGCAATAAACCTATTTTTTTTGAAAAATAATTTTCCTTTAGGAATTTTTGCAAATGGACTGATTTCTATATCAATATTTGCAGGCGTTTCTTTATTAGGAATTTTTTTGAAAAATTATTTCAGTGCAGCGCTTGTGTTTGCTTTAACCAGTATATGTGGATCAGGAGCTTTGTTATTATTAGAATCAGCGATAATTAAACCTTATTTTACACCAACATACCACAGTTACTTAGTATTTTTGTTTTTATTCTTTACTCTAACTCTTTGTCAGCTATTATTTAATTTATTACCTTTTTTATATCAAAAAATCTGGAAGTTAATCCAAAAAACAATGAGGTAGTAAATTCATGAATAGCACCACATCAATATATGTAGTTTTTTGATTGTAATTCACATGCCATAAATAAATGAATAACATTATAAAAAATAAACTCAATAAAGCAAAAGAGAGTTTAAATATTTTCTCTTTTCTCAAAAAAATATATTTTTTTTATGACTATCTTTTAGTAGCCCACATTACAAAGTCTCAACCAAAACAATCATTAAGAAGCACTTTCATTTTAACATTATTAGTTATTTTAATCAGTCTTTCTTTAAATTGGGAGATGCTAAAAAATCAAAATATTCCTTTCAGCAATGATAGACATAGCTTATTCTCTTTGAACATCGCTATTAATAAAGTTATATGTAAACGAGTTTCTAGTTTTAACTCTAACTTCAATCAATTTGTTTTGCATGAAAATATTAAAATTTTAGATAAGAAAATTATAGATTTACCAAAGTCAATCAAATCTTCAGAAAGTGAATATTGTAAAAGCACAGTTCCTTACATAAACAATGAAAACACGTTAGGATGGTTAATGCAAATAGTTCTGCGAGTTTTTCCCAATATAACTGTTAGTCAATTAGGACTAGCATTAAATTCGATTAGGATAGGCTGTTTGATTGTTTTTACATTTTTTTTAATATGGATTGGTATAAGTCCTTTTATAGCTTTTATGACCCTCAATATTGGAATCTCTGTAGTAGATTTAATTAACGCGACCCATTATTATTCCGTTTATCCATTTTTAATGCCTTTTACTGTTTTCCTGATTGCTTTACTGGGGATAGCTATTAAGCTTAAGGCTTACAAACGAGTTTATGTAGCTCTACCAGTCTTAATAGGGATTGGTATATATGGTGCTTTATTTAAGAATCTGCGTACTAGTTACTATCCAGTTATCATTGTTTCCGTATTAGTCTATATTATTTTTACGATCTTTGAGCTTAAAGGAATTCGTCAATTTTCCCGTACATACAAAAGAGTTTTTCCTGGACTTGCAATTATTGCCTTCTATTTTGGTATAGCTATTTTTAATACTAACTTAGTACAACCAATTGAAAAGCTGGATGTTGACTATAATCGAAGCTACCACGTTATTGCTCACCCTTTAGTTTTAAGTCTGGCGCTGCCAGAAAGTGAATTGTCACAACGTGAAGGAATAAAATGGAATGATGGTGTAGGGCTATCCCTTGCCAACAAGATTGATCCAGACGTTATCTATCTTGAGACCAATTATGAAAAAGCTTTGTTTACTTATTATTTTAAGCTCTGGATCTATCATCCAAATGAAATGGTTAATATATATTTGCAAAAGCTTAAACTCGCTGGCAGTCAGATTTCAGATTTTATAACAAAATCTAATGGAATAAACCGGCTTTTATTAATAAACCCCTTTCCTTTGAAATTTCTCTCCAATGGAGTTATTACCATATCAATATTTTCAATAATTTCTTTATTAGGGTTTTTCTTACAACCTTATTTCACTCCAGAGTTTTTGTTCACCTTAACAGGTATGTTTGGAGCAGGAGTGTTATTATTATTAGAGTCAGCAATAATTATACCTTTTTTTGTACTAACTTATCACAGTTACTTAGTATTTTGCTTTTTGTGTTTTACACTAGCTCTCTATCAACTATTATTTAACTTATTAGCTTTATTATCGCAAAGCATCTTCAAGTTAATCCAAAAATCAAGTGAAGTAAATTGATGAATACTAGCTCTAAAGCAGATTTGCAAAAGGAACACTACGAAAAGATTCATGATAACTACGAACAGAGCTACTATGATGCCTCATCAATGGCATTTCGCCAAAAGTTCGTGTACGATATCATGTTCCAAGGCTTAGATCTCAATAACAAAAATGTTGCTGATTTAGCTTCAGGTAGTGGATTCAACTCTTTAGCCGTAATTGAACGTTATCCACAAGCTAGACTAACTGGTTTTGATATTTCCCCTAAAGCCTGCACAGCATATCAAAAAAATACCGGTTGTGATGCTTATGAAGCTGATTTGACTAAGCCAATTGATATTAAACAGGCTTTTGATGTGGCAATGATCTTTGGTGGCATTCATCATTGTATTGCAGACCTAAATAGTACTTTTTTGAACATTGCATCGATTCTTAAACCTGGAGGATTACTCCTTATGTGGGAACCCAACAAAGAATGTTTTTTAGAAGGGATACGGCGTTTCTGGTATCAAGCAGACAAATATTTTGAAGCTGATACAGAAGACTCTCTAGTTCATCAAGAAATTTTAAATTTGGCATCACAGTATTACTCTAGTCTTGATGTTTATTATATGGGGGGGCCAGCTTACTTTTTGATTTTGAATAGCTTGATTTTCAGAATTCCCATCTCAGCCAAACAAATAATTGCTCCACCATTATTTTGGACAGAACAAGTCTATAATAAATTACCAGGTAAAACTTTGTTTCCTTATTTTATTGCTCGTTGGTTTAAGAAGTAATCAAGCAAAGCTGGATTATATATTTATTGATGAATCAACCCATTTTTGAGCTTTTGTCCTCCTATCCTCGTCAACGTCCATCTCTAACAGAAAAGCACAAAGAAATTTATGTTCAAGAATACAAAAGTAATCGTGCTCCCAATTCTGCTTTAGGAAAAGCAGTCGCAGTTTTAGAATCTTGGATGCACAAAAAAGTAGCAGGTTGTAATGGCGAATTATTAGAAATAGGTGCAGGGACTCTAAATCACTTACCTTATGAAGGTAATCTAAAAGCCTACGATATTGTTGAACCATTTCATGAACTATACAGAACTTCGCCTCATATTAGCCTTGTTCGTAATTTTTATGACGATATTGCTGAAGTTCCCCTAGATCATTTGTATGATCGCATCATTTCTGTTGCTGTTCTTGAGCATCTAACTAATCTTCCAGCAGTTATAGCAAAATCTGGTCTTCTCCTTCATCCTGATGGTATTTTTGAAGCAGGTATTCCGACAGAGGGAGGATTACTATGGGGGCTAGGATGGCGTCTTACCACTGGAATTGGCTTATAGAATTAGAACCGGACTAGACTATGGTCAACTGATGCAATATGAGCATATTAATAATGCCATGGAAATTATAGACGTGGTGAAATATTTTTTTGAAGATGTCAAAATTGAGCTATTTCCTTTACCTATGTTGCATTTGAGTTTTTATACTAAAATAAACGCAAGTAAGCCTCGAATTACACTATGTCGCAACTTCCTCAATTCAACGGGAGAAGCATAAGAAAACAAGTCGATGACCCATAAGTTTACTTCTTTAGTTTTATAACAGAGAATTTGTATTTAATAAATCATATTCTAGAAGCTGTACTTTATTATTCCTTAGTGCAATAAAGAGTCAAATTGCACTTGACTATTTGTTTTTCTTGTGAGACAATACAGCGTTAACCTAGTTAAACAATTGTCAAATATGGCGAAAGATATTGGAGTAAAAACAATCCAAGATTTTGGAGAACAATTTACAGCTTATTCAGATACTTCTGGCTATTTTGCCAGTATTGAAATTCTCCAAGATGTCCTCGGTCCTTTGATGGATGTATCAGATTTTCGCGGTATTTCTGTAGTAGATTTGGGTTCAGGAAGTGGTAGATGGGTCAAAATTTTCCATGAATTAGGAGCCATACAAATTACAGTCATTGAACCCTCCAATGCCATTGAAGTTTGCAAAAGGAATAATGCTGGTTTAGATAACGTCACTTATTACCAAACAACAGGAGATAAAATTCCTGATGGTACTTACGATATCGTTTATTCTTTCGGTGTTATCCATCATATTCCCGAGCCTGATCCAGTTATGCTCCGGATTTTTCAAATTTTATCTCCAGGAGGTAAAGCAGTTATCTGGCTTTATGGACGGGAAAATAATAGCTTCTACTTAATATTAATGAATTTTTTACGAACTATCACAGTTAATATATCCCACAATAACCTCGATAAATTATCTACTTTAATGGTGAAGGCAGTACGTTTTTATAGCCGTTTAGGCAAAATATTTTCCTTTGCCATTAAAAAAATATATGGAAACAGTAATCGATAAACTTGATAATTATGATGTCAAGCATACAATATACGATCAACTTAATCCTCATTACGCTAAATACTATCGCCGTCAGGAAGCTATAGATTTGCTAAAAAAAGCAGGATTTAAAAACGTAAAAACATATCATAGAGGTAATTACAGCTGGACTATTTTGGGAGAAAAACCAAAAATTATTGTGTAATTTTTGTTATTACTTTTAACCTTACATACAAATATTAACTATATAGTAGTGTCTGATATGAGTAATCAAATTGAGTTTTTAAATAGAGACTCTTTAGCTCACACAAACAAAAAATTGATAAGTATTGTTGCACCCGTTTATAATGAAGAAGGTGTAATCAATGAATTGTTAAATCGTATTACGGAAACTGTATCTCCATTAGAAAATGATTATGACTTTGAATTCATATTTATTGATGATGGAAGTAAAGATCATACACTAGAAATTGCTAAATTACTCTTGTCCTCAGAACCTCGCCTCCGTTTAATTGAGCTTCGTCGTAATTACGGTCAAACTGCTGCTCTTCAAGCTGCTCTCGACCAAGCCAAGGGAGATATAATCATCTCGATGGATGCCGATCTTCAGCATTTTCCCGAAGAAATTCCTCAATTCCTAGAAAAGATCGAAGGAGGCTATGATGTGGTTTGCGGCTGGCGATACGATCGACAAGAAGGAATTATCCGGCGCTGGCCATCACGTATTGCAAATATGCTAATTCGTCGGATCTCCCGCTTAACGATCCACGATATTGGAACAACTTATCGTGCTTACAGAGCCGAAATCATTAGGATGTTCGGTTACTTGGTGAAAATCATCGCTTTGTTCCCGTGTTTGCTAAATGGCAGGGGCAAGAATCACTGAAATAAAAATTCAAAATATCAGCGCCCCCAAGGAAAGTCAAATTATGGTATTTCTCGGACATTTGATGTTTTTTTAGATCTGTTCTTCCTTTACTTTTTCACCCGTTATTTCGATCGTCCCATTCGCATTTTTGGAAAAATTGCAATTGCCTTGACATTTTTAGGAGGAGCCATTGGATTAGTTTTACTAATTATATCTCTTACACAGGTATACCAACGGTACGTGAATATAGCGGCTGGTTTTTCCTATCTCTCATGTTATTTGTAACTGGCATACAGATGATTTTAATCGGTATTCTGGCAGAGGTTCTTGCTCGTATTTACTTTCTTCGGAAAATCTTACTACCTATAAAATTAGACAAGAATGGACTTCCCGTGACTTGTAACAATGGCTTATGTGTGGAATTTTTGGGCAGTTTCGACGAGATGGGATAGTTGATACAAGTAATCTTCTTTGCCACTTTACAAATCTGTTAAGCCATAGGGGTCCTGACGGAGGAGCATATTGGACACATGGAGCGTTTTTTCTAGGTCATCGACGTTTGTCAATTATTGACTTAGCTCAAGGTCAGCAACCAATGGCAACATCAGATGGTCAATTGGTTGTTACTTTTAATGGCGAAATTTATAACTACATAGAGCTTCGAGAAGAGCTAATTAAATTAGGTCATACCTTTAATACCGCCTCTGATACAGAAGTTCTTTTACATGGGTATCGAGAATGGGGTGTAGCACTACTAAGCGTTTGATGGGGATGTTTGCCTTTGCCATTGCCGATCGCAAAAAACAGGAACTTTTCTTAGCACGCGATCGCTTTGGCGAAAAACCGCTATTGTACTTCGATACTCCTGAAGGAGTAACTTTTGCTTCAGAATTACGAGCATTGATTAATTTACCTAATTTATCAAAAAAAATTGACGAAGAAGCCTTAGCTCAATATCTCTGCTTAAACTATGTTCCCAATGATCGAACCTTAATTCAAGGTATTAAAAAGCTACGACCATCTTCTTGGCGCTTGTATTCCCAAGCAAGAGTTCAAGTTCAGGAAGGAATCTACTGGACTCCCTCTCAGAATATTACTAGTCTTCAGCTTTCTCAAGAAATTAATAACGTTGATGATGCTATAGCTCAGCTCCAAGACAAGCTTGATCAATCAGTGAATATATCATTGCGTAGCGATGTTCCCATTGCTTTATTTTTATCAGGTGGTATTGATTCTTCTGTGGTTGCTGAAAGTGCTGTTCGACAAGGACATTTAACACAAGCTTATTGCCTGGATTTTAAAGAAGCTAGTTATAGTGAATGGGATAAAGCTCAAGCTGTAGCTAAACATTTAGATATTCCCCTACACCGGGTTTTTCTTTCATCTCAAGTCCTAAATGACTTTTTTTCAATTGTTGGCCATTTAGATGACCCCCTTGCTGACTCCTCAGCCTTAGCTGTGTGGACAATAGCGCGAGAAACTGCACAAAAATATAAAGTAGTTATTAGTGGAGACGGTGGAGACGAGTTATTTGCCGGTTACTTAACTTACCAAGCAACTATTCTACATAAACTATTTATTTCGCAGTTACCTCTCGGAATACGAAGAGCGATTACAACCTTAGCTGATAAACTCCCAAACAGCGATAGCAAAGTTTCAACAGCCTATAAACTCAGGCGTTTTCTGCGAGCTGCTGACTTGCCTTCATCCCAAGCTCACTTTACTTGGAATGGAACTTGGTTACCAGAAGAAGCAGCTTCCTTAGCACAAAACCCAACAATCAAAAAGTTAGCTATCTCTAGTATGACTGACATAGCAGCTAGGCACAAACTCAGTGATCAACCTAGTCTATTCAGCTTACAGTCTGCGGATGTTCGAGATTATTTACCTAATGATATCCTAACTAAGGTAGATCGGATGACCATGGCTTTTGGACTAGAAGCCAGATCACCTTTACTCGTACCAATTATCGCTGAGTTTGCTTTGTCACTTCCCGATCATTTAAAAACAAAACTACAGGGTAAACCTAAGCGTATTTTGCGAGAATTGGCTAATAGAATTTATGGCAAGCAAATTGCCTCAGCCAAAAAACAAGGTTTTAGTATTCCAATACATCAATGGCTTCGTGAGCCAGGAAGGGAGTTAACTGAAACACTTTTGTCTAAGGAGTCATTAGAGCCAATTAACTTATTTAACGTTGATGCTGTCATAGAAGCTAAAGATAGACACATGAAAGGTCAAGAACTACTTGGCTTTGAGCTTTGGGGACTCATGGTCTTCGTTGCTTGGTTATCAACTGCGAGTTAGTTCTCCGGGTATTCCGAACTTTGCAACTTCAGAGCTAACCTCTCTAGTCAAACTGGACTTTGGATAGAACAGCTTCTAGCCAGTGTTTAAATAACTCAATACTTTACTGTAACATAGGAGAGTATCAGCATAAGGAGGGAAAAAAATATGGGCCAAATCGGCTGAGACCTTTGTTGGCTAATAGCTTGGCTCTAATAACCCCATAAATCAACTGATTAAATCAAAAATGGAAGAAAAGATAGCTATTATTGGTCTTGGATATGTCGGTTTACCAGTAGCAATAGCATCAGCTGACAAGTTTAGTAATACTGTTGGCTTTGATATCAATCCTGAACGGGTAGCTGAATTGACTCAGGGAATAGATAGAACTGATTCAGTAAAATCTGATAAACTTAGGGAATCAAATCTTAAAATCACATCTAATCTGAAAGACTTAGAAGAAACTACTTTTTTTATTGTTACTGTTCCTACTCCAGTTGATGCTTCCCAAAAACCTGATTTAAATCCTTTAATCAAAGCATCTGAAACCATTGGCAAAGTTCTTAAGCATGACTCAGTCGTGGTTTATGAATCTACTGTTTATCCTGGTGTAACAGAAGAAATTTGCGGCTCTGTGTTAGCTAAAATATCAGGATTAAAACAAGGTGTTGACTTTAAACTAGGTTATTCTCCTGAAAGGGTTAATCCTGGCGATTCATCTCATACCATTGAAAAAATAACCAAAGTGGTTTCCGGGGAAGATACTGAAACTCTAGGCAAGAGTAGCTAAAGTATATGAAGCTATTATTGATGCTGGTATTTATTGTGCTCAATCGATCAAAGTAGCAGAAACAGCTAAAGTTATCGAAAATACTCAGCGAGACTTAAATATTGCTCTTATGAATGAAATAGCTTTAATTTGCGATAAGTTAAATATACGAACTTGCGATGTACTAAAAGCGGCTCAAACAAAATGGAACTTTTTACCTTTTACACCTGGCTTAGTTGGAGGACACTGCATTGGAGTTGATCCTTATTACTTAACGACAAAAGCTGAATCGTTAGGCTATTACCCAGAAGTAATTCTTGCTGGTCGCCGGATTAATAACAAAATGGGAGAATATATAGGTCAACGTTTAGTTAAACTTTTACTTAAAGCCAACATACCTTTAAAAAAAGCAAAAGTCGCTATTTTGGGGATTACATTTAAAGAAAATGTACCTGATCTCAGAAACAGTAGAGTCCCTGACATTATTAATGAACTTGTTCAATTTAACATAACTCCCTTAGTTCATGATCCTTTGATAGATGAGGCAGGAAGCAAAAAAGGAATATAGTATTCATTTATCCAGTTGGGATAATTTATCAGACTTAGATGGTCTTGTACTCGCTGTCACTCATCAACTTTATTTAGATAAGCTTGATGAAATCTTAAAACTTTATCTCAAGCCTCATGGAGTTTTAATAGATATTAAATCTGTTGTTAATCCTAGCAAATTACCTTCAACAATAACTTACTGGAGTTTGTAAAATCATGTCAAAAGTACTAGTTACGGGTGCAGCAGGTTTCATCGGCTTCCACCTTAGTAAAAAACTAATTAATCAAGGTGATTATGTCATTGGTTTAGATAACATTAATAATTATTATGATGTTTTTTTAAAAGAGGCGCGTTTAGAGCAATTAAAAGAAGACGAAAATTTTGAATTTCACAAACTAGATCTAGCAAATAAAGAGAAAATAGATAAATTATTTAGTGAAAATAATTTTGAAGCAGTGGTTCATTTAGCTGCACAAGCAGGAGTTCGTTATTCTTTAACTAACCCTAATGCTTATATCAACAGTAATTTAGTTGGTTTTATCAATATTTTAGAAGGTTGTCGCCATACAATAAAACTGAGACACTTGGTTTTTGCTTCTTCAAGTTCAGTTTATGGTGCAAATACCAAAATTCCCTTTTCTGTTCATGATAATGTAGACCACCCTGTAAGCTTATATGCAGCAACGAAAAAAGCTAACGAATTAATGGCTCATTCCTATAGTCATTTGTATAGAATACCGATGACAGGACTACGTTTTTTCAGTGTTTATGGTCCGTGGGGTCGTCCAGATATGGCACTATTTATTTTTACTAAAGCAATTTTAGAAGACAAACCAATAGATGTGTTCAATAATGGTGAAATGCGACGAGATTTTAACTTATATTAATGACATTGTTGAAGGAGTAATTAGAGTTCTAGATAGACCACCAGCAGGAAACCAGATTTGGTCAGGAAAAAATCCAGATCCAGCTACCAGTACTGCTCCTTATAAACTTTACAATATTGGTAATAATCAACCAGTAGAGCTAATGAGATTTATTGAAGTCTTAGAAAAAGCATTGGGTAAAAAAGCGAGAAAAAATATGCTTCCCTTGCAACCTGGTGATGTCCCAGTGAATTATGCTGATGTAAGTGATCTGATTAAAGATACAGGCTTTAGTCCTAATACTTCGATTGAAGTGGGCATCAAAAAATTTGTTGACTGGTACAAGCACTACTACAATATCTAATAAAACCTATGTAGACACGCGGAGACAATTCTTAATTCCCAATTCTCAATTCCTGTGGTTTAATTTGGGTGCTGCTGGTAAGCGATCACTTGTCATGTCAAACTCATCTCCTCCCGAACCACCATCATCTCGCAGAAAAATTCTGAACAAGGATGAGTGGATTGCGATTATTGTTGCCTTTACGACGATTGCCTTCATCTTCTCCTGGGTACTGGGTAGAAAGAATGGGGGATTCAACTTAAAAGACTCTCAGTTTACCCTCAATTTGCCCAAGCCAGCTTCTGTACCCACAGCTACTGACGAGCGGATAGGAGCACTTCCAACCATCCCTGGTTTGGATGGTGATAGGGAGCAGTTACGATCGTCTCAAGCAATTCCTGGTTCGGATAGTGATAGTGAGCAGTTACGATCATCTCAAGTAATTCCTGGTTCGGATAGTGATAGCCAACAGCTAGATGGTGAGCAGTTAGATAGCAAGCAATCACCATCATCTCAAGCAACTGCTAGTCGAGATAGTGACAGTAAAGAGTTGCCATCCTCAGCAATAACTTCGAGTATCACTTCACAAGAGTCTACACTCGAAAGTGAACAGGAAGCTACATCTCCTGAATCTACGACAGAATCCCCCGCCGCGATCGCACCGACAACATCCCCTACTGCTAGCCCAACTCCCCTAGGGGAACCGATTGAGTTCTCTGATGTTCCTGAAGAGCACTGGGCAAATCGTTTTATTCTGGTTCTCTCCGCACGACAGATTATCGCTGGTTTTCCTGGTGGTAAATTTCTCCCGAATAAACCAGTAACACGAGCAGAGTTAGCAGCTCTCATCCAAAACGTATTTGAGAAAGACAATACTAAGGACGCGATCGCTTTTAATGATATACCAGCTGACTACTGGGCAAATCTTGCGATCGATGAAGCTGTTAAAACTGGATTTATGAAGGGGTATCCAGGAGAAATATTCCGTCCTAGTGAGAAAGTTCCTCGTGTGCAAGTTCTAGTTGCCCTAGCTAGTGGACTAGATACTACCCCTCCATCTACACCAGACAAAACTGTAGATATCTACCAAGATAAAGAGCAGATACCTAAATGGGCAATAGAGAAAGTGGCAACTGCCACTGAATCAGGTTTGGTTGTGAACCATCCGGAACCGGAATTGTTGAATCCTAATGAACCAGCTACTCGCGCGGAAGTAGCTGCTATGATTTATCAAGCTTTGGTTATTTCCGGACAAGCAGAAGAGTTCTCTTCTGAATATATTATTCCTCCTACTACCCAAAATTCTCCCTGAGGTCATTTGTCCTTGGTAGGGAGTTGACAAATATAGGACTTACGCACTCAAGTGTCATACTGAGGTTATAGTGAAACATCACCGACCGTCTGGAGATCCTTCGCTATCGCTCAGGATGACATAATTTCGTGACCGTGCGTAAGTCCTCAAATATTTAGGGCTTGCTGAATAAGTCGTAATTTTCGGGTTTGAATAGGTGGTAGGTGGTAGGTGGCAGGTGGTAGGTAAGGGAAAGAGGTGGTAGGTGTTAGGGATTTTTGACTTACGGTGCAAGGTTTTTGAGCCAAAAGATACAAAAACCTTGCACCTGGCAAGGTATAAAATGCTTGAAAGTTTTGTTTGGTATAGTTTCCACACTTTTGCAGCAAGCCCTATTTACCTCCCACGATCCGGGAGTTGCGAAGATACTCAACCCTCGTGTAGTGCAAATCTGAAACAATCTCAATTCTTTGTGTACTTTGTGCCTTTGTGGTGCAAATGATTAGGATTTAGGCATCGTCACACGAATTATGTCATCCTAAGTGGTAGTTAAGGATCTCCAGACAGTCCAGATGCTTCACCTCAGCATGACAATTGATTCAACCACATCATTAAGTCATCAACACTCTTAAACTCAAATAATTCTTCACTTAGAAACTCTAAGTTTTCTAGAGAGAGTTGGTTTACCAATACTTTTGCTGTATCAGGGAGTTCTCCCAGTTGATGAGATAGTTGTCGAAGAAGAAGCGATCGCTGCCCTTTAATTAAGCCTTCTTGAAGACCTTCCTGTCGTCCCTCTTGTCTAGATGTATCAACAACATTGTTGAGATCCCGGTAATACTTGAGACTATTTTGATAGCTGTCTTGCTCAAGCTGACAATCTTGATCTTTTAACTGAACCATATGCAATAAAGTCTTATCTTTTTTTGTTAATTTTCCTTTACATTATAGATTTTGTATATTTTTCTAATTTTTGAAGAAATTTGTCCTGATGAAGGCAGCAAATTCTGTTTTCTTGAGTACGCAGACAATTTTTTGGAAATTACCTTTACTTTATGCGTATCTTAGATATTACTGCTTCTACCTTAGCACTCCTTGCTTTACAAGAGTTAAACTACACTTCTCAAGATACTCCCAACTTGAAGCTTTTTACTAATAAAGTGCAAGCAAGTGATTTCTTTAATGAGGATGGTACTAATACACAACAGCAACAAGCAACTGCCACAAAGCAGCAGAGTCAAGCGATCGCACCTCCTGAAAGTATAGATATACCAACCTTTGCCTCAGTAGCTACAGTTGAGCAAAATACTCCAACAAGGGAGAAGGCATCTGATACTAGAATAGATAGTCAGGTCAAAGCTTCTGATACCTCCACTGATATTTTTGCCCCCTATCTAGAGCAAATCCGAACGAGCTTACCACTAGGGTTAGTGATGCGCTTACCATCTTCGGTTTTGCTTAGCGATCGCCTCAATAGTCAAGACAAAAAATATTTTGTTCAAGTCTCTCCCTCAACCTCTAAAGCTAGTCTAACTGTTAGTGTCTTTAGTTGCCAAGAACAACGACTATCTTGCCTAGTTGGTAGTTTTGCCGTAGCTGCCAATACTTCTGAACAGGTTAACCAAACATTTAAACAACATCAATCAGCAGGTACAGTAACTACCCTAACTAATAATATTCAGGGATACTTATTAGAGAGTGAAAACCAAGAAGTATCTTCGACTTTTTCCTCCCTGATGTGGGAGCAGGATAACCAATTTTATACAATTATGTTGCCTGTGAAACAACGCCAGAATTTGATTGATTTAGGATCTTCAATGGCTCAAGGGGTTCCTATTGCAAGTAGCACAACCTTGGGTGAAATCTCTTCTGAGCAGCCAAAAACTGAAACAGCACCAGAAGTTCAAAAAGAGACTCAAGAGTTTTTAGGGAACCGTCAACCTATCCTGACTACAGCAGAACACTTGCGACAAGGAGAAATCCTCACTAGTCTAGGTTACCGCCAATCATTTCCATCCGGCACACCCCGTCAGATTGGTCTGACAGGCCAACCTACTTTTGGGATTACTTGGGGTATTACTGATGATTTAGAAATTACCCTAGATCTACAGACTGTTGATAATGGTGGTCCAGGTCGTCAGGGACTCTTTCGGGGAACTAGAATCAACCCAGATGGTAGTGGTCCCAATTTCTTTCAGGAATTCACTTTTCAGGCAAAGCAAAAACTTTGGCAAAACCAAACAGGTAACCTCGCTTTGAGCGGTGTAGTTGGCATTTCTGAGGGAAATGCTGGACGTCCTTTTCGGTTTACTGATAGAAGAGATATTGTTGCCAGCGGACAGAATACTCAGGTGGTTCCTTCTCTGGAGTTACCTTTTACCATAACTGATAACCGTTGGCAGTTTACTTTCTCCCCTAAAGTTGCCTTCTTACCAGAAGATAATGCTTTGTATTTCAATACACTACCGATTAACCAACCAGGTTCTTTTGGTACTACCTTTGGCTTAGCCGGAGGTATCAGTTATCGCCTCAGTCCCAGATTACTGTTATGGGGTGATGCCTTTGTTCCTTTCACAGGCAATAATACTATTGCTCGAAGCACAGGATTACCTGAAAAAACTGTTGCCTTTAATGCTGGTTTACGGTACTGGGTTAATCCTCGCTTAGCTACAGATTTATTTATTTCTAATACTTTAGGTAATACCGGCGCTCTATCGATAGTTGCGGATCAAGAATTCCCAGCTTTGGGGTTAGGTGTAACTTTTTTACCAGGAGTTACTAGTGCTAATCGCCGATACCTCAAACATTTTGGTTCAACCCAGCAACCACCCCCTAGTACCCCTGCGGGATTTGTTTGGTTAGATGGTGGTACTGTTGCTAACCAACAACTACAATTGACCCTACAAGGAGGGGAACAGGGACTATTCACTGGTATTAAGTATGGACTACTAGATGATTTGGAAATTGGTACTTTTCTCAGTCTGGTTCCCGGTACGGTGGATGAGTCAGAGTTGGGAGTGAGTGGTAAGATTCGCTTTTTGCATCAAGCAGATGGTGATCCATTTACCTTGAGTGGTGCAGTGAGTGTGGCTCGCTCGAATAACGTATTGCTTAACCTAGTAACTAATAATCGCAATGAATTGGCTCGACGAGGCATAGAAAAGGGTGGGTTTGCTCTGACCAATGAACAAGCGGGAGAATTGTTAATTATTACCCTTTCTACTCCTATACATTATCAATTTGAGGGGGGAAGTGCTCTTTGGCTAACCCCTACTGTGGGATTTGTACAACGTAATGGACTAGAAGTTGCTGGATTTAATTTGGGAGGTTCAGTTCCCCTAATCACAGATTTGGATGCGATCGCAGAGGTTGGTTTAGACTTAAGTGGTAAGGGTAATACCTTTATCGGCAACAACCGGGAGACGGTAATTCCCTGGAGTTTGGGCTTGCGCTGGTATCCAGCCTCATTGTTGGGTATTTCCCAGACAAGTGCATTGTCTGATTTGCAGTTAGAAGTATACGCAACTAATCGCGTCGGTTCATCACCTTTTGGTAGTCTGAGAGTACGTGCGGATAATGATACGGCAATAGGTTTTGGTCTAGTTTTACCAATTAGGTAAGGCCGATTTTCGGTTCTTGCTGCGTAGTGCAATGTATTCCTCCTCCTCCAGCTGCAATTGCATCGATATTAATTTGCACAATATCCCGGTTAGGAAACAGTTCTGCAAATACTTCTTTAGCACGGCTGTCAGCCTTGGAATCACCAAATTCTGGTGCAATCACAGCGCCGTTAATGACGTAGAAGTTAATATATCCAGCAGCAAAATCATCTCTTGGGTAACCTGGTCTAATTTTTTGTGGTCCTTCGAGCACAATCACTTCTAATTGAGCCCCATCAGCATCAGTTGCTGACCTTAGAATGTCCAGGTGCTCTTTGGTAACTGCGTGATCAAAAGAATTCGGATCAGGATCAAACCCTGCGATTACAACACCAGGGTGGGCAAACCGTGCGTAGAAATCTGTATGACCATCAGTAATATCGTAACCAGCAATACCAGGAAGCCAAATAATTTTTCGCAATCCTAATAAAGCTTTAAGCTCCGCCTCACAATCTGCTTTACTTAGCCCAGGGTTCCGATTGTTATTTAAGACACAGCTTTCAGTAATAATAGCAGTGCCGCGACCATCTACTTCAATGCCACCCCCTTCTAACACGAGATCCGTATTAATTAGGGGCACTTTTGACTTTTGTGCAACAAAACCAGCTACTTCAGCATCATCATCGAAATCCTGCTTTTCTCCCCAACCATTGAAGTTAAAATCAACACCTGCCTTGTTTCCATCCCGATTGACTACAAAAACAGGACCAGTATCCCTGATCCAGAGGTCATCTAAAGGACAAATGATCAACTCAACATCTGACCCACATTTTGCCCTAGCAATGTTATAGTCTTCCTCCCGAACCAACATTTTGACAGGTTCATACTTGGCAATGGTTTGGGCAATTGTGGCTAAATTGTCTTGTACCTTAGGAAGGAGTTTACGCCCCCAAATTCCTCTACTTGCTCCAAAAGCCATCCAGGTACATTGATGCGGCGCTGATTCATCAGGCATCAACCATGAAGCATCTGAGGTAGTTGAGAATTCGGTACTAGTTGCATCACAACCATTAAGCATTTTTCCCATAAGAATCGAACCGGATACAGTAGCAATTAGCTGCAACAAGAAACGTCTTTCAATCATCATCTATATTTAGGGTTTGCTGAATAAGTCTGAAACAGTTTGGTGGCAAGAGGAGGGAACGGGGAACAGTTCCAGAGTGATTATCACTTGTTTGGTAAGCGGGATTTTCTTCAATTGTGCAAGGTTTTTGAGATTAAAGATACAATTTCCTTGGACTTATTCAGCAAAAAAAGAAGTGTCAGCCCTGTCTGGCATGGCTTTCGCAATCATCCAGCAAATCGAAATAATTTTTTATCGATATATAGTGTTTTAGGGAAATGACAAAGAAAAAGTCCTCAACTAAGGAGTCAAAGACTTTCATCAAGGGTGTATGTATTAATATAATTGTGACTTTTTTTTCCTTAAGTTATTGTTTAGTAACAGTAAAGATAGTGTAATGAATTGATGAAGTATTATTCTCTGGACAGCAAAAAATAAATGACAATTTGTAGCTCAGTTAATTTTATTTTATCAAGCACTAATCCAATCATAAAAATTAACAATTGATAAACTGAAAATCAATATTGCCAGATCAACATATTTTGAAGCTGATTGTTCGATGGCTACACTATAATTTTATAATTGCTAAATTGACACTCCAGAAGAGAATTAACATAAGATAAATCCTGATTGAATATCCCTTTTATAATTGAGTATGCCAAAGAAAAAAAACGATTGATTAAGACGAGTCATTGATAAAAAACAAATAAAGTGGCGTCATGATTGAATGATAAATAATCAACAAAAATATGACTTTAAGATTTTTCATACATGTCAATAATATTAATTTATGGCATTAAGCTAGCCAGGAGATATTCCAAACTAACTTGGTATACTACCATTGCAAATAAAGAGATAGTCAGGCTATACTTCATTAGTTATAAACTTCGCAAACTAACCAGAAATGAATTTAAGAGAATTAGTTTTACTATTTGGCACTATCGGTATAATGATTTTCCTATTAGTGCAGGCACAATCAAGACTTGAAAAATGTAAAAATATCGGACAAAAGAATTTTCAATGTGTTTTACAATTATAAAAACTTAATATTAAATATATCGAACTTGATATAAGTGTGGGCTTCCAGCTTCAATGACAGATGTCTTTCCACCTGATAAAAATAAAATTCCGTCCTTCTAGGGCGGAATTTGAAACTCATTATTTTCGGTTACGATATCGGCTGATATCCCTGTTAACTTGTCTTAACGTCCTGGAATAATCTTCTGAGCTACCAGGGAAAATTGTTAAATATTCCTGACATAATGGCAGATTCCTGACATAATGGAATTGGGTTGCCAGATGCCAAGATCAATTGATCAGGGAGCTTAGTCTAGACGCAAGTAATCTGCTTCTGCTTCTAGCTTACGCACTAGTGTTTCGTTGCCATTGGCTCTAGCTAACTCTAGACGATGCTCCAAGCTTTTTTTGAGGCTATCCCGATGGGCAGCAGCAGCTTTTGTTACTTTTTTACGACGATTTTTGTTCACGGCAAACATTATTTTGTGTTGAATTAATCTAAACTCCCATTCCCTAAAATTAACATGAACAAAGTGGGAAAGCACGAGAAAAAGTATTATTTGATACAGAAATTAATAAATATGAGGTATAAAGAGCAGAAGCATCCCATTTGGGCAAAGAAAGTAGTGGGAGCATCTTGCTCTGGAGGAATTACCCAAAGCGAGCAGGATGCTCCCTAAAAATCAGAACAGTTGGTGGATAGTTGGCTGAATTAGCTTGATTGCAAGATGCTAGAAAACAGGCTTGTTACTCTTCTAACCGATTTTGGCTTAAGCGATGTTTATGTGGGTGTGATGAAAGGAGTCATTACCCAAATAAACCCCAGGCTGAGGGTGGTAGATCTTACCCATCAAATTCCCCCCCAAAATATTACTGCAGCTAGGTTTAGCCTGATGAATGCCTATCCCTACTTCCCAAAAGGAACAGTGCATGTGGCTGTAGTAGATCCAGGAGTAGGAAGTCACCGAAGAGCGATCGCAATTCAGCTCGATTCTGGGTTCCTAGTCGGACCAGATAATGGTTTATTTAGCGGTGTCTTGAGTCAAACTAAGGTAATTGCTGTAGTTGAGCTGACTAATCCAGAATATTGGCAAACATCAGCACCTAGCCAAACTTTCCACGGTCGAGATATCTTTGCACCTGTAGGAGCGCATCTTGCTAGTGGTGTACCCTTGAAACAGTTGGGAGAAACAATTGACCCCCACCACGTTGGCTCGGCTAGCACTTCCAGCAATGAACACAACAACTGCCGGTATAACTGGTTGTATCCAATATATTGATCACTTCGGCAACTTAATCACCAACATACCAGCTGCTGAGGTTCAGGGCCAAACTTGGTCGGTTGTTCTGGGGGAAAAAACTATCTCAGGTAGTCTAACCTACAGCGATCGCCAACTGGGAGAACTTGTGGCTCTAGTTGGTAGTCACGGTTGGGTGGAAATTGCTGTTAACGGTGGTAGTGCTCAGTCTCGATTACAACTGGATTGGGGAGCGACAGTAGAAGTCATAACAAATCTGGGTTAGACACCGGACGGATGAGGGATAGGGAGATGGGGGAGACAAGGAAACAAGGGAGAAATTCTCCATTCCCAAACAACAAATGACAAACAACAAATGACCAATAACCAATAACAACCTTACCAATTGGCAGATTCAGTAGCTAAATTAGAGTATAGGGAGTACTTAGAGATTGTTCAGAGATGCTCTGAGCAAAAGGTTAAGCGTTACTAATATCTATCAATTAGGAGTCAACAAAAACCAATTATGATTGCATCACCACAACAGTCTGATAGTACGAACACCAAAGATCCTACAGCCTCACCAGAAGTATACCAAGGACAATTTGGCGAATTTACGATTACTCAGAGCGATCGCACTGGTGTTATTGTCTATCGCAGCAGTCTACTAATAGCAGCTTTGAGTTTTGCGATCGGTAGTTGGCTGGTTTTAGCTGGGAGTACTAATTCCATTGCCATCAGGTTACTAACCCCCCTCTATACAGTATTTTGCATCGCCCTGGGGGTTAGCTTAGTTACCATTCATATTTATCTAGCTCCCTTGCATCGGCTACTGCAAGTCTTTTGGGGAGTTGGTTGCATTACAGCAATAGTGCTGGCATTCCAAAGTAGCGAACCTCTGGCTCTGTCTGTTTACCATCAACCGATGATGATTTTTGGCATCGGTTTTACCTTTGCTGCTTTGACAGGGATTTATTTTAAGGAAGCTTTTTGCTTCAACCGCTTTGAAACTAAGTTTTTGACTCCATTAGTACCCATCCTGTTACTCGGACACCTTACTAGTATTTTACCGATCGCTTGGGAGCAAGTTTTGTTAGGAATCTGGGCAGTTTTATTTACAGTGTTTGCTCTGCGTAAGCTAGTGCAAGCAATTCCAGACGACATTGGTGATAAGTCAGTTTTTACTTATCTGAAACAACAACGATCAGCTAGCGTCAGGGGATTGTAGATTGGGTAATTTTAGATTTTAAATTGATGATATAAGAGGTTCAAAAAACTACTGTCAGGGGGGCTACTTTTACAGCAATTTTGAGATAATTGTTATGGGGGGCTTAGGATTTTCGATTTACCTATTAGCAGGACTATTCCAGGTATTCCTGTTAGCTCAAGCACTGTCAGAGTTAGCAGGAGTACATCGTAGTTTTTTGATTTCCTCAATGCCTTCTGAGTGGCCAATAGATTCCTTTGAATTGTTTGATCCCGCGATTGGGGAATTGATTCAAACCCAATGCCAAGAAGTCCCTTCTGGTATAGGTATTCCAGCGTTTCAGCCAGGAATAATCAAAGATGATGTGATGCGGATGCTTGGTGTCCCTAACAAAACTACAAGGGGTTATTGGCCGAATACCCTTGCTGTATCTTATGAGTTAATACCAGAACAGGTAAGCTTAGGTTTTTTGTTGACAAAAACTCTCAACGGATTCGCCAAACGGAAGCATCTTTTACTAGTGAGGTTGATACTGAGGTTATATTACTGACATTGAATGGAATGTTAGGCTGCCGGATAAATGACCAAATCGAAGCAGGTTTGCAACAAGTTTGGCAGCGAGAGTCTTGGCACTATCAATTTAAGCTAGATACTCTTAAGGGCGTGATTCATTGGGAAAATAGCGATCGCCTTTACATTGGTATCTGGGAAGCAGACTTACATTGAAATTCACTCATTCTAAATTCTAAATTTTCCATCATGGCTTTAATCCAGTTACAACAGAAGTGGGTGTTGACTTTTCAAGGATGGTTAGTCTTACTCCTGTGTATCGCTGCTTTATTGCTGTTTTGTGTCACTCAGATACACTCTTTTCTTGCCTTCAATGCTCCAATTAAAGCAGATGTTTTGGTGGTTGAAGGCTGGATTCAAGACCATGCAATTGAAAAAGCGATCGCGGAATTTGAACAAGGTGGTTACCAAAAGTTGATTACCACAGGAGCACCTTTGTCTAAAGGATATCATCTCGCTGAATATAATAACTTTGCTGAACTTACAGGTGCAACTTTGATTACCTTAGGTTTCGAGCAAGATAAACTAGTTGCCGTGCCAGCGCCAAAAGTTCAAAAAGATCGTACAGCGGCAGCTGCCATAGCTCTACGCCAGTGGATATCAGCTGCAAATTTGCCGATTAAGTCCATCAATCTTTATACAGAGGATGTCCACGCTCGCCGTAGCTGGCTAATCTATAAACAGGCACTTGCTCCCGATATCAAAGTGGGAGTAATTGCGATTAACTCAATTGATTATGATCCCAAATATTGGTGGACTTATAGTGCAGGTGTACGGAAAATAATTTCAGAGTTAATTGCTTATTGTTACGCCTGGTTGGTGAATTGGCAAGGTTAGAGCGAAGGGAGCAGGAAGTCAGTTAGAGGATAGGGCAGTATCGAGTTTACAGTAGGAGCAAATCTAATGGATGGTGCGTTACGCTATCGCTAACAGCACCCTACGGCACATCTATTTTTGGTACAACCTTTTCGTGAAAATCACCTAACACCTAACACCTAATACCTAAACTTCCTTTCCTACCAAATCTCGCTCATATCCAGCTCAAAATTAGGAAGCAACGGATCACCAGATAAGGTTTGAGGATTCTCCAAACACTCCTGAGAACCATCGTGGTAATAAATATACACTTTGCGTCCAATGCGGTCAATTAGCCAGCCGAGTTGCACTCCCAAATACACCCACTCTTCCATTTTCTCTTGCACTGATTTCAGCGTATCGCTGGGAGAGCGCAACTCAACGACAAAATCAGGGCAAATTGGTGGGAATTTTCTCTGCTGTTCAGGGGGTAAGAGCATTCCAACGTTCTAATCGCACCCAAGCTGCATCTGGCGACATAGGATCTTTGCTTGCTCCTGTAATCCGAAAACCTGTGCTGGAGTCAAAGCCAATCCCTGTTTTATCTTGTTTAACCCACATCCCAAGCTGAACGATGAGGGAAAAATTGCGATTTCCTGTTTCTCCACCAACAGGGGTCATAATTAAAATTTCTCCAGTTTTTAGATTGCGTTCCAAGTACAAATCATTGTTGATTTCGCACAACTCAAAAAACTGATCGTCAGTCAGTCTCATTGATGGCGGAATGTTCAAAACTAAGGGTACAGAAGACATTAAGAGAATTTAGAATAAGAGAATTTAGAATTTAGAATTGGTTGTCAAACCCATCCAATTGAGCTTTTGCTGTTTGATAGAGTTGAGAGAGTGGGTAAACCATTTATCAATTGAGAATTGATAAAATTTGTTCTGGAGTCAATTGCTCAACATTACTGAAAACTAAAGTAGCACCAGCTTGTTTGAGAGACTGCTGATAAGCTTCACTACGTTCTGAAGTTTGCTGCACATGGGGGGTAGCACACCTATACCAATCCAAGTACGTTGAGGTTGAAGACTTCTGGCTTTATTAACAGTATACATATCAGCCACTGTATCCCCAACATAAATAACTGGCAGCTCCACCTTAATTTGATGCCGTTGCTCTAGTTGCTGAACTGTTGCCAACAAACCTGTAGGATCAGGTTTACCAGGAGCATCTTCCATGGCAATTAGCACTGGTTGCTGGATTCCCAAGCGTTTTATCAGTGCATATTCAGCTTCTTCCCGTGTAGCGCCACTAAAAAAACCCCAAGGAATTGCCGCTGCTGTTAGGCTTTCTAGATAGCTAGGCTCCAAGAGTAATGGTTCATTACAAATATACCCTGTCAACCGATCCGGTTCTGTACCCCTGTAACGAGACTGGAAGAAAGCAACAAGGATGTCGTAGTCGAGATCAATTTGCGATCGCATTTTAGGTGCTGGGGTAGCCACTTGACTAGCATCTTGAGTCTCAAAGTATCGATAAATTAGCTCTTGTGATGCTTCCCAGTCATTATTCCAGATACCTTCTGATTTGAGTTTATCAATATCTATCGATTCAGGTCGATAAGCGCCATCGGTGAAATGTTCAACCGTATCAGCAACTGCTCGTCGGTAGGAACCACTAACATCACGTATTACACCATCAATGTCGAAAACGACAATGGCTCTCTCATTAGGAGGGACTATTTTTGAATGTGAATCAGTCACAGGAAGAACCTCACCGCTTTCTCTGCTTATAGTAGTGCGAGCATCTTGCTCGCTTTGAACTTCCAGCGAGGGAGACGCTCGCACTCCTCGCATATTATGTTGGGTTTCACTTCGTTACACCCAACCTACATTTTTAGCTGTGTCGCACCACTACTGCAAGTACATTGTCTCCCAAAAACTGCCTAACTAATCTAGTAGATGAAGACTCAACAGATAGCTGATACAGTTATACCATAAGGAAAATTTAGCAATTAGCAATTAGCAATTAGCAATTATCAATTATCAATTATCAATTGACTCCATGGCCAATCTTGCTGATTCTAAATCCCCTACAAAACGCGCCGTTGCCTTAGATGCGCTGCGGGGATTCGCAATTTTAACGATGGTTTTATCTGGGGTGATCCCTCGTAAAATCTTGCCAGCTTGGATGTACCATGCTCAAATCCCCCCACCTGACCATGTATTCAATCCTAATCTACCTGGATTAACCTGGGTAGATCTAGTTTTTCCCTTGTTCTTATTTTCGATGGGAGCAGCCATTCCCTTAGCTCTGTCTCGTCGTCTGGCTAAAGGTTGGAATATCAAAAAAATTATTTTATCGATCCTGAAAAGGGGATTTTTGTTAGGGTCATTTGCCATATTCTTACAGCATATTCGACCGTTTACCATTAATCAGAATCCAAGCCCACAAACCTGGCGACTGGCTATGTTAGGATTTCTTGTACTCTTTTTGATGTTTGTCCGTTTGCCGAAATCTTGGAGTCTTTGGCTGCGAAATTTTCTGACTATTGGTGCTTGGTTTATAGGCATTTTGCTCTTATATAAGCTGGGAGATCCAGATGGGACAGGCTTTTCTCTGGAGCAAAGTGATATTATTCTAATTATTCTCACTAATATTGCTGTTTTTAGTTCAATTATTTGGTTAGTTACTCGTCACAATCCTTGGTTACGTATTGGTCTACTTGGTTTATTACTAGCTCTCGATTTATCAGCTAATGCTGATGGCTGGATTGCTTCTGTTTGGTCTATCTCTCCCGCTCCCTGGATTTTCAGATTTGATTATTTGAAGTATTTATTTATCGGTATTCCTGGAACTATTGTTGGGGATTTAATATATTCCTGGTTACAATCTACTCAAGCTGATGATGCTATTGAAAGAAGGCAGAAGGCAACCCCCCTCTATATCCCCCCAAGGGAGGAAGGCAGAGGGCAGAAGGATGAGGAAGTATTTCCTTCTAACATAGAAGGAGAAAGCTTGGTTAAGAATAATTGGTCACCCAAAAAGTTTATTGGCATCATTGGATTGATGTTGCTGATAACTGTAACTTTACTGGTTGGGTTACAATCTAGATTAGTGTGGCAAACAACGATATTAACTGTACTCCTATGCCTATCAGGTTTTATCTTATTTTCTAAGCCAGTTAACTCAGTAGAAAAATTACTGAATATTCTTTATCGTTGGGGAGTATACTGGCTAATTTTAGGATTACTATTTGAGCCTTATCAAGGAGGTATTAAAAAAGATGAAGCTACTATTAGCTATTTTTTCACAACTACAGGTATGGCAATTTTTATATTAATTTTGTTGATCATAATTATTGATGTTTTTAAGAGACAATTATCATTGCAGCTTTTAATTGATAATGGCATGAATCCGATGATTGCCTATGTTGCTTTTGCTAATGTCCTGTGGCCAATTCTGGTGTTGAGCGGATGGAATGACCAAATTAACCAGATGACTTCAACTCCAGTTGCCGGATTTCTGAGAGGGGTAGTGTATACTTTGATTATTGCTGGCTTTGTCAGTTTATTTACTAGGCTAAAATTGTTTTTGAGAACCTGATAAGAACAAACAAGGGTCGAATCTAATCCTCTTCCCCTGCTCCCTGCTCCCTGCTCCCTCGTCTCCTGCCTTATTTGTTAAGAGCAACTGGCAAGATGCCAGTTCCACGGTATGAATGGAACTTGCCAAACCAAATCCTCTTCCCTCCTGCCTCCTGCCCTCTGCCTTCTGCCTCGTTTCTTAAAAGTAATACCCCTAACCCGGATTTCCTATCAATCCTGCGATCGCACCCAGATATATACTTGTAAACTGAGTCTCATCTAGGGGTACTGTATTATTCCAAGTAGCGGCAACACAGTAAGTTTTTCCATCTTTTGCTTCTAGTCTTGTTGTTAAATTAAACACTCCTGGCTCAGAACCACCTTTAAAAGCAATACTAGACCAATCATTCGGTCTAGCAACACCGGGATTGATGCTCATCAAAGGCAAATCAGCCACTGTTGCCATCACTTGACACAATTCCCTAGTAGTAAAGAACCATTCCACATCCACAGCAACAGTACTTGCACTGAAGATATCTACACTAGGCAAAGCATATGACTGTAATTGATTGACTAGTTCCCGACGATTTACCTCATCACCCTGCCGATAACGCTCAAGTAAGCTTTGATTTTGAGGATTTTTGAGCACAAAGGCTTCACGAGTGGATAGAAAGGGACGATTGCGAGGGGCAAAAGACTCGATCAATTCTCTACCTACTAAATTAATTAAAATATCGGTAGCTGTATTGTCGCTTACGGAAATCATCAACGTAGCTAAAGTTTGCACCGTTAGCTGGGAACCATCAGGCCAAGTTTGCAAAATGCCACTGGGTAAACTTTTACTATCTTCCTTCAGCTCAACCACATCATCCCAGGCAAGGATACCAGCATCAATTTGCTGCCTTAGAGCCTTTAACACAGCTAGCTTAAAGGCTGAACCAACTGCTAGTGGCTGATTTGCTTTCACAGCAACTAGTTCTGAGTCATCTTCAAGAACAAGAAAACTTATTGTACCAGGTAGAGCTCTGAACATTTCCTGAGCAACTTTTAAACTAATTCCCTTCGAGATGGGTGGTTGGAATAAGAGTCCAGATATTTGATGATTGACATCCAGAACTAACTTAGTAGGTACACTACCCTGCTCAAAAATTACCAAATAATCTGAGCCATCTGCCTCTACTTCCTGATAGCTACCTAAAGTATTTTTTATGTTGTCAATAATTTGCTCCACTTGAGCCAGAGGGATTTGATTAAGAAAGGAAGGAGCAAACCACTCCTGCTTCAGCTGCGGTGTAGTAAATAGTCGTTCTAAAGCTAGCTGGGGGGATAATTCCATTGCTTGAGCCTGGTGAGGGGTAATTGCTGGAGTTATTGGCTGAGCTGGGAGGAATAGTAGGGAAGCAAACAGCACCCCAATCAAAAATTTCATCGGACACCTCTTGGACATATGATGTATACATCCCCGACTCTAGGATACCGCTGGCGAATGGGGGCTATGACCCATCATAACAAATGCCGTACACAACCTTGAAGATACTTTTGAATATAGCAATCTATTCTGATAGGGATTTTAAGGAGTTATTCCCAGCTCT
The DNA here is from genome assembly GCA_965222765.1 of Caldora sp. Classification (GTDB taxonomy): domain Bacteria; phylum Cyanobacteriota; class Cyanobacteriia; order Cyanobacteriales; family Coleofasciculaceae; genus Caldora. Next base: position 255,962 of record CBDCVG010000108.1, read on the forward strand.
AGATTAAAATTCAAGCTATATTTTTCCCAAATGTAAACGTACTTTTTTTCTTGTCAATATTCTACGCACTTGAGAACCACTCAACTTTATTCCTGTTGTCTGTGCTAAATGGGTTGCTAATTTTTGAGCTGACCATCGACCCCATTGATACCCTAATTCTTGAGGTCTCTTTTTTGCCAATTTTACTAATGATTCTATGTATTGCTCTGTAGCCTTTTGGTGATTTCCTCTCATTCTTTTATCTTTAAGGCTCTCTAGATTATCTGGATCCCCGTGGACACACCAATAACATACTGTGTTCTTTGAACAACCCAAAACATCAGCAATCTCTTGCTGAGTTTTTCCACTATTTAATAACAGTAAAATTAGAATTCTTTCTCTGATTTCTCCATTTTCTTCTTTTTTCAGAGTTTTCTGTAGTCTTTTTTTTTGCTCTGGTGTAAGATGATTTTGCGCTGGCATATTTCCTCCTACTTCCTTGTCTATCAATGCTTACAGCATTTATTTCAAATGCCAAGAGCTTGACTATTTTTATAGTTTAGATAGCTTTAATTTCTGTAATAAATTTCACTTTATTATTACTCCGTGAATTTAAATCTTTGGAATGTCTCCATTTTTTTTGATTTTGACTCATTCGATGAAAAATTATTTTTATTTTTTTGGTACTTATTCCTTCATCTTGACTAACTTGTTCCACTGTTAAAATCTTGACTTTTTCATAAATATATTCTTCGTATCTTTGAGTATACTTCCGTCCTATTCCTATCCAAGTTAAGGATTCTGTCGAATACCTTTTACACTCTTTACAATAAAATTGACGACGAGGAACTTGTAAGTAAACAGCTCGTCCAGAAATTGATAAATCTCTTACTAAAATCGGTCTATTTTGATTCAATTCATCACTGTATTTTTGGCAATGGGGACAGATAATCCCCTCGTTTAATAACTCTAGTTGTAGAATAATTGAGTCTGCTCGTTGTCTATGAGTAAAAACTGTTACGTTGGGTAGGTTTAATAGACTATCTAAGTGAAAATCCATAACTCATAAAGCCAAGAACTGCAATTGATGATTTTGTTTTCGATACATTGACCCGCCAAAGCCAAACTTAAATATTTTTTTTCGGCATTGGTTTATTGTTTCACTTATAATTGGAGTAAGTCAATTAATAAAGTTAATATGTTTGCGAAAAAAATTAATATTTTTAATAAAAAATATTTTTGTCAATACATAAAGTTAATATATTAATCATAACTTTAGAGTAAGTTAAACAAAATATCTGGAATCAGTCAAATCTTGCAAATGTTAACTTTGTCAACTATGCCTTGTACTAACCTTGTCAAATATATTGCAAAATCAATAGATATATCAGCAAAGCTGAATTACGACTTGCTGAAAAAATCCAAGGAGTAAGTTAATGAGTGCAGGATCCAACAACTAGACTTAAAAACCGAATTTAAAACTTTTGGGAAAACATGAAGCTGGTACTTATTGAAGCCCCTTCTGTAGCTGCGTAGATAGCTTCTCAGCAGTTAGCACCGGACAATGAGAGAGGATTCAAATCCCACAGTCTCTTCATTACTTGCGATTTGATAGCCAATGGAAGAGAAAATTCCTCACCAAAAACCGTAAGAAACCTATGACTCAAAGGAATGGCAATGATAGTCTGTCGCCACGAAAGTCATTTGTCAAGTGTCATTAATCAAAACTTACAAAGGACTTTCTGACTAATAAGTTGGAAGTCTATTAGAATTGCCCGTGCTTTCAGCCAGGGGAGTGCTAAGATATGCTATATGCCGATTTAAGGATAGCAAACGAAGAAGGTTGATTTCTCCAGTTACCGGATTACAGAAACACTGTTTATCGATGCAGCAGGTTTAACCTTCCAACAAAAGCAATGGCTGAAGGTAGATAATCCTTTGAATCTTGCTGAATAAAAAAAGAGGAAAAAAATACTGTTGGAATTGAACAGAGAAAATTTACTACACTATTCTATTCATGAATAGCCTCGAAGAACTTGTTACATTCGCGGAAAAACTCATTACTGCTCGGACGGAAAATTCTCTGAATCCTATCCAAAGAATAGTTTTGCGAGAATCTCTAAATGAGAATAAAAAAAACTACGCTCAAATTGCTCACGAGAATAACTATTCAGAAACTTATATTAAACACTTAGTTGCTCCTAAATTATGGAAACTTCTTTCACAAGCTTTGGGGAAAAAAGTCAATCGCACTAATTGTCGCATTAAGCTAGAATTACAACTAGAAATTTCGAGTCGTCAAACAATCTCTCAACCTACTCAAACTCCCAAAATAACTGTAGAATCTCCGGAAGGACAAGTTCCTCTAGCTTCTACTTTTTATATTGAGCGAGGTTCACTTGAACAAACTTGTTATCAAGAAATTTTGCGCCCAGGCGCATTTCTTCGTATCAAAGCCCCTAGAAAAATGGGAAAAACTTCTCTGATGGCAAGAATAATTGCCTATGGTACTACCAAAGATTATCATACCCTACGCTTAAGTTTAGATCAAGTTGAAACCCAACTTTTTTGCTCGACAGAAAATTTTTTGCGCTGGCTTTGCGCTAATGTAACCCAACAGTTAGAACTAACATCTCAACTGGATAACTATTGGGATGAAGATATAGGTAGCTTAGTCAACTGCACCCTTTATTTTCAAGAATATTTACTTAAAAATATTTCTAATCCTCTGCTCCTAACCCTCGATGAAATTAATCAGTTGTTTGCCTACCCCTATCTAACTCGCGATTTTCTCTCTTTATTGCGCCATTGGTATGAAAAAACTAAAGATATTACGCTTTGGCAACAATTACGACTCATTATTGCTCATTCCACTGATGTTTATATTCCCTTAAAAACAAATCAATCCCCTTTGAATGTTGGATTAGCAATTGAGTTACCTCCTTTTACCCGACAAGAGGTCGAGGAGTTAGCACAGCGTCATGGACTCAAGTTAAAAGCATCTGAACTCAAACAGTTAATGGAACTCACCAAAGGATTTCCTTATTTAGTGCGACTAGCATTGTATCAAAGTGTACGTCGTAATATTGCCTTAGAAAAATTACTACCAGATGCGGCAACAAATACAGGTATTTTGAGCCAACACCTCCATCAACAGTTATGGTATCTTCAAGAAAATCCTGACTTAGCTGAAGCTTTTCAACAACTCCTCAAGGCAGATGTACCTCTGCAATTAGAACAAGAAATAGCGTTTAAGTTAAAAAGTTTGGGACTAGTGGATTTAGACAAAAATCAAGCTAGGGTTAGCTGCAAGTTATATCGAGACTATTTTTATAATTACTTTTTCAACAGCAAAGAGTAAGTAGTAGGTATTAGGTGTTAGGTGTTAGGTATAGTGTTATCTGGTATCGCTTCTAGCTTTATTCAGCAAGCCCTACTTAAGATTAGATAAATGATTACCCCAGCTACTGCTTCAATTCAATTGCTTCAACGCCAAGAAGCATCTCTGTTACTTTATCAAAATGTCATGGGTGACTCCGTTGGTAGGGCTTTTGTTAACTTGCTACAAACAATTCGTGATGGTGACCCTGATGGACTCAATTGCCTCCATGCCTACGGTAGCTGGTTTAAAGCCTTAGCTGCTAAGGGTCAAACTTGGCAAAACTATCTGCTCAAGCAAATTCTCCAGGACGATAATCCTTTTACAAAACAAGCTCAATTGACGCCAATAGAGAACTTATCTCCAGCGTTGATTGCCGCTGCACAGCATGATTTACAAGCGTTGCAAGATCTTTATCAATGCAGCAGCGAGCAATTGTATCACTGGGTGCAAGTCGCATCTCAATGCTCTACTGGCGAGATTCCCTGGCATCAAGAGCAGGAGCAGGAGGAACAAGCCTTTGCCTCTATTAAAAAAAAACTGCAACACTTAGATAACTGGGGGGACGCAGTGGAAGACTTAGCTGCTTACTACCGACAATATGGAACGGGTTTGTTTGCTCAATATCAGGCTTTACGCTGGCATTCAAGTCAGTTAATTGGGATTGCTCATCCTGATCCTATAGAATTGGCGGAACTAGTCGGTTATGAGTCTCAAAAAGCTACCTTAATCAAAAATACAGAGTTTTTGCTGGCTGGCTACCCTGCGTTGCACGTTCTTCTCTATGGTAGTCGTGGTTCTGGCAAGTCTTCTTTAGTTAAGGGTTTATTAGCAAAATATCGCGATCGCGGTCTTAGAATAGTTGAAGTTGCTAAATCTGATTTGAGAGTTCTCCCAGCCATTGTAGAGCAACTGCGAGATGTACCACAGAAATTTATCATTTTTGTAGATGACCTGTCCTTTGAGGAAGATGATGATGCCTTCAAAGCCTTGAAAGTAGTACTGGAAGGCAATGTCACTGCTCGTCCACCTAATGTCGTAATTTATGCCACCTCTAACCGGCGACACTTAATACGAGAATTTTTTGCCGATCGCCCCCGTCCCGTTGATGGGGATGAAGTCCATGCTTGGGATACCATGCAAGAAAAGCTGTCTTTTAGCGATCGCTTTGGCTTAACTCTTACCTTCGAGCCTGCTAATCAAGATACCTATTTAAAGATAGTTCGCCATTTGGCAGAGCTCAAGGAAATTTCCATCAACCAAGAAGAATTAGAATATAAAGCTTTGCAATGGGCAACCCTTCACAACGGACGTTCCGGACGTACTGCACGGCAGTTTATCGACTTTTTGAGAGCTGATTTAGCCGTTGCTAAACCCTAAAGCTAAAACCCTGTAGAGACCTTGCATGCAATGTCTCTACAGTCTGGGATATAACACGGATTTGGTATTATCGACTTACCACCAGGGTATCAGGAGCAAGGAAGTGCGCCAAATGATAGGCTCTTTCTTCCGTTTTCAGCAGAATCTGTTCGTACAAATATCTCGTGGCGCGATCGCTTAAACTTTCTGCTTGAGCAGTTTGGCGACGCAGTAGAGAGATGAGCGCTTGTTCAGCCTCTAAGTCATGCTCTACCATCTGGCGACAAGCATAAATTCCATCTGATTCGGGAGTAAAGCAGCATAGTTCTGCCAATTTGGTGAAACTAGCTGCTGGCACACCACCTAGTCCATTCAAACGCTCACCAAGATCATGGACATGTCCCTGAGCTGCTTCGTAGCTTTCTTGGAAAAACTCATGTAGGGAATAAAATTCAGCTCCCTCCACTACAAAATGATGTTTTTGGTACTGCAAGTACAGTGCTTGGAAGCTGGCTAGAACTTCATTCAATCCCTCACAGATTGGCTCAGTGGTTGATCGCTCTAGCAACACTGGATTATCAGCAATTTGACCGAATGGCTGTACTAAAGTTTGAGTTCCCGACATGCTATTTTCCTCTTTGTTCAGGCTTAATCATAGAATATTAAGTTGTTTTAACACACAGAAGCAAGAATTTGGTACTCAAGATTATTAACGTTGAAACTCTTTTTCTACAGTAACAAAAATATTTCTCAGTAAACGCAAACTAATTGATATCTAATATCAATTAGTTTCTCCAGTCACTAATACAGTAAAAATAACTTACCAGGCTTATTACTCTTCAGAAACTAAAATCCTATATTTGGGGCTGAATACCTTGATATGAGTAGTTTCTGACTTCTTTTTCGGCGATTCCATCAATGAATTCTTAATTCTTAATTCTTAATTCTTCATTCGCCGTTAGGCGCTCATTACTTATTACTCAAATTGAGGGAATCGTAAAATAAAAGCTAGTGCCAACACCATCCATAGAATCAACCCAGATCCGTCCTCTGTGGCATTGAACAATCTTCTTACAGATAGCGAGACCAATGCCACTGCCAGGATAATCTTGAGAAGAGTGCAGGCGTTTAAAAATCTGAAATATTTCTTCAAAATATTCCGATTTAATACCGATACCATTATCGTGAATTTCAAAAACTGATTCAGTATCTGTTTGCTCTACCGAAATATTGATCTGAAGTCCTTCTTCTCGACGATATTTAATAGCATTGCTAATCAAGTTTTGAAAAAGAGTTACTAGTTGTATGGGATCAGCAATAACTGTTGGTAGAGAGTCATAGTTAATAATAGCTTGACTTTCTTCAAGTGCCTTGTTTAAATTCGCTAGGGCTTGATTGAGCACAAGGTTGCAGTCAGTCGGTTTAAACTTAGTTGTATCTGTTCCTCCAAGTCGAGCATAGGCAAGCAAATCCTGAAGCAGTTGATCCATATGATTGGTTTCCTGCAAAATACGAGTTACGCATCGTTTAGAGTCCTCATCAAGAAGATGGTGGGATTTCATAGCTAGTAATTGAGCATTAGCATTGATGCTAGTCAATGGTTGTCGCAAGTCGTGGGAGACGATAGAGGTGAATTCATCTAAATCGGTGTTGGAGCGTAACAGTTCTTGATTCAACTGTTGCAATTGTTGTTGAGTTCTTTGACGTTCTCGAATTTCCTCTTGCAGACGGTCATTTTGCTCGGTTAGTTGCCTTTGCTGACGTACAATAATCAGTTGATTCTCGACACGTGCTAACACCTCTTTAATTTCAAATGGCTTGGTTATATAATCCACCCCACCAATTTCCAAGGCTTTAACTTTGTCCCACACATCATCCAAGGCACTCAAGAAAATTACTGGAATATTCTGAGTTTCTGAGGAAGCATTTTTAGTTGTTGACAGACTTCATAACCATCCATTTCTGGCATCAGAATATCCAGTAAAATCAGATCTGGGGGATCGTATTGTGCTGCCTGCAATGCCTGTCTTCCATTAATGACTTGACGAACTTCATATCCATGCTCACTCAGCATAGTGAATAGGAGGTTGACATTTTCGAGGTGATCGTCAACGACTAAAATATCGCCTTTAATTACATCTGTTGAGTTACTATTCATAAGCAGGCGGTTGAGTAAAATTATGCTGTGGTAGAGAGGCAACATGTCATGTTTCTACATCTTCCCTAAACCCTCACCATCAGTTAAATCGACGATTTGCTCAAAATCAAGATGATTAATCATATAACTTAGTGCTTGAATCAGAGCAACATTTTCTTTGGGGATTTGCTCAATTAGTTCTCGAATCTGTTTTGCTCTGGCAGAAAGTCCTGCTATATGGAGCTGCCTGATCCACTCAGCAGACATGATAGTTAAATCTTCAGATATCAGTTTCTGTTGGATAGCCTCGGATTTAGTTGAGCTAGTAGGTTCTAACTGGTTATATAGATAACGAACCCTTAGGTGAAAGGATATTTTTTCTAACAGTACAGTTTCTTGCCAGGGTTTGGCGATAAAGTCGTCACAACCAGATTCTAAGATAAAAGAACGTTGCGACTCAAAAGCACTAGCAGTTAAAGCAATGATGATGGTATTTGTTGTTTGTTGTTTGTTGTTTGTTGTTCGTTGTTTGGGAATCGGGAATGTCTCTCTTATCTCCCCATCTCCCCATCTCTCAGATTCCTCTGCTCGAATCTGTCGAATGGTTTCATAACCATCCATTACTGGCATACGCATATCCAGAAAAATTAGATGAGGCTTCCAGCTATGCCAAAGATTTACCCCTTCTTGTCCATTGGCAGCTTCTCGTACCTCAAAACCGAGCGGCTCTAGCAACTTAACCAATAGTTGACGATTTGTCCATTGGTCTTCGACTACCAAAATACGATACTTAGGTTGGTTAGGTTCTAGTCCAATTACCCGCCGGTTTGGCTGTGGGGTGGGAACATCAACTGTACAGGAAAGATGACAAAGAATATCGAACTGAAAAATCGAGCCAGAACTCAATGTGCTACTAACAACAATGTTTCCTCCCATAAGTTGTACGAAATGTTGACTAATCGCTAAACCTAAGCCAGTACCTTCAGTAAATTTATGACCCGTTTTGGTTTGCACAAAAGCTTCAAACAAGGTATCTATTTCTTCAGGAGCAATGCCAGAACCAGTATCTTCGACTTCAAAGTGAATTGTTGTTTGTTGTTGGTTGTTGGTTATTTGTTGTTTGGAAATTGAGAATTGAGAATTGGAAATTTCTCCCTCAGCTTCCCCAGCTCTCCAACTCCCCATCTCCGCGTCCCCGCGTCCTCGCATCCCCGCGTCTCCCCATCTCCCTATCTCCCTATCTCCTCTACTCACGCGCAACGTCACGCAACCTTCTTGAGTAAATTTAATGGCGTTTCCGATGAGGTTAATTAGAGTTGAGCGCAATTTTTGTTGATCAGTTTGTAAATATTGAGGAACATCGGGTGTCTGCTCAAAAATGAGTTGTAAACCTTTAGATTGAGCTTTGAGTTGGAACATATCTTGGAGACTGTTGAGCAGTTGAAATAAATCGAAGCTCTCTATATTCAGGGTTATTCTACCTGCCTCAATTTTGGACAAGTCCAAAATGTCGTTGATTAAGGAGAGTAAATGCTCACCAGAGCGATTAACAATTGCCAAATGCTGTCGGTGTTCTGGGACTATAGCAGTTGAGCGCAGCATCAATTGAGTAAAACCGAGGATAGCGTTGAGGGGAGTGCGGAGTTCGTGGCTCATATTGGCTAGAAATTGGCTTTTAGCACGATTGGCAGTATCGGCTGTTTCTTTTGCCTGTTGCAGTGCTTGGTGAGTTTGTCGGCGCTCTGCCAATTCCATTTCTAACTGGCGATAGAATTCTGCTCGCTGGATGGCGATTCCCACCTTGGTTGCCAGTTGTTGCAGCAGCTCAATTTCAAACATCTGCCAAGGACGAGGGCAGGCACAATGGTGCGCTACTAACAAACCCCACAACTGCTCTCCTTGTAGAATGGGAACAACGAGGTTTGCCCTAACCTGGAACTGAGTGAGTAAGCCAACATAACAGTCCGCTAGACCGGCATTATAGATATCATCCACTGCTTGAATGCGACCCTTGGTGTAAGGCTGGATACAAGTTTCCACTGTCAGACAGGCATCGAGGATTCTTCGTCCTAGTATCGGTTGCCAATTAATACTGACTGATTCTACAGTCACAATCCCACTCCAATCCGCCTCAAAACGATAAATGATTACTCGGTCAGTTTGGAGAAACTGGCGCACCTTCGTCACGGTAGTATTAAGAATCTCCTCAAGATTCAAAGATCTTTGGATGTCTTGAGTGATCTGTGCCAGTAATCGCTCCCGCTGCATTTGTTGCCGCAGAGCCTCTTCTGCTCGCTTACGCTCACTAATATCTATGAGATAACCGATGCATTCTAGAGGATTGCCAGTTTCATCTCGTATCAGTTTTACTTCATCCCTCAGCCAGAAGTAAGTGCCGTCTTGATGCTGGAAGCGATATTCATTACTATAGTGTCCGGAGTCATACAGAGGAGACAGGTTGGCGAAGATGACCAGATCTTCTTGGTGCATCCGGTCAATCCAGAATAAGGGGTCTGCTAAAATTTCTTCGGGACTATAACCTAGAATCTCCCTAACATTCTCGCTAATGAAGGTAATGGAGTAATAACCAACAGGCTCACAGCTGTAAATAATGGCTGGACTAGAGGAGACTAGGTATTGAAGCCGTTGTTGAGTAGCTTGTAATTCTTCCTCCGCTAGCTTACGGCTAGTAATATCAATCATAGAACCAATGCACTCTAGCGGTCTACCATCTTCATCTTTGAGCAGTTTCAGCTCATCTCGCAACCACCGATAAGTTCCATCTTGCTGCAAAAAGCGATATTCATGAATGTGATGTCCTTGCTCAAACAAAGGAGACAAGTTACCCAAGATCTCAGGAGCGTCTTCCGAGTGCAACCGTTGCACCCAAAACTTCGGATTTGTTAATAACTCTTGAGGGTTGTAACCCAGAATTTCCTTGATATTCTCACTCACGAAAGTGCAGGCGAAATCCCCCTCTGTTTGGCAGGTGTAGATAATCGCTGGACTAGAAGAAAGCACAAATTGTAGCTGCTGTTGAGTTGCTCGTAATTCCTCCTCTGCCAGCTTGCGCTCGGTGATATCTTCAGCAACTCCAGCAATGCGGTAAACTTCACCCCGTTCGTCTTTAATGGGAAAGGCGCGATCGCAAATCCAGCGAATCTCACCATCAGGTCGGAAAATCCGATATTCTAAGGTTGTAGATGCTCCGCAGCGCTGTTGCTCAAAGGCAGCAATGACCGATTCTCTATCCTCCGAATAAACTGTGTTGAGCCAGTTATCAGATTGAGTATACAAAGCCTCACGAGAATTTCCCCAGATTGAACCATAAGCTGGACTCACATAAAGTAATTCCCTAGTATCCGCAACAACTAGCCAAAAGACTTCCTGAATACTGTCTGCCATTTGGCGGAAGCGCTCTTCACTCTCCCGCAATGCCGACTCCGCTTGTCGGCGCTCTGTAATATCTCGCACTGAGACAATATAAACTAACTCTCCATCCCATTCAGTTTCAGCAACGCTCATTTCGCCAAACCCTAGTTCACCACAAGAGCGAAAAATGCCTAACTCCGCTGTATCACCAATTACCATTGGTCTGCCAAACTCGTGGTTGGTTAGTTCTGCTACTGGTCGGTTGAACAGCCTTGCTGCAGCTGGGTTGGCAAAACGCACAATACCAGAGTCATCTATAATCAAAATGCCATCGAAAGTACTATTGACGATAGTCTGTAGGGGAATGGGGAATTGAGAATTGAGAATTGAGAATTGAGAATTGTCTCCGCGTCTGTGCCTCTCGACATCTCCCTTAGTACGAGCATGAGTAATAGTCAAACGCAGAGAATGCTCCAATAGAGGAACACTAAGTTGCTCTTTCACCCAATAATCAGCAATACCAGTTGGGAGAGCCGCAACACCACCAGCTTGGGTATCGGTAAGTAGAATAATTGGTGCTGGGGCAACTTGCTCTATCCAGGCAGTGAATTCCCTCAATTGGGAGTCAATTATATAGGCATCATATTTTCCAGAAGCATTTGCTGTTTTTACTATTGCCTCAAAACTTGCCACCCACTTTAGGTCAAATTCAAATATCTCCATTTGACCGAGTAGACTGCGAATATGCCAGTAATCTGCTTCTGTTGGAGTAATCAGAAGAACCTGGAAAACCATTATGTAGGGATGAAGTACGTAAATGTGAGGTATGAATTATTGACACTCTGCGCTCTCTCTGAGACGCAGATTCTTGCCTCAGATAAGCCAAATCCTAATCCGATTGGGCGCTGTCAAGACGCCTCTAGTAAGTCCGCTTAGATCGAGTCGAAGCTTTCCCTTTACTTTGCAAAGAATATTTGCTGCACCGTTACAGTCGGCATTGATATAACCTGCATGTGCAGTGCGGAACAATCCACGTTTTACCCGTCTACCTGATGACTTCCATTCGTTGGGTTTTTCACCATATTTTGGAAGTTCATCATTGTCTATAAAACTTGCTTTTGACGTATAAGACTCTTCAGTCTCTTCAAACTGAATACCATACTGTTCAGATAGTTGAGCAATTCTATCTTTCAGTTTTGCTGTAGGGACACAGACGAATTTCTGATTCGTTTTCTTCCCCATATTGGCGCTATCTTTTTGCCTTTTATTCCATCCAAATACAATTAACCCGATATTGTTTTTTAGGCAGTGGTTTACAACAATTCGAGCAGCTTTATTCACAGCATCGCGCATCTGACGATTGCGTTTCTCGGTGATTTGCGCCAAAGTTCTAGACCAGAATCCTTGAGGCTTCCCGTCTTTCATTGTTGAGACTTGCTTGTTATACCATTGGTTCAAGGCTTTAAGTTCCTTGCCATCCACAATAAAGCTAGTGCCGATATTACTAACGCAGGTTAGCCAGTTGTTTAGACCAGGGTCTAATCCGAGTGCTTTAGATGGGTCTAGCCGATAGGACTCTGTTTGCATTGGATAGACAAATTCAGCATAGAACGCGCCATTTCTAGGCAAGATGCGAACTTCTCTAACTGTTTTCCAATCCAGGTTAGATGGCATTGGCAAGAAGAATTCACTGATGCCAAACCACGCCTTTACTTGCTTGCCTAGCGGGAATCGAATCATTCCATCATTGAGCTTTAACCATCGTTTCGGATAGGTAAGAGTAAACAATCCTCCTGATTTGCGATACTTTGGCGGTTTTGGTTTTGGGTGTAAATTACCCTTCTTTGCTTGTCTAAGCAGTTTTTTAAATGACTTGAAGGCCTCACCTACATTTAAGCAAGTTTGTTGCATCGAAGAAGCATAACCAGCCTTGAAGTGACGATTTAACTTCATTTCAGAAGTTAAATCAAACCCAGTGACAATCTTGCCAGTCTTAAACCATATTTGACGTGCATAATAGACCGTACAGTTATACAAGTTGTTTGATTCAGAGCAAAGATATTCAAGAATTGCCTGAGTTTCTCTATCTGACTTGATTAGAACCTGCTGGCATCCGAACAATTGAATCACCTCCTCGATTGATATAGTCATTCCAGTTTAGACTGATACAAACTTTTTGGTGTAAATCTTGCTGTAAAAGGTTTTTGACGGAAAAAGTGTTTCATTCTTATGTGAAATGACTATAAGAGCTTTTAAGGGACGCAGTTCTAGATTACTAAGAGATGAGTTTCCCCATCTCAAAAAACTTCCTTCACTTTGGACTAGAAGCTATTTCTATGACACATCAGGAAAAGTCAGTACATCTCATGTAATGGCGTACATTAACGACCCACATCATGCGCGACACTAGGAACACGGCGGCTAAAGCTGCACTGTCGCTTTTCCGCCCCGACTTGAAAGATCGGGGCTGCCAAGCTCTGGTTATTTACGTGTATTTCATCCATTTGAGAACCGCCATATTGACACTCCCTGCTCTTGCATAGACAGGGTTTTCAATGGCGTCAATAATAACTCACTTCCACTGGGAATTGGAAAGAAGATGTAGCTATATTATCCTTTTTATCTCCCTTGTCTCCGCCAGCTTCCCCAGCTCCCCATTTCCCCATCTCCCTATACTCCCCACACTTCCCCGTCCCCCTGTCCCGTATGATGAAAAAAGCAACCGGAGCATTAACACAGAGGCATGGGAACTATTTGGGAACTAGACTTTTACTCGCGCCCGATTTTGGATGAAAATCAGAAAAAGATTTGGGAAGTCTTAATATGTGAGAGTCCTTTGACTCCAAATCAATCAACAGATAATCTGTTTCAATACGCCAAGTTTTGTCCCAATCAACAAGTCAATTCCATTTGGTTGCAAGAAGCAATAACCGAAGCGATCGCTCAAAGCCAACAGCGTCCAGAAAAAATTCGCTTCTTTCGACGTCAGATGAGCAACATGATTACCAAAGCCTGTCAAGAACTAGATATTCCAGCTCAGGCTAGTCGCCGTACCTATACCCTAGAAAAGTGGTTGCAACAAAGGATGAAGGACTTTTATCCTCATCAACCTGAATATCAAGCCGACGCTGCTGCTTCTGGATTTGTCCGCTATCAATCCCAGACACCTCAACTGTTACCAGATGCCTTACAGTACGATCAGTGGGCATTTGTTAGTTTAGAAGCAGAAGCATTTGCAGAAATGGACGAGTGGGAAATCGAATTTGGAGAAGCCTTCCCCTTGTTAATGATGAAACTTGCTCCCGACACTCGGATTCCTGGCATCATTATCTTTTCTGCTAGAGCAACACCTCTAGCTGGTTGGATGTCAGGTTTAGAGTTGGCTTTTGTACAATTTGACAGTGGCAAGCCTCCCAGAATGTTGCTGGAAACCGGTGCTAGTGACAGCTGGATTTTGGCTACTATCAAGGATGCTCAAACTACGGCAGAAGCCAAAGGCTTTGAGTTAGCTAAAGAGAAAGCCCAGCAAGTACATTTTCTCGCCGTGCAGTCAACTCCCACCTCTGAAGCTTTTGCTGGATTTTGGCTATTGCAACAGGTGAAGTAAAACTTTTGCATGTTATTGCTTATTATTTGTTGGTTATCGGCTTGCCCACAAACAACAAACAACAAATAACAAATGACAAATAACAAATAACAAATGACAAATAACCAATAACCAATCATGAGTTTTAAGGATTTGCCACAAGCTCAACAGCTCTTAGAGCTAGCCACTCAATCAGGAGCGCAATATGCTGAAGTTTATCAGTCGCGATCGCGCTCTCAACCTGTATTTTTTGAAGCGAATCGACTCAAACAGCTTGAAAGTACTCAATCGGAAGGGATAGCGCTACGGTTATGGTGCGAGGGACGTCCAGGATTGGCAGTTGCCTATGGAGCAGTGAAACCGCAGGATTTAGTAGACAGAGCGATGGTGATTTGTCAGTTTAATGAACCAGAACCTGTGGAACTTGCAGTTGCTAGGAAGGAAGACTATCCTGATTTAGGAGATAGTGTGCCTGTAGAAAAGTTAATAGCAACAGGTAAAGAAGCGATCGCTCAGATTCGTGATGCCTACCCAGAAGTTCTATGTGAAGCGCAGTTGGAATGTGAATCAGAAACTACGCGCCTGATTAACTCTCGAGGGTTAGATTGCCATTATACTGATACGACCCTTAGTTGTTCGCTAGATGTACAGTGGGTGCGGGGAGATGACTTTTTATCAGTTTACGATGGTCAAACTCAACGGAATAGTCTGACAAGTGAGAAAATAGTGCAAAATATTCTACAACGTCTGAGCTGGGCAACTGAAAACATTCCTCTACCTACAGGTCGGATGCCTATTTTACTGACAGCGAAGGCAGCTGATTTGCTGTGGGATACTGTGCAGGTGGCTTTGAATGGCAAACGGGTAGTAGAAGGAACCTCACCTTGGAGTGAATACCTTAGTCAATCGGTAATGTCCGATGAGCTTACCCTTTCTCAGCAACCGGATATTGGTCCTTACAGCTGTCCTTTTGACGATGAAGGCACTCCCACCCAAACCCTATTACTGATTAGGGAAGGGATATTGCAACAATTTTATAGCGATCGCACTACTGGTAGATTGCTTGGTACTGGCACTACTGGTAACGGCTTTCGTCCTAGCATGGGTAGCTATCCGACTCCTGGTTTGGTTAACTTGCTAATTCAACCAGGTAAGGGTTCGTTGGCTGAATTAATCGGACAGCTGGATGAAGGACTAGTGATAGACCAAATGTTGGGAGATGGTGCTGGAATATCGGGGGACTTTTCGGTTAACGTTGAACTAGGCTATCGGGTACAGAAAGGCAAAATTACAGGTCGAGTTAAAGACACTATGGTTGCTGGTAATGTCTACACTGCCCTTAAACAGTTAGTGGCACTAGGTAATGATGCTGATTGGAATGGACCTTGTTACACCCCTTCCCTAATTTTGGAAGGATTGTTTGTAACATCTAGTGAGTAGTTGTTTGTTATTTGTTGTTTGTTGTTTGTTATTTGTTGTTAAAGAAGCATTCCACCTTAACAAAAATATTGACAACAGAGGTCATTTGACCAATAACTAATAACTAATAACCAATGCTAAATTATCTTCGCCAATGGCTAATACCCAGGCGACGCCTTGCAATTAGCTCTGCCACTGCAAAAAGCGCGCTCGCTGAAGCCTGTTTGATTGGTGTAGTATCAGGACTATCAGCCGTCTTACTTAAGCAAAGTGTCAATTGGTTAGGATCCTGGCGAGTTCACGCTTCTGAAGTACTACCTGCCATTTTAGCTTTACCTGCTTTTGGGTTCTCTTTAGGACTACTATGTGGGTTGATTATTGAGAATTTGGCAGTAGAAGCAACCGGTAGTGGTGTTCCTCAAATTAAAGGTGCTCTTGCCCAATTTCCCATTGTCCTTAATTTAAGGATAGCTCTGATCAAATTGCTGAGCAGTATTTTGTCCATGGCAGCTGGGTTAACTTTGGGAAGACAAGGACCAACTGTACATATTGGAGCAGCTTTGGCAGCTCAATTCAGTCGTTGGGTGCCTACCTCTCCAGAACACCGCCGTCAGATGATTGCCGCTGGTGCTGGTGCTGGTTTAGCTGCTGGTTTTAATGCTCCTCTTGCCGGGATTATGTTCATCCTGGAAGAATTACTAAAGGATCTGTCTCAACTGACTCTGGCGACGGCAATTCTAGCGTGCTTTATCGGTGCTGTCATCTCACGGTTATTGGGTGGACGCAGTCTGGATCTTAACTTGGAACAAGTTGCCCTTTCTAACAGTAGCTTCACCGCAGTGGAGATTCCTTTCTATTTATTATTGGGTATCTTGGCTGGGTTACTAGGAGCTGTATTTCATCAGGGAATTCTTGCTATTCTTAACCTTTTCCGAGGCTTGAGGCTCAGTTTGCCACTGAAAATTGGTTTAGCAGCTATGATTTGCGGCTGCGTGGTGGCTCTACTACCTCCAGATTTCCGCAACAACAGTGGTTTGCGGGAGTTTCTCATTACAGGAGATGCCACTTGGGAATTTACTAGCCTTGCTTTTGTTGCCTACTTTCTTCTCACCCTGGTTTCCTATGGTTCTGGTGCACCAGGAGGTCTGTTTCATCCTTCTTTGGTATTAGGTGCTGCTCTGGGTTACTTGGTTGGGATAGGTGAGTTTCAGCTACTGGGAATGGATAATACCACTACCTATGCTTTGGTAGGGATGGGAGCATTTTTTAGCGCTGTCTCCAAAGTCCCAATTACGGCAATTGTGATTGTATTTGAGATGACAACGGACTTCAATCTGGTGTTGCCTTTAATGATCACTTCCGTGGTTTCCTACTTACTTGCCAATAAGTTGGCAAAAGGTTCCCTTTATCAGCAGCTCTTGGAGTGGAGGGGTTATACTTTGCCAACTTTAACACCAGAAGAGGGTTCATTGAGGGGATTAACTGCATCAGATTTGATGCAGCGACGAGTAGAAACCCTGCCGAGTCAAATGAATTTAAAAGAAGCAGTGCAGGCTTTTAGTAACTCCCATCATCGTGGCTTTCCAGTAGTAGAGAATGAACAGTTGGTGGGTATCATCACTCAAACAGATCTTGCTGAGGCACTCCAGATGAAGACTGGAGATTGGGGACTAAGGACTGAGGAAGAAAAACTCGAAGCAGGAAAATTTGTGCCAAACAATCTTGCTGAACTCTTGGAAGAGACTGAAGTTCACCGACTTGCTTTGGCAGAACAGAGTGATACTTTGAATTCTAAAGAGAATGGTTCACAACCACTAACAGAAAATTTTCAGACTAGGACAAGTGAGTGGCACAAATCAACCTTCAGCAAATCTTCCAACTCTAATGCCTGGTGGAGGCAAGTAACTCTAGCAGAAATTATGACCCCAAGACCAGTAACAGTCAAACCTACTGATTCTTTAAGTCATGTTCTCTATCTGCTCAACCGTTATCAATTGAGTAGGTTGCCAGTGACCGAAGAAGATAAGTTAGTAGGAATTATCACCCGTGCCGATATTATTCGTGCCGAAGCTGACAAACTCAGCGGTGAAACTAATCAGGTCGGGTTAGCCACTGAGCCTAGTTATATAGTCTATCAAACTCGTGCTCCTGCGGTTGGAAAAGGACGTCTTTTAGTTCCCTTGGCGACACCTGAAACGGCACGAGTGTTGTTGCGTCTAGCTGCTGCTGTTGCTCGCGATCGCCAGTATGAATTAGAATGCCTGCAAATTATTACTATTCCCCGTACTCAGAATCCCAGTCAAACTCCAGTAAATACGACTAATAATCGTCGCTTGCTCCGTCAGGCAGAGAAGTTAGGACGAAAATGGCGGATTCCTGTCCATACCCAAGTTCGGGTATCTCATGATGTAGCTCAAGCAATTCTTGAAACGATTAAGGAGCGACACATCAGTATGATTTTTATGGATTGGCAAGGGGAACCAACTAATAGTCCCACTCACATCTTTGGCAATGTTGTAGATACCTTAATTAGACAAGCTCCCTGCGATCTGGTGTTGGTAAAATTGGGACACAAGGAAGAGGTAATGGCTGATGGTACAATTGTTGCCTCTTGTACCTTACCTTTAGCTTGGCAACGTTGGCTAGTACCAATCGCTGGAGGACCCAACTCTCAGTTGGCGCTACAACTGATACCAGCTTTCACTACTTTTTCCTTTGCACCCCAAATTAATTTAGCTCAAGTTTTTCCCCCCTCTGACTCAGAACCTGATATTACCCTTTTGCAACGAGCAGCCTCTTTCCTGGAAGAAAAACTAAATTATCGAGTACCAGCGATTCCGATTCGTGCTTATTCTGTTTCTGAAGCTTTAATTAATTTCGCTACTAGCCAACGGTGTGATCTAATTATCTTGGGAGCCAGTCGAGAAGGACTATTGCAGCAAGCGATTCATGGCAATATTCCCGAAGCGATCGCACGGGGGGTAGGTAGTACAGTGATTCTGGTACGTAAGGCTCCGGAGTAGTGTTTGAAACTAAATCCGGGTAATTACCCTCTTGTGACAAATCTCGTTACCCAGTTGCAAATTCAGTATGCTTTCGAGCATAGGGAGCCTGAAACGCCAAGACAATATCTTGCTTCGGTACACCTAGTGAGACTAGCTCATTAGCAACTCCAACTTCAGTCCCATCATATTGAATCCAAATTTTGTCATCTTTAATATCAATATGGATCAGACAACCATATATTCGACGATACTGATACCAACCAGATGAGAGTAGCAGATAGTGATCTTCTTTCTCATCAAACAGTGTGTACTCTTCTACATCACCATAAGCAGATTTATACTGATTATGTTCAGTTAAAATCTGTTGAACCAGTTGCCGATAATGAGTTAATTTTTCCATTCTAAAATCACCTCTTCATCAGGGTTAAACACAACTATTCTGATCTCATAATCTTGGATACTCATTTGGGTCAGCTCTTCAGTGAAAAAAGTGAGATAAATATCTGTTGGTATTGCCAAATAAAGAACACGCTTTGGTTCAAATCGTTTTAAGGCAGAGCGGTAATTTAGAAATTGACCCAAAGCAGTATGAAATTCTGAGAGTGGTGAAGGAGCCAAAAAACTTTTGATTTCGATCGCAATTAGTTGGTCATCTTTTTTTGCAGCAATCAATTTCTGTGCCCCCAGATCAATCAGTAATTGACGCACACCAACTTTGAACGTGAATGGATCATGAGTGATTGTCCAACCATTTTTCTCCAGGGCAATTTTTACACTTTTATGATAAATATCATGGGCAGCCATGTTACGTCTGTAAAGTAAATTGGATAATTTGAGGAACGGATGCTGTTAGGAAAATTGTTCAATGGTAATGTAGGACTGTATTGCATACGCCCGGTGCAATATATCTCGGTACTTCGCCCCTACTATTATAAAAAAAGCTCTCCAATGCTATAAGGAATGATTTTTCTACGGATTTCTATGAGCAATAATCTTCTAAGTTCGATACAGAATCAACCTCTATAGTAGCTTTTTCTTGAATAATGAATTCGCTTAATCCTACATTTGCTGGTCTGTCTGGATCAATTTCTTGCCAGTCGCTGTGTTGTCCCCAGTCATAAGTGTATCCTAGTTTCGTCCAGGGATAGTTATTGGTCATCAATTGGTTCAAAAACCAATATTTATAGCTATCAGAAATCGGTCGAAACCAATTTGGTATAAAATCTAATTCTGCTTCACTGTCAGTAATTTCAGGATCTGGGGCTGGTCTAAATAAATCTTTAGGCTTTACCCATATTTGTGCAAACTTTCGTTTTTGGTAATTGTCACTTTTTTCTGGAGCTAACCCTAAGACTTGATTAATTCTGTAGGGTAGTGGCACTCCTGTATCCCTATTATATTTTTGACAGAAATTTTGCAATTCTGGAGCAACTGTCACCCAGGTATCCCTGGTATTTTCCATAAATTTACCCATATTTTCTTCGTATCCACTCCATGTTGTCCAAGTCACGACTAAGACAGGAGCATTAGACTCTTCTATCGCTGTCAGTCCCTTCCAAATTTGCTCCTGTTTAGCAATTTTTGTATTGGCAAGTCCATGACAATAAGCTTTAGCTTCGGGATATTCAGATTCGGGGTATTGTTGATAGCATGGGAAGTCGCTATTTTTGGACTCTGAGGTATTATTGTGCTCTGCACCGGCTGGAAATAAAGAAGCCAAGAATATTTCAGTCACACTGAAATTTACTAAAGACAGTAGAGCTAACAGAAAATATTTTTTTGCTTTCATACTACATTGATTGGTAGATTTCAGACAGAAAATGAGATAAGAGAACATGAAATGACAGAAACAGCAGTAAGTAAACCCAAGCGGTTGGTTTCCCTGGATGTATTTCGGGGAATTGCGATCGCCAGTATGATCCTAGTGAATAATCCTGGTAGCTGGAGCCATGTCTATCCACCCTTGCTACATGCTAAGTGGCATGGCTTCACGCCAACAGATTTAGTATTCCCTAGTTTCCTGTTCATCATCGGTGTAGCAATGGCTTTTTCCCTAGCCAAGTACACCAAAGATAACCAACCAACCGCAGCAGTTTACTGGCGCATTGTACGGCGGAGTGCTCTTCTGTTCGCCTTAGGATTGTTTCTCAATGGTTCAACCTTAGTTCTCGATTGGCTACTGAATGGCAAATCAATAGATTGGAGTACCTTTCGGATTATGGGGGTATTGCAACGTATCAGCTTAGCATACCTAATGGCGACACTAGCAGTACTCAATCTTTCACGAGTCAAACAATGGATTCTGGCAGGGGTAGTGCTGGTGGGATACTGGGGGGCAATGGCACTAATACCAATACCTGGTTATGGTGCAGCTGACTTTTCTCCTCAAGGTAATATCGGAGGTTATATAGACGGTCTCATCCTGGGAACGCAACATTTATATAAAGGTGGCCCCTTTGATCCCGAAGGACTGTTTAGTACTATCCCCGCAGTAGTAACTGTCCTATTAGGCTACTTTGCAGGACAGTGGTTACGTAATCAACCAGTGAAAAGTAATACTAGTATTCAACTAGTACTAGCTGGGCTCAGTTGCCTAGTGGTGGGATATTTGTGGGGTTTCCTGTTCCCCATTAACAAAGCGCTGTGGACAAGTTCCTATGTAGTGTACAGTGCTGGTTGGAATTTACTATTGTTGGCAGCTTGTTACGAAACTATTGAAGTAAGGGATTGGCGTCGGTGGGGATGGCCTTTTGAAGTGATGGGGTTAAACGCTATTTTCTTGTTTGTTGGCTCTGGTATGATTGCCCGCATCCTGCACAAAACCCACATTGGTAGTGGTGATGAGGCTCCGAGTACCTACGCCTGGATTTATGAGAATATCTTCCAATCTTGGGCTGGTGCCCTCAACGGCTCCCTAGCTTTTGCGATCGCAACTGTGTTTTTATGGTGGTTGATTCTCTACGGTATGTACCGAAAAAGTTGGTTTTTCAAGGTTTGAAGATTGGCTATCCTGGAGTAAGAATACAGTCCAAAAGTTTAAGCTTTGTTTAACAAACAGTCTAAGGCTACTTAGTCTAAAGTTCAGAATAACTAGAGTAATCAAAACTAATTCATTTTATGCACTCTATAGTTGGTCAAACCTTGCAGGATGGTAAATATAGCCTAGAGCAAGAACTGGGACAGAGTGGTTTTGGTGTCATATTTAAGGCTACTGATAACTACTTGGGTAAACAGGTGGTAATTAAAACCCTTAATGAGTCCCTGCAGCGACATCCAGATTTTGCTCAATTCCAGAACCAGTTCCAACATGAGGGACGAAGACTAGCTTTATGTAGACATCCTAATATTGTTAGGGTCAATGACTTCTTCGTTGAAGCTGGGTTGCCATATATGGTCATGGAACATATCCCTGGTCAAACCTTGCAAACTGTTGTTTTTCCTGGAAAACCTTTAGAGGAAACAACAGCAATTCATTACATCAGGCAAATTGGAGAAGCTTTAAAGGTAGTGCATCAACGAGGCTTACTTCATCGAAACATTAAACCAGAAAACATTATACTGCGTACACCGCCAACCCCTCCTTACCTTCACGAAGTATCTTTACGGAAAATCAGGGGAGGTGAAGTAGTATTGATTGACTTTGACCTGGCGCGGAAGTTTACACCTAATGTCACTAAAGTTCGCACAGGTATAGTTTCTGATGGTTATACTCCTCTAGAGGAGTATTTAACTAAGGCAAAGGGCACAACAGTATCAGATGTTTACGGCTTGGCAGCAACCCTCTATGCTATTTTAACGGCACAAGTACCGACACCAGCAGTACTTAGAGACTGTCAACCGATGCCACCACCTCGTGATTTGCGACCCCAACTAAGTGCAGCGGTTAACCAAGCTGTGATGCGAGGGATGGCAGTAGAGGCTCGTTTTCGCCCAACGACTGTGGATGAGTGGTTGTCTTTGTTGCCAGTTACCCAGTTTGAGCAAGCAAATGTTAGGGTTACTGGGTCGATACCTACCCAAACAACACCAACTATTGCCTTAACTCCCCAAAATGTATCTCAAACTCAGAAACAGTCTCAAACTGCTATTATTGCTCCAATGTCTCACCGCTTTCGTATTATTGTGGTTTTGATGGGAATAGCAGTAGCGATCGCTACTGGTTTAGTTATCTTGAATAAGATTAACTCATCATCGAAAAACCAACAGACACCAACTCCTACCGAATCCCCAATAGATCCTACCGAATCCCCAATAGATTCATCATCGGAAAATCAACAAGCACCATCTTCTAAAAAATCCCCAATAGATTCATCATCGGAAAAACAACCAGTACCATCTCCTAAAAAATCCCCAATAGATTCATCATCAGAAAACCAACAAGCACCACCTCCTAAAAAATCCCAAGGTGATGATCTCCAGCGGAAAAATCCTGAGGAACCGGCAGCTCCCCCAGAAGCGCCTAAACCTGTAGAGAAGAGTCGTCCTTCTCAGCCAGTTCAGAAACCAATACGTCAGTCTCTCCCCAGAGAATCTTCTCCGCCAGTAAAGTCATCCCCCTCAACGGTAGAACCATCTCGCTCACCAACACCAGTACAGTCCCCATCCTCACCTATTGGTAATCCTGAACTACCTTCAGTGGAATCCAAACAGACACCAGAATCTGCGCCTGATGCATCTCAGATACCAGAATCAAAACCAACGCTTTCACCTGCACCTAAAACCTTAGAACTAATGAAAGAACCAACCACTCAATCTGTCCCCTTGGAAGGACCACAGAAGAAGAAGCCTCAGCCGGATCAAGCAGAAGGGGAGCAGAACTAGTGCTCTGAAGGCAGAAGGCAGGAGGCAGGAGGCAGGAGGGAAGAAAGCTTGTGTAGTAAGCTTTTTGATCTTTTTTAGCTGGCGGGTTATTTTCGCTGCGCTGCACTAGTGCAAGATTTTCCTTGATTTCAATCTTCTTCTGTTAAAAAGAGGCAATTATCCATTGTCAATTGCTTAACTTGTCACCAATGTTTAATACCTAACATCTCCATTAGCAGGTGCTTATCATCATCCTTTTCTGGTAACGCTTCTAAGTGAGCAAGCAAGTTATAGAGTAATTCTAAGCTAACTGAGCGCAGGGAATAATGGGCAGGTAGAGCAACTAATTCTAATATGGCTTGATGGCGTACTTTTCCTCGTCCTAAAAGCCTTAACCATAGCGTTTTGTTGTTGTGGGGTAACTCATCAATCACTACCAATCCAGTTAACATTGCCGGAGGTAGGAAATAAATCCCAGTCTCCTCTTCTGTACTTTCTTCAGCTCCAAATCCTGTTAAAGTCTCTTCTGAGATGGTGGGAGTCAAAATCCATAACCAGGGTAAGTCTAACTCATTCCATTCCACTTTTGCTCTCTCTGCTGCTCGGTAAAACTCTCCCTGGACTTCTAATAATTTGACTAGACTAGCAGTGATCTCATCAGGGGTGACAGGATAGTGATAGGGTTCAAACAAGACTCTGGTCTTAGCTAGTCTCCCTAATAATCCTAACTCTTTGGGTAATTCAGAGACACTAGGGGCAAACCATAAGTCGATGTCTCGTCTAGGGGAGATGCTGAAGGTTCGCTCGGCTTCTACTTTCCCATAGGGGGAGAGCAACTTTTCTAGGTAGTCTTTACTAAACTGCTCATAAATAAATCTCCTCAAGTCTATAGGCTCTTCTTCCTCATCAAGCTCGATATCAAGCTCAAAATTGTCACATAAATGAGCTTTCCCAATATAATCAGGTGCTACGGCACAAAAGTTTTCATCTAGTCCATAATAGCGACATATACGACAGCTTTTTGTCTTCTTCATCATCTTGTAGGATTGTCTAAAAACTAAATCGATTATTTTAAAACTATTTACGGGATTATGGTTAAAGGAAGTTGTCTTTGCGGTGAAATTCAGTTTGAAGTCGAACTTATTCCTGGCAAAGTATATAATTGCCACTGTTCAATTTGCCAGCGAGCTCATGGAGCAGCATTCGCTACCCTAGCATTAGCAGATGGTAATAGCCTAAAATTCATCAAAGGAGAAGAAAAGCTAGCTGATTACTTTTCAGGTGGCGGATTTAGGGCATTTTGTTCTAACTGTGGCTCAAGATTAATGAATTATGCAAAAGATAAAGGACAATATCTGAGTGTCCCAGTATCCTGCATTGAGAATAAAGATCAAATAAAACCTGTAGCTAATCTCTGCATTGAAACTAAACTGGGATGGCATAAACTCTCAAGTGATATTCCTTCCTATGAAGGTATACCCAAGGAAATATTAAAGTAACTCGTAAACTATGGAAGAATACTTACAATCGAGTGCCATCATTGACTGGCAGCATCCAACAATTTTAGAACTTGCTGAGAAAATTGCCTCAGGATATCACACACCGGAAGCGATCGCAAAAGCTTGCTTTGAATGGGTTAGAGATGAGATTTACCATAGCTGTGACTATCAGATGAACCCTATTACCTGTCGAGCCTCAGATGTACTTCAATACAAGACAGGTTACTGTTATGCAAAAAGTCATTTGCTAGCTGCATTACTACGAGCAAATGGTATTCCAGCAGGGTTTTGCTATCAACGATTGAGTATTGATGATCAGGGTGCCCCCTATAGTTTACACGGTTTCAACGCAGTTTATTTACCTCAAGTTGGTTGGTATCGTATTGATCCTAGAGGCAATCGAGAAGGTGTTGATGCTCAGTTTATACCACCCCAAGAAAAGTTAGCTTTCCAGATTCAGTTTCCTGAAGAAGCAGATTGGAAATCTGTACTCTCGGAGCCGCTTCCAGTTATTTTAGAAGCTTTACAAGCTCACAGTACTTGGGATGAGATGCTTCAGAATCTCCCAGATATTTCTTCTGAGTCGGCAAAAAGTTATGGTTTAGTTGCCGAAGGTGTAGAACTAGTACCGCTGCGCGGAATTAAGAATTAAGAATTAAGAATGCTTATAGAGTAAGGATTCTATCGATCTCAAGCTGGTTAGTTACTTCTGCCGTGCTGCACTAGCAAATTTGAGGAAGTGATGGCGTTTCATGATTAAATTTATAATTTAGAACTAACGCTCCCAGCTCCTGAATTTTGCAAAAATATGTCCACCAAGGTTTTTTCTGGGACGGATGCTGCTGTCCTTTTCGCTATTCCTGGCTTAACCACTATTTCCTGGGGGGTTCCGGAACGTTATTGGCAAAAGATTTGCCGTCGATTAGGACCAATTGCCATTCCGACGATAACTGAGAATCCGCAATCCCTACTCCAAGTGATCCAGGAGACATTAGGCGATCGCAAAATCACCCAATCACCGGAGGCTATTTTAACTCAAATGGCTGGTGAGCAAATTCTTTCCAGGCTACAACTTCTGAAAGATTACCTGCCTGGTGGCTGGAAACCCAAACTCCAACTCGTAGGTCGTGAACATATTGATACTGCCATAGAAAGCGGTCATGGGGTCATCTTGTGGCTGGGGTACTTTGTGTTCTGTGATCTACTTCCCAAGATAGCCTTCCATCGTGCTGGTTTAGCAGTACACCATCTGAGTAGTGCTCACCACGGGTTCTCTTCGACTCGTTTTGGTACGGGGTATCTCAATCCCATTCAGACTACCATTGAGGATCGATATTTAGCGGAACGGGTAGTATTATCCCCAGAAAATCCCACTAAGGCAATGTTGACCCTAGCGTACCGCTTGCGGGATAACCAAATTATATCGATTACGGCTCATAAGAACGCAAAAAACCCCTTTAAGGTAAAGTTTCTAGACGGATATTTATACTTAGCACCAGGAGCACCCCTCCTAGCTCAGAATACCAAGGCAGCATTGCTACCGGTGTTGCCGTTACGGAATCAGGCAGGGGAGCTAACAGTAACTGTTGAAGCGCCGCTCCAGATATCAGGCGACATCTCAAAGCGTGAGGTCACAAAGCACCTTGCTCAACAGTATGCCAAATTATTGGAGCCTTATGTCCTCAAATTCCCCGGTCAATGGCTTGGGTGGAACCATTTGTCATAGCCAGGACTAATGATTGCACTTGCTGGAGTAGGAATAACCACAAAGGCACAAAGTACACAAAGGTTTATCAGGAACTGTGGCAGCTAACTTCAATATCTTGTGGAACAGGCATTAATCTCTTGTGGAACAGGCATCTTGCCTGTCAAGCACCCTACAGGCGCACACCTATTCCATTATGTAAAAGAATACCACAATAATGTTGCCGAGGTTGCGATCGCACTTCTTTAAAGAGCAGCATAAGATCCCCGACTTCTCGATAGCACCTGTGATTTCCACGGCAAACCGGAAGAAGAAGTCGGGGATCTAGTACCGCTGTTGATAGTTTCCTAGATGATTGGTTAACCCGCCCCTACAGAACAATACTACTCGGATAAGCTCTCATCCCTCTCCCCCAGCTTCCCCCACTATTGACAAAATTTGGTTGTACAAAGATTGAGAAACTCTAAACTTGGATGTAGCAATCAGGTTATCCATTAAAGGCTTAACAACAGGAATAAATCCTCTATGTTTTGCTTCCACCAACACCCCCAACAAGCCAGTAATCCGGATGCCTAGCTGATTCGCTTCTCTTCTGCCACGACGCTCATCAATCAGTAACAACTCAGCATTGATTTCCAGCGCTAAAGCAATTGCTTCAGATTCCCCTAGGTCTAGTTGCGTTGTGTTTTGCAACTGCTCAACCATTGTGCGATCGTTAACAGATAAAACCTCAATCCATTGAAGAGTTTTTACTTCAACCGTTCCAGAAACAGGAGGATCAACAGTCAATTCTTGATACACTGCTGTTGGAATGAAGATTTGCTCATAAAGCTGTTGAAGTAAGTGAAGGTATCCGATTGCCCCCAGATTGGTAAAGACGGAAGTATCACTAATAACTATCACAGACGACCTAATTCCCGCAGGTTTTTTAGATCTAGCTCAAAATCTTCAACATCGTAGATATACAGAGGTATGTGGCGCTGTTTGAGCAATTCTCGGAAGGCATTAGGTGACATCTGAGCAAAGTGACTGGCATGACCAATTGTTAGTCTACCTACTTGAAATAGCAGCAGGGCAATTTCTTGCCTAAATTCGGCAGCTTCCATTTGGCAGGCGCGAAGAGTTTCGTCAGAGATCAGGACACTCATAGTTAAAAGATGGCAGCCACTCAATAAATTAGGTTTTTACCTAGACAGGACAAGGGTTTCAGCTTCTTTTTCACCAAATATATAATGCTTACATAGCTAAGCATTGGGTAGGAGATTGAAGATACTGAGGATGAATTAGTTAAGTGGGATTTTATATATGGGCGCACACTTTCCGTATTATAAAATAATGGTAGCAAAAAATGTTGTAACTCATTAATTTGATTTCTTGAGGCCACTTGGAGAACAGCATCAATATGGGCGGGACTTCCAGCTGCGGGTGTTGATAAGCAGAAATTATCATTGAAAAACTCCGGCGCTGCGCTGATGAGGTAGTATATATTTCTACATCACAGGGAAAAAGTCCCAGCTTGCTTCAGTATGAACTACTCCAGTGCAACGCGGCGGCAATAACCCACTAGTAAAACAAGATGAAAAAGCTTACTGCACAAGCTTTCTTCCCTCCTGACTCCTGCCTCCTGCCTTCTGCCTTCTTGCACTAGTTGCTCCACCTCAAGATTGTTTTATGGCGAAATTTTACAATGAGATTAACCCATCATTACAAAACTTTATCCAAGAACAAAAAATATTTTTCACAGCAACAGCACCAACTAAAGGTCGAATAAATTTATCACCCAAAGGAATAGATACTTTTCGCTGTATTGATAGCAAAACTGTTGCTTATCTGGATTTGACTGGCAGTGGTAACGAAACTTCTGCCCATCTCGAAGAAAATGGCAGAATGACAATCATGTTTTGCAGTTTTTCTGATAAGCCTTTAATTTTACGCCTGTATGGTCAAGGTCAGGTAATTCGCCCCAGAGAGCCAAAATGGCAAAAGTTTTACTCTCTATTTGCTTCTCTACCAGGAGAACGGCAAATAATTGTTTTGGAAGTTGATTCGGCACAAACTTCTTGCGGTTTTGGTGTACCACTTTATGACTTTAAATCAGAAAGAGAAACTCTTGTACAATGGGCTTCTAATAAGGGACAAGAGGGAATTCATGAATATTGGCAAGGAAAAAATCTCCAGAGTATTGATGGTCTACCAACTAAACTTTTATCAGATTGAGAGTTCGTTTCTTGTAACTGGCAAGATGCCAGTTCCACAATTGATACCCTACACCCTCACTTGCAAAGGAAGTGTTTCTCGATAGTAATTTTTCGACTGTGTTAGTTGTTGGTTGTTTGTAAAAAAAACTTTCTAACAAATAACTTGCCAACCAAGCGGCGGGCGGCTATCCCTCCCATCCCTAAATCAATGGGCTTCCCGCCGCTTTCGGTGATACTAATCCCTTAAAGTTGATGAACCTTCCGAAGGTGGTAAGTTATCAAATGTTGGTGGAATGCGAATACGACTTAACTGATTCATTGCCCATTGCGCTGTTGCCTTAACTTCTGGATCCGGATCATCGGCAGCATGATACAACATCTGACTCATCTGCGCCACTACTTCATAAATTCGCGTCAAATCCCGAATGGCATTTTTCCGCACCTGAGCATTGTCATCTTGTAAAGAGAGAGCCAAAGCCTTGTTAAGGGGTTTGAGAGTTTTGTTGCCAATTTGGGATAGAGCCTCCAAAATTAGGCTCCGCTGCTGAGAATCTGAATCAATCATCAAATCTACTAGAGGCTTGACTGCTCTAGAATCTCCCTGTTGAGCTAGTTCCCAAATGGCTTTACGCCGTTTTTGTGGTGAGCCTTGTTGTAAGTCTTTAATTAATTCATCAACAATATTAATTTTGGCAAGGCGAGTGGTTTTTTCTAAGGGTAAGCTCTCCTCTGCTGTCTGAGGTTTCGGTTGAGTTGGGAAGTTGCGGCTGTGGGAGTTGGCATCGGAATGGTTGTGATGTGTATTAGAGAAGTTTGGGGGTGAAACAGATAAATGAGAAGAGTTGTAGCTGTTATTACGATCTTCTTGGTAGGATGACTGTATTTGCTCAAGAGCCTCAGTTTGGTCAAACTCCTCAGTTTGTTCGAGTGTCCCAGTTGGTAGTTGAGATGACTGTGTTTGCTCAAGAGCCTCAGTTTGGTCAAACTCTTCTGTTTGCTCGAGTATCCCAGTTGGTAGTTGAGATGGCTGGGTTTGTTCAAGAGCCTCAGTTTGGTCAAACTCTTCTGTTTGCTCGAGTATCCCAGTTGGTAGTTGAGATGGCTGGGTTTGTTCAAGAGCCTCAGTTTGGTCAAACTCTTCGGTTTGCTCTAATGCCTTAGTGTTGGCTTCTAGCCTGACTGACTCAGAATTTTCTCTACTTATATGTTCATCTTCATCCGAGGGAAATTGCGGCTCTGGTAATTTTTTTTGTTTACTCAGCCATCTGAACAAGAATAATCCCCCACCAATTGCTCCGCAGAGCAATATGCTACTTAGTAGCAACAAAAGTCCTTTCCCAACCTTGCTAGTAGACTTCTCCGCATCTGGTTGGGGAGTTTCTGCTTCTGCTAGTTCGGGTTGCTCAGCTACAGTAGTTTGCAGTTTACTCCAGGTAGTGGGACCAACTATACCATCAGCTTCAAGACCAACAGATTTTTGAAATTCGATAATGGCAAGCTCTGTAGCTTCTGAGTAGCTACCATTAGCTAAGCCATCGTAGTAGCCTAGCTGCTTTAGCTTTTCTTGCAGCGCAATGATTGGTTCTCCCTGACTACCTTTTGTCAGGGGTAGTTGTACCGGTTTAAGGGGAACTTGAGCCATTTCTAGGGAGAAATGAACTGAGGAATAGGCAATTGCTGAGTTTAGTTCAGAGTTATGGCACTCACCTAGAATCGAACCTAAGCAAGTAAGACAGGTAGCAAAAAGTAGAGTAGAGCGATGGCTGATCATAGAAGAGCCGGAGACTTGTCAAGTGTAGCCGGTGTTAATAATGGAAATCTCACTCTAAGTTAGCTCAATCCTATACTGCTTTTAATAGTTAGGAACTAGTTTAGAAAAGAATTAAGTAATTTTACGGAAATGTCTGTTACCAGCTAAGCTTCATTTCAAAATTTGCCTGCTTAAGGACGAGGCTTGAGACCCAATTTTTTGGTCAGTACCTGAAGCTGAACAGTTTCAGATTGCTGGAAGATTGATTTTAACTTATTGGTGATTTGTTCGCGCTGATTAATCAGATAAATGCTTACTAAAGTCATACAGACACCCATCCACTGTAAAGGAGTGAGGACTTCGGACAATATTAGACTACCAAACAACAGAGCAAATACTGGGGTAAGGAATGTCAGGGCACTCAAACTAGTGAGATTTCTAGTAGAAGCAAAATAGAAGAATAGACCATAAGCGATCGCAGTACCAAAAATTGTTGAGTAAGCCAGCGCCATCCAGTTGGATAGCTCAAGATGCACCCATTGCTGATTTTCCCAGACACTGGAGAGGAGGAACAAGGGTAAGCCACCCAAAATCATATGCCAGCCTGTGGCGATTACCGGATCTGCGTATCGGCTTACAAACCGAATCATTATCGTCCCTACTGCCATTGATAAGGATGCCAACAGCATCAGCAGTTCTCCACTCTGCAACAGTTGCTGCCAGTTGAATCCTAAGGCGAGGAAATCGCCCTGAAGGAGGCTGAAAATCAACTCATGGGGCAAACCAATCAAGCTAATTCCTAAAATACCAATTCCTAGTCCTAGCCAGCCCCACAGACCAATAATTTCACCAAACAGTAACGCTGAAAGGAGAGCCACTGTTAGGGGTTGAGAGTCAATCATTACTGAACCCAAACCCGCACCAGTTTTCACCAATCCTTCTGCTAAAAATCCTTGGAACAATGTCCCATCAACCAAAGCAAACAAACTAATCCACAGCCATGCTAACCAACTTTTCGGCTGGGGACGCCCCATTACCGTTGCTACCACTAATACTAAAACTCCTGCTGGTAGCAAGCGCACTCCTGCCATAAACAGGGGCGTTGTGTTTGGAATTACACCTTTCATTGCCACCATTGCCGTCCCCCACAGTAAAAAAGGTGCAATCAGCAAGGAGGACAACCAAGGCGCTTCAGGGGTGATTCTCTTAAGGTGCATATGATTTTGGCTTGGAAAAAATAATTCTTTATGATTCTTTACATAATTGTACTAAATTTTATACTATTCACTGGTTATTGGTCATTTGTCTTTTGTCATTGGTCATTGGAATAAAATATATTCTCACGTAATCAAAGTCGTAGAATGAGCTAAGTTGTGAACTTCTGGTACAATTGTAAGAATTGCCCATTCGATCCCATGTGCTCATAAAAAAAATTCGTTAATTACTCATGCCCTGGCCTTTTAATCGCAAGTCTCGTAAACAAATTGCTCGCATTGAAGTCACTGGTGTGATCGCTGGTGCTACCCGTAAAAGGCTTCTGGAAGCTCTCAAAACAGTTGAAGAAAAAAAGTTTCCTGCCTTACTTTTGCGGATTGACAGCCCTGGCGGTACAGTTGGTGATTCTCAGGAAATCTACAGTGCTCTCATGCGCCTGCGAGAAAAGGTCAAAATTGTTGCTAGCTTTGGTAATATCTCTGCATCTGGAGGGGTTTACATTGGTATGGGAGCAGAACATATCGTGGCTAACCCTGGTACAATTACCGGCAGCATTGGGGTGATTCTGCGGGGAAATAATTTGGAACGCTTGTTAGAGAAAGTCGGCGTTTCTTTCAAAGTGATTAAGTCTGGTCCTTATAAAGATATTTTAGCTTTTGACCGAGAGCTGACGGAGCCAGAAAAAAGTATCCTTCAAGAACTGATTGATACTAGTTATCAGCAGTTTGTGCAAACAGTTGCTGACGCTCGCAAACTGGCAGTAGAAAAGGTAAAAACCTTTGCCGATGGTCGCATTTTTACAGGGGAGCAAGCAAAAGAATTGGGTGTAGTTGATCGACTCGGAAGTGAAGAAGATGCTCGTCGCTGGGCTGCAGAATTAGTAGATCTAGACCCCGAGAAAACTGAATGTTTCACTATTGAGGAGCCAAAACCTTTCTGGAGTCGTCTGTTACCTGGTAGCAGAACTAAAACGAGTTTAGGACTGATAAATGGGATAGATTGGGTAGAATTTGAACTGTCTACAAGTGGTCAGCCTTTATGGCTATATCGACCATAGCAAAAATGGTAAAGTGGAGGATTTCTATAGTGGAGTGGCGAATGCGAGCAATTCGTGGAGCAACAACTGCCTCAGAAAATACAGTTGAGGCAATCCGAGAGGCAGTGATGGAACTGCTCGATGAACTAGAAGCTTACAATCAAATCGACCACGACCACATTATTAGTGCTATATTTACAACCACCCGTGATTTGGATGCTATTTTTCCCGCTGCGATCGCACGACAGCGTCCTCGCTGGAATAATCTAGCTTTACTGGATCTCCAGCAAATGCATGTAGAGGGTAGCTTAAAGCGCTGTATCCGATGCTTAGTCCACGTCAACATGCCAGCTTCAAAACTACAAATTTACCATCCTTATCTGCGAAAAGCGAAAAATTTAAGACCAGATTGGAGTTTAGCTCAAGCTAGTCTAACTATGTCATCTAGGTGAAGTTGGCAGAATCATTCTTCCCACTACAATAATCAGAGAACAGATAGCAACTATTGGCACAACTGGCAAGAAACCCAAAGTCCAACTTGAGGGAATCAGTTTCAGTTGAAAGCCAATTAACATAGCTTCTCCAACTAGAATAGAAATTATACAACTAAGGGGATGAATGTTTTTGCCATATAAAGCGGCAATTACTGTAGGAAAGAGAACTGCCAAACCGGTAAAAGATTGAGTAGTAATGGCTAAAATTGTATCCGGTGGATTTAAGGCAATTATCAGTCCAATTATTGCTAAAATAACAATCAACACTCGACCAATAAATGTTTGCTCCTTGAGAGATGCCTCGGGACGCAGATAGGATATATAAATATCCCTAGTTAGCATAGAACTCAGCGCTAGTAGTTGAGAATCTAAGGTTGACATAAATGCGGCTAAGGCTCCTACCATCACTAGAGAGCCAACCCAGATAGGAGTATACTCTGCCAACATCATCGGCAAAATTTGATCAGTATCCTTGCCAACTAAATCAGGGAACTGAATATGTCCCCACATTCCTATAAGTACAGGACAAATAAACAGTATGATCGTTACCACAGGATAGAGAACTGAAGAAACTTTTAGGGAATTAGATGTTTTGGGTAAATAAAACCGCATGAACATTTGTGGGAACATTGGCACACAGAGAAACCAGAGCAACATATAGCTAAACCACTTAGGTTTAGTAAAAAAGTTGTCTAAACCCCCTCGCAGAAATAGTTCTGGCTTTAGTTCATGAACAGTAAGGTTAGCTTGACTAATGCCTCCTAGATTATGGGCGACAGTCAAAAGCGCTACAATAATTAAAATAAACATCAAAATCCCTTGCATTACATCTGTCAGAGCTACACTCTTCATCCCTCCCATAAAGACGTAAAAGACAATAACAAATGTTAAAAGGCTAGCTCCAGCAAAATAAGGAATTTGTCCATTAGTTAAATTTTCTATTAGGTAGCCAGCACCAATAGGCTGCAATGCTAAATAAGGTAGAGTAAAAATCACCATAACCGCAAGAAAAATTAATTTTAGTGTCTGGCTACGGCAACAATATTCAATCAACTCCGAGGGTGTAATAAAGCCTTTTTCCTTACCCAAAATCCAGACTCTATGACCAATAACATAGAATGATAAAGCAATTAGCCCACTTCCTAGAGACATCATCGGGTAATAACTAATCCCAATTCGATAACCTGCTCCAGCAAAGCCAAGAAAAAAGAAGGAACTGAAATTGGTGGCAATTAAAGTAAAAAATAGTACAACGGTTCCAATTTTTCTATCGGCGAGGAAGTAGTCATCAGGGGTATTTTGTTGTTGACGATAGCCAACAATACCCAAACCAAGACTTGACAATAAATAAATAGCAATAATTAGGTAGGGAATCATTTTTTAAGCAAAATAAAATCTAAAATCCTTTAACCTACTTCGATAGAGTTTCCCAGAAAGTTAGAGAAAAGACTAACAAAGCGATAATCAGCACAATCTGCAAACCGATAAAATAGAATAGCCAAGTAGGAAGATAAAACCAGGAAAAAGATATTTCTTGTTCCCAAGACCAAAAATCAAGGGAAAGGAAAAAAATTAAGGTAAAGCAGAAAAACCAGAAAAATGATGATTGAAAAATCTTCATCGCAAGGTTACGCCATTAACAGAAGTCCTATTCTAATTAGATCTTGCACCAGTCGCAACAAAGATCTAAGGGGAGCATCCATTCATCATTTGTAGTGTAGGCGTCTCGCCTGCTGAGAGAAGTTACCAGATAAGATTCCCATTTCTTCTGTTCACAGTTAAAAAAAACTTCGCCCGGGCTAATACCCAAGCGAAGATCACCGTCAATTAAACAGGGTTGTATTGTTGATATTAAATTATGGTTAGGGTCTTTATATTGGCTGACCCCATTTGAATTAATATTAAGATTCTCATAAAATTTCGATTAAGTATCATTAGTTAAGGTTTTCTTTATATTTCGGTTGATTGAAATTCATCAAAATTATTAAAGTTTTGTTACAGCATCTCCAACATGAGGATTTAGAGCGATACTTACCTTCTTTTTCACCACACCCTAAACCCCGTCTCCTTTTTAGCTTTGTTGTCACCCCTTGAGGCAAACCAGTCAAACCCTCAAAAATGCGATCGCACTTTGGCATTAGCGATCGCGCTTCAAGAAAGTGAGTCGCGAATCAATGAGAAAGCAGATAATATGCTTACATAGTCAAGAATACAGCAATTTCACGAAAGGACTTGACAAATTGCTCTTTTGCTTAACTTGTCACCAATGCCTAATACCTAACACCTAATACCTATGCCAACCGGCAATTACGACTTATTCAGCAAGCCCTAGCTAGCTCAGATGCACTTGTTATAAGTTAACGTCAGTTCCGAGTTCAATTCTTAATTCTTAATTATTCATTCTTAATTCTTAATTACTCACTATTAGGTCCTAAAAACTGAGATTTTATTTCCTCCAATTCCAAATCAATTTGACTTTTGGATTTTGGTCGATTGGCAGAAGAGGCTGGCTGGGATGATGATTTTTGACCTTGTTTTTGAGGAGTAGGACTCCCAAGAAATTCTGATCTCAATTCTGTTAATTCTTGATCAATGCTACTGCTGTATTTTTTGGCAACAGGCTGGGATTTGATCGCTTTTGTCGGTTTCACCTGCTGCGGAGGCTTTTTTGGTAACCCTGAAGGCTTCTGAGCCTGTAAATCTTGCATCACCTCAGCAGCTGATTGATAGCGTTGGTTGACAGGACCTGCAATCATCTTATCCAAAATGTGACCAAGGGCGTCACTAACTGGGCTATTCAAAACATCCCGCCACACCCAAACTCCCTCACTAGTATCAAATAAGTCAAAAGGGTGCATTTGAGTCAACAAATGGATACAGGTAACACCCAGACTATACAAGTCACTGGCAAAAACTGCTCTACCGATCGCTTGCTCTGGTGCAGCATAGCCAGCTGAGCCGATGACAGTTCCGGTTCTAGCTAAAGCTGTGCCAGTGGCGAGTTTCGATGCACCAAAATCCACTAAAACTAGTTGCCCT
Source organism: Caldora sp. (assembly GCA_965222765.1). GTDB lineage: Bacteria > Cyanobacteriota > Cyanobacteriia > Cyanobacteriales > Coleofasciculaceae > Caldora. The sequence continues at coordinate 291,934 of CBDCVG010000108.1, forward strand.
TCTACTACCGCTGTCCTCACTTTACTCAGAGATGCTAGGGAAGAGGAACTGCGGCTAATAATATTTTCTGGCTTAATGTCTCGGTGAATGACTTGATGCTGATGAACAAATTGCAGTACTGGTAGTAAATCCTTAAGTACTTTTCGGACTTCTGCTTCATCGAAAGTACCGCTAGTTGCTAGTTCTTGGGCTAAATTTTTCCCCTCAATAAACTCTTGTACTAAATACTGTTGCCTCTCTTGAGAAAAATATGCCAACAGCTCAGGAATCTGAGCATGTTTCCCTAACTCATCGAGCCTTACTGCTTCTTGGTTGAACAATTCTGCTGCTTTGTGTAGGCTACTAGTGCTCTGAGTTTGGGGTAAAAACTGCTTTATCACGCAGTATGGCTGGGAAGGTTTATCTTGATCTACTGCTAAGAAGGTTTTGCCAAAGCCGCCTTGTCCCAAAGGCTTAATAGCACGATAACGATCCCTGAGCAATAACTTTGTCCCACAACTAAGACAAAATTTTGCCCCATCTGGATTCTGGGAAGATTGGCAACTAGGATTAAGGCAGTAGCTCATAATAATAAGCAGTTTGGCATTTATCTCTATTGTGCGCAACATTTCCCACTCTTACCCGACAGCTTTTAGATGTTTTACATCTAAATTTAATAGCCTCGGTTCAAGTTAACGATATTCTTTAAGGGTTTTCCAGTTTGACAACGCTCAATATTATCAATAATCTGAGCAGCTACATCACTAGGTACACCCGGAGCAGCTATATGGGGAGTTACGATAATCTGTGGATGAGACCAAAAAGGATGAGTTTCAGGTAATGGTTCAGTACTGAAGGCATCCAGACAAGCACCTGCAATCTGTCCTGAATCTAATGCCGTTAACAAATCTGCTTCTACCAAGTGCTTGCCCCTAGCAACATTAATCACATAACCTCCTTGAGGTAAAGCAGAAAAGGTTTCTAGGTTAAGAATTCCCTCCGTTTCTGGTGTTAGTGGCAGTAAACATACAAGTGTGCGACACTTACTGAGGAAAAGCGGGAATTGCTCTTGTCCATGAAAGCATTCAACTCCTTCAATTGTTTTGGGAGTGCGGCTCCATCCCCGAATTGGCAAACCAATTTCTCGGAGTCTTTTAGCTACTGCTGAACCGATAACACCTAAACCCAAAATTCCTACTGTAAACGATTGAGCCTCAGGTGCAGGTAAATATTCCCAACGCCGTAATTGCTGCAACTGTTGGTAATCAAGAAATCCCCTCTGGAAAAGCAGAACTGCTAGGGTGACATACTCAACCATTTGCGATACTTGATTCGGGTAAACCATACGAGCAATAGGGATTTGACTGGGTAAATCTGGATCTCGTAAGATATGCTCGACACCGGCTCCTAGGGAAATAATCAGCTGAAGATTGGGAAATTTTGATAATATCCCTACTGGTGGCTTCCATGCCAAAGCAACATTAATATCTTCAGGCTTGCCACATTCAGGCCAAACTCGCAAATCTAGATTGGGGATACCTTGCTTCAATTCTGCAATCAATGCTGCATACCACACCTCAAAAGGATCGATTTCCCCAATCATTAGTATTGCCATTGCTCAAGTTTCCTAATTTCTTTCATGAGCCAAAAACAGTAAATAACCAACAGGTTGATTGACAGAGTACTACGAGGACAAGTAGTGGGTTTGGATAGTGTACCACTGATTTACTTTATTGAGGAAAATCCAACTTACTTAGAGATTACTGACGCTTTTTTTACCAGGGTAGGAAGTTTTGGTATTAGACGAATTGAGGTCTTGATTTTAGAGAAAAGCGATCGCAAATTGGGAAACACAGACGCGATCGCACCTCACTTTTCCTCTGTTAAGCAAACATCAAGCGCTCTTTAGGTTCAGGAATCGGACGCCCTAATTCCTTAGCAGTCTCAATCCACTCTTGCATAATGATTTCTACATTTTGGATAGCTTCTTGATAAGTTTCGCCATCAGCAGCACAACCTGGTAATTCTGGTACTTCAGCAATAAATGCATGGTCTTCTTGACTCCAGTAGAGAATAATTTCATAGCGAAGCATCATCTTGATCTCCTAGCTGGTACTTAATAATAATTGTACGGATCTGCTTAACCTGATAGCTTTTTGCTTGTGAGCCTTTTGGTTGCAAGTTCAGAATTTCTTCGATACCTTGTTTGGTAAAAATATGATGACTGCCGCGAATCCTTTCTTCAAAGCCGAGTCTGCGTACAAGTTGGCACATCTGAGCGAATTGGATGTTTGAGTCAGAAGTACCACTTAGGATTTTAGCCAGTAATTTGTCTAGTTGGCTCACTTTCTCATCTCTCAGTTTTTTTCTGATCAAATCTTCTTTCAGAGCAATCGCATTGCATCGCCTTCAACAACGCGATCACTTTTCCTAAAAGATATGTACCATGAACTAAATTTTGATGAATTGCATGGCTACCATATTGGTTAAAGTTGACCAAGTAGATTTTGAACGTGCAAAAGCAGATGCACTGCTACGTCCTTCACTCCTGTAAGTGTCCCACAAGCGATCAACTAACTTCTCTCCCCATTCTTCCCATAACTCTTCTACTGGTGTAATCCATCGTCCATCCTTAATGAATACGCGGAAAGCAGCAAGAATAGGCATATAAAAAATATCCCCAAGAGTTAACTGAGTGGTTTCATAACCAGTTATTAGCTTCATTGGTTTTGCTTTACAGCCACTTACTTTAGAAATGACAATCTTTTTGTCTGCTCCTTTCCCGTTAATCTGTTCATGTTGCCTGATAATCTGCTCTTCTAGCCAAAGAATATCTTTGAGTAATGGAATAACTTCCTGATAATCTTCCTCCTTCCAACTTTGAACTAGACTCCCACGGGATTGATAAGCTTTAATTGGATGCTTATCTTCACGGAAATTAAATAATTTATTATTAAACAGTGCTAGACGACGAACTAAATCAGTGACATTATATTCAGCTTTTTCATCAAATTCCCCATCTTCATTAGGTTTGAAAACCACATGGCGACGATATTTTTGAGGTAAAGCTGCCTCAATAGGCTTCCAAATATGATCTAAATGCTTTAAAGCATAGACGGGGACTGATAGGCTAAGGTTACGAGCGTGACTTATTTGGGAAATTTCATATTCCTCTATCCCCACTGCTACAGAAATCTGCACATAAGCTTGTGAAATGTTAGGATATGATTCCTTTGGCTTATGTTCACCGTATAATGCGTGCATCAATACCTTGTAAGTGTGACCTCCATTGATCACACCATGACCAAAAAAATCACCTTCATCTTCCGTAGTTGGCACGATAAGCTCTAGCTCAACTTTGAAATCGCCTCTATCTATTCTCTTAGCTGATATCTTATCAGCAATTAACATAATTCCACCATTGTAAAGAATGAACTTTTCAGGCTCATTCTTTAAAGTTTTTAGCATAGCCTTGGCTGGCTTGGCACTCAAACTTGCATTTCTTGCGTTTGGTCCGTAGGGTAAACCTTGAGGAATCTCTGATGCAGAGATAGTAAGATTCCAAATTTCTGTAGGCTGTTCGGTGTAGCCACGACAGGCATACTTAGCTGCGAAAGCTAATTCTAATGTTTTCATCTTTATTTTCTTCGTTCAACAGAACAGTAATAGGTTCAACAGAACCTATAAACAAGGTAACACAAAAAAAGACGGGAAGAATCCCGCCTCTATCAAGTAGCCACTGATTTCAATTGCTAAATCCGGCTGATTTTGATTAATTGAGCTAACAGCGGCTGTTAATCCTCAACTCAACAGCAATTACTACTCTAATTCCGGTTTCCTAACCTATTTGCTAGAGCCTCTTTGATTTCTTCCCTCCGAACCAAAGTACTCAAACGCAAGTAACCTTCTCCACTAGAGCCAAACAGACAACCCGGTATGCCGACGATACCTGTTTCCTGCATGAGTTTCTCAAAAAACTGCCATGACTGCATACCTTGGGGTGCCTTGAGCCAAATAAAGGGATTATCGATACCACCAAAGCACTTGAATCCTGCTGCTTCCAAACCTGCTCTTAACAGGTGAGCATTCTTCAGATAATAGTTAACCACCTCTTGACATTCCTGTTGCCCTTGCTCTGATAAAGCAGCAATTGCTCCCTGCTGAGCTATATTGGCAGTACCCCAGAATTTAATCGAGTGTCGGATTCTCCACATCTGATTTAGCTCTCCAGGTGCAGTATTGTTAATCCTTAAAGTATGAGGAACAATACACCAACCTACTCTCAAGCCAGTGAAATTTGCCATTTTTGAGAAACTACCAATTTCGATCGCACATTCAGTAGCCCCTTCAATTTCATAAATACTCCTCGGAATATTGGGGGTAGTGATAAAGGGAGTATAAACAGCATCAAAAATGATCAGAGCTTGGTGAGTTCTAGCGTAATCAACAAAAGCTTTTAGTTGTTCTGTAGTGGCAACTGCTCCTGTAGGATTGTTGGGATAGCAAAGATAAATTAGATCTACCTTTTCCTGAGGTAGCTCCGGCACAAAATTATTCTGTTCGTGGCAGGGCAAGTTAAGATATTGGCTATGACCCCCTAATAAAGTCCCTTCGACAAAAGAGGGATAGGCTGGGTTTTGGAGAGCAACGATATTATCCTGAGCTAAGAGTTCTTGAACATTTACTGCTGCTGACTGAGCACCGTCGCTGACAAAAACTTCTGTAGGATCGAGGGTAATGCCCAACTTTTTCTGGTAGTAGTTAAGAGAAATTGCCCTTCTGAGGTCTGGGTTTCCGGTAATATCTTCGTATCCAGTATAAGTTTCAGGATGACCTAAGCGAGTGGCGGCATCAACTAAAGCCTGAACAACTGTTGGTGGCAAAGGTTGGCTGGTATCGCCAAACCCCATCATGTAAATTTTTTGGTTAGGATGAGCTGCTTGATGGGATTCAACTTGCTTGAGAATTTGGTTACTAACAATTTCTGTGTAGGTTGAGTCAACGATTAGCTGATGAAAGTGGGGATTTTTGCTAGCCATCTAATACGTAAACCCTATTAGAATGAGATTATAGCACTCCTATTTGAGATCGGAACAAGGAGAATGTGTTTCAATCTCTTTAGGATTGCTATATTAGTCAATTAACTATTGATGTTTTAGAGAACTGGTAGGTGCACTTCAACCAGCCTTAGCTTTTCCTGTACATACTGCGAGAGTTTGTATTTTTTCAAAATGTTTAGGGGTAAGTGGGCAGCTCCTTGAATCTTTCCCAAACAATTTTTGCTCGGACATATACAATCAAATCCTCTATCCATAGACCATTCTGTAGATGGATAGAAAAAAGTCAGCTCTTCGCCCATCTCAATTTTGCGTAGAGCAGTAACAGTCATCTTGCTTGTATCGAAGCAGACATTTGGGTCGCAGCTATGATTGATATATTGCAAAAACTCAGGCTCTAGCAAAATGTGCTGATTTTCATCTGTCTGTACTGACAAATAGTTAGGCTTAGTTAATCTCTCTCTAGCTCCAAAACTAGACAGAACTTCTCCTGGAAAAAAATCAACAGTTGTGTGGAGGGATTTACTCCCGGTTATTGGACACTCCCAAATTTCAGCAAATGAGGCTACTTTGTTTTTTTTGTGGTTTGTTTTCAATGTTTCAGTCATATTAGCTACTTTTTTCAGGTTTTTTCCAAACAGCCTCTAAGAAGATGAGCGTTTGTACTGAATAATCGCTTGACGGAAACCCAATACTACCAAAATATTGGAAAAAGTCAAAAATAATTCTGCACTCCCATGTAACCAATCGACATTAGCTAAAGACTGACCATAAACTACCTTGCAGTAAATTCCAGCTGGAATGGTAATCCCAACAAAAACTAACAGGACGTAATAACCGATTAGAGCCAAACGCGGTGTTTTTCCTGAACGAGTCATAAACCACAAAAATCCCAGGTAAGGAAATAGGGAAAGGGCAAATAAAGTATCTTTAGAAATCATTTATTTAAGTAAAAATAGAAACTAGATAATGTTGCCATGTAAACATATTTCCTTGAAGAACCCTTAACTTTTAAGGGGAATTTAACTAGCATCAGCTGGTCGTGTACAGCGCCAAATCCACCAAGCAGCAGCACAAAGAGTAATGTTACCTATAACAGTCATGGAAGCTTGAAATGTAACTAACCATTCCAGAGATTCTAAATTATCAAAAAAGTGCCAAGTGATGGCACACATGGCGCTCACTAGAGCAGGTAACATGGCGAAGGACAAAGCCCACCAGTAACGATTGCCGGTAATTTCACCATAAGTCCAGATCAACCAAATGGCGGCAATCCATTCAATGACGCTGGAGATGTGAATGATCCAAGTAGGGATGGAAAGAGCGTGCATGGGTAATGAGCGCCTGACGGCGAATTAAGAATTAAGAATTAAGAATTAAGAATTGATTCATTGATTGAATCGCCGAAAAAAGTTATAAACTAATCATATCAAGGTTTTCAGACCATTATCAGTATTTTTTAGTTTCATTCACCGTTCGCCCATTTTCAAATAAGGTGAGAACAATGGGGGAAGGGTGAGTGAATGACTTTACAAAATTTTACATTTTGCTGTTTAATAGACCTCTTGCCGATGATGGTTGTCCAAAATGAGGTATTTGCTTGATGTTTCGTGACCCCAAGCTCTTTGTACTATTAATAGCAGGTTCCCTTACCACTATGGCAGGGGGAGTTGTGGCTCCAGTTCTGCCAGACATGGTACAGCAGCTACGTCTTGATCCAACATTGGCAGGAAATTTAGTCAGTATGCATTGTCTGACTATTGCCCTATTCAGTCCTCCCCTAGGAATGTTAGCAGACCGGATCGGTCGCTTGCGTGTGCTAGTACCTTCCCTAATTCTTTACGCTCTGTTTGGCGTATCAGGTGCCTTAATGCATAGCTTAGAACCTCTATTAATTTCGCGGGGATTACTGGGAGCCGCAAGTGGTGGCATTGCTGCGGCTAGTTTAGGTTTATTGGGGAGTAGCTATGAAGGTGAAGCAAGAGAGCAGGCTTTGGGCTATGCTACCAGTACCTTAACGATTACAGGTATTGCTTTTCCCCTACTAGGAGGTTGGGTTGGTGCTACTCACTGGCAATTTGCCTTCTGTCTTTATGGATTAGGGCTACCTTTAGCAGTAATGGCAGCATTAACTCTCAGGGAAAAACAACCAAAACCAACAAAGCCCATCAGGCAACACGATCCCTTGAAGTTAAGCCAAGTTTTGGGACATCCTTATACCCTGCGACTGTTAGTGACCCTCGCTCTTGCTTCTGTTTCCATGTATGCTGTGGTAATTTATGCGCCGCAATACCTTAAAGAAACAATTGGAGCAGGAGCCGCTCTCAATGGCGTTGTTCTAGCAACAAGAGCAGTGGGAGCAGCGCTCATTTCGGCATTTGGTGCTAAATGGCTGGCTAAGACTTTAGGTACAGCAGCTGCCACGGCGGTAGGATTTGGATTAATGGCTTTGAGTTTGAGCACAATCCCACTCCTCAACCAAATTAGCTGGATACTGTTCACCGCAGTGTTGTTTGGTGTCGGCTTCGGTATTGTATTACCCAGCCTCTACGGTACGTTAGCTAATTTAGCTCCCTCGGCTCTCAAATCCACTGTCATGACAGCGGGAATTGGTGCTGGTTTTCTCGGACAGTTCATGTCCCCTATATTGCTCGGACCAGTGTTAGGTTACGGTGGGCTAGAAGGAGTATTTTATGCAGCAGCACTCATCGCACTGGTAGGAGGAATTTTCTTTGTTTACCCCAAATCATTTGACAAAACAGTTCAGAATTGAAGAGAGATTTTTGCCTTAACTTGTTTCCAATGCCCCGCGCTACACTAGTTATCAGCAACAATCAGGGTATTCCGATGGAGCGATCGCACCAGCCAGGAGAAATCATTGCCCAACGGTATCAGATTGTCTCAATTTTAGGGCAAGGGGGAACTGGAGTAACCTACGAGGCTCAAGACCAACATAGCAATAAGCGGATAGCTCTCAAAGAAATGTCCCTGCGCCGCTTGAGGGAGTGGAAAGACTTGGAGCTATTTGAACGGGAGGCTAAGGTTTTATCCTACTTAAACCATCCTGCTATCCCCCATTACCTTGATTACTTTGAAATTGATACACCACAGAACCGTCGATTTTACCTTGTCCAAGAATTAGCTCAAGGACAATCTCTTTTTACTTTAGTTCAGAATGGCTGGCGTGCTACGGAAAGCGAAATTAAGGATATCGCGCTCCAAATCCTGGAAACCCTTATCTATCTCCACAGTCTTAAAGCACCAATTATCCACCGAGATATCAAACCACAAAACGTGATCCGAAGGGAAGATGGACAAGTGTTCCTAGTCGATTTTGGTTCAGTGCGCCAAGCTTACTGGAATCGCCGTAATCAAGGGGTAACAGTAGTTGGGACTTTCGGCTATATGGCACCGGAACAAGACAGAGGACAAGCTTACCCAGCTTCTGACTTGTATGGCTTAGCGGCTACTTTACTATTTTTACTAACCCACCGTCCAACCTCTGAGTTACCTCAGCGTCGGCTTAAAATTGACTTCCGCTCCCGCGTTCAAGTTTCACCAGAGTTGGCTAATTGGTTGGAAAAGATGCTCGAACCAATAGTAGAAGATCGATTTCTCTCAGCCAGAGAAGCCTTAACTGCTTTGCAAAAACCCCCAAAAGTGCGTCCTGTTGTTGTAGCAAGTCACCGTAAACCTGTTGGTAGCCGTATTAGCTTAACTAAAACCAAAAATAGCTTGGCGATCAATATTCCACCTGCTAGCTTTGGCGTACCCGGTGGTCATTTAAGCTTACCAGCATTAGTTATTTTGATCGTACTACTAATACCTACTGCATTTTTTGCCCTGCCGTTGGTATTATCAATCACCCTCAAAACCGTATTAACAATGATTGGCATAGTTTTTGCTAGCGAGTCCATTGTTATATTTCTCTTTATCATTTTTATGGTTTTCAATAAGGATGCCATACTGCTGGGCAGCTTAGCTAATCTTTTGTCTAGAACCAGTAACATCCACTTGAAAATTAATCAACACAATTTCCAGTTAGATTATAAGTTACTAAATTTTAGCTACCGCCAGATTAAAGGAAAAACAGCAAATATTGAACGCATAGAAATCATCACCAAGGAACTGTCGAGCCAGAAAAATCAACAAGAGTGGGAATTAATTGATTTAAGAGGCAATCAGGTTACAGAACGCAAAGTAGACAGTGAAAAGATAGAAATCATCACCAGGAAAATATGGAAAAAGAGAAACCAATCGAATACTGATAAGGATATCACCGTATCAGTGAAGAAGTGCGCTATTGTGACCAAAAAAGCAAGACATCAAGCTAAGTGCCATGAGTTTGCTCAATTTATTACACAGCCAGAAAAGGAGTGGTTGGTAGAAGAGCTGACAACTTTCCTCAAGCAAGTTAAATAGTATTTTTGCCAAACTTGCATACAAATTCTCGTGGAACAGGCATCTTGCCTGTCATAATGTTTCCCCTTCCAAAACTACATAATTAGTTTATGACTTCTTTTTAGGCAAGGAAAACTCTTGTTCCTCCTGCCTCCTGCCTCCTGCCTCCTGCCTTCTAATGCTTATTACTCATTATGCAAACACTACATAAACCCGGAGACATCATTGCCCAAAAGTATCAAATTTTGAGAATCCTGGGTAGTGGCGGAACTGGAACAACCTACGCAGCTCAAGAGCAAAGCAGCAATCAGCAAGTAGCACTCAAAGAGTTATCTTTACTAGGTATGAAAGACTGGAAAGTATTGGAACTATTTGAGAGAGAAGCACAAGTACTTTCCAACCTCAATCATCCTGCTATTCCTAACTACCTTAACTACTTCCAAGTGGATACTGCAGAGAATCGTTGCTTTTATCTAGTCCAAGAACTAGCAGTAGGCAAGTCTCTAGCCTCACTAGTACAGCAGGGTTGGCAACCAGATGAAACTACAGTTCAGCGGCTAGCAATACAAGTTCTCAAGATTCTGCATTACCTCCATACTTTATCTCCCCCAATTATTCATAGGGATATCAAACCCCAAAACTTAATCTGTAGCAAGAAGGGAAAGGTATTCCTGGTAGATTTTGGCGCAGTGCAAAATGTCTATCGCAATACCCTGACTCAAGGTAGCACAGTGGTAGGTAGCTATGGTTATATGGCTCCAGAGCAATTTCGGGGACAAGCTTATGTAGCATCTGACTTGTACAGCTTGGGAGCAACTTTGCTGTTTATGTTAACCCATCGCTCACCAGCTGATTTACCCCAGCGTCGGCTCAAGGTTGATTTTCGCTCTCAGGTTAAAATCTCGCCCAAATTTGCCGATTGGTTGGAGAAAATGCTTGAACCTGCTGCCGAAGACAGATTTACTTCAGCTAAGGAAACATTAGCAGCGCTAAAAGGTACACCAATTGCTTTGAAGTCAGAAGCAACTCAGCAGCTTCAGTTCCCCGGTAGTCGCATTACCTTAACTAAAAGTATCAACCAACTGGTATTGGATATTCCCCCGATTGGATGGCAATCTAAGCAGCAGGAGCTTTTATTTGGAGGAGCAGTTATCAGTTTTTTGCTAGCTTTGGTAGTGGTTTTTTTCTTCGGTTCTTTGATATCTCGTTCTTTATTTCTCCTACGATTGGTGTTATTTGCCAGAGTAACTATCTTATTTTGCGTACACAAAATTAACCTAGTAATAATAATAATCCTAGTAAAAGAAGGCAAAATGTTTCATATGAGATTTATTAGAGAATTAAATGCCGAAACAAAAAAGCTTTTAGAAAGAATAAGTTGGCAAAGTAAATTTCCTCAAGTGAGAGACAGAGCAAAATGTATACTGTTGAGTCATCAAAAATTTTCTATTAACGAATTAGCGTCAATATTTAGAGTTAATAGAAAAACTATATATAATTGGTTGACTAGGTGGGAAGATCAACAATTAAAAGGAATCTACAATCAAAAAGGTAGGGGCAGAAAATCCAAGTTAAATCAGGAGCAAAAACAGCAAGTAAAAAACTGGGTTAAATCTGAACCCAAAAGCCTCAAAAAAGTTAAACTTAAAATCAGTAAAGAATGGTCAATAGACGTAAGTAAAGAAACAATAAAAAGAATTATAAAAAAGTTGGACATGAAATGGAAAAGAATGAAGAGAGGAATGAGTAAAATCCCTGATGAGTGGGAGTTAGAGGTGAAACTGCCTAGACTAGAAGAGCTAAAAGAGCAAGCTAAAAAAGGAGAAATCTTAAGATATTTAGATGAAAGTGGATTTTCTTTAGCCAGTTACGGATGGCAAGAAAAGTTAGAAAGAATAATTCTTAAGAGTTGCCAAAGTAAAAGAATAAATGTTCTGGGATTAATGGGATGTGAAAATCAATTAGATTACGAAATACATCAGGGTACAATTGACAGTGAAATTGTCATTAACTTTTTAGATAATTATAGTAAAGATTTAAGAAAAATTACTGTTGTAGTTATGGATCAAGCTTCAATCCATACAAGCGATAAAATACTCGAAAAATTAGAAGAATGGAAAGCCAAAAAATTAGAGATATTTTGGTTGCCAACTTACTCGCCAAAGCATAACTTAATCGAAATTCTCTGGAAATTTATTAAGTATGAGTGGATTGAAATTGATGCTTACGAAAACTGGGACAGTTTTCTTAAATATCTCAAAAAAGTGCTGACAATTTTGGTGAAGAATATGTAATTAATTTTGTGTAGGTGCTTACCTGTAATCCTGTGGATGTTTATCAAGAATATTTTTAGGTTAACCGGCCATATCCACCTAGAGATTGACAGGCAAAACTTTCAGTTGCAGTGGACTCTGTTTAGCCAACTCAAGTGGAAGTTGTTGCGCCAGAGTTACTGGAGGAAAGGACGAACAACGGATATCAATTGGATAGAACTCGATACCCGATACAAAGCTAATGGAGAGCCAGTAACAGCCTGTGTAATTGTAGAAGGAGCACGCACTCATCGGTTTGGGAAATACTTGAAATCACCACAAAAAGAGTGGTTGGTGCAACAGGTGAATAGTTTCTTAAGAGCTCTTAAGAAACACGAGGCAGGAGGCAGGAGGCAGGAGGCAGGAGGCGAGGGAGGAGGTAGGAGTTAGGAGGAAAGAGGGCCCCAAGGTAGGAACGGAGGTAGTGTTTCTGACCTTCGTCGCGGGTGGCAATCGCCGCCAGTGGGATTGCTCTTGAGAAACAATATCTTTCCCAATTCCCAATTCCGGATTCCCAATTCCCAATTCCCTAGTTTCTCGAGAGTTATTTGTTGTTAGTTGTTAGTTGTTTGTCAAGAAATTAAATAACAATTCAACAATTGATAATGAACAATGGATAATGGATCATTACCTCTCCTTAAAAGAAGAGGATTGAATTTAAGGAAAATATTTTCTTTTTATTTTCTTCATAAATGAAGATGTCTTAGACCAAATTAACCAATTATCAATTATCAATTATCAATTATCAATTATCAATTATCAATTATCCATTGATAACAAACAACTAAGCGGCGGGCGGCTATCCCTCCCATCTATTGAAAAAATGGGCTTCCCGCCGCTTTTGGTAAAGCAGCTAGTTGCCTTAATATGTCAAGATCGATGGGGTATCGTATTCCAGCCAAGATTCCCCGTGACTTCATCTAGTCCTTCCCCTTCCCTACCAAACACCAATAGTCCATGGCATACCTTGTCAGTTGAACAATCCCTTACGGAATTAGACACTGATGCTGAAACTGGTTTAACCTCCCAACAGGTAGCCCAGCGGTTGCAACATTATGGTTTGAACGAATTAGAGGAAACCCAAACCCGCAGTTCTTTGGCAATCTTCTTCGAGCAGTTTGGTGACATTATGTTGCTGATGCTGATTGCTGTAGCGATTATTTCTGGGATTTTAGATCTCATCAATTTGCAGCAGGATGGGTTAGCCAAGAGTGGATTTCCCTTTAAAGATACGATCGCAATTTTGTCTATTGTGATCCTGAATGCTGTTCTGGGTTTTGTCCAGGAAAGCCGTGCGGAAAAAGCTCTAGCAGCTCTCAAACGCCTCGCCTCTCCTAAGATGCAAGTAAGAAGGGATGGGAAAACAGTGGAGGTAGACAGTAAGCAGCTGGTTCCAGGGGATATTGTACTGCTGGAAGCTGGAGGACAAGTAGCAGCAGATGGACGGTTAATCGAGGATTACCATTTGCAGTTACGGGAATCGGCAATGACGGGAGAAGCTAACGCCGTCAGTAAAGATGCTAAAGTGCAGCTAGGGGAAGATACCCCCTTAGGCGATCGCATCAATTTAGTTTTCCAAGGTACTGAAGTAGTCCACGGCAGAGGCACATTCCTGGTTAGTAATACCGGTATGAAGACGGAACTGGGGAAGATTGCCGAGATGCTGCAAGAGGTGGAAAGTGAACCCACTCCCTTGCAACAGCGGATGTCTCAGCTAGGCAATGCCTTAGTCAGTGGTTCCCTTGCTCTAGTGGTGCTGGTAATTGTTGGCGGTATGCTCAACAGCTGGCTCGATGCTGGTAGATTCGATTGGGGTATTTTCCAACATTTAGTAGAAGTTTCCCTAAGTATGGCAGTAGCTGTAGTGCCAGAGGGGTTACCAGCAGTAGTTACAGTAACCTTAGCTCTGGGAACTAGGCGCATGGTACGTCGCCACGCTTTGATTCGCAAACTTCCTGCTGTAGAAACCCTAGGGAGTGTAACCACCATCTGCTCAGATAAAACTGGTACTTTGACGCAAAACAAGATGGTAGTGGAATGGGTGAATACCATCAGTAAGCTCTTCCAGATTACTGGTGAGGGTTATGCTCCAGTGGGTGAATTTTCATTGCTCGGTGGAGCGCCATGGGAAGAGGGAGTTGAAGAAACACCCAGAGTTAACAGTTCCATCAGCACAACTGAACCTAGTTCACCCTTTTCTGAAAGATTAGGAGCAGCAGAAACAAATCTGGAGGAAAATTTTTCTACAGACAACCAGAACTTAACTAATCCTACTAGTGAGTATCATTCTTCGCCTTCAGCAGAATCTAACTCCTACTCAGAAAACCAATCAATCCTACAGCAATATTCAGAACTCGAACCCCTACTTCTTGCTTGTGCCCTATGTAATAATGCGAGTTTACAGCATGAACAAGATGAATGGAAGATTTTGGGAGACCCGACGGAAGGGGCTCTGATTACCCTTGCTGGGAAGGGAGGTGTGGATAAAGAACCTGTAAGCCAGCAATTTCCTCGTGTTGGTGAGTTTCCCTTCTCTTCCGAGCGCAAGCGCATGAGTGTGATTTGTCAGCTATCAACAGTTAGTAACCAGTGGTCCGTAGTTCAACAACCGACTATGAGCGATGGACAACTAACACCTTATATCATGTTTACCAAAGGTTCTCCTGAGTTCTTGTTGGAACGCTCCAGTTTATTCATAGCTGACAATCAGACTGAGTTGCTAATAGATGCTCAAAGACAGGAAATTCTAGAGCGTAACAACCAAATGGCGGCAGCTGGCTTGCGGGTACTGGGTTTTGCCTACAAGCACTTAGAAGTTCTGCCAGAAGAGGAAGACTCTGAAGCTACAGAACAAGGATTAGTCTGGTTGGGATTGGTAGGAATGTGGGATGCTCCCCGACCAGAAGTACTCGAAGCTGTGAGAGAATGTAAGGAAGCAGGAATTAGACCAGTAATGATTACTGGAGATCACCAGCTTACAGCTAGAGCGATCGCTCATGGTTTGGGCATTGCAGATCAAGGCGATCATTTCCTTACTGGTATAGAGTTACAAGTACTTTCTCAAGAAGAATTAGAGCAACAAGTAGACGAAGTTAGCATTTACGCTCGCGTCTCCCCAGAACACAAATTGCGGATTGTGCAGGCACTTCAAAGTCGCCATAAGTTTGTTGCTATGACAGGAGATGGGGTTAACGACGCTCCAGCTCTCAAGCAAGCGGAAATTGGTATTGCTATGGGTATCACTGGCACTGATGTCAGTAAAGAAGCCAGTGACATGGTGTTACTAGATGATAACTTTGCCACAATTGTAGCTGCCACAGAAGAAGGACGAACTGTCTACGACAACATTCGCCGTTTTATTAGATACATCCTAGGTAGCAACATTGGTGAACTGTTGACTATTGCGGCTGCACCCCTCATCGGATTAGGGGATGTACCCCTGATTCCCTTACAAATCCTCTGGATGAACCTAATTACTGATGGTTTACCAGCTCTCGCCCTCGCCGTAGAACCAGCGGAACCGGATGTGATGCAACGCCCTCCCTTTAACCCCCGCGAGAGTATCTTTGCTAGGGGAATGGGTTCCTACATGATTCGCATCGGTATTGTTTTTGCTGTAGTTACTATTGCCTTGATGACCCTAGCCTATCAATATTTTCCAGAACATTGGAAGACAATGGTATTCACCACCCTTTGCATTGCTCAAATGGGTCATGCTTTAGCAGTACGCTCCAATACCCGCCTAACTTTGGAGTTAGACTTCTTCTCTAATCCTTATTTGTTACTGTCTGTGACGGTTACCACCACCTTACAATTGATGTTAGTCTACGTACCATTCTTGCAAAATTTCTTTGGTACTGAACCCCTAACCCTACAAGAACTTGCCATCTGTCTCGGCTTTAGTACCTCATTATTTGTTTGGGTTGAGTTAGAAAAGTTGTTCGTTCGCTGGTACAAAAGTCGTTAGTTATTTGTTGTTTGTTGTTTGTCATTTTTTGTTTGTTGACTAGTGATATCAAATCCGTTTTTATTACAGGTATTTAAGCGGATTTGATATAATCTGGTAATGGTGGAAAGATAACTGATGAGGAACTAGCAGAGTTGAGAGAGAATGGTCTGATAAATATGGATGATGAAAATATATTGTGATTAAACAAATGAGGAGAAATAACAAAAAATAGACCGTCTTAGCGAAATAACACGAAGAAAGTAGCAGAGCCATGCCAACACTCACAAAACTGACAAAGAAGGACTTGGAGAGACTCCAAGCGGAGCATCCTGACTATCGTATGGAGTTAGTAGACGGAAATATTACGATCATGAGTCCATCAGGGTTTGAATCAGATGAAGTAGTTGCTGAAGTAGTTAGGGTATTGGGTAATTGGACTAGACCCCGTAAGTTAGGACGGGTAACTGCTTCAAGTGCTGGTTATGAGCTTCCTAACTCTGATGTGAGAGCACCTGATGTTTCGTTTGTGCTGGCAGAACGGATGCGACAGACCACCCGTTCTTTTGCAGAACTGGCTCCTGATTTGATGTTTGAGGTTAAGTCTCCCTCTGATTCGTTGAAAGCTCTCAGGAAGAAGATCCAGAACTTCCTCTCTCAAGGTACAAAAGTAGGTATTCTAATTAATCCAGAAAAGCACACAGTTGAGCTTTACCGCCCTGGTGAAGAAGTGGTGGTCTTGGGTGATGGTGATATTCTGACTATTCCCGATTTACTACCTGGCTGGGAAGTAACGGTGGCTGATTTATGGTCACCAGAGTTTTAGGGATATTATTATACCACAAGTACTTGTGGTTGCTTTTGCTTGTGATTACACACGAAAAAATACAGAAACAAAGTATGATTTAACCATGAATTAATTTTGTTAAAAATGCCTCGAAGATGTAAAGTTTGTACCTCTGTTCTCAAAAGCGATATTGAGGACATGACAATGAAGGGGTACACCTTTTACGAGATATCGAAATATGCCGAAGATAGGGGATTACCAGTTAGCGAAAAATCCTTGAGACGCCACTCTGACAATCATAGATTGATAAAATTATTGGTTTTGCTGCGCCTGAACTTGAAGCTTGGATTATTGCTGATTGGGATAATTCCCTAGCTAAAAGTTAAGATTTTCGAGGCAGACATGAGCGTATGCGTTGGTCGTTGAGTACACAAAAGCATATTCCTTTTGATAACCCAGAATCATTTAGCGAGTATGATCAAAAAGAGATTGTTGTCAAGAAAAACTCTCAGATGCACTAATTGAGTCAAGTGTGCAAGATGAAGCTGACCGCAATCAGCCACACTTTTCTAAAGGGCTACATACCCCTTTGTTATTGAGAGAAATCAATCCCAATGAGGTTCAAAGAAAATGTCCCTTATTCCGTGAAATGTATAACTATCTTAAGGTTTTTTGTCGTTCTGAATAATTAAGAATTTTAAACACTATCGGGGCTTGAATTTTGCTAAAGTCCCAATAACAAATAACAAATAACAAATAACAAATGACTAAAAACCAATGTACCTAAAAACCCTACACCTCCGACAGTTTCGCAACTACCAAGATTGCCGAGTGCATTTTAATGCTCCCAAGACGATTTTGGTGGGTGACAATGCTCAGGGAAAATCGAATCTGTTGGAGGCGGTGGAGTTGTTGGCGACTCTCAAAAGTCATCGCTCAGTACGCGATCGCGAATTAGTATGGGAAGAAGCTACTGTTGGTGAAATTCGGGCTAATTTGGAGAGAGCCTATGGTTCAGTGGAATTATCTGTAACTTTACGCAGTCAGGGAAGGCGTACTGTTGCCTTAAATCAGGAATCCTTGCGTCGTCAGCTGGATTTTTTGGGTATTCTCAATGCAGTACAATTTTCCAGCCTAGATTTGGAACTAGTGCGAGGTGCTCCAGAGAGGCGTCGCAGCTGGCTTGATTCTATTCTCACTCAACTAGAACCAATTTATGCCTATATTTTGCAGCAATATAACCAGATATTGCGACAACGTAATGCCCTGCTCAAAAAAATTCGCAAGCAGGAAATAGAAGGTACAAATGAGTTACCATGCCAAGAACAGATTGACCAACTAGCTTTATGGGATGCTCAACTGGCAACCGCTGGCTCACGAGTTACCAGACGTCGAGCTAGAATGCTCAAACGACTAGCTCCAATTGCTAAGGAATGGCACGCTAGTATTAGTGGTGCTACGGAGGTGCTGGAGATTAACTATGCTCCCAATGTCAGTCTTGAGCAAGATGATCCAGAAGGGGTACAAAAGGCATTTCTCTACAAAATCCAGCAGCGTCGTATCCCGGAAACAGCATCAAGGTACAACTCTTGTTGGCCCTCATCGAGATGAAGTAGAGTTTACCATCAATCAAACCCCTGCTAGAGCCTATGGTTCTCAAGGACAACAGCGGACATTAGTATTGGCTCTGAAGCTGGCTGGAGTTAAAGTTGATTGAAGAAGTAGTTGGAGAACCACCGCTGCTATTGTTAGATGATGTGTTGGCGGAACTGGATTCTTAATCGGCAAAATCAGTTACTTGAGGCTATTCAAGAGCGATTTCAGACATTGATTACCACTACCCATTTGGGAGCTTTTGATTCCCAATGGTTAAAGTCCCTCACAGATTCTTTCGGTAAAAGCAGGGAAGATTTAAGGGAACCACAGAGGCACAGAGTTCGCAGAGAGTTTAACGTTGAGATAGGCACAGCGCAGTTGTAAGTTATTCTCGAGCCACGAGATAGGCTATTTGCAATGTCTGTATGATAGAGCTATCGATTCAAGTAAACCTGATGATTAAAACTTCTATCGTTAAATCAACTTCAGTTGAAATAGGGTTTAAAGCTCTTTCCGATCCCCTTCGACTTCAGGTACTTGAATTACTGCGAGAACAGGAACTGTGTGTGTGTGATTTGTGCGATCGCCTCAACGTCCGCCAGTCCAAACTATCTTTCCACCTCAAAACCCTCAAAGGTGCAGGGCTTCTGCGTTGCAGACAGGAGGGGAAATGGAGCTATTACAGCCTTAATCTGCCTCAATTTGCGGTACTTGAGCAGTATCTCTCTGATTTTAGACGGTTCAGCCCGATGCTCGCCTCTCGCGTATGTATGGATGATGAACTCTGTAGTTAATATTTGTTGGATTTGATTCCCATTCTTACAACTGTGTTTTATACGACTTGACAAATCAATTGTTTTTGATTTGATGTAAGCATTGCATCTTTGTATCACGATAATTAACCTGTGACCACCAAACATCCCAATATGCCTTCTAAAGCGATTCAAGCAGGTGGAAAACTCAGCTTTTTTGAACGGTATTTGACCGTCTGGGTGTTCCTCTGCATTCTGGCAGGCATTGCCTTGGGGCGAACCTTCCCTGGTATTGCCGAAACCCTTGATGCTATGAGTATCTATCAGGTGTCAGTACCAATCGCCATCTGCCTCTTTTTTATGATGTATCCCATCATGGTAAAGATTGACTTCTCTCAAGCAAAGCAAGCCGCTCAGACTCCAAAGCCTGTAGTGTTAACACTCGTGGTGAACTGGCTCATTAAACCCTTGACAATGGTTGCCTTTGCTCAGTTCTTTCTAGGTTGGCTATTTCATCCACTCCTAGAAGGAACAGAAATCATTCGGGGTTTGGAAGTCTCTCTAGCCAATTCTTACATTGCAGGGGCGATTCTCCTAGGTATTGCGCCCTGTACGGCTATGGTATTGATGTGGGGTTATTTGTCCTATAGCAATCAGGGACATACCTTAGTCATGGTTGCCATCAATTCCCTAGCCATGCTGTTTCTCTATGCGCCCTTAGGAGGATGGCTGCTCTCCGCCAACAATCTCACTGTTCCGTGGGAAACGATTATGGTGTCGGTGCTGGTAATATGTGGGTTTACCTCTACTAGCCGGGGTAGTATCCCGCACCTGGATTCTACGCTACAAAGGAAAATCTTGGTTTGATCAGATGTTCCTCAAGTACCTGAGTCCGGTAGCAATCTTTGCATTGCTGATTACTCTAATTTTGCTCTTTGCCTTCAAGGGTGAACTGATTGTTCGCAATCCCCTGCACATCTTACTAATTGCCGTTCCCCTCTTTATTCAAACAAACTTTATTTTCTCAATCACTTATGTCGCAGCACAGAAATTACAACTGGTGTATGAAGATGCAGCTCCAGTGGCATTGATTGGGGCGAGTAATCATTTTGAAGTTGCGATCGCTACTGCCGTTACCCTATTTGGTCTGAACTCTGGAGCTGCTCTTGCTACTGTTGTAGGAGTGCTGATTGAAGTACCTGTCATGTTGATGCTGGTTGGGTTTTGTAAACGCACGGCTTTCTGGTTTCCTCGAGAGCCAGAGAAAGCTACGCTGCCCGATCCTCGGTGTTTGAAGTATGATATCTAACCTTAAGCCTTTTATACCAAATCCAGGTTAAGCTTGTACGCATCTAACTTGTCATTTGTTACCGACGCGGGGACCCGGGGACACCGAGACACGGAGAGGAACAGCCATTTTTGTCCTGTTTTTAGAAGATGCAATTTCAATGCATCTAAGGTTAATACACTAAGTTGTTAGTACACTGATGATTTGAGCGAGGTTGTTAGCAAGCTCTTGGTATTCTTCTTTTACGTTCCGGTATGTTTCCTTGCGATCGCGTTCGTAGTCTCGTAAGCTGAAGGCGATCTCCAGCAACCTCTCGGCTAGATCTTCCTCACCAGGTTTTTGCTTGGCAAACTGCTGTAGTTCAGTATAATATCCTTCAGTTCGTAATTTATCCATCCACAATTCAACTCCTGTCTCTCGCCCCTGACAAAGAGCTTTATGAGTAATATTTAGTTCTGCAGGCAAATTCGTTAAAACCACTGCCTGCGTTGGCGTTTTGCCCGCAGATTTTGTAAGTGATTGGTCAGCAGTGTTGTTAGGATTGTCAACAAGCCGCCGATAAATACCCCAAGCAATGGACTAGATCCAAGCATAGACCACCACTGAGCTTCTCCTTGCACCTCAATATTTCTGAATTGTTTGGCGTTCAGTTATTGCTTTTTTTGTCTTCTTGTCTTGTCCTGAAACTTCTATGAGTACGTTGTTAAATTTCCCAACTTTTTTCCCTATAAGCACAAACGTTATAGGAGTTGTTGAGAAAGATCTACTTCACAAGAGGAGTTTTCTGTATCCCGTCTTGACAAGAAAGTTCCTCCTTTAGCTCTAGCTGAATTTGGGGAAAAAGACTGTCACAGTAGCACGATCCATTAGCTCAGAATCGAGCCAAACCTTGATACTAATGTCTTCCCCTTTTTTCAAGCTCTTTCGGTCAATAAAAGTTGACCAACGGAGGGGTTTAGTTTCAGGTTTTACTTGAGCTTGTGACTCTGGCAAGACGAGATAAAACGGTAGGCTAATCGCTACAACTGATAGAAAAATACCTAGCAGGGGTTTTCCTGTTAAAAGTTTTTGATGAGCTTTCACTTTCTATTTCGGGTAAATTCCATAAAAATCTTTTTAAAGCTTTCTCATAGATCTTGTTACGGATCATGAGATGCAGGTTACTTGATCGCTTGATAATCCCCATGAGGATAAGTTCTTCAGCATGAGGTGCTGTTTCTTTCCGTTCTTCTGGCTTGCTGCGAAGAATTTGAACAACTGCTTGACGATAATAGTCATCGCTATTGCGCAGATAATTGTAAACATGAGTCAGGTTCGCATCACTGCCGCAGAGAATATCTTTTTTTACCAGTTGTTCGATCACTTTACAAAGACTATCTTGATCTGCATTTCGGCACTCCTGACTTTCATCAATTAACGCCAAAAGACGCTGAGTTAAATAGGGATGTCCCTCACACCATTGATGAACACAATCCGCAATAACCTCAACTATCTCAGGGGGAAATTCTTGGAGATTTTGAGCAAGAGCAAGGACTTGCTGCTGGGAAAAATCATTAAGCTTGAAGAGCTCACAGATATTTCTCAGCGGAGAATTTTTGCTCTGAATTAGCTTGTCTAAGTCGAGGTTGCCAGCAAAAATAAACATGACTTTTTTGTAGAAATCGCGATCCTTTGATATACCTCGACCACGAGTAAAAAAACTTCGCAGGGTTGAAAAGAAAGGAGAAGTTAACTCTTCAGATAGTCCGCTAAGTTCATCTATCATAAAAACTAGCTTTCTTGCCTGTTGAGTTTTTTCGGAAACTAATCTTAAGTATCTCAACAAGGATATTTGATTAGTAACTTTTTCAGGAGCTAGGTTGGCATCTTTATTCTCAACTATCAGCTTGCCCAATCCATCTTGAATCTCAGTACAAAGCATTGGGTAAAATTGAGCTGGTTCTAGATCATCTAGTGAGGAAAGGTCAAGATACACTACACCGTAAGCACGCTGATGTAGGCGAGATTGAATTTGATAAAGCAGTGTCGTCTTTCCTGACTGAGTTGGAGCCTGAATAACAGCGTATTGATCCTGATTTTCAATATGGGTAATAATCTGGTCAAGCTCTACCCGATTAACAATAATGTTATGGTGTTCTTCAGGATTTAGTACTCCACTAGTCTCAAAAACTGTCATGCGTCAGAAGCTCCTAGTTCTTGCCGGTATTGTTCAGTTAATGCAGGTATGTCACTTAACTCTTCCATGAGCTTGGCAAATTTCCGGAATGTGAAGCAATATTTGTCATTCTTTTGGCTCAAGGTGGAATAGGTGAGCAGGATTTCTAAACTGGCTTTTACTCCCTGAGATGGTATTCCCCGCTGTTTGAATTCCTCTATAACTTCCAACTCGGTAAACTCTGGATAAGACCACATGGTGTAAACGATTAACTTCTCTAGGGCTGTGGACTGTCCCCAGATCAGACTTTCAAAATATTCATAAAATTCCTGAGAGGAAGATACCAGATCAAGATCTTGTTCTGTAATTGTCCGCTGTTGCTTTTCATTAATTTTTCTAATCAAGGCATCACAGATGTACTGGATGATGTTGGGATGTCGAGCAGTTAGGTCAAGAATCCGCTGAACTATTGCTGCTTGATTCTCAAATTTTACTCTTAATGTTCCCATAGGGACTGTCACCAGTTCACGAGCCGCCTTTTCTTCTAAAATCCCAATTTTCATTGGGTTACAAAAGTTAAATAAGGGTGAGTCTGGATGGCGCACGCGCTTAACAAGCTCTGTTGTGCCACTGAAGATGAAACGAATATTTTCCCGCTGTGACAAACTCCGAAAAGTTTTGAATAGTTGTTCTTTTTGTTTGATGTCATAGGCAAGAATTTCATCAACTTCATCAAAGATAAAAACAATCTGTTGATTGCTATTGTGTTGCTTAATGTTACTGATTAATTTACGCAAGTATAAAGGTGAAGTATCATTAACATTGCAAATCTCTTCTTCAAATTCTGGGTAAGATAACGCTAGCTCTTGGCAAAACAGATTGTAATCATCAACTGTCTGTAAATCACAGTAAAAAACCTGATAGTTTGGCATGTTTTTCAGGCGAGGATAAATTCTATTGAGCAGGGAGGTCTTACCGTTTTTTCGATTAGCAATCAGTGCGTAGTCGTTTCGCTCAATATTTTGGAGTAGTGTCTTTTCTTCTGTTGCTCTACCAAAAAACATCTTCTCTTTTACGGGACCGTATACGGTGTAAGGGGAGACAGCAACCAAATCGATTTGTTCGAGAATACAGGTAGTTAGTTGTTGAATAGGGGATTTGGCCGCCAGAATATCCCAGAGTTGATCGTGGTTAAGAACAATAAAGTCATTTTTGTAAGGAGACTCACGGACTTGCTGGCGAATTTGTTGATGGTTGCTGAAGACAACAAGCAGTGCGAAGTACTCGGCATTGATGCCGAATTGATTCAGAAGTCCACTGATGGTCAACACATCTTGCTGACTAAATGCTGTTTTGCCAGCATAAATCAAGGGAAATTGGGGACGAATGTTGAGCTGAAATGCCGGATTAGAGGCATCAATCATTTGTCCGTAAAGTTGTCCAAGGGTGGCTGAATTATCAAGTGTTTTCAAGGCAAGTGACTTACAAAACAATTGTGTTAGTTGATCTACTTTGGTTCTCAATGCCTCCATAGGCTTCTGGTTTAAAGCACTATTTCCACTGTTCCAAATCTCCTTGAACTCATTCATCATTTCTAGTTCACTCACTTCTAGTGTGACTGCGTCAGGATGAGCAACCAGATTGAGAAAATCATAATCTTGGTAAAATTGCTTAAGAATAAAATCACGACGACTCTCTGGGATTTGAGTAAGGCTCATACTGTTCATTTCTCGTAGAGAAGCTATCATCTGTTGAGGCCAGATCGCCTCCTGCAAAACTTCCTCAACATCTTGGATGAACTCCTTGGAATTAAAATCAGCTTTACTGAAGAAATCGTATACCCCGTCTATCTTGAGAAAGTTACGGACTTCTTGAGGAGATGTTTTGCCACTGACTACAATTGTTGGCAACTGTAATTGAGAAGCACGTTCAACCAGTTCTATCCCCGTGGTTTTCATCGGTTCTACTTCCGTGGAATTGTAGGGCAATTCGATTTCCGTGGGATTGTAGGGCAATTCGATGTCAGTAACCAACAGGTTAAGATCTTCGTTATTGATAGTTTCCAGAGCCGCTGTATAGGTTGGAACAATCTTAATTGGGTCGTCAGTGTGACCAAGAGCACTCAAAGCCCTACGGATCTTACTTTGCAAAATAGATTGCCAACTTGACTCATCTTCGACTAAGAGTATTTTGAAAACTTCCATTTGCTTCTCCAGTAAGCTAAGACACATTGAAACTATTTAGGGCTTGCTGTATGAGTGTGGAAACCATGCCAAATAATGCTTTTGTGTCTTTTTTTCTTGCCTAGTCCAAGAAAATTGGATCTTTTATAGTGCTATGCGCATACATATAGGACAACATTTTTCCTCTGTGTTCCTCTGTGTCTCTGTGGTGATATAAATTTCTCAACATCCTAACCAAAATGAGTAGCACTATAACTCAAAAACCTTGCACCACTTGTGGACAATCCCTAAAACCTACCACCTAATTAGCTGGCAGTATCACTGTAAACTGAGCACCTTTATGAAGTTGGCTTTCTACCTTCAGCCAACCACCCAAACGTTGGACATAAGCCTGCGTCCACCATAAACCAAATCCTCTCATCACTCTGTTAGTGGATTTGGTGCTGTAATCGGCTTGGAAGATCTGTTCTTGGTTATCTTCAGCGATACCTACTCCAGTATCCTCCACTATCAGCTTAACCCAGCATCTTCCCTCTCGTTCCACAGTTTTGCTATCTACAGATAAAGTACCTCCATTGGGCATAGCCTCGATCGCATTGTGGAGCAAGTTGTAGAAAACATCTCTCAATTGGGATTTACCTGCTGACACCTTGGGTAGGTCATTGGGTATATTGATTTTCGTAGTGATATTAGGAGGAAAACTCACTTTTGTCACTGCCAGGTCAAATGTTGGCTGAAGCTCAACAGGCTGTAGTTGCACATTTCCCCAACTTCCTAAGCGTTTGATATCGTTAAGAATCTCATCTGCCTTAGACAAAATGTCCTTGGCAATGGTTTTACTACTCTGAGTATCTTCGTCAAGAATATCTTGTGACCACACTCGGATTGCGCCAATAGAGTTATTCATCCTATGCATCAGTGTGCTAGCCATTTCACTCAGGGTAGCTACCTTTTCGGTTGCCACGAGCTTCTCCTTGGTTTCCACATTCTGGATCGCAATAACAGCCTGGTTAGCTAGAGCTTCCAGCATCTTTTGATGTCTAAGATCGAATGCTCCTGCTTGATAGCTTTCCACGTCAAGCACACCGAGTAGATGCCCATCTTTGTCTCGAAGGGGCACGCATAGCTCTGAACTGACGTTGGCAAAACAGGGTTTGTAGTGTTGTTCAGCCTGAACATCATTCACCAATTTTGACTCGCAGTGAGTCGCCACCCAGCCAGTAATCCCCTCGTGCATTTTAATATGTTTAAACTTCTCGTCGAATGGTAAATTCTCAGGATAATGAGTCCTCACTACTAGTTCCTGGCTGATTGGATCATCCAGCAGGCAAAATACTCCCAGGTCTGCTGCTGTAATCTGCACTGCTCGCTGCATAATGAGATTTAGGAGTTTCTCTTGGTCTAGAGTGGTTCTGAGCTCACGATCAATTTCGCTCAGAGTCTGTAGCCATCGGTGATTCTTGATCGCGATCGCTGCTGAGGAAGCAAGGGTCTCAATAAACTGTTTCTCCTCACCAGAAAAATAGTGAGGTCTCCGATAGCTGATAAACATGACCCCAACAGTTTCTTCGTCTACCCTTAGCAGGACAGCAGCTGTAGACTCGATACTCTCTCGTTTAGTGAAGGATAAATCCTTGAAGATTGCTTCTTCTAACACCCTTGCAGCATAGATATTTTCTTGGCGTTTGACCAGCAAGTATGGTGTATCATTTTTAGCAATTTTTTTATCCTTTTCTGGTTTGGCTTTGAGCCGTCCAGCAATATATGGCTGCGGCAAGAACATCTTCTCGGTCTGGGTATACTCGAAAATACTAACTACATCTGCAGCCAGAATATTCAAGGTTTTCCCAGCAATAAGTTGCAGCAAATTCCCCTTTTCTGGCACCTGACTCAGAGATTGAGCAACTGAGTGGAGGGCAGCCAGTTGACGAGTTCTCTCACCCATCTGTTCGTAAGTCCTGACTTGTCTGATGACGCCAAAAACACGATTAGCAAAGAGTTCTACCCAACTGATTTCATCTTCGGTGAATTGGTGTTCTGTTTGGAAGTAGATAGACAAAACTCCTTCCTGTTGATCGATGAGCAAGGGAAAAGCTGCCATAGCTCTAAAGCCTGCCTCAAAGACTATGGGGTTTAAATGTTTTAGTGTCAGCTGATCATCACCTTGAAAGGGGTCTGGTATAAACTTAGGTTTTCTTTCCCTAATCGCTTGTTGCCTCAATCCCTCCTTACGAGGCAAACATCCCTTCAGTAGATGTTGGCTGGCAAAGGCAGAAGAGACTTCGTAAATGTAACGGTTCTGCTCTGAGTCTCGGAGAAAATGCAGTGTAGCCGATTCAGCCCCCACAATATTCCTAGCCTGATCGACAATTATCTCTAACACATGGAGCAATAGCCCTTGACGAATTTTCAGAGCTTGCTTACCTAGGAGCTTGGATAGCACAAATGCCTGAGGAGCTTTAATATACTTCTTGGAGTCTTTGTACCCCGTCTCTAATGTACCGATTACTTCAATGTCCACCTCCCCTAGCTCTGCTGGTAGACGCATTTCGATAACAGTATGTTGTCCTTGCTCTTTTTTTTCTTCCCGTAAAACCTCCCACTTACAGTTCTCAAACCAATCCTCGCTCACCTTCCCGCATTGATCGCGGATTAGCAAAATCGGTGTCAAGATACGCACCAGATCCTCATGGCGGTACTCATCATAAATCCCGTCATCGAACCGTTTGTCCCATCCAGAGATGATCTCGGTTCGGCAAGTTTGGACTATATCTGCCTGGATATCTCGTAAGTCTGGGTCTTTCGCCAAGTAATGCTTGACTCCTCCCGCCCATTTCTCTGCAATACCTGTTCCTTGTACTGCTTCAATGGTATCTTTTTCAGGGAAAATCAAAGATATGCCTGCAAAGTCAAATCCCATCTGTGACTCGATTTCCTCACAGACTTTTTTCAGAATAGCGTCCCGGTCAAAAAGTTGGGAGATCGCTTTTTCTATCTTCTGTTCTGCCTCCAAAATTTGTTGTTGAAAAGTCTTTACTTCAGTTTTTTTCCTATCAGCAACCATATCCCTACCCCGTGACTGGGTGTAATTCAAAGTAGTGGTTTCTGTAGCTGCAATTCCCCTTACCCTAGCCTGTCTGCGTAGCAACCTCAGTTCTACATAAGAACGAAGTCCCTAAAATCAATTAAATCCATTATGTCAAAAACTCTATAATGATTGCCTACAGAACCAGCTTGCGCTCATGAACGAAACCCAGCAGTGACAGGCTTTTGTGTTGCTAACATATAGCGATTACAGCTCAAGTCATCTGTTTAAGATTAGGCGAGACTGCTATACCAAGAAACACCATGCTATACTGATTGCGATAGCTTGCGGCTTCACATAATTGCCTTACCACAACTCAATATCAAAATTCCTCCCCACATAGCCTATTTCAAATTTTGCGAACTACTAAACAAGATAGGTCAACGGTGAGTAATAAATCATGACTGTAACTAATTATTCGACTGCTACTGCGTCAAATACTGACTCTACCCAGCTCATGCTGCAAATTAGAGGGTTGAATGTTTACTACGGAGAAAGTCACATTCTGCGGGATGTGGATTTGAGTGTACCAGCAGGCAAAATGGTTTGTCTGATTGGACGTAATGGTGTAGGCAAAACTACTCTACTTAAAACTATTATGGGGTTACTCAAACCTCGTACTGGAAAGATTACTTTGGCTGGTGAGCAAATTACCAGTAAATCACCGGATAAACGGGCAAGGATGGGGATTGGTTATGTTCCCCAAGGGCGGGAAATTATTCCTCGCGTCACAGTAGAAGAAAATCTCTTGCTGGGTTTGGAGGCACGTCGCAGTGGTAGAAGGAGTAAACAGGAAATTCCAGAGGAGATTTTTTCTCTGTTTCCGGTGTTGAAATCGATGCTGTCTCGTATGGGAGGAGATTTAAGTGGAGGACAACAGCAACAATTAGCGATCGCCCGTGCTTTAATGGGTAAACCTCAGTTACTGGTGTTGGATGAACCTACCGAAGGTATTCAACCTTCAATTATCTTAGAAATTGAAGCAGCAGTTCGGCAGATTATTGAGTCTACAGGAATTTCTGTCCTCTTGGTCGAGCAGCACCTGCATTTTGTGCGGCAAGCAGATCAATATTACGCTATGCAGAAAGGTGGCATTGTGGCATCTGGTTCTACCAGGGAACTTAGTCAAGATGTGATTCAACAATTTTTGGCGGTTTGACAATGGAGGCTCATCTAGGGACTTAACCAATCGCTTGGCTCTTAACTTCCTACAACTTCGACAATACTTCTATTAGGTTTTTACTTTGAGGTTGCTTCTCAATTTAAGCGTCGGAAGTTTCCTCAATCTCCTTGATTGCCTCGAATTAAATAGCGTACTTCTTCAAGCAGAACATTAAATCTTTCATCATTTTCAGCCTGTCGTTGCTTTACCAATTCTATCTCTTCAGCATGTCTTTGCTTCATTAACTCTATTTCTTCTTCAAACATATCCATTCTTTGTTGATTTTGACCAGCAACTTGCAACAAGGCTTGCGCTGTCACTCTCAAACCATCAACGCTATCTCCTATTTCGGTGATGCTCTCTCGCATTTCAGTGATGCTCCCTCGCATTTCGGTCATGCTCCCTCGCATTTCGGTCATGCTCTCTCGCATTTCGGTCATGCTCTCTCGCATTTCACCGACGCTTGACGCCAACTCATCAAGCATTGTATCAGTCCAACGTTGTACTACCACTTTATCTCTCTAATCTTGGTTTACTTACCCTCTTCTATTTTATCGTGCGATCGCTTGCCTCTTTTATCAATTAGCAATTAGCAATTAGCAATTAGCAATTCAACAAACCCTATTTACTCATAATCAACTAAAACATGTTTAAATCGCTCAAAGAAAGTAGCCCCCAAGGCGAAAACGATTATACACATCACCAGATAAGGGATTAATATTAATGGTTCTGGAAATTTACCATATAACAAACTACTTCTATACATCTCCAGCATATAAGATAAAGGATTAACGTAAACAATAAATTTTAAAGTATTTGGCACCATATCCATCTTAAAGCCAATGGGAGATAAAAACATTAAGAGCAAAAGTAATAAATTCACAAAATAGCTAACATCAGGTAAGGGCACAGCCACAGCAGCTAGAATCCAAACTAAACCCACCAAAAACATAATTTGTAGCAAAAAAACAAAGGGCAGCCAAATTAAATGCCAACTTAAACTACCTCCAAATGTAGTTAAAACAAGTAAGATTGCTAAACTAACTATTTGCGTTACCATACTAATCATAACCGCTCTGATGGGTACAAGTTCAATTGGTAACATCACATTTTTAATCAAATGAATATTTTGCTTGATGCATAAAGAGCCATTAGAAATTGCCTCTGAAAAGCCAATATAGGGAATGAGACCGCAAAATACATATAAAACATAGTCAAATTCACTGTAGCCGGGAAAACGAATTTGAAAGATAACTAGATAAACAAATAAATAAACGGAAAGTAGTAAGGCGGGATACAAAAATACCCAAAATATCCCTAATACAGACCCAGAGTAACGTTTGTCAAACTCAACCTTGGTAGTTACTACAATTATTTTCCAATATTGGATAATCGTGAAAATTACTTCTGAGACAGAACCTGTGATGATAGAAAGAAAAGAAGACATATTAAAGGAATTTAGAATTTAGAATTTAGAATTTAGAATTAAGCTAGAATAGTCAGCCTCAGGAGCAAGGGTGAAAAACCAATCATTAGCAGACTCTAATTCTGCATTGATGGTTAAATCTAGACTTTGACAGGGAATTTTTACCCCATAAGAGGGAGAGTACCACGCTTGGTTGACTTCTCCAGCTAAAGTTTGGGGGGTACAAAAGAAAAAATGCTGATTTTGAGCTGAAATTTGATAAACTCCTTCTCCTTGAAGAGTAACATTCACTTCTGGTGCAAAATGGAAGTGCCATTCTAGTAAATGAGAACCTCTTCCCTGTAAGCGATCGCAAATATATAAAGTTCCTGATTGTTGAAGGAAACGAAAACGGCGCTCATGAATTATAGGACTCTTGAGGCGCTGATAGCCAATATGCTGACCTTGGTATTCACTATACTCCTGGGTACAGTGAAAGCCTAAACTTTTCCCATGAGCAGTTTCAAATAAACGGAAAATCCACTCGGGGCGCATCTCATTTTGTTCTTCCCCATCGATTCGTAGAGTATTGTGGTAACCTGTGCTGCGAAATAGGTTACGCGCCTCAAAATCTGAGGTATAAACATAGCTCCCTGGGTCTACTAGTAAAGGAATACTATTAATATGACATTCAAATCCTAACTGATCGTTATGTTTGTGGTTGCCAAAGCCTTTTGTGCCTACTACTCCATTACTGATTAATAGGTAATTTCCTTGCTCACGGAAAACTGTTAATCCTGCTTGAGGAAACTCCTTACACAGAGGGGGCAAATTCCTATCTTTTTCAACAGGGGCGAATGGCCATTCGCCCCTACTTTCATCACCTGGTGGTGAATTTGTTTCATCGGGACTGCCTCCTGTCTTCTGCCTCCTGCCTTCTGCCTCCTGCCTTCTTTCCAAATCAAACCCCCACCAAGCCGCTTCCCAAACTCCATCAACACCAGCGTAAGATAACCAAGCTGATTCCTTAAGTAATAAAGCAGCAGGTGCTAACAAGTGGCGAGCATCTTGAGGTTGCCAAGTTCCGTAATGGGTAAAAATATGTAACCTTCCATCATCAGCATCCCCTACTTGAGGCATTAAACCATCGGGACGTAGGACACCGAGCAGAAAGTCAACCATCTGATGGAGGCGCTTTAAGTAAGCCTCCGAAAGTGGCTCATTATAAAATTGAGCTAGGCGAGCCGCTCCTAAAAATAGCTCGGTGACAAGACGATGGTAGGGGATTGATGACTCATAATCTGCACCATCTTCCAGCACCTGAACTTGAATTTCCTGTTCTAAGGATTCCCGACAAAATTTTTCCCAGATTTGTCCTTGGGGTAAATCGTGAAAAACCTTGGCTAAATAGTATAAGCCGACGACATTACTGAGGAAATGATTGCTGGTGACTTCGTAGTTATTTTCAAGATTGTTATAAATAAATACCCCATGAGCAAATAAGGCACTATAGGCACTTTGCCAAAAATCGGGGGGTAAAGTTTCACAAGAGCGAATTAAGGCTAATCCTAATGACCAGTTTAGAGCCCGGAGAGCCACATCCATCGTGCAAGTCCAGTTAATGCCGATGCCGATGGGGTTGGCAACCATGAAATCAGCTAACTCGTAGGCAATTTCTTTAGCATACCGCTCATCCTCGGTAAGGCGATAAGCTTGTCCTAAGGTAACCCAATGCTGACAGCGTGCTAGTTCCCAAGGTAACTTAATATCCGCTGACCCTGGACGCATTTCTAACAAGTTCCACTGTTTGTGAGGGATTCCTTGGGGAAAGCGCAGGTTGGTGATAGGGTCGAGATACCAATCGATAGGATGATAGTTATAGCTATCAGGGGAGTTTGGGGAGCTGGGTTGGAGGGTATTTGGGGAAAAATGAGGTGTTTGTGAACGATCTGGATCAAGGGGGATATAGTCGCCACTCCCTAGTAAATTAAACTGGTGTGCGAGAATTTTATCTGCTGCAGTGATAGTTTGAGAGACAAGCTCCTGAAAATGCGATCGCAAATGCTTAATCACAGCAGGAGAAACATCAACATACAACCAGTTTGAGCTTTGCCGCTGGTTATACCATTGTATAAAAGAACAACCAATCTGCTGTTGCTCACTTTCAAGGGTTGGCAAAGAGACAGGAGCATCAACCTTACTCTCTTCTTTGCTTTTAGTAAAATCCTTTAACCAACTACGCAGTCTACCTAATACCATTTTTATACACCACTTACCACCTAACACCTAACACGGGGGAGCAAAATTTACAGTGGCTTTCAGTCAATTTTAACTTTAATAGGACTTACGCACCGTAACGAAATTATGTCATCCTGAGCGATAGCGAAGGATCTCCGAGAGTGCCCAGATGCTTCACTAGCACCTCAGCATGAATGTGATCAATCAGGATGAGGTAGTTAATTGGGGAGGTATTTGAAACAATAATCATTCCTGGTTTATAAGTACCTAAACAAAATTAATTGGGCATTTCGTGAGGAGCGGCAAGAGTTAGATGCCAGACACCATAAGAAATATAACTCAAGAGTAAATATACAATTAATTTTGTGTGACCACTTAACATTGCGAATAGTTTGTGTATCCTGCTCTAAGTCATTTTCAGTATAGGGTAAGTAGGCTTTTTCATGCTTGAGAAATTCGTAGGTCTCCCAACGGGATGAGAAGTTGAGCATTCGGCGAACTTGGGCAGCTCCAATGTGTCCTTGGCGATAGTTATTTGCTGCAATGAGTTCCAATATTCGGCGGGAGATGTTGGTGGGTTGCAGTTGCAGTTGATTGGCAATGTTGTCGGGAAGTTCGATTGTAATTTGCATGGGGTTATTGTCTTTAGAGACTGCAAAAGGAACCACGGTCGTTTAGGAGTTAGAGTAGTAGAGGAGTAAGATTAAGGCGATTCTTGAAAAATGTTATATCAGAGCTACGTATCCTTCTAACACTTAGCATGGGGGAGGAAAATTTACGGTAGCTTTCAATCAATTTTAACTTTAATAAGCGTCTGACAAAGCAGACAACAGGATAAAATATCACCGTAATTAAGACTGATACCAATTATGAACTACCGAGAAATCATTACAATTGAGCCTGGAAAACGTGGTGGTAAGCCTTGTGTCCGTGGCTTGCGTATTACAGTCTATGAAGTGCTTGAGTACCTAGCTTCCGAGATGACTGAAGCAGAAATTCTCGAAGATTTTCCCGATCTGACGCCAGAAGATTTAAAAGCCTGCATTGCTTATGCTGCTGATCGTGAGCGTCGGTTTATGACTGCCCCATTGTCCGCATGAAATTAATTTTTGATGAAAATCTATCGCCTAAATTACCAAACCGTTTGAGCGATCTTTTCCCCAACTCGCTTCATGTTCGACATTACAAGTTGAAAATTTGCTGCGTCGGGAGTTTAGCGCGATCGAATTATTTTACAAAGATGAGACTTTATCCCTGCTTGCTTTATCATGATGCGCTCAAGGATTCGGAGAGGAGTGGTGAGAACCCTTATCCGGATTTGCTATCTTCCGGTTTTCTTGCCTTTAAAATTAAGTTCCAACCCACCCACTGACTAGTTAATTCCAGCGGCAACCAACGGAAAGCTCTTGGGAGTTCAGCAGCGGTTAATTGCCTTTGTACAATCTTGATATTGGTAAAATCATGAAAAATCTGCTTGATTCTTTTCTTGGTATAAACCTTGACTAAGGGTTTAGCATTATTTTCCGATATTTCCACATGGCGGGACATGATTTCTCCCATAGAAGCATCGTACAATTCCCCTTGGTCTAGCCCAATATCTTTGACTAGGTTACGCCAATAGTGCAGGGAATTTTCTGCATAAACCATGATAATTACTTTGCCACCAGGTTTGAGAGTCCGATAAATTTCTCGAACCATCTCAACGGTATTGGGGGTATGGTGAATCACACCATTGCTATAAATTAGATCGAAGTAATTATCCTCAAAGGGTAACTCTTCTGCATCGTGGTGAATGAATTCCCCTGAGAGTCCCTGTAAGTTAAAATTTTCTTGAGCTAGTGCCAGATGACCGGATGATAGATCAATATCAGTCACTTGAGCACCATGGAGAGCAAACTGAGATAAATCTGTTCCCATACCCCCACCAATCTCTAAGACTTTTTCCCCAGCATGATTGGCAAATTCCATCACTTTAGACATCCAAGGAGCATATTCTTGGTAGCGATAATTTTTCGCTTCTAAAAACCACTCCAAGGTGTGTTGTTGAGACTGCTGTACATAATGGGAACCGCAAGGATCGTTATTCCACTGCTGTTGGGTTTGATTTTTATAAGCATCGTTGGATGCTACTTGCTCTAGCTGGGATAATTGAACTGTTGGGATTGATGCTGATGATGATTGCTCAGAAGCGATCGCATTTTGATAAAAATGCCATAAACTAGCAACATGTTGTTTCCAGGAGTAATGATCAAGCACCGCTTGACGAGCATTTTTCCCTAAAAGTTGATAGATATCAGGTTGTTTGGCTAACTCGACAACAGCAGTAACAAATTCTTCCACATCCCCCGGTGTACATAAAACAGCTCGCTCATCAACAAGGCTTTCGCCTTTTAAGGCAGAAGGCAGGAGGCAGGAAGCAGAAGGGAATCGTTCTTCATTCGTTAGTGCAAGTTCCTGTGTAGGAGTAGGTGTGGAAACCTTCTGCTTTCTTTCAACCCTTAAAGCAGGTGATAAGACTTTGCCAATTTGTTCTAAGTCACTGGCAACAATTCCCCCTCCCATTGCCATATACTCGAAAATTTTGGTGGGTGAGCCAAAGAAGCGACTATCAATCATGTGGCTATTGTGGGGAGATACATAAATATCGCAAGCTCCTAAAAGTCGAACTCCTTCTTGCTGAGGAACTCTACCCATACTAATGACACGATTGGCGAGTTGATGTTGAGCAACCTGATGATCGATAAGATGTTTGTAATTACCATCCCCAATTAATAAGAAGCGAATTTCAGGGAGTTGTTGGCAAATCTGAGGAATTGCTTCTGCTAAAACATCAATGCCATGCCAGCCGCCAAATGTACCAATAAACCCAATCACACAATGAGAGTCATTAAAACCTAATTCCTGACGCAGAAGACGTTTTTGTTCAGCTGGTAAAGGAGCATAAGTATCCACATCAGCTCCATTGGGGTTAACTAATATTTTGCTGGGTTTTACCCCTCGCTTAATTAAGTCTTCTTTAACTGGTTCTGAAACTACAGAAATAAATGTTGCTTGTCGGAAAGCAGCCTCTTCAGCTTTTAAATAAATCTCTTCATACTGGTAGGCAGATCCCTCAAACGTGCGCTTCATGGAAATTTCTGAGCCATTGTACTCAACCATGTAGGGAATGTTGAACTGTTGACTCAGAAGCACACCCGTATAGTTGCCTAAGCAAAGCCGCTCGTAAATATAAGCTGGTTTTAATACTTCTACAGCTGCCTTAAGTAAGGAATCGTAATGTACAGTGCCTCTTAAAATGTTATCTTCAGTTCCTGTTTCTCCAGGGGGTTCTAAGACAACCTGATGCAGTTTTAATTCATCCAACAGTAAATAACGATGAGGCATAAAACAAATCAGGTTTTCTGTTACTGCTGCTAGTTCTTTGGCAACATAGCAGGTATGTCCGTAACTTCCCCCTGACTGAATTTTTGCCCAAAAATCTGTGCGGAGATAGATGCCGCATCCTGGAATAGGGTTATCTGAATTTACTGGCTCTGTAAAATCTTTAAATAGAACTGGTTCAGCACGATCAATGATTGCTTGTAACTGACTTAAATAATTCTTGACTAGACTCAACTCTTGTGCTGTTGCTTCCTGAGCAGGCAAATAAGTATAGCTCTGCTGACGATAGATGCTTCGTGCCAAACGGTAATATTCCCTGAGAATTGATTTAGCACCCTTGATTAGGAAACGAAGCTTATTTTTTAAGGCATAGAGAACAGTGAAGAGCTTGATTACAACAAAATGATACCAATAACTCCGTAAACGTTCTTGATTGACAACTTCAACTGCTGCTTCTAGAGGCCAATACAAGTAGAGTTGCTGCTTATTATTCAGGATTTTGCTTGCTAAGTTTAGATGGAGCCAACCTAACCAGCCACGCTCTAAACCAATAATAACCCCATCAACTTCTTGGTGATGCTCTACTTCTTGCAATAAATCAGTTAATGCTTGCAGAGGAGGAAATTTTAACTGAATCTTGTGGCGTTCTGTAAAATCTGTTAAGCGTTCATCGGTAAAGACACAGGAATAGAAGCCATTAGTGGGGGGAGCTAGGTAGAGATATTTTGGCATAGAATTGATAATGGATAATGGATAATGGATAATGGATAATTGATAATTGATAATTGATAATTGTTGACAAGTTATTTGTTGGGATAGGAATTGGGAAATATCGAGAGCATTCCATTTGGGAAAATTTGTAGTGCGAGCATCTTGCTCGCTTTCGGTGATTCTAGGGAGCAAGATGCTCCATTGGTAACCAGTTAAGGCAAAATGTCCTTGTCAAGGAGCAGGGGAGCAGAATGGGGAAAATAAATTCTTAATTCTTAATTCTTAATTCTCAATTCTCCTTCCCTTTGATAAAGTAAATCTTCAATCTGGAGAGCAACAGCACTCGTTTCTATAATTTGCTCAAAGGGGATGGGAGCTACTGTACCTGCTGCGATCGCATCTCCGAATTGACTCAATTGTGTAAAATGTCCCTTATCTACCTCCTTACTTTGCCACAATAGAGTGCCATCACTGGCTTTGATTAGACTTTTGTAGTCATCGACAATATAAGCCTCCCCGTCACAAAACACTTCTACCCGTTCTTTGGGTAAACCCTGTTTCGGACCCAAAGCAGTATAAACTAAATTGCCGACACTGCCATCTTGGTAAGCAAGGGTAGCACAGAAGTTATCATTGCGTTGATAGGGGAGTGTGTCTGGATTGATGGCTGTGGCAGTAATCGAAGTTACAGGCGCACCTGCTAAAGAGCGGAAAACATCATACATATGACAGGCTTCCCCTAAATTGCGTCCTCCCCCCTGCTGGGTTTGAATCCAACTATCTTGGGGAATATAGCCGCCATTGAGGCGGTAATTAATAATTAAAGGAGAACGCCGCTCTTTTAAAACTTCTTTAAGCGCCTGGAGAGCAGGAGAAAAGCGACGGTTAAACCCAATCATTAACAAAGGCTTTGGTTCCAAGCTCTCGTAGGTAGTGATGATTGAATCCAACTCTTCCCAAGTCAAAGCTAAAGGTTTCTCGACAAAAACGTGTTTACCTGCTTTTAGACTTTGCACCACTTGGGAGGCATGATCATTATGGCGTGTGGCAATAACGACCAAATCAAAGGCTGGATCTTGCAAAACTGTATCTAGTTCCGTAGCTAAAACCTCAACTTGGTTGGCACGAGCAAAATTTCCCCCTCGTACTGTATCCCGACTAACTATTCCCTTTAGCCAGAAACGGTCTTTTCGCTTCTGCATTTGAGGAACGAGCATACTAGTACCAAAGGCTCCTGCTCCCACCAAAGCGTAATTAATCAATTCCCCAGGAGCTTTTTTATGTCCTCGAATGGTGATTTTAGTGGCTTTGGGAGGTTCCGGTAAGTCCCTCGGATCTTCTGGGTAGTGGATGAGAACCCCAAGGGGAAGTTCATCTTGACTTTGGGCTAAGGTTTCATAGACACTAGGAGCTTGATCGATGGAAACAACGCGATCGATCAGTGCTTCAATATTTAGACGACCTTGAGCAATCAAGCTTAAGTAAGTCTGCATATTGCGGTTAAGTGTCCACCGAACGTAAGCAAAAGGATAATCTTGACCCTCTTGTTCATAAACTTGGTCATACCTTCCCGGACCATAGGAGGTACTCATGAGCAAGTCAATTTCTTTGCGGTAAAAGACTGCTCGTTGCACATTTAAACCTACGTCTCCTACTATTACCACTGTTCCTTTGCGGCGGGTGACTTCCATTGCCAAGTTAATCACCGCATCGGACTTGGTGGCAGCGGTAATCAAGGTGCGATCAACACCATAACCCCCAGTTACATCTAGTATCAATTTTTTTAGGGCTTCTGGGTTATCTGTACCACTATCCATACCCAAATCTTTCGCTCTTTGAACCCGCTTTTGGTCTAAATCCATGCCAATAACCGTACAACCATTGGCTCGCAGCAGTTGAGCTACAATTTGACCAATTAAGCCTAATCCCAGCACACAAATTGTTTCTCCCAATTGAGGCTCCCCTCGCCGCACCCCTTGGAGAGCAATTGCACCAACGGTGGTGGAAGCAGCTAGTTTAACGGGACAGTTTGGGGGTAGAGGACAGACTAAGTTACGCCGTACACTGACGTATTCAGCGTGATTGGCTTGTCCGGCTCCTCCACAAGCTACCAAGTCCCCGGGAACTAAATCGTTAATTCCCTCTCCAATAGCAATAACTTCTCCTGCCACGGAATAGCCAACATTCCAGCCTTGATCTTCTAGCTCACTGTGGGGAAGTCCATTTTCTGTAGGGGGGACAAAAAGCAGTTCTAAAGACTCTAGGGTAGCGTCGGAAGGTTGTCCTGCTCCGGCGGTAGTAATAACGATCGTAATTTTTTGGGAGTCTTGTAAAGGAAAAATTAAACGATCTTCAAATACACCTACATCGTAAGCACGAGAGCCAAGCCAAGCACTTTGGTTTTCATTAAGCCAGCCAATAGCGATCGCGCCTTTTTCTACTGTTCCTTTCACTTGTACAATGGGAATCTGACCCACAGGAACTGCGATCGCTTGAGACATGACTTGATAAGCAGCCTCTGAGTCATCGGTAACGATTGACAACTGCTCATCTTGCTGAGTCACCGATTGCGCCGCACATTGCGTCCAATCCACCTGACCTAAACTAAGAGTTACTGTCGGAGCAGTAGTTTTTGCTGGCAGCCAAGACCGAACTTGATTTTTCGCGATTCCTAACCCTCGTTGCACTGCCTTCCTGGGATTACGCGCCGCAAGTCCCAAGTACAGCTTGGCCAAGCTACTATAGGTTTTCACCTGTTCAGTGGGACTAGTAGCCGTCGGTGTCTGACTAGCTCGTAAAGGAGCGATTTCTGTACCTACACTAACTAATGAGTAATGAACCCGAACCAAAACAGATTTTGGTTCTATGTTGGGCCGAGGCATCCGAGCAACTAATGCTCCTTTACTATTCATTAAAATTTGGCGCATACTTTGTTAGGTATTAGGTATTAGGTTTTAGAGGGATAGAATCCTTACTCTCTCAGAAGTCCGACTTCTTGAAGAAGTCGGACTTCTCGACGATTCCGGCTGCTCAACCACATCAAAATTCAGGTGCATTGCCCCAAGCTGCATTCTACCCCGCTGCCATGCCCAAAACTCACCACAAGCTGCGCAAACTCTCCCCCTTTTTCCTTAAGGATGAACAGGTGGGCTAGGACTTACGCACGACTTTAATGATTGATACCGAGTCGCTAGAGTACTAGCGTGACACGCCTAAAACTCTGGTGGCCACAAGTCAGTTACTGCCACCTCCCAGCCTGGTAACAAATCAGGAACAGTCAGAATATCACCATCACCCAAAACCACCACTTCTTCACCAAGGCGGTAAATTTCAATCCTGTGCTTCTCAGGGTTAATCAGAATACCCACGTTTGTTCCCTGAGAGAGGAAGTTCTGAATCTTCTTCCTGAGGGCTGAGAGCGAATCCGTGGGGGACTTAACCTCAATCATCAAATCAGGAGCCAGTTCTGCAAAAGAACGGGTAGTACGTCGCATCCGTTCTGCTATTACGAATGAAACATCAGGCGCTCTCACATCAGAATTAGGAAGCTCAAAACCAGCACCAGCACCAGTTACCCGTCCTAGTTTTCTTGGTTTAACCCAGTTCCGTAATTGTGCAGCTGCTTCTAGTGCTACTTCATCTGATTCATACCCTGATGGACTCATAATCGTAATCTTTCCGTTTACCAACTCCATACAATAGTCAGGATGCTCTGCTTGGAGTTGCTCTAGGTCTTTGCGTGTCAGAGTTATGAGTGTTGTCATTCCTGCTCTCTCTACTTCCAGCTCCCCTACTCAAAGATTACCAAAGATTCTGCTAGGGGTGCGATAGTGAAGCATCTGGGCCGTTTGGAGATCCTTCGCTACCGCTCAGGATGGCATAATTCGGTGACGGTGCGTAAGTCCTACTTTAATATTCTTGCGATAGCGCAAGCGCTGCTGCAAGCAGATCAGCTTTGCTGGTGCCGAAGGCAATCGCTACTTATTATATTGTCCCTTTTGAGAAGATTTCTGGTACTGGACTCAATACTGGAGGAATTTTCACTGTTCCACTAGGGACTAACAGGTTTCAGGTACAGGCTTAAGTTAGGGTGTTAACCAGTACAATCATAATGAGCAGGTAACTTTGAGAGTTTATCTGACTCAAGGAACATAGGAGTTACGCACTGTACAAAAGTACTATTGAATTTGCGTTGTTTCAGCCGTTTGATTGCAGTTTTTGGATATAGCGATCGCTAATCTGCATTGGAAAAATTACACCAAAACGTCGAATAGACATAGCTGCATATCTAAGGATTTCTGTCAATGCGTAACTCCTAGTACAGTAGCAGTTCAGACTCAAAGTTCGATTGCATTTTGGCAGTTGTCGGGTTGAGTGGGATTTCCAAATGAAACCCCATCGGAAGATCTTAGTGCTTACTATCCTTCAGCAAATAGCTTGTTATCAATTGGTTGTGCGAGTCCGATAACCTTCCCTGTACATTTCCTTACTTTTTTTGCCTCGTCGCCAACATTAGTTTTCTCTGAGCATTTGCCTATACTGTATTTATCACCGTATAAACTTCTCAAAAACAGCATCTCTTGGAATTTTTCTTTGATCTGTTTTTGTTTTTTCTGCAGTTGCAAATTATTTTCATTGTCTGCTTCTTCCATTTGCGGCTCTTCATTTTCCTCTGTATTGTTTAATTTCTCCAATTCCTGCTTCAATTGATTAAACAATTGTTTTATTTCTTTATCTTTTAGTTTGCATATTTTCTGAAAATCTTCTATGTCTTTTCTGGTCAGCTTCGATATACCCAGATTTGTAGTGTCCTTGGACACGATTTGGGATATAAAATGTATCATTGCTGTCGATACAGGCAATTTGGCTGTTATCTCTTTCTTTACTGCTCGCAGGAGTGCGCTTATTTGAGCATTTTGATTACTATGATTGAAGCCATTTGTAGAATATTCCTCTAATGATTTATCATTTGCCTGCTCCCTCCACTCTATTGTTAGATGATTGGAATTTGCTTCATTGCTAACATCATTTACTGTTTTCCAGTATTGCAGGATGGTTTTGCATTTGTTGATATCGTGATTATCGTCATTTCCGTTCACACCGTTTTGCATACCATCGATTTCATTGATTATATGCTCTACACATACTATTACATACATTTGAGTTGCTGCTTTCACTAGCACGTCCCACTGTGTTACCAGTTTTTTAAATTTGGATGTTGTTTGAGCCTCATCACTCTGAAATATTGCCAACAGCTTTTCCCTTACATATTCAAATCTTGCCGCTTCACTTATACAAAATGCACTAGTTTCATCATTTTGATTGTAATATGGTGTGAATGGTGAACTGTATTCGTGAGGCTTAAAAGATATTTCTTTTGTTGGACTATTACTGTCAGCTTTTGCCTTTAATATATCTATCTGCTGTTTCGTGAAAGCTTCTATAAAATCCTGAGCACTTTGACTGCTTTGTTCGTCGTTACCAAAATTCGTTATCCTTGCTACATATAAGTCACTCAGTCTTAGTGCAAACGCTTCGACATTATACTGATCACCCATTGCCTCACAAATGCTGCGCACCAAGAACACTAGGATGACGCTAGCAGGCTCTTCCCCGGTATCTCGCAGATTGGCAATTCCATTCCAGACTTTATTGATTTCCTGATCATCCTTTGTATTTTTGTCTTTGCGTAAGTCGAGAACTAGGCAACCATTTTTGACAATATTACACGTTGTGTCTTCAGAATTGTCTTGGGACGTTGTGTCTTTAGAATCGTCTTGGACAGAGCACTTGTAGACCTTTAAGTTCTCCTTCGTACCGCTGCTATTTGTGAACTGTAGATACCCTTCGCTAATTTTAGCATCATTGCCTTTTTCTACTTTAATTTCGTATCTCATGTTTCGATTTCCTCCCTATTTTTTGTTTTTTTTTCAACACTTACCTAAGAAGAGGTGGGTATTGCTCGAAGAATCATATCGCAGCTATTTTAGATTTTGACAATACCCACCCTACAGCTAACCTCTCTCCTTCCACCCAACTTTTTTTTCGCTCACCATCTATTCCACTAATTCTTCGTTATGGTGTAAAAACTTCTCTATAAATTTAGAGCGATTATTTCTCCATTCTTTAGCTACTTTTTTTGGTATTAAAGATTCAGCATTAGGATTGAATCCCAAAAACAGGAAGTAAAAAGTACTGCTATCATCAGAATCAGCAAAAATACCTCGACAAGAATCAAATTGCCATGAATTCATGTCAGCTTCTGGTGCTTTTTTTAGTGCAGGATAGTCCTTTGGAGGATATCCTACACAGATGAAATGATCTAGTTTCTTTTGGAGCAAATTTACCACAGGCGTGATATTGGCAACTTTAACGAAGTAGCAAGGAAGTAAAGTCTGGAGAAGTAACGCAAAAACTTTCCTATTTTGAGAGGTTATATCGAGTTGACTTAATTCTTCAGAAATTTTCTTAATAAGACTGGGTAGCGAATGATAAAATAGAAGATGATAATCATTGAGACTATTGTCATCCCAAGGAACTATGATTTTAAAGTCTTCAATATCAGAAATGTTTGTCCAGTTATTGTACAAATGTCCACTTAATTCATGAATATCTTTCGACGCCTCCTTCAATTGTTCGGGAGTTTTAAGATTAGCCAAGTATTCAATCGCTTTTTCATAATGACGATTAAAGAATTTGTTAAAATCCATATAAGCTTTCTGCTTACCTACTTTAAAATTCATCTTATAAATTGCGATGAACCGAGTGAAAGAATTCTTAAGTTCTGACGAGTTGTTTATCATTTTTTGATCAAAAGGATTGTTGATAGTTAACGGGCTAATGGATAGCTCCACTTCATATTTCCATATTGATTCATTTCACTCAGCTCTGTCAGTCGGAAAAGTAGGATTATAAAGTAGGAAAAGTAAGCGATACCAACCCGCATTCTACCGCCGTCCTTCCATATAAGTCCTCAAGTACTGACGAAGCTTACTTATCCTCTTAAGCGCTCATTACTCATTTAATTGTTGTTCAACTGCAAAACTGATTTCCGTAGCTTGTATTTGTTGCCACAGTAGGATTGGCCATTCCTTTCCTTGCTGAATCGCTTGAGCAAAGATTTCTAGTTCTTGTTTCTGTCCTTTCTCAATAGTTGGTGTTTTGAGATTTTTAGCTCTGACTCCTGCAAGGGTTAATTCTTTGTAGTCATCGATAACTAAAACTTTCCCATCTACAAAAAGTTCTAGCTTCTCTTTGGGATAACTGGTAGTTCCTAAGGCAGTGTAAGTTAAGTTAGCGACTGAACCATCGGCAAAAGTCATTGTCGCGATAAAATTATCTCTGGAGCTATAGTGAGAAGTTTTGGGAACAATTGAATGAGCATTAACTGCTGTTACCTTACTCCCTATCAAATAAGTAAACAAATCATAAAGATGACAAGCTTCTCCTCGATTTCTGCCTCCCCCTTCCTCTGAATGTACCCAATGATCTAAGGGAATATACCCCGCATTCATCCGATAATTGAGAATCATGGGATTGCTCCGTCCCTGAATTAATTGATAAATGCGTCTAGCATAGGGAGAGAAACGACGATTAAATCCAGTCAGTAGAATGGGTTTTCCTTCCTTAGACCCTTGATAAAAAGAGGTAATTTGCTCTAATTCTGCTGGCTCCAAAGCCAGAGGCTTTTCTACTAAAACATGTTTGCCTGCTTTGAGTGCTGCCAGAGTCATCGAAGCATGGAGATGATGACGAGTGGTGATAATAATTGCATCAACTTCTGAGTCCTGTAAAACTTTTTGGTAGTCTGTTGTGGCATAATTTGCCCCAAACTGTTTAGCTGTTGCGATCGCATTATGCCCTGTTCGACTGACTATTGCTTGCAAATGATATAAGTTAGGCAAAGCTTGTAGATTAGGCAGATGCATCCCTTTGGCAAACCCACCGGCTCCCACTACAGCTACCCGAATTAAATTTTTCCCTGCT
Source organism: Caldora sp. (assembly GCA_965222765.1). GTDB lineage: Bacteria > Cyanobacteriota > Cyanobacteriia > Cyanobacteriales > Coleofasciculaceae > Caldora. The sequence goes on from CBDCVG010000108.1 coordinate 336,358, forward strand.
GCCTTGGCTTGAGGATTGGGAACAACACGAATCAGCTTGGGTTCTGTTTGGGGATAAGCTAACAACACCATTAACGGCTTGTCTCCATCCCCTTTTAAGGATTCGTAGGCTTCACTAGCTTGTTCTATGGGGTAAGTTGCATCAATCAGGGGGTCTATTTTAACTTTTCCTCCCGCAATGAGACGCAAGTACTCTGCCATATTACGGTTTTCTGTCCAGCGAACGTAAGCAACTGGATAATCTAAACCCTGTTCTTCATACTTTTGATCATACCGACCGGGACCGTAAGATGTAGAGATAAAGAAATCCAGCTCTTTCTGATAAAAATCCGCTCGATTGAGATTGAGTCCCACATCTCCTACTAAGACTACACGTCCTTTCTTACGACACATCTGAAAGGCGATAGAAATCACGCTATCAGCAGGAGTTGCAGCAGTAATAATTACCCCATCTGCTCCGTAACCATCTGTCAAACGAATCACTTGCTCAATACTATTTCCTTCTTGGGGTTCAATCCCCACATCCATCCCTAAACTCTGAGCAATGGCAATCCGCTTAGAATCTAAATCTGTTCCAATGACTCGACACCCATTAGCTTGTAGCATTTGAGCGGTGAGTTGACCTAAAATACCTAAGCCAAGAACGACAAATACTTCCCCTAAAGTAGGATTAGCACGACGAACCCCTTGGAGTGCAATAGCTCCCAAGGTAACAGTACTTGCTTGAGTTAGCTCTAGTTTTTCCGGTACAGGTACAGTAAGATTACGAGGAACACAGATTAACTCTGCATGATGAGCACATTGCGCTCCTGCACAAGCAACGCGATCGCCAATTTGTAAATCTTCAATTCCTGCTCCTACTGCTACTACAATACCAGCGGCAGAATATCCCGTCGGTGTACCGCTTGCCAATCTTCCTTGAACAACGCTGGCTGTGCGAGCAATACCTTGGGTTGCTGCTAATTGTAAAACCTTTTTGACATTTTCTGGTTGTTTCAAAGCTCTGTTCCACAGAGGCAGGCTACTAGTTTTCACTCCTGCCATCTCTGTGCCTACAGAAATACAGGAATGAGCTACTTGAACTAATACTGCTCCTGATTCAACTTGAGGTGCTGGTACTTCCTCCACCACCGCTTGCCCCTGACGAATTAGTACTTGCTTCAATGCCAAATACCCCGCGTATCGATTGCCGTTTTACCTTCAATAAGTTGCCGATCTAGGTTGATAAAATCTTGATGGTCAACTAACAATACCAAAATATCGGCTTTTGGCAAGGCGACTTCTAGGGGAACTAATGTGACATTACCTAGGTGAGCAAGGGTTGCTGGTAACTGCTGAATATGGGGTTCCACTACCCAAAGCTCTTCGGTTTGTTGTTTGGCTAATGCCTTAACAATTTCTAAGGCTGGACTTTCCCGTAAATCGTCTATATTAGCTTTGTAGGAGAGTCCCAAACAAGCGATGACTGGTTGCTTAAACTTACTCGCTGCGGCTTGAACCTGACTGACAATATGCTCAGGCTTATGATCATTCACCTCCCTGGCTACCCGAATCAGCCGTGCTTGCTCCGGAGCCGAGTCTACAATAAACCAAGGGTCTACAGCAATACAATGTCCTCCCACACCGGGGCCTGGCTGCAAAATATTCACTCGTGGATGCCGATTAGCCAGCTCTACTAGTTGCCACACATCAATATCCAGCTGGTTGCAAATTAAGGAAAGCTCATTAGCAAAGGCAATATTCACATCCCGAAAGGCATTCTCTGTCAGCTTAGCTAGTTCTGCGGTACGAGCATTGGTGGCTAAAATTTCCCCATTGACAAACTGCTGGTAAAATGAAACCGCCTTTGCTGTAGATTCTGGATTAATCCCGCCAATAATGCGGTCATTTTCCACCAACTCTTTCAAAACTTTACCCGGAAGTACCCGTTCTGGACAATGGGCAATATAAACCCTCTTCAAATCTGGTCTTAATTCTCCAATCCAATCACCAATCTGCTCCGTTGTCCCCACGGGACTAGTTGATTCTAAGATTACTAAATTATCACCACCAAGATAAGGCGCGATCGCTTTTGTTGCTGCTTTAATGTAAGAAATATCCGGTTTATGCTCTCCCTGAAACGGCGTAGGAACAGCCAGAATAAAAACATCAGCCTCTTGAGGTTCTAAAGTCGCCCTCAGATTACCACTGTTGACGGCGGCTCTTACCAGCACATCCAAATCGGGTTCATAAATATGTATTGCCCCCCGATTAATGGTTTCAACTATGTGAGCATTGACATCAACCCCATAAACCTGAAACCCACGATTTGCCAGCAGACTTGCGGTTGGTAAACCGACATAACCCAAGCCAACAACACAAATTTTAGTCATAGAGCCCAATCAACACCACACTTTTTGTTCAGTTTAAAACAAAACTTGGCACAATTTTCTCTTCTGAAAATCTACGAAGCAACAAAACTACGCAGTATACCTAATATTTTGCCCACATTTTTCAAGAAATATTCATCTAAATCTACCTCTATCTCCTTATCTGTCAACCGCATAAACTGCCATAAGCTGCCTGTGGTGACAGTACCATAAATGGTTGCTATGTCTTTCCCTTTTGCTTGATTAAACATTTGGGCGGCAACCATTTCCGCCATACATTGTCCCAAGCCAGAATTCAGGTTATCATTTTTCGCTTCTACCAGAACAGTTACTGGAGCTTCGATGGATAATTGAGATGGAGAACGGCTGATCAAAAAATCACTGTATTGAACTTCTGGTACTTCAGTAATTGCTTCTGATTTAGCTTTCTCAGTAGCGATCGCTAGGGCAAGGGGAGTATTATACTTTAAGGTTTCTGCTAAAAAATCACTGTATTGAACTTCTGGTACTTCAGTAAAGATCCCAACTTCTTCTTTAATGGTGATCTCAAACTCCAGTTGAATATCTTCTAAAGTGAATTGACTGTAAGGCATTTGATTAATGAGTGACTTTAAATTTGAACTTTTGACTTGTATTGTAGTTGACTTGTTAGTGGTTTAGCTAAAGCGAATTTGGTATGAGAACACAGGTAAATAATCAGTGATGATGTAAGCAACCAAAAAAGCGAGGGATAATCTAGATAGACTTTGGTTTTGTTGGGTTTCGCTAGCGCTGCACCCAACCTACAATTAAGGATGAGGCGATGAAAATATTCAGAGATATCAAATATTTACTCACAACAGACTTAGGTGAACTTGTATGCAATGTATTTGTAAGTAAAAATTCCAAAGACTATATTCGTTTAGCTATCAATTTCTTCATAGCCCAAATCGTGCTAAGAGTCTTGGGGTTTTTTGCAGGTTTTCTTAGTTCTTTCATTTATCCCATAGCGTCTATTTTAGGTCAAATCGGTTTCTTATTACTTGCTTATGGTGTGATACTAAAAGTTATTGATAAATTGAGCAAAACAAATTTGATGAATTTAATACAGCCGAAACAATATTCGGCAAATGTCAAGCCTCAAATGCCTGTACAAAGAGAAGTGTTGGAGTTAGAGCAATCCATGCCAGAAGAAGAGATTGAACAAATACTTGTTGACAGAGAAGAGGAAACTACAAATAGGATTTTAACAAGCTATTACACACAAGTTTTAAGGCAATCTGCAATAAGTTTTACCTACAGTCTTGTATTTGCAGCAATTGGCTTTCTGGTCATAATTTTCTCGATTTTTCCTATAGAATTCCCATGGTCTCAGCAAAATCAAGTTCAATCAGAAATAACTCAACAAGCAAGTGATCATACCTCATATCTCCCAGGATTAATTTCAGGTATTGTCATTGAGGCAGTCTCGGCATTGATATTTGTCCAAACAAATAATGCTAGAAAAACAATGATTGAGTTCTCTGAGAAAATTCGTCTAGACAGGAGATTAAATGAGTCTTTAGAGCTAATAGATAAAATTCCCAATGAAAAAATTCAGAGTAGAGTCAAGGCTTTGTTAGTGCTTAATTTTTCAGGCATCGTGATGAAGTATGATGATCAAGAGATATTACAGCAGGTGATTAATACTCAAAACAAGGATGAATGATACAGCGGTTTTCATCTAAATGAAGTACAGAATTTGTCGCTTGAAGGCAGAAGGCAGGAGGCAGAAGGCTCCAAGGAAAGGAAGAAGGTTGTAAGGAAAAGGTTCTGTTAGGCATTTAAACCAACACCCACTTTTGTTCACTTCCAAACCTCTGTCAAATCTAAAACAAAACCGGGCAGAATATCCTCTCCTGACAAACTAGCAGGAAACTGTAATACTTTCACTTCTGTATTCGGCTTATAGATTTCCACTTGTTTATTTTTTCTGTTAATCAAGAATCCTAAACGTGTTCCATTGTCAAGGTATTCCTGCATTTTTTCTTGTAGAGGTTTGAGATTATCCGAGGGAGAACGTAACTCGACGACAAAATCGGGACAGATAGGGGCAAAACCTTCTTGTTGTTCCGGTGTCAGAGAGTCCCATCTTTCCTGAGTCACCCAAGCTGCATCGGGGGATCTATCTGCACCATTAGGTAGATGAAATCCTCCAGAAGAGTTAAACGCCTTACCTAACCTAGTCTGCCGATTCCACAACCATAACTGTCCTTCAATATCCAAGTTACGATTGCTAGTGATACTTCCTGTGGGTGGCATAGAGATTAATTCTCCCATAGCTGTTCTTTCCAACCGCCAATCTCGGTTAACCCTAGCCAACTGTTGAAATTGTTCGTGAGTTACTTTAAAAGCGTTGGGGATAGTTAAGTTGACCATCTCTTTCCTGGTGGGTTATTTCCGCTGCGCTGCACTAGGTGATATGTTCGGTTTGGTGCGATCGCTTGATGTCAAGGTCAGTCAATTGTTTACTTATAATATCTAGTCTACAGTTAATGTTGGGTTTCACTTCGTTCCACCCAACCTACAATTTTAGTCGTCTATACTTCTCAAAAAAAAGCGCCCTCCTTTAAAGGAGGGCGCTGAAAGTTAGTAAGAATCAAAAGATTGAATTAATACTTGTGTATTCAACCTTAGTTACTCTTAACCATTGATTACAGGAGCGGTTAGTGCAACTGGAGCTGCTTCACCTGCTGCCAAGTCTAAGGGGAAGTTGTGAGCATTACGCTCGTGCATTACTTCAAATCCTAGGTTGGCGCGGTTGAGCACATCCGCCCAGGTTCCTACTACTCGTCCTTGTGAATCAATTACACTCTGGTTGAAATTGAATCCATTCAGGTTGAATGCCATGGTGCTGATTCCCAATGCTGTGAACCAGATACCGATTACTGGCCAAGCACCCAAGAAGAAGTGCAAGGAACGGCTGTTGTTGAATGAAGCATATTGGAAGATCAAACGACCGAAGTAGCCATGAGCCGCCACGATGTTGTAGGTCTCTTCTTCTTGTCCAAACTTGTAGCCGTAGTTCTGAGACTCGCTCTCAGTGGTTTCACGAACCAAAGAAGAGGTCACCAAAGAACCGTGCATGGCGGAGAACAGAGAACCACCGAAAACACCTGCTACACCCAACATGTGGAAGGGGTGCATCAGGATGTTGTGCTCGGCTTGGAACACCAACATGAAGTTGAAGGTGCCGGAGATACCCAAAGGCATTCCGTCAGAGAAGCTACCTTGACCGAGGGGTAGACCAAGAAGACGGAGCGGTAGCTGCAGCGACAGGTGCACTGTAAGCAACGCAGATCCAAGGACGCATGCCCAAGCGGTAGCTGAGTTCCCACTGACGACCCATGTAGGAGAAGACGCCAATGAGGAAGTGGAAAACAACCAGCTGGTAGGGACCGCCGTTGTAGAGCCACTCATCCAAGGAAGCAGCTTCCCAGATGGGGTAGAAGTGCAGGCCAATGGCGTTAGAAGAAGGAACAACAGCACCGGAGATGATGTTGTTGCCATACAGCAAGGAGCCAGCAACAGGCTCACGGATGCCATCGATGTCCACAGGAGGAGCAGCGATGAAAGCAATGATGAAGCAAGTGGTAGCAGTGAGTAAGCAAGGGATCATCAATACACCGAACCAACCGACATAAATCCGGTTGTTGGTGGAGGTGATCCAGTTGCAGAACTGCTGCCAAACAGAAGCGCTTTCGCGTTGCTGTAGGGTAGTAGTCATGTTGGGTATGATAACTTAATGAATTTTCAAGGTGCAGCAGACATTTTGTGTGTCTGTGTATAAATATATTAACCTAAGTTTTAAGCTTTGTAAAGTATTTTGTCTAAAGTACTCTCATATTTATTAAGTTATATGTCTAAAAATCCTCCATATCCCTCTGGCAGGGACTCTTGTGGCAAGGTAATAGCTTTGATGACAATACCGTCCCAGAAACTGGTAACATAAATACATAGTTGGTTGGAACTCCAACCACCAGCGCGATAACCAAGCGTCAAAAAGATATACTCCTTGGGGGCCAGGGAGTCTGCCTGGGGACGTTGAGTAAGACCAAAGCTTTCCTCACCGAGAGTAGAGGCATCAGCGGATGAGACAGGAAACCTATCTCCTTAAATGAGATCAGGTAGCTCACATATTAAAAAACACCAAAAAGGGTTAAAGTTCCATGACGCCTTCCTTAGTAAACTTGTTCTGGAGTCTTTTTTTGGGTGCTGTGATTGTGGTGATTCCGATAACAGTATCACTAATCTGGATTAGCCAGAAGGATAAAATCCAACGTTCTTAAACAGGAGCTGTACTTTATTAACAGCCTAATTAAAGACTAGGGCAGTTGAGAGACTCACTGCCCTATTTTGTTATTAGTCATTAGTCAAGTGTCATTAGTACTAATGACTACTTGACTACTTGACGCGAAATCCCAGGTACTTTAGTCGTGGGATGAGCTTAATTCAAGGAATTTTCATCGGTATGTCCAGTTAAAGTAGAGGTTTGTATACATAACTCGCTACCATAGGACTGACGAAGGAGAGCAGTAATGGTAACAAACTTCGGGCTGAACTCAGCCATTGTGCTAGCACAATTAAATCTTGGAGCAAACTCAGCCAGTCTTCTGGGAATCTTTCTGGCAGTAGCAGGAGTAGGTCTCTATTTCATGCGTTCTGTACGTCCAGAGCTGTCACGAGACCACGATATATTTTTTTCAGCAGTCGGACTTTTGTGCGGCTTGATTCTGTTAACCCAAGGATGGCGACTTGATCCAATTCTGCAATTTAGTCAGTATCTACTGGCTGGTTCTGCTATCTTTTTTGGCTTTGAAACAATTCGTTTACGGAGTATTGCTACAGAACAAGCAAAGCGGAATACACCTATTGTGGATGATGATCGACCTGTAAGCCGTGTGTATCGCACACAAGCAGAGGTTGAAGATTATGAAGAACTAGATTCGATGGAGGAGCGATACAGCAATCGTCGGCTTCGAGGAAGTGATGATTACCGCGATCGCCGTACAGAGCGGTATGAGGGAGAAGTACGCAATCCAAGAAGTCGAGGTAGTTCACAAGAGTATCGCTCAGGAGAGCCTCCCCGTAGACGTCCTCCTCGTCCAAGTCGCCGTCCTCCAGAACAACCTCTAGATAATTGGGATGCTTCCCTAGATAGTGATTGGGAGGATAAACCACCCCGCTCTCGTCCGAGCCGCCGTCCTCCAGAACAACCTGCAGATACTTGGGATGTTTCCCTAGATAGTGATTGGGAAGACAAGCCACCACGCTCTCGGCGTCCTCGTTCTCAACCTCCAGAAAGCAGTTCTGCAGAAGCTTTCTCTAGTCCAAGAAGGCGTCGTCCACCTGAAGAACGAGGAGTATCTCGACCTCCTAGAGATAGTCAAGCAGATATTGACGCTATACCACCAGATGATTATGTTGATTTCCAACCATTAGACTCTCCTGAGGAAGAAAACAATAATTCTGGCGACTATGATTATTGAGCATATCCTAGTGCAGGAAGTAGGAGCACAGGGCTAATGCAAAAATGGCTGAGTTGGACTATTGGGTTAAGCTTGACAAGTATGACTGTAGCTTGTGCTCCCACCAACCAGCAAATTTCTCCAGCTATCCTTAATAGCCGCTATACCGATGAACAACCAGCATTGAGCGGTGATGGTCGATTTATCGCCTTTGTATCTAACCGGGGTAGCGATCGCCAAATAGTTATGTATGATTTGCAGAAGCGACAGTTGGTAGATTTGCTCCGCTTAAATCAACAAGAAGTGATCACTGAGAGTCCTAGTCTGAGCTATACTGGTCGCTACCTTGCCTATCTTGCCAGCGATCAAGGACGCCCAGAAATCAAACTCTATGACCGAGTCACCAAACGCTCCCAAAGCCTGACTCTGGGATATGTCAACTGGTTGCGAAATCCTAGTATTAGTGCTGATGGGCGCTATATAGTATTTGAAACTAGTCGTCGTGGTCAGTGGGATATCGAAGTGTTAGATCGAGGGCCTAATATTGAATTAGATATCCCTGATGGCAAAAGATAGCGGAGATAAGAATTTAGAATTTAGAATTTAGAATTTAGAAAAAAGAGCTTTTTTTGTTAAAGACAACCTAATACTTACAGCAAATTTTATCTGAATGATGTACACAAGGACAGGCAAGATGCCTGTTCCACAAGAGTTTTCTTATTGTATCTGTACTTCATTTACCTGCAATGTGCTGTAATACCTAGCCAAAATGCCTCGCCTTAGGCTGATAGCCAGATTTCTATTGTTATATCAAGTTTGCCTAATTCCTCATAATACAAACTTCTCCGCGTCTCCGTATCCCCATGTCTGTCGTAACTAGGGTTATTCAAGCAAACATAATATTAGTCCTTGCAAGTTGGTTAACTGGTTGTAGTAGTCCTGTACGCCTATTGAATTTTTCTTTCGATGTAACAGGACGTAGTTTGAATAGTCCAGCTTCAGAATTAACTCCCCACTTGTCAAGGCGGTATATTGTTTTTGTATCTGACAGACGGGGTAGTCAGGATATTTATTTATATGATGCAACTGAGCGACGTTTGATTGATGTACCAGGGTTGAATTCCCTAGATGCGATCGCATCTCACCCAGGAGTTTCTAGAGATGGTAAAATGATTGTATTTGCTGCTAGTCGCCAAGGTCGCTCAGACATCTACCTCTACAATCGGGAAACACGGCAGTTACGCAACTTCACAGATAATCTGACCGCTGAAGTACGTAACCCCACTATCAGTGCAGATGGTAGTCGAGTTGCTTTTGAATCTAGTGAGAATGGTCAGTGGGACATTGTAGTGTATGACCGTTCTGGAAAAAAGCTTGATTTGCCAAAACCCTATTAGTGGGACTTACACGAAGTTTAAGCCCGTTACCATACCCACTATCAATTAACAAGATTTTTGGTTGGTAAACTCAAAATCAGAATTTGACCAACTGAAACTTTTGGGGAATGGGTAGACACTACTACAGCCCCGCCTGAGTGAGGGGTGGCTTCCCCCAAACGGGGATCGAAGCAGGCAACCCAGGCAGCAGGATGACACTCATGAACGAGATAGCCATACAACCAAATGGGAGCTTTGCCTTCAATGACGACTCCTTGGCTCCAAATCATATCCTGGGGAAGTTCTAACCCCTTCAAACTCTGCGGCTCAATGATGCCATTGGGAGCTGTAATCTGGATGTGTAAATGCTGGTAGGCTAATCCTGCTTGGGTTTGATTGGGAGTAATTGTGAATTCAATAGGAGGCATTGGTTGTTTGGGATGATGAAGTCTTATTGACTTATAGGATGCAGCTCATGTTCAGTTGGAATCAGATCGATAACTAGGCGATGATTGAGAGCACAAGCGATTTTTTCCAACATAGAAAGCGAATGTCCCTCGTAATCAGCATCTTCAAGTCGTGCGATTACAGGCTGTTTTGTACCAACAAGTTCAGCAAGCTGTTTTTGGGTTAAACCTGAAGAAGTTCTAGCTTTGTAAATTAGCTGTGCTACAAGAGCATTGATGGACGCTTGAGCAACCATTGCTTCCACTAACGGGTCACTACGAGTCATCTTATCAATTATTTTTACTGCCTCATTCGTCTTAGGCACACTACTTTTATTTAATTATACCAATATTGTTATATTACTTCAACTAAGTATCAGTATAAAAAAGTTCAGAGTCCTGACTTCTTGAAGGATAATGCTTTAACCCAATCAGTAGGGTCGTCAGGAGCAGCAGGAGCGTTTTCGTGTGTGTTTCCAACTAATCCGATTTAACCCAATCGGTAGGGTTTTGTCTTTAGTTAAAGAACGGAGTTCTGCCATGATTAAAGTTTCCAACTAATCCGATTTAACCCAATCGGTAGGGTGCATAACTTGAAAGCACAAGATGAGCATGTAGATCTGTTTCCAACTAATCCGATTTAACCCAATCGGTAGGGATGATATTCCTTCTCTAGCTTCTGTAAATAATAATGCAGAAGGTTTCCAACTAATCCGATTTAACCCAATCGGTAGGGAATTAGGGTGACAGTGTCGTTACTAAGGATAGAGACGGAAAAGTTTCCAACTAATCCGATTTAACCCAATCGGTAGGGAGTTCGTCTGAGGAGCCTTACCCAGTAAGGGTTTCAGCCGCCAAATCGACGCATCTCCAATTATAGTAACATATCCTGCCAAAAATCGCTCGAAACATACACCTCAAACCCTCTCTCTGTAAGGCATCGACGCATCTCAACGAAAAATATAGGGTTTCGGGGATTTGCCGAGATGCGTCGATGAACACCTGAAATTTCCCCTCAAACCTAGATACCATAATACTTTTGAGAATTGAGAATTGAGAATTGAGAAATTTGGTCTAACACCTAACACCTAACACCTACCACCTAACACCTACCACCTAACACCTAATTGTACTGGTTCCAAGTCCGCTGAATATCCAGAGCTAGTTGTTGCCGTAACTCAAGAGGTAGCAGAATTTCGACTTTTGAACCCAATGCTCGTAACCACCTAACTACATAGTAATCCGTAAGTCGGTAAGAGACTTCATAGTAGATATCAGTGGTAGGGCGAGATTGGAGTACTTCCAACAAAGTTTGTCTTTGTTCAGGATTAGGGGTATATTGTCTGATTAATCTAGCAGCGCGATCGCAATCAATCGCCTTGAATTTTTCGTGAATGCTAATACCCTCAATATAGCTTTGATGAAAATCCCGCTCAAATCGGAGGAGCAGCAAACCGGTTTCTTTATAAAAATCACAACCCCAAGCTTCTTTTAACATACTATTGACGGTTTTGGGGGTAGGCAAGCAATTGGCTCGATATTGCTCCCTTAATAGTTGGGGGATACGGGGATCTTGCCAATCTAAAGCTTCTAGGTGTTTAGACATAATGCGATCGAGGCGATATTTGTACCAGTTGATTTCATCTCTGGGAGTGGTACCATAGCCACAGAGATATTTTGCCCGTTCCATAAAATAGATACAAACAGGATAAACCACGCATTCCTTAATCAGATTTTGGTGAGCGCTACGGTAGGTTAGTAGTAGAGGGGGAATTTTGCCGGAATCCCAAATTTCCTGTAGCTCACTCTGAATTTGATCTACTCTATCTTCAAGATAGCTTGATTCCGGTATGACATAATCCACATACAAAAAGACGCGATTCTTGTCTTCCTCTACTTCCTCTGCAGAAATTTGTTCAGCTAAAACGGGAAAACTTGGATCTAAAAAACTCAACTTACCCAAAGTGCTAGCTACATAGGCTTGGGTTTTCGGAGTCAAGTTGGTATCCAGACTATAGTTGTTGGATTCACTAACAATGGGTAAAGTCTTCATGCGGCAATATTGCTTACTCCTACCAGGAGTGTTGGTTAGCCGTTGCAGCCAATCGCGACTGACTAATAAATCGAAATCGCTTTGCAGTGATTTGCGCACCTGAGCAAATAGTCTTTCGGCTAAAAGCTGTTCTAGCTCAGAATTAGGGATAGGAATTTGTTGTTGTAAAGTATATTGCCATTGCTCAATCTCCACTTCATACTCCGATAACCATTGCTGAGTTATTTTGGTGCAAGCACAGTTAGAGTCTTGATGGTTTTCTATATCTTCGAGCTTTTCATCCTGGTGATTTTCACTAAAAAAAGCCTTGCGCCAATCTGCATAGGTAAAGGAGTTGGGTAGAGCCGCATATCCACCGTCGCTGTAGAGCCAACGTAATAATACCCAAAGTCGCACGGCACGGGTAAGATTCTGGCTTTGCTCTAGGGAACCTTTCGCTAGTTTTTGTAGTAGCGTCGGGTTCGGAGAGATCTCAAAGATGGCATTCACTGTCGGTTAGAAAAGAAGTTGTGTGGTTTCTAGTTGTTCAACAATTTGATTTTGACAGGTTATTCTCTCTCCGCGTCTTCCTCACCTGTCAAGTTTGTTGTGTTGGACTACTAGAGTACCAGCTATTGGAATACCCCCTTTCCGATAGGGTGTAATAATTGGGGAGACAGTTGAGCAAGGCGGAGAAATTGGCTTGATGAGTACATCGGAGTTCGATAAGTACCAAGTTGAACACTTGTTTTTGCTGATTGGTGAGAATCCGTTGCCGAATTATGTGGCGGCGAGGCTCTTATTAACTAAAGGAGGTACACCCTATCTCGTTTACACAAGTCATACAGAAAAACCAGCTAAGCGTCTAGCCAAAATTTTGGCTGATGAAGGTATCAAAACAACTCAACTTGTGTCACTCAATGATAATGAATCCGATGCTTATCATATTAAAGAGGCAATTCGTCCCAAACTAAAAGCGATCGAGGATGGAACCATTGGCTTGAATTATACGGGTGGTACGAAAGCAATGGCTGTACACGCTTACAGAGCAGTGTTGAGCCAAGGGAATGCCGATACGGTTTTTAGTTATCTTGATCCGCGCCGACTGGAAATGTGTATCGATCGAGAAAATGATAGCCGTATCCAAATTAAAGTTAAACCAGATGTGTTACCAGTCAAAGTTGCTACGCTTTTCCAAATTCATGACTTGAAGTTGAAAGCTGATCCTACCCAAGAACCGCAATTACCGGATTTGGCGGCAGTACTTGTAGAAGTATTTAAGGATAAGGATAAAGAAAAGCAGTGGTTTGATTGGTACTGCAAAGTATTTTGTGCCGAGGCGCGGAAAAAGAAAAATGATAAGCCGGGTAATTGGAAAAGCGAGCTTGACTTACCGGAATTATCGATATCACTCGAAAACTTACCCTCAGAAGTTATTACATACCTTGACGAATTTTGTGCCGAGGTGTGGAAGAAGAAAAATCAGAGGTGGGGTGATTGGAAAAAAGAGTCTGAGTTAGCGGAATTATCGATATCACTCGAAAACTTACCGCCAGAAGTTTTTACCTACCTTGGATGATGTCACTTTCGTTTGTGATGGACGTTTAGGCTTAGAACTAGCGGCAATTTATCTTGAAGAACTGGAGAAGCAGCCAATTGCTGATAGTCAACCTATCAAAGCTTGTGCAGGAGTTTGTGTTGTCAAAACTCACTATCCCTTTGCACGCGCTTATCAACTGAGTGAGGATTTGTGTAAAGGTGCGAAAAAATATGTTAAGGATGAAGATCAAGGAGACTTCTCAGCATTAGATTGGCATTTAGCAGCTAGTGGCTTAAGCGGGTCAATTGGAGAAATTCGCGATCGCGAGTATCAAGTTACCGCAGGTAATTTAGCCATGCGTCCTATCAGTTTGAGGAAGCAACAAGATAGTGATTGGCGGACTTGGCAAGGTTTCACCAAAGTAGTCAAACACTTGAATGAAAATGAAGAGTGGAAGGGTCGCCGCAATAAGGTGATTGCTTTACGAGAAGTGCTGCGTCAAGGAATGGATGCCACTCAAAAGTTTCTCAAAAACTACAAAATCAAGGATGAGCAATTACCTCTTTTTCCAGAGTTTAGTGGTCAAAGTTTAAGTTTAGCACAAAAGGGTTGGCTTAACGGAATTTGTGGCTATTTTGATGCGATTGAAGCGATGGAGTTTTATATCTCACTGAAGGAAGAACCAGATGCCAGTTTATCAACTGAAAATTCAACTACTGAGTGATACTACTTTTGGAAGGGGAGATGGAGTAGCAGGTTTAATTGACCAAGAAGTAGAACACGATCCTTATGGTTTTCCTTATTTGCGGGGACGTACTGTTAAAGGATTATTAAGTGAAGAATGCGATAATTTAATCGCTGTCTTACCTAGTTATTATCAACTGCCTTGGCAAGAGAGTTTTGGTCAACTATTTGGTACTCTTGGTAGCACTCGCGGCACTATGGCTATCGTTCATGTCGGGGATGCTTGCTTACCAGAAGATTTACGTCAAGCTGTTGCTTACCAGATTAAGGACAAAACTTTAACCAAAACCGAGGTACTTAGCTCACTAACTACTATTCGTCGTCAAACAGCAATAGATGCAGAATCAGGTACAGCAGATGAACATAGTTTGCGCTCTTATCGGGTTATTTTGCGGGAGCTTTGTTTCACTTCTAACTTAATTTTTGAGAAAACGCCAACTCCTGACATGCTATCCCTATTAGCAGTTGGAGCCTTGGCACTGCGGCGGGTAGGTAGCGGACGCAATCGAGGTCGAGGTCATATTCGCTGTACATTATACGATGCAGAGGGGAATGACATTACTCCTGAGTTTGCCAAGTCTTTTGGAACAGAAATTAAGAGGAAATCCGCATAATAACATGTCAGGTTAATACTTATCGTTAAGACTGAGGCGGAGAAATTTTTATTACAGGTAATTAGACGGACATGAGATGAAATATCTGCTCTTAACCTTAGAAACTCAACAGCCAATTCTAGCCACTTCATTTCAAGGGGATCCTAACAGTGATGTATCCTACTCTTATATTCCTGGTAGCATGATTCGCGGCGCGATGATTCGGCGCTATATGCAGCAGAAGGAGTTAGGTTCTCTGAAATTAGCTGATGAGGAAGTGCGGAGATTATTCTTCGATGCCAACAGTACACGCTATTTAAATGCCTATCTTCAGAGTCAGGAAAAGAAACGAACTCTACCTCTATCTTTATCTTGGTTCAAGGATAAGGATGCAGAACTCAAAGAGGGTTCAACTATAACTGCTTATGATTTTAGTGTCGAGCGAGAAGACGAGCTAAAAAAACCCAAGTCTTTGGGAGAATATTTTTGGGCAAAAGAAGGAGGAATAGTTAAACTATACCAAGCAAAGCGCCGGATCAATATCCACAATTTTCGCGATCGCCAAAAAGGACGTTCCACAAGTGAACAAGGTGAAATTTTCCGCTATGATGCCTTAGATAGCGGACAAACTTTTCAATCAGCGATTCTCTGTGAAGATCACGATGCCACCACGATTCAGGAGCTATTAAACGAACGCAACATTTGGTTAGGAGGTTCTCAAAGCGCTGGATATGGACATACTAAGATTATCAAGGTAGAAATTTGCGATCGCTGGGATGAAATCGGAATTATCGCAGAAGACAGAGAAGATAATGATATTTTAAGTATTACACTTTTGAGTGATACCCTGTTGAGGGATAAATGGGGTCAACCCGTAGCTGATCCAGCATTAATTAAAAAGGAAATCGAAGCTAAATTAAATATAGACTTACCGCAACCGAGCAATATTTACGCTAGCAGTACCTTAATTGGTGGCTTTAACCTCAAATGGGGATTACCCTTACCACAAGTACCAGCCTTACTTGCCGGGAGTGTGATTGTTTTTGAAGATGTTGAGTTTGATACCGAACAAATCGAACAACTTGAAGTCTATGGTATTGGGGAGAGAAGGGAAGAAGGTTTTGGTCGAATTGCTGTCAATTCTATTACAGATGAAACATTTACAGTTAAATTACCAGAACCCCAAAGCCGGTTTAATCAACCTGAATTAATCAATAGTGCCTCCCGTCTGCTCGCCCAACAGATGGCAGAAAGAATAGTGAGAAGTAAATTAGAAAAATTACTTCAAGATAGGTTAGTGAGCATAGCAGTACAAGGGGATATTAGCAATAGTCAATTATCCAGATTAGAAACCGTTGCCAGACAAGGACTAACCAATTGTAGCCGCTTACCGGTTTTTCGATTATTGCGCTATTTGCCATCTCATGCCCGTCGGCAATTTCAGCAGGCTAAAGTTTTTGAGAAGCCATTCGATCGACAAATCTACCAATGGTTGAGACAACCTAAATCTTGGGTAAGTAATCCCCAGAAGTTAGAAGTAAATATTGCTGGTATGACGCAAGGCTTAAGTCATCGATTGGCTAGAGAATACACCCTAAGGCTAATTATGGCAGTAGCGAAGAAAGCAACTAAGGAGTAAGAAAAAATATGAGTCAACAACGCTTAAATCGCCATCAGCGCCCAATTGCCAGACGTATTATAGTACGTGGTACTCTAGTCTTAGATACTCCTACTTGCTTGGGAAGTGGGGATGCGGACAGTCCAACGGATCTCGCTTTACTCAAAGATAGCATTAGCGATCGCGCTTTATTAACAGGTGCTTCGATTGCAGGTGCTTTGCGCAACTACTTGCGGGAGTGCGAACATGGTTATGGTGTAAAGGAACAAAAAAGCGATCGTGCTACAACCTTATTTGGCGGAACTCGCCGCGATCCTAAAGGTGAACAAAGTCCCTTAATTATCCATGATGCCATCAGCAGCGCTATTCCCGCTGTAGAGTTAAGAGATGGGGTAGAAATCGACTCAAAAACTAGAACAGCTAAACCCCAGCACAAATATGATTTAGAATTACTAGCAGCAGGTACAGCCTTCACCCTTTCTTTGGAATTACTGCTGGAGAAGAGGAAACAGGAAGAAGAACAGGTCAGATTAATTTATTGTTTGATATCTGCTTTATTGGGTTTAGAAAAAGGCGAAATCAGCCTTGGCATGAAAAAGCGGCGGGGTTTCGGTCGTTGTCAGGTCAAAGAGTGGCAAGTGTGGAACTTTAATCTGCAAAATACAGGGGATCTCACTGCTTGGTTAAATTTTGAACATTGGCAAACTGGATTATTACCCAATTATCCCACTTATCCATCCATCAAAACAGCAATTAAAGAAACATTTAGCAAAGAATTTGCTCACCCTCCAATCCAGCTAGATGTCAGTGAAAAAGACAAACGCTCTCGCTTCTGTCTCCAGGCTGAATTTACCTTAGTAGGTTCTCTCCTGATCCGTTCTGGTCAAGATTCAATTTTATGTGCCCCCGATGTCGTACACTTGAAATCTCATAGACCTGAGCAATCAACGGAACCAGTTGCAGTATTATCGGGTACCAGTTTAGCTGGAGTCTTGCGCCATCGAGCAGAACGGATTGTGAATACTTTACAGGAAATCAATCCACAGATTACCCAGGAAATAGTTAATGAGATATTTGGCTTTGTTAAAGACAAGAAAGCATCGCCACAGCCAGATGCTAAAGCTAGTCGTTTAATAGTCCACGAAAAAGTTATCAAAAATCAAACTGACTTAGTACAAAATCGGATTGCGATCGATCGTTTCACTGGTGGTGCATATCACGGTGCATTATTTAGCGAACAACCGATCTTTGGTAGTACACAAACTATTGTTCCGATTGAACTAGAGTTGCGTAATCCTCAAGAGTATGAAATTGGTTTGCTGTTACTCTTGCTGAAAGATTTGTGGACACAAGATTTACCTGTAGGAGGTGGAAGTAGTATTGGAAGAGGAAGATTACAGGGAGTCACAGCAACTCTAACTCGGCAACAACCGGAACAAAAATGGGTCATCTCTCAAACAAATGGCAAGCTTGAATTTGCTGAAGGAGATAAACGAACATTAGAAGATTTAGTTAGCAGTCTTGTGAAAAAAACAACACCTAACACCTAACACCTAACACCTAACACCTATTATTGACTGGGTAATGAAGTTGCCAAAAGGATTAGAGCAAGCCTTTATTCAAGAGATTACCGAATACGAAAAGGAGCAAAATATGCGCTATATAACTAGTGTTGAAAGAATTGGCATAGAACGGGGACGCCAAGAAGAGGCTCAGAAACTCTTGCTGCGATTGCTAGAGCAGCGGTTCAAATTATCTGTACCAACCGAAGTTCAATTTCGTCTACAAAGACTCAGTATTGAACAACTCGAAGGATTGATTGATGTGGTATTAACAGTAGACTCTTGGGAGCAACTTTTGGAGATTTTACCTGAGTAGAAATAATTATTCAATGAAGAGGTTGAAGATGAATAAAGCAAAGTGTGAGGAGCTATCTTTTGAGGCAGCCACAGATAAATTAAAACCCTGGCTAAAAGCACAAGCTGAAAAATATAAATTACAGTATTTATTAGCTCATGCTGAAGATGGAGTTATCTGGGGACGCTTCGATGATGGCAAATTGACAACACCTGAAAAAGTATTTTATCCATCTACATGCAATGTATATTTGCCTAAGTTGAGATTACTAACACTACAACAATGCCGCCTCTTTGGTAAAAATGCCGAAGTCATGCTCTGGAAAGTCGGTCAAAATTGGAGAGCCCGTGCAATTGAAGATCAAGCTCTCTTAAAAAACAACTATTTGTGTGAAAACCAAATCCTCTGGGGAACTAAACAAGAAAGAGAACCAAAGAGTGGTTTTACTTTAGTATCAGATGGTTCTCAAGGACTAAAACATGCTGTACCTTTAACTGAAATTCCTTTTCAAGGTCAAGATTACCGCCCCTTACGTTTAAAAGTACGCCATTATCTTGATTACGATGAGAGTGGTGTAGCCAGAATCAATCTCAGTCGTCTGGTTGATCTATATACAGAGGTCAAAAAGTAGGTTTAACTATTTAAGCATGAATCAAATGATCCCCACAACTAATACTCTCTACGAACATGATTTTGTCGCTTGGTGTGAAGATACTGCTGCTAAGTTAAAAAGCAGGGAGCTAGATAACCTAGATTTCGATAATTTAATTGAGGAGATAGCAAGTTTGGGAAGGAGCGAACGACGAGAATTAAGAAATCGCTTAACCGTACTGCTGGCTCATATTCTCAAGCGGAGGTATGTCAATAGTTCGGAAAATTTCCGTGGCTGGGAATTAACGATTATTGAACAACGACGACAAATCAAGAATTTATTGCAGGATTCTCCCAGTCTCAAGCCTTATTTAGGACAAATATTTGCAGGAGCATATGATGATGCTCTAGAGGAGGTGCGATTTGAGTATCAACTAACTCAGTTTCCCGATACTTGGCAATTCGATATTGAAGCCGATGTACTTTTAGCTAAAACCTACTGGGAGGAAGAAGATTGAGTCAGCTTGTTAACTTGGGAATCATCATGAACTCTTCACTTATTACTCTCGAGAAAAAGGCAGGAGGCAGCAGGCAGCAGGCAGGAGGCGAGGGAGGAGGTAGGAGGTAGAAGGAAGGAAGGAGATATTGTTTCTCCCATTCAATTTTTTCGGCGATTCAATGAATGAATTCTTAATTCTTAATTCTTAATTCTTAATTCTTAATTCGCCGTTAGGCGCTTATTAATTCAAAACCCGAATCCATCCATCGACCTATTTAGCAAACCCTAAATAATTAGGAGAGCAGCAGGTGTCTTATAGCCAGTTTACTCTAGAAACAGTAGAACAAACTTTTGGGCTGAGTATTATTGAAAAGCTCGATATGCTTGCCACAGTACCGGAAGTACCAGTTAGCGATTTTTTACAACAGTGTTTAGCTTACAATACTCCTTTAGCATTAGAGATTGCTACGGAAAAAGCTAGGTCTGAAATGATTATCACACCGATTCTCATTGAACTGAAGCAGCAATTTGAGTCTCAAATTAGTCTGTTTTCTGGAAAAGAGTTCAATATCGATACTCAACAAGGGTTAATCGGCTATTGTGATTTTATTATTAGTAAATCTCCTTCTCAATTATTGATTAAATCCCCTGTAGCGATTATCGTTGAAGCCAAAAATGATAATATTCAATCTGGTTTGGGTCAATGTATTGCAGAAATGGTGGCAGCACAAATACTCAATCAGCGTCAGGATAATCACCATGAGACAATTTATGGTTCTGTAACTACTGGAACTAACTGGAAATTCCTGAAATTATGTGGTGCAGTAGTGGAAATCGAGCCTAATGAATATTTCCTGAACAATATAGGTAAGTTAATGGGTATACTGCGAAGTTTTATTGAATCAGCACCTTAGCATATATATAACTACTAATTAGGGCTTGCTGAATAAATTATTTGAGGGAAATTAAATCATGAATCATAAACATATCGAGCAGATTACCGATCCACAACGCCGAGCGATCGCGCCTTATAACTTCGTCGAACTGCCGGATCAAGTTATTGCAGCCAAACTACCTTTACCAGATAGCGATCGCTATTATAGGAAGCGCCATACTGGTAGAATTGAATGCACTTTAACTACTGCATCTCCCTTGTATATCCGCTGTGGACTAACAACGAAAGAATTTCAGGATGGGAAGGAAGCCAAAGACTTACCTGATTTTTTCTACACCGATCCAGCAACTAAAGCGGAAAAACCAGTTCTACCGGGTAGCAGCTTACGAGGTATGTTACGCAATCTAGTGGAAATCATTAGTTTCAGTAAGATTGATCATGTATCCGAGTATCAGAAACTTTTCTTCCGTTCTGTTGCTGGGGACAAACCGCTACAAGCTGAGTATGATAAACATCTAGGAAAATCTGGACGGAATGTTAAAGCTGGCTATCTGAAAAAACAAAATAATCAATGGTTTATCCATCCAGCAATGCCAATTGATAATGCTCCTTTTGTTTGGGTTAAAGAGAAAACTGCCAAAGCCAAAATACCTGAGCTGATCCTCATGGAACAATTGTCTGACTATTGTCCTCAGTATGTTAAGGATATAAATTTTGACGATATTTACACCAAAAATGGTCGTAAATTTGCTGGTAAAGTTAGTAAGGTTGATAGCACTTATAACTACAAAGGCGTATTAGTAACTAGTGGTAATATGCTCGAAGGAGCAACTGAAGTCGGTGAGCAAAAACGTACCAATCACTGCCTGATTCGACAAGCAGATCCTGAAGCAGCACTAATACGTATAGATGAAGATGCCATACAGGATTACCGTAATGCTCTGACAGCATTTCAAAAAGAACCTCCTTTTAATCCCGAAATGGGGGTTCTGGAGGATGGGCGCTCTATTTTCTACTGCCAACCTAAATTCGGAAAACCTGTAAAATTATTTGGTCAGAGTCCCAATTTTCGGATTCCATACATCCCTAAGGGTAAAACCAGAGCTGCCTCTGCGGTGGATTTTATTCCAGACAATCTGCAAGATGTCACGGTTATTGATTTAGCTGATGCAATCTTTGGCTGGATTAGACGGGAAGATACGGGAGAGCAGTTACCGGAAGGTACAGAGAAACAACGAGCTGGTCGAGTTTTTATCAGCGATGCCTATACAACTAGTAAAAATGATATTTGGTATCAAGGCAATCCAGATGATACAGTAACTCCTCAAATTCTGGCTAGTCCCAAACCAACCACTTTCCAACACTACTTAGTGCAACCCACCAAGACAAATGCTCAACGGGAAAACCTGAAACACTACGCTAGTAAACCTGTAGAAGAAACCGTGATTCGAGGGCACAAACTTTACTGGCACAAAGGAAGTAATCCTAAATTTGCACATCCCAACCCAGAGGAAGCATCCGATACTCAGATTACCCAAATTAAACCGATCAACAAAGGAGTAACATTTAAATTTACCATCCACTTGGAAAACCTTAGTAATGTAGAGCTAGGTGCGCTGATGTGGATTCTTGATCTTGCTCAAGACAAGAACTATCGCCTCAAACTCGGAATGGGTAAACCATTAGGTATGGGAGCCATCAAAATTGAGCCTCAGCTTTACCTGAGCGATCGCACCAAACGCTACACTAAGTTATTTGATGGTAATAGTTGGGAAATTGCCGAAACCTGGGAAAAGGAGCCAGACTACAAGCAACTCTTTGAAAACTATATGCTAGAGCAGCTTCAGCAAACTGGGAAATTTAAGCAGATTCCCCGAATTAAGATGCTCCTAGAAATGTTGAGATGGCAAGAAAAACCCTCACCAAAATACCTAGAGGAAAGGCGCTACATGGAAATCGAGCGTCAGCAAGCATCTCCCTTTGGTAAAGATGGTAATGAATATAAAGAGCGACCGGTGTTACCAACTCCTTTAGATATAATGGGGATTGAATTAGGACGCGATCGCTCTTCCTCACCACGACATGCTAGCCAGCCAAAAAACCCTCACCAGCAAGTATCTCAACAATTTGCAAAAGCTCAAGAGGTAGATGCTCAAGTCATTGAGATTAAGGAAGAGGAGATAAACAGAGGGAATAGAACTCAACTAAAGACAACGATAACCTATGATATCGAAGGTTCTGATTGTCCAGCAAAAGAGGAGCGCTACAAGCAGAAAGTTTCCTTAGCAATAGGAGATGTTGTGAAAGTCACCATTGTTAAAGTGCAAGGAATGAACATCAGAAAGGTGAAACAAATTATACTCTGAAGAAACAAGGCAGGGGGCAGAGGGCTCCGAGGGTACAGTTTGCTGAATAAGTCGTAACTTTCGGGTTTGAATAGGTGGTAGGTGGTAGGTGGTAGGTGGTAGGTGAGGTTGGAGGTGTTAGGTGTTAGGAAATTTCCCAAGTCGATGCCAAGAAATTGAGCCCATCGATGCAATTTCCTTGGACTTGTTTGGCTTGCCATAGGATAGAAAGCCTCGTCACCGCATGGCTTCCACACTTATTCAGCAAACCCTAGGTAAGGAATTTCTAGCAAAGTATCCTCTCAAATCATTAATTCTCCTTTGTTTCCCTATCTCCCCATCTCCCCATCTCCCCATCTCCCTATCCTCACAAATGAATAAAAATCGATCTCTCCTGCCTCCTGCCTCCTGCCTCCTGCCTCCTGCCTCCTGCCTCCTGCCTCCTGCCTTCCGCTTCCTGCCTCCTGCCTTCCGCTTCCTGCCTCCTGCCTCCTGCCTTCTTGCACTAATATTTCTCACTAGCAGCTGCGTTAATCAATTTACTTCACCACCACAAATTCTCTCAGGTGGGATCAACAGCCAAAGGTCTGACGGATCTCCAGCTTACAGTAGTGATGGTCATTATCTTGCTTTTGCTTCAGACCGCAATCGTAGCCGGGATATTTTTCTTTACGACTTGCAGCAAAAGCGTTTAGTTGATTTACCCAATCTCAATCGCCGTGACTCCAGCCAAGATCAACCAGCATTGAGTAGTGATGGTCGTTTCATTGCTTATGTTTCTAGCGAACGGGGAAAAACAGATATCCTAGTTTACGATAGAACCAAACAAAGGTCACGACTTCTTTCTGGAGGTGTTAGAGGTTCAGTACGACGTCCAACTATTAGTGGTGATGGGCGCTATGTGGCATATGAAACCAGTCAGCTAGGTCAGTGGAATATTGCTATTGTGGAATGGGATATTGATTGAAAATTTCTCTCTCCCTACCGATTGGGTCAAATCGGATTAGTTGGAAACTTTTACAAGCCCGGTCTATGAGTTCAATAGCATCATCCCTACCGATTGGGTCAAATCGGATTAGTTGGAAACACTTAAAGTAGACCCATCTGAACAACAGAAACTCTCCCTTTTGAATCATGGATAATCCTCCGGAGCTGTTGCCTGTTGCCTCTCCTCAACGCCCGACTTATTCAGCAAGCCCTAGGTAGGGTTTGCTGTATAAGTGTGTAAGCTATACCATACTTTGCTTTCAATCATTTTATGCCTAGCAAGCGTGCAAGGAAATTGTATCGATGGGCTCAATTTCCTTGCACTTTCGTGGAAAATTCCCTAACACCTAATACCTAATACCCAATGGTGACAAGTTAAAGGGTGGTGCATTTTGTCAACTCCCATATATGGTGTTTGGGTGCTAAAAAAGACCCTATATATGGAAAGACCCAAGGGGTCAAAAAATTGTGGTTCCTCTTCTCCATCTCCGCGTCCCCGCGTCTCCGCGTCTCCGCGTCTCCCTTGACAACGACGATTTTGGCTTAACTTGTCACCAATGCCTAATACCTTACCTACCACCTGCCACCTACCACCTACCACCTATTCAAACCCGAAAATTACGACTTATTCAGCAAGCCCTAGGTAGGTTGGGTGAAGCGATAGCGCAACCCAACGCCGGAGTGTATTGTGTTGGGTTTCACTTCGTTCCACCCAACCTACTGGCGCGACACAGCTAATTTGGTGGCTTAGAAACCGGTTGGGGAATTTAGAATTTAGAATGTAGTGCGAGCGTCTCGCTTGCGATCGATTAACAAATAACAAATAACAAATAAGTTGCCAACCAAGCGGTGGGCGACTATCTCTCCTATCGCTAAAGGAATTGGTTTCCTGCCGCTTTCGGTGATTTCCCTCTAATCCGGTAAATTCCCGAACCGTTCCCGATACTGCTCCAGCAGTGCTGCCATCTCTGCTGCTTGTTGTTGTGCCAATTCCTTTGCAGCTTCCAATTCCTGATTAGTTGTCTCCAACTCCTGATTGGTTGTCTCCAATTCCTGATTAGTTGTCTCTAACTCCTGATTAGTTGCCTCCAATTCTAAAGAAGAAAGTAAACGTTCACCAGTATTGGCATCCTCAATCACCAAATATCCTGACTGCAAGCTCATCAACAATCCTACTGTCTCACAGTAGATACGTCCCTCTTCATCAGGAGCGATCGGTTGGTAAATACCTTGAGTTAAACGATAACCTAAAACCTCCTCCACCCATTTTCCCCTTTGGCGGCGGCGATCGACAATCACGTACTCCTGTACCTTAGTACGAGCATATTTGACAACTTTGATCTCCCGATCCTCTTTCCGGTAGCGGGGAGAAACCACTTCTAAGACAAAAGCCGGACGAACCCCTTCATTTGCCACAATAAACTTAGAGCGATTTTGTTCCTTGTTACTAATACCAAAGGCAACAAAAGTATCAGGGCATAGATCTTTTTGTCCAGGAATATCCCATTCGATTAACAAATCCCGAAAAACTCCAACAGTGGGATCGTTTGCATAACGTCGGGTCAAGATATCTCTAGCATGAGATGTGACATCATCGTGAAAAGTACTATTGGGCAAATGAAAACCTTCCTGGGGGTGGAGAAATTCTTCAGAAGTCAGCGGTACATAAATTTCATCCATCGTACCATCAGCTTGGATCTCGGTAACAACCCGCCAACCTCGTTCAGCGAGTTCCGTGGAGCGATCGCTTTTTGTTGTCGAAGAGAGAGGAGAAGTGACCATAAGTAATGAGCGCCTAACGGCGAATGAAGAATTAAGAATGAAGAATTAAGAATGAAGAATTCATTGATGGAATCGCCGAAAAAGAAGTCATAAACTATTCATATCAAGGGATTCAGCCCCAAATATAGGATTTTAGTTTCTCGAGAGCGCCCAAGGGGCGGCGCGCCCCCAATTGAATGCAAGAAACAATTCTAGTTTCTTGTAACTGGCAAGATGCCAGTTCCACAATTGATACCCTACACCCTACACCCTCACTTCCAAAGGAAGTATTTCTCGATAGTAATGACTTGAAACCCTTTTATCTATCAAGGTTCCTGCTTTTATTCAACAAGCTATATATAGGCATACTTTCCCCCCATTATTAATAATGCTAGCAAAAAATATGGGATGCTGTGCTCGGATGGTTAGGATTAGAGTATTGGGATGGATAAGCTGTTATTCATTTAAATAGTGAATTAGTACTGACTCGGCAGCTTGAAGACAGAGGAACACAGAGATTAAGACTAAGTAGTTTAAATGCGTCTTAGCTTATACTTAGGGCTATGTACTTAAATTGTCGCCCAAATTCTAACGCTCCTACAGTTTCCCACAAGTGTTGCTTCCATCCATGCAGAGTGTCAAATCAAACAATGAGTGCCAGAACTTAGATATCACTAGATCGGGAATGATTGTCATTGTAGCGACAATTTGTGCTGTTACCATTGATGCGATCGCTCCGGTTAACTTACTCAATTTATCTTTAAAACCCAACAGCGCCTTTGCTCAAGGTGTAGATGAACAAACCAACATTCGGGTTTATCAACGAGCAAGTCCAGCAGTAGTATCCATTGAAGCAGGTGATTCTACTGGTAGTGGTAGCATTATCAGTCCAGATGGTTTGATCTTAACTAATGCTCATGTTGTCAAAGGTTTCCGGACTGTTAGGGTGGTTTTGGCAGATGGTAGACGCTTGAAAGCAGAGGTGATGGCTTTTGATCGGAATGATCTTGACTTAGCGGTTTTGCAAATCCCTGGACAAAGGAATCTCCCCACTATTAACTTCGCTCAGAATCCTGTACAAGTTGGTCAAAGAGCATTTGCCATTGGCAATCCCTTCGGTCGTTTTCAGGGAACTTTCACTGTTGGCATTGTTAGCCGCATTGACCAAGAAAGAGGATTGGTTCAAACTGATGCTGCCATCAATTTTGGTAATTCTGGGGGACCGTTGTTGAATAGTAAAGGAGAATTGATTGGCGTCAATAGTGCTATTTTTACTGACAGCCTCAGTGGTGGCAATATTGGTATTGGTTTTGCGATCGCTATTGACAGAGTACTACCTTTTCTCGCAGATGTACGAGCAGGACGTGCTCCTCTAACAGCAGTGCGTCAAGAGCGATCCCCTGGTAAACTACAACCTCAACCAGTAACACTGAATGGTTCAGTGATCACAGGTAGACTGAGTCAGGGAAGCAATATTTTGCCCTTTGATAATAGCTTCTTTGACCTCTATATTTTTGAAGGTAGAGCGGGTGAGCAGGTTCAAATTGACATGAGCAGTCGGGAAATTAACCCTTATTTAATTTTGCTCGACGCCAATGGCAAAGAAATTGCTCAGGATAATGATAGTGGCAGCACTGCGAACTCCCGAATTGTTGCTACCCTACCAGCTGATGGTATCTACTTGTTGATGGCAAATACCTATAAGGCAGGACAAATAGGTTCTTACCGTTTGCGTGCTGAGGTAACTGCTGCTAGTATAGGCAATTCAAGTAGCCAGAATAACTTCATTTTGCAGCAAGAGGGTATCCTTAGTCCTGGGGATTCTGTTTTGCCTACTGATGGCAGTTTATTTAAAGCCTATCGTTTTGAAGGTCGTGCTGGTCAATCAGTGACAATCGATTTGGCAAGTCCTGATTTTGATACTTTTTTGGCAGTACTTGACCCAGAAGGTCGGATGATTGGGGAAAATGATGACATTAGTCAAACCAATAATAATTCCCAACTTACTCTTACCTTGTCTCAAACTGGGATCTATCAAGTAATTGTTAATGCCTTTGACAGTGATGATCGTGGTCGTTATATTTTGACAATTCGTTGATTATTTTAGCTATGATTAGTCTCTAAGATTCAATAGGAACTTACTTAATGCTAGGAGTTAAGAATCGTCCTTGTTTACTCACACTAGGAGGTGTCAATCCAGATTTACCCTTATTTGTTTATTTACCAGGGATGGATGGAACAGGTCAGCTGTTGCGATCGCAAACCCAAAATTTGCAAACTGCTTTTGATATTCGCGCCTTGGCTCTTCCTCCAGATAATTTAAGTAATTGGGAAGAACTCACAACAATAGTAATCAACCTAATTGAAGGAGTTCTAAAAGATCAACTGTCCCGTTCCGTTTATCTTTGTGGTGAGTCATTTGGAGGTTGTTTAGCAGTGAAGGTGGCTTTGAAGGCCCCCTATCTGATCGACAGGATTATTTTAAGCAACCCAGCGACTTCCTTTAATCATCGACCTTGGCTGCGATGGGGAGGACAACTAAGCTGCTGGTTACCAGAAAGTATTTACCAAGCATCTGCCTTAGCTCTATTACCGTTCTTATCTGCCTTAGGGAGGATGACTCATAGGGAGCGCCTTGAGCTTCTAGATGCCATGCGTTCTGTACCTGCAACAACTACTGATTGGCGAATTTCTCTGGTGAGTAATTTTGATGTTGATGAAACTCAACTGAGACGCATTACCCAATCTGTCTTGGTTATTGCCAGTGGTGCTGACCAATTATTACCTTCAGTAACCGAAGCAGAACGCCTAGTTAACTGTATACCAAATTCCAAGATGTTCGTGTTACCCCAGTCTGGTCATGCATGTCTGCTGGAAAAAGATGTTAACCTTTTTGGGATCATGGAAGACCACAATTTCTTACCATCATCTTTGTCCAAAGTCTAATACCCCTTTTATCATTACCTAACACCTAACACCTAACACCTAACACCTAGGTTAAAGTGTGAGTAGTAAGAGCAAAAGACTAGTTAATAATAAACAAACTAAACCAGCGATTCCTGCTAAGGGATTACCAGCCAAACCAGTCACCCAAATTGGACCTTTACCTGTGTAGGAAATTAATTTAGCCTCATCCAGGCAAGTTAAACCCCAAATCCAGCCAGCATGAAGTCCCCACGCTAAACCCAAGCTACCGCCATCTACCCAACGAGCTAGTACTAATACCATACCCATCAACCACAATCCTGGTAACTGAGGTAAGGTATTTTCTTGTTCCCATATCAGGTGCAATAGTGCAAAGATGACGCTAGCAATTATTGCCGCTCCCCAAATTGAGTAGTCTTGTTGAAGTTCATTTTGTAAAAACCCACGAAAAACCAACTCCTCTGTTACACCAATCCATAATCCCAACAAAAGTATCGGTAGTAATATTTTTCCTAAAAGCTGCCAATTTTCACTTTGCCATTCAACCCAGCCCAATTTCCATTGGCTAAAAAAGACAATGGTCAATCCCAAAACTCCCATACCTAATCCTAAGCACAGTGAGCCTACAATAGTTAATTTCCATTCCAAGCCATAATCAGAAAAAGATACTTGATCTACCCAAGAAGCCCCCCATAAGATCAGAGGGGCGACCAGGTAGAGTGCTGCTAGTAATGGCAACTTTTGCTCTGTTACTAAAGGCTTAGTAGGTTGCCATTTCAGTAAGATAGCAATGGGGATTGCCAGCGGCAGCCACAAAGCTGCCCAAGCAAAGAAAAAAGCTACAGCTTTCACAACAGCAGTTGATGTTTTCAGTAACAACAACCACTCATGAGCTGACTGATCAAAGATAGCCATTGGCGAGAGCGGCAAATTGTGAGGAGCTACAGATCATTTAGGGGTTCAAGGATGGCTAAATACAAGCAACCATCCTCCCTAGAGAAGCAATTATGCTTCCTGAGCAGCAAGCTCTTTCTCTTCCAAGTTCTCACCTACTTCAAAATCCACCTGTTTGAGATGGATATGTTTGTAGCCGAGTTTAATTTCAAACTCATCACCAGGCTTTAATCCCATTGAATGAGTGTAGGTTGCACCAATAACAATTTGACCATTTTTATGGACACTCACACGATAGGTCGGCTCGCGACCACGACCATCTTTTGCACCCTCTGGATCTAGGGGAACACCTTTAGCTGCTAGCACTGCGTCATAAAAATCGGTTAAATTGACGCGAGTCTGCTCATTTTTAGTTATGGTGTAATAGCCACAGCGCTTAGCTGTTTCCCGGCGAGGCAAGTGTGACAACTCTTTTACTTTTTGAAGCAATGCTTTCCCTGTTAGGGTAGCGGTTTGGGTTTCTGTCATGAGCTCACAAGATATCCTTCAACTTTCAGGATGGTAAAGATTATTTGATGCCAAGTTTTGGCTCTATAAAAAATATATCGTTAAATCCATCTAAGTTGACAACAATTTTTAGATCACTTATCAAAATCTTCACGTATTTCCACAATAACCGATTATTTGGTCACTCACTTAAGCTGCCACAACAAAGTTAGCTCCAGCTCAATTCTCTGAATCGGAGTTCAAAATAGATGTATTTTAGTATAAAATGACAGCTCCCTAGCGGTTATTTATCCTACTATTGAAATAAGCGAGCTTATCGACCACCTTTTCTGGTGAGAATGAGTTGTATTGGTGGTAGCTCATAGGAAGGCAATTTTTCATCAATCTTATAAAATAAAATTTGTAGCAGATTAGTGACCATGCAAGTTTGTTTTACAATTATTCGACAGACTAGAAGTACCTCTCCCGTTGTCCAGACTTATACCCTGGAGGTGGAAGAGGGAAATACGATTCTGGAGTGCCTAAATCGGATTAAATGGGAGCAGGATGGGAGCCTTGCTTTTCGCAAAAATTGTCGCAATACAATTTGTGGCAGTTGTGGTATGCGCATTAATGGTCGCTCAGCTTTGGCTTGTAAGGAAAATGTTGGTAATGAATTACAAAGGCTGCATCAGGACGCTTCAGTGAAAATTCCAGAAATTACTATTGCACCACTAGGTAATATGCCGGTAATTAAGGATTTAGTTGTAGATATGCGTAGCTTTTGGGACAACTTGGAAAATGTTGACCCCTATATTAGCACTAGCGCCAGGATGGTTCCTGAACGAGAGTTTTTGCAGACTCCTGAAGAGCGATCGCGTTTGGATCAAATGGGTAACTGTATTCTCTGCGGTGCATGTTATTCCGAGTGCAATGCTCGGGAGGTCAACCCAGATTTTGTTGGTCCTCATGCTTTAGCTAAGGCACAACGGATGGTAGCAGACTCTCGTGATGCTCAAAAGGAGAGTCGTTTGGGCGAATACAATCGAGGTACTCAAGGGGTCTGGGGTTGTACTCGCTGTTATATGTGCAATGCAGTTTGCCCGATGGATGTTGATCCTATGGATCAAATAGGTAAAATAAAACAGGAAATTCTTGACCGCAAGGACGACCAAGATAGCCGACAGATCCGCCATCGCAAGGTACTCATTAATTTAGTTAAACAAGGAGGCTGGATTGATGAGCGTAAGTTTGGTTTGGAGGTAGTAGGCAACTCCTTTCGAGATATCAAGGGATTGATTAGTTTGGGTCCGTTGGGATTACGTATGCTTGTGCGGGGCAAATTCCCCCTGGGATTTGAGTCATCAATGGGAGCATCTCAAGTGCGATCACTGATTGAATCGGTACAAAATATAAAGTCTCCAACAGTTGAGGAGGAAGTTTAAGGGACTTCCAAATAAAAAAACATCCCATCGCTGGGGGAGCAGAGGGAGCTGGGGGAATAAGACAAGCAAGTCAAATCTAAAAATTTGATAATTTATTTTTTGCAGTTCTTTAATTACAACCATGAGTTCTGAAACCCCTACTCCTGAAAAATCTGAACAATCTTTCCCGGAATCTGATAACCAACCAGAACCAGCTTTTGGTTGGACACCCTACGCTGAGCAAATCAACGGACGATTTGCCATGATTGCCTTTGTAGGCCTGTTGCTACTGGAATTGCTCACAGGTCAAGGTTTATTAACCTGGTTGGGTTTACTTTAGGAAGGTTATTAAAAACAATTTTTCATGATTGTAGGACTTACGCACCGTAACGAAATTAGGTCATCCTAAACGGTAGCGAAGGATCTCCCAGACGTCTGAGATGCTTCACTATCACCTTAGCATGACAGCTGAGTGCGTAAGTCCTAGTACCGCTGCGCGGAATTAAGAATTAAGAATTAAGAATGCTTATAGAGTAAGGATTCTATCCATCTCAAACTGGTCAGTTACTTCTGCCGCGCTGCACTAGGTTGTGGAAATCGCACGACAGGCGGCGCGCCACCCGTTATGAAAGGAAGAAACAAGCCAAATCCTCTTCCCTCCTGCCTCGGAGCCCCCTGCCTCCTGCCTTGTTTCTTCAGAGGTTTGTGATTTTTGCTGTAAAGTGCAAGCCAAGATTTGTGTACTGCAAGAGTAGATCTACAAAATTCAAAGCAGGAAACCCAGACTGGAAGCAAAGACAGCTCAGGCTCTACCCGTTAGGATGAGTAGCAGGAGGATGTCACCAAAACAGGTTAATATTACATGTTGACAGATGCTTTAAAGTATAAATACTTAAGCTTATTATTGGCCAAGGGGTTACCTGAAGGTAATTAAATATAGCAGCAATTGCAATTAATACTCATAGCCATACTCTAAAAATTACAAGTAACTTAGAAGGAGGGCGTTTTTTTCACTCAGATGAGTCATACCGATAAAAATAGAAACACATTTGCCGTTACAACACCGCTCTATTACGTCAATGGCTTACCCCATATTGGGAGTGCCTATACAACGATAGCAGCGGATGCAAGAGCTCGATTTGCAAGACTAAGAGGCAAATCCGTGTTGTTAATTACTGGTACGGATGAGCATGGACAAAAAATTCAGCGCACCGCCCAAAGTAAAGGACTACAGCCTCAAGAGCATTGTGACAAGGTAGTTGATGGGTTTGATACCCTCTGGCAAAAGTTAAATATTCAGTATGATCGCTTCAGCCGTACTACCTCACCCCGTCATGAAGCGATTGTCAAAGAATTTTTTGGTCGAGTTTGGGAACGAGGTGATATTTACTTAGGACAACAAAAAGGGTGGTACTGCGTCTCCTGTGAAGAATTCAAAGAACAAAGGGAACTATTAGAAGAAAAATACTGCCCAATTCACCCGAATGTAGAAGCTGAATGGCGGGATGAACAAAATTACTTTTTCCGACTTTCCAAGTATCAAAACCAGTTAGAAAAACTTTACCAACAGCAACCAGATTTTATCCAACCAGAAAGCCGTCGCAATGAAGTTTTAAGCTTTGTCAAACAAGGACTCCAGGATTTTTCAATTTCACGAGTTAATTTGGATTGGGGTTTTCCTGTGCCGGGAGATCCTAAACACACCATCTATGTCTGGTTTGATGCTTTACTAGGCTACGTTACTGCACTCCTTGAGCCAGATAGCGAACCCACCCTAGAAAATGCCTTAAAAAAATGGTGGCCAATCAATTTGCATCTAATTGGTAAAGATATTCTGCGTTTTCATGCAGTTTACTGGCCAGCAATGTTAATGTCAGCGTATCTACCAATACCATATTGTGTCTTCGGGCATGGTTTTCTTACCAAGGATGGTCAGAAAATGGGAAAAACTCTAGGCAATACTCTCGATCCAGTAGAACTAGTTAATTGCTATGGTGCTGATGCGGTTCGTTACTACTTTCTCAAAGAGATTGAATTTGGGCGAGATGGGGACTTTAATAAAACTCGTTTTATTGATACTGTCAATGCCGATTTAGCCAAAAGCTTGGGCAATTTGCTCAATCGTACTCTGGGAATGACCAACAAATACTGTCAAGCTCGTGTACCAGAGATCAATGCCTCAGATATTTCTGTGGATCATCCCCTAAAATCTATCAGCCTAGAATTAGGAGAGAGAGTTGCTAGAGCTTACCAGTCTTTGGCTTTTAGTGAAGCTTGCCGAGAGATATTAACTTTGGTGCGAGCTAGTAACAAATTTATTGATGAGCAGGCTCCTTGGAGCCTATACAAGGAGGGTAAACAGCAGTTAGTCGAAGAAGTTTTGTATAGCATTTTAGAATCCGTTAGGCTTGCTGCCTACTTGCTATCATCAGTTATTCCTAATATCAGCACTGATATCTACCACCAGTTAGGTTTTACCATAGACTTCAATAACCAAACAATGATCAAAGCTGCAACTTATGATACTCACTCAATTTGGGGAATCTTACCCCCTAATCAAAAATTGAATAAACCAAAACCAGTTTTTGTGCCACTGGAACAAGAATAATATTGTTTGGCGTCTTAGCTATAAGATTTAATGATGGCTAGAAAATTTTTGGTGATGAGGGAAGGAGGCATCATTTTTTTTGAGAAAAAAAATTACATAACAAATGAGGTATAACAATTACCATGTTGAATAACTTTAATACAGATCCAGTTTTTACACCTGAGCAAGTTTTAGAAAATCGAGGTCGCGTTGCTATTTTCATTGATGGTTCAAATTTATTTTATGCTGCTCTGCAATTAGGAATTGAAATTGACTATACCAAGTTATTGTCTCGTTTGACTGGTGGTTCAAGGTTACTACGATCTTTCTTTTATACTGGGGTTGATCGAACTAACGAGAAGCAACAAGGTTTTTTATTGTGGATGCGTCGCAACGGCTACCGGGTAATCGCCAAAGATTTAGTTCAGTTGCCAGATGGCTCTAAAAAAGCGAATTTGGACGTAGAAATTGCTGTAGACATGATGGCTTTAGTGGGTTCCTACGACACCGCTGTTCTTGTTAGTGGCGATGGGGATCTTGCCTATGCAGTAGATGCTATAAGTTATCGGGGTGCTCGGGTTGAGGTAGTTAGCTTGCGTTCGATGACTAGTGATAGTCTGATTAATGTAGCTGATCGCTACATCGACCTCGATAGCATCAAAGAACAGGTTCAAAAGATGCCTCGCACCCAATATTCCTACCGTCCATTGTCTGGCATTGGTCTTCTTAATGAGCAGGAAGAGTAATTTTACCGTCCCCTTGGGACAGAAATTAAAAAAAATGGCAAAGGTTAAACGATTTGTAGCGTTTACATTTGCCTTTTTTTCCATTGGGCTATTATTTGCCTGTAATAACAAAACCTACACGTCCAGAAAAATTCAACAAGATACTTCTGCAACAGAAATTGAAGGAAGCCTAATTTT
The DNA here is from genome assembly GCA_965222765.1 of Caldora sp. Taxonomy (GTDB): domain Bacteria; phylum Cyanobacteriota; class Cyanobacteriia; order Cyanobacteriales; family Coleofasciculaceae; genus Caldora. The sequence goes on from CBDCVG010000108.1 coordinate 370,735, forward strand.
TAATAATATAACTCTTGATCATGCCGATCAAAAGGGACGTCCTGTATGGCAAGTTAAAGCAAAGCGAGCAATCTACACTAAAGACAAAAAACTAGCTCGCCTTGAACAGCCGAATGGTGATTTGTTTCAAGATGGGGAAAAGATCCTCAAGGTGTCAGCGAAAAGTGGAGAAGTTCGAGAGGATGGAGAGAAAATCTTCCTCAAAGGAGAAATTTCTGCCACGGATCTCCGCAACGGTGCTAATTTTAAGGGTGATGAGTTAGAATGGCGTCCTCAGGAAGATTTATTAATTGTCCGCAATAACCTCAAAGGTAATCTTGTTCGCAGCAACCTTAAAGATAACCTTGTTCCCCAAAACTTGAAGAAAAATCCTGCTGAACACATTCAAGTGTCAGCAAAGGAAGGACGATACCTTAGTCGCAAACAACAGCTAGAATTACTCACTCAAGTCACGGCGATTTCCAAAAAGCCCAACTTGCATCTGAAAACAGAACGTTTGGTTTGGCACATCAAAGAGCAGAAGCTGACTGGAAACAAGCGCCTTCAGATGGAACGGTACAAAGACAAACAGGTAACTGAACGAGTCGAGGCAGATCAGTCTGAGGTAAACTTGAAAACTAAGATTACCAAGTTGAAACAGAATGTTCAACTGACTTCGGTAGATCCACCACTGTTGATGTCGAGTAATTCAACTGTTTGGGACTTAAATAAGGAAACAGTAGTCTCTGAGCAACCGATCAGAATTCTCCATCAGCAAGAAAAAGTTACACTTACAGGTAACCAAGGTCAAGTAGATTTGGAGCGAGAAGTTGCTAATTTAACAGGCGGAGTCCAAAGCATCGGCAGCCGCAATCAAGCTAAACTCTATGCCAATAGGCTGAAGTGGGAAATTCCAACTCAAAATCTTCAAGCATCTGGTAATGTGATCTATCAACAAACTGATCCGGTATTTAGTACCAAAGGTGAGACAGCAGTAGGGAGACTTGAGGATAAAAGTATTGTGGTTAGTAGTGGTGTGGGTGAGAGGGTAGTGACGGAAATTATTCCTTAGTAGTAGCAGTAATACTGGAGTTAAAAATTGCTGTTATCCACTAGACAACTCTATTCTTTTTGGGAGTCCAAAAGCAACAGAACGGAATTTTATCATCCTGAGTAGTAGCGAAAGTAACCAAACAAGATAGCGAAAGTCAATATTGCCAATCCTCCAACAATACCTAAAGCCTTAGTAGTGCTGTTACTTTTACCAAGGATTTCTGAGTAAGATAGTTCATGATTTTGAATCAGTAAGAAGGAATGGGGATTAAACAGGAAAGGGAACCCACGACTCAAAAGTAAGCGTAGAAAGAAATTAATACTCCATAACTTTTTCTGTAAAGGGTCTTGATTATATTGCCAAGGATAGCTAACTTGTACTAAGCGGATTAAGGCTTTAATATCAGGTTGTCGTAAGCTTTGATACCGAGGGAGTGATTCAGAGAGATTATCTTGATTTTCTGTCAAAGTTTCATGCAAAAGATAGACATCTTCTAAAGCTGAATTAACTCCCTGTCCAATATCAGGAGGAAAACAATGAGCCGCATCTCCCAATAAAATTACCCCTGTCCCTTGATTATCTTGAGGTTGTCCCCAGATTTGATGCAAGCTTGAACAATATTGAGGAATCGGAAATTTACCACCATCACTGGATGTAAATCTAGCTATTTCTTCAGGAGACAGAATCTTTTCCAAGGGAAGCTGAGGAAAGGCTTGTTTCAGAAATTGTTCAACTTCTGCTGTGGTTTCTAATTGCCAAATTTCATGATCTGGGTAGGTAATAATATTTGCGGTTCTGGGTTGATCAGGATTTTGCAAGGGTAATAACCCCAGAGAAATTGCTTTTTGACGCCCTTTAAAAGTAGACCTAATGCCGTAAGCCATTGTAGATTGTGCTAAATCTCCTTCTGTCTCTGATAGGGGAAATTGGGGAGGGAAAGTGAGAACTTTGTATCTTAAACCAGTACTAGGAGATGGGAATTGTTGCATGACAAAGGAATCTGATTTTCCTTGTTGCCATTGATGAAGAGTTTGACGGACAATAGAGTTTAAGCCATCACAACCTACTACCAGAGTAGGAGTCAAGGTCAATTGTTGCTTCTCCCTAGACTGGGTAATAATTTCTAAATTATCTTGATTTTGTTTAATCTCTACACATTCAGTTTGAAATAAGACCTGAATCGAATCTTGCCAATGTTGAGTAATTTCTTGATAAAATAGATCTACAAAAGCTGCTCTTGGCAACCAATAGGCAGTTTTACGCTTAGAATCAGCAATGGGTAGCTTAATGGTTTTGCGTGCCCTGTCTTTTTCAATGATAGTAAAGTAAAAGTCAGTATTCGGGACACTCAAATCGGCTAGTTTGGGAGTGATTTCTAATAGATCGGTTAATTTCTGTCCTCGACCATCAATTTGATAACTAAAGGATTTATCTGGCTCGTAATAATCTGCCGATGGTCTTTTTTCCAGAACAGTAATCTCCGTCCAACCTCTTTTGGCTAACATTAAAGCCGCCCCTAATCCCGCCGGACCTCCTCCAATAATGACAACGTTTTTTTTGTAGGGATGATTCATCTTATATCTCAATTATTTTTTTTTGGTTGAATATAGGGATAATGAATAAGTAATAAGCCTCTAACAACTCAGGTAGCAGGGAGGGAGGAGTAAGGTAAAATACAATTATAATTTTGACTAAGGTTTATAATTGTATAAAATTGTATCAAATAAAATTCATATTTTTTCTGGAGATATCCAATGAATAGAATATTATATTATCATCAGCAATCAAATTTTTCTCGTAAAATTAAGAACTAGGTAGACATAAAAAAGCGAATCACAAATGACAAAAGAGCTAAATGCTATCCTGGCAGCATTTGCCGCAAGTCAGCATCATACTGAACCAGTATTTATCGCTACTGTTGTGAATGTTCAAGGCTCTACTTATCGACGACCCGGTGCCAGGATGCTGATGACATCAACAGGTAAAATGATAGGAACTATCAGCGGTGGTTGCTTGGAAAATGATATATTTGAACATACTCGTGTCTCAATGCCAGATGGACAACCAATAGTTGTCACTTATGACACTAATGTAGATGAGGATCTAGTTTGGGGATTTGGTCTTGGCTGTAATGGAGTAGTAGAAATCCTAATTGAGCGCCTAGAACAAGATGCTCCACTTAATCCCTTGGCTTTTATTAATCAATGTTTTAAAAATCAGCAACCAGGTATTATTGCTACTGTTATTGCTGTGGAAGGTAAACTTAAGGTTCATGTTGGGGCACGTTTAATACTCAATTCTCATATTAGCGTCAATACTGATATACAAAAACCTTCTTTGACTGCAGCTCTATTCAAAGATGCTAAAACTGCTCTAGATAATCAACATTCAAGTTTGGTTCAATACCAACTAGCATTAGGTAAAGTTGATGTTTTTATCGAATTGATTAAACCACCTCCACATCTGATAATTTTTGGTGCCGGTAGTGATGCTCTACCAGTAGTAGAGTTTGCCAAAGCTTTAGGTTGGTGGGTGACGATTTTTGATTGTCGAGCTAGTGAGGTAACTAAAGAGCGCTTTACTATGGTTGATGAAGTAATTCTCACCCGTAGAGAAATTTTACATAAGCAAATATGTGTTGATGATTACACCATTGCTGTAGTGATGACTCATAATTACCTGGACGATTTAGAAATTTTGAAAGTATTAATCCCTTATAATATCAAATATTTGGGTTGTTTAGGGTCTAAGCAACGCACGGAAAGGTTACTACGAGATTTAGATACAGAGGGAGTAAAGTGTAGCCAAAAACAGTTACAACAATTACACGCTCCCGTTGGTCTTGATCTTGGTGCAGATACACCTGAAACTATAGCTTTATCGATCATTGCTGAAATTCAAGCTGTATTAACAAACCGTAGTAGCGGCTTTTTAAAAAACCGCATTGAACCAATTAATGAAAGATATTGAAGTTATTTTAAGTAATGAGTGCCTGACGGCGAATTAAGAATGAAGAATGAAGAATTAAGAATGAAGAATTAAGAATGAAGAATGAAGAATTCATTGATGGAATCGCCGAAAAAAAGTTAGAAACTAGTCATATCAAGGGATTTAGCCCCAAATATAGGATTTTAGTTTCTGAAGAGCAACCCCACTGGCGGCAACTGCCACCCGCGACGAATGCAAGAAACACTACCTCCTACCCTCCTACCTTGGAGCCATCTTTCCTCCTACCTCCTCCCTCGCCTCCTGCCTTCTGCCTCCTGCCTCCTGCCTCGTGTTTCTTGAAAGCTCCCCAGGAGCGCTTCGCACCCCCAATTGACTCTTGAGAAACAATATTTCCTTCCTTCCTTCTACCTCCTTCCTCCTCCCTCGCCTCCTGCCTCCTGCCTCCTGCCTCCTGCCTTTTTCTCAAGAGTCATGAGTCATGAGAACTAGCAATCTACCAGTGGGAGGAGATATTGCCATTATTATCTTGGCAGCAGGTGCATCAACTCGCATGGGTTCTCCTAAACAACTTTTATCCTATCAGGGATGCAGCTTACTTGGTCATACAATTGAGACTGCAATAGCTTCTGTTTGTCAACCCATAGTGGTAGTTTTGGGAGCAAATGCACAACAAATACATTCTGAAGTTAACCAGTATTCTATAAAAATAGTTGAAAATCAAGATTGGTATTTGGGAATGGGTTCCTCAATCCGTAGTGGAATTCTCTCTTTGTCAAATTGTGCTGAAACTATAGAGGCAGCAGTTATTACTGTTTGTGATCAACCGTTCCTTTCTACTAAAATTATCAATAATTTAGTTGCGGCATACTATTCCACAGGAAAACCCATCATTGCTTGCCAATATGCAGATACCTTAGGTGTACCTGTTTTGTTTAGTCAAAGCTTTTTCTCGGAACTCACCACCTTAGATGAAACTGTGGGAGCAAAAAAATTAATTAATAAATACGACAAAGAAGTATTCAGTATTCCCTTTCCCCTAGGTATAATTGACATTGATACACCACGAGATTACCACCAGTTACAAAAAAAGTAGGTTAGAATCATAGCTATAATTTTGCAGCTTACCACAACCCAGTATTCTCGACTGACTTGTATTCTGTTGCTAGTGCAAGAAGGCAGAAGACATCAACCATTAGTGTCAACTTAAGCTAGAGATAGGTGCTCGTGAAGCATCTGAGCCGTTTGGAGATCCTTCGCTATCGCTCAGGATGACATAATTCCCTTACGGTGCATAAGTCCTAGATTTTTGAGCAGATTGAGTCATCTTTCGATGACTTGAGCTATTAGAAGGAAAGTTCCTTGCGGGACATAGATTTTACTTAAGTTGACACCAATGGTTGCTATACCTCCCATCCTTGGAAAGAATGGGCATCCACACTGTTTCTAGTTACAAGCCCTATCCTATCAGTCGGTGGGGCTGTTGACAGTTGAATTATTCCTGGTAGGCTGATACCTGGAAGCTGAGAAAGTACAAGCAAATATGGGACTTAATCGGCGGAATTTTCTGCAAAAAGCTGGTTTGGGACTGGCAGCACTGGGTGTCAGTGAGACGGTACTATCACTTTTGGGTGATCATAGTTTAGCAGTGCCTCTGTTAGACCGCTATTTCCAGGTGCTGGCTCAACCTGGTGGGCGGAAGTTGGCATTACTGGTGGGTATCAACAAATATTCTGGTAACAAAGGCTTAGCTGGTTGCCTCACCGATGTGGAACTGCAAAAAGAACTGTTGATTCATCGGTTTGGCTTCAATCCTAGCGATATCCTAACGCTGACAGATAACCAAGGCAGTCGGGAGAATATTGAAACAGCTTTTATTGAGCATTTGACTAAACAAGCTAAAGCCGGTGATGTTGTAGTTTTCCACTTCAGTGGCTATGGAAGTTGTCTCAAGAGCATTGATGAGTCCGAACAAAATAACCCCCCACACATGCAAAATAGCTGGGTGCCGGCAGATGGTGTCTTACCAACCAAAAGTAAGCAAGTCGCTAACTATTTGCTCGAAGAAACTCTGGTATTGTTATTGCGATCGCTAGCTACAGATCACATCACCACAGTACTTGATACTAGTCATACTATTGCTGATAGCCCAATTCAAGGCAACCTTAGGGTAAGGTCTTATCCTAATCCTCCAGCAGAAGAACCTAGTCCAGGAGAACTAGCTTTTCAACAGCAAATGCGGGTTCGCCTCAAATCATCCCCAGAGCAATGGCCTAAAGCCAAAATGCTCAGACAGCTGCCAGTGGTGGTTCTCGCTGCTGCTAGTCCAGGTCAAATGGCAACAGAGGCTCCCTGGAAAGGCTTCAGTGCGGGCTTATTTACCTATGCTTTGACTCAACATCTATGGCAAGCTACACCAGCTACTACCATTCAGACAAACTTGAGTCTTGCTGCTGGCACGGTGAAGCAACTTGCTGGTAGTCAACAGCCAAAATTAATTGGCAAAAAGGGACAACAGAGGTCATTTCTTGCCTACTACTTACCTCCTAACCCTAGTATTGGAGCAGATGGCGTTGTCACCGCAGTAGAAGATAACGGCAAAACAGTACAGCTGTGGTTGGCGGGTTTACCAGCAATGGTTATGGAGTATTACGGTAATAGTTCTCTACTAAGAATTGATGATGCCAGGAGTGTTGAGGAAGGAGCAGAAACAAAAGAGCAGGAGGCTTCTGTGTCTTCTTCATCTTCCATACAACTGCAAATACGCTCCAAGGATGGTTTAAAAGCGAAGGCACGATTGCTTGGTAATAATGTTGGTAGTTACCAATTACAGGTTGGACAACTGGTTCAAGAAGCTATCCGGGTATTACCTCACAACCTCGGTCTTACTATTGCTTTAGATGCTAACCTACAAAGAATTGAGCGGGTAGATGCCACTAGTGCTTTTGCCGGTATCCCTTCTGTTTCCTCAGTGGTAGCAGCAGGTGAACAACCTGCTGATTATCTGTTTGGGGAAATACTTGCTGCCCAAACTGCAACTGTATCGGCAACTGATCCCTCAGTTAATACAGAAAGCTACGGACTGTTCTATCCTGCTGGTGACTTGATTCGCAATACAACTGGGGAAACTGGGGAAGCAGTCAGATCTGCCGTTAATCGACTCACTCAAAAATTAGAAACATTACTGGCAGCAAAGTTACTACGTTTGACGGCTAATGAAGGCTCTTCCCGTTTAGGTGTTCGAGCCTCCCTAGAGGTAGTTTCTCCGGAGAAAAGGCTGGTGATGCAACGAGAAACCTTGCGAGCATCAGCAGCTCAAAGAGCTAATAGTGACTTGAAGCTTGGTATGAAGGATAGCACCGTCCTAACTTTAGAGAGTGGAAGTCGCATCCAATATCGGTTAGAAAACTACAGCGATCGCCCAGTCTATTTTATGATGTTGGGTTTAGATGCCAGTAGTAGTGCGATCGCTCTTTACCAAATTCAATCCCTTGAGGCAGCAAGCCAGCCGAACAACAAACCAAATCTTAAAGAAGGAATGGTTGCACCAGGAGAAACCCTAACCATACCCCAAGATGCTGCTGCTTTTGATTGGATTATCCCAGGTCCAGCGGGGATTGCAGAAATCCAACTGATTTGTAGTGTAGCACCTTTTCCCAAAGCAATTGAGGTACTACAAGCTGCAAGGCGTCCCAAAGGAGAAGGGGAGCGAATTGGTGATTTATTTGATCCTCTACCAGTAGTGCAGGCTCTGCTGGTAGATTTACATTATGCTAGTGCAGTTGAACCGGAGATAATCGGCAGCATTGCTGACAATTATGCTTTAGATGTGAATGCTTGGGCAACTTTGAGTTTTATTTATCAGGTGGTTTAGTGTCCACAAGAGCTGCTTTGCCAGCAACTCTTGCTTCTTCTACCCAACCATCAAACAACTCTTGATTTTTCTCAATCCACTCTTCGGCATGACGACGGATATCTTTTGATGTATTTTCACCTTCTTTAATACGTAGGCTTTCTGTGTTCATATCCTCTGTAGGAATTGTCACTAGCTCAAACCAACGCTTAGCAGACGGATTAGCAGCCAAAAATTGCTTGTTAGCGACAATGCGCTGTCTCTGTCGAGCGAATCCGAGATTTTTTCCCTCTATGGATGTATCTTTTGCTGTTGCTTTTTCCTGGTCTTGTGGTAAAGAGGTAAATGGAACTTCTAACCAGATTACATCTTCATCCACTTTTAAGACTGTAGAGATCCAGTGGGGATTATAGGCATAGTAAAGAACGCTTTCTCCTTGTTGGTAGCGAGTAATCGTATCTGCAAGTAAAGCGATGTATTGCCCTTTATCATGTTCAACAGTCTCTTGCAGCCCGTAAACCTCAATGTGATGTTCTATAGTAAACTCACAACCCCAACCGGGATTACAACCGACTAAATTAGCTTTCCCATCACCATCTGAGTCAAATAGTTGGGCAATTTTGGGGTCTTTGAGTTGTTCTACGTTGGTAATCTGATATTCATCAGCCGTTTTTTTATCGATTTGATATCCGCTCATTCCCTTGGGATTTAGGACTCCAACTTGCTCTAGCTTGGCTTCACCGCCACTATTTTCAAAGAAGCCTTTATGAGACCTTTCATAGTTAATAGTGCTGTAATCTAGATCACCATTGGCTATAGCTAAATAAATCGCTGGGTAGCCAAGTTCTTGCGGTTTAGCTATTTTATAGCCCAGTTTTTCTAAACCGATATTGACAATCTCAGTTTGGAAATGCTCTTCTATCCAGTTACTATGGGCAGAACGGGCAGTAACTCCTTTACCTGGTAATACGGTTTGAGTGCTTTGAGTTGATTCTGTGGTTGATTGGGGTGTCGTTTGGCAGGCACTTATACTGATCAACAAGCTAGCTACCACTAAACCTACTGTAAGTTGTTTCATCAGGGCTTCTCATTATACTTAAAACCTAAAACCTAACACCTAACACCTTTTTTTCACTGCTCACTGTCCACAAGAGCTGCTTTCCCAGCAACTCTTGCTTCTTCTACCCAACCATCAAACAATTCTTTATTTTTCTCAACCCACTCTTCGGCATGAAGACGGATATCTTTTGAAGTATTTTCACCATCTTTGATGCGCAGGCTTTCTGCGTTCATGTCCTCAGCAGGAATTGTCACTAATTCAAACCAACGCTTGGCTGCTGGATTAGCAGCCAAAAATTTCTTGTTAGCGACAATTCGCTGCTTATCTAAAGGAAATCCAAGATTTTTACCATCTACGGATGTATCTTTTTCTGTTATTTTTTTCTGTTCCTCTAGTAAAGAGGTAAAGGGAACTTCTAACCAAGTTACATCTTCATCCACTTTTAAGACTGTAGCAACCCAGTGAGGATTGTAGGCATAGTAGAGAATGTTTTCTCCTTGTTCGTAGCGAGTAATCGAATCTGCAAGTAGAGCTATATATTGGCCTTTATCGTGCTCAACAGTATCTTGCAGTCCGTAAGCTTTGAGATGATGTTCGATGATCAATTCACAACCCCAACCGGGATTACAACCGACTAAATTAGCTTTACCATCACCATCTGAGTCAAATAATTTAGCAATTTTGGGGTCTTTGAGTTGTTCTATGTTAGTAATATTATATTCATCAGCTGCTTTTTTATTGATTTGATACCCTTGTCTAACGTCGGGAGTGAGGACTCCAATTTGCTCTAGCTTTTCCACACCGCCACTATTTTCTAAGATAGTTATATGGTTTTTGTCATAGTTAATAGTGGTGTAATCTAATTCACCATTAGCTACAGCTAAATAAATTGCTGGGTAGTCAGTTTCTTGGGGTTTGGCTACTTTATAACCGAGTTTTTCTAAACCGATATTGACAATCTCAGTTTGGAAATGCTCTTCTATCCAGTTACTATGGGCAGAACGGGCAGTAACTCCTTTACCTGGTAATACAGTTTGAGTGCTTTGAGTTGATTCTGTGGTTGATTGGGGTGTCGTTTGGCAGGCACTTATACTGATCAACAAGCTAGCTACCACTAAACCTACTGTAATTTGTTTCATCAGCTGCTTTTTTATTGATTTGATACCCTTGTCTGCTATGGGGAGTAAAGTTTAGCTCAGCCAATTCTCTTGAGATACTCTTGTTCAGTAATAATCTCTTGGGTACTCTCTACCCGGTCTAAAAATACGATGCCATCGAGATGATCATATTCATGTTGAAAGATCCGGGCAACAAAATCTGTCAATTCTTGTTGTTGTAGCTGTCCATCCCGACCAGTATACTCCACCTCTACTGACTGATATCTGGGAACTAAGCCTCTAATACCTGGAATACTTAAACAACCTTCCCAATCTTTCACCATCTTAGTAGAGTGAGCAATGATTCTGGGATTAAGCATAGCAGTCGCTTCCATCACTGGCGCGTGGGGGTACCGAAGATTGGGACGAGACGCTACGATAAACAAGCGATAGGATTGAGATACTTGAGGTGCGGCAATACCAACACCGCTTTTTGCTACCACAGTAGTGATGAGTTTGTCAATCAAATGTTGAAGTTTTTGATCTGATAAGTTATCTACTGATTGGGCTTGCTGCCGCAGGATTGGGTTACCTAATTGAGCAATTTGTAGTGATTCAGTCATGATGGAGTTAAATTAAAGCTAACAATCGCAACCAAGGTCAAGATTACGGTAAAGAAAAGCTTGTGGAAACTTCCCTCAAACAACTTTGGGACCGGGTACTAGAGCGTCTACAGCTACAACTAAGTAGACCTACTTTTGAAACCTGGATTAAGAGTACTAGTGCTCAAGAGCTAGAAAATAACTGTTTGGTGATTCGTACCCCTAATCCTTTTGCCAGAAATTGGTTGCAAAAGTACTACATTACTACCATAACCGAAGTCGTCGAGGAAATTTTGGGTCAAGCAGTAGACATCCAACTTACGGCTACCACCGGGGATGATGACGAGTCTAATAGTGATTTGGATATTTCTTGGTCGCTCCCCGTAGCCTCTAATATTTCAGATAGTACAGCTAATCATCAGCCTGGACCAACAGAGCTAAATCCTAAATATGTTTTCTCTAGTTTCGTTGTTGGTTCTAATAACCGCATGGCTCATGCTGCTTCTCTAGCAGTAGCAGAATCTCCAGGAAGGGAATTTAACCCTCTGTTTCTTTGTGGCGGTGTTGGTTTAGGCAAAACTCACTTAATGCAGGCAATTGGTCATTATCGCCTGGATATTTGTCCTGATTCCCAAATCTTTTACGTTTCTACTGAACAGTTTACCAACGATCTGATTGCGGCAATTCGTGAAGATAGTATGCAGAGTTTCCGTGAGCATTACCGAGCTGCGGATGTGATTTTAGTGGATGACATTCAGTTTATCGAAGGTAAGGAATATACCCAAGAAGAGTTTTTCCACACTTTCAATACTTTGCACGAAGCAGGAAAGCAAGTTGTCTTGGCATCGGATCGCCCTCCTAATCAGATGGCTCGTTTGCAAGAACGTCTTTGTTCCCGCTTTTCTATGGGTTTGATTGCCGATATACAGCCACCGGATTTAGAAACGCGGATGGCAATTTTGCAAAGAAAGGCAGAAGACAAAAATATCCGTCTGCCGCGAGATGTAATTGAATACATTGCTCGGAACTATACTTCTAACATTCGGGAACTAGAGGGAGCTTTAATTCGAGCAGTGGCTCATATCTCAATTTCTGGTTTGTCGATGAAAGTCGAGAACATTGCTCCGATTTTGAACCCACCAGCCAAACCAACCAAGGCTTTGCCTGAGGTGATTTTGGCATCCGTGTCAGAGGTGTTCAATGTCTCAGTCGAAGACTTGAAAGGTAGTTCTCGACGGCGAGAAATTAGTTTATCTAGACAAATTAGTATGTACTTGATGCGGCAGCATACTGATTTAAGCTTACCCCGAATTGGTGAAGAATTTGGAGGTAAAGACCACACCACAGTGATGTACAGTTGCGATAAAATTGCCCAGTTACGGAAAACTGATCCAGCTCTGGCTCAGAAACTTCGTCAGCTAAGCGATCGCATTAATACTACGAGTAGGACTCAGTGATTAGCAAGGCAACAGGCAACAGGTGACTGGAATCTATCATCTTTTCCACAACCTTAAAATCTGTCAAACATTTGTTTTTCAGGAGTTTGCATAACTTTTTCCACAATTTCCACAGCCATAAGTGTTTTATTTAACACTTTTATTCGGTAAAGTCTTTTGTGATTCCCCAAGCAGCTGACAAGCTAAATAGAGAAACTTTTATGAAACTGGTTTGTACCCAAAGTGATCTGAATACCAACCTCTCCCTAGTTAGTCGAGCGATTCCCTCTCGTCCTACCCATCCTGTACTCGGCAATGTTTTATTAGTAGCAGATCCAGAACTTGACAAGGTACAACTGATTGCTTTTGATCTAAGTTTGGGTATTCAGACTAGCTTTAGCGCCGCTGTGGAAACAGGTGGAAACATTACGATTCCTGCCAAACTACTCAACGATATTGTATCCCGTCTACCAGAAGGAGAAATTACCCTCACCAGCGATAGTACAGTAGTGGATACCGAGGCTGAAGGAGATAGTATCAAGATGATCTTAACTTCTGCTTCAGGACGCTATCAAATGCGAGGAATGAGTGCTGATGAATTTCCTTCACTCCCAGAAGTTAAGGATGGAGTAGCAGTTCAACTGCCAGTAGAAGCCTTAATGGAAGGGTTGCGGGGTTCTTTATTTGCCACCAGTGCTGATGAAAGTAAGCAAGTACTTACAGGGGTTCACCTGACAATGCAGCAAGAAAACCTGGAATTTGCTGCAACAGATGGCCATCGACTAGCAGTAGTACAAACTACAAACCACAATCCTACTGATGAGGATGATGCAGCAGCTACAGCAGAAGCATCTGATACTTCTCCATTAGAGTTGACTTTACCAGCTAGGGCTCTACGGGAACTAGAACGAATGCTCGGGATGAGTCAACCTACTGATGCTGTTGCTCTTCACTTTGAGCAAGGTCAAATTGTCTTCCAAGGAGGGGAGCACCGCTTAACCAGCCGCACTCTAGAAGGACAATATCCAGCTTACCGTCAGCTCATTCCGGAATCTTTTATACGCCAGGTAACGATTGAGCGGCGTCAACTACTCAGTGCAGTGGAACGAATTGCGGTGTTGGCTGACCAAAAGAACAATGTGATCAAGTTTAATATTAATAGTGTTGAGCAGGAGATCAAACTATCAGTAGAAGCTCAAGATGTTGGTAGTGGACAAGAGTCGATGTCAGCACAAATATCTGGTGATGGTTTAGAAATTGCTTTTAATGTCAAGTATTTAATAGATGGATTGAAAGCGCTTTCTACTTCCGATATTCAGATGCAGATTAATGAAGCTAACACTCCTGTCATTCTGACACCTCTGGGTGGCTTGAAAATGACTTACTTGATTATGCCTGTACAGATCCGCAATTAGGGCTTATTTTTAGCCCATTTATTCTCGCAAAAAATGGAGGTTTTTCTCTGGGGGACCAGCCCCCCAGACCCCCCGATGGGGGACGGAGCGCCTCCCCCATACCCCCTACGCAACGCTTCGCTTAGGTTCTATCTAATCTAGCTCGCCCGGTTGTGTCAATAAGGGTGTCAATAAGACCTCATACCAAATCCGGTTGATACCAAACGTGTTCTTACGCCCCCTAAATCCCCCAATCCTGGGGGACTTTGAATTATTTTTTACGTTCTCTCAGAACCGGATTTGGTATCATCTGGTGAGATGTCAATGTGGCTCAAAGGTTGATATAAAAGAGTTTCGGAGTGCTTGTCACCTCTTCAGAAAATTAATACTAAATCCAGGTTAATAAGTGGGTAGGTATAAGAAAGTGAACGAAGAACTAATAATTGCAGCGGAGGATTATAGCCTGTTAACTGACCTTTACCAGTTAACAATGATAGCTTGCTATACAGGGGAAGGTTTGGCGCAAAAACCAGCATCTTTTGAACTATTTGCGCGGCGCTTACCCGATGGCTTTGGCTACTTGATTGCTATGGGATTAGCACAGGTGTTGGAATACCTGGAAAAGTTGCACTTCACTTCCTCTCAGTTAGAAGCTTTGCAAGAAACGGGAATTTTTGCCGGAGCACCAGAAGAATTTTGGTCACTTTTGGAGGAGGGAGGGTTTTCTGGGGATGTTTGGGCAGTGCCAGAAGGAACAGCAATTTTTGCTAATGAGCCATTCTTACGGGTAGATGCTCCTTTGTGGCAAGCACAGTTGGTGGAAACTTACCTGTTAAACACAATTAACTATCAAACATTGATTGCTACTAAAACAGCACGGTTGCGAGATGTAGCAGGCTCTCAGGCTCAATTACTAGAATTTGGTACCAGGCGAGCTTTTAGTCCCCAGGGAGCAGTTTGGGCAGCTCGGGCAGCTTTAGCAGGGGGGTTGGATGGGACATCGAATGTGCTAGCAGCCCTGAAGTTAGGGCAAAAACCCAGCGGCACTATGGCTCATTCTATCGTAATGGCGATCGCGGCAACATCTGGGAGTGAGCAGGATGCCTTTAGTATCTTTCATCGATATTTTCCTCATGCTCCCTTATTAATTGATACCTACGATACGATCGCAGCAGCTGAGCAGTTAGCAGAACGGGTAAAATTAGGGGAAATAGAAGTAGCAGGTATACGTTTAGATTCTGGGGATTTAGTGAAATTGTCCCAGAAAGTGCGATCGCTTTTTCCTCAGGCAAAGATTTTTGCTAGTGGAGATTTGGATGAGTATGAAATTGCCAAACTCAAAAGTGCTGGTGCTTGTATCGACGGCTATGGATTGGGAACCAAGCTGGTAACTGGTAACCCTGTCAACGGAGTATACAAACTAGTGGAAATTGATGGTATTGCTACTATGAAAAATGCCAGTAGCAAAGTGACATATCCAGGGCGCAAGCAGATCTATCGCCAATTTGCTGGAGGTAAAATTAGTAAAGATCGCTTGGGATTAGCATCGGAATCTTTGTTAGCAAATGAGCAACCTTTACTGCAATTAGTCATTCAACAAGGTAAACGGTTACAACCACCGGAACCATTAGCAGAAATTGTCCAACGTACAGCAGCATCTGTTGCTACTGTTCCAGATTCAACACGTCAAATCCACAATCCAACACCGTTGCTCGTGGAAATTTCCGATTCTCTAGAACAGCTTACGGTAGAAGTACAGAGAGGGCTTTGAAGTAATAAGCGCCTGACGGTGAATTAAGAATTAAGAATTAAGAATTAAGAATTAAGAATTAAAAAATCATTCATTGATGGAATCGTCGAAAAAGAAGATGAGAAACAAGTCATACCAAAAATCTAAAGTAATGTCATACTTAAATCAAGACTAGAAAAACTTATTTATCATGACTGGAGTTAGCAAACTAAATGTCGTTGAATCTCCTAAAAAATTATTAGAGCTGATGAATCAGCAAAAAACTGTCTTAGGATTTGCCAAGATTCAAAGCTTATATCTCTGGAAAATTAGTGCAGTAGAAACCATCAGACATTTAGCTGTTCTAGTTGGTAGAACAGAAAGAACTATTTATCGTTGGTTAGAAATCTATCGTGAAGAGGGAATTGAAGAGCTACTCAAAGAAAGACGGAAAACGGGAAGACCCCAAAAATTAACTATAGAACAAGTATCTAAATTACAACAAGAATTAAGAGACCCTGTCGGCTTTAAAAGCTATAAAGAAGTGCAAGTGTGGATATTTATTTTTTGTGAAATTTGGCTGAGTTATAGTAGATAAAATATTAAACTCTTTGTCACAAGAAGTTATCGGTAGTTTAACTGGTTGGCATTGGATTTTGGAATCATTATGTCTGTCAGGACTTTAAATTTTTGGTATTAATCTCGATTTTTTCCTTGATAGTGACTCTATCTCAGCTGTGAGCTACAGCTGAGTCAATTTTTCTTAGTCTAAACTCCAGTTGTAAGTAATCATGTCAATTAATCGAGCATGGGGGATAGTCACAAATTTTTGGTTATTGACGAAAATCCCTAACACCTACTACCTCCAACCTCACCTACCACCTACCACCTACCACCTACCACCTAACACCTATTCAAACCCGAAAGTTACGACTTATTCAGCAAGCCCTAGATATCCAGACCAATAACCTTAAACTCTGATGGATAATCGACAGTGAACTGATAGTAAAATTTCTTTTCAGCCTGAGGTAGTAGGGTAATAAACCATTCTAACACTCCCTTTTCACTCATCTGAATTTGGGGTTCAGAATGGGTAAAATTTACTTTAATTTCTTGATTAAGACTTACTGGTAGCTGTTCAATTACTTTTACCTCAACTTGGCGATCGCGTAAGTTAGTAATTATTATGTTATATGCATAGGTGATACAGCACTCGTCTACCTGGCGTTCTACCAAATTTCGCTCAATTTTCAGACCTTCATCAATACCTAAGTTTAGAGTAAGTTCCTGACCAGGGGAAGTTTTTTGCAATTGGGCTGTTCCGACAAAAGTATTATCCCGGAAGATGTTGACTTTACCTGGTAGCAGAGTCACTCCGTTGAGGGGATTGGTGAGAGTTGCCTGAAGGTAAGGCAAGTTCGTCAGCTGAGCCATGATAATATACTCAGCACGGCAGGGGTAATCTTGGCTGAAAATCTGAGTTTTATCAATAGCACTATTAGTCTCGAGCTGAAGAGAATTGCTCAGCTCAAAGTTAACAATACTTCCTTGTTTGGAAACTTCAGCAGTTGCCCCTTGAGCATCAAGAGGCTCTAGCTCAGTTTCCATTAGGGCTTCTGGTGTAATGATCGTACCCGGATAAGGCATGGTAATTGTCTGTTTTGGGAAGATATTGTTAGATTTTTCCTGTGGTTGTGGTAAGGAAGCTTCTTGCCCATCGATATACCAAGGAGGTAAAGTGGGCAAGGTCATACCTAATCCTGGCTTAGCATTAGAAAGGGTAAGAGCAACACCCTGCCAATTCTCTCCACTGCTTTGCTTAATTTGAGCCAAGTAACTAAGCTGAATTTTTTGGTTAGTTGCGTTCAACCGCAAATCATAAAGTGGTATCCAACTAGCTTGGTTGACAAGGTAGGAAATCTCTAACTCTAATTCACCAACTGCTAATGATTCTAGGATAATTTTGATCTGGAAAGTTTCATTGGTAGGGGGTATATCAAGCTGTTGTTGCTGTCCTCGGAGTATCTGTAACTGCTTTTCAAGTTGACGAGATTCAAGATCTTGTTGGGCAATTTCCCTTGATAAATCGCTATACTGCTGATCTACAAAACCCATTAAATCCTTAATTTTATTCAAATCTAGTGGTTCTGGATTATGGGATCTTGTTAAGCGCTCCATATACTGACTACTTAAATTTTTGACGAAATTCCGCTTGAGATTAAGTAGAGTCAGTACATCTTGTACATGGCGTTTTTGCTCATCTAGCCGTCCAATTTTTTTAGTTAGTTCAGTAAGCTCTTGATTCTCTAGCTGAGTTTCTTGAATTCGCTCAGTTCTTACCCCTAATAATTCAACATTCGTCCTACTATTTTTAACCCGAATTGACTCCTCCACGAGAGTCACCGGTAGTTGCGCAATTACCAGTTCTTGTTCTTCACCAGTCAGCTGTACTACGCCACAGCGTGTTACTAGTGCTTGCTTTTCGTACACTGTAACCTGGCAAATGCGGGTGTCTACCGTTTTACTCATCACTTGATTATTGCTAATAATGTCGAATAATTAAAACTTGCCAATCACCAACTAAAAACAGTTTGTGCTTTTGGTATTGGTTAGAGCTAGTACAGCGCGGCCCAAATAAGTGACCAGTGAAAAAAGGTTAAAAAGCTTGTACAGTAAGTTTTCTTCCCTCCTGCCTTGGAGCCTCCTGCCTTGGAGCCTTCTTGTACTAGTTTGCCTTTTCCAGTGGCAAAATTCCAGATAGATCGAGAATTTGAGGAATCAAGTCTTCTCGTTTAACTGCCATCAGGTGAACACCATGACAAATTTGCGCTGCTATTTTGACTTGCTCAGCAGCAATTTTTATCCCTTCCTCTAAAGGGTTAGCTGCAGCTGCTAGTTGCTCAATGGTAGTTTGAGGAATATTGACACCAGGAACATACTTGTTAATAAACTGAGCATTTTTGGCTGATTTGAGCAGAAATATGCCGGCAAGAATTGGTTTATCCGTGCCAGCAGCAATCTTGTCCATAAACTTTTCTAGACGCTCAAAATCAGTAATTAGTTGGCTTTGAAAAAACTGTGCACCCGCTTCTATTTTACGCTCAAACCGACTTTGTAGCCCTGACCAACTTTTGAGCTGGGGATCAACTGCTGCACCAACAAACAAGTCTGTTGCTCCATCGGTAAGAGGTTTGTCATTCGCGTCTAATCCTTGATTGAGATTAGCAATTATTTTGAGCAAGCGTACTGATTCTACGTCAAATACGCTCTTTGCATCTGGATAGTCACCTGCTTTCACAGGATCACCGGTAAGAGCCAGGATATTTTGAATACCCAAAGCTTGAGCCCCCAAAAGATCCCCTTGTATCCCAATGCGGTTGCGATCGCGACAGGCTATCTGACAAACTGGTTCGATACCATGCTGCAACAAAATTACTGATGCTGCTAAGGGAGACATCCGCATAACAGCCCGAGAACCGTCGGTAATATTAACTGCATGAACTCTACCTTTCAATGTTTGAGCCATTTTAACCATGTGGGCTGGATTACCTCCCTTAGGAGGGGCTATCTCAGCAGTAATTAAAAATTCCCCTGATTGAGCAGCAGTACGAAAACGGTTGTGAGTAGCTTTGGTCATTAGTTATTTGTCATGAGTTATTAGATATCGGTCAGTTGTCATGCAATACTGAACCAATGAGATCATTACAGCCCACTTGATGCTGCTTCGTCTACCTTTGATTATTCAACAGAGCCATAATGCAATTCTCATAGTTATTCCATAGCAACGCTTCAAGGCAGTCCCGATAAAAAAATTCACCACCAGGTGATGAAAGTAGGGGCGAATGGCCATTCGCCCCTACTGCTCCTGAACTAAGATATAAGTCTCGCAATCATGTACAAGTTGCATCAATATTAGGCTGTGATAAAGTTTGCCTTTCAACCCTTTCGACTTTGCTTGCTCTGTTTGAGTGTTGCTCTGATGATTATCTTGACAGTGTCAACACCAAGCCTCAGTGTTCCAGCAAATTCTCCCCCCATCAGAATGGCTCGCCCTACTTGGGATACTGGTTGGTTTCAGGTAGAAGTTCTCAAATTATTGCTAGAAGACTTGGGGTACGAGGTAAAGGAGCCAGTTACACGAACTACGGAGGACTTCTACCGTGATACTGCTAAAGGTGATCTTGATCTTTGGGCTAACAGTTGGTTTCCCAATGTTACAGATTATCACCAGCAACCAGAGATTAAAAGCAAAGTGGAAGCTATTGGCTTTATAGAAAAAGGTGGAGCTCTACAAGGCTACATGATTGATAAACGTAGTGCTGATATCCTAGGTATTAAAAGCATAGCTGACTTCAAAGACCCTAACATTGCAAAGGAATTTGATGCAGACGGTAATGGCAAAGCTGAGCTAATCGGTTGTAATCTAGATTGGTCTTGTGCAGCAGCCATTGAACACCACTTAGATGTTTATGGGCTAAAGGATACCGTTGAGCAAGTACAGGGGGATTATTCTCCACTAATGAGCGACGCGCTTGCGAAATATCAAGAGGGAAAACCCATCCTGTTTTACAATTGGACTCCTAACTGGATCTTGGGGACATTGCAACCAGGGAAAGAGCTGATTTGGTTGAAGGTTCCATTTTCTAGCTTGTTAGACAAGCAAGGTAATCTTGAAGACCAAACAACTATTGCTAAACTGCCTGGATGTGCGTCTGAACCCTGCAATATTGGCTTTCCTACTAACGATATTCGGGTAGTTGCCAATACTGACTTCTTGCAGGCTAAACCAGATGTCAGAAAACTTTTGGAATTATTGGAGATTCCCTTAGCTGATATCGCCGCCCAAAATGCTCTCATGGTTGCTGGTGAAGGAGAAAATGCCGATATTATCCGCCATGCTCAAAAATGGATTCAAGACAATCGCTCTCAAGTAACCTTATGGCTAAAGTTAGCTAAAGATGCAGCTATTGCTCAAGAAAAGTCACTTCCTCAACAAAAGAATGTCAAGAGCCAGGAAGTGGAAGAGGAAGCTGGCAATAGTTCATCGAATACTAAAGTAGCAGAGGACAAAACCCTCAAGGTAGTAACTCAGCGATTTGAACCATTTGTAACCTATGAACAGCGAGAATACGGGGGATTTAGCATTGAGCTTTGGGAGATGATTGCTAATGAAATTGGAGTTGATTACCAACTTTACGGGGTGAACTCTATTGCTAAACTCCTTGATGATGTCAAGCGCAAGGAAGCAGATGTGGCAATTTCTGCAATCGGCATGACTTCAGAACGAGAAACAGGTGTAGATTTTTCCTTACCTTACTATTCCACAGGTCTACAGATTTTAGTTTCAGCAAATGCTTCTGAAAAAACTCCCAATCTGCTGACAAAGTTTCTCTCGGCTTTTAAATCACGTACGCTCTACTATGGAATTGGTGGTTTTATTCTGATTTTACTGGTGACAGCTCACATTATTTGGCTGACAGAACGTCATCACAATCCTGACTTTCCTCATAGTTATTTCCAAGGGATTTGGGAAGCTTTCTGGTGGTCTGCTGTTACAGTGACTACTGTAGGCTATGGCGATAAAACACCAAAGAGGCCTCTCGGTCGCTTTGTGGCCCTAATCTGGATGTGTGCTGGGTACTTTGTCTTTGCCTTTTTTACTGCGAGTGTTACCACTACCTTCACTCTTCAAGAACTTCAGGGTGATATCAACAACCTAGAAGACTTATTCGGTCGGCGTGTGGCTACAGTGACTAGCAGTAGTGCAGTGACTTACTTACAAAATCAGCGAATGGCGATTATTAAGTATGATACCAAGGAGGAAGCCTTTCTTGCTTTACAATCTGAGGAAGTAGAAGCTATTGTTTATGATGCTCCTGTCCTAGAGCACTATGCTAACCAAAATGGTAAAGGGCAAGCCCAAGTAGTTGGTCCAGTATTTGATAATCTATCCTATGGTCTTGCTGTTCCTATAAATAGTCCTTACCGCAAAAAGATTAATGTAGCTCTCCTCAAACTCATTGAAAATGGAACTTACGAACAACTTCGTCAAAAGTGGTTTGGTTAATGAAGAAAAAGTACAGGGTAAATCTCAAATTTCTAGGGGTGGAAGAGTTGGATTAACCACAAAGGCACAAAGAACACAAAGGTTTGCCTTAACAATAACGAGAATTCAATATAAGCAATTAGGACTTACGCACCGTTACCGAATTATGTCATCCTGAGCGATAGCGAAGGATCTCCCAGACAGCCGGTGATGCTTCACTATCACCTCAGCATGACAGTTGGGTGCGTAAGTCCTAGTCTGTACTGTTGAATCCCACATTCCGCACGACAAAATGTAGTATATTAGGGTTCAAAGAGAGACTAAGTAAAAATACTCACACTCTGGCAAGGCAGAAAGTGGACTCTCATGAGGGAAAATCAACTCATAAAGAGAAACGACCCCTTTTAAATCATGTCCATAGAAGTGAGAAACTTAGATCATTTAGGCTTAGTAGCAGGGCTGATAGATGAAATCGGTATAGTAGAGCTAATCAATGAACAGCTAGGAGAACATCTTGCTGAGAAAATTAGTGCAGGTCAAGTAATCAAAGGAATGATCATGAATGGATTGGGGTTAGTGTCATCGCCGTTATATCTATTCAGTCGTTTTTGGGAAGGAAAAGCAACAGAACATCTGCTAGGAAAAGGAATAAAAGCAGAGTATTTGAACGATGACCGTTTGGGAAGAGTGCTAGACAATCTGTATCAAACTGGATTGAACCAAGTATTTATACAGATTGTACTGGCAGTGGTGAAGAAATATAAAATAGATGTGGGAAAAGTTCATTTAGATTCCAGCTCGTTCAATGTACAATCGTGCCAAAGTATCTCTGTCAACTACGCCAAACTTTACAACGCCGTAACGTGACAGTTACCAACCAACTGAATCGTCCAACTGAGCGCCCTACATTACGCTGGATTTTTCAATGTTTTCAGTCAATTCATGTTTTGCTTGTTCACCAAAGTGTTGAAATTTCTAATTTGTCTGATGAGCGTTTATCCCTCTTAAAGTTTTTCCCTCCCGCTTGTCAACGGTACTATCTGCTGTGCTAACCTTGGTTTCGATTCAAACGAGTGAGTAAAGGTTACTTTTTGGCGGCTAGGGTCTCCAATGCAGTTTTGAGTGGCTAAAATTAGCCAAAAAAAGCTAATCTTGACCCATAAACCCAGTATTTTGCCACAAAAACCTAGATTTTATTGGATTTGTGGCTTTTTCTGACCTTCCATGCCAGCTACGAAAGTTCCTTTAGCTGACCCAAGTGACAGTTTTGGGGTGGAATGTGGGATACTACATTTTGTCGTGCGGAATGTGGGTTGAATTGTTATTTCCCATTAGTATGCGATCGCATATAGGATTATTTCAAAAGTTCCGGATCAATTCCTAACTTCTGAAGCTGTTCGGGAGTGATCTCCTTCAATTGAGCTGCCAATTGTTGCCGCTTTTGCTGTTCCTGCTCGGCTCGTTGTCGTTCCTGCTCGGCTCGTTGTCGTTCCTGCTCGGCTCGTTGTCGTTCCTGCTCGGCTCGTTGCCTTTCTTGCTCAGCTTCATGCTGCGCAACCACTGCCCGTTCCTTCCCCGTTAGGAGTAGATTCCCATTAAGATCCCACCACCGCAACCAAGCTTGTTCGGATTGACCTAGATAAGTACCTTGCCACACTCCTAATTCTACATTCATCCGATTAATCGGATAGTGACCTCGCTCGTTAGCACTTAAACGCTCATAAGTCCCATCTTCCCAGTGGTAAACTTCCAACTCTCCCGTATCGATAACAAATATCCCATAATAAGGGATACGAATAATTTGTTCGTATACCCAGAATTTCCCTGGTTTTTGCACTGTTCCCTTGACTACTTGCAATGGTGTTTTATCCCGTTCTTCTGCACCAGTACCTGAGGCAAACTCCAAGGCAATCAGAGGTGTGGCATACTCCCGCCAGAGGACATAAGAGCGTCGTATCTTACCATCGAGTCGCGGCGGCACTCCAGGCACATAAAACCAATCAGGAGCTTCAGCACCTTTTTCGGGGGGTTCTGTCTCACGCCAGTAGATGCCGCAATCTTGACCGATGGCATAATGATTATCAGGGTGAAGTTCTTGTAAAACTGGCTCAATAGAGTCAGTCAGAAGCAGGCTTTGAGGATGTTCCTGAAAGTTTTTCACAAAGGTTCCATCAGATTCTGGTAATTGGGTATGGTCAGGAAAAGGACGGAGTTGCTCGTCAATTGTAGTTTGGGACTGAACCATAGCTTACACTTGTGGGGAATTTAGGGGAACCTTTCTCTAGTGTATAGTGCTTTTTTGGCTAGCACAGCCTGCTTGCTGGCGATCGCTTAGTTGAATTTAGGACTTATGCACTCAGCTGTCATACTCAACGTCAGAAAAGCATTCTTTTGCGGCTGGGAGATCCTTCCCTATCGCTCAGGATGACAAATTGCGTTACGGTGCGTAAGTCCTAGAATTGTTATTTCCCATTAGTTATGCGATCGCATATAGGATTATTTCAAAAGTTCGGGATCAATTCCTAACTTCTGAAGTTGTTCGGGAGCGAGCACCTTCAATTGAGCTGCCAACTGTTGCCGCTTTTGCCGTTCCTGCTCAGCTTCCTGCTGCGCAACCAATGCCCGCTCATTCCCTGTCAGGAGTAGATTCCCATTAAGATCCCACCACCGCAACCAAGCTTGTTCCGATTGACCGAGATAAGTACCTCGCCACACTCCTAGTTCTACATTCATCCGGTTAATCGGATAGTGACCTCGCTCGTTGGCACTTAAACGCTCATAAGTCCCATCTTCCCAATGGTAAACTTCCAACTCTCCCGTATCGATAACAAATATCCCATAGTAAGGGATACGAATAATTTGTTCGTATACCCAGAATTTCCCTGGTTTTTGCACTGTTCCCTTGACTACTTGCAATGGTGTTTTATCCCGTTCTTCTGCACCAGTACCTGAGGCAAACTCCAAGGCAATCAGAGGTGTGGCATACTCCCGCCAGAGGACATAAGAGCGTCGTATCTTACCATCGAGTCGCGGCGGCACTCCAGGCACATAAAACCAATCAGGAGCTTCAGCACCTTTTTCGGGGGGATCTGTCTCACGCCAGTAGATGCCGCAATCTTGACCGATGGCATAGTGATTATCAGGGTGAAGTTCTTGTAAAACTGGCTCAATAGAGTCAGTCAGAAGCAGGCTTTGAGGATGTTCCTGAAAGTTTTTCACAAAGGTTCCATCAGATTCTGGTAATTGGGTATGGTCAGGAAAAGGACGGAGTTGTTCGTCAATTGTAGTTTGGGACTGAACCATAGCTTACACTTGTGGGGAATTTAGGGGAACCTTTCTCTAGTGTATAGTGCTTTTTTGGCTAGCACAGCCTGCTTGCTGGCGATCGCTTAGTTGAATTTAGGACTTATGCACTCAGCTTTCATACTCAACGTCAGAAAAGCATTCTCTTGCGGCTGGGAGATCCTTCCCTATCGCTCAGGATTACAAATTGCGTTACGGTGCGTAAGTCCTAGAATTGTTATTTCCCATTAGTTATGCGATCGCATAACAGGAATCTTTATTCTCAACCCCAAGTTAAGTATGGGAGAAAATCTTTATGGTACGCTATCTGCGATGAGGAGTGCCAGAAGGATTAGTAATGACAAAATTACGGGTTGGACTATTATTTGGTGGTTGTTCAGGAGAACACGAAGTCTCGATTATTTCTGCACAAGCGATCGCTAAAGTTTTAAATGTAGAGCCAAATACTCAAAAGTACGAAGTATTGCCAGTTTATATCCAAAAAGACGGCATCTGGCAAGCAGGAGAGATTGCTCAACAAGTACTCGAATCGGGAAAACCTCTACCTTCTCCAACCGGTGGCAATCTCTGGCAATTTCCCTCTCAAGTAACAGAAGTCGATGTCTGGTTTCCTATCCTTCATGGCCCTAATGGAGAAGATGGCACAATTCAAGGATTACTCACTTTAATGCAAGTCCCTTTTGTTGGCACTGGTGTAATGGGATCAGCATTGAGTATGGACAAACTAGCAATGAAGACAGCCTTTGCCCAGGTAGGATTACCCCAAGTGCCATACGTTGAAGTCCTACGATCGCAAGTTTGGTCTAGTGATGGCGTATTTCCTAAAGTTTGTGATCAAATCGAAGCAACCCTAGATTATCCCTATTTTGTTAAACCAGCCAATTTAGGCTCATCAGTAGGGGTTGCCAAAGTGCGATCGCGTTCTGAATTAGAAGCGGCTTTGGATAGTGCTGCTAGTTATGACCGCAGAATCATTGTAGAAGCTGGGGTAGTGGTACGGGAAGTAGAATGCGCTGTCTTGGGCAACGAATATCCCAAAGCATCCGTAGTTGGCGAGATTACCTATGAAAGTGATTTCTATGACTACGAAACCAAATACACCGAAGGCAGAGCCGAGTTGTTAATTCCGGCACCACTGCCAGATAACATTACTAATCAAATTAGGGAAATGGCCACTCAGGCATTTGCTGCTGTTGATGCCGCTGGTTTAGCAAGAGTGGATTTCTTCTATGTTGAAGGTACCGGAGAAATTTTCCTTAACGAAATTAACACCCTACCAGGTTTTACTTCTACCAGTATGTACCCCCAACTTTGGGCAGCAACAGGTATTCCCTTCCCAGAATTGGTTGATAAGTTGATTGAGCTAGCACAAGAGGGCAGAAGTTCTCAAAACTAATCATTGGGCATTAAGCAACTTTTTGGTCTAATCTGTGGTAGGTAATTCGTTGAAAAATTTGAGGAGAGACAGTTGGAACGGACATTTCTCATGATCAAGCCAGATGGCGTACAGCGCTCTCTTGTGGGTGAAGTAATCAGTCGTTTTGAGGCAAAAGGCTTTACTCTGGTTGGACTAAAGCTGATGAATGTTAGCCGCGAACTTGCCGAACAACATTATGATGTTCATAAGGAAAGACCATTTTTTGGCAAGTTAGTGGATTTCATTATTTCTAGTCCTGTAGTGGCAATGGTCTGGGAAGGTGAAGGTGTTGTGACTTCAGCCAGAAAGATTATTGGAGCGACAAATCCTCTGACTGCTGAACCAGGCACAATTCGCGGTGATTATGGTATAAGTATCGGTCGTAATCTGATCCATGGTTCAGATGCCATAGAGACAGCACAGAAGGAAATTAATCTCTGGTTCAAGGAAGAGGAACTTGCTAATTGGCAGCCAGCCTTAAATACTTGGATATACGAGTAATCTAGTGCAATTCGTCAGAAGGCAGAAGGTAGGAGGCAGGAGGGAAGAAAGCTTGTGCAGTAAGCTTTTTCATCTTGTTTAAATGACGGGTTATTTCCGCCGCGCGGCACTAGTGGCGCGACACGCCTAAAAAGGTAGTGGCGCGACACAGCTAAAAATGTAGGTTGGGTGGAACGAAGTGAAACCCAACGGAATATCCTCCAGCGTTGGGTTACGCTACCGCTCCACCCAACCTACTTATTCGACTATTTTAGGCGTGTCGCGCTACTAGGAAGCTTGTTGCACAATATCCATTGTTCATTGTGTATTGTCAATTTTTGAACAGCAGTTTCTTTGCCTTTGAATATAGTAGATACACCCTAAGCGATCACAAAAGTAAACTACCAAAGCTAACTGTTTACTTCTATAGCAGTTCTCGCATCCGTGAGGTACATATCCTATTCCCTATTCCTCATTCCCAAAAATCAAGAACGAAAGTACCTCATCTAAATGAGAAACGCTATATGTACATCAATCTTCCCAACCTACTGCTTCAGAAATTGATGTTAATCCCCTTTCCTCTAACTTTTGTAGCAACCCTGCCATAATCCGCTGTACCATCCAAGGTCCTTCATAAATCCAACCAGTGTACACCTGAACCAGGCTAGCACCAGCAGTAATTTTCTCCCAGGCATCTTCCGCAGTGAAGATACCTCCCACACCAATAATGGGTAGTGAGCCTTGAGTTTGTTGGCGGATAAAGCGAATCACTTCTGTAGAGCGTTGCCGCAATGGCGCTCCACTAATACCACCTGCTTCTTCTGTAACTGCCTTGCCTGTTGCCTCAATTACTGGAGTTTTAAGCAGATCGCGACGGATGGTAGTATTAGTGGCAATAATCCCTGCTAACTGGTAAGTTTGAGCGAGATTAAGAATATCTGCGATCGCTTCCCAACCTAAATCTGGAGAAATCTTCACTAGAATTGGCTTTGCTCCTTGATTTTCTTGTTGGAGAGCATCGAAGATTAAACGTAGCTGCTCGGCATCTTGGAGCGATCGCAATCCTGGTGTATTCGGTGAGCTAACATTGATGACAAAGTAATCTCCCCAATCTTTCAACAGGCGAAAACTTCCCTGGTAATCAGCTGCTGCCTTTTCTAGTGGTGTTATCTTAGATTTGCCCAAATTTATACCAAGGGGAATAATTGGTTGCAAGTAAGAACTTTCAGCTTTTAACTTATCAGTCTTCCAACTTGCAAGCCTTTTAGCCATTGCCTCAGCACCCTGATTATTAAATCCCATCCGGTTCAAGACAGCTTTGTCTTTAACCAAGCGAAATAGGCGAGGGCGTATATTTCCTGGCTGTGGATGAAACGTTACTGTGCCAAGTTCAGCTAAACCAAAACCAAGGGAGCCCCAAATTCTGGCAGCCACTCCATCCTTGTCAAATCCAGCCGCTAAGCCGAGAGGATTAGGGAATTTCAAACCCCAAAGCTCTTGCTTTAAGCGAGGATCACTCAGACAACAATCTTTCTGCAATTGAGCATTAATCCATCGGCTTGGGGGATGCTCTCCATTGTCATTCAGCCAAGCTAACAATCGTAGAGCTTGTTTATGTAACCACTCCGGGTCCGCTTTCAATGCAGAGAATAATAGCGGACGAATACCAACTTGATAAATATCCATGTTCAGGGAGGACTGAGAAAGATTGAAGTATGAAGTATGAAGTGTCAAATTTCAACTCTCGTAGTGGTTAAGTTTCTAACTTCAAACTTTCTTCTCAAGACTTAATCCTCCATCCGGATACTAGCTCAAAGCAATATGTCTAAAGGTAGGAAATTAGAGATTGGGTGATATTTAGGTGTTAGCACCTAATACTTAAGTAGAATATCACAACCCAACTGTTGACCTCTCCAAAGATGAGTGCTTATACAAGTCTGCAAGCTCAAATGCAAGTCAATCCTGGGTTTTTACGGGGTTGTCACGGACGCTTGTAGCCACATCTCTCGACCTTATCGCGCTCATAAGTAAGGATTATCCCATAATTGCTTTTTAACTGTATTAGGAGTAATGCACAATTCCGAGGTAATTTCTTTGTAGGTCTACTTAGCTCGATGGAGTAACCAAACCTCTTTTTCTGGGAGCATTCCATTTTTGTTTTTTAGCACCAACAGGCGTTAGTATATAGCTGCGAAGACTCTTGGATTTGAAAGCTTTCTTGGCTATCAACGGAGTACACTCCCTGTTGCTATTGATGTTGATATTAGAGCAAATTGTTAGAGATTAGTTAAGTTTAACAGCTATCAACTTAAAGCGGGACATACTAGTACCGCTGCGCGGAATTAAGAATTAAGAATTAATCATTAAGAATTAAGAATTAAGAATGCTTATAGAGTAAGGATTCTATAGCTCAATCTTTTCCAGATCTATGGATCTTGCTGACCCTACTACCTACTGTCGATATTAAAGCAAATTTTTCGAGTTAGTTAAGTTGAGCTTATGCAAAGTCTGCCAAAATCTGATTTTGACAACACTTTAGTAATGCTAGCCCCAAGAACCTAATACTGGGTTAAACTAGAAGGTGAGACTACATTCGGTTACAATGTTTGATTCAAGTATTGATAGGTTTCCTCCTCCCAGTATTGACGACAGGCTGTTTTCCGAAATCTCACACTCTATACACTTTTGATTTTGGAGACCATCTATGTCAATTTATGTAGGCAATTTATCCTACGAGGTTACACAAGAAGACCTCAGTGAGGTTTTTGCAGAGTATGGTTCAGTAAAGCGGGTTCAGCTACCTACTGATCGTGAAACGGGTCGCCCTCGTGGCTTTGGTTTTGTGGAAATGAGTGAAGAAGCAGAAGAAACGGCTGCTATTGAAGCTCTTGATGGGGCAGAATGGATGGGTCGTGAAATAAAAGTTAACAAGGCGAAACCTCGCGAAGACAGACGTGGTGGAAATCGTAAGGGTGGCGGCGGCAACTTCTCTCGCGGTGGCGGTGGTCGCTACTAAGATTGTAAGAGCTTAACTGCTTTATCCAACTCAGCGGGAGGCTTTGCGCTCTCCCGCTTCTTGTTTCTATAATTTAGGCTAAGGCAGCTTGCCAACTTTATACTGGTTGTATCCAGTCGGCAAAGGAAAATAAAGAAGGTGAAGCTCAGAGTTTCACCTGAGTTTGAGTAATTTTAGGAAAAACCAGAGCAAATAACCGTAACCAGAGATAACGAAGACTACTTCCACTTAAGTAGGGTGTTAAAGACTTTAATCCTTCTCTATGAACCTTTCTGAAATAAAAAATAATTCCTCGAAGGAAATCATGAAAGCGTCTTCCCCAGTATTCTTTCTGAATTCCTCCTGGATCTAAGCGCATGTTATAAGGGTTGTAGTTACTACGATTTAAGGGATTTAGCCTAGTCAAACCTTCTTGTTTAGCAAACTGTTCATAGGTTATTCCTGTTGTTCTTAATTGCGGGTTAGTATGAGGATAAATCCATTCCCAGACAGCCCAATCCTGACCCGCAAATAAGAATTCTGGTAGATCTTTGGTCACTTGACAAGCTTTTAGTCGGATACCAATGGGAATTTCTGCCCAAGGACCATGCTGCCAAACAAAATCTGGATCAAAGAAAGCTTTAAAGGCAATATCTTTGCCATCATTAATTCTCAAGCGAGCTACTCTACCAATCATCCCCGCACCAACTACTTCTACCTCAATCTTCATCGCCTTACTGGAGTTGATGCTTTGGTAATCAGTTATTTTTTTTGTCACTAGCACTATCTTACTGGTAGTGTTTCTGAGCCTGATACTCAGCTTTTGCAGGTAAAATACTTCTTGGT
The DNA here is from genome assembly GCA_965222765.1 of Caldora sp. Classification (GTDB taxonomy): domain Bacteria; phylum Cyanobacteriota; class Cyanobacteriia; order Cyanobacteriales; family Coleofasciculaceae; genus Caldora. The sequence goes on from CBDCVG010000108.1 coordinate 400,972, forward strand.
GACCTTCTTCTGCAATATGGCTTACATAGTGAGCTAATTTATCCAAAAAATTACACAGTTTATTAGCAGTAATTTTATGATATTTAAAATTAATTAAATTAGGATTTGGGGCTAAAAAGTAAAATTTATTGTTAATAGTTTTTTTGTGTATTTTTTGGCAAAAATTATAGAATTCAACTGGGGATACTAATTCTTTTTGAGCTTGAATAATGATTGGTGCTAATAATGTTTGAATTTGACTTTCATTGTTCATATTTAAATTATTTAATTGAAAAAAATGAAATATTGATTTTAAAAATACAGCTTTTTCTGTCTCTACTTTCCCTATCTATCTATAGGCTCAGCTTTCTCCACAGAACCATTATTGATACCTAAAGTCAGCTGCAAAGTCTTTCCATAAGGATAAGCTCTAGCTACCTGTCGATAAACTTGATAGTTAGTCGGTAGGGTAACCGTTTGGTTATCTTGTTGGTAGGTCAAATGATATTGTACAGTACGCAAAAGTTCTGGCTTATGTATCTTTTCTTGGAGTTTCTGCCGTTGTTCTACTTCATCTATGCTAGGTTTTGGGGGCATATTAGGCCACCACAAACCTTTGTCATCAGGTCCGATAACCGCCTCTTCAGGTTTCTCCCCGTTGTAGTTAAGTAGGGAATTGGAGGCAAATTCCTCAAAGCGCGGGTTTCTATAACTTGCCTCACCAATTGTATACCTAACTCGCCAGGTAAAAGTTGTCTGCGCTGTGGCTTGGTATTGGTCAGTATTTATATTACTGCAACTAGTGAGAGCGACTGATACTAAGCAGCCTGTTACTAGTGAAAAGAGCTGGCGATGCCCGAAGAAAGGGAATGAGCTTAGGAAAAAACTGTTGAAATTCACCGGAGTACTATAACAGAGGGCAGGAGGCAGGAAGAAAATATTTTTTTGCTACATCCATAATGGCTGCAGCTGCACTAGTGAAGCATTCATAACATTTTATCGCTTCAACTTCAAGCCTCACCATCTGCACATGGGTCAAACCATCCTCAGTTACCGGATGGTATGGTGAACTACCCACACTTACTCGAAGAGAAGTGTGGGTAGTTCACTAGTCTTATTAACTTGCGAGTCGCTTTTCAGAATGCCATAAGGCACTCCAATCCATTACCCTAATTCAGCATTGGCATTTTCACTATCGATTCCTAAGCCAGTCGAACCACATAGCACTCCGCTGTCACGCAGCACAACGGCAAAGTTAACGCTGATACCCTCATTGAAAGCGGTTGGATGGGTTTTGGTTGGGGATAGTCCAGCTCAACTAATTAGCCAAATCATTGGTATACTCTCAATTGGCGGTTTCACCGTAGTGATGAGTTCTATCTTCTGGCTAGCTCTAAAATATATCATTGGTATCCGGGTAACTCTAGAAGAAGAAATGGAAGGCTTGGATATTGATGAACACGGTATGGCAGCCTACTCTGGATTTGTCAAGGAAGCAGGTTCGATAGGCACGATGAGTGGTGGTGATATGGGTAGCAGCACTGACATGTTTTATGGTTCATAAATACCAATGAACTAGTACAGCGCGGCGGCAATAGCCCACCAGTTAAAAAAGGTTAAAAAGCTGACTATCCAAGCTTTCTTTGCTCCTGTCTCCTGCCTCCTACCTTCTGACGAATTGCAGTAGCAAGGTTGACTGCTAAATTAAATACAGGTAAACCCGCCTCTCAACTTGGAATTATTGAGTCTAAGCAGAAGGCGGGTGTTTTTGGGTAAAAACAGAGTTGAAAATTCAGTGTCCATCCACTTAAAAAATTATCCCGGTTGGGCGATTTTCTCTCTAGCTGTCAATGGGCTGCTGGTAATGGGGATCGCTTGGTTGCTCCTGCGGGAGTATCATTTGTCTGCGTCTTCAACTGTCAGTTCTTCAGCTGCGACTGCTCACTTAGCTGAACCGAAGCCAAAATCTAAACCCAAGCCACAGTTGGGAGTTCGCCACAAGCTGAATTATCAGCAGTGGGTAGAGTTATTAGCTCACGAAGCTCAAGCCGTAAGAAACCAACAGCCGGAACATTTAACCATACTGGCGGGTGATTCCTTGAGTCTCTGGTTTCCTCCTGAATTGCTAAACTCAGAAACCACCTGGCTTAATCAGGGGATTTCTGGAGAAACTTCAGCTGGATTGCTCAATCGCATAGATTTGTTGGATGATACCTATCCCAGTATCGTTTTTGTGATGATCGGTATCAACGATTTAATTCGGGGAGTGGCAGGCGAAACCATAGTAGCAAACCAACAGCTGACAATTCGTCACTTGCGTCAAGCTCACCCCCAAGCTCAGGTAGTGGTACAGTCAATTTTGCCCCACAGTGCTGAAAAAGCAACTTGGGAAGGACGCGATCGCCTTTTATCTATTCCTAATAGTTATATTAAGGAAATTAACCAGCAGCTTAAAGAGATTGCTCAAATTGAAGGCGCTATCTATCTAGAACTCTATCCTCTTTTTGCTGACAGTGATGGTACCCTCAAAACTGAGCTAAGTACCGATGGCTTACATCTCAATCAACAAGGTTATCAGGTTTGGAGCTATGCTCTACAAATTCTCAATCAGGTTTTAGTGGACAGTGAACAGTTATAGCATTTTAATTCTTAATTATAACTGTTATCGACCAATTTGCTGCCGTGCCTGTTGACGTAGATCATTAGCATTTAGATGTTCAGGGTCGATTTCTAGAGCCTTTTCCATCGAAGCGATCGCTTTATCCAATTGTTTGAGTTGCCAGAGGGCTGCACCTCGGTTTGCCCAGGCATCGGCAAAGTCTGGTTTCAAATCCGTTGCCTTGTTAAAGGCAGCAAGAGCTTCATTAGGATCCCTCTCCAAGCTCAGGAGAGTAACACCCTGATTATTCCAGGCTTCGGCAATCTCAGGATTAAGGGCAATTACTTGATCATAAGTTGCGATCGCTTCTCGATACAATCCTGTGATCTCTTGTGCGGCGGATCAGGTTGCTCAAATCCGGATACTCTAGCTCAAAACCTTAACAGAAGTTCTGCATTTTTCATTCCCTACTTCAAGCTCCCCTGCCTTCAATAGGATAATAATAAATCCCCATACAAAGATTCAACAGTACGTACTTCTTCAAAAACCTCGGAATCTAAACTCCTCAGGCGCTTTAATTCTGCTTCTTGGTTAATTTCCTGGGATTCCTTCTGCTTGAGCAAATTATCTAACTCCGCTTTCCGAGATTGAATATCATCATTAATCCGTTTGCTAACTTCCTGCTCGTAAGCCTGAAAACAATCTTTGACCCCTTGATGAATTGTCTCCCATTGCTCGTTAGCTAATTGAGGTAGGTATTTAATAAATTCCTTTTTAGTGGCTTTAATCAATTCTTTACGAGCTTGATCTACTTGTAGGGCTCCAATACCTAACCCCATCAAAGCAAAACCCAATAGACCAAAAAACATACCAGTAAAAATTAATAAAAAACTACTGATACCAATTACAGCAAACCAATTAACTAAGATATTTTTCCAATCAAAGCCTGCACCAGCCAAAACTACACCAGCTACATTACCAGAAGCTAAGGATAAAAAGCCCATTGCCCAACTAGCCCAAGCTGGTGAGTTTTCTTCTTGATCTATATTTGCCCTGGGATGTAACTTTTGTCCAATCAACTTCTCTGTCATTGAATCTGCTACCTGACTATAGGTTGCACCATAACTAGCAGCACTTTTAGCTAGTTGAGAAAAAGCTTCCGTGATTTTTCGTTCAGCAGTCAATTCCCAAGCGGCAACTTTATCATTGAGATACTGCTCAAAGGCTTTCTGGAAAGCAGCATTAAACTCATCTCGCTTCCCTGATTGCAGAGAATCCCAAAATCCCATATCAGGTTGATAGCGCAGAAAATCTGATTCAAAAGTATCGCCTAAATTTAAAACGTATTCTCGGAAAGAATCGGCAATAGTTTTGGCTTGGCGATCGCGAGTGGTGATAATCTCTTGAGTAAATTGATTACAGATCTCATTGAGCTTGCTAAATTCTGGTTCAACGGAACTAATTCGTTGCTTCAACTCGTTGACATCCTCCTCCAGCAAAGGGATGCGCCGTTCAACTGCTTCATGAACGCGATTGTAGCTTAGCCGTGCAATAGTCCTTGCTTGTCGCATTTCGGCAACAGCTCGTTCTTAGGTTAAAAAAGTATTTAGTGCTCCGATAAATTTTGGGAAACCAGTCCCTGCTAAGGAAGCCTCTTGATTTTTCACCCGCAGGCGTAGAGCCATTAGGGAGGAAATCTCAAATACTCTTTCTTCGTAAATATCTTGTCCATTTACCCAACAATATTCAGCTAAGTTGGATTGGAAGACTCTACGCAGTTTCTCTTCTGCTACTGCTAGTTCTTCGGTATCATCAGGGTCAATTAATCCCTTACGGATTTCGTCCCAAGCGTTGATGAGAAAGAAAACACTCAACCCGCGATCTTTGATATAATTGTCTAAATAGCGGCGTTCTTCCAGAGTACACGGCTGAGCTGCTTTGAGGACAAAGAGAATCGCATGGCAGTTATTAATATAACTCAGAGAAAGTTCGTTTCGCGCTTCGGTATCATTTAATCCAGGACTATCAACAATTTCAATACCCTTTTCCAGTAAGGGTAAGGGATACTCGACTACAGCATAGTCAACGTCAGGAAATGCTTGCCTTTGCTCCTGTTCTAATTGCTTGGCTTCGGCGGGGTCAATGGTATAGTTTTGCTTAAAGCTCTGAAAATCTAGTTGTTGAGGAGTGTTACCATTTTTAAAGTAAATAGTGACTTGCTTTTGAGAGCCATAGCGTAACACTGTAAGTAAGGCAGTGCAGGGATTAACATCACTAGGTAATAAATTCTCGCCGATTAAAGCATTGAGGAAAGTACTTTTGCCTCGCTTCATATCCCCTAAAACTAAAAGTCGGAATACTCCCTGACGCAAGTTTTGGCTAGCTAAACTCAAATCTTCTACCTCTGTTGCTAAACCAAGTTCTCCGGAACTATCCTTACCGACTGATTCCGCTTCTGTGAGTTTGTCAGCCATCTTACCCAGACAACTAGCCACCTGAGAGCGTACTTGAGCAACTCTTGCCAAATCTTGAAGGAAGTTGTCGGTTTTCATGAAGCGTACCCCTAGTACTGCAATTTGTTAATATACCAGGACTTACACACTCAACTGTCATGCTGAGGTGAAACTGAAGCATCTGGATCGTTTGGGAGATCCTTCGCTACCGCTCAGGATGACAGAATTCTGTTACGGTGCATCAGTCCTAATATAGTCAGCTACAAACTAAAGCTACGGGATTCCGGATATCTGTTGACCTTCAAAAAAAGCAGCTTGTTCTGAATAGACAAGCTGCTTTGGGTGTTTATCCTAATGTTAGGAAGCGATGGGGATTACATCATGCCCATGCCGCCCATGCCGCCCATGCCACCCATGCCGCCCATGCCGCCCATGCCGCCCATGCCGCCCATATCGGGAGCAGCAGCTTTCTTCTCAGGCTTCTCAACAACTAGGGCTTCTGTTGTTAAGACCATCCCAGCAATAGAACCTGCATTCTGGATAGCTGAGCGCACAACTTTTGCTGGGTCAATAATACCAGCAGCAATCAAATCTTCAAACTCGTCAGTGGCAGCATTATAGCCAATATTGGCATCACCATGGCGCACTTTTTCAACAATCACAGAACCTTCAGCACCAGCATTATCTGCCATTTGACGTAGGGGTGCTTCTAGTGCTTTGGTGAAGATATCAGCGCCGATTTTCTCTTCTTCATCTAAACTATCTTTAATTGCAGTAATCTTGTCGGACAAGCGAATCAAGGTTGTACCGCCACCAGCAACAATACCTTCTTCTACAGCTGCTTTAGTAGCATTAAGAGCATCTTCAATCCGCAGCTTACGATCTTTAAGTTCAGTTTCAGTAGCTGCACCAACTTTGATTACTGCTACACCACCAGCTAATTTCGCAATCCGCTCTTGCAGTTTTTCTTTGTCGTAGTCGGAATCGGTTTCTTCGAGTTGCTTGCGAATTTGGGCAACTCGCTTCTCTACATCTGCTTTGGTAGCGCCACCAGCAACAATAGTAGTAGAGTCTTTATCAATAGTGACTTTTGTAGCAGTTCCCAGCATATCCAGGGAAGCTGCATCAAGACTCAAACCAATGTCTTCAGAAATTACTTGACCTCCGGTAAGTACCGCAATATCTTGTAACATTTGCTTGCGGCGATCCCCAAAGCCAGGAGCTTTCACAGCAGCAGCATTCAAGACACCCCGTGCTTTATTTACCACCAAAGTTGCTAAAGCTTCCCCATCCAAATCTTCGGCAATGATCAACAGGGGTTGACTGGCGCGAGCAACTTTCTCTAAGATGGGCACCAAATCCTGGATAATGCTGATCTTTTTGTCGGTAATCAGGATACGGGGATTTTCATATTCCACCGTCATCCGTTCGTTATCAGTAACGAAGTAAGGGGAAATATAACCCCGATCAATCTGCATCCCTTCAACCACATCTAGTTCAGTAGAGAGGGATTTTGATTCTTCAACAGTGATGACGCCGTCTTTGGTAACTTTGTCCATCGCTTGGGCAATCATTTCACCCACTTCTTCATCGTTACCAGCAGAAACCGTGGCTACTTGAGCAATTGCTCCACCGGCAACTGGTTGTGCCATTGCCTCCATCTCTTTTATTAGATGGGCAACAGTTTTTTCAATACCTCGGCGCACAGCGACAGGATTTGCACCAGCAGCCACATTTTTCAAGCCTTCACGAATTAGTGCTTGAGCAATAACTGTAGCAGTGGTAGTGCCATCACCAGCTATGTCTTTGGTTTTAGAGGCAACTTCCTGGATTAAGCGAGCGCCAGTGTTTTCTAAAGGATCTTCTAGTTCAATGTCTTTGGCAACAGTGATACCATCGTTGACAATCTGGGGGGCTCCAAATTGCTTTTCTAATAGAACGTTACGACCTTTAGGACCAAGGGTAATACGAACTGCATCGGCAAGAGCGTTGACACCTCGCTCTAGAGCTCTTCTTGATTCTTCATTAAATGAAACTATTTTTGCCATTTCTGGTGCTTAGTCTGAATCGTCATTAGCAAATTTAGCACTCTTGACTGGAGAGTGCTAATTGGAATTTGGTTCGGATATCACCCCCTTGTGGTGAACAAGGCTAATTGAGTGACATTCTCTCACTGTTGAGTTTTGCTGTGATCAAAGTTACTTTTCACAAAATTTTCACATTTTCTCTATAATCTTAGGATCTAAGGTGACATCTACCGAATACCTACATCACATGAATAACTCCAAAATAGAAGATGAAACTATTGAATTGAATCAAGTTATTAGTCGAACTCATATAAATGTAATGGAATCGCTAGTTGCTAAGGAAGTCGAGCGGCAGCGATCGCGAATGCCTGAAAATCTAACTAAGTATATCGATCCGATAGAGGTGGCAACCTATGCCTTAAATCGTTTACCACCTCTGTATGCTTGCAGTAAAGAAGGCTGGCATTATCAAAAAATACAGGCTCAGCATAAGTTTCGGTCTCAGATTACTATTGCTGTCCGTCAAGCACTGTCCGCAGTACAAAGAGACCCCATCAAACTCTCAGATCCCCTCAAACCAGAAGAGACAGAATTAAAGGAAGCTAAAGCGGCTCTAGAAGCATTGCAAGATTTGCTAGAGTACAGAGAAATTTCCTGGCAGAATTTGGTTGATGTTGTACAAAAAGCCCTGACTAAAAAAGCAGTTGATAGTGTTAAGCAAGTCCTTAACCAAAAAGCATTGGGAAATCAAACCCGCCAGCAGACAAAAAAATTAACTGATCCTAGTGCCGCTGTGCGGAATTAAGAATTCAGAATTCAGAATTAAGAATGCTTATAGAGTAAGGATTTTATCACTCTCAAACTGGTTAGTTACTTCTGCCGCACTGCACTAGTTAAGATTGGATTGATAGTCGTTATCGTTTGTAATTAGATATTGAATTTAATTATTTAGACATCTCCATAAATTAAATTTTCACCTAGATAAGATAAGAGTTTCAGATTCTTTTTTGGAGATGTCTAATACTGAGTTACTTTTTCCAACCTAGTACAAATTTAAATACTACTTAGGGCAGAGGTAAGTAGTCTAATTCTATGCATAAGAGGGGTCAACTCAGTATTAAATCGTTATTCCAATGAACTAAGAGGAAATAATAAATTTAACTATTTTTTTAAATTATCTACTTATTATTTTAAGCTATATTTATCTGGTCTTAGGAACTTCAGGCAAGCATCAGATGAATAAACTTAAAACTGAAGATCAAACTATAGCATCGCATCAAGACTCAAAACGAACTCACAAAAATGTAATGGAATTGTTAGTAACTCAGGAAGTAGAGCGGCAGCGATCGCAACTTTCTGAAAATCTAGCTAAGTATATTGACCCAATAGAGGTGGCAACCTATGCTCTAAATCGTTTACCACCGCTGTATGCTTGTAGTCAGCAAGGCTGGCAGTATCAAGAACTACAGGCTCAAAGCCAGTTCCAGCAGCAGATTACTATTGCTGTCCGTCAAGCGCTTGTCGCAGTACAAAGGGATCCTATTAAACGCTCAACTCCCCTTGTTCCCATAGAACAGACTGAATTACAAGAAGCTCAAGCGGCGTTGGCAGCACTGCAAAACTTGCTACACCAAAGGGAAGTTTCTTGGAATAATCTCGCTAATACGGTGCAAAAAGCCCTAACTAAAACAGCGACTGAGGCGATTAAGCAAGTCCTACCCAAAAAAGCTCATAAAAATCCTATCCACCAGGAATCAAAGGAATTAAATTTGGTTGTATATGATTGGAAAGATAACATGATAGAAAGCAAAGACGAGTAGCGATACTTGCTTTCTGTGCAGACAATGCGATCGCTCTTATCTTAAAAAGTGGATTTGTGCAAGTCTGTTAAAAATATTATTGAGAAATACCCCAAAACTGAATATGGCGCTTATCCTGGGAGCTTAGAGAAATGTGTGGAGGTATATCATGGAGCAATTAATTAAATATCGCATCAACTGTACCCTGAGTTTTGGCGACATCTATGGACAAATCATGATTTGGTTAATCGTCATTTTCCTTAGTCTCGCTTCTGCACTAGCTCTCTGGAGTGCGGAACGCCAAATTTATGCCTTAGCCACTGTCGGACTCATCTTGGTGCTGTCTCTGCCTTTCTTGCTCTTTGCCTTTGTAACCACACTGCTCAACCATATTGAGCTAGATCCTATAGAGGTAGACGCAAAAAATCCCACAGCTCGTCGGCAGCAGTCCACCCAAAAACCAGCAGAGGCAAGTAGCTGAATCAACTCTCGATTGTGGTTGGCAATTGTCAAAAATTCCCTGCCTGATGGTAGGGAGTTTTTTTCTGGGGTCAATTGCAGACCCTTTAAATAGGGCTTGCTGAATAAGTGTGGAAACTATACCATACTTTGCTTTCAATCATTTTATACCTTGCCAGGTACAAGGTTTTTGTATCTTTTGGCTCAAAAACCTTGCACCGTCAGTCGAAAATCCCTAACACCTACCACCTCTTTCCCTTACCTACCACCTGCCACCTACCACCTACCAACTATTCAAACCCGAAAATTACGACTTATTCAGCAAGCCCTAAATAAGGACACACGACTGCTGATTGGTTTGGTAAAGTGAGGATTCTCCCCCCTGAACGGATACGAAATAAGAAAAGTGAAGAGAGCTAAATAAATAATGTCTACAGACTTATATCAAGGTATGTCCGATTTCTATAATGCTTTTATTCAAAGAAATCGAGATTACAGAGCAATTGCGACAGAGCTGATCAAACTCTTTGGCGATAAGCAAGACATCTTGGATGTGGGAATCGGAACTGGCTTGCTTGTAGAGCAACTTCTTCTGTTACAACCTAAACTCCAAATCACTGGGATAGATACGAGTACATCGCTACTTGCTCAAGCGAAAACTTGCTTAGGTACTCAAGTAGAACTTTACTGCCAGGATGTATGTAACCTGCAACTTGATAGGATGTTCGACATCGCCTATTCTCGTGGAGGTGCCTGGGCTTTTGTTCATGATGGCGACGCGCTCTTACTGGCAAGCCACATCTTGGAGCTAGATGCTATTGGGCAGAGCTTTGAACGGGTTGCAGCACACCTGCGTGATGGAGGGCGTTTTATTATCATCTCGTCAAACGCCAACCATAGTAAACAGGATGAATTAGATGGGGAAGTTTCATTCGGGAGAACTGTTAGCAAGCATTGGGTTGACGGGGAGCAATATCTTGTTCTTGACTATAGGTGTCATAGGCACGGTATTCTTACGGGACACCAAAAAGTACGAATGCGATTGCTCGAACTAGAGTATGTAGAAAGTATGCTGCGAGCAACAGGGTTCCGACTAACCTCCTATAACAGTAACGAATGCCGAATTTATCAGAAAGAAAGTGCTAAGTAATGAGCAATTATTTTCATCTCATGCAAGAAACATCACAAGCAACGGATCCACTTATCGAACGCTATATGGATAAGTTGAGTCCCGAAGTGAAGCAACTTCCGATGAAGCGGCATGGTAACCTTCGACTGCGTGATCTCCAAATCCGAACAGGTTATGAGATTAACGGAGGTGAAAATTGGAAGGAGATTCTTCCCGCCTGTGCAAGTTTTGAGATCCTAAACTGCTCGACTTATGTGATCAACTGGTTCCTGGATGAAAAGCATGGTTATGAAAGCCCTGAGAGTAAGCGAAAGCTAGTCATTGCTGGGTTTCAACTTAGAGAAGTTGCTCAACAGATCTTAGAAGAGCATGACATGAGTTCTCTTTTACCGGTTCTGAGTAACATAAACAACCAAGTCTATCTTGGTCAGATGATGGATATTCACGATCTAAAGGTTTCTAGACTGAGTGATTATCCAAACTACCAGCATTTCCTAGAAGCTTATCAGCGGCGCTCTAGATTACTTTCCGGTGTATTCTACGGCAGCTGTTTCTTGGCAGGCTCGATCATTGCGGGGAAGCCTGACGAACTACTGTACGAAATGGGCGCTATCTATGGGGCAGCTACTCAGGCTGCGAATGATTTTGGTGATTTTGCACTGCCAGTCAAGCGTTTATCGAAGCTGGAGAAACCATATCAAGATCAATTTTCCGACTTCATGAATGGAAAACTCACTTTGCCGGTGTATTTAATGACTCAAAGAGCCAATGAGCAACAACGGAAACGACTCGAAGAGTTGAGGCTTGGAACTATTGATGGGAACAGCTATCGCGAAATCCTAGATATGCTAGTTGACAAGGGAGTTTACACTGATTGTCTAGCGTACCTCAAGCAAGAGCACAAGCGATGTAAGACGATGCTCTATACCAAAGATAAGACGGCGCACCGAGATATAATTGCTTCAATCTTAGTGAGAATAACCTCGAACAAGTTCCTCTCGCAGCTCAGGAAGAACATCGAAGATAGAACAGATTTAGCGAGGTGTTTGGTCTAATTCGTTAATTTCTCTGAGCCAGAAGCGATCGCCACAAATCATCCGTCTGCTGTCACAACAGTCCTTGTTTCAACGCAAAATGATATAAGCCCTAGGTAAAACTATACAGAAGCCGAGCCAAAACAAAAGATGTTAGAACACGATGTCATTATTGTCGGAGGCGGATTGGCTGGATGTCGCGCTGCCTTGGAGATTAAGCGCACTCAACCCCAATTAGATATTGCTCTAGTCGCCAAAACCCACCCAATTCGTTCCCACTCCGTCGCTGCTCAAGGAGGAATGGCTGCCACACTGAAAAATGTAGACCCCGAAGATAGTTGGGAAGCTCACGCCTTTGATACGGTTAAAGGTTCGGATTATCTAGCGGATCAGGATGCTGTAGAAATCCTCACTCGCGAGGCTCCAGATGTGGTAATTGAGCTAGAGCACATGGGTGTGCTATTTTCTCGTTTACCCGATGGTAGGATTGCTCAACGGGCTTTTGGGGGACACTCTCACCGTCGTACCTGCTACGCAGCCGATAAAACGGGGCACGCTATCCTCCACGAGCTGGTAAATAACCTCCGGCGTTACGGTGTCTGCATCTACGATGAGTGGTATGTAATGCAGCTGATTTTGGAGGATGCTCAAGCCAAGGGCGTTGTGATGTTCAATATTCTGGACACTAAGATGCAAGTAGTGCGAGCTAAAGCAGTAATGTTTGCTACCGGAGGTTATGGACGGGTATTTAACACTACCTCCAATGACTATGCCTCTACTGGGGATGGTTTAGCCATGTCAGCCGTTGCTGGTGTGCCGTTGGCAGATATGGAATTTGTCCAATTTCACCCAACGGGTTTATATCCAGTAGGAGTCTTGATTTCCGAAGCAGTGCGGGGAGAGGGAGCTTATCTAATTAACGCACAAGGCGATCGCTTTATGGCCAATTATGCTCCGAAACAAATGGAGTTAGCACCCCGGGATATTACCTCGAGAGCCATTACCCTAGAAATTCGTGCCGGTCGTGGCATACACTCTGATGGTAGTGCTGGAGGTCCCTTTGTCTATCTTGACTTACGGCACATGGGTAAAGAGCAGATTATGAGCCGAGTTCCCTTCTGCTGGGAGGAAGCGCACCGACTATTGGGGATTGATGCTGTATACCAGCCAATGCCCGTGCGTCCTACCGGTCACTACTCAATGGGTGGTATTCCAGTAAACACAGATGGACAAGTGCGCAGTAGTTCTGAGGGATTAGTTGAAGGCTTCTTTGCTGCTGGAGAATGCGCTTGTGTCTCAGTGCATGGAGCCAATCGACTAGGTAGTAACTCCCTGCTAGAATGTGTCGTCTATGGGCGCAGAACTGGAGCTGCGATCGCTCAATACGTCCTCAACCGCAAATTTCCTGACATTGATGAACAATCCTACCTCAATGCTGCCCAAGGAGAAATCAAAAACCTTCTTGAGCAATCAGGAACCTTACGCATTGCTCAGCTACGTCAAGCTCTTCAAGACTGTATGAGTCAACATTGTGGCGTTTTCCGCACCCAAGAATTAATGAGTGAGGGATTAAATGAGCTCAAACAACTGCAACAGCAGCTACCGCAGGTTTACTTAGATGATAAGGATAAGTGCTGGAACACCGAAATCATTGAAGCCTTAGAATTACGTAACTTAATGGTTGTAGCAGAACTAATCTTGACTTCTGCCTTGAATCGACAAGAAAGTCGAGGTGCTCACAGTCGGGAAGATTATCCCCAGCGAGATGATACTAATTTCCTCAAGCACACTTTAGCTTATTACTCGTCAGCAGGCATTGAACTGCAATACAAACCGGTGAGTATCACTTTGTTTGAGCCACAAGAGCGGAAGTATTGAAGAGAATTAAGAATTAAGAATTAAGAATTAAGAATGTATTTTGGGCGAAAAAAAACACTTAATCCTGAATTGATATTTTTTCCTTAATTCTTAATTCTGCTATAATTAGTTGCTGCGTGATTGTGAAACATTAAAAAATATAAACTTAACGGTATAAAATGCTGGTTTTTGTGGTTCCACTACAAAGCATGGCTGTTTCAAAGTCTTGGGAACAGGTATCTCAACTATTTGAAAGGTGTATGCGATCTGTTTGTCAGCAAAATTCGATGCATTTCCATGTAATTATAGTTTGTCATGAAAAACCAAATACTACTTTCAAAAATTCTAAACTTAGCTATGTTGAGGTGGATTTTCCTGTGCCAGATATCACCTCTGGCACCCCAGGTGACATCCTCAATCGAAAACGTGTAGACAAGGGGCGAAAACAGTTAAAAGGGCTTGTCGCAGCACAAGAGTTTAATCCTACTCACACAATGCTTCTAGATGCAGATGATCTTGTTAGCAAACGACTGGCACAACTAGTTCATCAGAATCCTCAAGGGAATGGATGGTTTTTTAAAAAAGGTTATCGTTATACTTCTGGAAGTAATTTGATTTATAAAAAGTCAAACGACTTCTATACAATGTGCGGAAGTTGTAATATCATTCGCTATGACCTCAACAAAATCCCAGAAAATCCTGAATACAACCGTGGTTATGGCTACTATAAGTTTTATTTAGATCACGCAAAAGTGGTCAAGGTTTTAGCAGAAGCCGGTACACCTCTAGAAGCCTTGCCTTTTTTTGGGGCAGTTTATATGACTCAAACAGGAGAAAATACATACTTTGATAGCTATCGCCTCTATCAAGGAATTGGTAGATATATTAATTATCGATTGGTAACGCGATCGCTAAAAGAAGAATTCATGCTTTAGCACTCTAGAGAGAATTAAACCAAATTTATCAATTATCAATTATCCATTATCAATTATCCATTGATACCTTTTAACGTCCAGAATGAAAATTCTAGTTGCCAGCCATACTTATATTGTTGACCTCAATTGTGAGAAGCTGCGATCATTAGCTTGCTTGGAGCCTGATCTAGAAGTAACTGTGCTTGTACCCCGCCGCTGGCGTCCTGGTGGTGTCCAGAACAGGATAATTGAAACTCAGCCACTTCAAGAAGGTTCGTTTCGGGTAGTGCCGGTTGCCAATTTTAGTGAAAATAACCAAGGACTACTTACTTTTGGAGCTGAGATAATTCCTTTATTAAATCAGTTTCGACCCCAGATTATTCAGGTGGAACAAGGGGCAAAATCTTTAGGTTACGCTCAGTTGATTACTCTCAACAAACTATTGGGACTGAAGGCGAAAAATCTCTTCTTTACTTGGTGGAATCTTCCCTACAATGTTAAATTTCCAGTATCTTTACTAGAAACTTATAATCTGCGCCATACCCACGGATTGATTTGTGGAAATCAAGATGGAGTCGAAGTGTTGCAGCAGCATGGCTACCAAGGTTCGGTAAAAGTCATGCCTCAGTTGGGTGTAGATGAAAGTCGCTTCCGCCAGCAACTCCAACCAGAATTGCAAAGTCAGTTGGGAATTCAAGCCGATGAATTTGTAGTAGGATTTATCGGACGATTTGTAGAAGAAAAAGGCTTACTAACCCTAGGTAAAGCACTAGCTGAACTGCAAGCAAAACCCTGGAAATGGCTGTTACTGGGGCGCGGTCCCTTACAATCAATACTAAAGGAAAAAGCTCTTGAGTGGGGAATTCAAGACCGAATAGTTTGGGTTGAGAGTGTTCCTCATGAGAAAGTACCTCGCTATCTCAATCTGATGCAGACTTTAGTACTACCTTCAGAAACCAACTATCAATTTAAAACTCTGACTGCCGTTGGCTGGAAGGAACAATTTGGTCATGTGTTGATTGAAGCAATGGCTTCTAAAGTACCAGTGATTGGTTCTGACTCTGGAGAAATTCCCCATGTAATTGGTGATGCTGGTTTGGTTTTTCCGGAAGGGGATGTTGAGGCTTTACGGAATTGCCTGAAGCAGCTGATGGAGCAACCTGAGTTAGCTCAGAAGCTAGGAGAAAGAGGTTATAAACGGGTGATCAGCAATTACACCAATCAGGCTTTAGCAAAGCAGCAATTGGACTTTTACCGGGAGTTACTGGTAGACTAGACTAATTGGGGTTTCCCAAGACTGTGATCGCCAATCGAGAAATACGATCATAAACCTAGAAATGCGACTGCCAACGAAGTTATCAGGAGTTGAAGGATCTTAGCTAGCGATCGCATTCTTTCAATTTCTAGAAAGCTCACTCCTCTCTATATCTTCTCAAACCTTTATAAAACAAGTATTTTAGCACAATAATTCTGAATAGACAAAGGAAATTGAGCGAACGGTGAGTAATTAGGGCTTGCTGAATTGTCTTTAAGTCCTTTCTTTCGACGTAAGTGATCAATGCTTTACTGAGTTAGAACAAAATATTCAAACCCTTAAAGAGATTGAACCGCCACCATATGCTACCTTAGAAAAGTTGTCTAAAATTCGCACATCCAGGGTTTCGGGTGTTTCTGGGTCATGACAATCCCAAGAAATGCACCTGGATGGAGGATAAACCCGAACTAGGAGTAAAAAAATTATGCCAGTCGTTTCTTTAGCTGAAATGTTAGAAGCGGGGGTTCATTTTGGTCACCAAACCCGTCGGTGGAACCCCAAAATGGATACCTACATCTACACTGCTCGCAATGGTGTTCATATTATCGACTTAGTGCAAACAGCACACCTGATGGAAGACGCATATAGCTATATGCGCAAAGCCTCAGAACAGGGCAAAAAGTTTCTCTTTGTCGGCACCAAACGACAAGCCGCCGGCATTATTGCTCAAGAAGCTAGCCGGTGTGGAGCCTACTACGTCAATCAACGCTGGTTGGGAGGTATGCTTACTAACTGGGAAACGATTAAAACCAGGGTAGAACGCTTAAAGCAATTAGAAAATCGAGAATCTAGTGGAGCACTTGACTTACTACCGAAAAAAGAAGGCTCCATGCTCCGTCGTGAACTAGGTAAGCTCCAGAAATACTTGGGGGGCATCAAAATGATGCGGAAAGTTCCCGATGTAGTGATTATTGTAGACCAGCGACGAGAGTATAACGCGATTCTAGAGTGTGAAAAACTTAGTCTTCCGATCGTGTCTATGTTGGATACTAACTGTGACCCTGATTTAGTAGATATTCCTATCCCCGCCAATGATGATGCTATTCGGTCAATTAAGCTAGTAGTTGGTAAGTTAGCTGATGCGATTTATGAAGGTCGCCATGGTCAACTGGATATTGAAACAGACTATGAAGAATTTGAAGATCAATTAGACTACGTCGACTCAGAAGAAGAAATCTACGAAGAAGAAGAGATGGCAGAAGTTCAACTTGAGCCAGAAGCCAAGTCTGAGCCAGAAGCCAAGTCTGAGCCAGAAGTCCAGCCTGAACCAGAAGTCCAGCCTGAGCCAGAAGCCAAGTCTGAGCCAGAAGTCCAGTCTGAGCCAGAAGTCCAGCCTGAGCCAGAAGCCAAGTCTGAGCCAGAAGTCCAGCCTGAGCCAGAAGCCAAATCTGAGCCAGAAGTCCAGCCTGAGCCAGAAGCCAAATCTGAGCCAGAAGTCCAGCCTGAAGAGGTTACTGAAGAGGGTAGCGAAGCATAATAACAGTGTAGTTGTATTGGAGATAGTCAAAAACAAGATGGCGGAAATTTCAGCAAAACTTGTCAAAGAGCTGCGCGACAAAACCGGCGCAGGTATGATGGATTGTAAAAAAGCTCTCAAAGAGAGTAAAGGAGACATCAGCAAGGCTACGGAATGGCTGCGGCAAAAGGGCATTACCTCAGCAGAGAAAAAAGCTGGCCGTGTGGCAGCAGAAGGAATTGTGGGCAGTTATATTCATACTGGCGGGCGTGTTGGCGTGCTGGTAGAAGTTAACTGCGAAACAGATTTTGTTGCCCGTCGCGAGGAATTCCAAGAACTAGTTAAGAACATTGCGATGCAGATTGCAGCTTGTCCCAATGTTGAGTATGTGAAGGTAGAGGATATTCCTGCTGAAATAAGCGAGAAAGAAAAAGCAATTGAAATGGGTAGGGATGATCTGGCGAAGAAGCCAGATAAAATCAAAGAGAAAATTGTTCAGGGTCGGATCGACAAACGCCTGAAAGAATTATCTTTGATGGATCAACCCTATATCCGTGATCAAAGCATTAGTGTGGATGAGCTAGTGAAGCAAACTGTTGCTCAGATAGGTGAAAACATCCAAGTACGTCGCTTTACTCGTTATGTGCTAGGTGAAGGGATTGAAAAGGAAGAGACTAACTTTGCTGATGAAGTTGCTGCTCAAATGGGTGGTAAGTAATTGATGCCGACGCCGAGATTAAGACTAACCACTTTCAATATGTCTTAGCTTACTTTAAACGAGTCATCCAGTCGGGTGACTCGTTTTTCTCATGGGGTCATTGGTGATAAGCAAGCCGAAGTGTCGATAATTGTATATTATAGACTAAACGGTAAAAACAGATGTAGTCCCTCTACTCAATCAAATGCACTTCAATGACGAATGTTAGCAACCCTCAGATGCTTTCATCTGAAGCACAAAGCTTATTCGTTTCAATTCGTCGCATAACTATTTGATTGCAGGTATCGAGGCAAGAATCATGGAACAAATCTATAAATATCCCCGTACCCATCACATCCAGGGTTCGCGGTTACAGCCTGGGGACGAAGATTTAGATAGTATTCCTTTTAGCGCTATCCAAAATCAATATGTAGTGGTTGAAGAAAAAGTTGATGGAGCCAATGCCGCCATTAGTTTTACGACTAATGGTGAAATTCGATTGCAAAGTCGAGGACACTATTTAACAGGTGGAGCCAGAGAAAAGCACTTTAACCTATTTAAACAATGGGCAAATACTCACTCAGCAGTGTTTTGGGAAATATTGGGGAATCGGTTTATTTTGTTTGGAGAGTGGCTGTATGCAAAACATACGGTATTTTACGATGCTCTACCCCACTACTTTCTAGAATACGATCTACTGGATTTAGAACAGCAAGTATTTCTTAGTACCAATAGTCGTCAGCAGTTACTAGCTGGATTACCTCTGGTTTCCGTACCCGTCTTATTTTCTGGGCAACTCCAATCCTACCAGCAATTGTTGGGATTACAGGGAAAATCCCACTACCAAACCCCTGCAAATCTAGAGCGTTTTAATCAAATTTGTCAAGAAAAAGGACTTGATGTAGAGCGCTCCCTTAAACAAACAGATCAAAGTTCCTTGATGGAAGGCTTATACATCAAAGTTGAACCAGATGATACGGTTACAGCTCGGTATAAATACGTGCGTTCCGGCTTTTTAACAACCATCCTTCAATCAGATGGACATTGGCTCAATCGCCCAATTATACCGAATCTTCTACGTCCTGATGTCGATTTGTTTAGGGTAGTCTAAGAAAAAAACAGGTTTTGAGAGGCTCCAAAAACCTAATACCTAATACCTAATACCTAACACCTATTTAACATGAATATCTCAGTAAAATCATGGACTTTTCCTTATTGTCCTCAGGAAAAAGACTGGTGGATAAATTGGTCAGCCTTGGAATCAGAATTTGATTGGTTGCGATCGCTTGCTAATTGTCCCCAAAATCCACTTTATCATGCAGAAGGCAATGTTCTAATTCATACTAAATTGGTATGTGAGGCATTAGTGGCATTACCTGTATGGCGAGCATTATCACCCACACAACGCTCGGTATTATTTGCTGCTGCTTTACTCCATGATGTTGCTAAACCTGCTTCTACCCAAGTAGAAGCCGATGGTACCATCACCTCGAAAGGTCACGTACTCCAAGGGTCAAAAATGACACAACAAATACTCTGGGATTTACGTGTACCCTTCTCAGAAAGAGAGGCAGTTGTAGCTCTAGTAAGATACGGTAGTTTACCCCTGTGGTTTTGGGATAAACCAAACCCGGAACAAGCTGTAATTAAAGCCAGTCAAATTATTCGTTGTGATATGCTATCTATGCTGGCAGAAGCAGACGTGCAGGGACGTTATTGTGATGATCAGACTCAGTTATTGGAACGTATTGAGTTTTTCCGGGAATTTGCCCTAGAAAACCACTGTTTTGACCAGCCGCGCTCCTTCCCATCACCCCACAGTCGATTTGTCTATTTTCACAAGGAAGATGGCAATCCCAATTATCAGGCTTATGACGATACCCGCTTTCAAGTGGTGCTCATGTCAGGATTACCAGGTGTAGGAAAAGATACCTGGATTCACGATCATCTTTCTGATTGGCAGGTAATTTCTTTGGATAGACTGCGGCAACAAATGGGTATTAAACCCTCAGAGAAACAGGGTGTAGTAGTAAATGCAGCAAAAGCGATCGCTAAAGAATATATGCGCAGTGGACAATCTTTTGTCTGGAATGCTACTAATCTCAGTTGCCAGTTGCGGGATACACTAATTCGTCTATTTGCTAATTATCAAGGAAAGATTCGCATTGTTTACCTAGAATCACCCTGGGAAGAGTTACTACGGCGTAATCAGAACCGCACTCATCGGGTTCCAGACAAAGTACTTTACCGAATGAGAAATCGTTTGGAAGTACCAAATATTACTGAAGCACATCAAGTGGATTTGATTATTAATTGATTTGAGAGGATTTCTGTTCAAAAAATGACAATGGAAAACTTTGTGTCAATTATCTAGAGGTAGATTTAGTAAAAATATTAGTTACTAACATTTTATAATATTCAGATCATCTTTAATCAAAAAAAAATGATTATTTAACTGAGCCTGATATAGAATGGTTTGTTGAAGATACGAAACTCAAATATTATACTGATGACGTTTGAAAAAGAACACGAAGATATTCTACAGAACATAGAGTTCGCGATTATGGAAGCTTATCACGAACAAGCGGATCTAATTGATGCTGAAGTACTAACTGCTATTGAATGGTTAATCCGGAATTATGGTAGAGAAGCTAGCGGTAAGTCCGGTTCATCAGGTCCCCTGAGAGGAATATCAGGAGAAGTTGCTTCAAAAGTCAAACAAATGTGTGAATGGCGCTTGGGTAGAGCATCATTGTCTGATGAAGAGGATGAATCAGTAGATAAAGAAATGACGCCAAAAACACCGGAGGAAATTGTCGCTTGCCTCAAGTGGATTCAATCATCCATTAAGTTATGGACAAAAAAAGGTGGACAGCAAGGATATCTTAATTTTGTTAGGCAGTTTTTTCCATCTTAATAGTTGTAGTTAATGCTGTTGAGATTAAAATTACTTTCTTAAAAATAGTGACATCAAAGCAGTATTTCACCGTCACTTTATGGAAGAAACAATATCTTTTCCTATTCCCTACTCCCTGCTCCCTTGTTTCTCAAGAGCTCCTGAGAAGCACTTCGCCCCCTCAATTAAATAAGAGAAACAATATCTTTCCCAATTACCAATTCCCAATTCGATTTTTCCCAAGCTCTCAAAAGTGTTTTTGCTGTGGTCATGCTGTTGATGAATTGCCGCTCGATATCAGAGAGTGGGATTGTCCCTCCTGTGGGACTCATCATGACCGTGATGGTAATGCAGCGTTGCACAATTGAATAATCCTAATCCTAAGACGTTTTACGGTCAAGGTGAACAGGATGCAGAACATGGGTAAACTGATTACCCATTGCTCGAAGCTCGAGCAAGCTAAAACTATTTGAGTCAGATATCAACACCTCACCTCCTTTTCAGCCGCAACCATGTTAATTTATGTAAATTAGCATGGTTGCATTCATTGGTGCTTACTTGCTTACTTGATACCCAATTGACTACCGCGCTTGTACTGCAGATAAGCAGCAACAAACAACCCAGTGAGGGTAACAGGGATTAAGCCAAGGACAATACCGACAAGTAGTGGTTCAACCACGTTGACGCTCCTAATCTATAAGTTTTTTAACCTGTTTCTCATCCTACTAGCTCTTAAGACAAAACAGCTATGGTAGTGAATTTCTCTTACAGTTCCCAGAAGACAAGAAACATTAGCGTCATTCTCCACTTGATTACTCAATCTCTAAACATTAAGCTATGTTTATTATAAAAACGCTTTGTAAATGGTCAATTTGACAAAAGGTTATTTGGATAAGCAACATACCCGGTCTCAGATTCCACTTTGGCAGGTTGTCCTAGTGTTAATAGCTCTGCTATTGGCAATCTGTGCTGGAATCTTCTGTTTCCGCTGGATTCAGGTTTCTGACCCTTATATACAAGACGTATTATCACTCAACGGTGATTCAATGCAAGGTCATGCTATTTTTCAAATTAACTGTGCTGGTTGTCATGGTATCGAAGCCGATGGTAAGGTAGGACCGAGCTTGCATCATGTTTCCCGCCGGAAGTCTGAGTGGAGCTTAATTAGACAAGTGGTTAGTGGGAAAACGCCACCAATGCCCAAATTCCAGCCCAGCCCCAAAGAAATGGCAGACCTCTTGAGCTACCTTGAACAATTATAGATATTGGGGGTTGGTATAACGACAGAAGACACTTTTGAGCTTGGCTCCCAAATCTTCTCCACGACATAAGAATCTATGGATTATCAAACAGCTCGTAGTTTCCTAATTAGTCAGGGAATACTATCTGAGAACAATACTGACAGTTTCCTTATGCGTCTGAAGCAAGGAAAAGCACCAGTACCAGGTCAGGTAACCAATATGTTGTTAGCCCTAAAAATAGTATTTGAGGGTCTCAGAAGTTCTCCTACTATTGATCGAGAACTGAGTTATTCATTGTATCTTTTGTCTTTTGAAAGCAGGCAGCAGTTTGAAGCTGGTCGTCAAGCTAGAATTAACTGGCCCCCATTGCTAGATGAAGACTTAAAGAGACTTAACCGAGCTGTCAAGAGTATTTTTGCCGGAGTCTGGGATAGTCATTAATTATTGAAGTTTTTACTGGATTACTCCAACGGCAGTGATCACTCCAAGAGCCCCAACTTCTTTAAAAAGTTAGGGCTCTCAACAGATTAAGTTACTATGCTGGACGAACCTGCTAAATCACAGTTCCATCAGGAATTACGGCATTTTTTAGTACCACAACAATGCCATTGCGGATCAAAAAGCCCTGTTGTTCACGCTCTGCTTCATCTACTCTGTCTTTATTGATAATTCTGACATCCCGACCAATGTGAGCATTTTTATCAATGATGGCACGACGAATTGTGGTATCCGCACCAATCCCTAGGGGAACATTGTTTACCTGTAAATCGGATTGCTCCTCAGCAAAACGCTTGTAGAAGTCTGCCCCCATGATTAAGCTATCCTCAATAATGCAACCGGATTCAATCCGAGAGCGAATCCCCAAGACAGAATGATTAATGCGGCAGTTTTTGAGAATGCAGCCATCTCCAATGATCGATCGGGTTATCTGGCAATCTAACAGTTTGCTGGGGGGCAAATAACGAGCACGAGTGTAGATTGGGGCTTCCCTGTCATAGAAACTAAATGCTGGTTGTGGTTGTTGAGTTAAGGCCAAATTAGCGTCATAGAAAGCTTCAATCGTCCCAATATCTTCCCAGTAACCATTAAATAAGTAGGCTTGAAGGTTATAGTCATTCGCTGACGCTGGGATAATTTCTTTGCCAAAGTCTGTTTGTTCAGGATTGGCTTGCAGCAGCTTTCCTAAAACCTCTTTTTTGAAGACATAAATCCCCATTGAGGCAATGTAAGGATTTTTCTTTGCTTGTTCGGGAGTTAGTCCTAAGGTAGTAGTATCTACGTGCATTTTTGTGAGGGCATCCCCGGTGGGTTTTTCACTAAAGTCAACTACCTTGCCGCTTTTTTCATCAATTTTCATCAAGCCAAAACTGCTGGCTCGTTTCTCATCAATGGGAACCACAGAAAGGGTAATATCTGCTCCAGTCTCTCGATGGCGCTCTACAAACAATCGATAATCCATCCGGTAGAGATGATCTCCTGACAAAATTAGATATTCATCAACGTCCCAATCCTGTAACATCCAAAGATATTGGCGGACAGCATCTGCCGTACCTTGGAACCAACTGGGGTTCTCTTTAGTTTGTTGAGCTGCTAGTACCTCCACAAAGCCTTCAGCAAATCCAGAGAAGTTGTAGGTACGAGCAATATGGCGATTGAGGGAAGCTGAGTTAAATTGGGTCAGCACATAGATTTTCAGAATATCTGAGTTGATGCAGTTACTGACTGGAATATCAATCAAACGATACTTACCTGCCAATGGAACCGCTGGTTTAGCTCGCAGTTTAGTCAATGGGTAAAGACGGGTGCCAGCTCCACCCCCCAAAATGATGCCTAAGACTCTTTTCACAAAAAACCTCTTGGATGCCAGTGAACTCTCAAGTATAGTGTCTGATTGTGTGGGGCAGTTTTCAAGAGGCTAGGGCTTTTTTCTTGAATCTAGGGAGTCAGGAAACGGAGATCGATGAGTATGGGGAGCTAGGGAAGCTAGGGAAGCTGGGGAGGACAAGGGAAACATTACCAATTCCCAAACAACAAATGATAAATGACAAATGACAAACAAAAGTTAATCAAGCTTGAGGAGCGATCGTGAAGTGAGAAGGGAAGCTATGGTTAGATTGAGGATGCCGAGGCGGAACCACGACTGTTATTTTATGATTGCGTTTAGCGATCAGTACTTCTTTATCAAAGATGAACTCGCTGTAATCAGCCAGGTTATCTAGTCCGAGCAAGTTCAAGATAATCTCGGCTGCTAGCCAGGTGGTAATTTTGATACATACCTTTTTCCACTGTATTTTCATTACTCGTTATCTGCTGAGGTTGGTGGTTTAGGTCTAGCACTTAGTCTGAGAAGGCATTCTTTCGTCTCAGGTTGGTCACTTAATCCGTTGAGTCTGTCAAATCCCTATTTGCCTAATTCAGTTCTTTAGCCCTGTTTTCTGGATAGTATTAAGAAACTTTTCGTACAAAGGAAATGAGAGCCCTCTATTTCACTACTGACCTTAAGCTAACTTAAGATTTGTAAAGAATATACCATGGAAAGAGTCTACTAATGTAAATTTTTGATGAACTCAGGTCACGATCTGGCGTTTTTGAGTTATAGAATCCTAGATTTTGGAGTTAAACCCAGTGTAGGGGAGAGTTTGGCTAAAACTTGGCATCCCAGGCATAGGAGCTGCAAAACTTGTAACTGGCAAGATGCCAGTTCCACAATTGATACCCTATACCCCACACCCTACTATTAGCCATTAGCTTTGAGCGTGTTTCTCAAGAGAAGTTATCAGCTTTCTTTAGGCAAATGATAAGAAATTAACTAGGTATCAATTACCAGTAGTTGTACCTTGTCGGAGACCTTCGGGGGATATACTTAGTAAGTAGTGTAGTCGTAAAAAATCTTTATAAAAAGACTGTTGCTCTTGCTGTTTACTCTCAACCGAGCAAAGCTTCTGCGACCACCAACCTTACTCAACCTAGCAGTATTACATTTGCGCTACTAGTATCCTATGAATCCAGGAATTGACCTCCAAGGAACTTTTATTCAAACCCTCAAAGACTTAGGTATCCCAGCTGGAACAGCTAAAGCCATTTGGATGCCGCTACCGATGTTTCTCATGATTATCGGTGCAACTGTGGGCGTTTTGGTGGTCGTCTGGCTAGAACGGAAGATTTCTGCCGCAGCACAACAGCGAATTGGACCAGAATACGCTGGACCGCTGGGTGTTCTTCAACCAGTGGCAGATGGCATCAAACTAGTCTTTAAAGAAGACATTACCCCTGCCAAGGCTGACCCCTTACTGTTCACCCTTGGACCTGTCCTCGTTGTTATCCCTGTTTTTCTGTCTTACTTAATTGTGCCCTTTGGACAGAATTTGGTGATCACAGACGTCGGAACGGGAATATTTTTGTGGATCGCTCTATCAAGCATTCAGCCGATTGGCTTACTGATGTCAGGCTACGCCTCTAACAATAAGTACTCCTTGCTAGGAGGCTTGAGAGCCGCAGCACAATCCATTAGTTATGAGATTCCTTTGGCATTGTCAGTACTGGCAGTTGTGATGATGTCCAACAGCCTCAGCACCATCGACATTGTTCAACAGCAATCAGGCTATGGAATTCTCGGCTGGAACGTTTGGCGTCAACCAGTTGGTTTTCTCATCTTTTGGATAGCTATCCTAGCAGAATGCGAACGACTGCCCTTTGACCTTCCTGAAGCGGAAGAAGAACTGGTTGCTGGTTATCAAACCGAATACGCAGGGATGAAATTTGGTTTGTTTTACGTCGGTTCCTACGTTAACCTGGTTCTGTCTGCCCTACTATTTGCTGTTCTCTACCTGGGTGGCTGGGAATTCCCCCTTCCTCTCAACAAATTAGCTGGCTGGCTAGGCGTCAGTGAAACCAGCTCTTGGCTTCAAATAGTCACCGCATCTTTGGGCATAATGATGACTCTGCTCAAAGCCTACTTGCTAATCTTTATTGCGATTTTGCTACGCTGGACAGTTCCCCGTGTACGTATTGACCAGCTGCTCAATTTGGGATGGAAGTTCCTGCTGCCAATTTCTCTGGTGAATCTACTACTGACTGCGGCTCTCAAACTGGCATTTCCCGTAGCTTTTGGTGGTTAGTCAGTGGTCATAGTTTATTGCTAATTGTTAATGGCTAATTGTTAATTGTTAGTAGTAATTTTCTAATAGCCATTAACAAAGGACAAAGAACTTGAAAAACAGAGACAAACAATTATGATGAAATTCCTCAAACAGGTTGGCGACTACGCCAAAGAAACTGTTCAAGCTGCTCGCTATATTGGTCAAGGTTTATCTGTAACCTTTGACCACATGCAGCGGCGTCCTGTAACAGTACAGTACCCTTATGAAAAACTGATCCCTTCTGAGCGGTATCGGGGTCGGATTCACTTTGAGTTCGACAAATGCATTGCCTGCGAAGTCTGTGTTAGAGTTTGTCCGATTAACCTACCGGTAGTGGACTACGAGTTTGACAAAGCTAGCAAGAAGAAAAATCTCAAGCACTACAGCATAGATTTCGGGGTTTGTATCTTTTGTGCTAACTGCATTGAATATTGCCCAACGAACTGTTTATCAGCTACTGAAGAATATGAGCTTTCTTCCTATGATCGCCACGAACTAAACTATGATAATGTGGCTCTAGGACGCTTGCCCTACAAAGTTACTCAAGACCCGATGGTTACTCCCTTGAGAGAATTAGCTTACTTGCCAAAAGGTGTTACTGACCCCCACGATTTACCAGCAGGTTCTCAACGTCCTGGTTTGCGTCCAGAGGAAATTGTGAAACAGAATAATCAATAACACGGACAGCAAAGGCAATACATTGTGAGGAGATTAAGTAATTGTGAATCTAGCCGAAGGCGTTCAAATTATTTCAGTTGGTTTACTATCAGTAATGATGCTTGGGGCTGCTTTAGGAGTAGTCCTAATTAATAACATTGTCTACTCAGCTTTTTTACTGGGTGGTGTTTTTATCAGCATTTCGGGTTTATACCTTTTGCTCAATGCTGACTTTGTGGCAGCGGCACAAATATTGATTTACGTTGGGGCAGTCAATGTCTTGATTTTGTTTGCCATCATGCTGGTGAATAAGCGACAAGATTTTACTCCTGTCGCGAACAGCTGGATTCGGAAAGTTTCAACAGGGTTAGTTTGTGTCGGCTTGTTTGCCCTTCTCGGAACCATGGTACTGGCAACAAGTTGGTCTACGTATAGTGGATCTGCTGTTATTGGCCAGAGCTCTGTTATGGAGATTGGTATGCATTTTTTCACTGACTTTTTGCTACCTTTTGAGTTAGCCTCTGTGCTGTTGTTGATGGCAATGGTTGGGGCAATTATCCTGGCACGTAGGGATTACATTCCTGAGGACTTGATTTCTACAGATACTGAAATCACAACAGCTTCAACTCTACCAGAACGCGCCAGTGTTCGTGAGTTAGCTTCAGTAGCTGGTGATGGCAGCAAATTGCCACGTTAAGGAGTTCTACTGTCTAATCTACCAGCACTTTTAGGTAGAGCAGGTCAGGTTAGAGCAATCCTGTTTTTTGTTAATAATTCTGAGCAAATTCATGCAACTTCAGTACTTCTTACTTCTAGCTGCTGCCTTATTCTGTATTGGTATTTATGGCTTAATTACCAGCCGCAATGCTGTGCGAGTTCTGATGTCGATTGAGCTAATGCTAAATGCGGTAAACCTGAATTTAATGGGTTTTTCCAACTTTATGGATCCAGTAGAGATTAAAGGTCAGGTTTTTACTGTATTTGTCATTACTGTAGCAGCAGCGGAGGCAGCAGTAGGTTTAGCAATTGTACTAGCGATTTATCGCAACCGCAATACGGTAGATATGGAGCAATTTAATCTGCTAAAATGGTAATTTTTCTACCAAAATTGCTTTAATTGTGTCTTAATTGTAGAGACGTTGCATGCAACGTCTCTACAGGGTTTTTGGGGTTGGCTCAAACGACCGGAAAAAAACAATCGAAGAGGCGTTTCTGCCCATCAACTTGATAACGCCGATAGATATAGCCGTCACCAGTATCCTTGAACTCCAGATCATGTGGTATGTAGTGAAGTCCGACAGACAATCGCTCTTCAGTATTCGACTGATTGACTCCTGAGCCATGCCAGGTTGCGCCTGAGTGTATAGCAATGGAGCCCGCCGGTAGATCGAGTAGGTGGGGCGTCACATTCATAATTCCTAAATTCGCCGCTACCTCCCGCACCGGCGCACGATAATCTTCTGGGGCATGAAACTGGGTTGGTGGTATATACCATGGCCATTTGTGCGACCCTGGGATATATTCTAGGGTGCCCATCTCTGGGGTGGTCTGTGTTAGTGTGATCCAGATCGTGATTGATCTCTTGTCCGTGAAACAATCACAAGTTGAGGCATCCTGGTGAAAGACGATTGGCTGCGCTCCGGGCGGTTTCCACCAGAGCGTATCATTAACGAGGCGCGAACGCTCCCACCCACCTAAGAAAGCGCTAAGTTTTCCCCATAAGGGATTGAGCGCAAGCTCCTCAATCAAGAAGCTAGCCTTCCATGCGTTTGACATATGCCGTGTCGCATTAGGCATACTGATTCCCTCACGCCAATACCATTCGTCAGGATAACTTTGTTTATCGAAATTCCCCTTGAACAACCGCTCGAACTCTTCCTTAAGGGTGATGCAGTAACTGGAGCTCAGCATATTGGGTTTCGAGATGAAACCGTCACGCTCAAACAGTGAAAGATCGCTATCGCTCATTTGCCAATCTATCACGCGGTCAGTTTTGGTGAGTAATTCTTTAGTCATCTTTACCATCCAAGTATCTTGAAATGATTCTTCCGTCTTGTGCCTCCTCGTATAGAGGCAGTAATGTTCGTTGCCAATATATTCCTTATGTGTAAATTCCTAAGCCACGGGTGTAAGTTCCCTCAACTGAAAACGCAATGGCATTCCATCACACGGATCAATATTAAGGCTTTCTTGTAAATTCTCTAGAGATGAACGACCATTGACTAACTCCCAATGGAAGTACCAAAGCAGTTGCGCTAGCATTATTGTTGATTCGAGCATTGCTAGATTCTCACCCAAGCACTTATGATAACCTGAGCCAAAGTTGAGCATGGGCAGAGAATTGTGAAGTTTGTCCCCTTCAAGCCAACGCTCCGGCAGAAATTCTTCAGGCTGAGCATATATCTCCGGATTTCTTCCTGCACCGAACATAGACCAGGATACTTTTGTGCCCTGAGGAACTTTAATACCATCAATTACGGTATCTCGTATAGTCTCCAAAGAAGTAGAGCCTGAGGCAACTGGATAAAGGCGCAGAGTTTCTTTGACAATTGCTCGAATGTAGTTTAATTCTTTCAGGCTTTCTACATTTATCTGTCCTTGACTTTGCCAAGCTTTATCTACTATAG
This sequence comes from Caldora sp., assembly GCA_965222765.1. Taxonomy (GTDB): domain Bacteria; phylum Cyanobacteriota; class Cyanobacteriia; order Cyanobacteriales; family Coleofasciculaceae; genus Caldora. The sequence continues at coordinate 430,250 of CBDCVG010000108.1, forward strand.
ATTGTGCCTTCTGAAACACTCTTGGATTTGACGCTAATTCACCTACAGCAAAGGATAAAGTGTGGGCTGTGGTATCAATACCTGCAATTAATAGCTCAATCGCTTCTGAGATTAGTGACTCCCGATTGTATTTTGATTCTTTAGCTGCTATTTTGACTAACATCGATTGTTGAAACCAAGGACTTACCTGTCCTAAGTCAGTCTGTTTGTTGTCTCTGAGTTGCAAAGCTAAATCCACCCGGGGAGTTAGAAACTTCTCTAAATACTGTCTAGCTAACCAGTAATCGCGAGAAGATTTGGTTGGCAAGTATTTCTGCCATCGCTTCTCGCCATGAGCTACTCGTAAGAAACGATAGGCTACAACTGACATCGCCTCGTATAGTTTTTTAATTTCCAGGGGTGGTCCTTCTAAACTGGGGATTTTTTCATCCACAGGAATACCTAACATTAAGCAAGCAATCACTCGCGTCGTCAGTTCTATAAACAGTGGATCTACCTGCACTGCTTCTGACGGTTTAGCTTCTTTAATTCTGTCAATCACTCCTGTACAAGCTTGGAGAATAACTTCTATATACTTAGACAGAGCACCAGCATTAAATTCCGGATTCCAAGCCTTACGTCGCCATTTCCATTCAGTACCATTCTCACCTATAAGAATGGGACCACTTATATCTTTCCAAGCTGCAGATATCCATCTAGATCTAACTAAATTTCCATCTCTCGTTCCATTGATAATAGTATCCTCAATTGTTTTGGGATTGCTCAAAATTAGAACGGGGGAACCTATCCAATAAACATAGATAGGTCCCAGCTTTTGACTCCAATCAAACAAAAATTGGAACAATTGCTTCTTTTTAACTGCAGCTTTTAGTTGAGGAATATTTCCTAATAGCCAATGTCTTGGAGGAGAAGGAACTGAATTGAGAGACTTATAAGCATTCTTCCGTTTCCACCAAGGCCAGCCAAGCACTCCTGCTAAGCTAATAGTACCCAGCATTGGGACTGAATAGGCTATGAAGGCAGGGACAGTAACCTCTTGGATGATCATAAATCTGCTTTGAATATTTAGAAATCAAGCTGTTCGCTACTCAATATAGCAGTACCAAGGTGACAGGGTAAACGGATCTTAAGTTTAGAAACCATTTATAAAGTGAATATTAAGAGGCTAGACGACGAAGCATCAATCTCACCATAGAAGCATAAATCATTGCTTCACTGACCTCTGGTAGATGTTCATAATCTAAACTTAAACGTCGAGAACTTACTAACCAACTGAATGTTCTCTCCACAACCCAGCGTCGAGGTAAAACTTCAAATCCTGTATCACTACGTTTGATTACTTCTACTCTTGCTCCACATACCCCTCTTCTGTCAGACTCCGAAAAATAGGGGTCAAACCCTGATTCTCTCGTTAGGTATCGTTGGCTGTAATGACGGAATCTCGTCAGAATTTCGGAAAGTGACAGAAGAGGGATACAGCGCTTACCGCTGCAATGAGGTACACCTGAATAAGTTGTCAAGATTTGATAGATTTTTTCCTCGTAGATTTTACTGTACCTCGTAACAGCGCGAAGCGCTGTATAGGCTCTCCCTAGATATTTCCGTATAATCTATAGTTAGACAGATATAAACATCTGCACCTTTAGTCGGATCGCTACTAGGAGTTGAACATATCGTGAGTTTAAATGACATTCGCCAAGCAATAGAAGATGCCATTGATGCGTACTTCAATGGTCTCCGTACTGGCGACAGTGCCAAAATCCCTCTATCCAAAAACGTAATCTTCCATAGTGTTGTCAAAGGGAAAACTTTTACAGGTGCCGACACAGTTAGATCGTGCGTTAAGGAATTTGCAGAAAATATCCAGTTGATTGATGAGAAAGCAAGAGTTATAGACGGTGAGAGCGCTTGTGTCTTATTGAAATGGACGTCACCATCAGGGCATGAATTGGATATTTGTGAGTACTTTGAATTTGAAGACTCTCAGATCTCGTGCATACGTCCGTACTTTGATCCTAGGCCACTTTTTGAAAATGAATAGGGTGCGACTCTTTTAGGAAGATGCTATGTTACAAGCACATTACGTGTTTCTAACCCTTTCTATATCTAGATTTACCTTTTTTAGCGTAAAGGTAAAACCACTCCTAATAGTACACAACGCCAATTATTATTCATCACGGCACAACCACATAAGCCAATTCTTTATCCTCAGCTCTCCTCTGCCACACTAGAGTTCGGTAGACGAAAGCTGCAACCTCTCCCCTAGTAACATGAGCACGGGGACGTAATTGACGGAGGTTGGGATAATTAACCACAATCTCACCATCTGTAGCTTTTGCGATCGCTTTTAGGGCCCAATCGGGAATAGCATTAGCATCATCATAGTAGATTTGCAAATGATTGATTTGGTGCTTGCTTTCAAGCATCGATGCTAATGATACCAATGCTTCTAAGCGGCTGAGGGGAGCTTCTGGTCTAAAAGTTTTGTCTGGAAATCCTGACATCATCCCTCTCGTTGTCACAAATTTTACCGCATTTGCAAACCAGTCTTCTCGTTGCACATCAATAAATTGTTGTGTTTCCCTGGTTACTGGCTGCTCTCTAAAAGCTTTGGCAACAATTGCCGCAAACTCGGCTCGATTGATGGATTCATCGGGAAGGAAGGTATTATCCTTATAGCCCTCAAGGATACCTAAATTTCTCAGTTCAGCTAACATCCCCTCGGCAAAATAGTGTCTTGTATCTTTAAATTCTCCTTCATTTATCGGTGGCTCTAAATTATCAAGATAGTCTACCGTGACTGGATGGTTCTCATTCAGTAACGAGTAATCTCGGAACAAATTGAATGTTGAGGGATTGTAAGGCTTTTGATTAATCAGAACATCATGTAAACACCAACGAGCACCAGAGTTACATCCCGATAAGTTACCCTCAATCCTCACCACTTTAGCTTTCGGGGCATACAACTGAGCCAGCTGTTCCATTTCTAAAGCATTTGCTGAGCGACCTAACCTCCCATCTACATAAACACAGTACATGGCAGCCAGTTGGTTGACAATGTTTTGCCTCAAACCAGTAGCACCACCATCGAGATTGTAATAGATTATTTTCCCAGCCGTTTGACCTTGATCTTTGCCTGACTCATAAAGTTGTTGTAATAACTCGTGGGCAACATAGGAGCCACTAGAATGAGCAACGATAATAAAACGTTGAGCACTTTCAGCAATTTCTAATAGATGATTACCAAGAGCGCTGTTGGCAATTTCACGGGCATTATATTCAGGATCCCTTGGTCCTTTAACTGAATAAAGGTGACGAATTCCTAGTTCAGCAAGGCGAGCACGGTATAACTCTGTTACCCACTTTTGTGTCCAACTTTGTCGAACAGTCCAACCAGCATAACCGATGAAGATATCGTTTCCCACAGAGCTACCTGTATTGAGATAAGACACACCAAAACCCAGCTCACCCCAAGAGCTATCTATTGTTTTTTGGCGCTTTGGTTGTAATGTTAGCGATTTCATTCGCGCTGCACTAGTTACAAACATATCTAACTGTAGGTTGGGTGAAGCGAAGTGAAACCCAATAAGAGATTTTGCGGCAAGTATGGGTGCAGCAATATTACCTCGAAGGAGAAAAACTGAGTTAGCGACAACAGAAAGATTTACCCCCAAACAAGCTACTAATCCTACTCCCAAGCTTGGCGAGAGCGCCTTGATGATGTAGAAGGTACCATTTCTCAAGGTACTCGATGCTTTGAGTTACGACATTGCCGCTATTTGGGTTTAGCCAAAACTCGTCTGCAACATGTTGCCATTGCTGCAGCGATGAATCTTACCCGCTTAGTCCATTGGTGGAAAGGGTCTTCTAAAAGTCTCACCTCGCATCTCTCGCTTTACTGCTCTGGCTCCTACTACCTGATCTGAAATTGGCTAATGTTCTTTTCTTTGCTTTCACTATAAGCCAACTTGGGAGCATCAAGCCAGGAGGGTGACGCCCCCTCTTAATTCGCCAACAGTATCTTGCTAATAGTCATTGGTACTGTTGAGGGGCAAATGAGTTACAGTTTGATTAGTGATTTTTGGTAGTTGCTTCGCTGAAGATATTGCAGGGGTATCAACTCTATTCAAGTCTACCGATAGATAGAGGGAAAAAGTAACCAAGATGGCTAGGAAGAGTTTTTCAAACATGGTTCAATTCCCCATCACAACTGAATTAAAAATCAACTACTCATATCATTAGTTTCGGTGATTTCTACTTGACAATGAATGATTGTAGTTAGAAATATTTGTGACAATTTGGCAAAAATTAGGTGATGTCAATCATAGACAACTAGCGCAGCGCGGCGGAAATAATCCACCAGGAGAGAGAGCGATAGAATCCTTACTCTATAAGCATTCTTAATTCTTAATTCTTAATTCTTAATTCCGCTCCCTGTTATTCTTCATCTTAAATTTACCGATTGGGTATCTGAGCTTGTGTAAGGAAGCTTAAGGACTCTTGTCACCCAATCTATGAAATACTTAAGTCTGGTTTTCTACGCGATTTTACTACTTTTGGGAGGCATTCCCGCTGCATTTGCCCAAACAACTCACAGCAACGAGGAACTCCCTTCAACTAAAGGTACTGCTAATGACCTGAGAATCTCGCCGAGTTTCGGAGTCGGTTATACTACTTCTGGTGCTAGCCACGATGGTTTTGGTCAGTTTAAAGCTTTTGTTCCCCTACTACAAAATCTTGGTAGGAACCTAACGTTCCTTGAAGGTAGACTACTCCTAGATAACGATACTAACATCGGCAGTAACCTCATCCTAGGACACCGTTTTTACAACTCCAACAGTAAGCGGATTGTCGGTGGCTACCTCGCCTACGACAGCCGTAATACTGATAGCAGTAGCTTCCATCAACTCGGTGCTGGCTTTGAAAGTCTGGGAGAATATTGGGATTTTCGCACCAATGTCTATGTGCCGATTGGGGATACTCGTCAGCTGGTGGCAGAGAATATCTCCCAAACTACCCCTATCTTCAGCAATCCTTTCTTCCAAGGCAACTTTTTGGTGATGTCAGGGAGTCGGGAGCGTCGGGAAATGAGACTGTTTGAAGCGGCAATGACGGGGTTGGATGTAGAAGCAGGGGTAAAAATTGTTAATTTAGGAACTACAGGGGAGCTTCGGGGCTATGTTGGGGGTTACTATTATGACGCTACTGAGAGTGATAGTATCCTCGGTTGGCGAGCCAGGCTCGAAGCTAGCCCTAATGATAGCCTACGGTTGGGCTTATCTGTGCAGAATGATGCTACTTTCGGCACTAATGTAATTTTTAGTATTGGAGCCAGTTTCCCTGGCAATCATACTGATAGTAGAGAGTCGGAACAAGTTTTAGCAAGGTTAGGGGAATCAGTCACCCGTCAACAGCAGATTATTGTCGATGAGCAATGGGAATCGGAGTTATTTACTGAGGAGCTTACCCTAACGGCAACCAATCCCAACACAAATCAACCCTACTTCTTCCAACATGTCAGATTGAGTACGGGAGTTGGGGATGGCACCTTTGAGAATCCTTTTGGACAAGTACAGTCTGCCATAGATGTAGCCCAAACAGGAAACATCGTTTATGTGCAGTTTGGGGAAAATTCAGGAATTCCCGCATTTACCATTCCTGATGGGGTATCAGTACTTTCTACAGGACTAATACAACAAATTAGTGCCTCATTCAACAATCTTGCAGGAGTATCACTGTTTGATACAGGAGTAATGAATGAGCAACTTCCCCTATCTGGTAGTGGTAATTTGCCTACAGTCACCGGAACCGTCACTTTAGGGAACGATACTACCCTATCAGGATTTGCGATCGCAAATGTTTCTGGTAATGGTATTCAAGGAAATAGTATCCAAAACTTCAGGATTCGCGACAATGAGATTACCAATGCTACTGGGGAAGGAATTAATCTAGCTAATATCAGTGGCACTAGTATCGTTAGCAATAACCAGATTACCAATAGTGGTGCAGCAGGTATTTTCGCTCAAACTGCTGGCAATATCCAACAGGAATTAACCCTCGACAACAACACCATTAGCGGTAGTGGTCAACAAGGAATTAATCTGGATAATATCAGTGGTACTAGTATCGTTAGCAATAACCAGATTACCAATAGTGGTGCAGAAGGGATTTTTGCTCAAACTGCTGGTAATACCCAACAGGAGTTAACCCTCAACAACAACACCATTAACGGCAGTGATAAACCAGGTATTTTCCTGCAAGCTTCTGAAGATTCCCAACAAACTGGGACTCTAAGTAGTAACACCATCGATAGTAATTCTGGTCAAGGTATTTTTATTCAAGCTTCTGGTAATACCCGACAGCAACTAACTCTTGGAGATAACACGATTAACAATACCACAGTTGCTAGTGATGGTAGTGGAGGTCAGGGTATTTTTGTTCAGTCTGCCCAGAATGCCCAACAGCAGTTAACTGTTAATAACACTACAGTTGATCGTAGTGCAGGTCAAGGAATTTTCCTCCAAGCTTCTGAGGATTCCCAGCAGGAGTTAACCGTTAACAACAGTACAGTTAACAATAGCAGGACTCAGGGTATTTTTGCCCAAGCTTCAGATAATAACCAACAGCGGTTAACTATCAACAATACTATTGTCAGTGGTAGTACTGAGCAAGGAGTTTTCCTTCAGGGTAATGGTAGCACCAACCAGGAGTTAAACCTTAATAATACTACAGTTAGTAATAGTGGTGGTCAAGGATTTTTTATCCAAGCCAATGGCAATACTCGCCAGCAATTAAATATTCAAGATAGCCAAATTAACAATACGACGGTTGGTAGTGATGGCGGTGGGGGTCAGGGTATTTTTCTCCAAGGTAATGGCAATACTCAACAACAGCTAACAATCGACAATACAACAGTTAGTGATAGTACTCTGCAGGGAATTTTCCTCCAAGGTTCTGAGCAAACCCAACAGCAGTTTACCATTAACAACAGCACAGTCAACAATAGCACTGACCAAGGGATTTTTCTGCAAGCTTCTGGTGATACTATCCAGGACTTTACCCTCAACAACAATATAGTGAGTAATAGTACTGGTCAAGGAATTTTTGTCCAGGGTAACGACAATGCTCAACAGAATTTCACTGTCAGTAATAATACAGCTAGTGAGAGTACAGACCAAGGAATTTTTGTTCAGGGTAATAACAATGCTCAGCAGAACTTCACTGTCAGTAGTAATACGGTAAGAAACAGTAGTAGTCAAGGAATTTTTATTCAAGCCAACGGCATGAGCCAGCAGCAATTCAACCTTAATGGCAATACAGTTAATAACAGTACTTTAGATGGCATCTTCATCCAAGCTGATGCCAACCTGGTGATAGCTAATGTTGAATTCAACATTTTGCAAAATAACCAAGGCTTGGGATTTAATGGCATTATGAATAGCGATCGCGACTTTTGCCTAGCCTTGAATAGGAATGAAAGTGATCGGGATTTCCAAGTACAAAGAAATAATGGCACCTTTGCGATCGCAAATCGAGATAACCTACAGACTTCTAACAACAATGTCCCAGTCAACTTTGTGCCCGATATTAATAATTTCACAAATGTGACGGTTTGTCCTTAGATGGCGTTTCAAAAGTTGGAAAAGGTATAATTGGTCATTCTGAGGGTCGCAAAGCAGAAGAAGAATCTGGGACTTAGGCACTCAAGTGTCATGCTGAGGTGATAGTGAAGCATCTGGAGCGTCTGGAGATCCTTCGCTATCGCTCAGGATGACATAATTCCCTAACGGTGCTTAAGTCCTATAATATGGGATTTGAGCAATTACTTAGGGCTTGCTGTTTCACTCTTTAAAAACTTACCCTGCAAACAAATCAGCAAGCACCGTATTGGAAAACAAGAACCCTTCTGGATCACTGAGTCTTATTGTACCAGTTACAGGTAATCTTGAAGCCTCTTGTAGCTCCAGGATTTCTCCATCTTCCCCCACAACTTCTACCCAGCCATTGCGGTAATGAGGCTGCAAACTACTCCAAATTTTTTCTAGGATTGCTTCTCCAAACTGCTGAGTCAAAGTAGACAAATTCAGACCTTCTGCTAACCGCAGTCCTAGCATCAAAGTTTCTAACAAAATATCCTCTGTAGGAGTCTGTGGGGAATCTAAGATGCCGTTTGCCTCAATCAGGTTTTTGACCCAAATATAGTACTCTTTCCTAGTACGGGGCCTAGTAAACCTACAACCTTGGAGATAGCTAGCTGCCCCCATACCAAAACCGTAAAAGGGGCGGTTTTCCCAATAAACTCGATTATGACGGCATTGATGACCAGGTAAGGCATAGTTGGAAATTTCGTAATGCTCATAACCAGCACTGGTAAGAACTTGTTGCGCAACACGGTACATTTGGGCGCTAGTCTCATCCGTTGGTAAGGGTTTGACCCCCCTGGATTGTACTGGCGTCCAAAAGCAGTCACTGATTCAATAATCAAGTCATAGCTAGAAATGTGGGTGGGAGCTATCTTGATAGCAGCTTCTAGAGATGCCTGCCACTGCTCTAAGGTTTGATGAGGTAAGCCAGAAATAAGATCTAGGCTAAAGTCGGGAAACTCTACTTGGCGTAACAGATCAACTGCTGCGAATATATCATTAAGGTTATGCGATCGACCACAAACTCTGAGCAGTTCATCCTGAAATGCCTGAACCCCCAAGCTGACTCGGTTCACTCCAGCATCCCGGTATCCCTTTAACTGTTCCCGGCTGAAGGTTCCTGGATCCATTTCTATAGAGATTTCTGCATCGGCAGCAATACCAAAGTGTTGGTCAAGTTGCTCTAGGATGTGTTCTAATTGTTTGACAGTTAGTAGAGATGGCGTTCCGCCACCAAAAAAAATAGTTTCTAAAGAATGCCCTAATAGTGGTGTAATTTCAATTTCTTGACACAACACCTCGACATATTGCTTAATCATCCCGGAGGTAGTGCCGGTTGCTTGATCTCCTACAACTGAAATAGGGAAATCGCAGTAGTAGCATCGGCGTCGGCAGAAGGGGATATGAACATAAGCAGAACTAGGAGTTATAAAATTAGTAAATTTTTCTAGATTCTTTAATAAACTTAACACTTGACTTTGACTTTTAGAGAGAAACTTTATGTTATTTAGATACTTTTGATTAAAAATTATGAATTAAATGAGTCAATAATCATTCAAATTATTAATTACCAACTCCCAATTCAATAATTTATCTGGGCTGATCGATACAACCAAATAAAATTATCTAAAAGATATAATAAACTCATTGCCGGATATAATTTTTGATCTATTAATTCCTTGAGCAACTATTACACCAACCACTGGGATTATAACAATGCTGGACTTCATCATTATTGTCATCTTCATCATAGCAGCAGCCGGAATCGGGTTTAGCAGCATTGAATTGCTGCCCCTCGATGTACAGGTACAAATCACCAATTTGGAGGCTGTGCGCTGGATCACTGCTAGTTTTGCTGCCATCGTTGGTTTGGCTATAGGCTTAACTGCGCAGACTACGTATCGTCGCGTAGAAGCTCAAGTCCGCAAAACACCAATTGAGGTAATTTTGACTAGAGCGGTGGGGTTGGTAATAGGATTGCTTTTGGCTAACTTGATGCTGGCTCCGATTTTCTTACTGCCGATTCCTGGAGAATTTGCCTTTATTAAGCCTTTGACAGCAATTTTGGGCAGTGTTATGTTTGCATTTCTAGGGGTTAGTCTGGCAGATACCCACGGTCGAACCTTTTTGCGGTTGATTAACCCCAACAGTGTGGAAACAATGTTGGTGGCTGAAGGTACTCTCAAGCAAGCCTCAAGTAAAATTTTAGATACCAGTTCTATTATTGATGGTCGTATTGAAGAACTTCTCAATACTGGTTTTGTCGAAGGGCAAATTCTCGTATCCCAGTTTGTCTTGCAAGAGTTGCAGTTGCTGGCTGATGCAGCCAATGATCAAAAGCGCATCCGAGGACGACGAGGGTTGGATATTCTCAACCGGATGCAAGAAGCTTTCCCAGAGCGTTTAGTAATTCACCCTGCTGATTACGAAGATATTGCTACAGTAGATGCCAAATTAGTACGTTTTGCCCAAGAAATCAACGGTACTCTGATCACCAACGACTACAACTTAAATAAAGTTGCCAATTTACAAAAAGTGCCGGTACTCAATATTAATGATCTTGCTAAGGCAGTACGCCCAATTTATCTAGCTGGTGATAGCCTTGAACTGAAAATTCTTAAGCAGGGCAAAGAACCCTCTCAGGGAGTTGGTTATCTAGATGATGGCACGATGGTAGTTGTGGAGGATGGAATTGGGTATATTGGTGGAGAAATGGAAGTAATTGTTACCTCCGCTTTGCAAACTTCTGCCGGAAGGATGATTTTTGCTCGACCCCAAGCTTCTGTTGCTGCTTAAGGGACTTCTAAGCCAAATTGGGTACTTCTTGATGTAGTACACTGTGATTACTTATTTAAGTTAGCTTGGTGATCGCGAAAAATGAAAAGCTTAGATATTTATACTCAAAATAATCGCCAAGCTACCTAGTGCCGCTGCGCGGAATTAAGAATTAAGAATTAAGAATTAAGAATGCTTATAGAGTAAGGGTTCTATCGATCTCAAACTGGTCAGTTACTTCTGCCGAGCTGCACTAGGATAAATACACTATTTAGTAGTCATTTCATAGTCAAAGTTCTGGAGGTACTAAAGGTGTAGCACCAGAGTAAATAACTGCTGCCTTACCTTGCCAACGTGCAACCTTGATCACTTCCATTGCTTCATCCCAGTTAGGGTAGGTGCTATAGTTCCATTCTCCAGGATTCTTACCTTCTATAACAATTACAGTTTCGTGATGTTTCCAGTCATCACTGTGATCGCTATCTTTCATTAACTCCTAGAAGGCTCGTACAATATCTTCAGGTCTATCCTACCTTAATAAGGTTTTATACCAAATCTGCTTTAGCTATACCACAAATAAGTCAATTAAGAGCCATATATATCAAGCTTTTCTCAATCAGATATGTGGTCTGTAGTAACCGGATTTGGTATTAGATCCCTTACAGACGATTATAGAAGGTATTCATCAAAGTTTGTTAGCTTAGATTGTTTAGAATTCAGGTACTTGCACTTGTCTAATTGTAGCTGCGTAGTGTTTCATAACTATTTCTGGACTATTACCAACCCACTTTGCTACTTGAGTAACAGTTACACCAGCTTCTAGCGCCATAGTAATGAAGGTATGACGGCAATTGTACTGTGGTAAATATTGTCTGACTTGACCATCTTTCACTAAATTCTCAACAACTGGTTTCCAGACTCGATTTAAGAAATTATGAGCATCTAATTCCTTACCACTTTTAGCAGGAAAAACCAAATTTTCCAGAGAATAATTTTCTCGCTTAATTTCAGACAAAAGTGCTTGTAACTGTTTATTAATAGGGAACATTCTTGTTTCGTTAGTTTTAGTAGACTTCCTGATTCTTAAATCAGTTGCTACTGCTTCAGAAAACACAATGCGATTGTTTTCAATATGCTTCCACTTAAGCGCAACCACTTCTTCTGGACGGCAACCAGTTAGAAATAGAAATTTCACATACGGTGCATAGTAGGAGTGGCTTACTGGAGCAAATTTAGATGAATATTTATCATTTTCAAAAGCATGGATAATGACATCTTTTTCTGATTTCGTAAATGCCATTCGAGACCTTTTACTTATCTTCTTAGTTTTAATCTCACTTGCCATACCATCAAATGGGTTAGAAGCAATTAGCTTAGAACGCATTCCCCAGTTGCAAGCAGCACTTAATTGTTTTAATGTACGTTTTGCTACTTCAGCAGAATATACTTTGAGTAAATGATTCCGAATAGCTACCGCCTCACTCAACTTCTTTGTTGGTAGCTTCTTAATCCGCTTCTGAATCTTTCCATAATCTCTTAGTATTGTCGTTTCTTCTAATTGATGGGATTTGAACTGAGTGTAGTGTTCCCATAGTTCATCTAATTTCAGTGCGTTCTGTACCTCTTCAGCAGCTTCTACTAGCTTTAAATGAGTGTGTGGTCTGTATTTTGCTAATGTTCTGTCAAATGTGCCAGCAATTAAAGATTCCGTAGCTATATCTGACTCAATCTGCTTTTTCTTAGCCTCAGCTATTGTCCTGTTTTGTGGTGTATTGTCTAGTCCTAACGTTAAATACTTTTGCTTGCCGCTATATACTTGGCGTGGCAGACGTAATCGTAACCGACCCTGAAATGATTCGATACCGACTGAACCCTTAGAAGCCCTTTGTGGTGATGATTGTGAAGCCATTGCTCTAACCTTAATTTTTTATGACTATGAATAACCTAAGTTCTAAGGTAATTATAGTCGATTCATAGTCAAAGTCAATAGTCAAATCGATAAAAATTCGGTAAAGCGGCTCGACCCCTTAATAAGGGTAATCCGCATAAACACTTACTATATAAGGATTTTTACAAATGGCTCAGGCGAGATTTGAACTTGCGACCTTGGGCTTATGAGTCCCCTGCTCTAACCACTGAGCTACTGAGCCAAGCTTTTTTTACAACTTTATTAATTTAGCACATCTGTGTGAATCCTTACTAGTGCAGCGCGGCGGAAATAACTCAAAGCGTGAAAAAAGCTTAAAAAGCTTACCCTACAAACTTTTTTCCCTCCTGCCTTCTGTCTCCTGCCTTTTGCCTTCTTGCACTAGGTTACGCATCCGTTCAACCTCAGTTAAAGCTGCATTCAGCCTACTCTGCTGCAATTCTGGAGATAAGTTAGGTTCGTGAAGGAGGCTCTCCAGAGAAATTTGGATTGTGGATAAGAGAGTTTGGAGCTGTTGAGCTGTAGTATCAGTGAGTTGGTTGTGAGTACTATTAATAGTTCTAATCTGTGGTGGGGAATCTAAGGATTTAGGTTCTAGTTGTTCTTGCCCGTTGACGATCTTTGCAGTACTCTGTTGTTGTAATTGAGTATTGCTATTTTGTAAGCGTTCCGCTTCTAGTTGCTGAATTGTTTGCTGTAGAGTTTCGACTATTCCATACATCTCCATTGGATCAAATACTCGTAGTAGGCTAGTCTGAGTTACAATACCTAGCCTTTGTCCCCAATTCCAAGACACTACCAAGCGCCGGACACGCCGCTGCTGCATTTCTTGATGAGCAGTCCATAAAGAATCCTGAGGACTAAGTAGAAATAGAGGCGTACTCATAACTACCTGAGCCTGGGTTTTGGCAAGATTCAGCTGCAAAGACTGAAATTGTACAATATCCCGCTCAGTAACGATCCCTACTGGCAACAAGCGCTTCTCCTCATCCTCTTCGGTGATAACTACACAACTAACTCGCTTTTTAGTCATCAGCTGAGCTAGACTTAGCACCGAAGTTGTCAAGGGTGCGTGAACTACTTGGTGGCTCATTACCTCTGAGACTCGCCGCAATTTGAGGAGATTTGCTGGACGCAAAACTTGACGAATACTGTCCGGCGAGACAATACCGACAAGTTTACCGCAATCGTCGACAATCGGTAGGTGACGAATCCGATAGCGACGAAACAAAAATAGGGCGGCAAAGATATCCTGAACAGCTGACTGAGGCAAGGTAATCACTTCCTTTACCATGACTTCAGCAATCTTCACCCCTGCAAAATTCATACCATCAGCCGTGAGCCTTACAATGTCGCGCTCTGTAAAGATACCCAGCAATTGGTGATCTTGCATCACCAAGACGCAACTAGAGCGAGCACCAGTGATAGGTACTGAATCTGGCAGTGAGTTAAAACTCGGTAGTGAGCAGCTACTGCCTAGTGCCTGACTAATTAAAGCAATGACTTCTACTAACAGCGTGTCGGGCGCAACAATGAGGGGCTCAGAGTCAATTGCTTCCTCTAGGGCTGGAGCACGGATGAGCGGCTCATTGAGTTGCATACTTAGTCTAGCAATAACATTACACTAATACCCTAGCGCGTCTCGCTGGGCTAAAGTGGTTTGCGTTTCTGAGCAACGAAGACACTTGTGTACTTTTCTATTAGGGATGTTACATAACAGTAGCATAAAAGCCTTGAAAAATATTTACATGAAATCTGTATAGGTATACTATAAAGAGAAGTTACAGTCAAAAGCAATGTACTCTTTACATTGCAATTATTGTAGCAAAAAAAAGGTTATCGCAAGGTGCTTGCCTATTTGTGCTTCAAAACACACGGGTAAGTGGTTTCAGCTACCAACATAAATTGGGAAAAAGACTAACTACGATTAGCTCCGGTCAATAGAGGTAAAAACGCTTGCTTCAAGAAGCGTCCCACTTTAAGTTGGTAGCTTTTATTTTCTACTGAGGAAACTACAAAAAATAAATTATCCAATTTTTAGATTCGACCTGTATGTTTTACTTCCCCGGTCTCCCTTCTTCTGAAGCTCCTCTGTATGAGGGTAAAATGGAATATTTTTTTTATTGGGAAATCCCTTAGGTACGAGTTCTGGTAACCCCTGATACTCTAGGAGTTTTGCCGTAGAGTCGGTCAAGAACCCGCTTAACAGAAATCCTTTTCCACTGATGACCACGTTTGGTTTTATGTCCATGTTGATTGAGCCAATCAGCTATCTGCTGTAGTGATTTGCCTGACTTATGGTGACGGCGAATTAGCTCAATCACTTGCTGTTCTAATTGGTCTTCTACTAATTCACCATCTAGAGATTTTTGACCGAAGGCTGGCGAACCGTAGCCTGCATAGCCACCCTGAGCAGCTTTCGCTTTCCGACCTTTTTCTAGTCTTTCGGTAAGTGTGTACAAGTTTAACTCTTCAGCAGCCATAACTATTTCAATCAAACAACTGTATCTGGTAGTTTATCAATTCTGAAATCATAAGTAATGCGATTAATCTTTCTCGGACCTGTTGGAGCAGGTAAAGAAACCCAAGCTGCTATTCTAGGTGAGTGCTGGCACATTCCCCATCTTTCTGTTGGTAATATTTTGCGTCAGGCTGTTGCACAGGAAACATTTTTGGGTTTGAAAGCTGCAAGTTTGATGAAGAAAGGAGAACTGGTTCCATACACTCTCTTGATTGAGCTCCTTCGTGAGCGTTTGAACCAATCAGATACCAGAAAAGGTTGGATACTGCATGGATTTCCCCGAAATTTATCCCAGGCTCAGTCTTTAGAGCAACTACTACAAGAGATGGGTCAACATTGTGATTGGGCGATCAATTTTGAAGTTTCTCTCAATACCTTACTCAAGAGAATGTTAGCACTAAGTAACCAAGATTATCCTCAAGTAACACTGGCTCAGCACTCAGAAGTTTATCCTAAACAAACTGCCCATATAAGTTTAATTGAATTTTACCAGACCCGTCATTATCTCAAGACGATTGATGGTAATCTCTCTGTCACTGCTGTGACTCATACTTTACAGACATTGCTACAGCTTCAAGTAGCAGTCTGATGAATTGAACAAGTTTGCCTTTGCTGCAACAAGGCTTGTAAGCCTTACTCTATAGAGGGATGTTACAGCTAAAACAAGTAAAATACTTAGAAAATATAGACAATGGTTTACTCAAGGTATACACTTGGGGATGTTACGAAAATAAACAGATAACATCTTTTAGCACAAAGATTTAACCTATTTTGAGGTACTGGTCAAATTATGGATTATCGAAAAATGGCAGGGTTAGCCATAATATTCCTGTCGAGGAAGTGACTAAAATTTTGCAGGAATAACTACAGCAGCCTGCACAGATTTTAAAAACTCGCAAAGTTTTACTTTACTCAGCTATTAACCAAAACTACAATTGTTGGCTGGTAGCAGAGCAGAAATATTCTCTGCTCAACCATTAAATTGTCTTTATCCTACAGGGAGTATCATTTCATGGCAACTTACAAAGTCAGACTCGTAAACGAAGCAGAAGGATTGGACAAAACTATTGAAGTTCCTGATGACCAATATATAGTTGAGGCAGCTGAAGAACAAGAGATTGACTTACCTGTTTCCTGTCGTGCTGGTTCCTGTTCTACTTGTACTGGCAAAATTATTGCAGGGGAAGTGGATCAATCAGATCAAGTTTTCTTAGATGACGATCAACTTGCTGCTGGTTTTGTTCTAACCTGTGTTGCTTATCCGGCTTCTGACTGTACTATTCAAACAGATCAAGAAGACCAACTTTAAATTGTCACTAAAAGCAACAGGGAAACTAACTTCATTGTAAAAATTGGAAGAGATGCTACCCTGTTGCCAAAGACAAATAACAAATTGCACTCAATTCCACATTCAATTAAAACTAATACTCATGACTACAGCAGCTCACATACAAGACAGTGAATTTGACGAACTTTTGACTTACAAAGGACCAGTTGTGGTGGATTGCACAGCAACTTGGTGTGGTCCTTGCCGCGCAATTAGTCCTTTAATCGACAAACTAGCAGAGGAATATGAAGGTCGTGCTAAAGTAGTCAAAATCGATATCGAAAAAAACCCAAAAACCCTAAAAAATACAGCGTTCGTAGCATTCCTGCTGTTCTTATTTTTAAGAATGGTGAGCTGGTAGAACATATGGTGGGTTCTAAGCCTTACGAAGAGTTCAGTAGTGCAGTTGATAAGTACCTTGATACTTGATTATCCAGATGTTAGCAGTCTATACACAAGATAACTGAAGTTTTAGCATGGATATTCAAAGGAGACAAAAATAATGATGAGAGCTGATGAGATTATGACGAAGGAGGTAGTGACCATCAGTGGTTCAGCAACAGTTGCTGAGGCAGTCGCACGGATGAAAGAGAAAAATTTACGTGCCTTAATCGTGGAGCGCCGCAATAATAATGACCCTTATGGTATGGTTACTGAAACGGACATTGTCTACAAAGTAGCTGCTTATGGACATGACCCAAAGAAAATGCGAGTCTATGAGATTATGACTAAGCCTTGTATCGTAGTCAATCCTGATTTGGGTGTAGAGTATGTAGCAAGGTTGTTTGCCAATACTCGTATTCGTAGAGCTCCCGTAGTAAAAGGGAATTTACTAGGGATAGTCTCCATTAGTGATATTCTCAAAAAAAGTGATTTTGTTGAGAAGCCAAAAAGCAATTTTGAGCTTTATTGCGATGATAATCCTAGCGCACTTGAAGCGCGGATTTATGAAGATTGATTTTAACCAAGAGGCTGCCTAAAACAGTTTTCTTGGAAATTCAATAGAGCTATTTTCGAGGTGGATAAAATCCACCTTACTTACTGTGAACAACTTGATGTTGATAATTAACTAGAGAGCATAATTAGCATGATCAAAGTTGGCGATCGCGTTCGCGTTAAAGAATCTATTTGCGTTTACCATTATCCTGGTCATCGTAATCAAACATTTGATATCAAAGACCAAGAAGGAGAAGTGGTAGCAATTATTAACGACTGTGAAGGTAGACCTGTTAGCGCCAATTTACCAGTTAAAGTTAAGTTTGAAAAAAGATTTAGTGCCCATTTCATTGAGAGTGAGTTAGAGCTTAGTTAAGCTCATTCCAGAACTAAATTACTCGGACTTTTTTGTTGTTAGTCATTAGTACAAAGGACAAATAACTAACAATAAGCAAAAACATATTCAAAGGAGGTGATAATCATGATCAAAGCTAAAGATATTATGACCAAGGATGTAGTCACCATCCGTGGTTCAGCTACTGTTGCCGAAGCAGTAGCACTGATGAAGCAGAAGAATCTACGTGCTTTGATTGTTGAACGCCGCAATGATCATGATCCCTACGGTATCGTTTCCGAAACTGACATTATCTACAAGGTAGCTGCTTATGGGCATGATCCTAAGCAAATGCGAGTCTATGAGATTATGACTAAGCCTTGTATTCTCGTAAATCCGGAGTTAGGTGTAGAGTATGTGGCACGTTTGTTTGCTAATACTCGTCTTCGTCGAGCTCCTGTAATTGAGGGCAAGTTGCTAGGTATCATCTCAGTCAGCGACATCCTCAAAAAGAGCGACTTTGTAGAGAAACCCAAAAGAATCTACCTTGAGGATGAAGTGGAAGCAGCTCGCGAAGAAGCCAGAGCTATCTGTGAAGCTAAGGGTGCCACTTCTCCAGAATGTGCTGCGGCTTGGGATGCTGTTGAGGAACTCCAAGCAGAAGCTGCGGATCAGCGCTCAGTAAAAAAGGAAAAGTCCTCCATGCAACAATACTGTGCTGATAATCCAGATGCAGCTGAATGTCGAATTTACGAAGATTAACACCAAAGAATTAGCTAACCCATAACTTTACTATCCATTAGACAAAATCCGAATACTTTTGCCTAATGGATAGCCTTAAAAGGCGGAACTTCTCTGCTTTTTGTAACACTAAAACCTACTAATGCTCAAAATCCAGGTACCTATGTAACGAGGTACTTCAACCCTCCCTGGTTCAAAACCAGGGGGAAGATACTTAGCATTGAAATAATAAGTACCACCAAAAATTGGGATTCTTGACATTGGAGAGTATTATCTCAACATCCTTATCAGCCTCAGTCGGCTCATATAGATAAATCTGAAGTTGTCGTCTCTCCTTGTCCCAAACTACCCCATCCTCTTGTAGCACCACAGTATCGCCATCAACCTTCACTTCAACGTTGTCTGTGTCAAACTTACCCTTTGTAGTTCTCTGGATAAGAAATGACAAACTGGGCTGCCCTTAATTCCATTTTCTTGGAGGGGATTCGCAGTCGGTAACGATCCCAGTTACCAGGTTGACCATCAAAGTCTAAGTGGTAACAAAGTAGATGTTCTCTGGGAACACCGCTCCAGAGGGTGAATCCGCAGTTCCCGTTGGCTGAGCTCTTTGCAGCAAAACCGGTAAGTAAGCAACTAGTAACTGCCACTGCACCTAATAGGCGTCCTATCGACGATTTTTTGATTAACATAGGCTTGCTCTTCTGGGAATAGGATATTGACATTTATGACTAAATTTTACTGTTACTTTACTTAATTTAAGCTGAGTCCAGTGGGATTGTTTACTGGGGATGACGGAAAAAGCTCTTAGAAAGTGCCACTAGTGCCGCTGCGCGGAATTAAGAATTAAGAATGCTTATAGAGTAAAGACCAATAATTGTATCATAAAACACAAAAAAAAACAACTCATCTATCTAATACTTCTGTGTATCTGAGATTACAAATAAGATTTCTGTTTAAGAGGGGCATTCCTAAAGACAAGTTAAAAATAGTGATTCGGATTGGGAAATCAACCTTAGGATGCAACAAGTCATGTCTGTTCAGTAAATTCTTCCAACAGGTGTCAAGCTTTTTTTCCCTCTAAAGAATTTGAGTAAGTGACTCGTGTTGTTGATTGCAGCAGGAATGTCCACCTGTAAAAAATGACTGGGATGATGCTCTGAGAGAGCCAAGTTTCCGTTGTTATCGTTTAAATCTAGAGAATCAAGGAGAGTCCATGACCATAGCCGTTGCCAAAGAGGTTGAAGCAGGCAAAGACGTTGTTAAAGAGCAAACAACCAGCAAAAAAATTGGTATACCGAAAGAAATCTACCCTGGTGAATGTCGAGTAGCAGCTACGCCAGATACAGCCAAGGTACTACAAAAGCTTGGCTTTGAGGTTTTGATTGAAGCTGGTGCAGGCGAAGCAGCTAACTTCTCGGACACAGCCTACTCTCAAGTCGAATGTCAAATCGTTCCCTGATGCTGCTACCCTCTGGGAGTCTGCTGATATTGTCCTCAAGGTGCGTCCTCCCCAAGAGCATCCCACTATCGGCAAGCACGAAACTGACTTGCTATCGGAAGGTGGAACTCTCATCAGCTTTATTTGGCCAGCCCAAAACCAGGAGTTACTGGACAAGCTATCAGCGCGCCAAGCCACTGTCTTAGCAGTTGATTCCGTGCCACGCATCACTAGGGCACAAAAAATGGATGCCCTCAGTTCGATGGCAAACATCGCTGGTTACCGTGCTGTAGTGGAGGCAGCCAATAACTTTGGTCGTTTCTTTACTGGGCAGATTACAGCAGCTGGAAAAGTTCCCCCGGCCAAGGTAATGATAATCGGTGCCGGTGTAGCTGGATTAGCTGCTATCGGTGCTGCTAGAAGTCTAGGGGCAATTGTCCGCGCCTTTGATACCCGCCCTGTAGTCAAAGAACAAGTAGAAAGTATGGGGGCGGAGTTCCTGGAACTAGACTTTAAAGAGGATGGTACTGGCCAAGGTGGCTATGCCAAGGTAATGAGTAAGGAATTTATTGAAGCTGAAATGGCCTCTGTTTGCTGAACAAGCAAAAGAGGTGGATATCATCATTACCACAGCCTTGATCCCCGGCAAAAAAGCTCCCTTGCTGATCACTCAGGAAATGGTGGACAGCATGAAGGATGGCTCTGTAGTCGTTGATATGGCAGCGGAGCAAGGTGGTAACTGTGCGGTTACCAAACCAGGTGAAATTTACCGCTACCAAGGTGTAACCATCATTGGTTTAACTGACTTACCCAGCCGTATGGCTAATCAGTCTAGCCAGCTCTACGGCACTAACCTATGTCATCTCCTCAAAGACATGGGAGGAGCCGAAGACTACAAAGTTGATCTTGAAGACGAAGTAGTTCGAGGTGCTCTAGTACTTCACTCTGGTAATATTACCTGGCCCCCACCAAAACCCAGCGCTCCTCCCACACCACCTAAGCCTGCGCCGCAACCGCAGCCTACTGTGACTCAAGCAGCAACGGAGGCTGAAGCTTCTAAGGAATCGAAGGGCATTGGTGGCTGGTTATGGATGGTGCTGGCTGGTTTAGCTCTTGTTGGGATCGGGATCGGTGCGCCTCCTTCCTTCCTGTCCCATTTAACGGTGTTTGTATTGGCTTGCTTTGTTGGCTGGCAAGTGATCTGGAATGTTAAACCGGCACTACACACCCCACTGATGAGTGTCACCAATGCCATTAGTGGCATCATCATTATTGGTGGGATGCTCGAGATATCCGGTACATCAACTTCAGCTACTACTATCCTGGGAGCGATCGCTATTTTAGTAGGGGCAATCAACATTTCTGGTGGCTTCCTCGTTACCCAACGGATGCTCAAGATGTTCCAAAAGTAGAAATAGGAAATGCTAATGGTTAATAGCAAAGAACAATTAGCCATTAGCTAACGACCAATTACCAGTGTGATTAGAAGGAAATTATGTCACAGAACTTGCTGACAGTCGCTTATATTGCGGCTAGCGCTCTATTTATTCTCAGTTTGGCAGGGCTTTCTAATCAGGAAACTGCTCGCCAAGGTAACATTTTCGGTATTAGTGGGATGCTCATTGCCTTCGTTGCCACAGCTTTGAGTCCCAATGTAACTGCTTACGGAACCTTAGCAGCAGTTATTCTACCAGGAGCAATTATTGGTGCGATCGTAGCATCTCGTGTAGCGATGACTTCCATGCCAGAACTAGTGGCTATACTGCACAGTTTTGTAGGTATGGCTGCGGTTTTGGTAGGTATTGCCAATTATCTACAACCAGAGCAATCCCTAACAGGAGTTGAGGCAACAATCCACCAAGTAGAAATTTTTGTGGGTGTCTTCATCGGTGCCATTACCTTCACTGGTTCAGTGGTTGCTTTTGGCAAACTGCGGGCCATCATCAGCAGCAAACCTCTGACGCTGCCAGCACGCCACTTACTTAATCTAGCGATGCTTGGTGGTTCAGTCTGGCTGGGTTACCAGTTCATGGGAGTTGAAGCTCCTCATGGTCTACAGCCACTATTAATTATGACTGCGATCGCTTCCGTCTTGGGTATCCATTTGGTGGCAGCGATTGGTGGTGCTGACATGCCAGTGGTAATCTCCATGCTCAACAGCTACTCTGGGATGGGCAGCGGCAGCAGCTGGCTTCATGCTATCGAACGATTTGCTCATCATCACAGGAGCACTAGTAGGTAGTAGTGGTGCGATCCTCAGCTACATCATGTGCAATGCCATGAATCGCTCCTTCATTAGTGTGATTCTCGGTGGCTTCGGCGAAGGAGCAGGAGCATCAGCTACTCAATCGAGCACTCAAGTCGTAGGCGAAGCTACTTCAACGACAGTGGAAGAAACTGTTGAGCTCCTCAAAGATGTCAAGAGTGTAATTATTGTTCCTGGCTACGGTATGGCAGTAGCTCAGGCTCAGCACCCCTGTATCGGATATTACTAAGATCCTGCGCAAACAAGGGGTAGAGGTTCGTTTTGGTATCCATCCAGTAGCTGGACGCCTACCGGGACACATGAACGTTCTGCTAGCTGAGGCTAATGTGCCTTATGACATTGTCCTGGAAATGGACGAAATTAACGACGACTTCCCCGAAACTGATCTAGTCCTCGTAATTGGTGCCAATGACACCGTTAACCCCAGTGCTCTAGAAGATCCTGGTAGTCCTATTGCTGGAATGCCAGTCTTGGAGGTTTGGAAATCGACTGACGTGATCGTCATGAAGCGTAGTCTGTCTAGTGGCTATGCTGGTGTTGACAATCCTCTATTCTATAAAGAGAACACCAAGATGCTCTTTGGTGATGCCAAGGCAAATGTTACCGCTATCCTCGGTCAACTGGTAGAGTCTGATCGCCAAGGTGGTGCAAAAGCTAATACCACAGAAAAAGTGTTGGTGACATCCTCTACTAGTTGAGTTCTACCTAAAGATAAATATGAAGGTTGAAATATAAATTCAACCTTCACCTCTGATGGGGTGACAAGCTAGATTGCTCAATTCTTGAGCTGGCTTGTCACCCCTTAATCTTAGTAAAACAAGCAATATACAAAAAAGTGTGACACATCTTACTCTACACGGAATCCAAATTAGCCATACCTCAGTGTTTTTTCAAGAAAAAACCTACTAATCCTAAAGAGATCATTGCTAACCAAGAAGATGGTTCGGGGACTGATTCCGAGGGCTCAGAAGAAACATCAGGCAGAAATGTAAAATCATCGATTTCGTTAGTATTACTTGTAAATCCACTGTTGCCGAGAATATCACCAAAGCCAAGAATTTCCAGTGCTAGTTGTGGCGTACTTCTTGGAGCAGTTAGGTTGATATTAGATGTTGATGCTGTTGAACCGAAAGCACTAATAGAACCACCGACATTAATAACTCTAGCCCAGAGTTCAGCAGTCTCCTGTGATTCTTCGAGAACATGAAAATTATTGCCATAAACGGTAGCTGATAAACCGGAAGAGGGAGCGATCGTCAGAAAGTCGGCGCTAGCATCAGGATCGTCTGTATTCGGAGTATTGTTAATCGTAATCCTACGAGTGTCATTGAGCACCAACCCCATAATATCCAAACCAGGCACATCAATAGTTAGGTCAAGAGACAATTCTAAGGAATTGATCTCTGTACCAAGTACGGTTGCTTCATTTGAATAGGTAATGTTGCCAGCTATAAAGGGATTGCCTAGGGTGCTTGAAAAGTTTGTTTCTTCGATTGACAAACTGCTTGAGTTATTATCATCATCAAATGGGTCACCCCAAGTTACGCTGTTAGTGCCAATACCTGTGCAAGTTGTTATCCCTCCTGTACAACTTGGGCTGGGGTTTTGAAAAACAATGTTACTAGTTCCATTTACCGTATTGTTCAATGATGGGTATAAGAACTGACGCCCTGCGTAGTCATCGTTAGTTAGCGGTGTGAGATTATCACGGGGATTTGTTGGACCTATGCCAAGCCCATTACTCTCCATAAGAATATCAACTTCTTCGGTTTGGAAGCCCGGAGCCCCTGAGTCCACAGTAAACAGAGATAAGGATGAAGCTCCAGGATCTAAGGGATCGATGAGGTTTGTAAATGGATTTGTTAATGTTGCGAGTGCTGTAGCGTTCGTAGATCCATCGTAATTGTCATCTACAAATTCTCCAGCAGCTCCACCCACTTCGACATCTCCCAACCCTAAAGAGTGACCAATTTCATGGGTGAGTAAACGACGAAACAAATCAAGGTTATACCTTGCCCCAGGGTTGTTATTCATCCTAATATCAGAACCAACGATAGTTGATGAGTTAGCGTAGTCCGTAGTTCCAGAAGTTAGGTCTGCATTCGTACTAATAGATCTAAACGTACTAACACCTCTCGTTTTAGTATCACCAGCATCTCTGGCAAGCAAATCAATTTCTGCTCCAGCAGGCTGGAAATCTCCGAAACTTGCACCACCGACAACAGGAGTAGCCAGATCAGGTGCAAAAGATAAATTTGTCCCCAAGCCGCTTACTGGATCAACAGCTGTCCAAGCTCCAAAAGCATCCGTAATTGCTCGAGTAAAGTCAGCTACAGAGGGGACAGTTGTCCAGTTAAACTGATCTCGATAAGCTTCATATGATCCTCCTTGTAGGGAATAACGTATCCCCCCATTAAGAGAGCGCTCTCCAAGTGTAGGGTGAATGAATGGAGAAGTTGTCCATCTAGCACCACCATTCAAACCATTATTATTAAAATTAAAAAAAACAAAAGATTGAGCTGGTTTTGTAGTAGTGACAACAGCTGTTACTGAAGCCAAACCCAATAACGGAATGAGCCTTTTTTGTAGTTTTGCCATGATGATTCTTTTGGGTAGTGCAAGTGATTTATTACTTTTTCTTTAGTGATGAATTTGTTGCTAACTGTGAAATGGATACTGCCTAATGCTTTAGGTGCAACTATTATCTCTATCACTATCTCTAAAAAAAATAAAGTAATTGAATCATACCACAATTCTTGCAAGGTAATCAGGCTCAGGGCATAGCTTTCAACTTCTTGAACGTTAAATTGTAATATATTAAGTAGTACGCAAATATGCAAATCCTGGGTAGCTTGGCAAACTTTTTATGTATAAATACTTAGATTTTTCTTTTTTGGTGTTCGCTAAATTACTCAATAATCGTAATTATTACGTATCACATCGTGAAGTACATAATTTGGTCTACTACCTATTTGTTACAAAAATTTCCAATATGTTGCGAACATTTACCCTACATTCCGATCACATCAAAACCCGCAACTTTAAACAATTTCACAGAAAAAAAATTTCAGCGGGACTGCCTTCTGCCTCCTGCCTTCAAGCGACAAATTCTGTGCTTCACTTAGATGAAAACCCTTAAACTTCGATAAGATTGAAGCGACAGACAAACAAATTTCAATTGAGAGATGAGAAGATGGTAACGGCGAACCCAACCGGGATTGAAAGAGCCGCATCGACGATCGTGATGAGAGGGGTAAGCTGGCAAACCTATAAAACCTTAATTTCGGAGGTAGGGGACGATCGCTCCTGGAGAATTGCCTACGATCGGGGAGTCTTAGAAATTAGAATGCCACTGGAAGAACACGAAGAACCCAAAGGGTTATTAGAAAGTTTTGTCGAAGCGATCGCTGACGAACTAGAAATTGAAGTGAGAAAATTAGGTGCTTTAACTTTAGATCGAGAAGATTTGACCCGTGCTGTCGAGCCTGATAGTTGTTTTTACATTCAAAATGAAGCGGTGGTAAGGGGTCGGAAAATTAACTTGCCAGAAGATCCACCCCCCGACTTAGCGATTGAGTCGGACTATACGAGCTCTTCGGTCAATAAACAAGTGCTGTATTCAGCCTTAGGTGTTCCCGAACTGTGGCGATACACAAAGAAAATGCTGTTGGTGTATCGGTGGGTGGAAGGAGGATACGAACAGTGCGATCAGAGTTTAGCTTTTCCCTTTTTGCCGATCACGGAAATTCCCAATTTCATCGAACAAAGTCGGATAATCGGACAACGCAGTGCAGTACGCTTATTCCGCCAAAGAATTCGGGCAATTCTGGACACACAGAACAGTTAAGGCCCGATCACATCCTAGGTGATAACGGAACAGGGAAAACAACTCTTTTACAAGCGATTGCACTTCCATTGTCTTTTGCTACAGGTGTTACCCCCTGAGAATTTCACACAAATCTAGCACTAAACCAGGAAGCACATCCTCCCCTGAAAGACTTGGCGGAGACTGAATCACTTCTTTAGGTTGATTGATTCTGTAGATTTCAACCTGCCATGAGTCAGTAATTTCTTTTGGTACAATCAAATAGCCTAGACGAACCCCGTTATCCTGGTACTCCTGCATTTTCTTTTGAAGCTTGTCCAACTTATCAGTAGGAGAGCGTAACTCTACCACGAAGTCAGGTGCTAGTGGAGGAAATCCTCGACGTTCCTCAGGGGTTAGAGCTTCCCAACGATCTAACCTAACCCAACTGGCATCTGGCGAACGGTAAGAGCCATTCGGTAATTTGAAACCAGTGGCAGCATTAAAGCACTTGCCTAAACCTGTTCGTTTGTTCCAAGTTCGGAGTTGATAGCTGAGCTCATCATTGCGTTCCCCAGTCTCACCACCTGTTGGAGGCATAATGATCAACTCTCCATTGCTGGTGCGCTCAAGACGCAAGTCTGGATTGGTACAACATAGATCATAGAAGGCTACTTCTGAAACCTCAACGGGAAGTTTAGTGGAGGTTAGTATACTCATGGAAGAAAAATTGTAGGATATTGACACTCCCCACGGCTAGAAGCCGGGGGATTCTAATTTCATCGTCGTCGCTTGCTGAGTGCAGGTCTTACGACCAACACAAGTAGAGGCTACAACTTCACGCTTCGTTACTTCCCGGATGCCCTCCGGTAGTTGCACGACTTAAAATTACTTTGGCTGCATTTACATCCCGTTGCTCAATGTATCCGCAATCTGGACAAGAGTGGGTACGAGTACTTAAAGACTTTTGTACTCTTGCACCACAATTACTGCATTCAATAGATGTGTAATGCGGTGGCACTACTATTATTTCCCGTCCAAATTTCTTGCCAAAGTATTCTAGCCACTGACGGAAGTTATACCAAGACGCATCAGCGATACTCTTAGCTAGCTTGTGGTTTCTCACCAAGCCGCTTACATTTAAGTCTTCCAAAACGACCTTAGCGTTAACTAGGCATAAGTTACGCGCAAGTCTCTTTGCGTGTTCGTTCCTTTGTCTTGTTACTCTCAAATGTTTACGGGCATAAATACCACGAGCTTTCCTTCTGCCAGTTGAACCTTTCTTCTTTTTGTAGATATTGCGTTGAGAACGCTTTATATCTTTTTCTCCTTTGCGTAAAAACCTTGGGTTTTCTTCATGGTTACCGTTGCTATCAGAATAAAAGTATTGTAAACCTACATCAATACCAACTTTGTTGTTAGTTTTCGGCGCTAATTGAGTATGATCGACTTTGACACAAAACTGAACATAAAAACCATCCGCACGCTTGACAATTCGTACTCGCTTAATTAGCTTGATATCTATTGTATGTATGTCCCACTTCCCCAGTAGCTTCAGCTCACCAATAACCTTTTTGTCTAGAAAATTAATTCGACGCTTGCTAGGGTGCAGTTTCCAGCCCGACTGCTTATACTCAACAGAACGGCTATGTTTTTTAAACCTTGGATATCCCTTATGCCCAGGTTTGTTGGACTTGCAATTAGCAAAAAATCGTTTAATTGCGCGTTCTACGTTCTCTACTGATGCTTGGCAAGCATGGGAGTTGAGTTCCTTGACAAAACTGTATTCTACTCTGAGTTGAGTGTTGTACTGATAAAGCTCTTTTTTACCAATACCATGGTTATCCATCCAGTACCTCAAAACTTTGTTTCTGACAAACTGAGAAGTACGGATAGCTTCTGAGATAGCTATCGCTTGTGCCTTTTTGACTACAGCTTTATATTCCAGTATCAACACTTCTTCTATCACCTCCTTATTAGATATCCAAATCGCTGTATAATTTAGATTATATACATACAATACTTAAAGTCGAGACTTCCAACCATATCTACTAACTCTTACTTGGTTTCTACCGTTGGAGATGCTCCATTAGAAATTGTTAAACAATATATTCTTAATCAAAAAAATGTCTGACGGCGAATAAATTCGCTACGGCCGCAAGCCCCATAGCTAGAAGCTAGGGGCTTGCGCCCTATGACTTTTGGTCAAGAAAAACTTTCTAACAAATAACTTGCCAACCAAGCGGCGGGCGGCTATCCCTCCCATCCCTAGAAGGAATGGGCTTCCCGCCGCTTTCGGTGATCATTTCCATAATTGGATTGTCTGACATTAACTCCAGATCATAATGTCGCATTCATATAGTACTACCCTCGGCAGGGATTGAGGTTTTGCCTAAGTCCTGTTGCTCTTTGGCAAGGTTTGCCAACTTGAGCAGAAGCGTCAGCCAAGACATTTTTATAAAGACAAAGGAGATTTTCGAGATGATCTTCGCTTAACTGATTGAACGGTTTCGGGAATTGCTCAACCCTTAGGGTGTCTCCATCTTTTACTTCAAAACCCATAGCACGAGCGCCAAGGGTCACTCCAGCATGAAGATGAATATCCTGAATATCACAACCTTGATATTTAGCAATGCGGAGGCTAACATCATAAACTGCCAAGGAACCAAATCCTGAAACTTCAGCACCCACTGACTGAACAAATTGGTGAATTTTATTGAAGTTATCGAAATGACTTTCACCGATAGCATTAAAGCGTTCCAGAGCAATTGCCGCAGCTTGCGCTAGCTTTTTACGACCTACACGAGCTTGATGTCCGTGAACTCTTCCTTGTTGGTCTTCGCTCAGAAAAGCTTTCTTAATTGCACTCTTTAAACTATCTGATTCTCGAAACCAATCATAATAATTCTCTTGAGTAGGAAGAATATGATCACGATACTCGTTAAATATATCACTATAAGTTTTCATATCAGGACTACCGCTGTTGACATGAGTTTGACAAGCTATCAGCTTTCAGCACTGTAGGGTGGGCAAGGGCAAATTTTACCGATAGATTCATCAAATACCCTGTATACAAATAATGATTTTCACCACACCCCACACCCTACTCCCAGTCTCCATCAATGAATATCAGTAGGATAATCTGTATGAACTGCTTCAAGCTTCATTAGAATCCTCGGTTTGAGTTTCTCAAACTCTTTCTTGAGAATCTTTTTACTCGCCTGTGGTTGGGAAGTTGAAACTATTGTCTGACTAGTATTTGCCCAGTCGGTCAACATTTTGCACTGGTTAGGAGCAATGGTTGCAGTCATGACATTAGCACAGTGTTGTGGCTCTGATAAGGCAAAGAACAAGATGCGGTAACACCCAGCTTCTCCCAAAAGCCTAGTCACTTTCTGACCTAGGGTTGTTTTGAGATCTAGGTAGCAAGGAAGCCAACGCGCACCATATTCCTGGTTATGCAAGGCAGTAATCCATAAGACCATGGGATGGGGTGAAGTCAAAAACAGGAAGTAGTTGTAGCGCATACTAACCAAACGGTTCTGAATATCCTGCTTTGATAACATTACCCAAAGGGTACCTAAAGCCTCTCGACTCGTGTGAATTATATGGGGAAAGACAATTTTTGATAGGGGTTTGTCCTTAGGCCAAGAAGCGCGACGACAAATTTCATCTGCTGTTGGAGCACGCCTCGATTTCGGTTCTAATTGTACCAGTTCACGATTAGCTCGAACCAAGTTGCTACCTAGAGGTCGTCCCTGTCCCAATTCCTGCTCTAAAGGTTCTAATGCCTTGAGTATTTCTCCCGCACTTTGAGGACGATCCCCAGGCTCTTTTGCCATGCATTGCATTACCAGGTCTTCTAATGCTTTTGGTAATTTCAAGTCTGGGTTAATCGAGTGGAAGGATTTAGGGGGGACATAGTGATGAGCTTTGTACCAACCGCCGAAGGAACGGGTTTCTGACAAAATAGGCATTTCGCCACTCAACATCTCAAACATCATCACACCCAAGCTGTAGATGTCAGAGCGTCGATCAAGTTCCTTGCCTTCCATCTGTTCTGGAGAACAATAAGCGAGGGTGCCCATAAAAGACTGAGTTTGAGCAACGTCAGACTGGAGCAGCTTGGCAATCCCAAAGTCAAGAATTTTGACCAATTCACCGAAAGAGGTATCTTGAATGATCAAAATATTACTGGGTTTAATATCTCGATGAATTATTGGGCAGAGTTCACCTTTAACTAGAATGCCTTTGTGAGCACATTGCAGTCCTAGACAGATTTGGCGCGTTATATTGAAAAACCTAGTTAAACTGAGGTGCTGTGGTCGAATGAGGTCGCTTAAGCTCTCTCCTTCTAAGTATTCCATAACGTAGAAGGAAACGTCGTTTTCATCTGCGCCAAAGTCCCTAACTCGTACAATGTGATTACTTTTTTCACCAAGTAAGGCACAGATGGTTGCTTCCCGCTCAAAGCGCTCGCGCATTCTCTGATTGAGCAATGTCTGGGCAATAAACTTGACGGCAACAATCACCTCTCCCAGTAGCATATCTTTGGCTTGATACACCCGACCCATAGCACCTTGACCTATCAACTTTACGAGTTGATAGCGATTGGCGAGTAAGCGACCAATATAAGGGTCAGTCGTCATGATGAATGTTCTACCAGCTTGGAGCAGTTGTGGAATCTACCTAGTTATCAGTTTCGCTTATAGTGCCGTTTGGGTAGTTAGCTACAAAAAAACTTAACTTTAATTACCTAGCATTTGTTTCTATCCTTATTTAAGCCGTTTTTCCAGAATCATACTCCCTCTTTTGGAGTTAATTTGCCAATAAAATCAACCGAAATTGTACTGCTAATATTATAACGATGTAAACAACTCTCTATTTTCCGCCATTATAGGAGTTTGTAAAATAGAGCTAGTCAATTGAGTTAACTCACCCAAATATCTAAATTCAAGCATAATATTTTTAAACATAATTTTATTGTGTTTGGCGCTCTAGAGTTGCCTCCATTGTGCTAGTGAGGTAGTGACCTGCCATGATGCTACTAGTCAGGTAATAAGTGTTATCATCAAGTTTGTGACGTGTCTCAAAGCCACTGCGTCGTTGGCGATCACCTAAAACCCAGTACCGTTGAATAATTGATTCTGGAGTTACCCAACCTTCACCCTCAACACGACCTAAAACACTGTGCTGTAAAACAAAAGTGTATTGTCGCTCTCCAATATCAAGATGACCCCGATATTGAAAAGAAATATCATCACGCTCACTTTTAGGGAATACCAACTTTGTGACCATCGTAAACCAGTTGTCTTGACCCCAGGCAATAATTGTTTTACCTCTAACTATAATTGGCATCCCATTTCTCTCTAGCCAACTCCCCTGGAGTGTCCAGCGTCCTGCCTCCATTAAAAAGGTATGATGATCAGCCACAGTGTTACCCTTCGCCTATTATCTAACATTCTTTCATTGTCCTCACTAAAGGTTAGTAATTAGCATAGCTACACCGAATACCAAACTGGTCTAGATGAGGAAAAAATAAGTTAAGTTTACGTATAAGTATAACCGGAGTATTACAGAGTACCAGTAAGTTACTCTAACAGCAAGAACTCAGAGGAAGATGAAGATTCCCTAGTTCCCTGGCTGCGCTTGCTCCAGTCACTTGGGGCAGATTGCCAGGTATACCTAGAAAACGCCAATAAGCCAAAACTGCAAAAGCGATCGCTTCTTTGAAGTCTCCGTTTACCCCAACCTCATCAGTGCTTAATACTTGCACTGGTGCTAAGAGAGTTTGCAGACGCTGTTTCAAATAGAGATTACGGCTACCACCACCACATAAGAGAACCTCATCCGGCATCTGGGGCAAAAAACGACGGTAGCTATCTACAATTGAGGCTGCGGTTAATTCTGTTAGTGTTGCCAGCATGTCAGCATCGCTTAGATTATAACTGGAACCCATTGCTAAGCACTGATTTAGGTAATCAGCACTAAATAACTCTCGTCCTGTAGATTTTGGTGGCGGTATCTGGAAGAAATCTTGGCTGAGTAGTAATTCTACCAAAGCATCCGATTTAATTCCACTAGCAGCCCAGCGACCATCTTGATCATAGGTTTGGCTACCATTAGTGAAATGCTCTACAGCTAAATCTAATAAAGCATTACCAGGACCAGTATCCCAGCCACATACTAATTCTGTCCAGTTACCTTGAGATGCTGGTAGATAAGTAACATTACCAATGCCACCGATATTTTGGATACATCGGTGCTTCGTCGGATGACTTAGTAAATAGGCATCCACTTTTGGTACCAGTGGAGCCCCCTGTCCCTCAGCTGCAATGTCAGCAGCCCGGAAATTGCTAACGGTTTTGATTCGAGTTAGTTGAGCAATTACTTCTCCTCGTCCTAACTGGAGACTGTATCCTAAAGGGTTCGTCAATACACTGTGTTTCTTTTGGGGAAATACTGATATTTCGTTGTCGTTCTCAGGAAAAACCGGGTTTCTGAGAACACTAGAGTTAATTGGCGGTTGGTGGTAGACAGTTTGTCCGTGAGAGCCAATTAAATCAGCGGGAGAGTGGCCTACCTGAATTTCTTGGGCAGCCTGAGCAAATTGTAAAGCGATCGCATCATCTAATGCGGCTAATTCTGCCATTGAGATAGCTGTACCAGCACAGACTTCCAGAATTTGCTCTCTTAGAGTTTTTGGATAGGGATAAGTAGCACTAGCTAGTAGTTCAAACTTTAAATCGACATCAGTACCAGCAATCTCTACTAAAGCAGCATCAATACCATCCACTGATGTACCACTTATTAAACCAATTACGCGAGTTATCCCCTCCTCCTGGCTAGCCTCTGAGGTTTTTTTCTCCAAGAACATTACTTATTGACCTGCTTGTTGTACTCTCCCTGCTCCCTAATTCCTAACCTTAACGCAGAAGCGCTCTCCAAGTTGCAGGACCGACAACTCCATCTGCTTCCAACTGGAAGTTACTTTGAGCCGCTTTAACCGCTGCTAATGTTTCTGAGCCAAAAACCCCATCCGCTTCTCCTTGCAAAAACCCAAGGGATATGAGCCGATCTTGCAACCGTGATATAGCTGAACCTCGCATACCTTCTTTGAGAATTGGTAAATCAATAGATGTGGGTTGAGGGTTTGCCGCTGTCTGCGAGATAGTAGCAGAGTTGTTGTTCTTAGCAGGGCTATTCCTGTTATCGGTTCTTTGCAATGCACTAGGAATGGGGAAAGAAGATGCTGAGTTACCTGAGGAAGTAGCAGCAGGTAAAGTAGATGTTGTTGGATTATTAGGAATGATGGGAGGGGGATTCACATTTGTTGTCGGGTTATGGGGAGTGATGGGAGTAGAGTTGACAGCCGATGGTGTACTGGGAAACAAATGATCCCAGGTAGTAGGACCTGTGATACCATCGACGGCTATACCTGCTGTTTGCTGGAATAAAGAGACAGCACTCGCTGTACTTTCTGCATAGATACCATCTACAGCACCGGTATAGTAGCCCAAAAGCTTGAGAGTTGCCTGTAGTTCAGCGACAACCCTGCCTTCGCTACCAATACTTAGAATTGGTCTAGTAACTGTTGCGACTGATATTCCCTGAGCAATTATCGTCGTGGCTACCTCTGTTTCACCTGCAACTACTGGTTTTGCCAAGATTAAGGTAAGTCCACTTAACAAGCTCCAACAGACTAAACAGCTAGTATTCGCTAAACTCACCATCATACTTTTAGTCATTCAGTGAATCCTCGACCTAACTTCTAGAGATAGTTCTGTTACTTGACAGTGCTATTCACTGAGCATACAGGACAAGTCTGCTTTATTTTATAGCAATTTGCGACTGGAAGGTTAAGCATTAGCTAAACCGCCAGAAGCACCCTCTATACCTGTAAGGTTAGAATGGGGATCAATGGCACTGCACAATTATTGGTAGAATTCAGTTTACCGAGGACTAAACTCAATGACATCTTCCCTAATGGTGACATCATAGCTGCCGAAAAAACCCTGTCCTAGGAGTCCAATATCCAGGAATTCGTTGATAGTCACGACAATATTGTTTGCCTCAACTCCTCCTGCTGCCACGGAGTTCACACGGCCAAAGGCAACTGGTACTAAGCCACCTGCTGTTTCTGAAATCCCGACCCCCTCCTTTTTTACTCTTAAAGCAGCTGCCATCTGAGAAGTGATGGCTACCCCAGAAGCACCGGTATCGAACAACATTTCAAAGGTTTTTGTGCCATTAAAAGTCACATCAACTACAGGAATGTTGGCTTCTCTACGTTTTATCCGAACTTGCAGTTCCCCAGTTCCGGGTTGTCCGATACCACAAAGTTCCCCAAGGTCGATGACATTACCGTTGCTATCGGTCATAAAACATGGTACTGCTTCTTGGGAATAGGTAACTGTAGGAATTAAGGAAATTCCTGCGATCGCAATTAACCCTGTCAGTAGTTGTTTTGATAAATACTGTTTCACTGATATAGCTCAATTTGTATAGGAATACACTCAACTACAAGTTGAAGTTGGAATATTCCGGATTTCCTACTAAATTGTTCCCACAATGGTTCAAACCATGTGCAACATAATTACCAATTTTTTTATCTCAGCAAAGGATCAACTTCCAAATTACCGTTTGGCCACAACACTACCCTAAACTGAGCAAGGGGTTCTTTGGGTACTAATCCCTCAGTACCAATACCAGCTGCTTCTGGTTTGAGCAGTTCTTCTAAGGGTGTTTCTTTCAGATAATCCCAACCTGATTGATTCGTTGGCTCATAATCAGCAATAACACCATCTTCAGTAACAGCAACTCGATAAGCTAGTTCCTTTTGAGCAAGCTTACTTCCTTCCCAGCGATCGCGAAGGGTTTCTTTTAGTTGCTCATTCAAATCACTGATCAACTCAGAATCAGTCATTTCTGGTCCTAAACCTGGTTCACCCTTATAGCCGAGCCAAGGGCTTACTTCCAGGATACCAGTATTATTAAACACCACTCGGAATGAAGCGAGTGGTTCATTATTGTCGGAAGTGGGGGTGTAGAGTAACTCAGGTAAGGGAGTTTCCTCAGCCGCATCAATATTTGTATTATTGATTGGTTTGTAGCCCACAATTTCTCCATCTTTGCCTGCGCTAACGCGATAGGACAAATTTTGCTCCAACTCTCCTCGATTTTCCCAAGCTTGATTAACTTTTTTGTAAATAGACCGCTGTAAAAAACGTACTTCAGTCGGATCAGTTATCTCCGATTGGAGAGCCTCCTCTAGTTCAGTGGTGGAGGGGGGAGTAGGAGAAGGTTCGGTTGCCAGCTCTTCACTAGTGTTTTCACTAGAGGTTTCCTCAGTTGTTGCTGGTTTCGGTTCCGGCAACTCTGGAATAGGCACGAAGAATAAAGCGACTGCTGCTAATACCAAACTAGTCATTCCTAGTGCTACTGGGGCCGCTCTTTCTGCTACTGGTATTTCAGCTTTGCGATAGCGCCTGGAGACTGGCTCTATTCCCACATAAATATCCGGTAGGGTGCGCCCATCTGCCAGAAACTGATCTATTGCTTCCACCAAGTCGAACAGTTGTACTGTTGTTAAATCAATATTTAGTGATTTTCCTGGCTCCTTCTGAGCAGAAGACGTTTCTGAAGCCTGATCTACACCAGAGCTAGCAAGGGGAGCCTCAGCAGTCACTAGCTGTGTCAATCGGTGCAAGTTCTTCTCCTCAGCTTTCTCCAATTGCACCATTACTGACTTATCCCCATCTAGTTTTGGGTGAGACACTTGACTCAAACATTCCTGAGCATAGCGACTAACAGCACTCACAAGACTTTCAAAAAAGTCTCGTCCTCCCTCAAGGAGGTACTCCTGATTAGGAAAATGGCATTGTGCATTGACCAGAATAGTCATCAAGGGTCTAGGATCGAGCTGACCATTAGGTGTAGCATTAGGGTCGCTCAAGCCTTCTAGGATAAGCGTGCAGTTAGGTAGACTATACTGGCGTCGAATTGTCATCAGATCTTCCTACTGAAGACTCCCATTACAACTAATTACTAGGTTAACGTGACAGGAAAGGGGGGAGTTTATATTACCTTCCAGTGAGCACAATCACCTATATTAATCTTATCTTGTGAATGCCATCTAAACTTCTCCATCAAACAGGCTAGACCAAAATCGCTGCATCCCAGAAGTTCCAGTACAAAACAGCAGCTTACTCAACAGCAAGAGTGCCAGCTCATTTAATTTCTCATCGGAAGAACTGTAAGTAGCGACTTTCGCTCGGCGCGGATTCATGCGGCTACGGAAATGAGCCCGGAATCTTTCTAGATACTCAGACAAGCGAAAATGGTTGTCTAACGGAATTTGCTTTTCCTTCAATTGTTGATCAGCCAGTAGGAGCTGCCGAATCAAAACAGTCATTCTGCGTGCCAGATGACAGGAAATTAGCACTAACGCCTTAGCTTGCTCCAGTTCTAAGGGATTGCGACTGTAGGAGCGCCGCCAAGGATTACTACAACGTAGACGCCACAGAACAACACGATTTTTGATAATGTCATGGAGTTCTAGCTCCTTGGCCACCAATAGCATCTCTTCCGAACCCCCCAGTTCCAAAGATTCAATCGCGAGTAACATCAGATCAATTTGCTGCCGAGTTCGTGGTGGACAATACTGCTCTGAGAGCGCTGGGTCGGCTAAACTATCCAGGATCATTGGTTTTGACTCGGCAGGAGGACTATTGGTCAGCATTAAACTCACAGGATGATTAATTAGGGATTTTGTCAGGACTTACGCATTCAGGTGTCATGCTGAGGTGATAGTGAAGCATCTCAGCCGTCTGGGAAATTCTACGCTACCGCTCAGGATGACATAATTCCGTGACAGTGCGTAAGTCCTATTTGTTTGTACTGGCTTTTCTCAAGAAAATGTCCAGTGGATCCGGAGGATGTAAACTAACTTAATTGTGACATTCGCTTTTCCAGTTTTTGATGTTACCTAATGTAAAACAGCAAATAAAGTGAGTTCTACCCGTCGATGGATTTAAAGTCTTTAATTCGAGATATCCCGGACTTTCCTAAACCAGGAATTGTGTTTCGAGACATCACTACCCTACTAAGCAATCCAGAAGGACTGCGCTACACCATTGATATTCTTGCCCAAAATTGTCAGGATGCAGGACTAACGGCTGATTACGTCGTGGGAATAGAGTCCCGTGGTTTTATTTTTGGTGCTCCCTTGGCTTACCAACTAGGAGCTGGGTTTATCCCTGTCCGTAAACCAGGCAAGTTACCAGCAGCAGTACAAAGAGTCGAATATCAATTGGAGTATGGCACAGACCAGGTAGAAATGCATCAAGATGCTTTTCACCCTGGTAGTCGGGTTTTGATTGTGGATGATTTAATGGCTACAGGAGGCACTGCAGCGGCTACAGCTAAGCTAGTACAACTAACTGGCGGTGAACTGGTAGGTTTCGGCTTTATCATTGAGCTACCAGAGTTGGGGGGACGCCAGAAGTTGCCGGAAGTACCAGTAGTGACATTGATTGAATATTAGTCATTTGTCATTGGTCATTAGTCATTAGTTATTAGTACACAGGACACTTGACAAAGGACACTTGACAAACAACAAACAACAAATAGCAAACAACAAATGACAAATGACAAATGACAAATAACACTTGGAATTGGCTAAAAATGTTGGTCACTAGTGAGACGTTTCTTTATGTTATGAAGCGTCTCTTGCAAGGACTGTTGACCTTATTATTAGCCTCTGCTCTGAGTTTTTTGATTATTCAATTTGCACCGGGAGATTATCTAGATACCCTCAGGCAAAATCCCAAAATTTCCCCTGAACGCATCGAAGAACTAAAGCAGCAATTTGGTCTAGATCAGCCAGGATACATCCAATATTGGCGCTGGCTAGGACGAGTAGTCACTAAATTTGACTTTGGTACCAGCTTTGTCTATTTTCGACCGGTGTCAGAGTTGCTGGTGGAGAGGATGGGGGCAACTTTACTACTGGCCATTTCTTCAATTATTGTCACTTGGGCGATCGCTATTCCTTTAGGAATTATTGCCGCAGTTAAGCAAAATCGTGCTACTGACCGCATTTTGCAAGTAATGAGCTACACAGGTCAAGGTTTTCCTAGCTTTATCACTGCTCTGGTACTGCTCATCCTGGCTCAAAATCTCTCCCCTCTCTTTCCTGTAGGGGGCATGACTAGTATTAATCACGCCGATTTATCCCCTCTAGGCAAAGTGTTGGATATTGCTTGGCATATGATCTTACCAACAATTGCCCTTTCCATTACTAGCTTTGCTGGTCTACAGCGAATTACCAGAGGACAATTGCTAGAAGTTCTGCGTCAAGACTACATTCAAACTGCTCGCGCCAAGGGACTTCCAGAAAATCGAGTCCTCTATATCCATGCTCTGCGCAACGCCATTAATCCTTTGATTACTATTCTCGGCTTTGAATTTGCTAGTTTACTCAGTGGCTCGTTTATTGCCGAATATTTCTTTAATTGGCCTGGTTTAGGGCGTCTAATTTTGCAAGCGGTGACTGCTCAAGATATTTATTTAGTCATGGCAAGCTTGATGATGGGAGCTCTGATGCTGATTGTGGGGAATTTGTTAGCAGACTTATTACTCAAAGTAGTTGACCCCCGAATTCGTCTGGAAGATCTTAAATAGAGTTTGGGAAATTCAGCTATCAGTTAATAAGCTTAGACGCATTCACCGAAAGCGGCGGGAAGCCCATTCCTTCTAGGGATGGGAGGGATAGCCGCCCGCCGCTTGGTTGGCAAGTTATTTGTTAGAAAGTTTTTCTTGACAAACAACTAACAACCAACAACAAATAACGCGAAATCCCACGTACTTTAGTCGTGGGATGAGCTTAACTTGCATGTTTCGGACAGGCAAGATGCCTGTTCCACAAGAAGCTGATGATTGAATTTGGTGCAAATTAGATCCGTTTTAGCTTAGCTATTCGCTATAAGCCAAAAAGCTGTGATGCCAAATCCACCTTTCCAAAAAACCTGTAAACTGTTCACTGGTTAGTGTGAATAATTATGACTATGCATCCTCAACTAGAGCAAGTATTTGACCAAGGTCGAGTTCTGAAAGTCATTAGCGGCTTGAATAACTTTGACCCCAAGCGCGTTGCTGCCACTGTCAAGGCAGCTGACAGAGGTGGTGCTAGTTTCGTAGATATCGCCGCTGCTCCAGCTTTGGTAAGATTAGTACGAGAATTGACTAATTTACCTATTTGTGTATCAGCAGTAGAACCAAAGCAGTTTGCGATCGCTGTTGAAGCTGGTGCTGATCTAATCGAAATTGGTAACTTTGATAGCTTTTATGCTCAGGGAAGGCGGTTTGAAGCAGAAGAAGTGTTGGCATTGACTAGGGAGGTGCGATCGCTTCTACCAAAGATCACCCTATCTGTTACCGTTCCCCACATTCTAGAGCTAGATCAGCAAGTGCAACTAGCTGAAGAATTGGTGCAAGCAGGTGCTGACATTATCCAAACAGAAGGCGGTACTAGCAGCAAGCCCAGCTCAGCTGGGACATTGGGTTTAATAGAAAAAGCTGCACCTACCTTAGCCGCAGCTTATGAAATTTCCCGTGTTGTTACCGTGCCAGTACTATGTGCTTCTGGTTTATCTAATGTGACAGCACCAATGGCAATTGCTGCTGGTGCCAAGGGTGTTGGTGTCGGTTCTGCTATCAATCAATTGGATAATGAAGTGGCAATGGTTGCTGCTGTTCGTAGCTTAGTGGAAGCTTTAGCAGCAGTTCCCTACAATCGTATCCGCGTATAACAGATTATCTCAAAAGTCCCTATGCTGAAGGGGTGACAAGCCCTCGAAAACCCTTTTAGATAGGGCTTGCTGAATAAGTCTGAAACAGTCTGGTGGCAAGAGGAGGGAACAGTTCCAGAGTGATTATTCGCTATTCTCTATTCCTTAATACAATGATATAGCTGAGTTGTGTAACCATCTACCGATATTGGAGATTGTGTTGTCTCCTGAGCAAAACATTTTGGTAGCTCACCTACCGAGGCTTTAAAATTTACTAACCATAAATCCAAAGGTCGGGGTAGTTCAGCTAAGGCTTGTTGTAAAGTAGTAAAGGCTGGGCAATTTTTCCCTGGAATACTGAGGCTAACACACTGCTCTTGCTCTTGATGGGCTAGGAGAAATTGGGAATTAATTGGTAATCCTGGTGAATTTATAGTATGTTTCAATTCCCAGCCAATGCCCATCATTTCACCAGTTTGTACTAGGCTGTTGTGGGTAGTGGCAATAAGTACTGGTACTGACGACTGCTGTTGCATCATTGATACCAACAAATCGGGACGATAGTACTTCTGATAACCGAGATTGTTAATTACCGTAAGGCTACTTAGAAAACCCATTAACAAGATAATTGCGACAGTAGCTTTACCTCCCAATCTCCCAATCCCCCAATTTCCCAATCCCCCAATCTCCCCATCTTCCTGGCAACTAATAGCCAAAGCTGCTCCTACCAGAACTATAACAGCAGGGAAGTAAACGAAGTTATACCTTGCCCCTCTGGTAAGATCAATGCCAAGTAAGTAAGTAATACTGAAAAATAGTGCGATCGCTCCGCAAACAAAACCTCCCAAGATACCTGTTGCTAAACTAGTATCAGACTGCTTCAATTGAGTTTTGATACCACGATAGAGAATCGGTACTACCCAGATAAAAAACAGGAGCATTATCAAACCGGAGATAATCCACACTAATCTTGCTGATACTTCCACTGGCAACAGAAACAGCATAGTAATCCAAGCAGCGAAAGACTGAAAAATGGGATTTAGTAAAGTCCAAATAGTGCCATCGCTACTCATAATCCACTGAATCATCTCAGGCTCACGACTAGCTTGCCACACCGGCAACCAAACTAGGCAGCCGAAAAAAGTACCAGCAGCTACACTACCAATCCGCAACCACTGGGGAGAGGGAGAAGTTTTTCTGATTTTTCTTAGTACCCAAAACCCAATTAGTACCATTGCCTCGGCACAGAGAGTCAAACTAAAGAAGTAATGGGTTGCCATCCCTAAACTGTTCACTACTATCCAAGACAATGCCACTGTCAATGGTAGAGGTTTCTGGTGCTTAAGATGCTGTAAGGCAACTACCAAGCAGCTCAAAGAGGCAATTACCCAGAGAATTCCGAGGGTGTAATGACGAGCTTCTTGAGCCAAAAAGATGCCATAGGGAGACACTGCCATCATGGCTGCTGCCAGTTGAGCTATTAACTGAGAACGAAAAGCCAGCCAGCTTAATCCATACACAGCGGGAATTGATGCCATACCAAAGAGGGCTGGAAGCGATCGCATGACCCAGAGTGAGACATAATTTCCTACAGGGGAAAATAGCTGTGTCCACCAATGAGCTAGTAAAAAATAGAGGGGAGGATGGTGATCCTCATCAAAAAGGTGACGCAGTACCGCTGATGCATCAGCAGCTGGATTAGTTTTGAGCGGTTCGAGAAGAGTATCTAGGGAAATTGCCTGGTTAAGAGGCACAGTTTGATAACTATTACCCAAACTAAATACCATCGTGGCAAATTCATCTGTCCAGGGGGACTTCAGAGTAAGATTCCCGAAGCGCAAGACAGTGCCAATAATAATCGACACCAATAGCAGTAGCAAGGTGAAGGGGAATGTTTGAGAATCATGATTTCTGGAGTGAGGGAAACGAAAATTTTTCAATAAGTAGCGACCTCAAGGTGAATATTTTAAAATTTTAAATTCTATCACAGTTTGGCATCTTATATTGTTTTATCAAGATAAATTTAGTTTTTCTTGTCTATAATTGAACTAGAAACCTCTCAAAGTAAAAGGGAGTAAAGATCATGAC
The DNA here is from genome assembly GCA_965222765.1 of Caldora sp. Taxonomy (GTDB): domain Bacteria; phylum Cyanobacteriota; class Cyanobacteriia; order Cyanobacteriales; family Coleofasciculaceae; genus Caldora. Next base: position 471,841 of record CBDCVG010000108.1, read on the forward strand.
CATAGCATTAGACTCACTAGAATCAGCTTATGCTATAAGTTTTGGCTTAGAAAGAATAAGTCACATCCAAATAGAGGGATTTAAGGATTTTTTTAGGACTCTTCCAGTTGACCCTTACATCAAAGGTAAGTATCGCCTCAGACGACTATCTAGCTTCCGAATATCTGGTAATAAGTTAATTAAGCTCCCCCATGGTTGTCTGTTCCAAACCAGAGATTATAATCCAGTAGTTGGAGATATTAAAAGAGAGTATGAAGAATTAGACGACGGTCTTATCGCTTTAGCTGAATTCAAGAAACTCCTGATTGAATTTAGCGATCGCTGCAAACTTAAATCAGGAGTTAGTATTGGAGTACATCAAATCAGAACTACTTGTTCTCCAGAAAATTTTGGCAACCCAGCACCGGAAGGAATTCACCGAGATGGGTGTGATTGTGTTGGCATTTTTGCAGTTGATCGCCAAAATATTCTAGGGGGAGAAACTCATCTCTACCTGGCTAGAAGAGAAAAGCCCGTGTTTAAGAAAATCCTTAATCCGGGAGAATTGATCTTAGTCAATGACCGTGACTATCTCCACTTCACTACTCCTGTTAAACCTCTTGCTGAAGGCAAAGGCACAAGAGATGTTTTTGTGTTGACTTCCCCTAGCTTGATTTATCAATGAATAATTGATAATTGATAATTGATAATTGATAATTGTTCATTGTTCATTGGTCATTTTATTTCTTAGGGTTCAAAGATTGGAGCAGCTTCGATATTTTCAGGTAGGGGAAATTCGGTTACTAAAAATGCGATCGCAGCAATTGACTCAAAGTTTTCAACTACACCTGGTAGATGTTCTGGAGCAAGATTCAAATCTAAAATCTGAGCCATTTGCTCTACATATTCAGTGACATTAGATGGTTGGTCATTACTCATTTCTCTTACTTACCTACAATTATCGATAAACCAGCCCTTTGTATCTTAAAGGAGTCAGAGCAACATTAGCGATCGCAATTTTGCAGTACAGAAATGGTACAGTAATTGCTATGGTGTAGAAAAGTAACTGTCCCGACACTGGCTCAAGCGCGTTCCTGCCATGACCCCAAGTCTAAAACCGACAACGTTGCCTTCTGCCTTTCCTGATCATACCGAGCTCCCTGAATCCGACGGCACGTTTGTGAAAAATTTCCAAGAACACCCCCAGAGTATCCTCCTTACCGATTCTCTGGAAACTACACTAGAAACTCTTCACCCCGACGGACAGTATGCCATTGGTCAAGATTGTGGCATCTACTGGCGCGAAACCGATCCTCCTGAACGGGGAGCCGAGGCTCCAGACTGGTTCTATGTCCCTAACGTGCCGCCCTTTTTAGACGGGGAAATTCGCCGTTCTTATGTCCTGTGGCGGGAGTATATGGTGCCGATGATTGCCATTGAGTTCGCCAGTGGAGATGGTTCCGAAGAACGAGATAATACTCCCTTGTCCCGTTTGCCAGAAGGGAACAACCAGAAACCAGGAAAGTTTTGGGTTTACGAGCAGATTATCCGGATTCCCTACTACGCCATCTATATTATTAAAACAAACGAACTGGAAGTCTACAATTGGGAGAACACTCGTTATTGCCGCTTGTCACCCAACGAGCGTGGACATTACCCGATTGCTCGGATGGAAGTGGAATTGGGTATCTGGGAAGGGAGTTATCAAAATCAGACTCAGCGATGGTTGCGCTGGTGGGATAGGGAGGGGAATTTGCTGTTGACGGGGAGCGAACGAGCTACTCGTGCAGAACAAGCGCAACGGGATGCTATTCCCCAACTACTAGCAATGGGCTTAACAGTTGAGCAAGTTGCTCAAGCTCTCTCATTGTCGGTGGAGGAAGTAGAAGGTTATTGCTAATTGTTAATGGCTAATTGTTAATGGCTAATTGTTAATGGCTAATTGTTAATGGCTAATTGTTAATGGCTAATTGTTAATGGCTAATTGCTAATTGAGAGGAGTTGACAATTATTGCTCTCTATCCTAGAGGACAAAGTGAATGTCCTGTACGAATTGTACTCCAGGTTCCACTTTGGACGGGGGAACCAGGGAGGGGATCTGAACTACAAGGGTCAAACTTCCAGAGTCGATAACCACCCTTCTCTGGAACCCAATCGAGGATATAGCTTCCCAAAGGAATCAGTACATGTCCTGTACGAATTGTACTCCAGGTACCACTTTGGACAGGGGAACCAGGGAGGGGATCTGAACTACAGGGGTCAAACTTCCAGAGTCGATAGCCGCCCTTGGCTGGAACCCAATCGAGGATATAGCTTCCCAAGGGTATCAGTACATGTCCTGTACGAATTGTACTCCAGGTACCACTTTGGACAGGGGAACCAGGGAGGGGATCTGAGCTACAAGGGTCAAACTTCCACAGTCGATAACCACCCTTCTCTGGAACCCAATCGAGCACATAGCCTCCTAAGGGAATCAGTACATGTCCTGTACGAATTGTGCTCCAGGCACCACTTTGAACAACCTTTTCAGGGAGCGGATCAGCACTACAGGGGTCGAACTTCCAGAGTCGATAGCCGCCGTTTTCAGGAACCCAATCGAATGCATAGCTTCCCAATGAAATCAGTTCATGTCCTTTGCCGATGCTTCCCCAGGTACCACTACTTTGCATAGCTGCATCAGGAAACGGATCTGAACTACAGGGGTCAAACCTCCAGAGTCGATAACTGCTCTTCTCAGGAACCCAATCTAGTACATAACCGTTGATATTCAAGATTTTACTCCCTTAATTGTTGCAATTACTGCGATATCCTCAGGACAGATAACTACCTTAACCTGTGGAAAACACTTAAAGCAAAAACCTGTGGAAAACACTTAAAGCAAAAACTGTGGAAAACACTTAGAGCAAAGTTATGATGGTGGACATAAATCCCTTCACTATAGTGTCAAGCGTACATTGTGATTAGTAAAATAGCACTGAAAATCTTCCTCGGTATCCTCATCGCTGAGATTTTTAGCTCCCCCCTCACTGCACAGACAACAGAGGAAGAAACGGCTCCTCCTGAAACAACAGGTTCAGCTGCTGACTTGAAAATCACTCCTCGGGTGGGGGCGGGCTACAATAGTTCTGCTGCTGGTCATGATGGTTTTGGTCGTTTTGAGGGTTTTGTTCCTCTATTGCAGAATCCTGGTAGTGATTTGTTATTCCTCGAAGGGCGCTTGTTGGTAGATAATGGCGCTCAGTTGGGGGGTAATATTCTGTTGGGATACCGTGCCTTTAATCCTGAGTTGAATCGCTCTTTTGGTGGCTATGTCGGCTACGATAACCGTGATACTGGAGATAGCACTTTCAACCAGATAGGATTGGGTTTGGAAAGCCTAGGGGAAATTTGGGACTTTCACCTCAATGGCTACCTCCCGGTTGGGGATGCTCGTCAGGTGGTGGCTAGTAGTACTTTTGATAGTGGCTTTCAACTGGTAGGCACTCCGTTTTTTCAAGGCAACTCTTTGGTATTAACAGGAGAAAGAATCTTTCAATCCACTACTATCCAAGAAGCGGCGATGAGTGGACTGGATTTTGAGGTGGGAGCAAAACTTGCTGAGTTTACTAACGGTGGCGAGGTGCGGGGTTATGGAGGGATTTATTACTACGATGCTTCCGGTTCTCAGAGTACGGTGGGAGGGAAACTCAGGGTAGAAGTTCGTCCTACAGATTACCTGAATCTGGGCTTGGGAGTACAACATGATGACCTGTTTGGTACTAATATCCTATTTACTATAGGGGGAACTTTTCCTGGAACTCGCCCCTCTGGTTATCGTAAACCGCCGGATGAGCCGGAATCAGTTTGGGCGAGGATGGGAGAATCTGTATCCCGGACTGCCAGTATTATAGTAGACCAGCAGGTAGAGTCAGAGTCGTTTACCCAACAGTCTAATGTTGTCGCAACTAATCCCAATACAGGACAACCTTGGGTATTTGCTCAGGTGGCAGAAGGAGGCAGCGGCAATGGTACCTTTGAAAGTCCCTTTGGTACAGTACAAGAGGGAGTAGGGATTGCTCAGTCTGATGGTAACTCTATAGTATATGTGCGATCGGGAACAGCTGCGGATACTGGCTCGATTACCATTCCTGCTCAAGTACAGTTACTCTCAGCCGGAGTCTTGCAGCAGATTAATACCCAGGAATTTGGACTAGTAACGCTGCCATTTTCTGGAAGTGGGCAGCTAACTAACTTCACTGGTACGATCACCATGGAGGATCAGTCGGTGCTGTCTGGATTTAATCTGACTAGTAACAATGGTCCTGGTATTGCTGTGAGGGATCTAAACTTTGTTACGATTCGGGATAGCAATATAGTCAGTTCTGGTGAAGCGGCTCTGTTACTAGAAAATACTACCGGCAACATTGCTCTAACTAACACTACCCTCACAGGGGATGGTGCGCCAGCGTTAGTCGGAACTAATATTAACAACATTGTCTTTGCTGGCGGTAGCCTCACCAGCACCAATTCCGTAACTAATGGCATTACCCTTAATGGAATCAGTGGTGCAGTGGATATAAGTAATATCCCCATCATCATCACTAATCCCCAGGTTAATGGTATTGCAGCCAGCAATGTTACGGGAAACCTGAGTTTGGCTAATGCTCAGATTAGCGGTTCCCAAGCAGAGGGCATCTTACTAGAAAATAGTACTGGAACTATTGATATTTTTAACTTCCAGATTACCGATACTGGTGGCTCTGGTATTACTGCCAGGAATCTCAACAATTTCACGATTCGGGATAGCAATGTCGTCAGTTCTAGTGAAGCAGCTCTGTTACTGGAAAATACTACTGGCAACATCGCTCTAACTAACACTAATCTCACAGGGGATGGCGTACCAGTTTTAGTTGGAACTACTATTAATAATCTTACCTTCACCGGTGGTACCCTCACCAGCACCAATTCCGTAACTAATGGCATTACCTTTGAAGGGATCAGTGGTGTAGTGGATATTAGCAATATCCCTATTATTATTACTAATCCCCAGGTTAATGGTATTGCAGCCAGCAATGTTACAGGAAGCCTGAGTTTGGCTAATGCTCAAATTAGTGGTTCCCAAGCTGAAGGCATCTTGCTAGAAAATAGTACTGGAGCGATCGCGATTTCTGAGTTTGAGATTACTGATGCTGGTGATACTGGTATTTTCGGCAATAACTTGGCTAATTTGACGCTGCTAGATAACCAGATTACTGGAGCGCAAAATAATGGTATCTCTGTAGCTAATTTGACGGAAATCCTAACTGTAACTAATGGTGAGATTACCAGCTCCCAAGCTGAAGGCATCTTGCTAGAAGATATTACTGGAACTATCGATATTTCTAGTGTGAAAATTACTGAAACTGGCAGCAGCGGTATTGCTGGTGTCAACCTAGCTAATGTAACCCTACAACAGAACCAGATTACTCAGGCGCAAAATCGCGGCATTATCCTTGAACAAGTTGACGGCATTGTAGAGATTGCCAACAATAGGATTACTGATACTATAGGTGTTTTACCTGCAACTCCCACCGCTAATAATCCCCCTACCGGACAAGGAATTGCCTTGTTTGATGTAACTGGTACTATTGACATTACAGCTAACGAAATCACTGGTACTACTGGTTTTCCTGGGAATGTTGATACCACAGTTCCGGAGAATAGTTACCTAGCCAGTGGACAAGGAATTGCTTTTGTTAACACCACAGCCGGACAAGTGAATCTAAATCTTGACCGCAATATTATTACAGGTAATGAGAGTCAAGGTGTCGCCTTAGCTAACCTGCTCGGAACGATCGCTATTTCCAACAATAATATTTCTAATACTACCGGTTCTACTGGTAATATCGATAACATCAATCCTGAGAACAATGAACTATTTACAGGAGAGGGTATTGCTTTTAATAACGATACTGTACAAAACGTTAACCTAACCATTATTGCTAATACTCTAACTAATAATACCAGCCGGGGTATTTCCTTAGGTAATTTAATTGGTCAAGTCGTAATTGATAATAACGAGATTACCGATACCCAAGGAGAAATTCCCTTCGATGGCGCTTCTACCGGTTTTCCCGTCGGACAAGGGATTGTGTTTACCAATGACACAGGAGAAGTTGACCTAACTATTGCCAACAATCGGATACTGCGCAACGTTAACCAGGGTATTTTGCTTACCGATATTAACGGTATCGTTAACATTGATAGCAACACAATTACTGATACTAATGGCGAGTTAGCTATTATTGCTTTCAATGATGTGACAGCTCTTGATTTTTCCGTTCTCAACCGTATTACTAGTATTAATGATTTTAGTGATCCAGCAGCTCTCAATGAAATGGCAGCAGCAATAGCATCGGATCTAGCCACCGGACAAGGGATTGTTGTTGCCAATGCTCCCAATACACTCTTACTTAACATTAACAATAATGAGATATTGAACAATCGCTCTCAAGGTATTGCCCTAGACAATCTTACCGATACAGTAAATATTACCGGTAACATCATTACTGGTACTTCTGGTCTTATTGGTGGTATATTTGATTTTCCCACAGGACAAGGCATCCTTGCCACTCATATTAGTGGGGATCTTAACCTCAATATTTCCGAAAATAATCAAATTAGTAATAACTTTGAAGATGGCCTTGTCATTGTTCTGGGAGATCCTAGTGGAATGCTTCCGGTTACCACCACTCCCACTGCAGATATTGCGATTTCCGGGAATGAGTTTCAAACTAATGGTATGGATACTACTGATACTCGTGGTGATGGCATCAGAATCTTCTTGGAAGGGGATTCCATCGTTAATAGGCTGGATATTAGTAACAATACAGTTACTAATAATCGTGACGACGGTATTCAAATCAGCCAGGGAGACTTAACCTTAGCTCTTAGTGGCAATGGCGGTACATCCCAACTGAATAATGCTAATATTAGCGGCAACACCGTTGAGAGTAATAGAGATAACGGTATTAATGTTAGGTCTTTTGGTGGAACTGTGAATCTAGTGATCCAGAATAACCCCAGTATTAGCCAAAATCTTCGAGAAGGAATAGACATCTTTGCTGGTGCTGCTTTGGGGAGTAATGCAGAAATTAATGTTGATGTCCTGTCTAATGTTCTAATAGGTAATGATATCCCCGGTTTCAGGGGGACTGCAACCAATGTTTTAAATACACCCTTCGCAATCCCCATAACTGTACCCGTTGGAGGTCGTCTTTGTGTCAACTTGGATGATAATAGGGATACAGATTATCAACTAGCCAATACTGCGAGCACATTGGAAGTGGAAAGTTTGGGGGATGTAAATGCGAGGAACACAGGCAATGTTGTTGCTGTAGGTGCTATTAATTCGCTAAATTGTCGTTGATGCTCCCGAACAACTTCAAGAGTTAGGAATTGATCCCGCACTTTTGGAATAGTTCTATACGCGATCGCAAAATTAGTGCGATCGCGATTGTAGTGGTGTGGCACAGCTAAAATGCTGGAATGAGTAGGTTGGGTGAAGCGAAGCGGAACCCAACACCGGAATATACTGCGTTGGGTTTCACTTCGTTCCACCCAACCTACAGTTTTAGCTGTGTCGCGCCAGTACCTCAAAGCTTGATTTTCAAGGGTTTCGGACGGCTTGTCACCCCTTCAGCCTAATCCCTCTCCCCCATCTGTCGTACCATAGCCCACTCTTAATGAAATAGGGGGTGACACCCTTCACCCTTTTATGTAATAATTTAACTAGCTAAAAATATGTTCAACTTCTATACAGAACTCCAACATCCTATACAGAACGCAAAAATTTGCCCCTAACTTATGGCTAGGGGCAAATTTTACAGTACTTTGCACCTTAATGAGGTACATCTCAGACCAAATCCGGGTTAGCTACCCTCGTTTTGAGCAAACCCCGAAAACCGTGTAGAGACGTGCCATGGCACGTCTCTACAATGGAAGCAATTCAATTCAAAAATCAAGATCCTTCTGAGCCTTCCATTCATTGTAAAGCTGGTGAATCCTTTCCCCATGTCCTGCAGCTCTCATAAATCCCTTGATGGTGAGCTTTTGGATATCACTAAACCTGAAGGCTCCCATAATTTCCTGAAATTCTTCCCAACTTTGAGCTAGGGGTAGTAAGGACATAGCATCTTCAATATCTTCTTGTGTTGCTTGATAGTGGGAATTTATTCTAGCAGGCTCCCACTGATCAATATCAAGGCGCTGAATTTTGTCGCAGCCGAATCGCTTTCTGAACCAGTCAGGAGCGCGATGGATTGGCTCTAGTGCTTCCAGATAGCGAGTACCTTTCTCTTCTTTGAGCAAGCGATATTGTTGTTTGTTATTTGTTGTTTGTTGTTTGTTGTTTGTCATATCTCCCTTTCCAATGTTCCAAGCTACTCGCCGACGCCTTGCTCTTTGGTACACCACAGTAACAGCAGTGCTGCTATTGTTATTTGCTACTGGTGTTTATCTATATGTCCGCAGTACCTTGATTGAGAGGGTTGATGATACCTTAGAACATGTTGTAGAAGTAGTAGAGCGCTCTTTGGTGATTCAACCAACAGGAGCCTCAGGTATTCCCTACCAAGTTAATATTGAAGCCAGTTTTCGCGACAATTCTGACACCGTAGAAGATGACCACATTGACTTGGAATGGTTTAATGCTAATGGTGAGTTACTCTGGTCAACTTTATCTGAACCACTGAATATTCCCTTACGCCCCAATAATATAGGAGAAACTGTCCATCTGTCAGCTAATCAACTACTGCGACAAGTAACAGAGCGAGTGCAAATCGGGCGTTATGTTGTCGGTTATTTGCGGGTGAGTCATCCTTGGTTTGAGGTAACTAAACCCAGCCGCCAGCTAATTTTCGAGCTCGGTCTAGGTACACTAGTTATGATACTGTCCACCGCTGCCATTGGCTGGTTCCTCTCCGGATTGGCAATGAAGCCAGTGGGGGAGTCGTACCAACGCCTCAAACAATTCACCGCTGACGCCTCCCACGAATTGAGAAACCCCATCGCCATGA
>CBDCVG010000109.1:0-15406 GCA_965222765.1 Caldora sp.
CTTTACAGTTGTGATATGACCTTGACAAATTCAGGCTTCACTAAGCTGATGTAAATACTTTGCTGAATCTCAAAAAGTCAGAAAACAGAGCATTTTACTTGTTACTTTATAATTGCTCGCTTCAAAAACTGAATTCTTTCTTCAAAAATTTTTAACTCAATTCAGGAGAAATCAATCCATGCGTATGTTTAAAGTGACTGCCTGTGTTCCTAGCCAAACCAGAATCAGAACACAAAGGGAGTTACAAAATACCTATTTCACTAAACTAGTTCCCTACGACAACTGGTTCCGCGAGCAGCAGCGAATTATGAAAATGGGTGGCAAAATTGTCAAAGTTCAGCTAGCAACTGGTCAACAAGGTACTAATACTGGACTACTTTAATTTTAATCAAACAGCTTTTTATCTAAAAATTAGAAGGGGTCACCAAGACTCCTTTTTTTATTTGGCTTTAAAATCCCTAGGACTGAGGATGCCCTATAACAACTTTAGCTGTTAAATTAGATATTCTCCATTTCTTTGCCAAGCCTATTTTCAGAGTTAAACCTGTGGTTATAAATTTTGCGTTGTTGTTAGTGATTAGTTATTAGTGGCCCTACGTAACCTGATTCTATTAGTTAACCCCAATCCTAAGGAGTGGGCAATGGAAGCCCGACTGCTGCGGTGGTTAACTTTAGTATGGATGTTTGTCGGTTTAGCAATTCTCTTTTCCGCATCATACCCTATTGCTGATGTTGAGCTCGGGGATGGACTTTATTACTTCAAACGACAGCTCATCTGGTTGACGTTGGGTTGGATCGGATTTAATCTAATTGTGCGATCGCCCCTACGCTATCTGTTGGGAATTACTCATTGGTTGTTACTCTTACTATTAGGGTGTATTTTAATCACCTTAATTCCTGGGGTGGGAACCACCGTCAATGGTGCAACTCGCTGGTTATCCCTTGGGTCCTGTACCCCTTATTCAACCTTCTGAGTTAATTAAACCCTTTCTAGTATTACAAAGTGCTCGAATCTTTGGACAATGGAAGGGACTGAGTGGGAGAGTCCGCTGGCTATGGTTAGGGATTTTTAGCATTGTACTTCTGGGAATTTTGCTACAGCCAAATCTGAGTACAGCTGCTCTGTGCGGTATGACTTTATGGCTAGTTGCGTTGGCAGCAGGGTTGCCTTTTGTTCAGCTGGGAGGAACTGCACTGGGTGGTGTTCTACTGGCTGTAATTAGTGTAAGTATAAAAGAATACCAACGGCGTCGGGTAATGTCGTTTCTCAATCCCTGGGCTGATCCTCTAAAAGATGGATACCAACTGATTCAAAGTCTACTTGCTGTTGGCTCTGGAGGTACTTGGGGAGCTGGTTTTGGCTTAGGACAACAAAAACAATTTTATTTACCAATTCCATATACTGATTTTATTTTTTCTGTATTTGCTGAAGAATTTGGCTTCATCGGTAGTATGCTACTGCTTCTACTGCTCATGGTTTATGCAACCCTGGCGGTGATTGTGGCGATAAAAGCACGAAACAAAATTTATAGACTGATAGCAATTGGGGTAATGATTTTGATTGTGGGACAATCGCTATTACATATTGGTGTAGCTACCGGAGTTCTACCAACAACAGGTTTACCTTTGCCTTTCTTTAGTTATGGCGGTAGTTCAATGATTGCTAGTTTGTTCTCAGCGGGACTACTCATTAGAGTAGCTAGAGAAAGTCATGAGGCTGAGGTTGTATCTCTCCAATCTCACCATCAGCCTCCAGTTAATCGGCGGCGATTGAGGCAAAGATCTCAAGCACAAAGGTAAGTTTCAATGTATTACAAAAAATTGGAAATATAACAACATAACTTTAACAGGTTACTAAAGAGTCTTGACCAGTCAATACTCTCAAATCATCTTGATCCAACTCGACAGGTGTCCCACTGCGAATAAGTTCAGCAAAGTTCTCATTAGGAACCATAAAACATAGCAGGTATAAGCGATCGCAACCTGTATTTCTGATTTCGTGAATCCCTGTTGGCGGAACCAATAGGCTGTCTCCAGTACGGATTAGTACTATTTTTCCATCACAGCTAGCTACCCCTTCTCCCTTGAGGACAAAGAACATTTCCACCGCAAATTGATGGCGATTGGGTGGAGTCTTGCCACCAGGATCAAAAATCTCCACACAAAATGTTAAAGAGGCATCAGCAATGGTTGGATCGAACACAATTGCCAAACGATTAGTATCATTAGGACTAATTCGATAAGCCTGATAGTCTTTAGTCGTTTTCACAATGGGAATCATGCAACGAGTATTCATTGGTAGTTATTCCTATCAGTAGGCAAATATGAACAATATTTTGTAAAGAAATATTTAGAGTGGCTCTCATAAATGGCAATGACTACCCAATTGTTTAGCCACCATTTAAGTGTCATCTTTTGAGTGCATATTTTCTTAAGTAATGCTCTAGTTTTTATCTCCTCAATAACTATAGCGTTCCTACTTAAGTTGTGAACATACAGGAATAGGGAATTAGAAACTCTTCACTAAAGTTTCTCAAACGAAACATTTCAATATCTCTCTTCTTTTTTATTCCTAAAAGTAGGTTTATTTGTGACTATTTTGTGATTGCTTCGATAATTGCTTGATAATCTGTGGTGAACCCAAAGCATTGATTAACGTTGTAAATTGTGGCTTGGTAGCAATATTCTGGGGAAGTAGTTGCCGCACATCCTTTCACCAGGATACAGTCATAGCCAAGGAAGTTGGCATCTTGTAAGGTCGCCATAACACATTGATCAATATTCACCCCAGCAAAGAAGAGAGTAGTCTTACCCAAGTTGCGTAAAATACTATCTAGGGGAGTATCCCAAAAGCCACTCATCCGGTACTTATCAACCGGGATATCCTCAGGTTTTTGTTCCAATTCATCTACCACTGCGGCTGCCCAACTGCCAACAGTCAGCACCGGGGCTTCTTTATGGGGTAGAGGGTCACCCAATCCTATCCCTTCACCTGTTGGGTTGTAAACATGTCGCAGTCCCGCACTAATGTTGAGTAAGTCAGGACGATTACCCCAATTAAGCCAAATTACTGGCACATTGGCAACTCGTAAAACTGGTAGGAGAGCTTGCAGAGGCTCAATGGGAGTACGAGCTGGACTTACATCTACACCGATATGTGCTAACCAGCCTTTGGGGTGACAGAAGTCATTTTGCATATCGATTACCAAAATTGCCGTTTTGGCTAAATCTAGGCGTAGAGTTTTGGTTTCTGTTGCTAAGGTGATTGGTTTAGGAGTAAGGGAAGAACGGGTAATATCTGCGATCGCACTATTAACTTCCCAAGCATTAGGTGGAATACCTAAAGTATGAAGAGGTTGATTCATAGTTATTGATAGTTCAAAAAAGGATAAACTGACTAACCAATCGTTTAGCAAAACTATTACTGATCTTGCAACCGCCATTAGGCAGATTCATAAAAGAACTTCCAAATAAAAAATATCCCATCCCTCACTCAACCAGCCTACGTCGTCGCCAAAATTCACTCTGGAGCCAGCGTCGTTCGTAGCTGTAGAAAACAGTTCGGTTATGTAAGTAGGAATCATAGATGATGCTGAGGTTTTCGCCATACAACGCTAAGGGATCAGAGTCACCAGACAAATGGGCTTTTAGTGCCTCACCTGCTTTAAGCCCACTATACAGAGCGGTTGTAATACCTTGTGATGAGAGAGGATCAAAGGAAAGGGCGGCATCTCCTACTGCTAGCCAGCCATCGCCGACAAATGTTTCTAATCGGGTACTATTGGCACAGGCTACTTTAGGTGTACCTTCCAGGGTGTAGCCGTAAGTAGCCAGTCGAGCATAAATGTGTTGCGTTTGGTAAAGTAAGCTAGTGTAGCCTTCGACACTCTGAGCTAGCTTGCTCGTTTCTAAATCAGCGTCGGTGAAGTATGCTACCACACGCCGTTCTGAAGGGAGCAAAGCTGTATACCACCAGCCTTGGGATGTAGATTCGATCAGGGTCATCGAATCGCGATCGCTCTCAACAGCAGTGTCAGGTCTTCGGAAAAGGGTAACGAAGCCAAGTAACTGATCCTCGCTGCTTTTTTTGACACCAAGGTTACGAGCTACCCGACTTGCCCGCCCCGTACAATCCACTAACCATTGGCAATATACTTGTACTTGCTTACTTTTTTCCTCCAAGGTGAGCTGCCAACCCTCACCGTTGACTCGCACTAACTTTACCATACGGGTTTCTTTCCGTACCTCGGTTCCCGCCTTACTTGCTGCCTCTCGAAGCATCTCATCAAAACGAAGTCTGTCCAAGTGCCAGCTATGACCGTGGGGGTTAAAGATGAAGTCTGTGCTATGCAAACTTGGTGTGCCCCAAGCAGAGACATTGCCATAGGATGGCAGGTGTTCGTCACTATTAAAGCGTTCCATTACCCCTAAGTCTCGCAGCAAAGGTTTAGCATTCGGTGGCAGTCCCTCACCGACCTTGAACAGGCTGCCATCAGATTTGTCAACCAACAATATTTGCCGATCTGCCTGCGCTAGGGTTAGGGCCGTGGCGGCTCCAGCTGGTCCGCCACCAATGATGACCACTTCAAATTCTTGAGCATTTGGCATAAGAGACTTGCAATTGCGAGCGGAGGGAACTGGGGCAATACTGCTCGGTTAAGAGAAATTATCGCTTAAAAAGCGCCTGACAGGCGGCGTACCACCTGCTATGAAGGGAAGAAACAAGCTAAACCCTCTTCCCTCCTGCCTCCTGCCCTCTGCCTCCTGCCTTGTTTCTTAAGAGCTGGGGAAGTAAGACAAGCAAGTCAAATCTAATTTGTTAGAGTTCCCTAGGAAAAATTACCTCGCTCTTTTTCAAGGTAGCGATCTCCATCTGTAACAACAAAACCGAGTTTTGACCAATCCTTGACCATTTGACCAGCACTGAGAACACCACGAATCCAGCTTTGAAACTCTGACGGGTCTTGCTCAGGTAGAACGTCGATGGGACGTTGACCGCCACCTCATGGCCACCAAGCTTCTACTCCGTAAATAGACTGCCACTCCTGTTTACTACAGGCAAAGAAGTCGTCCTGCCAAGGCAACGCCATCTGTGCCGTAACATCACCAGGATTTACCTCATTATGGTCCAGACGAAACTCATCGCTATCTGGGAAATAGCGATTAATGTCCTCAATCAGAAAATTTCCAGCTTCAATACCAGGGTAGAAAGCAGCCCCGACACAACTTTCTAGAGCAGCGCGATCTAACCCCTCAGGCGAGATCTCATCAGAGGGCTCTGGAAACCCGTCCCATTCATAGGTTCCATCCTGCCACTTTTCCATGATTTTGTATTGAGTTGATGTGAGTGTAGCCCGAGCCAACCTCGGCATGTTTTGTTGTTTGTTGTGGCTATCGCTGTCGGGAACCTTGAGGCGACTAAAAATATACCCACTCAGGTTCTTCCAATGGTCTTCATCGGAGTTAGGAGTCAACGTGTTGTGATAAGGGGTATTTTCGAGGTTGAATAAATTGATACTTTTATAGGAGGCTTCAATCACCGGATAGATATCCCGTGCAAAGGAGGGTTTGGTTGGTATGGTCTTGCGACCATTTCTGACAAAGAAATCAAAGATTGTGTCGTACAAAGTTGTAGAATTACCAATATCGGGAGCAAAATCAGGGGGTGCAACAATAACCCAAGCTCCTTTAGCCGTAAGCGGTTGCCCGTCAATAGTAACAGTTGCAGTAATCGGACCATCCGATACATCGTCATACCAGCCATCGTTATCGGCAAAGGTGTCGCGAGTCAGAGGTATGTCAACTGGACTGGCAGATATCCCAAATCCTCCTAAAACTAGCAATTGACCCTCAGTTTCCATGCGGATATCCCCTAAGGAAATATCAACGGTAATAATGCGATTGGCTCTTGAGGATATGGGATATGTAAATGTACCTGCCAGTTTCTTGGTTTGTTCCGGACTATCAAGAGTTTGAGGTCCTGAACGAATTTTTAACCCCTGTCGAGCAATTCCCGTGATTTCTGGATTACGTAGCTGGCTTGGTTCCTCAAACTTTTCAGCAGCAGCCTTAGTATTGGCAAGGCGAACAGTCCACTGGATACGATCAGAGTTAGCTGTTGTGATTTCCTCAACTGTACCGTCATCATGATAGGCAAAGAGACGAAAGCGAACCGCCTGCCGTTTAATTCTTCCTTCACTATCTTTATATCCTCCATTGCCCGGATCAGGAGTTTTCCGAGGAATTTCTGGTCCAACAAAGTAGCCCTCACCTTCGTTTTGGTAAGTACTGTTCCCTACTCTGGCAATACCGATAGCGGGGTGGATTTTGATTTCAGTAATAGCCATTGTTTCCTTTGAAGATTCAAGGTATACAATCGAAATATTTCACCAATTTAGCTCATTGGCTTATCGATGTCCTTGATCATTGGCGAACCACCCCCAACCCCCCTTGGGAGACAGCAGGGCTGTTTCATTCCTCACGTAAAATCAAGTTATGGGGAAATAGGGAAGTTAGGGAAGTGGGGAATTGGGAAAATACCACCTTAATTTAGCGGCTACCTGATTTTGGCAGTACACTTTATCTAGCAAGGGCTTCAGCTATAAGAGTAGGATTGCTATATATAGGTTTTTTTAGATACTAAACGCTACATATGGGACTTGACAAAATGCACACCACTTTAAATTAGCAATGAGCCACTCCATCTTGACGTGCTGCCTGTTGTACAGCAGCAGCAACAGCTTTCGCTACTCGCTCATCAAAGACTGAAGGAATGATATGTTCCCGGTTTAAGTCAGTTGCCTTAACCAAAGAAGCGATCGCTTTAGCCGCTTCTAGGTACATATTGATAGTAATCGCTGAGGCTCGACAGTCTAGCGCACCGCGAAAGACACCAGGAAAGGCTAGAACGTTATTAATCTGATTAGGATAGTCACTACGTCCAGTAGCAATCACCGCTACATCATCCCCGATTAATTCTGGCTGAATTTCTGGGATCGGATTCGCCATTGCCATAACGATCGGGTCTGCTGCCATTGAGCGTACCATCTCTGGGGTAACTACACCAGGGGCACTGACTCCGATAAAAATGTCAGCACCTTGGAGAGCATCTGCTAGGGAACCCGTAGCCTCTACTGCAAATTCTTGCTTTTGCTGGGTTAAGTTAGAGCGACTTTGCGAAATAATACCCTGAGAGTCACACAGCCAAATTACCTCAGCTTCAGCCTTTCGCAGCAACCGCGCGATGGAGATTCCAGCGGCTCCAGCTCCATTAATCACAATTCTGACAGATGCCAACGATTTATTTACCAGCTTCAGAGCATTAATCAACGCCGCCAACGTAACAATTGCCGTACCATGTTGGTCATCATGAAATACAGGGATATCCAACTCTTGCCGCAACCGCTCTTCAATTTCAAAGCAACGGGGAGCACTGATATCTTCTAAGTTGACACCGCCGAAGACAGGAGCAATATTTTTGACGGTTTCCACAATCATGTCTGTATCTTGATTAGCAAGACAGATGGGAAAGGCATCAATACCAGCAAACTCTTTAAAGAGCATAGCTTTCCCTTCCATTACCGGCAATGCTGCTTCTGCTCCCAGGTTACCTAACCCTAAGATGGCACTACCATCACTAACAATAGCAACCGTGTTACTTTTAATCGTAAGGTGGTATACCTGTTCAGGATCTTTAGCGATCGCATTGCAGATACGACCTACCCCAGGAGTATATGCCATTGCCAAATCCCCTTTATTGTTCAAGGAGAGTTTGCTGCGCATACTGATTTTGCCACCGCGATGTAGGTTAAAAGTGCGGTCTTGGAACTCAATAATTTTGACATCTGCTAATGCTCCAATAGCTTGCACTATCTGCTCAGCATGTTCAGTACTAGCAGCATCAATATTTAGATCTCGAGTGACGCTCTTGCGGGTCTGCTCAACTAGGTCAATCTGTCCTAGGCTACCACCCGTCTCCGCGATCGCTACAGTAATGCTGGCTAAAATCCCTGGGTGGTTGGGATATGCCAAGCGAATCGTTAAACTAAAGCTAGAGTTGGGTGTCAGGTCTACCATGCTGTATTACTATTGCAGGTTTTAGCTTTTTGATTGTAAAGGGAATTTTCCTCTGTGCCATCTAGAAGTCCAAATATTCTTAGTGCAGCAAAGTCTACTTTCATCACCTGGTGGTGAAAAATTTTTCATCAGGGACTGCCTTGGAGCTTTCTTGCACTAGTGCAGTGCGGCGGAAATAACCCACCAGGAGAGAGAGCGATAGAATCCTTACTCTATAAGCATTCTTAATTCTTAATTCCGCACCCATTTATGGCAAGTTTTTATACTGAGATTGAGATTAATGCTCCCAAGCACCAAGTTTGGCAGGTGTTATTCCAGAAAAACCAGTGGAAGTACTGGAACACTTTTTTATTTGACTGTCAATCCAACGTACCATTTCAACAGGGTAAAGAAGTGTTCCTTTCGCTACGTAGGCTTCCCCATGAGGAAGAAACAGACTTTGAGGCTTTAGTTACCTTAGTTGAGCCGTCAGTTTGTCTTTGCTGGGTTTCCCAAATCCCCGGTTTTCGCAATGAATATGTATTTGAGCTGCAAGAGATTGGAGTTGACCGCACTAAATACGTTCACAACAGTAAATTTTCCGGCATCCTCACCCGTGTATTTTTACCATTTATTCGGCAAGATGAAAAGCGAGGCATTCACCGGATGGCTAGGGAACTAAAGCGATATGTTGAGAGTTTTTGATACCAACTCCCTCTCGTTCACCAATTGACAATGGATAATTAGCTCTACTTATTTATCAATTATCAATTATCAATTATCAATTATCAATTTATATCTTGCAACTCAAATCCCCAGCCTTTTGGGTGAATCGGAGATTTTCCCCATAGTCCACCGGGCAGTCTATCACTGTGGGGACATCTTGAGCTAGTGCCTCTTTTAGAGTAGGAATCAAGTCTGCTACAGAATTTACCCGATAGCCTTTTAACCCCATACTTTCAGCAAATTTGACAAAATCCGGATTACCAAAATTGACAAAAGCTGATTCGCCAAAGTGGTTTTGTTGCTTCCACCCAATCAAGCCATAGGCACCGTCGTTAAAAATCAGAGTTACAAAAGGGGTACCTACCCGCAGCGCTGTTTCTAATTCCTGACAATTCATCAGAAACCCTCCATCACCAGTAACAGCAACTACATTGCGATGAGGATGAACTAATTTGGCGGCTAGTGCTCCCGGCATGGCAATACCCATCGCCGCAAAGCCATTGGAAATTATACAGGTATTGGCGCGATCGCAATGATAGTGACGAGCCATCCACATTTTGTGGGCACCAACATCAGAAATGACAATATCCTCTGGTCTCATGACCTGCCTTAAGTCATAGATTAGTTTTTGTGGTTTGACAGGGAAGCTATCATCATTAGCATAATATTCATAATCTTCGCGAATTTCTGACCTTAATTCCACAGCAAATGGTGTAGGCTTTCCCTCTCTATCTGACTGCTTCATAATTTCTTTGAGGGAGTCAGAAATATCTCCTACTACTTCCACTAGGGGAATATAGCTGCTATCAATTTCTGCCGGGGTTATGCCAATATGAATAATGGGAATATTTCCTTCTGGATTCCATTTTTTTGGTGAATATTCAATCAAGTCATAACCAACAGCGATGATTAAATCAGCTTTTTCAAAGGCACAAGTAACATGGTCACGTTGTTGCAATCCTACAGTCCATAGTGCCAGAGGGTGAGTATAGGGAATTACTCCTTTACCCATAAAGCTACTAACCACCGGAATATTGATCCGCGTAGCAAATTCTGTCAGTGCATCAGCCGCATTAGCACGAATTGCACCATTACCCACCAAAATTATGGGGTCTTTGGCTTTAGAAATTGCTACTGCTGCTTTACTGAAACTGTGAAAAGAAGCAAAGGTTTTTTCTCTGTCATCTTTGCTCAGAGGTTGACCAGTTACTGGCATTGCCGCAATATTTTCTGGCAAATCAATATGAACTGCTCCTGGTTTTTCACTCTGGGCAATTTTAAATGCTTTACGGACAATTTCTGCTGTATTACTAGGGCGAACAATTTGGGTACTCCATTTAGTAACCGGGGCAAACATTGACACCAAATCCAAATACTGGTGGGATTCAATATGCATCCGGTCTGTTCCCACCTGACCGGTAATTGCTACTAATGGTGCTCCATCTAAGTTGGCATCAGCAACTCCAGTCATTAAGTTTGTGGCACCAGGACCGAGAGTAGACAGACAAACTCCAGCTTTACCAGTGAGCCTACCATAAAGATCCGCCATGAAGGCTGCGCCCTGTTCGTGGCGGGTGGTAATAAACTGAATTGAAGAATGCTTCAGAGCTTCTAGTACGTGTAAATTTTCTTCCCCAGGAAGTCCAAAAACGTACTCTACTCCCTCATTTTCTAGGCATTTGACTAACAGTTCTGCTGTGTTGTTTTCTCCCATCTTGCCCTCCCTGAAATTTATTAAAGCCTTATGCTCAAAGGCGGTTGAGAAACTCAGGATTGTTTCAATCCTAGCCTTTCAAACCGCCTTTCGTCTACAATTGATCTTAAATAGATATGCTAAATTAAAGTATCTTATTAAATTTTACACTTATTTACTTAGATACTTCTATTTTGAGCTATCTACTTACTTCCATTGAGTAGGACTTGTGCCATTGAAAGCAACAGTTTTAGTAATTTTGATCGGTAACGAATCTTGATAACGTCCTTTCAGAGCAAGGATTTGTGTATCAGTTAGAGGCAAAAACAGTACTTGATTGTTGTGAGAGGTTAGTTGAGAGTGGTTTTGAGGTGACAGCATTAGTGATTTTCCTCCGATGATATGTCGTGACAAAAACTCAGCGGAGCTGTAGTTTGTGATAATTCTTGAGAAACAAGGAAGCAGGGAATAGGAAAATATATTGTTTCTTCCATTCAATTAGGGGGGCAAAGCGCTTCTGAGGAGCTCTCTAATTACTTATCCGTGACAATGTTATTGTTTACGCAACGAAAGTTTACTCGATACAACATATAAGTACTAGACGTATCTAGTGCTTAAATCGTTTCCGGTTGTTTCAGAATTGTTGCAATAGTTTAACAATGTGTTCTAGCTAACTGAATTAATGGCAGAGTTAAGGGTATATTTTGAGTGAGATTTCTAACAAAAATCTCAACACACCTTTTTACTGATCAAGTCCAGAAGCTTACCCCTAGCTCTGGGCTTATTTGTTAGATTTTTAAGAAATAAGGGTCTAATCCTCTTTCCTCCTGCCTCCTGCCTTGTTTTTAAAACTTAGCGATTTGATTCCAAGCTTGAATTACTGTTCGTAATGACTCTGGTAGTTCATGTTGAACCATATCAGCATAACTAGTAGTACCTGCTTGGCTAGTTATGATCACAGTTACATAGTCAGCAGCACCGGTAGGGGGTGGATAACCCAGCTGATTGAACTGAGCAAAGTCAACTTTTTCGAGCAACTGCTGAAACTGTTGAACTTCTTGGCTGGAAATCTGAGAAACCTGAGGTGCTTCAGTAGTACCATTAGGATGGATCAACACTCGCATCACTTGCCCATCTTCTAGAAGAGTGGTTTCATAGGTTCTACCAGTAATACCACCACTAGCGATCGCGCGAAAATAGTATCTTTAGCTAGAGGCGATGGTAATTCCTCCTGAGGAATCTCCACTGCTGGGTTAATATTATCCTGTAAGTTATTATCAGTTGGCAGTTGAGCAGTGGTTGTTTCTAATTTGACCACAGAGCCAGAATCATTAGTGCGATAGATCAAAGATTTTTCTTGAGCTTCAACTGTGACTTGCCAACCAGGAACAAGAGCTTGAGTACATAAAGTATCTGGACTACTGATACCCAGGCAACCATCAGGCCAAGTTTGCTGTTCTGCTTGGATAATTTCGAGTTGAGAAATTGGTAAGTTAGTGAGTTTAGATACTGCCTCTAAAACAGCATTGCTAACTGATGTTGGTAAACTGGTAGAAGGGGTTTCAGGCTTTTCTGTAGGTATAGTTGTGTTGGAGACATTAGTAGGAGAAACCGAAGTTTGACAACCCAAGATAATACCAGCACTCAAGGATAAAATACTAATTAGTACTAGGATTGTAAAAATTCGCTGATGGTGGTGAATTATTTGCAGAAAGTATTTGATAATCATGGTTTGTATCTTCATTTTTTGCTATTATTATTTTATAATGGGTAAAGTGTGCGCCCATATATAAACTATCACTTCTGATCTTAAACCTGCCTAGTGCATAGGTTAAGAAACCGGGCTTGCTAAGAATACTTGACAAGCTTCTTAATGCAGCGCGGCGGAAATAAACCACCAGTTTGAGATTGATATAATGCTTATAGAGTAAGGATTTTTAATTCTTAATTCTTAATTCTTAATTCTTAATTCCGCACAGCAGTACTAGCCATAGTTTGGGTTTCCTGATAAATAACTTCAACGGTAGAGCCAATGGTCGTCAACTCCCTCCGCTGGACAATCCGAGATCTTAATGCAATGCCTGATGATGGCGGTTGGAAACGCCATGAAATCATTGATGGAGAACTATTCGTGACTCGCGCTCCCCACATTCGTCACCAGAGTGCAGCAGGCAAACTGCACGTTCGCCTAGAAAACTGGTCAGAGAAAACTGGACTAGGAATTGCTCTAGAAGCACCGGGCGTTATTTTCACTCCCACCGATGCTGTTATTCCTGATGTCATTTGGATTAGCAATGAGCGCCTCGCCAATGGTATTGATGAAGCTGGACACCTAACTGTTGCTCCTGAACTGATAGTCGAGGTTCTCTCCCCCCGGTGAACTTAACGAACAGCGGGATAAAGAAGTTAAGCTCAAACTCTACTCTCTGCATGGAGTTCAGGAATATTGGATCGTCAGTTGGCAACTGCAAACTCTGGAAATTTATCGTCGAACAGGTGCTCAGTTGCAACTTGCCGGTACTCTCCTAGTTGATGACACACTTAACTCACCCTTACTACCAGGATTCAGCGTCCCCATCGCTCAGATTTTTTTATAGAATTTGGCTTTACCAAACTTTACTCATAGTTTCAAGAAACACGCTCAAAGCTAATGGCTAATGGCTAATAGCTAATCTTTCAAGAAATACTTGCTTTGGAAGTGAGGGTGTGGGGTATCGATTGTGGAACTGGCATCTTGCCAGTTGCTCTCAACAAACAAGGTATCAGGGAGCAGCTTATATAATATTAGTTATTGATAATGTGAGGTAACGCCGAATGACTCCTCGGCTTCTTCTCTCATTTATTGTCAGCTATCTCTTATTGGGAGTTAGTCCCCTGCCAATTAAGAGTCAAATCGTTCCAGATCTGACTTTACCTAACCAGTCGGATGTAAATCCCAATGGCAATATCTTCGAGATTAATGGTGGGACAACTGCGGGAAATAATCTCTTCCACAGCTTCAGTCAGTTTTCGGTATCCACAGGCACCGAAGCCTTTTTCAACAACCCCCTAACTATCGACAATATTATTAGCCGCGTCACTGGGGGACAAATCTCCAATATCGACGGCTTGATTAGTGCTAACGGGACAGTAAACCTCTTTCTAATTAACCCTAATGGGATAGTTTTTGGTAATAATGCCAGTTTGGATATCGGCGGTTCCTTTTTTGGCACTAGTGCTGAGAGTATCCGGTTCGCCGATGGGAGGATGTTCAGTGCCACCGAACCTACAGCAACACCTCTATTAACTATTAGTACTCCCATTGGCTTACAGTTGGGTCAAAATTCAGGAGCACTTCAAGTACAAGGCACTGGTCATAATCTCACGGCTCCCAGTATATTCTTACCTATTAATCGAGGTCTAAACAATTCTGGTTTGCATGTAAAACCTGGAAATACCTTAGCCTTGGTTGGAAGTAATCTAACTTTAGATGGTGGTATTCTCACAGCAGAAGGAGGACGGATTGAACTAGGTAGTGTTAGCCAAGGTTTAGTTAGCCTTAATCCTCCATCGGGAACAGTGGATAAGTGGAGTTTAGGATATGAAGGTGTACAAAACTTTGGAGATCTTCAACTACTATCCCAAGCCTTAGTAGATGGCAGTGGTGTAACTAGGAGCTCGATACAGGTACAAGGACAACATATCCAACTACTTGATGGTTCAATAATTCTGATTCAAAACCAAGGGTTGCAAACAACTGGCAATATTAGTGTCAATGCCTCGGAATCTCTAGAAATGAGTGGAACCAACCCCAATGGAGAGATTTCTAGCAGCTTGCAGAGTGAAGTAGTAGGATTTGGCAAAGGTGGGGATATTGAAGTTTCAACTCAGCAGTTACTCATTCAGAATGGGGGATTAATTGTTACTAGAGTTTTCAGTAATGCTCCAGGAGGCAATATAGAGGTAAAAGCCTCGGAGTCAGCGCAATTCCTTCGTTTTGCCAATGCTGATACCCGTGCAGTTTCCAGCGGCATTGGTGCTACCACTTTCAGTGGGGGAGATGCGGGAAATGTGGCAGTTTCCACAGGACATTTGACTCTACTAGGTGGAGGAAGCATTTCATCTTCAACCTTTGGAACTGGTTCTGGGGGAGATGTAACTGTAGAGGCTTCTGAATCCCTAGAACTAGTTGGTGCTATTCCAATTCTGCTGCAACCAAGCATTTTGTCTGCTACAGCTCTCAATGAAGGAGATGCTGGTAGTTTAACTATCAATACATCAAGATTAGTGGTTCGGGATGGAGCAAGGATTGATTCTTCTACCCTAGCAACTGGTTCAGCTGGACGCATTACCATTGATGCTTCGGAGTCAGTAGAAGTTAGTGGTACAGTACCGAGCAATCCCTCTGTAATCATCTCCTCTGCTAATATTGTCGATCCCATCCTGCAACAATTATTTAGACTACCTCCAGTACCAACTGGAAGCTCTGGAAATGTGACGATTAATACCGGACTGTTGCGGGTTACCGATGAGGGTTTAGTCAGTGTTAGGCACGATGGGACAGGTAATGCCGGGATATTGCAAATTAATGCTAACTCAATTGTTCTGGATAAGGGAGCGATCGCGGCTAGTAGTTTTTTGGGTACAGGTGGGGATATTGAGCTGCAAGTCCGAGATGGTTTAATCCTACGTAATCAAAGTGAAATCTCTACTAGAGCTGGTACTCAAGATACTGGTGGGGGAGATGGCGGTAATATCACCATTTACGCAGCTGTATTAGCTCTTCTAGAACAGAGTAATATCAATGCCAATGCTTTTGGGGGTAACGGAGGCAATATCCGAATAATTATCGAAGGGTTATTTGTATCCCCTGATAGCTCTATCACTGCGAGTTCTGAGCTAGGAATTGATGGAGAAGTAATCATCAATTCCCCTGATGTTGATCCTAGTTCC
>CBDCVG010000110.1:0-59863 GCA_965222765.1 Caldora sp.
ATCAGGCAGTGGGAAGTTCCAACAGCGGGAGTTGTTTTTGAACTTGAGGGACCAGATGCCCAGGCTGTCACCATGCCTCCTGCACCTCCGTTGTTAGATGCAAGTGGTAAGGCCAATCCAGAACTAGTATTGGAAATGGCGGAGGTCTACGAACTGGCTTTACTCCGGGATCAGCCACTCAATAGTTTTGAAGTCGGTTGCTCCAATAGTGCTATTGATAGCTCCATCGATCGCCTAAATGCTCTTGACTATCTCACAAATCAGACAGGTCGTCCCCGTAAAGTCAATGCTGCAGGAAAGTTGGATTCCCAAACAGTATTCCGAGGTTCTTCCCCAGGCGTTGAGGTGGGTCCGTATCTTTCTCAATTTTTGCTAGTTGGTAACACGGATCTTAATGGAGGGGGTAGCGTCGCTGAGGGGAAAATCACTTATGGGGTGCTGCAAATCGATCAGAAGGTCGCGATCGCAGAACCGGGCAAAGATTATATGGTGAGCATGACTGAATACGTTAAGGTTCAGCGCGGTTTGAAACCACCCTCGAGAAACCTATGGTTCAAGCAAGGGTTCTCCCACGATGTCTCCTGCCCGGCCACCCCGTCGCTTTATTTCAACTCCCCGCGATTTGGCTACTTATGTGCATTACGATGCACTATACGAAGCTTATTTGAATGCTTGCATCATTCTGCTTGGTATGGGGACACCTTTTGACCCAGGCTTTGATCATCTCTCTGGTGTGGGAGAAGCGGCAAAAAGGGCCCAAACAAAGCGTAACGCAGGTGGTTTTGCTCTCTACGGTGGACCGCACATTTTAAATTTGGTTACCGAAGTTGCTACGCGGGGCTTGAAAGCAGTTCGTTTTCAGAAATTCAATAATCACATTCGGTTACGACCAGAAGCTTTAGCAGCTAAAATTGAACTGGTGCGACGCAATAGTCTTCCCAAGAGTGACTCTAATCACATTGCTGATAGTCAAATTCCTCCTGTGCTGAAGTTGGATATTGATGCCTTCAAAAAAGGGCTTAAAAGTACTCTGAATGTTATTGCCGCTCTTCCAAGAGATCCAGATCAGGAAAAAGAAACTTATTTCCTACCAATGGCTTTCCCAGAAGGATCACCCATGCATCCGGCCTATGGTGCAGGACATGCCACTGTTGCTGGAGCCTGTGTCACTATCCTCAAGGCATTCTTCGATACAAGCGCTGTGTTAGCCAAAACCAAAGAAGGAGTAGTCGCCTTCAAGCGATTAGCAACTGATGATACTCCGATTGCCTTCCGTGCTCCAAATCTGCCCGGTCCTGGAGTTGGAGAGGGGGTATCTGCTGATTGCCTCGTTAGCTATACCCCAAGTCAATTCCTAACCCTCGAAGGTGAGTTAAATAAACTGGCAGCCAACATTTCCATTGGCCGCAATATGGCTGGAGTTCATTACTTCACCGATTACTACGACAGCTTACGCATGGGAGAAAAAATTGCGATCGGAATCCTTGAAGAACAAGCATTGACCTATTCAACCGATCCGTTCGTGCTCTCCGTACCGACTTTTGATGGTGATTTGATTAGGATTGGTCGCAGATGAATCGTTTACCCCGCCGTTCAGCCAGGATACGACCTCCTGCACGAGGGCGTTTGGCCGCTACCCCTTCCCTTGGTCAAAGCCAATCGCCCATGATTATTGTTCGTCAGCGGCCTGCAATTTCAGGTCGTACAAAGATCGTAAATGAACCTGGTCGTGATGAGCTCCATTCAGATTGGATCTCCTTTTACATACGATGGTCAAGTCTTTTCAAAGGACTTAACCGACTCTGGAAATGGTCGGTGGTGTTGATCACTCTGATCATCTTGTCGATTTTGTTTGGTATGCAGCTCTAGTCCCTGCAAAAGCTCAAACAAAAAAAAGAATAGAGTTGTCCACCAGACAACTCTCAAACCTTCATAGCTTAATTTTTAGGATTGGCATTTTCAATTTATGTTCTCCAAGACGAGAATATCTGTCGTGAGGTTGTCAGTCCCAAATTTTTTTATACTAAATTAGATTTCAAGAGTTCTTAACCGAAACCTAAGCTGATAAGAGTCCAAAGCGTGTATCGTTTTTTTGTCAATTGCCCGCCCAAAGCAAAGATACTTCATATTGATTAAATTTCAAATCCGCACTTACAAGCGTCATGTCTTCTATCTGAGCTTGTGCAATCAACATTCTGTCAAAAGGATCGCGATGATATAAAGGTAGTGCAGCTACTCGCAAAGCATGATCAGCTCTGATCTCTAGGCATCTAGTCCCTAGTTGATTCATACGAGTAGAGACATAATCATCTATTGGTTCTGGCAGTGGCAACTTACCAATTGAAACTTTAATTCCCATCTCCCAAACACTTGCAACTGAAAACCATAATTCATTGGTTTCATCTGCAATTTTTTCGGTTACACTCTCATTCAATTTTTCTGGTTGAGCAAACCACCATAACCAACATTGAGTATCTAGTAAAAGTCTCACTCAGCACCGCCCTCAAATGTAACCAAAATATCTTCTGGCAGAGGAGCATTAAAATCGTCTGGCACAATAAATTTTCCTCGATCTTGTCCTAAACTAGACCGTCGATCTAAAGATGTCCGAAATGGAACAAGCTTAGCAATTGGAGTACCTCGGTTTGAAATAACGATTTCTTCTCCAAGTTCCACACGGGATAATAGTCGAGAGAGGTTTGTCTTAGCCTGATGAATATTTACGGTTTCCATACGGAAAAAAGAACTTAGTTTATAAACTAAGTTTACTTTGAGTATAATAATTGTGCCACTTAACATTCAGCAGACGGATAAGCGATCGCTCCGTCATCGGAGGAGACCGAAAAAAAAGTACATTTTGGGATAACGCCCTCGGTAGGATTCGAACCTACGGCCAAGGGATTAGAAATCCCTTGCTCTATCCCCTGAGCTACGAGGGCATAAATGAGCCATCACATACAACTACAACAGATGTTAATCACTCAAGGTTGTGCACTTCAACATTCCTCCAAATAGCAAAATAAATTAACTTCTGCGCACAATTGCCCAAGATTTAGCATATGATGATTGATTCATCAAGTAGTAGTGATCTGATAGTATCAAGCATTGTATCGGTGGTTGGTATTAGCAGGCAACTACCACTAACAATCAACTTGAGCAAACTACAGACTCTAACCTCTTGACGCTCAAGGTACACTATAAACCAAAGATCATCAAATGCTTGTCTCAATAGTAGTAAGACTCAAGGCGATCATCCCAAACCAGAGATTTAGTGAAGAGCTAGTGCTTTGTGCTTATTGCGGCTCAGTCAAACCCTGACACCAGCATTCTGGATAGAGATATAGTTACTTGGGTATTAGCTACAACCATAGCATTCCCATCCCCAATCCGGTCAGCACTCATTTGCCAATGTTATGTTTATTCTCAAAAGGCAGGATGTTGAAATCTCTAGCATTCAGCACCCAAAACGGGAGCAGCAAATCCCGATTCTTAGTTATCAGGGGCAAACTTTTCGTTTGATTAGCGTGTTTAGTGCCCAACAAGCGGAAGAAGCAAAAGCTTTCTGGCGAGATCTCACTGATAATCGCGGTAAAGCGTGTGTCTTGTTAGAGGAACCCGATCGCTTCAGTGTTTGGGGAAAAATCCGTCTGGAACAACTGGGGAAGGAAGCTGGTCCTGACTCAACCGTTTTGCCATACACCCAAGCCTGTCTTTTACTCCTACAAACGGTTTTCATAGATGTTGAAGACCTCTTAGGAAGCAGGCAAGCTAAGTTGTTCCAAAAAGATATCACTGAGATCTTTCGGCAATGGCACTTTCCGCAAGCTGACTCCTCTGAAGCAGTCAATCACTTGCTCACAATGGATCCATTAACTACTTTACAAGTTCCCCCTTGGGAAGAACACCATCTGATTACCCTATTGCAGGAACTTCATCGCCTGGGTAAAGAATATTTTGGTAGTACCAACTTTTCTGAGGGAGTAAGGGATATATTGCAAGATATGCCAGATAATGACCAAACTCAGTTCATTCAGTGGCTGCAATCATCTCCTCTTGGTAAACTATGGCGATAACCTAGAGAGAGAAGATTAAACACTTGTGTAGTAATTGGAGAGTAAGAAGCAATATTTACTGGCTGATAACTTTGAGTACATCAGCTTGGGGTGAATTTCATTGATAGTGATAAGAGTGAAATGACTATGAGCAGCTCCGTAGAAAAGTCATCTTTTGGTATTCAATCCCTGCTAACCTCTCAAAATCTGGTTTATGCAGGAATTGCTTGGGGGGTACTATCCCTGTTATTTTTTCTCCTGTTTAGCATCAGTGTTCCTGGAGAAGAAAGTCCGCTTTGGTACTTAATTGGTACATACATTCTCGAATTAATTCCCTTCCTTGTTGCTGCGATCCTCTGCTTCAGAAATTGGCGCAGCCCTCAGATTGCCAGTGGACGTAATGTTTGGTTAGGAATTGGTTTGGGAACAATCTGCTGGTTTGTTGGAGGTCTGTTATTTGGTTGGTGGGAGTTATACTTGAATCTGGAGCCTGATGTCTCACCTGCGGATTTGTTTTACATTGCTTTCTATCTGTTCGTCAGTTGGGGCATGATTTTAGCAGTTATTCCTAGGCGCTTGAATTTAGAGATTTGGCAATGGGTAACTGTGGTAGCGATCGCACTAGCAGGAATAGCTTTAGCTATATGGGTTTTTATCTCAACACCTGAGACTTCTGAGGAAGCTAATATTCCGATACCCTCTTCTGCCATTGAACAGGTAACGCAGACAACAAATTCACCCCAAGCTGTTGCTTACCCCAAGGCAATTCTAGTGCAAGCTAGCCCAACTACTTCACCAACAACAGCACAACCAGCCGAAACAACTCCTGTACAACAGGAGAACCCTGAAAAGGAGCCACCTAGTTGGGCACTTTCTCTTGACCAAACACTCCAACCACTCGGTAAGTATGTAAATTTATTCTACATAGTTGGCGATGTCTTCCTCCTCGTTATTGCCTCAACCCTCTTATTAGCCTTTTGGGGTGGGCGTTTCGCCCAATCCTGGCGTATGATTGCAGCTGCGGCCTTTTCTCTCTACATTTCAGATATGTGGGTTAAATATACTGACGCTAAGTCTGTAGAATACGAAAGTGGTGGTCTATTAGAAGTCTTTTTTATTTTCAGTGGCGTTCTATTTGCCATAGGTGCCGTACTCGAATATGATGTATCAAGCCGTTCCCGCCGTGGTGGGCGTCGGCGTGCATAAGGTGAGCCATGAGTCCAAGAAAACTCTCTGATGCCGACAAAAGCGACATCTTGAAATTATACCGACAGCAGTCACAGACAACTTCAACTCTAGCAACTCGCTATGGTGTCAGTAACTCGACAATTAGCCGCATTCTTAAAAGCAACTTGTTGGAGTCAGAATATGAAGAGCTGATTCAACAAAAGCGAGCTAATCGGACTTCGAGCGGTGTTACCTCTCTTAGCAATAAAACCTTAGAAGCAGCTGATAGTGAATCAGAGACAGTTGCTCAAACAACAGAGGAGTCCCTAACAACTGAGGTAGAATCATCAGACTCAAATGTATCAGACGGTCGTCGGCGGCGCAGACGTTCCTCAGTAACTTTAAAACCTGATACTGAGGAAAAAATGGTACAGACCCAGTTGCCACTAGACATGACTAGTGAATCACAACAGGAGGAGGATTTTGAGGATGTAGAGGAAGAGGAACCCCCTGAGAACATTAATCAACTCCAAAATGCTAACTTTGAGGAGTTACTCGATGATGATTTGCTCGATTTAAATTTAGAGGAAGATTTTGATGAAGATTTAGAGGAAGATTTAGATGACGAGTGGGATGATGAGGAGTTAGACCTACCAAATCAGCTACCAATAAAAACCTCTATTGGTAAAAGTGTTACCGATGTTCACGTTCTACCTCTATCTGAAGCTTCTCTACCTAAAATCTGCTACTTAGTCGTAGACCGATCGGCAGAGCTGATTGCTCGACCTCTCAAAGAGTTTAGTGATCTTGGACGAATTCCTTTCGAGGAGTTTCAGGAAAGAACTCTACCCGTATTTGAGAACCACAAAGTAGCACGACGTTTTTCTAATCGTTCCCAAAGGGTAATCAAAGTACCCGATGGTCAGATGCTCCAAAAGACAGGCTCTCATCTGCAAGCGAAAGGCATCACCCGACTTTTAATTGATGGTCAAGTTTATTCACTCTTAAACATTCGACCCTAAAATTCCCTATTCCCTGTTCAAAAGTTAAGATCAGCTCATGTCCTAAGCCTTTAACTTAATGCTATATCTACAAAATTGGCGGTCTCTGGCGCTTGGCTAATTCTGAAGGCGGACGGTCACTACTCCATGCCCACCAAACAGTACCACAGTGACAAGAATAAAACTCTTGCCACTTTTTGCTATAGTCTTCGGTTATGACTGGTGAGCGCCGATTCATCCAAACTCGCTCGGCTTCTATAGAAGGAGCTCGACAGTTTGGGCAACAAAATTCCAACGCATGAGTGGCGGATTTTGTCCATTGAGGAGGTATTGGAGTAAAAGCTTCCATAACTAGTTATCCTTTGATTTAAGAATCATTTGACAAAAAACTCAATATATGATCTGGTCAACCACGAGAGAGGTAACTTTATTTTGGTCGTCATTGAGGGTGATCTATTGCTAATTTTAAGTTATTAGTTGTGAGCAATTAGCTTGTGAAACCGACGAGTGGGGAGTTAACTCAAAACTCAGTACAGTCAGAGGAAACGGTCATATACACGAATCAGGAAGAGAGTCAAGCCACTACTCCGGCAAAACTGTCTATCTTCTGGTCACGCCTAAAACGTGTAGGTAGTTCTATTGTCAAAAACCCGGCATTAGTAGCAAGTTTGACTGTTACCAGTTTACTGCTAATAGGTCGTCAACTAGGTTTCCCGGAGCCTCTAGAGCTGAGTGCTTATGATAAGCTACTGCAACTGCGACCAGGATTACCGCCAGACGAACGCCTCCTCATTGTGGAGATTACAGAGGAGGATGTTCAGTCTTTGGAAAAATGGCCAATGACTGACAAACTCATGAATCAGCTCTTAGAGCAACTCGAGCAGTATCAACCGGCAGTTATTGGCTTGGATATCTTTCGAGATATTTCAGTACCACCAGGTCACAAAGAATTATCTAGCCAACTGAAAAATAGCGATCGCATTATCCCCATCTGTAAAATTAGTAACGCCAAGGAACCAGGTACTCCTCCACCTCCCAATGTTCCAGAAGAGCGTGTAGGCTTTGCTGACCTAGCCATTGATCCCAATGGAGTTGTTCGACGAGGTCTATTGTTTGTCAATCCCACTACTGGCAACTGCACTACAACTTACTCCTTCAGCTTTCAGCTAGCACGATACTACCTAGAACAAAAAGGAATTCAACCAGAAATTGTCGAGCAAGATGAGGAAGAGTACCTCAAACTCGGTCAAGTAATCTTCAAACCACTATTACGTAACTCTGGAGCCTACCAAAAAGCCGATACCGGAGGTTACCAAATTTTACTCAATTACCGCTCTGCGGACTCTCCTGGTCGTAACATTACCTTAACAGAGGTTCTAAATAATCAGATTGACCCTAGCTGGGTGAAAGACCGCATTGTTTTGATCGGAGTTAGTGCTCCTAGTCTAAAAGATAACTTTTACACTCCCTATAGCTTTGCCCAAGAAAAGATTGAGCGCATGCCAGGAGTGATGATACATGGTCAGGTAGTCAGTCAAATTCTGAGTACTGTCTTAGATGGGCAGCCCCTGTTTTGGTTTTGGCCAGAGTGGGGAGAAGCTTTGTGGATTTGGGGTTGGTCATTTGCTGGTGGTTTTCTGGTGCTAGTCTTTCGTCACCCTGGAAAGCTGGTGCTAGCAGAAGGGGTAGCCATCAGTCTGTTGTTAGGAACATCGGTGGGACTGTTTTTCTCCTCTGGATGGGTTCCTGTAGTAGCTCCCTGTGTGGGATTAATTACTGCTGGAACTGGTGTACTGGCTTACAGTGCCTACAAAACTCTGCAAGAGCGCTCTCACTTTGCCAGCCTAGTTCAGGAACAAGAAGATAACATCGCTCAGCTCTCAGCTCTTTTAAAAGAGAGAAGTACCCTAGTGGCAACTGAGCCAAGTACAATGCTGGTTACTCAGACAGAGGTTCCTCCTGATGAGGAGTCAACAGAGGTTTGGGGAGATAATAACACTGGAGATGACGGTACTATAATTTGGCCACCAGGAGCCAAGCCAAAGACACCAGATGATCCACCACCAACAGAAGCTGGACTTTTATCAAAACGCTACGAAATTCAAAGTAGTCTTGGTTGTGGTGGGTTCGGTCTCACCTATTTAGCCACAGATACCCAGCGACCCGGTAAACCCCAGTGCGTGGTTAAAAAGTTGCAACCAGCTCATCAAGATGAAAAATTCTTCAAGGTTGCCAAGCGTCTATTTGACACGGAAGCAGAAATATTGGAAAGGTTGGGTACTCACCCTCAGATTCCTCAGCTACTGGCTTATTTTGATGATCATAAAGAATTCTACTTAATCCAAGAATATATTCAAGGTCATCCCCTCAGTGAGGAAATGCCTAAAGAAAAACGATTTCCAGAAACTCAAGTACTAGAAATACTCAAGGGGGTCTTAGAAATTCTGAGTTTTATCCATAAGCACCAAGTTATTCACCGAGATATTAAACCTGGTAATATCATGCGCCGTGATCTAGACGGTAAATTGGTCTTAATTGATTTTGGTGCTGTAAAACAGATTCAATCCCAAGAGCAGCTCAAAGAAAAGGGTTCAACGGTTGCCATTGGTACTAGTGGTTATGCACCACCAGAACAATACGCTGGACATCCAAGATTTAGTAGTGATGTTTACGCGCTGGGAATGATTGGAATTCAAGCACTTACAGGCATTCACCCCAGCCAGTTATCGGTTTCAGATGAGACTGGCGACGTCATCTGGCGTAATTTGGCAAATGTTAGCGAAGAATTAGCTCAGATTTTGGAAAAGATGGTGCGCTCTCACTTCGTTGACAGATACAAGTCCGCAGCTTTAGTCATTGAGGATTTAAAGAAGATTACAGGGTAACGGGCGACTTTTAATAAAAAAGGCAGAAGGTAGAGGGCTCCAAGGCAGAAAGGAAGAGGATTTGGCTTGGCAAGTTCCATTTATCGGGGGTGGTACACCGCCAGTTAGGGAGCTCCTAACGACATTAACTTGGCACAAGAAAGCCAGCTTACAGGTATGATATTAAAAAAGTATAAAATTTGAAGCTTGAAGAATAAAATTTTATCTTGGCTAGACCTAGACTCAAACGCTAGGTCAATGTGCCACTTCAACCTTCATCTTTGATAGTTCACACTCTCTTTGGAGATATCCAGATGGCAACCCTCAAAATTGTTGTTTATATTGTTGTGTTTTTCTTCATCGCTCTGTTTGTATTTGGCTTTTTGTCGGGCGATCCAGCTCGCAATCCCAACCGACAGGATCTAGAGTAATTAATAGACATAGAGTTAGCGTCTGCTCTCACAACCATCTTTGCAGACGCTTTTTGGCTTCGCTAATGTGGCTACCATTGTTGGTATTAAGTAGGTTGAGATAAATGTGGGTTTTGAAGGAGTGGTCTTATTACATAAAAAGTACATTGTGTCAACCTATCTCGTACAAATTTACTTTCGTTGTTTTTTACCTACCTAGGGTTTGCTGCATAAGTGTGGAAGCTATGCCAAACATGGATTTCAAGCATTTTTGTGCGTTAGGAGTGCCGTGGAAATTGTATCGATGGGCTCATTTTCCTTGCACTTTCATGGGAAATCCCTGGGTAACCTTGGGGAATACAAGTGCTCAAAACGAGGATAAATGCTTAATTCCTTCTGACTTGTTACTTTTTACTTGTTACTTGTTACTTATTCAGCCAACCCTACCTACTTAAGCGTTAGCGGAGCTTAGTATATAGATTTAGTTGCAAAATTCGAGGATAGCAAGCACTCAAGTTTGCCATCGGCTTACCGCTTCATTGAGCCAAATAAAAAAATTTGTAGTTGAGGAACCAATGCAGTTGTGCCAACGACTACAATCAAAGATTACCGTACCGATTTTCTCCAGAAAGAGAGTAAATCTCCGAAGGCAGGTGCGTTGAAATAGAAACCTAAGTTGTGAGCATTAACAATCTCCCGTTATAACCGTAGGCACGGACAGCGAGAAGATGTCAAAATAACAACTTAAGTTCATTAATGCTTTCTCCGTTGCGCGGCAATTCCTCTGTCACTCAACTCTGCGTGCGTGAGAGGGATGTCCTTGCCGCATTTTGTTGTAAAGATGCCACAAACAGTTCAGCCGCCTGAAATACCAGCAATTATTTCACCCGTAACCAATGAATGCTCAAATGGGACACCGCCGGTATCGGTAACAGCCTGTGTGGGTGGCAGTGTCTGCCAGCAACCAACGCAGACAACTGACGTACCTGCTCCAATGGCTTCTAAAGAAACATTGGAACCAGAGTATTCCTGCTTACTGAATATTAGTAAAAGTGCCGCTCTGCTCGGTCCTCCCATTTCAGTTGGTTATTTTGTGCAACCTAAATCCGGGATTGATCCAGATCTCTATGGCTATAGTACTTTTGCACTAAAAAATGAGGGCGATCAACTAAAAACTAAAGAACAGGTTGCCACACGGACAATTAATCGAGCTGACACCAAGAGCTCTGGAATCACTAAGTTCTCTTTAGGTTTTCGCCAATTCCCAGTCCCTGATGCTTCATCTAGAAGCAAAGCAAACCCACTCATTATCAAGCGTATTTTGACTCAAGAGCGGGGAGGACAACTCAGAGAATTTGAATTTAGTGTTCCCCTAAAAACCACTCAAGACTTGCCAGATGCAGAAGGTACAGCTGATGAAGAAAATACTGCACCCCAACTCCCAGTTACCCCAGAGGCGGAGGTTACTATACCTACACCTGTAGCCGAACCTATTGGTGTGATTGAATTGACGGCAGATACTCAGGAATATGATGAACAGCGACAAATAGTTACGGCGGAAGGTAATGTCATAATGCGCTTTCAGGGAGCCTTATTAGATGCTGACCGCGTGCAAATTAACTTGCCCAATCGTATTATGGTCGCTGAGGGCAATGTTGCTTTAACGCGAGGCGGACAGGTACTGCGGGGTGAACGATTTGAGTATTACTTTGTCCAAGATAGTGGCGTTATCTTCAATGCTAGTGGTGAACTTTATACAGCCTCATCAGAAATTGACTTACCTGAGTTGCCGTCCCCTGATGATAGTGATCCGACAGCAATACCACGACCATTAAGCGATCGCATTGTTACTAATCAACCCCTACAAGGAGTAACTAATCCAGGGGGTTATTCCTTCGTAGTGGGTTCTTCCCTAACGTTGGATCCTCAAAGTGCTAGCGCACCAAGATCTAGAACCCGCTCAGGGGGTTCTATTAACCGATTTCGCTATGAAGCTGATAGAGTCGATTTTGAAGGCTCAGAGGGGATCGCTACCAACATGCGGATTACTAATGATCCCTTTTCACCGCCAGAGTTAGAGTTGCAGGCTGAAAATGTCCGGTTTCGGCGTATTTCTCCTTTGCTAGACGAAATCGTTGCGGCTCAACCTCGTTTGGTTTTCGATCAGAGTTTTTCAGTGCCGACGTTTCGCAATCGTATTTTAATAGACCGCCGTCCAAGAGAACCGGGTTTATTTAACTTTGGGTTTGATGATGATGATCGGGGTGGCTTGTTTCTCGAGCGTCCCATGGAAATATACAATAGCCCTACTGTGCGATTTAGTATAACACCACAGTATTTTCTGCAAAGGGCAATTTTTGACGAAAGTCCTATTGATCCTAGTGCATTGGGCTTCAAATCTAGATTGGATGTTTCCTTTGGTCCTCGAACAACTCTAGTAGGTTCTTTAGCTGTCACTAGTTTAGATTTTGATGAAATAGATGACGAAACACGGGCAAGTTTACGACTACAGCAGATCATCGGCACAACTTTACCTCACAAACTTAACCTCGAAGCTAGCTACCGCGATCGCCTCTTCAACGGTTCTCTAGGTTTCCAGACTGTCCGCAGTAGCATTGGTGCGCTTCTCACCTCACCAGTAATTCCTTTGGGTAAGACCAGAATCAATCTTAGGTATCAGGTAGGCATTCAGAATATCAATGCTAATACCAATCGATTAGACTTACTACCAAGAGTTAGGGACAATAATCGCATCAACCTGACGCGCTATCAAGCTGTTGCATCCTTGAGCAGAGGCTTTGTACTCTGGCGTGGTAAAGCTTTACCAGCAACTCCTGAAGAAGGATTGCGATACACACCAAAACCAGTGGTTCCTTATCTAGCATTCAATACTAATGTCCGTGGTGTCACTAGTCTCTATAGTAATGGTGATAATCAAAATTCTATCAGCGGTAGCGTTGGGCTAGTTGGGCAAATAGGTCATTTTTCCCGACCTTTTCTGGACTATACTGGTTTTAATATCCGCTTTACTCAGGCAGCTGTAGGTGATCTATCACCTTTTCTCTTCGACCGAGTTGCAGATAGAAGTGTTCTTAGTGGTGGTATTACCCAACAACTCTACGGTCCATTTAGACTTGGTTTTCAAACTTCATTCAATTTAAACACTGGTCAAGAAATTAGTACTGACTACTTTTTGGAATATCGTCGTCGCTCCTACAATGTCATCCTACGCTATAACCCAGTACAGGGACTCGGTTCTTTGAACCTGCGGATTAGCGACTTTAATTGGACAGGTAACCCAGGACGCTTTGATGGACGTCCTGTCATACAGGGGGTTACTCAGTGAGGTATCTGGATTTTGATAATTGATAATTGATAATTGATAATTGATAATTGATAATTGATAATTGATAATTGATAATTGATAATTGATAATTGATAATTGATAATTGATAATTGATAATTGAGGTTAGTCAAACAATATACTTAACAGCTAACAACTAACAGCTAACACCTAATACCTAATACCTTCAAACCTGAGGAAATGTTAAACATTGGTGCGATTACCAAGTATGATTCAAGCAGATGTATCCGGTTTATCTGGTAAAGATATTTATCACAAAATTGCTGATAATATTGCAACGGTAATGAAAGGTCAAACAGCAGCAATTCGTAAATTGCTGGCAACTTTTGCTAGTGGTGGTCATGTTCTGTTAGAAGATTATCCGGGAACCGGTAAAACCACCTTAGCTAAAGCCTTATCTTTGTCTGTGGATGCTAAGTTTAAACGGATTCAATTCACCCCAGATTTATTACCATCGGATATCGTCGGTGTTTCCATTTTTGATCAAAAGGAAGGGAGCTTTCGCTTCCATGAAGGACCGATATTTGCCAATATTATCCTGGCGGATGAAATTAACCGTGCTTCACCCAGAACCCAATCTGCACTCTTGGAGGCGATGGCAGAATCTCAGGTAAGTGTGGATGGTAATCTGCGCAAGCTGCAAGATTTATTTTTTGTGATTGCTACCCAAAATCCAGTGGAATCGAGGGGGACTTATCCCCTACCAGAGGCACAAATGGATCGTTTTGCTGTGCAATTTAGCTTGGGTTATATTTCCCCTGAAGAAGAAGTCAATATTCTGTCAGCTCAAATACAGGGACATCCCATTGACAGGATTCAACCTTGTGTTAATTTACATGATATTTTTACCCTTAAAGAACAAGTAAAACAAGTTCGAGTTAGTCAAGAATTGAAGCGTTACATTGTCGATATTGCCAATGCAACCCGCACCGCAGATGGGGTGCAATTGGGAGCTAGTCCAAGAGCTTCTATTGCTTTGATGAAAGTAGCACAAGCTTTAGCTATGTTTGATGGTTACGAATTTGTGACTCCAGAACAAATTCAAGAAATTGCTGTACCAGTAATTGCTCACCGTTTGGTGATGGATTCCCAAGCACATTTTGCTGGCACAACTGCTATCAATGTTGTGGAAGATATTATTAAGTCTCTGACTGTACCAGCTTAGAATTTTCATTCAGTCCCTTAAATTGTCGGTGCGTTACGCTAGCGCTAACAGCACCCTACAAATTTACTTCATTTTTACCAATTCTAAATTCTAAATTCTAAATTCCCTCCTATGCAATATTACTTATATCACGCTTATTACATCATCTATGGAATCAACAAATGGTTAACCAGAAGATTTACGATTAGTGGTTTAGTCGTTTTGGTTTGTTTATTGGTGGCAGGTGCTGCAGGTATCGATACGAACCAAACGATGGCTTATCAGATTTTCACTTTTCTCTTATCCTTATTGCTGATTGCTATTATTAGTAGCTTTTGGTGGCGATTTCGCTGCGGTTTGAGCCGTAATCTACCTAAATTTGCGACAGTTGGTATTCCTGTGCAATATCGCATTATCATTGATAATCGCACTAATCGAGTACAAACCGGATTAAAACTGTGGGAAGATTTGGCGGATGCTCGTCCTAGTTTTGTCCAGTTCCAAACCAAAGTAGAATCTAATGAGCAACAACCTCATAAATTAGAGCAAAAGTTAGGCTATTTCCGTTGGCGGCGGTTGCTATACCGCCAACAAAAAGTGATTACTCGAGCTCAAGACATACCAACCTTATCTCCCCATAGTAAAACTGAAGTAAAAGTTACTATTAAACCAACTCATCGGGGTTTAGTTCGTTTTACAGGGATAACGATTACTCGTCCTGATCCTTTTGGTTTGTTCAATGCAGTTCAAACAAGACATTTACCTCAATCATTCTGGATTTTACCAAAACGCTATAAGTTACCCCAAGTTAGTCTACCTGGTATGAGGAGATATCAATCTGGTGGAGTAGCGTTGGCTTCTTCTGTGGGGGATATGGAAGAGTTTATGTCATTAAGAGATTATCGTCCCGGGGATCCTCTACGGAAAATTCATTGGAAAAGTTGGGCGAAGGTAGGTAAGCCAATTGTTAAGGAGGAGCAGGACGAATTTTTTGTCAGACACGCCTTAATTTTAGACACCTTTCAAACAATAGCAGCAAGTGACAAACTAGAAGAAGCGATCGCAATTGCAGCTTCTTTTGCTTGCCAGGTACAAACCCAGGAGTCTTTATTGGATTTGATGTTTGTTGGCACTGAGGCTTATTGTTTTACAACTGGGCGGGGAGTCGGTCATACTGAGAAAATGCTGGAGATTTTAGCTGCGGTTAAAGCCTGTCAAGATAAAACTTTTGAGTTTTTAATCCCTGTGGTACTAAATCGAGCATCGATGCTGAGTGGTTGCATTTGTATTTTGCTGACTTGGGATGAAGAGCGACAAAGGCTAGTTAATTATCTCCAAGGGATGAAGATCCCCACATTGGTTTTGCTGGTGTCTACTGAAGAAAGTAGTCCGGAGCAGGATGATTCATTATTCAATCAAGGGGAAGAATTTAATTTTAATGTTTTAAAGTTAGGTAAAATACAAGAAGGGTTACTGAATATTAAGTAATAGGCGCCTGGCGGCGAATTAAGAATTAAGAATTGATTCATTGATTGAATTGCGAAAAACAAAGTTATAAACTAATCATATACTTCTTCAACGATTACTTCTTAGTTTGGGGAATAATCCAAAATCTCTTCTGGTATTAAAATATCTTCTGCTATTGGACACGGGAGCTTTTCCTCATTTTTATAGGTATTCAAGGGTATGTAGATATCATTTGGTCGCTCCAATTTATCAATCCATCCTTCTAATTTGCTTTTCGCATCGTCAAAATAATCAGAATCGTCTGAAATTTTACAAAACTTTTTCAGCATAGATGACCATCTTGCATTATCCTCTGCGTCTTTTATTCCACCCTCATATAATTTTTTATCATTAGTGCCTCTTGCGTTTCTTTAACTTACTATAAGCAGCTATTCTGGGGTAGTTATGTGCTTTATAGTCTTACCAAATATCGAAAACCCAAAGGAGCAGAAAAATTGATTTTTCTTCTTCCCTACTCCCTGCTCCCTTGACAACGAAATTTTTACCTTAACTTGACACCAATGCCTAATACCTAACACCTTTTATTCATCGAGTTGACTAAAATTGCTGCTTGTGTGCGATCGCGTAAGTTCAAGCGACTTAAAATATTAGTAACGTGGTTCTTCACCGTCTTCTCAGTAATATGAAGTTCCTGAGCAATCTCGCGGTTGCTGGCACCAGTGGCAATCACCTGCAAAATTTCCTGTTCCCTAGGAGTTAGTTCTTCCCAGCCGGGGGGAGGACTAGGAGCCGGATTGCGGATTTGAGCCATCACTTTTTTGCCTAACCCTGGTCCTAGGTGAGTATACCCTTTATGCACAGCTTGAATGGCTTGGGCTAACTCTTCTGGAGGGGTATCCTTAAGTAAATAGCCAGCTGCACCATACTGTAGCGCTTGGGTGAGATACTGCTCATCATCAAAAGTAGTTAATACCAGCACTTTAGTATTGGGAAATCGCTGGTAAATTTCCCTAGTTGCTGCTACCCCATCCATGACTGGCATCCGAATATCCATCAGTATGACATCTGGTTGTAAAGTTTCTACTAAATCAATGGCAGCTTGTCCATTATCTGCTTCCCCTACTACTTGCAAAGTATCTTCTAACTTCAATAATGCTTTTAAACCACGCCGAATCAGACTTTGGTCATCTACTAGTAGAATGCGAATCATAATGTAAGTTGATGAAATCTTATTCCCATACTATTCAATGACCAAATTTTGTTTCAATAGCAACACAAGTCTAGCTATTGTCAGTGCTTCCTCTAATGTATTCTGTTGTTGGAGTAGTGTTATAACTCTCATAATGAATCAAAGATTCTTTAGATTTAGGTCTTTCCCAATTAGCTATTTCAAGTTGAGGACGCTCTGTAAATTCTTTGACGTAACCGAGACATAAATAA
The DNA here is from genome assembly GCA_965222765.1 of Caldora sp. Taxonomy (GTDB): domain Bacteria; phylum Cyanobacteriota; class Cyanobacteriia; order Cyanobacteriales; family Coleofasciculaceae; genus Caldora. The sequence continues at coordinate 16,910 of CBDCVG010000110.1, forward strand.
GCTACTAATTCATTTTCTGAAGGAGCATGGAGAATCTGTTTCACCTGCTTTTCATCTAAAATACTCACCCAACCAACTCCAATATTCTCAGCCCGAGCCATTAGCCAGAGATTCTGAACCGCAAGACAAACACTGTAGGGTCCTGTTTTCTCCATACTGGTTTGTCCTAAGATGGGACTGGAGGAGGGTTTATAAAAAATGGCAATGTTAACGGGAGTATTGGTAATTCCTTCTAGCTTAAGTTGATTATATAAAGGTTTATCCTTGAATATTTGTTTGGCTTTTTCATTTTCTACTTCAAAACAATTTTTGATTTTTTCTCTAATTGATACATCACGAATAATGACAAACTCCCAAGGTTGAGAAAAGCCAACCGATGGTGCTTTCAATGCTGCCCAAATTAATCGATTAAGCACCGTTTCTGGAATTTCTCTGTTGATAAAATTTTGTCCCAGTTCGGTACGACGATGTTGTATAATTTCTTCAAGAACTTGGCGTTCTTGTTCTTCAAAGTACCTACCTTTCATATCTGGCGATCTTATGTGAGTGGTAAACATACTGATGAGTCAAGAGAACAGGGAACCTTAGAAGAAAAGATTTCACTTAAGCTGTCGTGTTTTTCAACTGTATATTGGTGAAATCAAATAAAAAAAATAGATTCCAGTCCCCCTGTTGCCTTTTACTTGCTAAAACACATTTTAAATGGGTTTTAGCGTTATCACTATTTAAAATGAATAATCAACATTCCCAGAAATTATCCCTCTCAGTAATTGTACTGGCAGGAGGACAGAGTTCTCGCTTGGGTCGGGACAAAGCTTTGATTTCTTTCCAAGGGATACCATTGTTGCAACAGGTGTGTGAGGTGGCTCTGAAGTGTACTAGTGAAGTCTACGTTGTAACTTCTTGGCCCGAGCGCTACCAGGATATCTTACCAGATGCTTGTCAGGTAATTCGAGAAGTCCCTTTACCGGTCGAAACGTCACCCCACGGACCACTGGTAGGATTTGCTCAGGGGATGGCTCAAATCAAGACAGATTGGGTACTATTACTTGCCTGTGATTTGCCCCATTTACAGGCTGAAGTGTTACAAGGTTGGGCAACTCGATTAGCTAGGGTTCCCGAGCAAGCAATTGGCCTGTTACCCCGACAAGCTAAAGGTTGGGAGCCCCTGTGCGGCTTTTATCGACGCCAGTGTTTGCCTATATTAACTGAGTTTATCAATCAGGGGGGGCGATCGTTTCAGCGCTGGTTAGCACAAAATCTGGTAGAGGAGTTGTCAGTCAGTGATGCCCGAATGTTTTTTAATTGCAATACTCCAGAAGACTTAGAAGTGTTGACAAAGGAGAAGAGAATTAAGAATTAAGAATGCAGAATGCAGAATGCAAGAAAAATAATTCTCAATTAGCAATTAACGAGCAGTTTTGACTAACAACCATCCTCCCACGCCCAAACCGAAGAAGTTAGGTATCCAAGCTGCCATAAAAGGAGAGATAATACCAACTAAACCAAATCCACCAATAATAAATCCCAACAAATAATAGCTAAAAATTACTACTATACTGATGCCAAAGCTCCTCGCCTTTCCCACACGTTGAGGACGAGAACCTAATACTGCTCCGACTAAGCCAAAAACCAGACAAACAAAGGGGAAAGAAATTTTCTGTTGCAATCGCACCTTGAGCATCAGGACTTTTTTCTCATCACCGGTTAACTTGAGAATATCTATACGCTCTAAAGTTTGAGCTATGTTCATCTCATAAGGATCCCGCTCCTCACTAGCTAAATCCAAGGGAGCCCTAGGGAGTTGCAATTTCTGCTTGTCAAAACGTAGGATATCTCGGTAGGAAGCGTCGGGAGCGATTAGGTAAATCGTACCATTGACAAAATCCCAGATCTTTTGCTCCGAGTTCCAAGTAGCTGATTCTGAGGTAACAATTTGGTTTAGTTGTTCTTGAGACCAATCTAATACAGTTAAACCTTTCATGCGCTCACCATCAAAGCGACTGGCATAAAATAAGCGCTTGAGTTCCTGGGTTTTCTCCCCATCAGGCTGGATGACTTCCTCATATTCAGGGTAGAAAATGTTTTTTCCCTGTAGGGCAGGTTTATCCTCGTCGAGAGCCTGCTTGAGGGTGATGGTTGCTTGGTAGTTAGCTGCTGGCACAACTATTTCGTTGAAGAGAAAGGTTATCCCTGTAACCACTAAGCTTAAAACTAAAGCTGGGATAACCAACCGATAGATAGTAACACCGCAACTCCGTAGAGCAATTAACTCGCTATCGCTGCTGAGGCGAGAATAAGTCATCAGAGTAGCTAGGAGTACCGACATCGGAAAGGCATAAGAGACAAACTCTGGTAACTTCAACAACAGCACTTCTACCGCAATGGTTATGGGTAGTCCCAGTTCAGTGACTTTGCGCACCAAATCAAATACAGTACCAATAGCAACGCCAACTGAGGAAAACGCTCCGACACCAAAGAGAAACGGTGGGATCAGTTCACTGGCGATGTACCTATCCATAACGGAGAAGCCACGAAAAAATAGTTTGAAGGACAGCAATTTACCAAATTTCATTAACGCCTTCCATAAGGTACACGGATTGAAGTATAATAATAGACTGTCACAATGTAACGAAGTTGCATCACATGACGATTTTTCAGTGAGCGTTATTATCGGGAAGTGTGGGAGTATGTCACTTTAATGACATCCATGGAGCCAGTTTGTATTGGATGCATTAAATAAAAAAATCAACGCACTGGAATGATTTCTTGGAGGCTACTACTTTCAAGCATAAGTACGCGCTTACTGCTGTAAAGTAGATGAAATGCGATCGCTACGTTTGGTCTTGATGTTGGACGGGGGTCGATGGTGATAATTTCAGAGTCCTAGATCATTGCTGTTCAATCATCTGGGAACTGCCAACAGGAGATTTGTTCCACATTTTGACTACCGCAGCTACTGCAGGCTGCACCAAAGGAGGAGCCTACCCACTCATAACCACAACTGCAACAGTGACAAAAAATGTTGTTGCGGTTAGCGATTTCGATTTTGCTACGCCATTCGTGTAGTAGGGAAGTGTCTTGTTCGGTGGTGTGTTCTGACATTATTATTACTGTCATGCTGAGGTGATAGTGAAGCATCTGAGCCGTCTGGAGATCCTTCGCTACCGCTCAGGATGACATAAGTGGTCACACAAAATTAATTGTATATTTACTCTTGAGTTATATTTCTTATGGTGTCTGGCATCTAACTCTTGCCGCTCCTCACGAAATGCCCAATTAATTTTGTTTAGGTACTTAACTCGGTGACGGTGCGTAAGTCAAAATTAGGGCTTGCTGCGTGAGTGTGGAAACTATGCCAGACAAGGGTTTAAAGCAAATTTTTTCTTGCCAAGTGCAAGTGAAAAATTCCCTAAAACCTAACACCTAAAACCTAACACCTATGGCAGCCTAGAAAATTACGACTTATTCAGTAAGCTCTATTTAGAAGTCCCTAAGGTGCTTGGAGCGATACTAACTTATTCTCCGGTAAGTAACTGCGAAAAACGTTATTATCTGCCAGAACTATCACTAGTTGTAGTTGATAATCTGGCTCAATGTGCAAATCCGCCCAGGGTACTGCTATCTCTAAACAGCGATTAAGAGCAACTTGAGCGTGACTTTCACGGGGATGCCACTGATAATGCTCCTGAGCTTCTTGTAACCAAGATGATTGGGTGAGCAGGTTAATACCCAGTTGATGGTGAAATAGATAGTTAAGGGGAGCTTCTTCTGGTAGTTCTACTAAAGGAGCAGGACTATTGTGCATGGTTCGGTCAGGATAGAACCACAACAAGTGTAATTCGGGAGGTATGTCCTTTCCTGGTTGCACCCCCGTCTGGAAGTCCAACCGCAAGTAGAAGTTGAGGTGATCTACACCGTACCAAAGTCGTTGAATGGCACTGCTGCGGTGCATGGTTCCCCTAGCACCTCCCACCTCAATACGACCGGCATGATCCCAATCTTGCTCATCTCCAATACCATCAATAATAGGATGGATAAAGCCTTGGGGTCGCTGCTCCCCACGGAGTTCATGAATTTCCACAGGTTCTTTGAGAATCTGTGGAATTGGCTCATTCAACGCTTGATAAATTCCTGCAAGATGCTCCCGAAACAACTCATCAAAGATGGCATCCTGATTTGAAGAATGACCTTCCCCAAACCACCAGAACCAGTCAGAACCTTCTGCCGCATATAATGCTTCCCAGGCTTCAGGATTGTTGGCTTCAGTTGCCTCTGGATGGTTCGCTAGAACTTGCCGTGCTTCTGTGAGCAAGTCCCAAGCCCGATTTTTGGCTGGGTCACCAATCCAAGTGGTAAAGCTAGCATCTACCCAAGAACCGCTATGGAGTTGACCCTCAGGAATGGTTTCGGTGGGGGGAAACTGTTCAATAAATTCAGAAACTGTAACTAGTTTGATGTCTGAATTATCACTCAAGGTTTGATAGAGGGATTGCAAGAAAGGTAAACCATCTTGGGGGTAATGCTCCCAGCAATTTTCTCCATCAAGAGCAATCGTTACTAACCAAGGTTGTTCGGAAGATGTATCAGCTTCAGATTGCCGATGTTGCCAACAGTGGGAAATTGCTTCTAAATGTCCTACCAAATCAGCTGCCGCTGCCTCCGGTTTCATGGCTCCATAAGTAAAGCCAATCAAATCTGATAAGCGATGGTCCCGAAATACAATTGCTAAGTCACCATAGGGTGTTTGTAGACGGTAGGGACGGTACAGTAACTCTGGTTCGGAAGCATTCCCTGCCTCATCCCGATGGAAAAAATGCTGGAGTGTCCAACCCAATATCGCTTCATCCGAGCAAATCCAGTTGAACCCAGCTTCAGCAATATAGGGTAAAATTTGGGGACTTACCGATTGCTCCGAAGGCCACAACCCACGAGGAGGACGACCAAATCGGTCTTTATACAGATTCCAAGCCTTCTGCAAATGTCGGGGAATATCCTCTTCCCACTGGAATCTTCGCTGCGGCAAAGTCATATCTGGTACTGCAACTTGACCTGAATTCGTATCTGCCAATAAGGGTAAAATTGGATGAGTATAGGGAGTAGTCGTGACTTCCAACTGACCTGCATCTTGCATTTTTCGGTGCTGGGGAACAATGCGGCTGAGGATTTCTTTTTGCTTGGAAAAAATATTTTGTCTGTCCCCTAAGCTAAAGTTCCTTCCCTGTTGTAACCACCGCTCAATATCTGGCTCATCCCAAAACAAAGGATCAATCCAAGCTAGATTATGCCATGCTAGTAGGTCGCTGTAATCCTGAAGAGTCCAATTTTCTAGACACCAAGTCCTACCCTTGTCTTGCCGCATCCAGTACAGTTCCCGATAGCGAGGATGGGGATCAATCAGAGTGTGGTGATTGGCATCAAAAAAATGCTCAATAATAAATTGTTTTTGTTGAGTGCTTAACTGTTCGGTAGGCGCTAAAGTTACTGCTAAATATGGATCGAGGGCAGTACCAGCAATATAGTCTTCTAACTGCAAAATTAGTGAAGGAACTAAGTTCACCGTTTGATGCAACTTAGGATAGCGCTCTAGAAGCAGCACTAAATCCAAGTAATCTTTTGTACCGTGTAGCCGTACCCAAGGTAAATGGTATTGCCCGTTTCCAGCTAAGACACTATCACGACATTTGTAGAGTGGTTGGTGTTGATGCCAGATAAAAGCGACGTATAAAGGATGAGGCATAGCGAAGATGATGAAGATCTGGGAAGCTGGGGGAGCTGAGGGAACACAAAGTGAGTTGCTCCATGATGGAGCAACTCAACAAATAAGAGAATAAGCTAAAACGCATCTAATTTGCACCAAATTTAATCATCAGCTTCTTGTGGAACAGGCATCTTGCCTGTCCGAAACATGCAAGGTGAATGCGTCTAAGCTTAGGACTTACGCACTGTAACGAAATTACGTCATCCTGAGCGATAGCGAAGGATCTCCCAGACGGTCCAGATGCTTCACTATCACCTCAGCATGACAGTTGGGTGCGTAAGTCCTAGAGAATTACCTACACAAATAGGCATTATTGTCAAATTACCTGTTCAACTTCAACAATTTCAGGGATGCGTTCTCTCAATCGCCGCTCAATACCCATTCTCAAGGTCATAGTTGAGCTAGGGCAAGAACCACAGGCTCCCTGTAACCTGAGTTTAACAACAGGACCATCTAACTCAGCTACTTCAACGTTGCCGCCATCAGCCATCAAGTAAGGACGTAATTCATCTAGAACTTCTTCTACATTCTCAACAGTTAGTGCCATTGTGGTGGACTCAGTGGACTCGGTAGACATAGTAAACCTCTTTTTTATCCCAACTATGTTGATCCTAGAACATTGGTCAAGTAGAAGCTAGTACCGCTGCGCGGAATTAAGAATTAAGAATTAAGAATTAAGAATGCTTATAGAGTAAGGATTCTATCGATCTCAAACTGGTCACTTATTACCGCCAATCTGCACTAGAAACCGGGTTTCTTGTGCCCCTATCAAGGAGAAATTAATGCTCTGACAAGAGAAACCCGGTTTCTTGACCTTTTCCCAATTCCAAATCTTACCACTACTTCTAATTTGACTAAACTACTGCTGGTTCAAGTAGCTTGACATTAGAAAAGTTAAATTCAGTAGTTGTTCTGCCTTCTCCTTCAAGAGAGTGAACTATTTGACGAGTCATGAGGTAATAGTTACCAACTTTCTCGAAAGTATCTTCAAACTCCCGTTTAGCTAGCAGATCACCAGTCTTAGGATTACGGAAGATGGCATTATAGTCTGAGGAAACATAACCTTCCCCAGTATCCAAGCTCTCTTTAGTATTAATCGTGAATGCCATCGGCCCCATCACCCGGCTTACCTGGCAGATTTCAGCATCTTTAATTTTGTAGTTGGAACCCATAGCATCACCTTTGACAAGGATTGCTACAGCACCGGTGGCATCTGTTTCTCCCAGGCTAAACTTGTTCTTACCATGAGCCTTCTCAAAAGATGACCGTTTGCGGTGGGTAACAATATCCCGCATCTGGTTGTAGATACTCTCGTGGACTGTCTCATCCTCGAAGCCACTGACTTCTACGGTGAGGTTGCTATTAATACGAACTGTGCCAGTATAGATTTCATTCCCTTGCTTAATTTCAACATCCGCGCTATAGCCTGGGAAGTTATCGTCCCAAGTATAGCGGTTCTCGTAGGCAGCCTTGAACAACTCACAAGCGCTTTTTGGCTCAGTCATACAGTCCTTTTTTAATCACCTGTTCCAGTTTAAAAAATTTTCTAGAGTATTGGAAAAAAGAAAAAGGAAAAGCACCAAGTCTAATCTAAACCTACCTGAGATACTCCCTTTTTCCCACAATAAGCCCTAGGTAGGTTGACATCCTCCCTCCGCTAACCTCTAACGAGGTATAGCGGGGGATTCCCAAGAGTTCTTGGTTCGCAGTTCATCGAGCCGACTTAGAACCAGAGCGTCTCCGTTCTTGAGCCAGAGGTCAGTTTCTCCCTGCGCTTTCGAGCTTTTGGCTCCGGATTCTGTATGCCCTACAGTACCGTTTAAATATTCAGCTAATAACAATAATCCTTTTTTCAAGATGTTTTTGGCTGCGTTATGGTCCCGGTCTAATACCGTTTTACAACTACTGCATTTATGTGTTCTGCTGCTAAGTGTTTTCTTCACCTTCGCCTTACAACATGAGCAATCAACAGTTGTATTGTGAGGCGCTACAGCAATAACTATCACACCATACACTTTGGCAAAGTATTGAAGCCATTTGGTGAATCGATACCAAGATGCATCGCTGATGGATTTAGCTAGCTGGTGATTTTTTACCATGTTTTGTATCTTCAAGTCCTCGTAGACAATTAAATCTTTCGACTTAACTAGCGCCAAAGCATCTTTACGAGCTTTGTCTTCACGCTGTCTACTTACCTTCAGATGTTGCTTCGCTAAAGCCTTGCGTGCCTTGTGGTATCTGTTAGACTGTTTCTTCTTTTCAACATGTTTCTTGGAAACCCGACGTTGAAGCATCTTTAATCTTCGTTCGGATTTCCTCAAATATCGAGGGTTGTCAACAGTATTTCCATCGGAATCGGTATAGAACTCTTTTAGTCCTAAATCAATTCCCGTCATTTTCCCTTGAAATTCATGCTTCTCTCGTCTATCCCAATCCACTAAGAACTGAGCATAGTAGCCGTCAGCACGTCTTATGACTCGAACTCTTCGGATTTGTTTTTCCCTGGTCCAAACTAAATCCCTAGAACTCCACAAATCCATCATTCCGACTTGAAAACCATCAGTGAAAGTTATAGTCCTTCTCTCAGCAGACAATTTCCAGCCTGAATTTTTGTACTCGACGGAACGACTGAATTGTTTGTAGCGAGGATAGCCTTTTTTACCGGGTTTTCCTAATCTACAGTTTTCATAAAAACGCTGAATGGCAGACCATGCCCTATCAGCGTGAGCCTGCCTTGCTTGGGAGTTAAGTTTTTTCGCCCAAGGGGTAAGTTTGTCCTTAGCTAGTAGGGCGCAAAGCTTTTGGAGGTCGTTACGAGTGACCCGTCTGTTATCTTCCCAATAGCGCAAACAGGTGTTACGGATGAACTGCCCTGTTCGGATTGCTTCATCCAACTTGCTGTACTGAACTTTGGTTCCTTTGAGCTTGGCTTCAATTACTAGCATGAGACCAAGCATAACATCTGTTACCCACTGCGAATACAGGTATAATTAGGGCTTGCTGCAAAAGTGTGTAAACTATACCATACTTTGCTTTCAATCATTTTATGCCTAGCAGGCGTGCAAGGAAATTGTATCTTTTGGCTCAATTTCCTTGCACCGTAAGTCAAAAATCCCTAACACCTACCACCTCTTTCCCTTACCTACCACCTGCCACCTACCACCTACCACCTATTCAAACCCGAAAGTTACGACTTATTCAGCAAGCCCTAATTATTTGGATTCCCTGCCGCTCAATTGTTAGCTGGTCGGCATTCATCTCACCGCTAAACCATTGGCGGTACTCGGCTACGCCTCGATCAATCCGCCTCGGTTATAGCGGGAGCCTTCTGCCGACATTAAGGTAAAAAAAGAGAGAGTCACGGTACGTGGCTCTCGGGTTTATCAGGGTGCATCTACTTAACTTAAGATTAACGCATATGGGTGAGGGGTGTCACCCCCTATTTAAAGTTTTCTTCTCAGCACCCAATGGGTGAGCGAAAAAAGATGTGGGGAAACGATTAAGCAGACACTGAGACACACCAGAGGCACCAGACGCGGAGAATTGAAATCCCACCTCATATTTCGTTCACCCGCACCAAATTATAAATTCACATTTTATAGGCTTGGTAACGAACCTCATTTCTACTCCCCTTGAAAGATTCTGTCATGGAAGCCAGAAGCCCACACTTACAAGGAAGAGAAGTCTGGGTAGTTAACTCTTAATCAATAATTCAGATTTAGGTTATAGACGATTACTCTTTTACTAGCTAGCCTAGTCATGGATAATCTAGTTTCTACAAACTGTTGCACACCCGCTCAAGCAAGGAGCATTGCCATATGTCAGATCTAAATCGTGGAATCATGAAGTTCAAGGGAGCTGATAGCCCTAAAGCGATCGCTATTTCGGCAGTGCTTGTTTTTAGCAGTATCAGCTTTTTGATTTGGTGGGCACTTCAAGCCGCTTACACCATTGGATAAATACCCTCTTGATTTTAAGATATTAATTCTGCTACAATGAATAACTGTGGTTCAAATGGGTCGATGCCCGAGTGGTTAATGGGGGCGGACTGTAAATCCGCTGGCTACGCCTACGCTGGTTCAAATCCAGCTCGGCCCACCACAAAATAGAGTTATGGTCTAGGTTAGGTTGAAAATATTAAAATTTTTAGCTCACTACTCAAGACAAAAAGCTTAGCTCAATACCAAATATCTTCAATTGCCCGTGTAGCTCAGTGGTAGAGCACACCCTTGGTAAGGGTGAGGTCACGAGTTCAATCCTCGTCACGGGCTTTCGACAAAGCTATATTTCATATAAATCTCTAATCTCGCTTGTTTTTTAAGTAAAGACTAGGGGCGCACCGACGTGCGCCCCAATGCCAGAACGAAGCTTAAAATGACAAATTATACTTTTCCAACTTTTCAAACATCCTCTAATATCCTTGCCAACGTTTAATTGGAATACAATCAATATCCAATTGATCTAAAGTACGAGCTACGACAAAATCTACCAAATCTTCAATAGTTTGAGGATTGTGGTACCAAGCGGGAATAGCTGGAACAATTCTGACACCAGCTTCTGCCAGGGTAGTGAGGTTGCGCAGGTGAATCAGGCTCAAAGGCGTCTCACGGGGTACAATCACTAGTTTACGCCCTTCCTTAAGTTGAACATCAGCAGAGCGCTCTAGTAGATCCGAACTTAAACCCGTAGCAATTTTTGCCACAGAACTCATACTACAGGGCATGATCACCATTCCTAAAGTGCGGAAAGAGCCACTAGCAATAGAGGCTCCCACATCTCCCCACCGATGGCAAATTAGCTTACCTCCAGTAAACACCCCTGCTTGCTCTCGCCAGAATTGTTCCTGTTGCTCCGGTTCAGGAGGCATCCGCAGATTATTTTCTGCCTGCCACACTATATAAGTCGATTTTGAGGCTACTAGCTCAATGGCATAGTCAGCTTCTAACAAAAATTTCAGAGCGCGTACAGCATAAATTAAGCCAGAGGCACCAGTAATGCCTAAAATCAGAGGAAGTTTTGAGTTGTGAGTTGAAGACACGGAATTCTGTTGTTGTTTAAGTAATTAGGTGTTAGGTGTTAGGTGCTAGGTATTAGGTAGACTTAAAAGCTGATGTCTATTTCCCTTTCCCCTCTACCCCAGTCTAGGAATGTACAGACAATTGCGCTTATTAAGGGTCTTATTCACCTAAAACCTAATACCTACAACCTAATAACTAATAATCAACTGTCCTCACTCATCAAAGTCCCCATTGGGAACAGTGCTACCACCACTGACAGTTACAAGATCAATTTGTTGACGGTAGTAATCGACGCTTTTGACCTGGACTTCTACGTGATCGCCTAATCGATAGGCAGTGCGGTTTTTACGACCAACCAGACACGAATGTCGAGAACGATACTCATACCAATCATCTTTGAGAGAGCTAACGTGAACTAACCCTTCCACTAACAGATCTTCAATTTCGACAAAGAAGCCGTAAGATTGAACACCAGTAATAAGGCCAGTAAAGACATCACCAGTGCGTTCTTTCATCTGTTCGGCTTTCTTTAAACCTTCTAAATCTACTTCAGCATCTATAACGAGCTTCTCACGCTCATTAAGGTGGGAAATTAACTCCTTTGACTGATTTTCTAGATCTTGTTGTACCTCCGGTGGTAAAACATTCCAGTTGACATTGCCGTGGCAATTACTGCTGTTAAGGTTAACTCGATCTTTGGAACGGGTAGAGCGGCGATCGCGTCCTTGCTCAAAGAGTAATCCTAGCACCCGTTGCACGAATATATCTGCATAACGCCAGATTGGTGATGCGCAATGAGTATAGCCAGTGTTTAAGGCAAGACCAAAGTGGAATCCTGGCTTAGATCTGTAAGCTATTGGCTTTAAAGTTGAGCGCAACAAATAAGTCAAAACTTGAGGTGCTGTGGATTGGGCAAATAGATGGATAAACCTTTGATAGTCTTGGGGTGTAATTTCTTCTTCCTGCTCCAAATCTAAATCTAGCCCAAGATTGTTACCCAATTTGATTAAGTCCTGAAGCTCGTCAATATTTGATTCAGACTGTACGCAGTAAATCCCTGGCAAGGATAGAGCTTGTAAATGAGATGCTACCGCTTGGTTTGCCAAGATCACTAATTCCGTTAACAGAGACTGAATTGGAACTGAAGCAGAAACCACAACTGCACCTAATCTCCCTTCATCCTTATAAGGATATTGAGTCTGGGACAGATTAAGCTCAAAAGAACCCCGCCGCTGTCGTGCAGAGCGCACAGCAGGACTCAAGGTAAAAAACAGCTCCTTGAGCATTTCTACTACTGGTACTAAGTCTGGCTCAACTTCCTGATTTTCTCCTAGAAGAGATTGCACTTCCTCATAACTAAACTGGTGGTCTACGTTAATTACTGAGGGGTGAATCTCAAACTCTAGGAGTTCACCAGCGTCATTAAGAGTGAGTAGTACCGAGATGGCTAACCGGTCTTGATCGGGTACTAAAGAACAACGCTGAGCAACAGCCTCAGGTAGTAAAGGTAACACTGTGTTTCCCAGATAAACAGCTGTACCTCGTAATCTCGACTCTCGCTCCAATGGAGAATCAGGAGAAAACCAGCTAGCAACATCAGCAATGTGGACTCCTAGCTGCCACTGTCCTTCTGCCAGATTTTTTAAGGTAAAGGCATTGCCGACAACTGGATTTTGGTAATTTTGAGAATCACCTTCAATCGTTACACATAAGAGCTGGCGTAAATCAAGGCGTTTTTTTAAATCTGTCTTGCGAACTTGTTTAGGCAAGCTATCTGCAGCAAGCAGTACCTCGTCGGGGAAGTTGGTGCGCAGATCGTGTTTACAACAGACGATATCAGTATCCGCAGCGTCTTCGGCATCACTACCTAGGATCCGTGCCACTTGACCAATGGGAGGGTTTTGTCCTAGAGGGTAGCGTACAACTTCTACATGAACTAGATGCTCAACTGCCTCTTCTAAGGGTATGCCGTTGGCAGTAAGGTTGAGTTCAAAGAGGAGTCGATCATCAAGAGGAACTGCTCGATAACCTTCCTCTGCTTTTCTGACTCGTGCTAGCACCGAGGGATTAACTCGCTCTAGAATTAACTGCACCTGTCCTTCGGGACTACGGCGTCGGCTACCTTCTTTGGTAATTTTAACCAAGACGTGATCGCCATTCCAAGCTGTACTCAGATGGCTCTCCCGGATGTAAATATCATCGGCTCCTTCTATTTCTTGGATCGCGAAGCAAAATCCTTTACTTGAGCACCGTAGCTTTGCTTCAACAACATCTTCTTCATACACCCGTCGATACCTACCTCGATCTTTGACCAAAATACCGACTTTCTCCAAAGCATCCAAGGCAATCTGGAGTTTTTGGATATTTTCCTCATCTTGGTAATCGAGTTTTTTTTCCAAAACTTTGGGGGCTACTAATTTGTCATCTGTAAAATTGGCAAGTAATGCAGCGACTGAGAATTCCATCCAACAATCCTTATTTTGTCTGATCGTGGTTTTTTTTCTTCTTGCCCTGTTGGTAAAGTACTCACCAAAGGCTATTGCCTTTTTAAATCAGGTAACGATACCCATATTGAAGAGTTGAAGGTTAAAGGTGAAAAGGTTCCCAAATTATAAGTCCTCGCTTCCCTCCTGCTTTTTTTGCAGTCGAAGGAAAGAGATTACACCGATGGCGGCGCGAACCTTAACCCTAACCGAGTTGCCGATGGTATCCGTTGTCTTTCAAAATAATACTGAGTATCAATCCACTCTTTGGTTGGATAACTTGTTTGGTGAGATTTGCCTACTGCTTGAGGAAATGTTTCACTAGCAATAACGAAATTAACAGGACATCCTCTTTCCCAGTAGGATTCCTTCTCAAGATAACAGCTAACACCAAGAGCTGGTACAAAGGATGCAACTATAGCTTGAGATGCAACCGAGACCAGCTTAAGAGTGGGCAACAGGCCCAGTATATTGCCAACGGACACGTAGTTTGACACACTGCCTTCTATGGGTTTTTGCCGCTCTTCGTCCTGACTCGCTTTACGGCAAGGGCAATGAATTACACTCAACAGTTACCAGTTACCAGTTACCAGCTAATTCTTCGGTGCTTAGAAGATCAACTTAAAACAAGGAAGGGAAAATTGTTGGTGTTTTATTCCTTCCAAGGGGATAGTCATCTTAACCAAACACTGGTTAGTAACCAAATTGGTTACTACTCACTGCTCACTGCTCACTGGTTACTGTTTTTGTAGCAATGGGCAATATTATAACTATTGTAAGTTCTAATTGTCCGTTTACAAAATCCTTTCAGGAAAACAGCAGATATACTTGATTTCAAGGTATGTGCTGCCAATGGATAAAGTACTAAGTAGCACCACTATGGCAATGTATTGAAAAGTATATGTTTACTCAGTTTCGAGTTCGTTATCCCCAAGGTAGCCTCATCACTGAGCTATCAGCAATTGATCATGGTCAGTACATCGTGCGCTGTTTGGTTCAAGTTGAGGGCCAAACCTTAGTAACAGGTTTGGCTGCTGCTCAAACTGTTGAATTGGCAGAAGAGCAAGCTAGAAGTAGAGCTTTAGCCGTTTTAGGTATTGACACGACAACAACTGTAATCGCAGAAAATGAACCATCCCTTACTCCCACTAACGTGGTAGTACCTCCCAAACCAACGGCTAATCTTCCCACAGAGTTGCCATCCCCAAGCCTAGACCCGATTCAGTTAACTGAGTTTTCAGTAGATTCTAGCGTCAACAATTCCAATAGTTTGTCTTTTGCTGATACTAATGTAGAGGATGTCAACCATCATGCTCCAAAGATGTCCTCGGTAGAAGAGGACAATACTCTTCCCGATAAATTTTCCTCAACTGAGGCTGACTCTTCACAAGAAGAGTCAACTCCACTGAAGATGGAGGAAGAGATCCCTCCAAGTCAGTTAAATGACTTGCCAGTCAAGTCTTACTTCCAGAGTGAACTAGAGACAGATAAGACCAAGATATCTCCTACTTCCGACCCCATTGATATGTCTGATGTTATTGCCAGAACTACGGTGGAAGTCAAGCGTTTAGGTTGGACTAATCAACAGGGGAAGGATTATCTACTGCAAACTTACGGCAAGCGATCGCGCCAGCTGCTCACAGATGAGGAATTACTAGACTTCCTAAATTATCTATCATCGCAGCCGACACCGGAAGAGGCTTAAGGTAGGTGGTAGGTGCTAGGTGTTAGGTGTCACGTAATTTGACTCCTAACACTCCTCCAGCTCCCCATCTCCCCACTTCCCCCAGCTCCAGAAGTCCCCTAGGCAACGCTGACTGGAGTTCTTGTTGCTGAAGGACGCCGGTCAATCACCTGATCGATTAAACCGTAGTCTTTAGCTTCCTCTGCTGACATGAAGAAATCACGCTCTGTATCTTCCTCAATGCGCTCAAGGGATTGATCCGTATGCTGTGCCAACAATTTATTAAGCTGCTGTTTGTGGTAGAGAATTTCTTTGGCCTGAATTTCAATATCAGTAGCCTGTCCTTGGGCACCACCTAGGGGTTGATGAATCATAATGCGGGAATGAGGCAAGCTCATCCGCTTACCCTTAGCACCAGCACTGAGGAGAAAAGCTCCCATACTAGCAGCTAATCCAACACAGATGGTGGAGATATCTGGACGAACTTGATTCATTGTATCGAAGATGCCCATGCCTGCTGTCACAGAACCACCAGGAGAGTTGATATAGAGGTAAATGTCCTTTTCTGGATCATCGGCTTCTAAAAACAGCAGCTGGGCAACGATTAAGTTAGCCAAGTCAGAATCAACTTGTTGTCCGAGAAAGACAATGCGCTCCCGCAAAAGGCGAGAGTAGATATCAAAGGCGCGTTCGCCACGACCGGATTGTTCAATAACTGTCGGAATCATGCAACTGCAGCTGTCAAGAGTATTTATTTAGATTGTAGCGATTGACAGACCTATTGTTGGTGGGGCGAAGAAATTATGGCTAATCTCTAAGTGGGGTGTGCGCTCAGGGTAAACAGGAAATTATCCCTAGTGCAGCGCGGCGGAAATAAGTGACCAGTTTGAGTCGATAGAATCCTTACTCTATAAGCATTCTTAATTCTTAATTCCGCGCAGCGGTACTAGTTGGTTAGCCAGTAACTTCTTCAGAATGGAACGTTATGTACAATTACCGCATCAATACTCTTAGGGTGAATCTATCAGATGAAGTGTACTGGTCATTACTAAGTCTCATCTGAAAATTATCAATCATCATTGTGAAAATTAACAACCAGGTTGAGGAGAACATATCATGCTCAAAAGACTGATCCAAGCTGCTATCATTACCTTCTTGCTAAACCTTTTGACACAAATTAGTCCACCAAATCGAAACCAGCCTACCAGTTTAGCATCCCCTGAAGTCTATAGGTTAGTGATGAAGTTGAGTAGATAACTTAGTAAGAGTACTTTAGCTTGCTCCTCATACCTTACTAATTTTCACTCTCCTCTAAGTCAAAATATTTACATCTTTTTATCTGCTTAAAATGGAATCTACTAATTATGCTTTAACCGTTTATCCCTTATCTCAAGAATTTCAACAACGCTTAGAAAAGTCTGTTGGTTACACTCCACAATATTTGCATCTTGCTGAACTACGTCGCTTACCTCTAGTTAAATTAATCCTCAAGTTGAGGTCTTTAGGAGCCCAGCATTTTTTCTTGCCTTTAGAAGATGAAAACAGTAAAGTCCTATTACCAATTTTACAAGCGATCGCAGCTTTTTCGGATGCTCAGTCTATTGAAGCGATTGCTCCTAATTTGGCAAGAAGACGAATTTCCCGCCTTGAGGCAGGGGTCTCTTTAGGTAAACTTGTTCGAGCTTCAGTTCTGGCGCAAATTGATGCCAGAAAATGTAACCAAGAATTAAAACAACTAAATCAGCAAGAACCTATTATTGTCTCTAAGCAATCTTGCCAAAATATTTTATATATCAATGCTAATCTTTGGTTCGGTGTGAAAGCCGGAGGCTCTGTCGGGCATATTGCTGGTGTAGTTAATGCTTTAGCTAACAAGGAATACCAGGTTGACTTTGCGACAATTGACAATAATCCCATGGTTAGTGCGCAAGTCAATAGTTATTTTTTACATCCACCCCAAGCTTTTGGATTACCTTCTGAACTAAATTACTACCATTTTCAAAGATTAGCGGCTCAGCAACTGGTGCAATTTAGCTCTCATAAGCAGTATACTTTTATTTATCAAAGGATGTCTGTTGCAAACTATACAGGCGTTTTACTCTCTCGTAAACTAAAAATTCCCTTAATTTTAGAATATAACGGTTCTGAAGTTTGGATTGCCAAAAATTGGGGGCGTCCCCTCCGTTATCACCATCTTGCTGCTCAAGCTGAAGCGGCTTGTCTGAAACATGCTCACCTAATTGTTACTATCTCAGAGGTTTTAAAGGAGCAATTGATTGAGCAAGGAGTCAGTCCAGATCGTATTGTCTGTTATCCCAATTGTATCGATCCTCAGACCTTTAACCCTGCTCTTTTCAGCTTAGAACAATCTCAGGCACTAAGGCAAAAGCATAATCTTCCCAAGGATGCAATTATTGCCACATTTTTGGGAACATTTGGACAATGGCACGGGGTTGATATTTTAGCTCAAGGGATTCAAAAACTAGTAGATGAAGAAGTTGCCTGGTTAAAACAGCATAAACTTCATTTTATGCTGGTTGGTGATGGCTTAAAAATGCCCCTAGTCCGTCACATCTTAGAGGCAGATAAATACCAACCATTTTTCACTCTAACTGGCTTAGTTAAACAACAGCAAGCACCAGCTTACCTAGCCGCATCAGATATACTGCTATCCCCTCATGTTGCCAATAAAGACAAGAGTCGCTTTTTTGGCTCACCGACTAAATTATTTGAATATATGGCAATGGGCAAAGGTATTGTTGCTTCAGATTTGGAACAAATTGGACAAGTTCTCAAAAATAGCCTTCAGGTGACAAATTTACCCCAAGCTTTACCCACATCAGAAGAGACTAGACTAGCTGTTTTGTGTCCTCCAGGAAATGTAGAATCTTTGGTCAAAGGAATCAAGTTTCTGACAGAACAACCTGCTTGGAGGCAAAAGTTAGGACAAAATGTGAGAAAAGAAGCTCTTGCTTCATATACTTGGGAGCGACATGTTAATGAAATTTTAAAATGAGTAATGAGCGCCTGACGGCGAATTAAGAATTAAGAATTGATTGAATCGCAGAAAAAAAAGTTAGAAACTAATCTTATCAATCGTGCATTCTCCGTTCACTAGTGGGCAGTGCCGTTCACTGGTTGGCACTGTGTCCATATGTCTGCTAGAATGAATGCATTCATGAATTCATGCAATCATGCAAACAACAATTCTTTAATTCATGCGACACTAGAGAGGTAAGTAAATTGCTAAAACAATTGACAGATATGGTTTCAAAGAGGGCTGACCCCAATTACCAGCAAATTAGTGGCTACATCCCAAAAGAAATAGGAACTGAGTTCAAAATCGCCTGTACCCGTATGGGAGTCAGCCATAGTGAGGGACTGGAACAAGCGGTAACTTTGTGGCTAACTCAAAACACACAACAAAGTGCAAATAAAAAATAGAGGAAATGACAGAAGAACAGCTAACAGAAATAAGGCAACGCATCCAGGAAATAGAAGACCAAGACTTCGCAAAAAAGGCTAATACCTTACTGGATGAAATTATTGCCAATGACCAAGCTCTATTAAATCAGACAAGAAATTTAAACGAATTCATCGAAAGATTTTTACTGGCAAGATGCCAGTTCCACAAATGGGAAAAATACATTAAGATTGCATGAAACAACTTCTCCAATCCCTAAGTAATGGTGCAACCGAAATTGTTAACATTCCCTATCCACAAGTTAAACCGAAACATCTTCTTATTCAGTCCTGTGCCAGCTTAGTCTCGGCGGGAACAGAACGAATGTTGGTGGAATTTGGTCAAGCAAATCTCCTTGAGAAGGCTCGCCAGCAACCGGATAAAGTGAAAATGGTGCTGGACAAAATTAAAACTGATGGACTACTCCCTACCCTAGATGCAGTCCAGAGTAAACTAGACCAACCTTTATCCATGGGTTACTCCAATGCGGGAGTTGTGCTAGAAGTAGGAGAAGGAGTAGCAGGATTTGCTGTAGGCGATCGCATAATTTCCAATGGCTGCCATGCTGAAGTAGTCTGTGTTCCCCAAAACCTCTGCGCTAAAATTCCCGATACAGTCACCAATGAAGCAGCAGCTTTTAGTGTAATTGGTGTGATCGCACTTCAAGGAATTCGTCTAGCTCAACCTACTCTGGGGGAAAGCTTTGTTGTCACCGGCTTAGGCTTAATTGGTTTAATCACTGTTCAACTCCTGCGCAGTCACGGTTGCCGGGTTCTGGCTCTAGACTTTAATCCCCAAAGACTCCAACTTGCCCAACAATTTGGCGCACAGACTGTTAATTTAGATCAAGGAGAAGATGCGATCGCTGCGGCTCAAGTATTTTCTCAGGGACAAGGTATTGATGGAGTTCTCATTACTGCCGCGACAAAAAGTAATGAACCTATCCATCAAGCTGCTCAAATGTGCCGTAAACGGGGAAGAATTATCTTAGTCGGTGTGGTTGGCTTAGAACTTTCCCGTGCCGATTTTTACGAAAAAGAACTTACCTTTCAAGTCTCCTGTTCCTATGGTCCTGGACGTTATGATCCTAACTATGAGCAACAAGGACAAGACTATCCCTTGGGTTTTGTACGGTGGACAGCTCAACGTAATTTTGCAGCTATTCTTGAGCAACTAGCCACAAAAACTCTAGATGTAGCTCCCCTGATTTCCCACCGTTTCCCCTTCGAGCAAGCAGCACAAGCCTATCAACTGTTGAGTAGTAGTGAGCCTAGCTTAGGAATTCTCCTAGAATATCCTCAAACTAATGTTGCAATTACTGCTCAACCGAAAACCATCCAACTAGTGCAAGAAGGCAGGAGGCAGAAGGCAGAAGCAACTCCCTGTATCGGCTTTATTGGTGCAGGAAACTACGCCACTCGTATCCTCATTCCCGCTTTTCAACAAACTCCAGCAACCTTAAAAACAATTGCTACTCAAGGGGGAGTCAGTGGGATTTATGCTGGACGTAAATTCGGTTTTCAGGAAACCACGACTGATACTGATAGTCTTTTCAGTGATCCTGATATCAATACTCTGGTTATTGCCACACGCCATAACAGCCATGCGGAATTAGTTTGTCAAGCCTTAAGAGCCAAGAAACATGTCTTTGTGGAAAAACCTCTGGCTATCACATCAGAGCAATTACAACAGATTCAATCTACCTACCAACACATTGACTCTCCTCCTTTAATCATGGTGGGTTTTAATCGTCGCTTTGCACCACAGATTCAGACAATCCGAGCATTACTTGCTCGTCAAACTACCCCCAAAGCTCTTATCATGACTGTCAATGCTGGAGCAATTCCCGCCGAACATTGGACACAGGATCAGAAGATTGGGGGAGGAAGGATTATTGGGGAAGCCTGTCACTTTATTGATTTATTCCGTTTTCTGGTTGGCTATCCTATTAATAATGTCCAAACGATGAAGTTGCAGGAAGCTACCGGAACAGCTACTCCCTGTGATAACGTTAGTTTCAGCTTAAGTTTTGCCGATGGTTCTATGGGGACAGTTCACTATTTAGCAAATGGACATAAATCCTTTCCCAAAGAACGATTAGAGATTTTCTGGGGAGGGAAAATTCTACAATTGGATAACTTCCGGAAGCTGCGAGGGTATGGCTTCCCTGACTTGAAGAGCATGAATCTTTGGCGACAGGATAAAGGGAATCAAGCTTGTGCAATAGCTTTTGTTGAAGCGGTAATGACTGGGAAATCTGCTCCTATCTCATTTGAAGAGTTAATTGAAGTAACTCAAGTCAGTCTGGAAATCACCGATGTTGCAGCATCATAACCCACATTCCGCAAGTTGGTCAGACCAATAGATAGGGCTTGCTGAAAAAGTGTGGAAGCTATACCAGACTGTGCTTTCAATCATTTTCTGCCTAGCAAGCGTGCAAGGAAATTGTATCGATGGGCTCAAAAACCTTGCACTTTCGTGGAAAATTCCCTAACACCTAATACCTAATACCTTACCTACCACCTGCCACCTACCACCTACCACCTATTCAAACCCGAAAATTACGACTTATTCAGCAAGCCCTAGATAATATTTTTGGCAGGGAGCACCAAGAAACTGAAGAATCCTTTGATGCCCAAGTACAGGGGAGCGCTTACTAAGCCCAACCCATTGAGAATCATGACTTTGACTGCTACTCCGGCATAGCTCTTTTGTTAAATTCAGCCTGAATTGCAAGTGGTTTAACTTGAGATGGTTTAATTTGAGTTCGTACCCAATCAAACCACTGTTCTAACCCTTCACCTGTTTTGGCAGATAAGGGAATTATCGTGACGTGCGGATTCATTTGACGCACGTTAGATTCGAGGCGGTGTAAGTCAATATCTAAGTAAGGCGCTAAGTCTATTTTGGTAATTAATAGACAGTCCGCCTCTTGAAACATGACTGGATATTTTAAAGGCTTATCTTCTCCTTCCGTAACACTAAGTAGAGCCACTTTGGCATGTTCTCCTACTTCAAATTCCGCCGGACAAACTAGGTTGCCGACGTTTTCCACGAATACGATATCTAACTCTGATGGATTGTATTCGTGTGCCAAAGTGTGGATACCCCCCGATACCATTTGGGAGTCGAGGTGACAGGAACGCCCGGTATTAATAGCAATGACAGGAACCCCATATTGGCGGAGGCGCTCAGCATCTAATTCTGTTGTCATATCACCCTCAATTACTGCCATTTTTAGCTCCTGATTGAGGGTAGCAAGGGTACGTTCTAATAGCACGGTTTTTCCCGCACCGGGACTACTCATTACATTCAGGCAAACAATTCCCCACTCATCAAAATGGGCGCGGTTGTGATCTGCTCCTGCTTGATTGGCATGGAGTAAATTGATTTCTAAAGCGGCATCAAGGGTTTGGTGCATATCTTTTGGAATTTAGAATTTAGAATTTAGAATTTAGAATGAAAGAGAGTATTAAATCGAAAATTTCAATTCGTCACACTTGGTTCAAGTTCTGCTTGAGAATACTCAATGCGATCGATTTTTAGTTCTCGTCCTGAACGAATATCTTCCATTGGTGCTTGACAGCTAGGACAGGCGTAGTGCAGCCCAATTTCTGGATTGTATTCCTCTTGACAGGTGTGACAAAAAGCAATTAAAGGCGTCTCTCTAATTGCTAATTTGACTCCCTCTAAAAAGGTATTGCGAATTTGTACATTAAAGGCAAACTGCAAACTTGCTGGCTCTACACAGGTGAATTTCCCTACAATTAGATGAATTGTTTCTATCTGTGGTTGCTGAGGTTGAGATTCCCACCAGTCTTTTACTGTAAGTATGAGGGATTTAGTCATGTCAGTTTCGTGCATTTTGCATCACAATTTGACTGATTTTTTTCATGATTTTTAGAACTTAAGAGATGGATGCAAGACTCTTCTTTTCTGTCTCTTGCCTCGGAGTCCTCTGTCTTTTACTCCCATTTAACCAACTCTGGCTGTGACTCTGCATGAATATAAGCAGGCTTGGCTTGACGTGGTAATTGCCCAGAAATGACTAAATGAGCCATAGTGTCACAAATGACCCGAGTTGCCATCAAAGATGTCATATCACTAATGTCATAGGGGGGTGAAACTTCCACCACTTCCAAGCCACAAATTGGGGTATTTTGGACGATTTTCTTCAGTAAATAGAGGGCTTCACGGGGAAGCAAACCACCAGGTTCTGGCCATCCTGTACCAGGGACAAAACCTGCATCAATGCAATCGATATCAAAACTAATCCACACACAATCTGTGCCATCAGTTGCCCGCTCTATCGCAAAGTCTGCCGCAGCATCTAGACCCATGTCTGTAATGTCAGTTACAGTTAAGATATTTGTCGCCCGTTCTCGGCAAACTTTTACCCCTTGACGCGGTACTTGCCAGCCGCCAATACCAAGTTGCACTAGGTTTTTTGCCGGGGCATTTTTGATATTAGTGGCATGAAACCAAGGGCAAGTATGCATCCGTTCATCAAGATCGGTTTCTTGGGTATCCACATGGCGATCGAAGTGAATGATACCAATTTTTTTATCGCCAAGGTGACGACAAATTCCTCTAACAGTGGGGAAACCAATGGAGTGATCACCCCCTAAAATAATAGGGAATGCGCCAGAATTAAAAACGTGAGCCACACCCTTAGAAATTTGATCGAAGGACTTTTCGTTATTGGCAGGAATAGTAAAAATATCCCCTACATCACACAAGGTGATTTGCTCCCGCAAATCAACACCTAATTCAAAATTGTAGGGAGTGTAAAGAGCACTAATGCGGCGAATTCCTTGGGGACCAAATCTTGTACCGGGACGATAGGTAGTTCCTGAATCGTGGGGAACACCAACGATAGCAACATCATAGTTTCCTACTTGGTGCACATCTTCAATGTAAGGTGCTTTGAGAAAGGTATTAATCCCAGCATAGTGAGGTAATTCACCTCGTGAAAAAGTAGGAATTGTGCGATCGCGAATACTATCTGCTGCTTCTAAACCATATTTTAAACCCTGGTCAACTTCTTGCTGCCAGCCTGTTAAAGGAAGCTGTCTTTCTCGTTCTAAGGCACGTTTAGCTTCGCTTGAGTCTCCATTATTGCTAGCATTAGGAGGTTGGAAGGGTAAGTGTTCACTCATTATATCTTCCTACTAAACTTGTTTTCTATGGGAGCATCCAATTTTCGTAAATTCATCATTCTTAAGGCCAGTGTCTCACCTGCTGGGAGAATGCAACGGGCTACTTTTGTACAATTGAGATACTCCCTTTTCCATTAAAAAAACCCGAGAAGATGAGCAATCTTTTGAGACTGCCTAATCCTCCCGGGCTTTTTTCCCGCCGTGAAGCTACCAAATAAGTTGCAACTTACTGCCGTTGAAAGCTTTTCAGGTAGCCTGCTTCTCTTGGACCAGTAGCCATTTAAGGCACTTTACCTTAAATCGGAACCCTAGAAGCAATGTTAAAGTTATGATTATCTGTAAGTTACCAATACTTTCTGTATTTTAATGTATCTAAAGCTACAATATTGGTCATTGCTAATGGTTAATGGCTAATGGTTAATGGCTAATGGTTAATGGCTAATGGCTAATGGTTAATGGCTAATGGCTAATGGCTAATAGCTCATCTCTGAATAAACACCGAGTCTCCTTTCTCAGGCAACAGGGAGTAGGGAGTAGGGAGTAGGGAACTTCAGAAGAGAAAATTCTAAATTCTAAATTCTAAATTCTAAATTCCCTCTACCGAATCCGCTAAATAAACCAAAGCTTGTTCAGCAACTTCTGGATGACGGCTCAAGTAGGTATTCTTAATTTGAGCGACAGCACCTTCTGCATAGGAAGGATGAACCAAACCCACTACACATCCTCCGAATCCACCACCGCTAAACCGGGAACCTATTACTCCTTCTGCTGAACTCACAATCCGCTGCAACTCTTGGATAATCGGAGTACCGCATTCATACTGTTCAATAGAACTTTGGCAGGATTCCTTCATTAACTGACCAAATTCCGCTAATTGTCCGTTGCGCCAAGCCTCTATTCCTTGGTTTACCCGTCGAACCTCAGTGAAAAAATGACTGGCTCGCCGATAGAGTTGGGGTGAGAGTTTTTGCTTGTGGCAATGAAAAGCGTCTTCGGAAATATCCGAAAGCTTTTTCGCTGTAACCCTACCTTCCCCATCAATACTCCTCGGATAAGCACTATTCTCTCTTACTCTCTTCCTCAGCTCCCCCAACTCCCCCAGCTCCTTAGCTGCTTCCTGGCATTCTTGAACCCGCTGATTAAAACCTGTTGCTGTTAACTGCCGTGCATAACCAGAATAGGCAATTAAGAGGCGATAGTCGTTTTCCTGCAGTGAAGTAGGAACTGCACAGACACTTGGTTTTTTGGTATCGATATATAGTAGGTGATGCCGTTGTCCAAAAACAATGCTAGTTTGATCGAGTATGCCGTTGTTTAAACCGATATATTTGTTCTCTGCTGTTTGGGTGAGCTTTACATAATCCCACGGCGTTAGCTTGATTTGATTAACTTCAGCTAAGGCAGACAAATAGCAAAGAATAACGGATGCTGAAGAACTTAAACCACCTCCCGGCAACATACCCTTAAGAATACCTTTGATGCCACGGCTAAGGGAGAATTTTTCTGTCAATGCCAAAACTGCTGCTTGTGCGTAATCTCCCCAAAAACCCTTAGTTACTCTGGGAATTTGAGGCAATTTCCATGCTACTGCACCAGCATAATTGTGACTGCGCAGTTGAATTGTTCCATCATCAGTAGGAACATAAGCCATGATAGTGTAAGCATTGATCGTCATACCTAGAACAGGTCCTCCTTGGTGGTCAATATGAGCACCAAGAGGCGCAATGCGATAGGGTGATGCTATAGTTCCGACATCCCTTGACAGTAGTCCTTCACGACGAACTAAAGCATCGACTAATTTTTCTTTTTCATCGACTAGATTGGGAAACTCCATTGCTAAGCCACTTATTACTCTTGGAGAAACTAAAAATCACTCTTTTGGCTTTGAATCACCTAAAACCTAACACCTAATACCAAAAATTAGTAGTCCTGACATACATAAAAGTTCAAAAATTCCATCCCAGATTCTTTTTTTCGTTTAAGTATGACGCTACTTTAAATTTTTGGTATAACACCTAACACCTATGGCAACCCGAAAATTACGACTTATTCAGCAAGCCCTAATTATGGCTTGCTGTAAAAGTGTGGAAACTATACCATACTTTGCTTTCAAGCATTTTATGCCTTGCCAGGTGCAAGGTTTTTGTATCTTTTGGCTCAATTTCCTTGCACCGTAAGTGGAAAATCCCTAACACCTAACACCTCCAACCTCACCTACCACCTACCACCTACCACCTAACACCTAACACCTATTCAAACCCGAAAGTTACGACTTATTCAGCAAACCCTAATTAGTAGGACTTACGCACAGTCACGAAATTATGTCATCCTGAGCGGTAGCGAAGGATCTCCAGACGGCTGAGATGTTTCACTATCACCTCAGCATGACACTTGAGTGCGTAAGTCCTAATGAGTTTATATTCCCAATTCCTCATTCTAAATTCTACATTCCCAAACCCTTACTCTTTCCAATAGGGAGAGAGCAAAGTATCCCAACTATCAACCTTCCGTTCATACTCAGACTCGCAAATTTCCGCTCTCTCTTCAGGCAAATCACCATCTTCAACTAAAAAATCAAACTCTTGGGGATTACTTCCATAAACTAAACAAAGAGTATTGTAAAATCTTTGCTCACTGAGGGAATGTTCACCCCAATAGGGTAGTTCTTCAAGTTCAGCTTCCTCTTCTGCATCCACATCAAATTGGAAAGCTCCTGCTAAAGCAGAATCTTCTCCTAATTCTCCTTGCTCTTCCAGTAAGATTATTGCCGCTAATTCATCTACCGCATCTTCTTCACTACCTGTAATCGGCAACTCTAACTGATCTACCAAAGCATGTCCCAACTCATGATAAAATGTAAATAGAGCCGCGTCGATTACTTCGGTGACATATTCATCATCAGATTCCGCATCATCAGCAAAGATTTCTTTATACTTCTGAATTAATTCATAACACATGGAAATCTCCACGGTTTCCGGGTCATAAAAGGCATTTTCTTCATCACATTCTTCAAACTTAACAAGAATATCCCTCGGTAAAGCGATCGCTTCATTGAGATCTTCTGCTAGGAAATCAAATTCCTCTGTTTCTTGAAAAATATCGTATATTTCTTCATGACTTTCATCTTGGGGAGGAGAATAGATAATCTCAACATCTCCTTGATCATCTATATCTGCTGCAAAAGAGACTTCATTAGTACTATCATTAAAATTAGAACAGCTGATTAATAAAGGACTACAAATCAGCAAACTGGAAACGGTTTGATAAATAGTCTTCAAATAAGTTGGTAAATTACTCATTGAAAATTTAGGCAGGAATCCCGCCCTTTCAACTTACTTTTCACAGGAAGGACTAAAATCTAGTCACGAAGAAGTAATGAATGTAGAATAACTTACTCATTCTAAATTCTAAATTCTAAATTCTAAATTTTTACTTACTCCGAGTCATCTGGCTCCGAGTCATCTGGGCGCGAATCTGGTGAGCCTCTTTCAGGATCAGCAAATTTGTCAGCTACAGTCATGGGGATAGAGGCTGTGTGGTCAACAGTACTAAATCCTTGCTCAGCCTGATTTAAGATGCTCTGGGCAGTAGAGCCATTAATCAAGCTATACATGTCAAGATCATCTCTCTCAATACTGACAGTTGAACAATCCACCGCGAGAGCGTTTGTTCCGCTTAATAGAACTATTCCCAGACTAATTACATATTTGTTCATGATTTTTAAATTATTCTTACGTAATAGCGTTAGATAAAAAAATTTCTTGAATAAGTTATTGATGCCTATATAACTTTACAATACTATTAGCAATGCTTCCATCTTTGGATATTATATTAATGTAATTGTCGTTCCGGGGCGGTGGAGCACCTCGTCTAACTATCCCTAATTCAATTAAAACATGACTATTGCTCCCTGGCGAATATTACTGACTCGTGCTCTTGACAAAAACAGTAATCTGCCTTATTCCCGCTACTTCCAATTAGCAACAGTAGCTGCCAATGGCTATCCAGCCAACCGCACTGTTGTATTTCGGGGATTTTTAGATGACACCAACCAACTAAAATTTATTACTGATTCCCGTAGTCAGAAGGTTGAGCAAATTCAACACCAGTCTTGGGGGGAGGCTTGCTGGTATTTTCCGGAGAGCCGCGAGCAATTTCGTTTGGCTGGCAAGTTAATGCTGGTGGGGGCAGATGATCCTAACCAAACATGGCAAAATGCTCGTAAAACGACTTGGCAGAACCTTTCTGACTCTGCTCGGTTACAATTCACTTGGCCTCACCCAGGTGAAGTTAAAGACAAAGATGATAGTGCTTTTTTCCTATCACCTCCAGCTCCAGAGAAGCCATTACCTAACTTTTGTCTAGTATTACTCGAACCTGTAAGGGTTGAGCACCTAAATCTAAGAGACAATCCCCAAAGCCGCTGGCTTTATCAACTCGATGAGGTAGAAAATTGGTCTACTCAAGCCATTAATCCCTGATTTTCTCTCATCAATAGATTGAGAATTGAGAATTGGGAATTGAGAATTGAGAATTGGGAATTGGGAATTGTCTCTTTATCTCCCCCAGCTCCCGCAGCTCACCTATCTCCCTATCTCCCTATCTCCCTATCTCCCTATCTCCCTATCTCCCTATCTCCCCATCTCCCCATCTCCCCATCTCCGCATCTCCCAGCTTCACCAGGGATGGGATATTTTTTTATTGGGTAGTTGTTTTCGCAGCTGTTGCCAGTTGATATCCCAGCGCCTTTTTCTTCATTGTCTGAAAGATATTGTAAAATCCATTGGCGCGGGAAGGGGTTAAGCTGACATTCAGACCGGTTTCTTGGATAAAATCGGGAGTAATTTCCACAATCTCTTCTGGTGTCAGTCCGTTTAGCCCTTCAATTAACAGAGCTACTAACCCTTTTACCAATTGCGCATCCGAATCTCCTTGATACCAAACCTTGCCATCTTCTAAATTAGCCGTGATGAACACCTGAGAAACACAGCCAGGAACTTTGTTTTCTGACATCTTATCCGTTTCTGGCATCTCTTGGAGCTTCTTGGCATACCATAACAGCTGTGCATAACGTTGTTTGGGATCTTTCCGCCGCTTGAAGCGATCTACAATGCGAGCAAGGGAATCTGGTAAAGGATTGGAGGTTGTTGGCATACCCAATGTTTAAGCAAGATTAACTAACCATCTTTGATCGTAACAAGGCTCGGACATTAATCTTCTATCCCACATTCTGCACGACAAAATGTAGTACGTTAGGGGTCGAAGGAAGATTAAATGGCTTTCATTAGATCAATTTATTGCTCTGGGTAAACAATCAAACCCTGAGAACCTTGATAGCTGATGATCTTAGCAGGTATTCCTACAGCAACAGCATGATTGGGTAAATCTTTAGTGACAACAGCATTTGCTCCGATCGCTACATCGTCATGGATAGAGATAGAACCAATAATTCGAGCTCCTGCTCCTATACAAACCCGATGACCAATTTGAGGACAACCCTTATTCTCTCCTCTACCACCTAACCCAATTGTTACATCTTGACCCAAAGTGCAGTATTCACCAATTTTGGTAGTGTAATGGATGAAAATACCGCCAAAGTGAGGAATATAAAGACCTTTACCAATATAGGTTTGTCTAGGCAAATCAATACCAGTGGTAATTTCAATAAGCTTATGTAATAACGAGCTGAATAGGAGCAAGATTTGCCGAATCACAGGTAGATGAATTTTAGTAAAAATCCAATGGCTAAACCGATATTCCGCTGAAGCCCATAATCCTTGTCTGGTTAAGATAGCAGAGAGCCAGCTTCGTTCTTCCATCACCACATAACGCTCAACATCTGCCCTAAAGTTATCCAGCATTTTTACCAACTCCTTGATGAACCCCGTCGCCTTGTCCGGCTCTCATCCCATGCTAAGGACAAGCCTATAGCGTGGGAATTCCCGCCGAAGAGTTAAAGTTAATCTAAAGCTTGATTTGCAGTAGAGTCTTTGTGTGAGTTGAGGTAAAGTTTTTGCCAATTATAATTTTCTTTGATAACTTTGGCGGGGTTTCCCACGATTAAAGTATTTTCAACATTAAACTTTTTAGTAACAATGCTACCAAGACCGACAATATTACTATTGCCAATTAATGTACCTGGAGCAAATTTAACTCCAGAAGCAATATAACAATCCTTACCGATAGAAATAGCTCTGTCAAAGGCATTGGGACCATGAGTCCAAAATTGGCTTTGACGACCTCCTATCCAAGAATTATCATCTAATTCAAAACCTCCCACGACATCGATAAAATGTGAGTTAGTTACTTTTGTATTCTTGCCTAACTTACAGCTTCTTAAATAACCATCATCTTTAAATCGCAGCACCCATTCACCGCAAACAAAATCATTTTTATCTCCAATACTACTACCTTCTCCAATTTCCAAAGTATATGGTCCAGAGAAACGATTAAATTTGCCAATATTACTATCGGTAATAGTAGCTTCATCTACGGTTATCACCGTAAACATACCAATTCTGGATGACGAAGAAATTTTGTAATTTAAGAACATTCTATATAATAATATTCTTAAAAAATTTGCAGGCATATAACTAATTATATATGCCAAATAAACCTTTTTATTCATGGTTTTACTTAGCCCTTTTAAAAGGATAATTTTATTGTTAAGAGCCTTAATTGTTTATTCTTCAGTCTTAGTTCCATAAAAAAACGTACTGGTTAGCAAAGAAGTTCTGGTACATAAAAATGAACCACATAAAATTTCCTTAAAATCCTTCATCCATATCCTCAATCCATCAGGACTAGCTCTCCAATAATCTTTTGGTGCTTCATGGTAGGGAAAATGAAATGGTAGTTGTACCCAAATTTCTCCACCAGGTTTGAGCACTCTGTGTAGTTCTTTAATAGCTGTTTCTGGATAAGGAATATGTTCCAAAATAGAGATACAAACAACTACGTCAAATTCTGAATCTACAAATTTTAGGTCATGTATATCGTAATGGAAGTCAATAAAATCTCGCATATCAAAGCGATCTACACTTACCCAATTAGAGCCAAATTTAGCCCCGATGTCTTCTTTGACGCCAATTTGCAGACATTTCTTTTTGCTACTTCCTGCTATTAGTTTATTAAAAAGTTCATCCTTTTCCTTGGCAAGATTACCCATTCGGCTAGCTGCCCGAGAGTATTGAATAAAATAATAGAGGCTGGGCAATACTTTTCTTAGGATTTCATAAATCGGTTTTATTACATTTTTCAGAGTTTGTTTAGTATCCATCTTGATTTCCTCTCAACAATATCAAAAAAAATAATTTACCAAGAAAAACCAAAAGTTTGCTTAAGTTTAGTAATTTCATCTTGAAAAATATCTTCGAGCATTTTTTGATATTTATCAGGTATGTCCATTACTTCTGTGGGGTTGACAATAGTTTGCGCCAACCTGTAATATTTAGCTTGATTACGAACTCCTAAAAATTCAAAAGTCCGCATCAATAATTTTTCTGGTGCTTCTTGTATATCATCATAAAAACCAACAAATAAGTTTCCTTCTTTAAGACAAGAAGACCATTTGTCAATCATTTCTGTATATCGGCTACAAGCCAGTTGGTATGGGTCATTAAAAAAATTCTCAAATTCTTGTTCTGACACCTCTGAGAATTTTTTGCCTGCTTCTTTTAATAAATCTTTTTTTGCATGAGACCAAGCTCTGTGGATAGGGTTCCTAATCATTAAAATAATCTTGATATCAGGGTTGAGTGTAACTACCTCTTTAACCAGATCTATTTTCATTGCCGCATAAGTTGCTGTTGCTTCTCCTCTGATTCTTGGGCGATAAAACTCTCCATGATTTTTTAATGTAGTTAAGTTTTTTAACATAAATTTTACTGGAGACTCATCAAAAAACTTTAAATACCAACTCAGTTCACTCGAACGATACATCGGAAATTCCGGCATATCTAGAAAGTTGAAATAGAATAATTCTTTGGGCCTAGCAAAAAATACCTGGGGATGCTGCCTTAAACTCCAGTAGAGCCAGGTCGTACCTGTCCTTTGAGGACCTACAATCATAAAATTAGGAAAATGACTCAAGTCAAGGTTGGTATTTGACACCTTTACATACTTAAGATTTTGAATTATATCCTGGGTAATTAATTTCATAATCTACTCCTAAAAGTCAAACAAAAGATTTGTTAACTGTATGGCGAGGTAATATAATAGATAATCTATTGCAAAATAATAATACATCAAAATATTACTAAAAGTCAAAAAATAGGTAGTTCAAAAGTATTAATATTTCAACGTAACTCAAAAAAATGAACCCTTTCAATTTTGTTCAATTACATCAATTGCATAATCTGCCAAACTATTGGCAAAATTTTCTACATTTAACTTATTTTTAACGACAGCTTGACCTGTAGTACTGATATTCCGAGCACGATGCGGATTATTTTTTAACTCCAGAATAGCCTTTCGCATGGATTCAACATTACTAGGAGTTACCAATAAACCGGAATAACCGTCTTCTATATAATCGATAAGTCCTTGGGTTTTTGTGGCAATTACGGGTTTGCCAAAGTACATTGCTTCGAGTGCTAATAGTTGCCCTGCAGAAACGGTAGGATCATTGATGGGAATGACCACAAATGCAGCATTTTGAAGCTTATCGTAGTACTCTTGACGAGAAATATCATAAAAAACTTGAACATGAGGAGGAATTTGACAGCCACCCAAGTTATATTTTTTAGCAACAATAACAACTGGCATGTCTACACTGCTGACAGCATTAATAAAGGTGGGATAATCCCGATTGCTAAAGCCAGCTGCAAAAATATATTTTCCTTCAGCATCTGCTGTCACGCGGAACTGTTCCACCATTGATGAATCTATCCCAAAGGGGATAAAGACAAACTTCTTCGGATCACTGTTAAAATACTGTGGATGCCTTTGTGCTTCTGCACGGGAGGAACAGATAGCTAGATCAACGGAAGTAAGTCCCCAACGGAAAAACAGATATCTTAACTTACCGTAAAGCTTTTTATGACGTTCAATATAAACAAATTTAAGTAGAATAATTTTGGGTCGATTAATAAAAGGAACTAAACTGTAAAAAATCCCCAAAAACAGACCGGCAATACATGTATAGTCAATAAAAACATCATATTTTTTGCCCCGCAAAAAGCCCAGCCAAGCCAGCTTAAAATAGGAAGGCCATTCATTGAGAATAGTCTGTAGTCGGTTGGAAGCACTTGTATGCATATTGACCCCTAGGAGATCAACCTTGTTAAATCTATTCTCAAAAACCTTACGGACAGACCATTCTCTGTTACCTTGTACCCAATTGATTAAAATCAGTACTGTACTGTGTTTGTCCATTTTATTTCTCTGTTCTATTGACTTACCTAGGGGAGAGAGTATTTCTGGGAAAATGGGATATTCAAAAAAAATTGGGTAATACTAACCAATCTGTAATACTTCTAGATACTGATTTACTGCCTTTTCCAATGAAAACTCCGCAGCCTTCTGCTTGAGCAAACTTAGCTCTTGAGGTTCCTCTAAGGTACTAATGATTGCTTCTGCAATACCCTTGATATCCCCTACAGGTACTAGTTTTCCATACTTCCCTTGCTCTAAAATTTCTGCTGGTCCACTCTTACAATCAGTAGATACAACTGCTGCCCCTCCTGCCATTGCCTCAATGAGGACAGTGGGTAGTCCTTCAAATAAGGAAGAAAGCACAAATACAGCGGCCCTAGCCATATAAGCATAAGGATTATCTACAAACCCAGGTAAAGCTATGTCTAACTCTAAACCTAATTCTTGCACTAAAGCTTCGAGAGCTGGTCTATCTTGCCCTTCACCCAAAATCATTAATTTGGCGGGACGGTGTTGCCTAACTTCAGCAAAAGCCTTAATTAGAGTCGGAAAGTCTTTCTGAGCTTCTAGGCGTCCTACTGCTAAAATTACTGGAGGTGAACCAGACTTAAACCAAGAGTGTTCAAGGGGTTCAAGAGCTTTTTGAAACAGTTCTGGGGTAACTACTGGATTATAGATTACTTTCAAATATTCTGAGGACAAGCCAAGATGCTCAAAATCCTCAGCTGCTCCTTGGGAAACAGTAACTACTGCATTTGCCCAGGGGTAGAACCAGCGTGCTAAGTAAGGAGCAATTCGTCTTTTGAGCTGAGTCGAGTTTTGCGATTCCTGGGAAATGGTATTGTGTACACTCACTACTACTCGGGTGGATACCCCAGCTAGCCTCCGTGCCCAAAGAGCAACTAAGTTAATGTCCTGCATTGCAGACAGAAGGGCTTTGGGTTTATTCTCTCGTAGATACTTGACTAACCCAGGGATACTCAGAACTAGTCGATT
Organism: Caldora sp.; assembly: GCA_965222765.1. Classification (GTDB taxonomy): domain Bacteria; phylum Cyanobacteriota; class Cyanobacteriia; order Cyanobacteriales; family Coleofasciculaceae; genus Caldora. The sequence continues at coordinate 50,849 of CBDCVG010000110.1, forward strand.
AACACCCAAATCTATGATGCGTACCTCTGGTGGGATCAAAGAGAGGAAAGGACCTTTGGCTTTAACTAAGACTAAATCTATACTTAATCCCTGTTGGACAAAACCACGGATTAAGTTTACTAATACTCTCTCAACTCCACCACCCTCAAGATAAGTAAGGAAAATTGCGATATCAGGCATATTTAGTTCTGCTCAAGTAAACCTAACTGTTTGTATTCTTCTTCAGCAGCTAAGGTTTGATGCTGCACCGCTACATACTTCATGGAGAGGGTAATTGACACATAAAGTATCCAAAAAATTGAGTTAGTCTCGATAATAGTGGACTCGGTTTGGTTATACATAAATAAGAATGTTACGTACATAATTGGCCATAGATGTTCTACGCTTCGATCTAAACGAGCCCAAATTATTGCCCGGATGTAGGAAGTTATCAGACTAAGAATAAAAAACGAAAATCCAAATAAACCCAGTTGCACTGCAGTGTCTAAATAGCCGTTGTGAGCCTGAGTTAAAGTCAAACGGACATAATACTTCACATTCTCTCCTTCTCCCCCAGGTTGCCAGAAACCGTAATATCCATAGCCAAACCAGGGACGCTGCTGGATACTATCCATGACAAATTCCCAAATATAGGTACGTCCGGTAAGGGTAGCATCTTTACCCAAACTAGCTAGAAAAGATGCCCAATTAGTTACTAGCCAAGTAGCTCCACTGGCAGCCATTAAAATCAAGACAATTACCAAAGGAACCATCGCTGAATTGCTTGACTGTAAAGCTCTATAGAGGGGTACAAGCATCAAGAGGGTAAGAAAGATCACCAGGGCAGTTTTGGAGGTACTGAGGATAATCAAACCAAATGCCACACCAAAAACTCCCCAGAGCCAAACACGTTGCTTACCATATTTAAAAGCAACTAGTAACAACGGCAGCGCACACATAGCCACTAAGCGAGAAAAAAGGTTTTTCTGCATCAGAGGCCCCCGCCATGCTCCTGCATGAATGCCTTGCTCGATTCCTGAGCCTGGAAAGGCGAGAGTATACAAAAAGCTAAAGACTGCAGTTATCCCAGCTCCCCATGCCACAATCTTTAGTTGCTCTTTCAAGCTATAACGAGAAGCTAAGTAGACCCCGAATAAGGTGTTCATTAAGGTGAGCATGCCCTCTTTTTGGGATATGCTGGGAAAATCTGACCAAATAAAGGAAATGACCACAAGTCCCACTAATCCCCATAAAAAGGGGTCTCTGGCTACTGGACGAACCACGCTTTTAAACCGGGCAATAAGCAGCAAAACGGTAGCTAAATAAATCCCATATCTGAGCAGTTTGATTAGTGGCTCAACTGGCGAAGGAGTATAGCCACCAACAGCACCCCCAATGCCTCTGGCAATTTGAAACGAGGGATTGCTATAACTGGCTATACCTAAAGCCCCAGTGAAAAGTACCACTGCTAAAATGGCAAACTTGGGTTCAGCCCACTTGAGAAATTGGTTCATGACTTGAAGCAGTGGTAAAGAGCTCTAGCATTAATCTCCAGTTTCTCTGGGAGGGTAACGGAAGCTAGATGTTGGTCTACAAATTCTTGATATTCTGGTTCTACACCACCACTACGCCAAAAATGACCTAGACCTTCGGCAAATACTTTATTACTAAATCTAGATAAAAAAGGAAATTTAACTCGCATCCAATACCCTGTTTGGAGCGATACCCTAGCCATTACCTTGTATTTATTTTTACTCCTGACGTAGGCATTAGCACCATGTATCCGATACAGTCCTAATTTTTTATCTAAAATCAAACCTGGATTCAGAGCAATGGAAGTAAATTCTAAGTAGCCATCATTTAAACCAATCCTTTTGGCTTCAGGCATGGGCAAAATTTGTTGCAGGTGGGAACGAGTAAAGCTCAAACCGGAGGTAGAGGGAAGAGAACCTAATTTATCTTTGAGTTTACCCCCTCTAATGTGAGCTCTCAAATCATACTCCTTGATTGTCCCTTGATGATAGTTTTGCCCAGGCAATGGCTTGCCGTTTTGATCTACTTGTTGGAGGGGATGAAAACACCAACCTACATCTTTGCGATCGCTAAATGCCGCTACAATCTCTGCTACCTTTTCTGGTAGGCACATGTCGTCAGAGTCCAAAAAGCAAATAATTTCACCTTGACTAGCAGCAAAGCCTGAGTTAAATGCTGAGGCTTGTCCTCCATTCGGTTTGAGGACTGGAATGATTTTATCCCCATAACTAGCGATAATCTCTCGTGAGTTGTCGGTGGAACCATCATCCACCACAATCACTTCGACAGGAGAGTAGGTTTGATTTAGAGCACTATCAATAGCTTGTCGCAAGAAACGTCCATAGTTATAGTTATTGATAGCGATGCTAACTAAAGGATGACCATTCATAAGTAATAAGTAATAAGTAATAAGTAATAAGTCATGATCAATGACCAATGACCAATGACCAATGACCAATGACTAATAACCAATGACTAATGACTAATCAGTGAATAATCTGAGAAAATTGGCCAAGAAATTTAAGGGACCACCAACATCGGTAGCTAAATCCAGTATGTTGTAAGTATTTGTCTTCGGTACAAGAATTACATCTCCTTCTTCGACTTGGTAGGTATCAGTCATATTACTCAGATCTACGAACTCCTCTTCAACGGTGCCATCTTCATGCAAGCGGACAAATAGCACTTCCCCAAGTTCGGCTTTATCTGTTGGTCCTCCTGCGATCGCTACGGCACTGGAAAGAGAACTATTGGGAGGAACCTCTAACTCTCCTGGCTTTTTGACTTCCCCAACAACCCGGACTCGCACCGTTGTGGGGGCAAAACTCGATCTTGTCAATAATCTGCGGTTGAGGGTCTCACCTTCTGCTAAAGGAGGAATAAAGATCGAGTCTCCATCTTGTAAGAGTAAGTCACGGGGAGCATTTCCTGATGAAAGGACATCCCAGAGATTAATGGTAACCGTCGGAGAATTTCCTGTGGGACTATAGCGTTTGAGGACAACCTGGCGAATGTCTGCATTTTTAGTTACTCCTCCTGCTGCTACGATTGCCCCATTCACTGTCGGTGATCGGACGGTAAAATTGTCAGTGTTAAAATTATTGCCAAATAGAGTTTCGCTACTTAACTGGACAGGACCAGGACGTTGTACTTCTCCGGCTACATTAATCAGCAAAGGTCGAGTTTTAGCAAGACTGATTGTTACAGTAGGACGACGTTTGATCCAAGAGTCTAGACGTGTTTCCAAGTCATTTATTAGTTCAGGGATTGTGCGATCTGCTGCCCTAACTCTACCAATCAAGGGTAGTGTAATTGTGCCATCTGGCAGAACTACCTTCCGTCCATTAAACTCTTCATGGTCGAATACAGTGATCTGGATTTCGTCTCCTGGTCCTAAAAGATAGGTAAATTCTGTATTCCCGGTAGTGGGAAATTGCCTAACAGTCTCCTCAAAACTAGGGAATTGCTCATCTACTTCCTCGAATTTTGGAAGTTGTGCCATTGCAGGTAACGGAGGAAGTATGGCTCCTAAAACAATAGCTACAGAAACTGATAGATGAATTCCCCAAAAACTCCGTCGGCTAAACATTGAACTATCAACCTATATCGGTTTCAAAAATGATAGATAAACTCTCTCTCCGCGTCCGGTGTGTTTCCGCGTCTGGTATGTCTATCTCAACCCTCAATTTAAGGTGATATCTGAAAATGAAAGTACCTGGCGAACGGTGCGTTATGCTTCGCTAACACACCCTACAAAGAGGACATTCTTTCTAGGAAATCACCTAAGCTTTATCAAGTACTAGATTAGGATCATTTCAAGGTTACTAACTCCTCCTTATAGTAGGTTTTTGCATGATGGAAATAACTATCAGGTTCCCCTTCGGCACTGATGCCATTAACTACGAGACCTAAAACTTTTTGACCTGATCTCACTAAAAATTCCTTAGAAGCAGTAGCACTAACTCTGTCGATGACTCCTGGTCGAGATAGCAATAAAATACCATCTGTCATTTTACCCAAAGTAATAGCATCAGCTGTCAGTACCAGAGGAGGAGTATCAAAAATCACAAAATCATAAGTCTGGGAAAACTCTTTAATTAAAGAAGCCATACGTTTGGAGTTGAGCAAAGCTAAGGAGTTAGGTGGTATTACTCCAGAAGGAAGGACATCTAAGTTATCCATTACTTCTTTGACAGCACTCTCAAATTCAGCTTGATTGACAATAACCTCGCTGAGTCCTTGGGTATTAACTAAACCCCAGATATGATGTTGTAAGGGATGGCGTAGATCGGCATCAATTAGCAATACCCGTCTTCCTAATTGAGCCATGGCGATCGCTAAATTGGCAGAGACTGTAGATTTGCCCTCTTTAGAAACCGAGCTAGTAACCACAATTACCTTCAACTCTTTATCAGGACTCAGGAATTTCAGGTTAGCTTCCAGCATTCTGTAAGCTTCACTGATTACTGCATGGGGAGCATCTCTAACAGGAAGCTGTGGTATCAGCTCTTCTGATTTTCTTCTACCAAAAAGACCTTTTTTCCTCGAGTCAGGAATCATCCCTAACCAAGTGTAGTTAAATAACCGCCGAACTTCTTTGGCTGTTTTAATGGATGGATCCATCAAGTCGAGTACGAAAACTGTGACGATATACAGCAGGCTACCCACTATAACGCCTGCAGCGATAATTAGCTTTCTTTTCGGACCAACAGGTACTTCTGGAACCTGAGCGTAGGCAATTATACGAGCGTTACCTACATTTTGATTTTCCGCAATCTGTACTTCTTGGTAATTTTTTAAGAGAATTTCATAGGTAGATTGAGCTGCTTCTAGTTTCCGTTGTAGATCCCGGAGTCCCTCTTGCAATCTGGGTAAAATATTTGCCCTTTGCTGGTTGGTAAACTTAGCCCTATCCAGAGCCGCCACTCGATTAGCTAAACCTAGACGTTCTACCTCCGCATTTACCAGAGCTTCCGTCATGCTTTGTTCGAGATCCCCCATCTGCAAGCTCTCCCCAGGTATTAGTTGCCCAAAGCCCAGCACCTGTTCTACCCGCTCTCCTAATAGTGCTTCTCGGGCAGCTTTCCTATCCCTCAGATTAACGATTACGGGGTGTTTTTCCTCATAGCGAGTCCGTTGAACATTCAGCTGCTCTTGTATTTGCTCTACTTCTAAGAGTACCTGCTGAACTGCACGAGACTGACTCAGGGAACTTATAGCTAAGGCTTGCTGTGCATTTAGACCAAGCTTACCTTGAAGTGCTGTAGAACGAGCAGCAGCATCCTCCATTTCAGACTGAGTCTGGGAGATTTTCCGATCCAACTCGGCGATATTTTCTACAGCAAAGCTGGCTTCTTCTTCTAGAGAAACAATGTTGTTCTGCTCTTTAAAACGGCGTAAGGCTGATTCTGCTTGACGCAAAGTCTCCTGAGTTTTAGGTAGTTGCTGGGCAATAAATTCCCGCGCTGCTACTGCCTCAGCTCGGTTAGTGAGTACATTGTTCTGTAAATAGACCTTCATCAGTTGGTTAACTACCGCAGCCGCATCCTCAGAATCGGGACTTTCAAAGGAAAGCTCCAACACATCTGTTCCTTTGATCCCTTCTACCGTCAGTCCTCCCAGGATGTATCCTGGTTTAACTGATTCACCTGCTTGGTTTTTTAGCTCCAGTTGCTTTATAGTCTCTTCAATCAGAGGTCTAGAAGTAATAACTTGAGCTTCTGTATCCAGAGGAGTATTGATGAAGTTATTAAGAGCTTCTAGCTCACCAATTTGCTCTCCCGCCTCAGTTCCAAGGCTAGACAAAATTCTTTTCTTCAACAACAGTTTCCCTTGAGCTGTATAGCTAGGTTTTTTCAAGAAGGCAGCGGTAGTTGCTAGCATAACCGCCAGGACAAAGACCATCGTACCGGGTAGCCAACGCCGTCTGAGAATTAGCCAGTATTTTTGAAAATCGATATCTTCTACGTGCTGTTGAGATTCCATCGTTTTTTTGCACTCAAGGCTGCTGGAAAAAATCCGACACCGACCTTTTACTTTGCTCTTTGTTGGTCATGTTGTTGTGCCAATTGTGAGTAAAGGGTGACAGTAAAATCTTATTTATACGCTAAAATCTTATTTATACGCTGTCGGGCACGATTAGGCAAGGACAATATTCCTGACAAAGAGTGCCAAGGACTCTTGGCCGAAATTAAGGGATCCTTTTCTGGTTTAGGGGCTGGTTGGAAGAGTTGATCATACACTTTCAATGTCCTGCTTGCAATATCATCCCAGTTATAGTATGTCTTGATGTACTCTTGTGCCTCCTTTGCCATAACTGCCAATTCTTGAGGATGATGGATTGCCCAATCAAGGGATTGCACACAAGCTTTTACATCTCCCACTGGGAAGAGCATTCCCCTTTGCTTACCTATGAGTTGCCGATGCACTGGAATGTTGCTTGCCAGTACAGGAATTCCCTCCTGCATCGCTTCCAGTAATGCCAGTGGTAATCCTTCTAATTCCGAAGGCAGGACAAATAATTTGGCGTGTCGTAGAATTTCTGCTAGACGAGGTCCGTTGAGTTCATCGGTGAATACAACATCTGGACTGTCGGCAGCTAGCTCCATCAACTCGGAGGTATACTCCCCCGTATCACTGGTTCCCCCAACTAAAACTAGCTTAAAGCCTTTTGGCTTAAGAGTTTGAAAAGCCTTAATGAGTACATCGGGAAGCTTTTCCGGTACAAGCCTGCCCATGAATACTATATATTTACCTGAGCTCAAGCCTAGTGAGCTGCCATATTGAAAGTCAGGATCTGATTCTCCAAAGTCTGAGGGGGCATTGGGGATATATTGGGTGTTAATGCTGTAGGTTTGTTTAAAGTAAGAATTCAGTTCCTTAGAAACAACAATCATCTCATCAGCAAAACGTACTGCTGCTCGCTCTCCGAGATGGATTAGTTCACTAGAAGCTTTAGACCATTTGGCCCGACGCCAATCCAAGCCATGGCAGGTGACAACTATTTTGGAGGAAGTTGCAGCTTTTGTCAGCCAGGTGAAGAGGGCCGGACCTAGAGCGTGGAAGTGAATAACATCATAACTTGCTCCAGTGGAGGCGATCGCACCAAGGGCAGAACTCAGCAGCGCATCCATTCCTTTTACCTGCAAACAAGGTAAAGAAATGACTCTAACTCCCTTAATACTATACTTATCGATCGCAATAGACCCAGTGTAAGAGGAGCGAGCAAACAAATCCACCGAATGACCTTTTTGGACGATGCGGGAGTATAGTTCTTCGCAGTGGTGCTCGATCCCCCCCTGTTTGGCGGGTAACCCTTTTGCACCAATTACTGCTATTTTCATAACGCCACCCTGGTAAGTTGTTCAATGTTTGACAGTCGTTTTTGGAGAATAAGACAAACTCAACAAATATTAAAAAAATTACTAATTAAATCTATATAAAAAATATACATGAAATTTTCTAGTATCTTCAGATAACTGTCCACAGTGTATAAGCTTATCTCAATTCTTATTATCTCACCATAGTGTGAAAAAAATGTGAAATTTATCTCACCATAGTTAGAGCATGTTGAGGCTTGATTAACTCCCACACAGTCAAATTGTTAACATTGCCAATCTCAAAAATGGTATGATTTTGGCTTAATATTCTCTTTGCTTTATCTTTACTTTAATAGATGAACATTATGAGAGATTGTACTCCTTAAAGTAGTAGGACAATTTGGAGCATTAGACAGATGATTTTTCTGTTGCCATTGTTCCCACATATCAGCATAAATATTACCAACTACATGACTAGCACTGTAGGGTTCCGCTGCTCGAACACAAGCTTCAATGGGGTAATCTTCCGGGTGCTGCAACACTTGACGTAGAGCCTCAGCAATAGCTGCGGGTGTACGCTCTTGACAAACAACCCCACTTTGAGAATCAAGCAAGTTGGGAGTTTCACCACAGCGGGTTGTTACTATTGGTGTACCGCAGGCAAGTGCTTCAAGCACAACTACAGGTAGACCTTCGTAAGCACTGACCAGTACAAAAGCATTACAGGTACGCATTAATTGGGCAAGTTCTTTTTGAACTAATGAGCCCAATAATGTTACCTGTCCAGACAATCCCAAACTGTCAATTTCCGCACAAAGCTCACCACGTAAATCTCCATCACCTGCTATGAGTAAATGAACATTAGGTTCATTAATGGCAGCGATAGAGCGTACTAGTAAGAGCGGGTCTTTTTGGGCATGTAGGCGACCAGCAAATAACACAAAACGGGTATCTGCGGCTAAACTCATTTGCTCTGCCAAACTGCGCCTACCTTGTTCTCGTTCTTCCCTAGTCAATGGATAACAAATCTCATTATCTACTGTATTTTTGATGTAGGAAACTCGGTCAGCTATTTCCGGGTAACGTTGCCGGTAATGTTCCAGCGATTCAGTGTTACAAGATAAGATTTGGCTAAACTGACCAACTAGCAAGCGTTCGAGAGCTAAATAAACTGCCGGTAAACGTTGCCACAGGATGGCCTCTTTCTTGCCTGAAGAGTCAATTTGCATCCGAATATCGTTGTGTACAAAGAGTGTTTTCTCTCCAGACCATTTAAGAGTAGCTAGGGTCGGTTCTAGTCTGTGAAAGTGCATAAAATCGGAATTCAGGCAACGTCCCCAGAGAGCCGCTGTATATTTAACAGTAGTAGGTACTAAATGCCTAATATTATCATTTGGTAAGTTCAACACAGGCATAAAACGAATCACCTTGCCTGCAACTTCAGCATCTTGCCATTCACCTAGAGGGTGTGATGAATCTGCTTGTGTTCCTACCAACCTTACTTCAAACTCTTCGGGAGAGTATTTTATAAAGGAGCGTATGATTGTCTGAATTCCACCAATGCTACTTTGCCAAGGGTTGAATTGGTAGAAAATAGTCAAGATTGGTTTCCGCATGACTCTTATAGATACACTAGCTTAAGTATCGCTCATAAAAATCTAGACAATTGCATTTGACTCGACCT